>CAWCKO010000060.1:0-71981 GCA_963796145.1 uncultured Acidobacteriaceae bacterium | reverse complement strand
GTAAGAGACAAACCAGTATGCTGGTCGGGTGCGTCGGGCCTGAGACCCTTATGGCGCATAGGGCGCTTAAGGCGCACACTTTCCCCCGGGGCTTATGGCGCAGGCCGCCAGGAATTGGAGGAGGACCGTGGCTGGGCCGGCTTTTGTGATGTGTCCCACGATGCTGATATGAGCCGCAGTGTGACAGCAGAGCAGCAATTGGCATCCTTTATCGGCAAATTTAGTCCGGAGGTCGCTGCCCTGGCCCAGTCGATCCTGGCCGCGATGAGAGAGCGCTATCCCACCGCCCTCGAGCTGGTCTACGACAACTACAACGCCCTGGCAATCGGCTTCGGCCCTACCGAGAAGCCATCCCAGGCGATCTTCTCCATTGCGATTTTTCCCAAGTGGGTGAGCTTGTTCTTCCTGCAAGGGAAAGGGCTGCCCGACCCGGACGGGATACTCAAGGGGAGTGGAAACGTCGCCCGCCACATCCGCCTGCCCTCGGCGGCCGCGCTGGATGAAATATCAGTAAAAAAACTGATGCAGGAAGCGACGGCGCGAGCAGCAATTCCTTTCGCCAGCCACGGAGTTCCCCGCCTGATCATCAAGTCGATCTCAGCCAGGCAGCGACCGCGCCGTCCACCGGTCTAACCGCGGAGACGCGCCAGTAGATCCTGCGGATGTACGGGTTTGGCCAGAATCTCGAATTCGTGGCCCTGCACGCGGGCACGGTCCAAAAGATCCGCGGTGGCAGCCTGACCGGAAAAGAGCAGGATCTTACAGTCAGGCAGCATGCCCCGAATGGTAATGGCGGCATCAATGCCGTTCATATCGGTCATGATGACGTCGGAAATGAGCATATCGGGACGGATTGTGCGCGCTGCTTCTACGGCCTTCTCACCGTTGTACACAGCTGTGGCTTCAAACCCGCTCTGGTTTAGGATAATGGCCAGCGTGTCTGCGATCACTCGCTCATCATCGGCTACCAGCACCTTGGGCTTTGCTTGTGAATTGTTCATTTGCTCCTGAGGGACGATCTAAGTCGTTCTGACGCTCCAGCACTCCCGATCGGCCGAAGCAGGTCACGATATCGTGGTAGAGAAACGCTGAGGCGGCATGTGGAATCATACGCTTCCGATTCAGATGCTGTCTCCCGGGGTAGCGTTGCGGGGCACCGGCCAAGATTCCGGAGCTGAGTTCTCTGTATAAGATAATTTGATCACAAATCCTTTTTGTTGGACGTTTTACGATGGCTGAACCGATCATTCGCGCGCAGCAGGTGGAGAAGTACTACGCCCAACCCAGCGAAAACCGCATCCAGGTAATCGCTCCCACGGACCTGTCTATCGTCCAGGGGGAAATTGTTGCTCTGCTGGGCCCCTCGGGTTCAGGTAAGTCTACCCTCCTGCGCATGCTGGCCGGTCTCTCCCAACCTTCCGCCGGCGAGGTTTTCTGGCACGGCAAGCCGATTATGCAGGCGGACGCCCACGTTGGCATCGTCTTCCAAAGCTTTGCCCTTTTCCCCTGGCTGACGGTGGTAGAGAACGTCGAAGCGCCGCTGATAGCGCGCGGCGTTGCCAGCGAGCCACGACGCGAACAGAGCCTCAAGATCCTAAACACGGTCGGCCTCGACGGCTTTCAAGCCGCGTACCCCAAAGAACTCTCCGGGGGAATGCGGCAGCGGGTGGGATTCGCCCGCGCCCTGGTGGTGCAGCCGGAGGTGCTGTTTATGGATGAGCCGTTCTCTGCTCTGGATGTGCTGACGGCGGAGAACCTGCGCAGTGAACTGCTGGAGCTGTGGCACAAGAAGACGATTCCTACCCAGTCCATTTTTCTGGTGACGCACAACATAGAAGAAGCCCTGCTGCTGGCCGATCGCATCATCGTGCTGGGCCGCAACCCGGGCCATGTGCGGGTCGATTTTCCGGTAACCCTGACCCAGCCTCGTGACCGCAAGAGCGCAGCCTTCACCCAACTGGTGGACTACATCTATAAGGTCCTCACCCGGCCCGACGTAGCCCCCTCCGCGGTGCCGCAAAGGGTGGCGGTGCGCGATCAACGACAAATGCACTATCAGATGCTTCCCCACGCCCGGCCGGGAGGCATTGCCGGCCTGCTGGAGCTGCTGATCGATTACAACGGACGGGCCGACATCTATCGCCTGGCTGACGACCTGGCGTTTGAGATCGATGACCTGCTGCCGATTGTCGATGCCGCGCAACTGCTGAAATTCCTCACAGTGGAAGAGGGCGATGCAGCCATTACTCCCGCGGGACGGGAGTATGCCGAATCAGAGATTCTGCGGCAAAAGGAGCTGTTTCGTAAGGCCGCGGTCGAGAATGTGCTGCTGCTGCGGCAAATCACCCGGGCGCTCGCTACCAAGTCGGATCACACCGTTCCAGAAGAGTTCTTTCTCGATATGCTCGATGAGCAGTTCAGCGCGGATGAGACGCTGCGGCAGCTGGAAACGGCGATCAGCTGGGGCCGCTATGCAGAGCTGTTCGACTTCGACGCCTCGCGCAGACGATTCATCATCCCGGAGCACGAAGAGACGGCCGAAGCGGTGGAAGAGGCACAGGCCGAATGAGCGAGCCAACCGGGCTGTTCCGTGCTCCTACTCTTTCTCGCTCCCTGGTGCTGGAGCGGACATGGCCTTTTTTTCTCGACCTGACCGTCGCTGCCTGCGGACTCGCCCTTTTCTATGGCGTGTTGCGCATTGCGCAGTACTGGCTGGGACATCCAGTTCCCGCGGTCGAAATTTCCCCCTCGGCGAAGATGCTGCCGCTCTACGCGTTCTATTCCCTTGTGCGCATTTTCGTTGCCTATCTGCTGAGCCTGATTTTCGCCGTGGGGTACGGTTACATCGCCGCGTACAATCCCCGCGCTGAAGCCTTCATGATCGCAGTGCTCGATATTCTGCAATCCATTCCTGTCCTGAGCTTTCTTCCCGCGGTGATGCTGGCCATGATTTCGCTGATTCCCGGACGCCAGCTGGGGGTTGAGATGGGCGCCATCCTGTTGATCTTCACCGGGCAGGTCTGGAACATGGCGTTCAGCTTTTACTCCTCGCTGAAAAGTTTGCCGCGGGAACTGCGGGAAGCCTCCAAGGTGTTTCGCTTTTCCGCATGGCAGCGCTTCTGGCAACTGGAACTGCCTTACTCGGCCATCGGGCTGGTATGGAACTCGATGGTCTCGGTCGCCGGGGGATGGTTTTTCCTCATGGCGTGCGAGATGTTCGTCCTGGGCGACCGCGACTTCCGTCTGCCCGGGCTGGGCTCTTATCTGCAGACGGCGGCCAGCACGGGTGACACCCATGCCATGTTGTGGGGATCGGTGACCATGATCCTTATCATTGTCGCCACTGACCAGCTGGTGTGGCGTCCCGTCATCGCGTGGGCAGATAAGTTCAAATTCGAACAGGGAGAGAGCACCAGCCGGAAAACTTCGCCCATCCTCTACGCGCTGCAAAACTCGAATGCGCTGAGCTGGTTAAAGCAGGTGACCCTGGTGCCCGCTGGGGAACACATCTATGCCCGGCTGGCACGGCGGCAGCGGGAGCTGATCGCTCGCCCTATCCACGAGCCACGGAAACGGTCCCGGTTGGCCGCGGTCCTGTTTATCGTCGCGGCTGTCCTGCTGGTTGCCTTTGCTGCCTTCCGGGCGTTGGAGCTGCTGCGTCATGTGCATGGGCAGGAGATCCTGGAGCTGCTAAAGGGCGCGGGCGCGACCTTTCTGCGCGTGAATGCCGCCTTGCTCATCGCCGCCGCCTGGACCATCCCCACCGGCGTGGCCATCGGCTTTCATCCCCGGCTGGCCAGAATTGCCCAACCGCTGGCACAGATCGCCGCATCGTATCCGGCGACGGCAATCTTTCCCATCCTGCTGATCGCCCTAGTGCGCTGGGGCGGCGGATTGGGCATCGGGTCGATTGCCCTTATGTTGCTGGGCACCCAGTGGTACATCCTGTTCAACGTGATTGCGGGCGCCTCGGCCATTCCTTCCAATCTGAAGGAGGTCGCGCAGCTGTACCGCTTCTCCCGCTGGCAGCGATGGAAGGTTGTGATCCTGCCGGGAATTTTTCCCTATTTGGTGACGGGGCTGGTGACCGCCTCCGGGGGGGCCTGGAATGCCAGCATCGTCGCGGAGTACTTTCATCTGAAGGATCAGACCCTGTCAACGCTGGGGCTGGGCGCTGAAATTAGCGCGGCCAGCGATCATGGTCAGTTCGCAATCCTGCTGCTGGCTACGATCATCATGTCGCTCATGGTGGTGACGGTGAACCGGCTGGTTTGGCGGCCGATGTTCCGGCTGGCGGAAAGCAAGTACCGGTTAGACACGTAGGTCAGGCAACTCGACGGATTGGGCAGCATCTTGCAATGGGAGGGATTTATGCCCAAGGCAACCAAAGCGCAGCCCAAGAAGATAAAGGAAAGCAGCCAGCACGATCGAGCGCCTTACCAGAAGAACTCGGATCGCAATCCGGTCAAGAGTGCCGAGGAAACGCGCCAGGTCCCTACACAGCATGGTGCGATTAAATAGGTGATGTGGGATTTCCGCTGCACTGCGACCGGTAGCGGTCCAGGTTGTAAAGGCGCGACCAACGGTCGCCCCCCACCCGAGATCGTTGCAGAGTTATTTGGCGCCGAGGTGCGTGGCTTGATAGACAAATTGGAAGCCGATCGTCATTAGCCATAGCGAGAGCGCGAAGCGCAGCTGGCGGTTGGGAATGCGTGGAGCGACTCCGCTACCCGCAATGGCGCCAAAGATGCCGCCAATCCCCAACTTCCACAACAACGCGGCATTGTAGGTTCCACCGATCATGTGGACTCCGGTGCCTACTACGGAGAGTGCGAGGCCGAAGGTAAGATCGGTGCCCACCACCTGGGCGGTGGTGAGAGACGTAAGTCCCAGCAGCGCGACGGTGCCCAACGCCCCCGCACCGGAGGAAGAAAAACCTACTTCCGCTGCAATGGGAAAGGTGATCAAGCCAATCCAGCGCGGACGGTCGACCACCGGCCGAGTGATGGCGTCAGGACGAAAGTGGCGAAACAGCTGCCAGCCGGAGGAAAAGATGATGATGGCCCCAAGGACGATGTACAGCAACGATTTGGGACCGTACTGGGCGACATGGCGGAAGAAGAGCGAACCCACGATCACTCCTGGTACTCCGCCAAGCAACATCCATAGCAGGATGCGGTAGGAGACCTGCCTGCGCCAGATCTGAACCGGAACTACGATGAGCTTGACCACCGCCGCATACGCCAGAGCAGTGCTGACCGCGATCTCGACCGGCACATGAAGAAAAAGTATCAATAGCGGTGCCGTAACCACGCCCGCCCCCACACCCGTAAGCGCAATCACCACTGCGATCGAGAACCCTATCAACAGCTCAAGCATGGAGACTCTCTTCTATTGCGGTTGTACGTGGATACCACATTCCTGCTTGCGGCCACCCCAGCGGCCTGAGCGCGGGTCATTGGGATCGAACGGCAGGCTGGTACAGGGCTCACATCCAATGCTGGTGTAGCCCTTTTCGTAGAGCGGCAGCAGCGGAATGCCATGATCTTCGGCGTAATGCCATACGTCCCTGGTCGACCACTCCGCCAGCGGGCTTACTTTCTGCAATTGCCTGCCCGTGGGCAGAGTGAAGGTATCCGCGGCCTGCAAGTTGGCGCGGGTCTTTGCCTGCTCCCGCCGCAAGCCGGTAAACCATAGGCGGTATGGTTCGAGCGAAGCGAACAGCGGCCCTACCTTGCGCATGCCACAGCAGCGATCCGGCGCGGTCTGGTTCAGAATGCCGAACTGCGACTCTTGTTCCGCGACCGTGAGTGCGGGCAAGACATTGACCAGGTTCAGATTCCATTCGTGGGCCAGGCGATCGCGATACTCGTAAGTCTCGGCGAAGTGGTAGCCGGTATCGAGAAAGATCACCGGCACATCGCCGATGACTTCACGGACCAGGTGGACCACGACCATGTCTTCAGCCTGGAAGCTGCTGGTTACACAGACATCTTCCGCGCCAACGACCGCGATCTGCTGACGTATCAGGCTCCTTGCCTCAGCTTCCAGACTCATGCCTCGCCCCCATACAGCGTTCGCAAGATAAGGTCGATCGCGTTCGCGGGGTCTTCCGGTAATCCGGCCACCGGTTCGAAGGTGGTCGAATCATGCGTAATTGCGACCTCGCCATCCAGGCCTTCCGACTCGATGAGGACAACGATGCCTATGTGCAACAGTCGTTGTATCAAAGATGGATTGTCGGTCCGGGTGCGGACCACTTCCACGCCCGCTTCGGTCAATCGGGTCTCGAGCAGGCGCAGCAGCTCAGGATTGCGCACTGCGATGGCAGCCACGGCACGCGAGGGCTGCCGGCCGCTTAGAATCTCGCTCACCATCCCGGCGGCTACCGTTGCGTGCGATACCGCGTCGATCAGGATGAAGCTTCCGGTGTGGCGATGAGCCGCGTAGGTGTCCAGAAATAGCGGACGTGTAGTCTCCACTTCCACTTCCCCGATGCTGTTGAGTTCGAGCGTGGCGGCCGGCTCGTGATCGAGAGTCTGCATGTTCACACGATGGCGGATCGCCCTTACCCTGGCCTTGACCGTCTGCGAGGTATGCTTCAGGAGATAGCTCTTGCCCAGATCGAGAGGCTGAGCATCCATCCAGACCAGGTCAGCGAGGAAGTTTGCCGCGACTGCCGGCGGCTGGTGTGCCGCGGCGAGCATTTCTCCGCGACTGATGTCGAGTTCATCTTCGAGCGTCAGGGCAATCGACATGGGAGCCACGGCTCTCAGCAGATCGCCGTCGAAGGTGGTGATGCTCTTCACCCGGCTGGTTCGGCCCGAAGGCAGCGCGATGACGCGGTCCCCTGGCCAGATCGACCCGGAAGCAATCTGTCCGGCAAAGCCGCGATAATCCTGGTCAGGACGAATGACCCGCTGAATAGGGAGACGGAAGGGCGCACCCGCGAGATTACGTCCGGTGGGCACGGTCTCCAGGTATTCAAGCAGCGTCGGGCCCTCGTACCATGGCATGTTCAGGCCGCGCTCGACGACGTTGTCGCCATGCAGTGCGCTGATGGGTATCGAGAGCAGTTCAGCAATACCCAGCCTGGCCGCGAGCTGCCGCAGATCGCGTTCCAGCAATGCGAACGTCTCGCTCGAGTAATCCACCAGATCCATCTTGTTGACGGCGGCCACGATGTGGCGGGTGCCCAGCAGGGAGGCGATATAGGCGTGACGGCGCGATTGGGTCAGGATGCCTTTACGGGCATCGACCAGGATGATGGCTACGTCGGCCGTGGACGCGCCAGTGGCCATGTTGCGGGTGTACTGCTCGTGCCCCGGCGTGTCGGCGATGATGAACTTGCGATGAGTGGTTGAAAAGTAGCGGTAAGCGACGTCGATGGTGATGCCTTGCTCCCGCTCCGCGCGCAGGCCGTCGGTGAGCTGGGCAAAATCGATCGCTGCGGCGACGTTGCGCGCTGGCCGCTTTGGTCACGGCGCGCACGTGATCTTCGTAGACGTTCTGCGAATCGTAGAGCAGCCGGCCGATCAGGGTTGACTTGCCATCGTCCACGCTGCCTGCGGTGCTGAAGCGCACCAGCTCTTTGGCCTGCTCCGCGGCGAGAAACTCCTCTATCGAAAACATAGCTTCCACCGCGCCGGGATCGAGGGAGAGAGGCATTTAGAAATAGCCCTCCCGCTTCTTCAGCTCCATCGATCCGTCCTGATCGTGGTCGATCACGCGGTTGGCCCGTTCGGAAGAGCGGAAGGCAACCAACTCAGCGATAATTTTGGGAATGGTGTCGGCATCGGAGCGTATGGCTCCGGTGCAAGGGCTGCACCCCAGCGACCGCAGGCGGCACTTGACCCACTGCTCTTCTCCCGGCAGGCCCTGCACGAACGATTGCTCCAGAGGAATGAGGCTGTCGCCGCGTACCAGCATCCGCCGCTCCTGGGCAAAGTAAAGCGGGACGACCGGAATGTCTTCCAGGTGGATGTAATGCCAGACGTCCAGCTCGGTCCAGTTGGATAGCGGAAACACGCGGATGCTCTCGCCCGGATTTACGCGTGCGTTGTAGAGGTTCCACAATTCAGGGCGCTGGTTCTTCGGGTCCCATTGACCGGCGCTATCGCGGAAGGAAAAGATACGCTCTTTGGCGCGGGATTTTTCTTCGTCCCGGCGGGCTCCTCCGAAGGCGGCGTCAAAGCCGTGGGCGCGCAGACCATCGAGCAGCGCCGTGGTTTTGAGCAATCCGCAGCAACGTTTCGTTCCCAGCGCAACCGGATTGGCTCCGTCCGCAATGGCGGCTTTGTTTCGCCACACCAGCAGCTCGACCCCGAGTTGGCGTGTGTACTGGTCACGAAAGGTAATCATTTCGCGAAATTTGTAGCCGGTATCGACGTGCAGCAAAGGAAAGGGAATAGGCCCGGGATAGAAGGCCTTCTGCGCCAGCCGCAGCATGACGGAGGAATCCTTGCCGATGGAGTAGAGCATGACCGGCTTCTCAAACTCGGCCGCCACCTCGCGGAGGATGTGGATGCTTTCCGCCTCCAGCATCTGGAGATGGCTCAGCTTCGGCGCGGCGCCTACCGGCAACGATTCCATTTCCAAGGTTGGCAATCTGGCTCCTTTAGTTTTGTCCGGGCAAATAAAAAACCGCTCGCCAGGGGCTGGCAGCGGTTGTGGTTACTTGGCTGAGTTATGCGAAAGGCTGGTAGGGATTCACTACCTCTCTGCTAGAAAAACTCACACCCGCTTGCGCGCAATGACAAGGGACAACACTTGTCACAGCAACAACAACCAGCGGGATGATGCAGAGTCTGCATAGTTTTTAATACTCTTGCCTGGCTGGCATTTTGTCAAGCAAGCGACAGGCCAGCGGAGCCCTCAAGAGTAACCAATTCCCTTCACGTATAAAGATTCATAGGAGCGCTGCAGAGACTCATGAAATGCATACAGGTTGGGTTGGTTGGCTTTGGGTTCGCAGGACGCATCTTTCAGTCGAACGTGATTCAAGCTGTCGAGGGTCTGGAGCTGGCCACCATCGTGCAGAGAAGTGGGTCCGAAGCTGCCACCGCTTTTCCCCATGTGAAGATCGTGCACTCGGTTGAGGAACTGCTCCAGGATCCCGACATACGCCTGGTATTGGTGGCGACTCCGAACGCATCCCATCTTTCGATTGGCCGGCAATGCCTGCTGGCGGACCGTGATGTGGTCATCGATAAGCCTTTCGCCGTTACTTCGGCCGAGGCGGCGGAGTTGATCGAGCTGGCCCGGTCGCGCCAGCGGCTGCTCAGCGTGTACCAGAACCGGCGCTGGGATGGTGATTTTCTGACGGTACGTAAACTATTGGATGGCGATCGGCTGGGACGCCTAGTGACCTTTGAATCCCACTACGATCGCTACCGGCAGCTGCCCCGGCTGCACGCCTGGCGCGAGGACGGATCACCGGGCGGAGGAGTGCTCTTCGATCTGGGGGCGCACCTGGTGGATCAGGCACTGGTGCTCTTTGGTGTTCCCGCAACTGTATGGGCAAGTGTGCGCGTGGAACGGGAAGGGGGCCGGATTGATGACTCCTTCGACTTGTGCCTGCACTATCCGGCGTCGCACACCCAGGTGTCTTCTTCGGTTTCCGGACCAGTACCTTCGGGTCTCGGAGTGTGGCTGCGTGCCACTTGCCTGGCACGCGATCCTGGAGCGCGCTTCACCCTCAACGGCACACAAGGCACCTTTCGCAAATTCGGCATCGATTGTCAGGAAGCCCATCTGCTGGCCGGAGATATGTTTTCCTCCAAGCCCTGGGGGGTAGAAGGTCCGGAGCATTGGGGCACCCTCACCCTCGATGAGGGGGGCGAGGCAGTGAGCACGCGCATCCCTACCGAGGCTGGAGACTACCGCGGTTACTACATCAATGTTCGCGATGCGATTCATGGGAATGCAGCTCTGGAAGTCACTCCGCTGCAGGCATGGAGAACCATGCGGGTGCTGGAGATGGCAGTGAGAGCAGCCACACCGGCAGTACCATTACTTGCGACTGGAGCTATGAACCTTAAAACCACTGCATCCGACTGGTATCCTCCAGGATGTAAAGGGGCGACCAACGGTCGCCCCCCACATCTCGCGAAAAACGAGCGATATGGGGCACCCGGCGTTCGTGGCAGGGCAATCGTAGGAAGCTTTGTTACTGATTCCAACTACTGCTGAGGGCCGTTGGCTGGGGGTTCTGGCTTGCCCTCGACTTTGTTAACCCCGTTCTTGGTTCCCTGCACCGTTTTGTGATAACCAGTCTCGGTTCCTGACTTTGCTTTGTCGTAGCCCTTCTGGGTTCCGGTTGCGGTCTTGTGGTAGGCCGTCTCGGTTCCCTGCGCCGTTTTGTGATAGCCGGTCTCGGTTCCAGACTTTGCTTTGTCATACCCCTTCTGGGTTCCCGTCGTGGTTTTGTGGTAAGCCGTCTTGGTTCCCTGGCTCACGCCGTGCCCTGCACTTGTTGCAGCATGCTTGGTGTCTGATCCGGCGTTCTTCATGTCTTGTTTTGCTCCGGAATCGTCGGTCTGAGCAAGCGCCGGGAAGAGGCCTAGAACAAGAGTGGCGGTTAAGGTCAAAGACCGGAAGCGGCCAGGTTTCATGGGTGTGTCTCCTTACAGTTCATGTGGTTAGATGCAGGTAGAAGGACCGCCGGGATGGTTACGGGCCGATAAACTAAGAACGAGCAAATTCCAGGATTGGGCGGATGTCGCTCGCATCAGCGGCGCGAAGAGCCTCGATGTAATATCTGCGGAAATCGCCTTGGCCGACGATGTCCGCACTGCCCCAGGTGAATGCCGGCCTGCCTTGTCTTTGCACTATTACATCCGCCATCATCCGTGCATGGCGGCCGTTGCCATTCGCAAATGGATGAATCCAAACCAGGCGATGATGAAAGCGGACGGCGAGTTCGTCCGGCTGGAATGTTTGATGTTCGAGCCAGTAGCGAGCGTCCCCCAGGAGAGCCGCGAGCGCCTCACGAATCTGGTAATGGGGAATTCCGATGTTCTTTTCCGAGGACCTGTATTTCCCCGCCCATTTCCAGGTCTGGTCAAACATGCGCCGGTGCAGTTCTCTTAAATAGGCTTCTGACAAAGGGTCCTGCCGGCGAAGGTTTCTCAGATCGAACACCCATCCGTATGCTTCGAGGATGTTCTGACGTTCCCACTCATTTAGTTCTTCCTTGGTAGTGAGGGCCGGGATGAGATCGTCCTGTTCCTCGGGAGACAGCGGAGTATTGCCGTCTCCCGCGGTGAAGAGAGTCATTGAGCTATGCGCTTCCTGACGAGGCGGCGTGTTTCCGTTTCAACCGCTTCCTCAATCCTGCCGACGGCCTGGTTTTCGAGCGCCATGGAGTGCTCTACCCCAAGCACGTGCTTTTGCGCCTCGGCGTGGGCGCGATCCTCTACCAACTGATGCAGAGTGCCGGCTCGCGGCACAAGAGCATAGACCAGTTCGCAGTCGAGCGCATGGGCGACGGCACGAAGGCTCTTCAATGTGATGCGATCTTCGGCCTCACCCTTTTCCAGTTGTAGCGGGAGTTGGCGGCTCGTTCCCAACCTTCGGGCGAGCTCGCCCGAAGAGACGCCCAGGGCCTGGCGGATGGCGTGTATCCATCCCTTCGCCGGACGCGAGACTTTGCCTGCGGCGTGGTATGGCTCCAAACTGCGGTCGAGTTGTTTCAGCCGGAGGTTCCGGAACTCAGTGCGCATGGGTTTCCTTCGTCGTCAAATGACAATTACAATATAGTCATTTGTGGAGATAATGACAAGCTATAAATAGGCAATTTGATATGTAGATGACTATTTATATATTGGCAGCGTAGCGAGCGACGACTACTTCTTTCTCCAGTTGTCGATGGCATTGCGAATGGCGGCGGGGGCCAGGTTGCTGCAGCGCATCTTGTATTCGGGGATACCTCCCAAGGCGTCTGCGACCGATTGCTCACTAATCGCGTAGGCCTCGCCGACGGGTTTGCCCTGAACCATCTCCGTCGCCATCGACGAGCAGGCGATGGCCACCGCGCATCCCATGCACTTGAACTTCGCTTCCTTAATAAGGTCGTTTTCGATGCGCAGAGAGACCAATACGGTATCGCTATCGAGCGCGCTCCTGACCAGTGCCTCGCCGGAAGGGTCGGTGACGCGCCCCACATTCCGAGGATTGGCGTAGTGCTCGCGTACCTGCTCGTTGTACAAGGCCTATACCCGTGGTTGAAGCATGAAGCAACGAAAGAATATGATAGCGCTTCAGGGATGTTCTCAGACCTGTATACCAAAGCCGCCGAGCTTGCCTCCCAGGGCCGACCGTTCGCCATTGCAACGGTGGTTCGGGTTGAGGGTTCTTCCTCGGCTCGCCGCGGCTCCAAAGCCATTATCGATTCAGACGGCAAACTGCTGCTGGGATGGGTGGGCGGAGGCTGCGCGGAAAGCGCGGTGCGCAGCGAAGCCCAGATGTCCCTCGAAACCGAGAGACCGCGGCTGATTACTGTAGACATGAGCGATGAAGTCCTGGGCGTGGGCATGCCGTGCGGAGGGACCATGGATATCTTTATCGAACCGGTTCTGCCCAAGCCTGAACTTCTGATCGTGGGCCATGGCCGCATTGCGGAAACCCTTGCCGTGCTGGGCGACCTGATGGGCTTTTCCATCACCGTCAATGACCCGGCCGCGGATCGTAGCGCATTCCCGCAGGCCCAGAAACTGGTCATTGAAGATTTCGATCTCACGGAAACCCCGATCGGACCAAAATCGTTTGTGGTGATCGCCACGCAACACAAAAGGGACCATTTGTGGCTGGAAAAGGCGCTCGAAGGCAAAGCAGCCTACGTTGCCCTGATTGCCAGCCACCATCGAGCAAAGTTGGTGCTGGATTACCTCCGCGACCGGGGTATGGCGGAAGAAAAGATCGCCACCGTGTTCGCGCCCGCCGGCCTTCATCTCGGTGCATCCACCCCAGAGGAGATTGCCTTGAGCGTGATGAGTCAGATGGTGGCCCTGCGCCGCACCGGAGAAGGTAGCCTGACGCAGGGTTTTGACATCGACAACGTGATTCGCCAGTGCGAGGCGGATGTTACCCCTTAGGGCTCCCCGATTACGCTGTCTCGTGAAACCGCCAGCCGCTGGTAGTCTTCCTGATTGTCGATGTCCAGCAACACCCCCATATCTTCAACCTCTACATTCACTATTCCCTCCAAGTGCTTGTCGAAAATCGCCCGGCAGCCGACATCTCCCTGGAGCGCCATGACTTCAGAAAAGACCGAGCGGTCGAGGAGAACCGGGTTGCCGCGGGTACCCTGGTAGGAGGGTATGACGATCTGCGCTTGCGATCGCCGGTAGCTGGCGACGATTTGATCCAGGGTCTGGGGACGAACGAAGGGCTGGTCGCCGAGGATGATGAGCGCGGCGTTGCTGTGCCGATCCAGAGTGGAAAGCCCTTCATGCAGAGAACTGGCCATTCCCTGCAGGTAGGCCTGGTTGACCACAATTTTGATGCCTTCGAGCAGCGTTTGGGAAAGCTGCTGGCGGATCGCTTCGGCAGATGAACCGAGTACGAGAACTATTTCATCCACTGCGGCGGAACGAACGTTCTCGATCGTCTGTGCCAACACCGTGCTCCCGCCCAAGGGAAGCAGCTGCTTTGCTTGCCCCATGCGCCTGGATGTGCCGGCAGCCAGGATGATGGCGCTTACTCGTGGTTGATGATTAGCTAGCAATATGAGCACCTCGAAAGATGCTGTTTACCTTACGCGCCCCGATGTTCTGCTCCGCCTGGAGGGACTCACTGCGCTGGTTGTTGAATGCGTCGCTTATCAGCATTTTTACCCGGGCCACTGGGGGATATTCGCTCTGCTGTTTCTGGTGCCCGATGTGTCTCTTCTCGGATACCTGCGTTCTGCCGGCAAGAGCTCGGCAGCCTTTTATAACGTGGTGCACAGCGACGTGCTGCCGTTGGCGATGGGCCTGCTAGCCTGGACCCAGGGTTTCTCGCTGGCTGGCCAGCTCGCGCTCATATGGCTGGCGCATATCAGTTTCGACCGGTGTCTCGGGTTTGGGCTAAAGTTTACCGGCGATTTTCGCTCCACCCACATTCAAAGCGCTGCCGCTTTAAGACATCCCTCCGTACTACAGTAGTATGGTGAACGACTTACTCAGAGTTCGGAGCTTTTTCATGCAGGGCAAACCAAGTCTGTCAGCCGTTCTCGTGTTGATCACTCTACTGGTGTTTCAGGGTCTGGCTCCCGACCTTCAGGCTCAGAATATGCCGCCGCCGCCGACACCACAGCAGCTGGACCAACTGCTGGCTCCGGTCGCGCTGTACCCGGACGCTTTGCTGGCGCAGATCACAACCGCCTCTACCAATCCGCAGGAGATTCTGGATGTGGCCAATTGGTTGGCGCAGAACCAAAACCTCACCGTGTCCCAGTTGACCGCTGCTGCCCAGCAGCAGGGGTTTGATCCGGCGTTTATCGCCCTGGTCGGCTTTCCCCAGGTAATACAGATGATGGCGGAAAACATCGACGACTATGCCGCCATTGGGGCGGCCGTCCTGGCAGATCAGGGGCAAGTGTCTGCGTCGATCCAGCGCTTGCGGGCGCAGGCTTATGCGTCGGGCGCATTACGCAGCACGCCCCAGCAGCAGATTGAGGTACAGCAGGCGGGAGCGCAGCCCATCTACGTGATCCAACCGGTAAACCCGCAGGTGGTGTACCTGCCGCAATATGATCCCACGGTGGTGTATACCTCCGGTGCGGGCCCGGGGTTGATCACGTTTGGCATTGCGATCGGGATTACCGCGCTTTTGGTCAGCCAACCCTGGGGGTGGGGCGGTTGGGGATGGAACTGGAGAGGCCACCGGATTTATTACAACCGTGGCCCGTGGGGAGGCTGGGGAGGCGGCTATCGACCGCCGAACTATTGGTATAGGCCGCGACCGGTCATGTATAGTCATCGGCCGGGGTATGGCGGCAACTGGGGATACCGGCCGCCGAATTACCGGCCACCGAAACCCGTCAATCGACCGGGAACGCGGCCGCCGTACGGCCATCCTATTAGCGGGCCTGGGAACAATCGGCCGCCGGGGAACAATCGGCCGCCGAATAACCGGCCGCCGAATAATAATCGCCCACCGAATGGAGGACAGCCGTCGATCCAGCCGGTACGGCCGGGCACGCCCGGGAACCGGCCTCAGCCGCGGCCGACGACCACCAAACCCGCGCCGCAGGTCAGGCCTCCTTCTACCCGGCCTGCCCCGCAGACCAAGCCTGCGCCTCAACCCCGACCAGCGCCCCAAAACCGGCCGGCGACCGCTCCGAACCGGCCCGCCCCGCGCCCGCAGAGCCGGCCGGCGACGCCACAACGCCAGGGAGGCAACGATCAGCGGGGCCCGCGGTAAGCGCATAGGTGGGAGGCTGCGCGTAGGCGGGCAGAGCGCGCGACTTATTGGCCGCAACGGCCCGTTGGAGAACTGAAGCTGAGACACTGAATATCCCGAGAGCCGAACAGGAACTCATGGCGGTCGCATTCGAAACATAGCGACCGCGTGATTGAACAGTTATCCCCAATATTTCTTTATAACGGGCAGATCAACAGGGCGGTTTCATTTCGCTTGAGGTGCCCCCTGCTGCGGGAACGTAACAGTTTCGGGTGTAATCCATCACCATGCGGTCCGCACTGAAGCGCCAGCCGAGGGTGCGGATGGTCCGCTTCATGCGGGTGATCCATCCCCGAGGCAGGCCGTCCTTGTCGCGCTGATAGTAAAGGGGGATCAACTCGTCAATCAGAACGCGATAGAGGTCTTCGCCGTCGCGGCTGTCATGCACATCCATGTTGGAGTGGGTTCTGCCGTTCCCGATAGCAAAGCCGTTGAGACCGTCGTAGGCTTCGGCCCACCAGCCATCGAGCACCGACAGGTTCAGGCCTCCGTTGAGGACGACCTTCTGACCACTGGTCCCAGAGGCCTCGAGGGGCCGGCGGGGATTGTTCAGCCAGACGTCAACACCCTGCACCAGGTGGCGGCCGACATTGATGTCGTAGTTTTCGATAAAGACAAATTTGTCTCCGAATTTGGAGTCGCGCATCATCTCGGCGATCTGCTGCAGCACCATCTTTCCCGGCTCGTCGTGGGGATGGGCCTTGCCGGCAAAGAGGAATTGCACCGGACGCTTGGGGTCGTTGACCATGGAGGCCAGCCTCTGGATATCGGCCAGGATCAGATTGGCTCGTTTGTAGGTGGCGAAGCGGCGGGCGAAGCCGATGGTCAATGCATCCGGAGAGAGCACCTTGCCCAGGCGCAGCAGAGTCTCGTTGGACTCACCACGGCGTTCGGCCTGCTCCCGCGCGCGCCGGCGCACGAAGTCGATGAGCTGAGACTTGAGGGCAAGGTGGGTCTCCCACAGTTCGCCATCATCGACATTCTCGATGGGCTCCCAAGTTCGCAGCCAGGAGCTCTTGCCCTGCCATCCGACCCCGAGATGCCGGTCGTAAAGACGAGACATTTGCGGCGCCAGCCAGGACGGCACATGGACGCCATTGGTAATGTGACCGATGGGTACGGCGTCCTCCGATTTGCCCGGATACAGACCCTTCCACATGGCTCGCGAGACCTCGCCATGCAGAGAAGAAACGGCATTGGCACGGCGTGAGAGCAAGAGTCCGAGAACGGTCATACAGAACGGTTCATGAGTGTCGTTGGGGTGCTCACGGCCAAAGCCCATCAGCCGTTCGTTCGAAATGCCCAGCTCATCGCGCAGCGGCCCCAGGTGCTCCTCAATCAGATCGCCATGGAATCGGTCGTGCCCCGCGGGCACAGGAGTGTGGGTGGTAAAGATCACTTCCCGGGGAACCTGATTTGCGGCGGTGTCGAAGTCCAGGCCTTCGTCATGCATGCGGTCGCGAATTGCCTCCAGGACCGCAAAGCCGCTGTGGCCTTCATTGAGGTGCAGAACGCCGGGGGTAATGCCCATCGCCTTGAGGGCACGATAACCGCCGACACCGAGCAGCAATTCCTGACGAATGCGGGTGCGTCCATCACCGCCATATAGCCGGGACGTCAGCTCCAGATCTTCCGGTGCATTGCCCGCCACTTTGGAGTCGAGCAGCAGGAGGTCACAACGTCCCACTTTGACTCGCCAGACTTTGGCCCGAATCAGGCCGCCGCGGGTTTGAATTTCGACCACCACCGGTTCCCCGTTCTTGCCGATGGCAATTTCCATGGGTAGCTGGGTGACGTCGGTGTGCAGGTACTCTTCCTGCTGCCATCCTTTTCTGTCCAGGTACTGGCGGAAGTAGCCTTGCCCGTAAAACAAGCCAATGCCGACGAGGGGAATGCCGAGGTCGGATGCACTTTTGATGTGGTCCCCGGCGAGCACGCCCAGGCCGCCGGAGTAGATGGGCAAGGACTCGTGCAAGCCGAACTCAGCGGAAAAATAGGCCACCGGGTGGGGTCGAAGCACACCCGCGTTCATGGAACCCCAGGTGCGATCTGCGCTCAGATACTCCTGCTGGCGGCGATAGACGTAGTTGATGCGGCTATGCAAACCCATTTCGGTGGCGCGGCGTTCGATCTCTCCCAGAGGCATCTCGTTCAGCAGCGCGATGGGATTCTGATTCAGCTGCCACCAGCGGGTGGGATTGAGATCGCGAAACAGGCTGATGGAGTCGTAGTCCCAACACCAGGAGAGGTTACGGGCCACCGACCAGAGACGCTCCTGGGCGGGGGCAATGAAACGATCGAGTGTGCGGGCCTCACTGACTACGGGCGCGACCTGGTTTGCTGCGTCGGTTAACATGCGGATTTCATCTTCCCGGAAGACCCTCAGATCCTTAGTTTGGACCACGAGAACACCCTGGAGAATGCCACGATCGATCAGAGGCACCCCCAGGAAGGAGTGGTATACCTCTTCGCCAGACTCCTTGAAGTACTTGAAACGGGGGTGAATGCTGGCGTCCTCAACGGCTACCGGCAATACTTGTTCGGCGACCAGGCCGGCGAGGCCCTCGCTGAGCGGCATGCGCAGGGTGCCAATGCATCGCGGGTGGAGGCCGAGGGTCGCGGCCAACACCAGGTTGGATCGATCCGGTTCCAGCAGATAGGCGGAGCAGACGTCGGTCCTGAACCGGGTGGCGATCAGGGCGACGACGTTCATGAGGGTGTCGGCGGGTTGGCCACCCTCCTCGGTGAGGTTTGTGATTTCTTCCATGGTTAATACGTGGGTGGCATCAGTTTCTTCGTAGGATTGGGTCACCGGGTTACCCTCGCGTTTTGATTCGTTTCAGTAATGCCGTCGTGCCGGGCCCGGTGGGGAACGACCTGTAATTGATTTGCTTATTGAAGAATAGTCCAATCGTGCCGTCAACCCCCTGAGAAAAGTGGCGGTCACTCCCCGAGGTAACCGAAGTGCGGCATTCTCCGGCGAAAGCGGGGATGGGAAGAGATGATGACTCTGTGACCCAAATTACAGAAAGAATTGCTGCTGGGCGGGGAGACGCGGCGGCGGATTACGGCGGACATGCGATCGGTTCCACTCCTGGTGGAGTAGTTTACGTCGTTGTGACTGGCAGCACCGGGCCGCTGGGCAAGATCACGAAGAAGCCGGAACCTGGCGTCCGGCTTCTTCGCTTGGCTCAATAGACTGTTTACTTAAGCGCAATTTCTATCTCCTGGGCGCTCTTTTGTGGGACGCCGGCGACCTGCATCGACTGAAGTTTCCTCTCCTGTTTTGTGACCGGGAGGGTAACATCCAAACCGCTCATGTCTTCACGGATCTCAGCCAGAAAGTACTGATTGCCAAAATGGTGAAAGACTGCCTTGTACCTCGCGCCGCCGCGGGCGGTCTCCTGCTGGACGTGCGCGAGTATCGAAGTGCCGGTTTCTAGGTTGTAGACCTTGATGTTCTGCCAGGCGTGGTCTTCCGTGATCTGGTAGCGGCCGGCCGGAAGCTGGGTGTTGCTGGCGCTGAAAGTGAAGGGCACATTGACTTCCACAACAGACTGAGCGAAGGCGCCGGTGGTGGCGAACAGAAGTGAGATCAATGCAAACGATACGTTACCGATATAGTTGCGTTTCATGGCATTCTCCTTGGAGGCTCCTCGCAGTGGAACCCAGACTGAATTTGTCTCTCAAACTCTCAGCACCTTCACTGGAAGCCTGCGTTGACACTCGGAGTAATTGCAACCCGGAGGCCAAACCGTACCAAGGTTGTTCTGCCGAGCCGCTCCCGTTGTTTTCAACGAGATAGAGGCGAGCCACCGGCCCATGTGCGGGAGTAAGGCGCGATTACGGTAGCCGAACGACTACCCGCGAGGAGCCTGCCGGTTACCGCAGCATCCCGGGGACCATTGCAAAATGGTTTTTCGAGCGCTTCGGCTAGACTCAATCATCGGAGGCGGACTTGAGCGACCCCAGACTGCTGGCAATCTCCGGCTTATTGAAGGGGACAGCGTGGCCCGTGGAGGATGGCTCTCTGTTTCTGGGGAGGGATTCCTCCAACCAGGTAGAGGTGAAGGACGCCGCAGTCTCACGAAAGCATTGCTCAGTCAGCGAGGTTTCCAGCGGGGTATTTGAGATCACAGACCTCGACAGCCACAACGGCACTTTCGTGAACGGGAACAAGGTGAGCCGTAAGCTTCTCGAGCATGGCGACCAGATTCGTATCGGGAGCAGCGAATATGTGTTCCTCACTGGCCCGGATGAGGGGGACGCTCTGGCGGTCGACTCCGAGGTGAAAACAATGCCCCTCAATCGTTGGGGACTGCCTTCGGATGCCTCAGGGGTAGGGCGGATGGCTCGCGATCTGAGTGCATTTTTCAAAATTGCGAATGTCGTCAATTCAACCCGCGACGTACAGGCGTTGCAGTGCGAGCTGCTGGCGCTGATTGCCGAAGTGATTCCGGCCGCCCAGGGCGCCATTGTCTTGCAGCTGAACCGGAATGAAGAAGCAAGCGCCCCGTGTACCTGGAGCAGGAAGGGGCCCGCGCCGCAGGGGATGCATATTCGGGAGGAGTTGGTGCAGCAGGCAACCTGGGAACGATGCGCGATCTTTGCGGCGGCTCACCCTGGGGCCATTTCCACAGAGCATGTAATGTGCGTACCACTGCCGGCAGTGGAGAGAGTTCTGGGCGTGATTTACCTGAGCTCGCCTGCTTCTTCGCCACCCTTCAGCGAGCAACAAGCTTACTTCCTGGGCGCGGTTTCGCGCATTGTTGCGGTGACGCTGGAGAACCTGTCGAAGCTGGACTCCTTGCGGGCGGAGAACCAGCGCTTACGGGTGGAAGGTAAAGCCGAGAGCACCCTCATAGGGGAGAGCCGGGCAATGCTGCGGCTGGGCGAGTCCATCCGGCGGGTGGCTAAGGGCGATTCGACCGTACTGATTCGGGGCGAGAGCGGAACGGGTAAGGAACTTGTGGCACGCGCGGTTCACGCCAACAGCCTGCGGCCGGAGAAGCCATTTATCGCCATCAACTGCGCTGCGATCCCGGAAGCCTTGCTGGAGAGCGAGCTATTCGGGCACGAGAAAGGCGCGTTCACCGGGGCCGCTGCGGGGCGGAAGGGCAAATTCGAAGCTGCCGAGGACGGCACGCTGTTCCTGGACGAGATCGGCGAGATGGCTCCTCTGCTGCAGGCCAAGCTCCTGCGAGTGCTCCAGCAGCGAGAGTTTGAGAGGCTCGGCGGGAATCGCCTGCTCCCGTTCAACGCCCGGGTTTTGGCCGCGACCAACAAGAACCTGGAGCAGGCAATCAAGACTGGTGAATTCCGGCAGGATTTGTACTATCGGCTGAACGTGGTGTCTGTGGTCTCGCCTCCGCTGCGCGAGCGTCGCGAAGATATTCCGCCGCTGGCGCTGCATTTTGCTAACAAATATGCCGCTAAGTGCAGACGTGGTTTCAAGGGCATCACGGCAGAAGCACGATCTTTGCTGTTGCAATACAGTTGGCCGGGAAACGTTCGGGAGCTGGAAAACGCTATTGAGCACGCCATCGTCATGGGGCTTACGGATGAAATTCTTCCCGAGGACCTGCCCACCGCGCTGCTGGAAGAACAATCGTCAGAGTTGGCGGCGCGTTACCACAGCACTCTGAACCAGACTAAGAAACAGCTTGTCCTCACGGCGTTGGATGAAGCAAAGGGTAGCCCGGTGGAGGCGGCACGTCTTCTAGGGATTCATCCCAAGTATTTGCACCGCTTGATCCGGAACTTGAATTTGAAATCCGACGTGAAACGACTGGACTAAGGCATAACAGGTAACACCAGGTGCGAAGGCATTCCGGCCGTGCAGAAGATGCGTTGGGTCGCGGGTACATAGTCTGTTGCCTTTGCCTGGTAGATGCTGGGTACAAAGGTCTGCGGGTTGCGGTCGATGACCGGGAACCAGGTGGATTGCACCTGCACCATCAACCGGTGGCCCTTCAGAAAAGCATGGTCATGGTCGCGCAGCGGAATCTGCCATTCCGCCGGCCTATTCGCGGTCAGCGGCACAGGATGCTCGTAGCTGCGAAGATAGCGGCCGCGACGTACTTCCATCGCGATCGGCAGCTCGTATCCATTCATGGAGTTGGCATAGGAAGTGTCGGGCTCGATCGCACTCTTCTGCCCGGTCTCAGGATACACATCGATCAATTTCACAATAAAGTCCGAGTCGGTTCCCGAACTCGAAGCAAACAAGGTGGCCGCCATCTCTCCGGTTACCACAACATCATGATCGAGAGGCTCACTCACAAACGTCAGCACGTCCGGGCGATGATCGACAAAGCGCTGATCGGCCACCTCCCAGAATCGCCACTCTGAGGCCGGGTAGGTGGGTGAGATTGGCCGCGCACGATAGGGCACCGGGTTCGCCGGATCCGAGACGTATTGGCGATACTCGGGCGCGCCGGCCGCGGGCGGCGTGAACGACAAAGTCCCATCCGCATGCAGGTAAAGGTTGGTCGGCTTCGACTGCTTCGGCGGCCACTCGGAATAGGTGTGCCAGGTGTTCGATCCGGACTGGAAAGTGGTCACCTTCCACGCCGGCTTTTGGCCCTCGCCATGGAGGTAGTAACGGAAGAACGGAGCTTCGATGTTTTGCCGGAACTCAATGGCGGTCTTGTGACCGCCGAAAGAGACGGGGCCGATGCTGTCTCCAACAGAGGCTGCCCACCCGCCATGAAACCACGGCCCGGCAACCATGAAGTTGGTGTTCTCCGGATCGTGTTGCTGCGCATGGCGGAAGATTTGCCAGGGTCCCCAGGGATCCTCCTGATCCCAGAAGCCGGCCACATTCAGATTGGGCACGGTGGAGCCATGCAGTTGGTTTACCCAGGCTTCCTTCTTCCAGAAATCGTCGTAATCCGGGTGCCGCGTCACATCGTTCCAGTAGGGCAAGGTTCCGTGCAGATATTTGTCGTTTAAATTGGTAAGGGGACCCGCCTTGAGATACCAGTCGTAGGTGTCATAAGTGTCGAAGTCGAAGTTGGTGTTCTTATTCTTATCAGCCTGCTCCATCACGGAGTATTCAAAGGTATAACTCTCGCGCAATGCCCCGTATCGATGATCGTCGTCGTTCATCCATTGATCGACCGGTGAGGCTTGCTCGCTGACGGCCTTGAGAGCAGGATGGGGATGCAGTAACGTGAGCGCCGCGGTAAGTCCGTTGTAGGAGATCCCGTAGATGCCCACCTTGCCGTTGTTGTTGGGCACGTTTTTGATGAGCCATTCCACGGTGTCGTAGGCATCGTTGGTTTCATTGGCCTGCCTGGGATTCTTTGGGTCGTACTGCGAGGTGAGCAGAAAAACGCCCTCGGATTTGAATCGGCCCCGGAGGTTCTGCCAGACAAAGATGTAACCATCGGCAGCGAGTTCCTTCCAACTGGCCGGTACCCAGTCTGCGCCTTCCTTGGCTGCGTTCTGGTCGAAGGTTTCCTGGGTAAAAACCCCATAAGGCGTGCGCGTGAGCAGGATGGGCAGCGGTTCGGTCTGGTTGGCTTTGGCGATCACCACGGTTTGCAGGTGCACGCCATCACGCATGGGAACCATGTATTCCTGCACCCGGTAGTTGCTCTTGGCCTGCTGCGCTTGGGAAGGGACAGCACACAGGAGCAAAGCGCAGAGGAAAGAGAACGGAAGAACGATGCGCACGAAACCTGACAGGCAAAAGCGGGGGCTCGAACTAAGCATAGTTACTTGCCACGATTTTGATTGTTCCTGAATTTTTCCTGAATCAGATGTTGTTGTCACGAGCCGTATTCCACTCCCGGGCCCAGCTCGTCAGCAGGGGCAGTGCGGGCCTTGTATAACGCTCGCTGATAGAAGAAGAGGGCGGCGCCAAAGACAATGATGCACGCCGCGATCAGCTTGCCTTCGAAGATCCATACCGAGTTCACCTGGCGCGAAGGGATAAAGGCGACGATCAGGCCGACAAAGGTCGCACACAAACCCGCCACCGCGTTGGCCGTCAGATAGGCCTTGTTGGCATTGAGGACCGCACCCTTGCTCCAGGTGTGTTTGAGCAGAGCAAGGAACATGTATGCCGATGGCGAGAGTTGGAGGATTACGGCCAGATCCAGCATGGTGAGGTAGGCTTCGCCTACCGAGACGCCTAAGAAACTGGTGGCGATCAATAACGAGGATAGGACCGCAAAAAGGATCAAGCTGACATAGGGCGTGTGGTAGCGGGGATGCACGCGGCCAATGATGGGAGGAAGATAGCGATCCACTCCGGCGACGAAAGGCAGGCGTGCCGCGCCGCTGAACCAGGCCGAGGCAGTGCCCAGGATGGCGATACATTCAAGCAGCGCCAGGGGGGCTACGACGCCCACCAGCCCAGTCCGCGCACTCATGACGTTGATGGCTTGCAGGACGCCGGAGAGCACACCGATCTCCTTCTGGGGCATGGCAATGAGCATTGACAGCGTGGTGCCGAAGTAGATGAAACCTGCAATAAGGCCGCCGAGAAGGATGGAGATGGGAAGATTGCGGCGAGGGTCGCGGATCTCATCACCCATGATGGAGGCCAGGTCAAGGCCGATCAGGCTGTAGCAGATGGTGCCAAAAGCCGCGAGGAGACGCCAGTCATGGAAATTCACCTTTAGATCGGCCGCATGGAGGGCGCTTCCGTTGTGATGCAGGGTCAGCACGGCCAGCAGGCAGATCATGGCTGCGCCGCCGATGGTCCCGAGCGCGCCGAGATTACTGATCCACTTGCCCAGGGAGAGTCCACGGATGTTCAACGCCAGCAAAAAAACGATGATCAGCAGCGAGGCGATGCCGGTAAAAGCATGGCTATCGGCCAGTTTCTGGATTCTTGGTCCCGCGACGTAGACGGCTACGCCGACACAGGAGAGCACCACCGTAGGCAGGTAGACCACGTTCGAAAGCCAGTAGCACCAGCCGGCGATGAAGCCGTGCTCCTCCCCAAAGCTGCGCTTGGCCCAGAGATAGATGCCGCCTTCGCCGGGCCATTTCTGGGCTAACTCCGTCACCGCCGCGCCCTGCGGCCAGAAGAAGCAGGAGAGAGCCAGCAGCCATAACCAAAGCGTCACCGGGCCGGAAGAGGAAATGGCCGGGATCAGGTTCAGGTTAGCGACCGCAACCACGAAGAGCAACACCAGGTCGCGGCGGCCTAATACGCGGTCAAGGCCGGGCTTCTTACCGACTGCCAGCGGTCGCATGGCGCTCCCTTCGGACGAAAGCGCGGGGAGAGGCGCCGGTCCAGGCCTTGAAGGCTCGCGAGAGCACCGCAGTCTCAGCGTAGCCGACGGTGTGGGCCACGGCGGTTACCGTAGCGGAGTGGTCCTTCATCAGAGATTCGGCCAGCGTGCGGCGCTGGTGGCGGACCAGGCTGCGAAAGCTGGTACGCTCCTCGGCCAAACGGCGCTGAAAAGAGCGAGCGGAAAGCCCGAGTTCCTGGGCCACCGACGGCAGACTCAAGGGGCCTGACCCCAGGCGCCGGGCAATCAGATAATTGACCTGGCGGGCGAAACTCTCCGGTTCCCTGCTCTCCCGAGCCAGATCGTGCAGATGACGTTCCATGAAGGGCATCATCGATCGATCCGAAGAGATGCCCGGGCGATCCAGATCGGCGGTCCGAATCACTAACCGGTTTACATTCTGGCCAAAGAAGACCGGCGCGTGGAAGGCCTGGTCGTAGACCTTGCGAACGCTGGAGAAGCCGGCGTGCTCGAAGTGAACCTCCAGCGGAGCCCATTGGTCACCGAGGAAGTTGCGTATCAAGCTGCAGATGGAGGCCAGGGAGTACTCCGCGTCCTGGCGGCGAGGGCGGATGGAGGTATCGCCGATCTGGTAGATGTAGTCAGCGGTGTCGTCGGCGGTAATCAATTCGACGCGGGTCTCACTCTGCCAGACGCTGACATAAGACGATAACTGTTGCAGCGCCCTGTGGAGATCGACCGAGGCCTGGAAGATGAAGCCCAGCGGGCCGAGTAACTCGGGCCGGAAGGCCTGGCCCAGCCTTAGACCCAGGAAGGGATCGCTCAGCAGAAGCGCGGCCTGCTCGAAGAGGGCTACGTATTTGCCCAGGGGGATCAACTGATAAGGGTCGATCGGGGCCTGAGGCAACGCATGGCAGCGCAAGAGAGTTGCGGTGTCGAGACCCTGGGCACGGATGGCATTGAGGATTGGTTCCAATAGATTGGCCCGGATCATTGGCTGCGTAGACAGCTGCATATTCGATCACCTTGCCGGTTGCTGGAGAAGAGGACGCCCCGGCTGCCTCGGGAGGCAGTACACAGGATAAGGATGTAAAGGGTCTGGTCGACAGGGACCGTTGGCGTAAGTTATCAACAAAGTGGCGTCGATAGCAATGACAAAAATCGACCTCCGGGCCAGTATGAGACATGGCAGGGCCTCCGCCTGAACTCCAGAAAAATGCCATCGGCATGTGGCAGATCGTGTTTTTTGTGATCGCCGCCGCTGCGCCTTTGACCGGCATGCTGGGGATCATTCCTGTGGATATCCAGCTAGGCAACGGCGCCGGGGTCCCGGGCGCGTTCGTGATCGCAGGTGTGATTCTACTGATCTTCAGCGTCGGCTATGCGGCGATGAGCAGGCACGTGGTGAACGCGGGCGCGTTCTATGCCTACCTGGCGCAGGGACTCAGCCCCCACCTCGGCGTTGGGGGAGCCTTCGTGGCCGTGGTTTCCTACACCACGATGCAGGTGGGCGTCTATGCGCTGTTTGGATTTTTTTCGACCGTCATTCTCAATCCGCTGCTTAATTTGCACTTGCCGTGGTACGCATATAGCGCGGTAGTGATCGCTCTGGTGCAGTTTCTGGGAATGCGGAAGCTGGAGCTCAGTGGATGGGTTCTGGGCCTGTTCATCAGCCTGGAGATGGGCATCCTGCTGGCTTTGAGTCTCTCTATTGTCTGGCACGGCGGCGGACCGCAGGGATTTAATCTACGGCCCTTCGCCCCGCAGGAGGTATCAGGAGGGCACCCGGGCATTGCGATCATGTTTGCCCTGGCTTCGTTCGTTGGTTTCGAGGCCACAGCGATCTACGGGGAAGAAAGCAGGAACCCAACGCGCACGGTTCCTCTGGCGACTTATGCCGCGGTTTCTATCATCATGGTGTTCTTTGCATTTACTACCTGGGCCATTATCAGCTCGTATGGCGTGGACCATGTGGTCGCAGCCGCCGTCGCCGACCCGGGCAACTTCTGGTTTGCCAAGAGCGATGAGTATCTGGGCCGTGGCGGAACGGGGATTATGCGGGCGCTACTGCTGAGCAGTATCTTCGCTTGCCTGCTGGCCTTTCATAACACCATCACGCGCTACCTGTATGCGCTGGGGCGCGCAGGGTTGTTGTGGAGATTTCTGGCCGGGATTCATCCACGATTTCGGTCTCCTTACAAAGCCAGTTATGTGCAGACGGGGTGCGCGGTGGCGGGAGTGCTGGGCTCGGTGATGACCGGGGCCGATCCGCTGACGGTGGTGTTCAGCTGGACTTCTGCCTTTGCCACCATCGGGATCGTTGGGTTGCAGTTCCTGGTCAGCGCGGCGGTGATGGTTTTTTTTCGGCGTAATGGGATGGATCAACGGGTTTGGAACACGATCGTGGCTCCGGTGACGGGGATGGTTGGGTTGGGCTATGCACTGTATCTGCTGATTGCGAATTTGCCCGCGCTGAGCGGGAGTAACGATGGGTTGGTGCGCAGCTTTCCATGGATCATGCTGGCTGTGATGCTGCTAGGCATAGGGGTTTCGCTCGGGATGTCGTGGCGAGGTTCACGGATGAGTAGACGGCTCACTGAGGCTTTGGAGGAGGGTTAAGCCTCCCTCAGCGGCTAAAGCCGCAAGTCATCTGTGACGTTTATGGACGGCCTGAAGGCCGTCCCCTTCAACTTTGGTGATTGGGACAGGATAGGAATACGGAGGGTGGTTATGAGTGTTGCGGCTTTTACCCCGGTTGTCGGGTCGTCGTCGATGCCAGTGGGAAGTAATGCACATCCGCTGGACCCGTTGAGTGCGGAGGAGATCCAGAAGGCTTGCGAACTGCTTACGGCGAAAAAGCAGTTGGGCGCGGAGTGCCGCTTCGCCATGGTCCATTTGCATGAACCACCCAAAGCAGAGGTACTCGCCTTCCAGCCTGGGGAGGCGATGGAGCGGTCCGCGTTTTTGATGGTCTTCGATGCTATGACCGGAGAGACGCACGAGGCAGTGGTGAACCTTTCGCGTGGGACTCTGGTTTCATGGGTGCAGCATCACACCGAGGTCGCTCCGTATGGACAGCCTCCAGTATTGGTTGAGGACTTTATCAACTGCGATCTGATCGTCAAGGCGGATGAAGGATGGCGCAATGCGCTGAAACGGCGCGGCCTGACGGATGAAGATATCAAGCTGGTGCAGGTGGATCCTTTTTCTGCCGGCAACTTTGGCTTCCCCCTGGAGGCGGGTAAGCGCGTAGTGCGCGCGGTGAGCTACTATCGCGCCAACCGGCTCGACAACGCCTACTCACACCCCATCGAAGGCGTGGTGGCGGTGGTAGACCTGATCGCCAAGCGGGTGCTGCAACTGGTGGATGATGAGGTGGTGGTTCCGGTTCCCAAGAAGAAACATAACTACGATCCTGAGTCTCTAGGCAAACCACGCGAGGATCTAAAGCCGCTTCATATCTCGCAGCCTGAAGGGCCTAGTTTTTCTGTCAATGGATGGGAGGTGAAGTGGCAGAAATGGAGCTTCCGGGTGGGGTTTACCTCGCGTGAAGGACTGGTGCTGCACCAGCTGGGCTTTGAGGACGAAACCGGAGTGCGCCCGCTGGTTTACCGGGCCAGCGTCACCGAGATGGTGGTTCCCTATGGCGATGCAACCACCAGCCATTTTTGGAAGAATGCCTTCGATTGCGGTGAGTATGGACTGGGCAAGCTGGCTAACTCTCTGGAGCTGGGCTGCGACTGCCTGGGGTTGATCCACTACTTTGATATTCCCATGGTGGAGGACCAGGGCGCGGTCTCGGTGATGAAGAACGCCGTCTGTATGCACGAGGAAGACTACGGCATTCTTTGGAAGCACTTTGACTTCCGCACCGGGCTGCACCAGGTACGCCGCTCTCGGAGACTGGTGATCAGCTTTTTCGCGACCGTGGGTAATTATGACTACGGCTTCTATTGGTATCTATACCAGGATGGAACCATCCAGCTGGAGGTGAAACTTACCGGGATTATCCAGACTGCGGCGATCGCTCCCGGCGCGGATTATCCCTACGGCGGGATGGTGGCGGAGGGTCTGGGCGGACCCAACCACCAGCATTTTTTCTGCGCCCGGCTGCACATGATGGTCGACGGCGAAGGCAATAGCGTGACCGAGCATGAATATCAACCGCGGCCCTGGGGCAAGGACAACCCTTACGGAAATGTGTTCGATGTGACAGCGAGGACGCTGAGCCGGGAGCTGGACGCCTGCCGCGAGGCCGACGGACGGACGGGACGGTTCTGGAAGGTCATCAATCCCAATCATCGCAATGCGGTGGGCAAACATCCGGGCTACAAGTTGGTAGCGCAACCGAGCCCGGTGCTGCTGGCCCAGCCGGGGAGCAGCATCGACCGCCGCGGAGGCTTCGCCAGCAAACACCTTTGGGTCACGCGTTACGCCGAAGACGAACGCTACGCCACCGGGAATTATCCCAACCAGCACGCCGGCGGCGACGGCTTACCCAGGTACGTGCAGCAAAACCGGTCGATCGAGAATGAAGATATCGTGGTGTGGCATAGCTTCGGTCACAGCCATGTCTGCAAGCCCGAAGACTTTCCCATCATGCCTGTGGAATACGCGGGCTTTATGTTGAAACCGAATAACTTTTTTAGCGCCAATCCGGCGATGGATTTGCCGGGGGAACGAAACGGGCATAGCGTACGGCACGGAGAAGCGGCGACGTCCTGCTGTGGCGGGTAAGTGGAGTTGAATAAACGTTGACTTTGCTTGCCTGCTTCGCTATCTTTGGTTAATTCTCGCGATAGCCCTGTCGCTAACTCGCTGTTCCAGTGATGGAACGTCTAGTAATGGAACATGCCGGACTTACCCTCGCGCAACGTGCCCGCGTGGGCCCGGTATAACTCGAGTCATCAGGCTCCCTGTCTCACCTCGGCCCGTTGTCTGAAGTCTGTTTCAGCTTAGGTCCTATCTGTTTATCGCTCCTTCCGGCGAGAAGGACGTGGTGTTTCTAAGGGAAGCGGTCCCCTGCCCCTTGTTCCTGGAGGTTATTCCGAAGTGTCTTTTTATAGATCCTTTGTTCGCTCTTCGACTTTTGCGTGCGTTACCGGACTCCTCTTCTCGCTCTCCGCCGCCGCCCTGGCACCCGCTGTTTACCATCCTCTCGATGCGTTGACCCCGGCGGAATATTGGGTGGTTTATAAGACGCTGCGCGATGCCGGCCACACTGAAGAAAAGACCATCTTCAGCAGCGTGCTGTTGCACGAGCCGGACAAGCAATATGTTCTGGCGTGGACTCCGGGCTCGCCCCTGGAACGCAAGGCGGACGTGGTGCTGTATGACAAGGGCCACTCCTATGCGGCGCTGGTCAATATCTCGACTGCCAAGGTGGAATCGTTCGAAGAGCTGAAGGGCATGCAAGCGCCTTTCACCGACACCGAGGAGCAGGCTGTAAACGAGGCTATCAAGCACGATCCGCGGATCGTGGAAGCGCTGAAGAAGCGCAACATCACGGACCTGAACCTGGTGACCTGTTATGCGACGCCGGGAGGCTACATCGCCCTGCCGGAGCAGGATGGCCGCAGGATTGGTTGGGGAGGCTGTGAGTACGGCATCGACTCTGAGAGTGGATCGGAGGACCGCGAAGTCGGCGGCATATTTTTCACCGTCGATATGGTGAGCAAGAAAGTCACGCGCGTTACCGATTACGGGGTGGTGCCGATGCCGCCGGTCAGCGAAGTCTACGACTCCACTGGCGGCCCGCCGCCCGCTGGGACTAAACCCATCGTTGTGTCACAGCCGGAAGGCCCGAGCTTCACCATCAAGGATGGAGAAGTGAGCTGGCAGAACTGGCACTTCCGCTTTCGTCTCGACCCGCGGAGCGGTCCGGTGGTCAACATGGCGTCCCTCGATTACCAGGGGAAGCGGCGGTCAGTGTTGTATGAGGGCTCGCTTTCGGAGATGTATGTGCCCTACATGGATCCGGAGGAGACGTGGAACTCGCACGTTTTCCTGGATGCGGGCGAGTACTTCATGAACACCGGCCTGGGCATTCCGAAGCCGTTGCAGAAGGGCGTGGATTGTCCGGACTACGCTACGTTTTTCAGCGCCACCTTTTTCCACGATAACGGAACTCCCTTTGTGCGCCCGCAATTGGCGTGCATGTTCGAACGCACGCTGGGCGACCCGGCGTGGCGGCACTGGGAGGGCATCGGTGGGCCAGAGTCGATCGCGGGCAGGCCCGGCCGGGAACTGGTGTTTCGCAGCATCGCGGTGGTGGGCAACTACGATTACATCCTCGATTGGAGGTTTGAACAAGAGGGTGCAATCACGGTCGCTGTGGGCGCTACCGGTGAGCTGGAAGTGAAGCCGGTGAAGGACAAGATGGACATCATGGGTAAGGATCCGGAGGGCAATCCGGTGGAGTTCGGTCACCTGGTGGCGGCGAATACCGATGGCGTCGATCATGACCACTTCTTCTCCTTCCGGCTGGATCTGGATGTAGACGGACCGAAGAATAACTTCGAAGTGGACAAGCTGGTGCAGTACAAGCTGCCGGCCAGCAGCGCGCGGAAAACGATATGGGCAATGGCGCCCAAGTGCATCGACAACGAGAGCCAGGCGATGCAGGACATCAGCATGCAGCACCCGGCGATGTGGAGATTTACGAATCCGGCGGTGAAGAACGAGTTGGGTTACCCTACCAGCTTCGAGATCATGCCCGGGTTGACCGGGGTTTCGCTGCTCTCGCTGGATGACTGGCCGCAGAAGCGCGCCGGATTCTCCGACCACCAACTTTGGGTAACTCCCTACGACGCGAAGGAGCGATATGCGGCCGGGGTTTATGTGTCGGGGAGCAAGGGCACCGATGGGCTGCCAGTGTGGGTGAAGCAAAACCGGAACATCATGAATACGGATATCGTGGCCTGGTACACGATGGCGTTTCATCATGTGCCTCGGCCCGAGGACTGGCCACAGATGCCGACGATGTGGCATGACTTTACCCTGCGGCCTTTTGACTTTTACTCCAAGAGTCCTTTGATGGACTTACCGATGCAGCCTTAGGAGTTTCGAGGAGAGGATCGTGGTATCCCACATCTGGCAAGAGAAGCGAGATGTGGGGTGCCCGTAGTGTATCTACAGGTAAAGTTACAACGACGGTTACATAAATTCCGGAGGTGAGCTATGGCTGGTTCCAATGTTTGCAAGCGGGTGATGGTGGCCTTGCTGGCTTGCGTCATGTCGTCGAGCATATCTGCGTTCGCCCAATCCACATTTGGATCAATCGTCGGCACGGTGAAGGACCAATCGGGTTCGGTGGTGCCCGGGGCTACCGTGACCCTGGTGAACAAGGGTAGTTCCGCGAAACACACGGCGACGACCAGCGCGTCCGGAAATTATGAGTTTCTTAACCTCGACGCCGGCACCTACGAGGTGAGCATTCAGGCCAGCGGATTCAAAGACCAGGTTTTTTCGAACCTGGTACTGCAAGCTCGCGATACGCAGCGGATCGACGCCAACCTCGCTATCGGAGCAGAGTCGCAGACGATCGAAGTGCAGGCTGCGGGCGACGTAATCACTACCGACCAGTCGAGCCTCGCTACCACCAAGACCGGCCATGAACTGGTTGATTTGCCGGTGGCGGTCTACTCCAGATCGAATGGCTCGACCAGCCCGATATTGACCCTGAGCACGGAACCCGGGGTACAGGTGGACGATAACGCAAACCTGGTGGTTGCGGGCACGACGCCGGCGTTGATGTCGTATACCATCGATGGCATCAGCAGCGTCAACGTAGAGTTCAGCGGCCCGATTAACGAACTTTTTCCATCCTTTAATTCCATCTCAGAGATCCGGGTCAGCGAGACCAACAACAACGCGGAATATAGCGGCGTCGCGGACGTGACCACCACGTCCCGGGCGGGCACCAATGACTACCACGGCGGCGTATTCGAGAACCTGGAGAACACCGCTCTGACCTCGGGCAATCCGTTCACGGGCAAGCCTTCGCTGCACATGAATAACTTTGGCGGCTTTGGCGGGGGCCCAGTCAGAATTCCTCATCTGTACAATGGGCGCGATAAGACGTTCTTTTTCGGCAGTTATGAGGGTCTGCGGCTTCCGCGTCAGTTTCCGCTGGTGGAAAGCTTCCCCAGCATGGATATGCGGAATGGGAACTTGTACAGCTATCTGTCCTCGGTCCAGGGAACTTCCACGCCATCGATCAACAATTACGATGGCAGCGCGATTCCCTGCACTCCTTCCAGCTGTTCGGTCCCTGTATCCCCGGTTGCGGCCAATGTGATCAAGTACCTGATGCCGGTTCCCAATAGCGGCGCCGCCGACGCGTACCAGTACAATTATTCGGTGAACTTCCCAGCGCCGATTTCCAGCAATCAGTTCGACGTGCGCATCGACCAGAACATTACTTCCAAACAGTCGATCTATGGACGGTACACCTTCAAGAACCGCTCGGTGACTACGGCTCCCACAGTCAACTGTGCCGGCTTCTGCGACACCAGCCTTTCGCCTTTGCTGGGCGGCATCCTGCAGCCGGAGCAAGACCGCGGCTTCACGCTGGCCTACAACTACACCATCAGTTCCAACCTGATTAACGAGTTTCGTGGAGGCTTCAACGCCATCCGGGATCAGTTGAATGCAAATGTCGACTCGAACACGTTGATTAACCAGATAGGAATCACCGGCATTCCTGATATAGCGCCGGTACCCACGGTTCCGGACGTGGAGATTGTGGGATTGCAACGGACCGGCGGTCTGAACACGACCAATCAGCAAAGCAAGGTGATCCAGTTGCTGGACGATCTCACCTGGGTTGAAGGGAAACATACCTTCAAGTTCGGTGGAGATGTTCGCCGGCTGACCGACCATGACGAGAACGTGTTCGGGAACTACCGGGCCGGACAGTACGTCTTCAACGGCACCAGCACAGTAGGAACAACGATTGGCGATCCCTATACCCAATTTCTGATGGGCTATCCGGATAACGTCACGCTGGCGCAGGTGACGAACCCGGCGATGAACGGCCTGGGCTATTCCTACGCCATGTTTGCCCAGGATGACTGGAAGATTTCGCCTTATTTGACGATCAACGCCGGTCTGCGCTACGAATTGCATCCGCCGTTGAAAGATACCCACTACAACACCGCGGCTTTTTTGCCGGACTACAACGAGAACGGAATTCATGGTGGAGTGGCGGTGCCGAATGCGGAGGGGCTCTCGTGGACGAACCCCGGTTTCGCCGCTTCGATTGCCCCTACCCCTATCCTTACCGCGGCACAGGCCGGTCTGCCGATCAAATTGCGCTACACCGACAGAACCGACTTTGGGCCGCGGATTGGCTTCGCCTGGCGGCCGGGTAAGAATGACCGGAATGTGATCCGCGGGGGATGGGGAAGATTTATTGAGTCCCCGCTGGGGTTCTCCCTGGTTTCGGGATGGGCGGTGAGCGCGAGCTTCGTTCCCTTGTATACGCAGGATTACGGGTCGAACGGTGCACCCCTGCTTAGCTTTCCTTCTCCCTTCCCGGCAAACCTGGACCAGGTGGGAACGGCGAGCTTCGAATATGCGTTTCCGATCCATTACCGGGACCCCACGGTACAGCAGTGGAACGCGACCTACGAGCACGACCTGGGGCACGATATCGGGATGCGGCTGTCGTATACGGGAAGCCATGGGAGCGACCTGGAGAACTTTAACGATCTGAACCAGGTGCCAGCCAACACCGGCACTCCGGCGCCGTTGGTGTATCCGATCTGGGGCATTATCCAAAGCGTGGTCAACCAAGCCATCAGCAACTACAACAGCTACACCGGTGTACTGGAGAAGCGGATGTCCCACGGGCTGCAGTTCCAGACCAGCTACGTGTTGACCCGGGATCTCTCGGACGCAGGGGGCGCGGTACCTACTCAATTTGCGCCAGCAGGAGGCAACTGGGTTTCAGACAAGAACAATCCCCGCCTGGACTATGGCAACGTGATGTTTGATCGCCGCCATCGTTGGCTGACTACCGCCCTCTACCAGCTTCCGTTTGGCCGGGGTCAGACGTTCCTGTCCGGCAGCGGGCGCCTGCTGGACGCAGCGGTCGGTGGGTGGCAGTTAGGCGGCGTGCTGGTGTTCCAGACCGGAGCGTTCCTCACGGTTGCCCAAACATCCGTCGACTCCGCGAACACCGGCATCCTGAACACGCTGGGCTCGGCGCGAGCCGATGTCGTTCCCGGCGTCAATCCTCGCGCGACGCGCGGACTGACGAGCCCGTACGGACCAGTATGGCTTAATCCGGCTGCGTTCACACTGCCGCCGGTGAATGCCGGACGGTTCGGAACTTCTTCGGTGGGGAACGTGGAAGGCCCGGGTACCGAGGCGGTTTCTCTTTCGCTGATCAAGTCCATTAAGATTACGGAACAATTACAGTTTCAATTCGGAGCACAGGCTGCCAATGCGCTGAATCATCGGAACTATGACGTGCCGAATCAGTATGTGGATGCTTCCGCGTTTGGAACGATTTCCGGTTTGCAGAGTGCGGAAGGAGCGGGGCCTCGGAACGTGGAGATTACGGGGCGCATCAGCTTCTAGATTTGGTGTACCTACGGCGGACGGCCTAAAGGCCGTCCGGTTCAGAGGCCGGATATTTGGGTTAGGGGTGGTGCGGGCGGTGACGGTAGCTGCTTGCCACGCAAGAGAGAACGCACCCAGCCGATCTTGGCTCCTACACGCTCGGAAGCAAACATCAGGTCTCCCGCCGTCAAGCCGGGCAGAACGCGGTGGTGGCCTACGGCCGCCAGCGCCACGGAGGCGACACAGCCGCATTGCGTACAGTCAGGATTGCCTCCGAATTGACAGGGCCCAATGCGGGTTTCCAGGTCGGCGGAGAGTGAAAGCGTGGTGCGGGCGAAGATACACTCTTCCGGCGATTGCGGCGGGTGACGAAGCTCCTCGATCATCTGCCGGTTCATCTGGAATTTCGGATAAAGAGGATAGAGACACTCCAGCTCGTCGAGCACCAGACGGCGCATCGAGGGGGAGAGAATCTCCGGACCCTCGGCTCCCTGCTGGGGGGTAAACAGACTGACCCAGATCCGCTTTACTTCCGGACGGGCACTCCAAAAGCGAAGAAACTCTTCCAGGTATCCGGGACGGCCGGCAATCTGGCCGGTGACGGTACAGTGAACGGTCACGAAACTGTCACGGATCGATTTTAGAATTCGCTCGTAGGTGGCCGGTTTGCGACGCTCGTCATGCTCCGGCTGCAGCCCGTCGATGGAAACCACCAGGCTGAGCCTGGAGAGCGAATTCCAGGCCTTGGGCAGGGGCCGGAAGGCACTGGTCACAAGTTGCACGTGGATCCCCCGCTGCTCGAGCTGGGGCAGCAGCACCTCCAGCTCGCGGTAGCGAACCAGGGGGTCGCCGCCAACCAGGGAGAGATGGATAGGGCGCTCCCGATCGACGATCGCGAGCAGCCTGCGGACCAGGTCGTCCCCTTTGTAGTCAGACAATTGGCGTAGGGTCACGCCGCCAGCCCCCAAATGCTCAGGCTCATAGGCATAGCAGCCGGGGCAGCGGAGGGGGCACTCACGGGTGATCTCGATGGAAAGGCTTGGCTTCTGGCCGTATAGAATGCTGGCCCAGGCGTTCAGCACTTCTGACTTCTTCATGCAGGATCCTCGGGGGAAATGGAAGCTGTCATTTACATGATATTGAAGAAAGGCTGGCTCGAAGAGGGGCTCAACGGGAATTCCCACAATAAGTGACTAAAAGGACCACAGCGTCATTTAGTGCTATCGCTGGAATGGTTTTAGGCGTCTAATTACGCCACGGGTTCCTCTTAATCCCGGTCGTCGGAGTCGTGCTTCCGGCTCCCGCGGCGCTTCCTCTCCGCGAAATATCCTCGGACAAGTTCGCGAAGCATTGGTGGAGGAGAATGCCTACTCCTGTCTAGGCCTGTCTGGAGAGAACGATGGGGCTCAGGTCCACCCCGACGCTTACGGTTCGCCTACTCAAGCAGCGGCGAGACGAATTGCTTGAGGAGCTTCGCGTCCTAGCCCCGGATCTGGTGCAAAAGCTGGAACAAACGCTGGATGCACTGAAGGAACAGAGGCCCGAACGCGGCGAGTATGACGGACTCGACCGTCGCGCAGTGATACGCAAATACCTGTTGAAAGTTGGACGGCCCGCGGAGCTGCGCGAGATTCGCGATGCAGTGGCGGCGCCGGCCAGCCGCTTCGACGGAAGATCGATCTGGGACGGCGGGAAAAGAGAAGTGGAGCAGGGCCGGATGCTGAATGTAGCCGATGAAAGCAAAGGCGAGGATTGGGTGCTTTCCTTGCCCGAATGGGGGCAGGGCTCCTAACGGCTGGGGAAAAAATCGTTTTTGCAAGTGGATGTGGTTGCTCACGTACGGGCTGGGCTTTGTGCCGTCCCTGCGGGACTCGCCTCATGAACCTAATCCAACCCGGCACTAACGTACCGGGCTACAGGTTGTTCCGTCCCTGCCGGGACTGCTTCGTTCCGGCCTCAATCGATATATCGAAGCGTTCACGTGGGTTTTCAAACCCGCTCCCCCGGGCTTAAGGTCCGGGGCTGGCGCAACCGCGAGTTTTTCCGCAGCCTGTAAAGCCCGGACCTAGCCTGGAGGATCCTGCACGCTGGGTGGCGCCGAGTGCTGCCTGCGATAGCGGATAACGAATAATCGGATCGTGAGAGCCAACCCTCCGCCGATGATGGTGCTGACCGCGCGATGGTAAGCGACCTCCTTTCCAGGAAGACTGTTGAGCGCCAGAAGACAGACAATATAAGCCGTTAAACACAGGGTAAAGAGACCGTAGTTCACGTTGTTGAGCGAGTAAGAGAGCCAGGCGAAGAGCAGGGTCAACCAGACCAAGGTGGGCGGGGCGGGCTCAAGATGGGCCAGTGAGAAGCTGGCCAGCATTGCCCCGGCAAGGGTGCCGACGGTCCGGGCGATGGCCCGATTCACCGTGTCGCTCAGCCCGGGCCTAAGCACCAGCAAAGCCGTCATGGGTATCCAGTATCCGTTGGCGAAACCGAAGTAGCGGTAGATTTCTGTACTGACCCCGAGAGTGATAGCAAGGCGAATCGCATAGGGCACGGCACTGGGTGCGCTTTGCCGTTTGACGAGCGCGCGTGCGGCCTGCTCCACAGAGGCACGCAGCGCCTGGTGTTCGGTCCGAAGATACCGCGCGACCGACAGCAGGTCTGTACGCAACTGCTGCAAGAGGCGGAGCAAAATGCTGGAGGTAACGATCTGTAAGACGCCCCCAGCCATCACCAGTCCGGCACGGGCCGCTGCGGCCCGGGGGGAAAAGGGGAAAGCGGAAGCGACAAGGAGAAAGACGATGGACTGCTGCCCTACCCAACTGACGCCGGCCTGGCGCAAGGAAAGCATTCCATAGACGAAGGCCGCCCCCGCGGCGATGAGTACGAGGATGAAATTGGTGTGGCCAGCCACCATGCCGAGGAAGGTGGCGGTACTAATGCCCAGCGACGCCAGGATCATGGGAAGGAATTGAGACTCATCAATATGCTGCTTGGCGCCAAAGCCGACGGTAAAGGCTCCACCGGCGGCAATCAAGCTGGCGCCCGGCCGGCCCAGCCAGAGACCCAGCCCGAGGCAGATGGCCAGGGGAAGAACAAAGATGAGGTCAGCGCGAAAGGACTGCGCTCCCCAATCGAAGAGGTAGCTGTCGGCGAGGACTGGGCCGGCGGGCACAGGGGAGGCTGCTGACATTTTCTCTTCCTAAAATACACGCTGCCCAGTTGCCGGTGCGTGGGAACGTCGATAGGATACAGGGGCGCAATGGAGGAAGACGCATGCAAAGGTGGGTCCGTTTCAGTTTTCTGATTCTATTGGCCGTTACGCCTGGAACGAACAGACCGGCGGTGGCGCAGGGCCGGTTAAGCGACAAGGACCTGCAGCGACTGATGCAGAATCTGAAAGATGACGCGCAGCCTTTTCGGCAAAGCTTCGCCAATGCGTTGAAGAAGAGCACGATTCGCAAGACCAGCCAAGAGAAGGATGCACGGGCACTGGCGGATACGTTTGCCAAACAGGCAAACGGCTCGCTCGAGACCTTTAAGCGGAATCAGAAGGCGGAGGAGCAGGTAGCCGCCCTGGTGCATACCGCGGCGCAGATCGATCCGCTGGTGTATAGCCTGCAACTGAATCCGCAAACCACTTCACAATGGGAGAGGTTGCGCACCGAACTGCACCAGATCGCCCAGGCATTCGGGGTGACGGAACCCTACTTTGCGCCGCAATCCGGCGGCTCGGCGGCTCCGAGCTCCACCGGGACCTGTCTCAATGCTGTCGGTATCGAACGATCGCGGCAGTTGGTAAATGAGTGCCTGCAGGTTTCACCCGCGACTCACCCGCCGTGCAATGCACAGAATGCGTGCTCGCTGATTGTGGACGAGATCAAACGCGGTTGTGCGCTCATTGGGCAGGGTGCGCCTGGGTTCTGCGCGGAGTACCGGTAGGATTCTGACAAATTTCCTGCACGCTGCGCTGGCAAGGCTGCGTGTGCGCCTTTCTATAAGGAAAGGCGCATGAAGTCCGCGGAAACCCAACAAGCTCTACAGGAAATCGGGGATATGGGGCACCCATTTGATTTGTGGAATGAGTTTTATTTTGGGGACCCATGATCATCCGGAGCGAGCGCGAGGGCTTTGGGCAGGCTTAGGAGGTTAGCGAAGAGGCGGTAGGCTCCTGGAATGCCCTCGGGCAGCTGACGGTACAAAGCGTAGGCGACGTAGACATACGCGCCCTTGCCGTAACGGGCGTACAGCAGACCACCTTTCTGTTCGTCCTGGCCCGGGTCGTGGGTCTCCGTCAACGCCTGATAATGCGGGTCCCAGGAGTGCATGAAGGAATGACCACGCTCCTCAACCCAGCCCTGAAAGTCCTCAGAGGTGATGCGGTTGGGCCAGGAGAGTAACGGACTCTCCGGCTGCAGTATCTGGACCCGCCCGGCCTCGTCCACCACCTTTTCCGGATCCCCGGTCAGACTGATGGGATAAGGGCCGTAGTTGTGGTCGTATTCGCGGCTGTTGTACTGAACGATGAGCACACCGCCCCGCTTGACATAATCCAGCAGGCGGCCGTTGGACGCGGCTAACTCCGGACGAGCGGCGTAGGCCCGGATGCCTAGCACGATGACGTCGTAGGCCGACAGATCGCCGGTGTTGATGTCCGCCGGCTGCAGCAGGTGCACCGCTACTCCCATGCTTTCGAGGGATTGGGGAACATCGTCGCCCGTGCCCATGACATAGGCCGCCTTGAGGCCAGGAGCCAGCTTCACATCCACTCCCACCATTTTGTAGGGGCCGGGCTGGTAGTAATTGTAAGGACGCAGCCCGGGGTAGCCGACGGTCTCGTAGCCCTGTTCGTACGGATGCCCCTGGTACTCGGCAATCGAGGCGATGGGATAGCTGGCGGCGGTGAGGTTGCGCGGAGTGACGGCAAAACTGAGGATTTGCTCGTCGCCTTCCTTACGCGCAGTGAAAGCCGCCGATTCGGGGGAGGACTGCCAGCCTGGGGGCAGGTCCAGATGGACCTCGGCAGGGGCCGACGCTTTCACATTGCTGCGCACACGAACATTCACGACTGCGGTTTTCTGCTCACCAAGAGGGATGATGCCCGCAGTGGCCGTTGCGGCCACAGAGATCGCGGGCACGATCAGCAGCGGCTCGTAGACACCGCCGCGGCCAACCACATGCTGAACCGTTTGCACCGCCTGGCCAGAACGGACGCTTACCCCATCGACGGTGAATTCGAGCCACGCCTCTAAAGGATACGAAGGCAGAGGCTGGTCCAGGCAGGCCACGCTGTCAAGGTCGTAATAAGGCTGTTCGACATCTTTGCGATGGAAGCACGCTTTAGTCACGCCGGCGTCGAGGGGAACGGTGACGCGGAAGTCCGCGGCCTGGCGCTGGTTGGCTTCCAGGGCGCCATGCAGTGGTGTGGTGGTGACCACGGTCTTGCCGTCTTCGGTGTGAGCCAGGGTGGCGATGTGCCAGTCACCCGTGCCTCTACCCGTATCGGGGGATCGCAGGGAAACGTTTTGGATCTGAATGGCAGCCGAACTGGGATTCGTGAGGTAGGCGGTGACGCCGAAGGATTGTCCGGGAACGGCGGTGGTGAAGGTGTCCTGCGCATCCGTCGCGAAGCCGGAGCGGCCGCGATCGGGAGATGCGGGAGATACGACCGCCGTGAGCGAGACGCCGAGCGCCTCGACGATGGCGCTGTTGAATTGCGCCTCCTTCACCGCGAGCTCGTGGTTGATGTTGTATTTTTCTTCGAGGGAGAGATTGGAGGCTGTGACCTTTTGCATCAGTAGCTGTGTTTGTTTTAGACCGGCGGCGAGCAGTGGGACCAGTTTCGCCAGCTGCGACGGAGAGAAGGTACGGGTGGCCTGGTCAACGGTTGCGGCGATCTGATGCAAGCCGGTGGTGAGGAACAGGTGCTCGCCGGGAGCGAGAGAGGCGATGCCGGAAATGGAAGTGTCTATTCCGTCGAAGTACGAGTGCTCCTTATCGGAGGAGGTCACGCGCGATCCGTAACGATGATAGGGAACGTCAAAGCTTCCCGAAAGCGGGATGCCGGTGCCGCCGTTCTGGGATTTCTGCTGACCCAGGCCTTCTCGTGCGAGCTGGATATAAGAGCCGCCGAGAGCGGGGTCATACCCACCTTCGGTGATGGCGAGGGTGGTGGTGGGCACGGCGTCGATCGATTTGCCCGCGACGTAGTCATAGAAACGTACTGGAGCCCACTTGCCGGTGGCGTAGTCGTACATGCCCTTGGGGCTAACGGAGAAGGAGGGTACGCGGGCATAGACTTTCAGCGGCTTCCAGGGAAGCAGGCCGGACTTGATCTGATCGGGAAAGACGTTGGGGTCACCGGCGGCCTTGAAGGCCTCCTGGGCCATTTCTCCGGAGACCTGGTGCTGGCCATGGCCGTCGGTGATGCCTCCGACAAAGACGGCGGTGAGGACCAGGGGACGGTTGAGTCGAACGGCGCGGACCACGTCGTAGAGCACCCGGTCGTGCCCCCACACGGAGAGCGCCTCGTCGAGGGTCTTGGAAAAGCCGAAGTCCGCGACCCGAGTGAAGTATTGATCGACACCATAACGACGGCCGGCAGCCAAGAGCTCCTGTGTACGAACCAGGGCGAGCTGATCCCATAGATCATTGGACATGATGTTTTGGCCGCCCTCGCCGCGATTGAGAGTGAGGAGAGCGACGCGCGCGCCCTGCCCACGTGACTCGTAGGTGAGCATGCCTCCGTCTTCGTCGTCGGGGTGAGCGACGATCATCATGAGACTGGCACGGGTGGCCAGTTTACGCAGCGACTGCTGGAGGGCGGAGGCGCCGCGGTCCACACGCAGAGGCTGGTAGTCGGGTGTGGCGGCGATGGAGGTGGCGTTCGGGGTCTGGGCCGTGAGTGAGGTGGCCGCAAAGAGCAGGGCGGCGTTGAGGAGCGAGGTTAAGGGCCTGCCTGAGCGGAAATGTTTCATAGGTAGTTTGTTAGCTATAGCATATGACAGGATTGACGGCGGTTTGGATTCAAGGCTTGGGTTGACCTCGAAAGTTGAGAGCCAAGGTTCGCGAAATCCCACATCTCGCAAAAAAAGCCGATTCGAGGGAAAGCATTGGATGAGCTCCTAATTTCTCCCACGTCCCACACCTTCGGTTGCTGCCGTGGCTAAGGACGCGGGGCTGGTACGGGGTATTGGGCTGCCGGGCGCGATTTCGCTGAACATGATCAATATGATCGGGGTCGGGCCGTTCGTTACCCTGCCGCTGATCGTTCTGGCAATGCACGGACCCCAAGCCATTCTGGGCTGGGTGCTGGGCGCAGTGCTGGCAGCGTGCGACGGACTGGTGTGGGCCGAGTTGGGAGCAGCCATGCCCCAGGCCGGCGGCTCCTATGAATACTTGCGGACGATCTATGGCCCGCGACGCACCGGAAGATTTCTCTCCTTCTTATATATATGGCAGCTGAGCTTTAGCGCGCCGCTTTCTATCGCATCAGGATGCGTGGGCCTGGCGCAATACGCGGGCTTCCTTTGGCCCGGCTTGCGCCAGGTCTACTTTTCCTACCAGCTGCCTATTCCGGTTCCGTTTGTGACCACGTTGCCGCTGTCCATCCTGCTGGGACCGGGCACCCTGGTTGCCATGCTGTGCTGCGTGGTCGCCGCGTTTTTGCTGTATCGCAACATACAGAGCGTGACCCGATTCTCCGGCCTGCTGTGGCTGGGCGTGATGGGCACCATGATGACCGTGATCGTGACCGGGTTGCTGCACTTTCACCCCAGCCTTGCCTTCGGGTTCCCCGCCGGGGCGTTTCAGTTGTCGGGCGAATTCTTTACCGGGCTGGGCGCCGCGCTGCTGATTGCCACCTACGATTATTGGGGCGCCTATAACATAAACTTTCTGGGCGCAGAGGTGCGCGACCCTGGACGGACCATTCCACTGGCGATTGTGTGGTCGGTAGGGCTGGTGGCGGTGCTATATCTGCTGCTGAATACGAGCGTGCTGGGCAGCATGCCGTGGCAGGAACTTGTCGGACAGGCGGGGGCAAATGCGCGACTCTCCGTAGCGGCGGTGGTGGTACAGCGGGCCTATGGTGCGCTGGCTGGACGGATCGTCGCACTGCTGGTGGTGTGGACCGCGTTCGCTTCGGTATATGCGCTTCTGCTGGGCTACTCCCGAGTGCCCTATGCGGCCGCGCTCGACGATAACTACTTCCGTATTTTTGCCTGCGTGCACCCCCGGCATCGGATTCCCAATGTTTCCCTGCTCATGCTGGCCGGGGTCTCGATGGTGTTCTGCGTGCTCCAACTCGCGGACCTGGTGGCGGCGCTGGTAGTAATACGGATCCTGCTGCAGTTTCTGCTGCAACAGGTGGGCGTGATGGTGTTGCGCCACACGCAACCGGAGATGCAGAGGCCATTTCGCATATGGCTCTATCCCCTGCCGCCGCTGGTGGCGATCGCAGGATTTCTTTACATATTGTTCTCGCGGCCACACTTTGCGCGAGAAATTTTCTTCGCCATGGTCGTCGTGCTTACAGGGACGGCGACTTATCTGCTGCGCGCATACAAGCGGCGTGAGTGGCCATTTGTGCAGCTACCAAAAAATCTCTAGCGCTTTTCTTTGGCGCGCTTCTGCTTAGCCCAGCGGAGCTTTTGCGCGGCGGCAATTCTCGCTCGGCCCTCGGGCGAGATAACCCGCTTGCTGCGCACGGCCCTGGGCTTAGGAGCGGCCAATCCGCTCTTACGCGGACTGCGGGACACCTTACCTACGGCGGAACCAGCAACAAGGTCGCGGGCTTCTGTTAAACGGCTAATTTCGGCATCTATGTGGGAGAGTATTTCTTCAATCGTCATCGCCCTCAAGTGTATCTCAACTTAGGGCATTAGGGGTGCAGGAAAGGGCACACAATTTTGAGGCGGCCAAAATGCCGGTTAGACGCCGGGATCCTGCTGCAGCAAAGGATCGCATCGCCATTCGACAATCTCGACTCTGGAGGCTGGAATGCGCACCTCCTTGGTCGCGGGCAAAGTCCGGGCAGGTAAGATGCGATCGCCCAGGACCACACGACGGCATATCCGGGCGCGAGCAGCAAAGACGGCCAGGGTTACCTGCTCGCTGAACTGGCGGGACACAGTAATATTGGTGTCGTCATAGACCTTATTGCATTGGCCTAATGCCCTCGCGGTGTCAGCAAGCGCCTTGCGTGCGGCGCGGCCCCATACATACATATTCAGTGTGAGGTGCATTCCGTCATACCAGGCGTCAGGGTTATTCTCATAGAATTGTGCGACGGCGCGAAGGCCGTCGATGAATTGGCGGCGGCGATGCTGCTCCATGCTCAACGGATCCTCCAGACGGCCGGGGCAGAGCCGAATTTGTCTTGCAAGGCCTGGGTTAGCCGGTTGGCGCGATTCGACGCGCAGACCGCGCATCGACAGACAGAAACTCCGGCAAGACGCGCAATGACTGGATCAAAATTCATAGGTTCTTCAGCCTCTTCTGCTCCCGGTTCCAACGATGACGGGCTTGCACCCATCGGGCGCGCCGGGTTTCGCGATTGAAGTCAAGACCACAGTTTCCCCCCACGCGGCAGTCGCCTGCGCCGGTACTTTGGAAGGGCGGCTCGGGAGACCAAGCGAGGGAGCGCTGTTCGACGGTAAAGTGCGAAAGCTCCCGGATAATCTCGTCAAAAGTGCGCAACGGCGCACACAACGAGTAAGACAACGAATCAGCATGATCGTCTTCCATGATGCGGAGGCAAACGGGGGATGGGGCCAGGTGTTGATTTGAGCTTGCTGCCAAGCACGCGCTGGGTCAAGAGAGCGCGCTAGAATGATGAGGAACCAGGGGCAGTAAACTAATAGTAACTACAACGGTCTTCATTATCCTGATTTACGGGGGACCCCCAGTTACCGGGAGTAACTTTGAGTTAACTACCCCTTTTCCCTCATGATTCTTAGGTGGGACCCCTTGCACCCTGCCGAAGTGCGTGCCATCTTGATCTTGCCAGGCTTTCCCGGCGGGCAGAGTAAGGCGACCAAGAGAGAGGAATCTATGAGGCTTTACGGGCATAGCACGACCATTCTCAGACTTTGAGCGCGAGCAGGACCGACATCTGGATGCCGGTCTACATAGGCGACTACCTCGCCGATACCATGCACCTGAGCACTGAACAGCATGGCGCTTATCTCTTACTGCTTTTCCATCTATGGCGCCGCGGTATGGTGCACGACGACGATGCGGCGTTGGCGCAGATTACCGGCCTCAGCAAGAGTGCCTGGAGCAGTCACCGGCCCGCGCTGGCGGGGTTCTTCGAGATCCGCGACGGGCTCTGGCATCATGGGCGCGTGGAACGGGAACGAACCCGAGTCGCGGCCAAGCAACACGCCAAATCCGACAAGGCGAAGTTAGCTGCTTCTCGCAGATGGAGCAAGCCTCCGGTGCAAGATCCAGGCGATGCTTCAAGCATTGCAAACGCATTGCCTGGCGATGCTTCAAGCATTGCGGATGCATTGCCTGGCGATGCCAAGTCAGAATCAGAATCAGAATCAGAATCAGAGTTATTAAAAACATTATTTTCCGAGAAACGGAAAAATAAACCACAGATCCCTCCACTTCGTTTAACTCCGGTCGAGATGACACCTTCTTTAGTCTCCGATCCCCGGCACACACACTTTCGAATCATCCTGGGCGAGTACTGGAGGGCAAAGAACCATGCTTCTCCCGAGATGCCATGGCAGGGACGTGATGCCAAAGCACTGAGTGACTTTCTTGGCGCCAGTCCCAAGCTAAGCGAAACACAGTTTCGGCAGATGCTAGACAACCGGGCGAAGTCTGCTGTCGCTCATGGCGACCGGGTTTATCTGTGGATCGCAAATCTAACCCGGTTCCAGGAAGAAATCACGGTTTACAACAAGCCGGCATCGGCAGGGGGAGGCCATGCAAGCAGAGCGGAAATCAATCGTGACAGCGTCGTCAGCGCAGTCGATCGAGCGCTCGTATTGGCTCGAGAGCACGCTCATCGAGCTGGGCAAGCTGGCCCTCAGCAGACAGGTTTCTCTGACGCCGGAATGTCTGTTGCTGATGGCGCAGGACCTGATCGATGTGCCCTGGCAATACCTGGAAATGGCGATCACAGGATGGCGGCGGGGAACGCTACGGATGGGCAGGCCGGAACAGATGGATCGGTTTCCTACGGTCCGACAGCTGCGGCTTCAGGCAAAGCTGATCGAGCTGGAGGGCAGGAGGTGATCGCATGGTGAGCCAGGTGCAGGACGGCAACGCAGAGGTCTATGAACAGATTTTCGCCGGGGTAAGAGAGAGCTCCGATCTGCCACACGCTATTGCTAGAGCGGTGCGGGTATTACGCGAGGCGATGGAGAAGGAAGACAACTGCGCGGTGACCGCGGCTCATGTCCGGAACCTGAAGGAGATCGATCCGATGGCACTGGCAAAGGCGTATGCCCTGGCAGAGAAGACCTGCACTTACTGGCCGACGCCGGGGCAGATACGAGAACTTGCCGGATGGTCGGAGGAAACCAGGAGCCGGGCTGGGCTGCAGTGGGTGTTCGGTTATCTGGAAAAACACGGAGTGGAAGGACGCGCACGAGGCGGGGGAGTGCGGTTCGGAGAAGACGCGACCGGAAGACGGGTGTTGCTGGAAGCGGAAGTGGTGATTCCGGCGCCGGAGATACCGGCGGAAATAGAAGCCACGCTCGCGGCGTTGGGCAGCGGAGCGGTGAAGCAGGGGCTGCGTTATGTAAGTCAACACCCTGTAGTTAAAGGCTGGGACGGCTTTAACGGTGACGCGGCATCGAGGACGGCCGAACGTATCGAAGCGCAATGGGTTCGTTGTTCCCTGCACACCATGCGAATGATTCATCCCCCTGCACGGAGGATGCCATGACTACTGAATTGCAGATGGCCAGCACGGAACTTAACTCGAGGGGCACCCTATACAAGCCGCCACAACCGTCGACGCGCAACTTAGGCAGCGCCATCTTTCTAGCGGCGATCGAAGACTACCGCAGCATCTGTGACGAGCTACACGAGAGTGCGAGGCGGTTTCTGTATCCGCGAACCCCTGCGTGGCAGGAGCAATACGACTGGGCAGTGGCACTCGCCGAAGGACTGGACCCGGGATGGCTGCGGGATGCGCTCGATCGATTGCGAGACCAGTGGGATGGACAGCGGTTTGCCCGCATAAGCTTTGACAACACCGTCGCTTCGGAAACGTGCGCGGAAGAAGAGGGGGCCCATCTATGAGGTTCGGAGATGCTCTTAGCGAATTAACTTTCCCGGCTTGCTTGCTGTTCAACCGGCGCGCTCGACGGGCGGTGCTCGGGCTGGTGATGCTGCGCCGCGCCTACGAACATGTGTTGGTGATGGCGGCTCTTGGAGGGCGCGCGGGAGATTCGCCGGCCCTACTACGAGGCGTACGTGGACGCACTGGAGATTCTGGGCGCTCGGGCTTTGTTCGTAGCGGGAGCTCTTTGATGAGATTCGATGACAAGGAGAGCGTATATGGCCGATGAGCCTAGCCCGAGTGAGTTTCTTATTTCCAAGATGGAAGGTATGGACGATGTTACCCAGGTTCTGATCGTCACCCGCACCGAGGAGGGGGAGATCAGCTACGACAGTTGTGGGCAGATTGCGGCCGATACGCTGGGGATGATTGAGTTCGTCCGGGTTGCCGCCGCGGAACACCTGCGGCGTGAGTTGTATGACGAGGATTTGGATTGACCGCAGATCCCTCCACTTGCGTTGGGGCTTGTAAACAGCTGAATCGCTCACGCGATAACCCACATCTCGCATGCGAGATATGGGGCACCCAAGGGTAGGGTTTCCGCGGAGATGTTTCTAACAGTTAGCATCCGTTGCCGGTGTGGATGCGGTTTCTCTCAGAGGGAGCAAGCATGGACGAGACCGGACTGATTGCTGCGGCGCGCCTGGGGGACCAGGACGCTTTCGCAGAGCTCTATCAACAGTATTTTCGCTATGTTCGGGCGATTGGACGCTCTATTCTTCACACCGACGACTTAGACGATATGTGCCAGGACACATTCCTGCTGGCCTTTACGAAGCTCAATGGCTTCGAGGGAAGGGCACACTTTCGTAGTTGGCTTACCCGCATCGCGATCAACCGGTGCCTCGTCATCCTGCGCGACAGGCGCCGGCCCAGCAACGACGAGTCAAACGTGGTCCAGATGGATGCGGATATCGAGTGGCACGTTCTCGCCAGAATCGACGCCCAGCTCGAAGGAGTCCCGGCACGGCTGGACCTGAGTAGCCTGCTGCAAGTGTTGAGCCCGGCGCAACGGCAGGCTCTCGAGATGGCCTACCTCGAAGAGGTGCCTAACCGGGAGATCGCAGAGATGCTCAACACATCGCTGGCGGCCGTGAAGAGCCGGCTCGCCGAGGCAAAACGAAAAGTACGAAATGCAGAGAAGGGCTAGTTCTTTTCTGGTGGATTCGGGATCTATATAGGCAGACACGAATAGGAAGATAAGCACTCGTCCGCTTGCTTCTTATTGCGCTCCCAGCGCACAGAGACCTTGGGACTAAAGACGAGCAGGAGACTCATGACTCCCAAGGTCTGTATTCTCAATGAGGACGATGCCCGATCCCTCACCTACGGCGGCATTGCCCACAAGTGCTCCAGCAGGCGGCACCACCACTACTCAAAAAGCAAAGTAGACGCGCTGGTCAAGTGCGGCGAATTGGTGTGGCTGGGCAAACATAAGAAGGTCGCTACTTTCCGCAATGCACGGTCATGGATGAAGACGTATACCCGCAACCGATACGGCGAAGTAATCACTTGCGGGATGCAGCTGGTACGGGGCGGCGGCGGTTTCTGACGATGCTCAAAATGAAAGCTCTCCTTACCCTGATGCTTGCTGCGGCCACAGCATACGGGGGAACCGTAACCGGAACACTTCTGGGGCCTTCGGGCCTGCCGATCAAGAACGGCACGCTCACTTTCGGTCTGCAACAGGCAGGCCTGATGGTGGGCAGCGGCAGCGTGGTCCCCACCACGGCATCGTGCTACACATCCGCCGACGGCTCTGTGGTTGGCCTACCCAACCCGCTCACACTGCCGAATACGTCCATTACCTACGGCTCGGGCACGATGGCGGCGGGGATCTACTACGTGGTGTTCACGTTCTACGACAATGCGGGCAATCGAACGCTGCCCTCCCCGGAGTTGCAGGTTCAGCTCACCAGCCCGGGCTCGTTGATTATCGCGCCGCCAGCTACGTTTCCCGCTAACGCCGCGGGCATGACTGCCTTCGTAGGCACAGTAAGCGGCGCAGAGACCGGCCAAGGCAATACGGTTGGCCCGACACAGGTATTTACCCAGAATCAGACGCCGGTGACCGCACCGACCACACTCCCAAGCAGCAATACGTCGCCCTGCAGCATCGCATTCAACGACACGATCATTCCCTACTCCGGTTATAACGTGTCGCTGCTTTCCTCCAGCGGCAACGCCTATCCAGGATGGCCGCAGGCATGGCAGCTGAATGGCGGCCTCAACGGAACGGTGAACATTTCCAACGGGGCGCCGCTATGGAATGGGACCATCATCTACCCGCAGCCGATTATGTCACAGCCACTGAACCATGGACCGCAGAGTATTTCCGGCCTGCTGGACATGACTGGGTACAGGATCCAAAACACTGGCGGGATCGGTGTCGGGATTGTGCCCGTGTGGGGCGTAGACGTGGTGGGCTATATCAATAACACGCTGGGCTACCTGGTCAACGGGAACGGGGGCACAGCGGGACAGTGCCTGGTGTCGAACGGTAATTCGTTTCTGCCCGGCACTTGCACTTCGGCGCCGTCCTCGACGCTCTATTACCAACACGTTCTCTCCAGCGGCACCATCGAGCCGCAAGAGCCGTTCGTCAACTTCGATTCGACGCTGGCGGTGGCCGATAACCCGGGCTCGACGCGCACCGATGTTGGTCTGCCGACCACCGGGGTCACGGCCGGCAGCTACACTTCAGCAAACATCACGGTCGATAGCCGCGGCCGCATCACCAACGCGACCAACGGCACCGCGATCCCGGTGATTCAGCCGCTGATTATCAACTCCGGGATCTGCACCACCGCGTCGTCAGCCTTCGCCAGCTGCACTTTTACCGTGAACTGGCCCACCGCTTTCGCCAACACTAACTACTCGGTGACCTGCTCTTCGGGGCCCGGGCAGGGATCTTCGGCGGCGCTCACCGGGCTGTTTGTCTCCAACCAGACCACCACTAACTTTCAGATCACCTTGCAGAACGGTGACGCGGGCGGTGCCGGGGCCGTCACGGTCAGCCAGATCAACTGCATCGGCATGCACCCTTAGAGCATTTTCACTTCTACTCTGCACAGGCAAGCGCCGCGAAGTGCGGCTTTTCTTGAGGAAAAGCCACGTCGGGAGCGGTTGCTCTGTATGCACCAGAAGTGAAAATGCTCTAGCCCCGGTTTTTGGGAAAAATGGCTCGTTACCTACGGCTCTGGTTTTCGTTGAGTGTCTTCCCACATCTCGCAAAAAGCGCGAGATACCCCGAATTTCCTGCGCGCGCCACTGGACGCGGTTGTGTGTGCGCCTTTCTTAAAGGAAAGGCGCATGAGGTACATGTGACCCACGAAGCTTCACAGAAAATCGGGGATATGGGGCGCCCAAAAGTTCCACTCAGAGTCGCCATCAACATCTATCCTTACTTATGAAAAAGCTGCTTGCGCTCCTTCCTATTTTGCTCTGTGGTGCCTCCATCCAGGCACAGAACATCGAGGGCCAGATCATTGCTTCGCAGTATGGCAAATGGAAGGTTCCCGGGTACGCGCCGAATACCTATAGCTCGTTTGCGCCCGATTCATGCAGGGTGCAGGGCGGCGCCAGCTTCTTCTTCGCGTTTACCGTGGGCACGCCGATTACGATCGTGGACGCTAACCCGTCGATGAGCGAGACGGTGATGCCCACCGCTACCGATGAGAGCGACGTTTCCTGCGCGGTCACCATCGCACCGGTGAATAATCATCAGGTTCCGTTTTATCTGACCTCGGCCACAGGTGGGCTGCAGGAAGCCCTCAATCAGAACCTCACTACCCCGCAGACCAATACCATCATCCTTGACAGCACGTTCTATCAGCTGGTTGGAGGCCCCACCAACGCGGCCGCTGCGATCGCCGCGGCGCAGGGCAGCACAAAGCTTGGCTTGATGGATATAACCCAGGTACCCACAGCCTGGTACCAATGGAACGGAACACAGTACGTCAAGGTAAATCTCACCGGCACATCCGGAGCTCTGGGCACGCTCCAGAACGACGTTCTCACGAATAATCCCAGCAACACCGCCGCGCACGACGAATTCCAGTTCATTGCGGACAGTCCCACGGTCTATACTCCACAATTTGCAGTGACTGCCGCCGCGGCGAACAACGGGAGCGCTGTCATCCAGCCGGCCGCGGGACGTACACCGTTCACGGCCAGCGGCAACGTAAGAGTGCAGGACAATCGAGCCGATGTTCCCGCAACGGCCATCGGGGTCACGGAAAAAGGAGCCGTCTGCGACACGAGGACGGTCACCGTTTCTCTCACCGGCGGCTCCAATAGCTTCTCAATCATCAACGGCGCCCTCACCAGCGCAGACGTAGGCAAGATACTTGTTGCCGTGGGCTCCGTTTCCGGACTGCCCACCGCATTTGAGACCGCGGTCGCCTCGATTACCAACAGTCTCGCGGGGACGATTACAACCAATGCACCGTTTTCCGTGAGCAATAAGAACACGCAACTGGGGCATGACGATACGGCTGCAATCGCAGCCACGATGAACGCGGTTGGCTCTGGCGGAACGTTCATTATCCCGGAAGGAAATTGCCTTACCCACACCCAGTTGCTCAAGGGCCAAAGCCCGATTGGGTTGGGCATCAACTCCAATATCTCTGGTTTCCCGGGTGAAGACATATTTCAGGCGCCAGACCCGAGCCAGACGCAAGGGGTCAACCAAGGTGCGGCGCATATTCACGACCTGACGTTTCAGCTCGATGCGCGCATCGACGCAACGCAGGCGTGGCAGATTATCAACGATTCAGGGACGACGGCTAAGCCCGCACTCTATCGCCCGATCGCACAGAGAAGTGCTGTCGCCAACGATCCTGTGGCGCCAGGCTGGTTTCAGGGATCTGGTGCCAACCTCTCCGGGGCGAGCAACGGCGTGGCCAACGTGACCGCCGGATCCGCAGTCATCTGCGTACCGACTTCCGAAACCGCTCCCGCGGTGGGACAAAAGATCGTCTTTCCGTACTTGTCGAGCGTATTTACCGCAACCGTCGCGTCGACTGCGGGGAGCTGCACGAGTTCTACGGCCCGCACGCTCAACGCGAACATGCCGACCGGCTCAACCAATACGCAGGCGGAGTGGTTTGCCGGAACGAGCCCGCAGAACCTGAACACCGCGATCACTTCCGGTACCTGCCCGACGACCATCACCCTGGCCAACTCCATCAATCCAGTAGCAGGCTATGAATCAAACGTCGCGTCTTTCGGGCTGGTCCAAATAGATGGCGAGCAATTCAGCTATTTCGGGAAATCGGTTGCTCGTAATCCGACTCCGGCCAATACGCTTTATGGTGTCCAGTGCGGGCAGAACGGAACAGCGCGCGCCAATCATTCGGTCGGGGCAACCGTGTTTCCGCTTAATAACTTCAAGCCATCCTACCCTTGGCCGGTTACGCCTACGCTCAACTCCGGCGATACCACGCCTTCAGGAACGGCGGGATATTACCCTGGATGGAACGTAGGCAATGCGGCCTTCTCTTTCCCGCTGCAAACGGGAACCGCTCCGGCCTCAACCGGAGCATGGAACGCAAATGCAAAGATCGAGAACCTGTCCTTCTTCCCTTATCCGGGGGATGCGACAACGCAGGAGACCAACCACACGGCAATGTACTACTATGCCGTGCCATCGTATGCCACGACTTTCTCTAATCTCTTCACCCTCTACCTGTTCTATGGGATAGCCGGCGGTCCTCCATCGATCGAGAATGGAAACTGGATATCGACACAACCAACAGCGGATGGCACGCACTACGACGGACTACAGCTCTGGGCGGCCAACCCGGTCAACATCCCCTACGGCAACCAGAACACCTTCTCGAACTTCAACGTCTATTCGCAGGAAGGCAGCCCGACCGGCGGAGGAAGCCTCGGTGCGGATACCTGCTTTTACTTCACGCAGCTCTGGGACGACCAGACCGGCGGCGCAGCCGAGAGCCTGACCCTCGACCATTTCAAGAACCTTTACTGCGAGCCGGAAGGCGGACCCCACGCGGGTGCGATGCCCAATTGGGAATGGGACACGATCAACTCTGAGATCGAAGACCAGCACATGGGCGGCGGTGGAGAAGTATATATCGGCGGCGCTCAGCAGCACTGGTTTGGTGGGAACTTCAATAACAGCCCAGCATCCCCGGTCATCAACTGGGGCAGCGCAAATTCCACCGATTACGCTATCAACCTGGGCTCGGAGCCAAAAGGGAATACCTACGGTACCAATTCGCTGATCAACTTCGCCCCGTTTGCGAAATTCTCAGGGACCACGTCGCAGGTTTTCGGCAGCGCCGTCGGACCCTACGGCAACATGGCAGCCGGGAACACGCGAGAGCCAATCCGCACTCAGACCAACGAGACCTTCAATACTGGTAACCTGACCAAGCCTTACGTGAGTTCCGAGGGCGGCTTCATCACGCCGGAGGAGTTCAATGCTAACTTTGCCTTTGAAGCGAATGCGATGAGCGTGGGCTGGACGTATGATTCGACGTCGCCGGTAACGAACGCCTACACCGGCTGCAATGTTGGCAATAACAGCAGCTTGATCTATTGTTCCACCTATCTCTTCAACCTCGAAGGTCTGTTTGTCGGCCCCGGGCAGCGTCTGGTGGGCGGTAAGTACACAATGTACATCTCGATGAAGGACGCCGCTACGGCTTCCAACATTGAGACCATGAACCTCTTCGGTAACTGCGGCGGCTTCTCTCAGAACTTCACCATCCCCATCACCAACGCATGGCCGTCTACCGCAGCGGGAGTGTTTACCGCATCCGTGGACCTGACCTCAGCCGGCGGTGCCGGGTGCGCTCTCGGAATGCGCTTCTACGGTGCCACGACCGCTGACCAGGTACAGATAGGGTATATCGACTTCGCCCCGGTGGCCGAGCAGTTCAACGCGGTTACGGTCAACGCCAACAACATCAACCTGCCCCCAGGCTCGACCGGGGGCACCCCTAGCGGCTGTGCCCAGTCGCCAGTGACCGGCATCAACGGCGGTTACACTTGCCCCACCAAGGGCTGGTCGAGCACCCTGACCGCCAACCAGGGCAGCTCAGACACCACCATCGCCATCGCCTCGACCGCGGGCCTGTCTTCCGCAGGATGCTTCTTTGTTGACAACGAGTACGAGTGTTACACCGGCATCAGCGGCTCGACGCTCACCGGACTCACCCGTGGAACCTACGTCACCAGCGCAGCTGCGCACAATAGCGGTACCGACTGTAGTTTCGGTTAATCTGGTGCTGGGCAGCATACAGCAGACGCCATCTGACGTCATCGCCTATGGGGGCTCGTCACCACCGATCCTGGCTGTCAACAACCCGACTCCTTTCAACCATGGTGGTGCAAGCGTGTTCTCGATCAACAGCGGTAACAATGAGACCTGGGTCGACACCCTGGGCGCCTTGCACCAGACCAACATCGCGGCGAATACCTGGCTCCAAGGGTCGTTACAGATCGGTGTCTATCTTCCCAACCACCCCATCATCACTGACACCGGGTATCTGATCCAAAACAACGCGGCGAACACGGACTACCAGCCGTTGACCCTGGGAGGCGGCCACGCCGGCTCGCTCAATGTGATCACTACTCCAAATTTGGCCGCGTCCTTGATCAACCTGAATATCGCCTCGGGTGCGAGCACCATCAGCTACGTCTGCTCGGGCACGGACTTCGATGGAAATCTCATCCCGGGCACGACCGCGAGCGCGATCAACGTAGCGTCCTCGTGGGCTTTCCCGTCGTCCATTCAGGTCGTCTGCCCTTATTCGGCGGGCGTGAATACGTACCAGATTTATCGCACCGTAGGCGGAGTGAATCAGGGCCTCATCGCGTCTGGCAGCGGGCCCGGTTTTGCGACTTACGACTTCGACGGTTCCTCGAGCGGCGGTACGCCGCCGACTACGAACGGTTCCAACCCGCACATCTCGATCGCGGGCACCGGCAACCCCACGATCATCATGGGCACGGCCAGCATTACCTTTTCCACGGCCGCGCCCTCGGGAAGCTGCGTTTCCGGCAGCCTGTGGAGCAACTCCAGCGGCTCCCCCAACACGCTGTATGTGTGCCAATCGAGCGCGTGGGTGGGTAAATGACGAAGCGGCTTTTGCCACTGCTGTTGTGCTTGATGATGGTTGGCGGATGGTCCGCAGCCCGGGCAACCAACTATCCGATAGCGGCCGGCGCAAGCACTTCGACGGTGCAAAGCGCGATCAACGCGGCAGCTGCGGCCAGCGGAGGAAACACCGTTACCTTCGCGGCGGGAACTTACTCGCTTACCCAGATCAGCGTGCCCTGCCCTGCGTCCCCCCTTGGTAATTACCGGTCCAGCAACTACCTATCCGACCAACTGGAACGCCCGGCCGACCGCGGTCATCAATAGCGCCTACACGGGAGAAGGCCTTCCCATCTTCAATATCGCCACGCCGTGCAGTACAGGCCTAACCATCGAATACCTAGAGGTCAACGGCAACCATCCCACCTCTGGTGGCGGCGCGATCTATGTAGGAACTGGCGGCTACTCAAACCTGAACATCCTCTATAACTATCTCCATGGTGCCCAGGAACCTTATCCGACTGTGCAGGGCGTAGGTCCCTACCAGTACTGGCAAGCCAACGATAGCAATGCAATTCTGATCAATCTCGATGGATTTCAGAACGGCAATACCGACTCTAACATCACCATTGAGTACAACATCGAAGGCAATCCGGCCAATCCGGGTAACGACGACTGCTCGAACATGATGGCCTGGATAGGGGGCTTAATCGAGGCTTCCGGCAACCCAGCCACGCCCACGGCCCTAGTCTTCAAGGGCTACGATTCGGGCGGTGGCTCCTGCAATGCGCTGACCCAGCAGACCAACATCACGAACCTGTTCTTCGAATATAACGTCATCACCAACCTGGAAGAGGGGATCAAGGGAGTCGAAGGAGGCTCCGCAGCACCAAACCTTTACGTCATTCAGAACACCCAGTTCCTCTATAACGACATCAGCTACATTCACCACTCTTTCTTTGAAACGCAGATGTCGCCGACCAACCCGGCCGAGCCATGGGTTTTTCAATATAACGACGAGCACGACCCGGTGAACCCAGCCTTTGCCACCTGGCCAGTGTCGCAGCCGCAGAGCTACTACTCGAATGACTATGACGACCTGTTCATCTCCAATACTGCGAACAGCCAGAACATGCCGCCAGCCATCGAGTTTGCGGGTTCTGGAAACGTCACCAACGTGCTTTTCCAGGGATTAAACCCCTGCTTAATCACATTCAATGTCACCCCTTCAGCCAACCTGCTTAACAACATTATGGAGATTTCCGGATCATCCTCTCCATGCAGCGTGACGCTGGCCAACGGCACGGTGGTTTACGGTATCTCGAACGAGGAAGGTCAGCCGGTAAGCAGATATCCCACCATGACCGGCAATGTTTACACAACCACAATCGCTGCAGTAACTTCTACTAAACCTACCATCACTCCAGCTTCAGGCTCTTTCGGCAGCTCGCAGGCGGTCACCATCACCGACAATGGCAACGTCTCAGGGCCAGGCCCGCGGGGCAACACCGGCATCTGGTATACCACCGACGGCACCACCCCGGTGCCGCGGGCGGGAACATCGAAATATTGCTCCAGCCCGTGCAACTTCTCCGTAACGAGCACGACGACTGTAAACGCAGTGGGCATGTGGGGCGCGATCACGCAGCCGGCATCCTACCCCGCTGGCTACGGATTTGTGCCCAGCGCGGTCGTCAGTGCCACCTATACGGCCAGCGGCGGCACTCCTACTGCCGCGACTCCAGTCTTCAGCCCTACATCCGAAAACTTTAGTGGCACGGTGTCGGTCAGCGTATCGGATACAACCACGGGCGCAACCATCCATTGCACCACCAACGGAACGATCCCGACCACCTCGTCCCCAGTCTACAGCGCCGCATTCAGCGTGACGGCAACCACGACAATCCAGTGCATCGCCGTGGCAACGGGATATAACAACAGTGCCGTCGGGAGTGGAACCTACACTCTGTCAGCCCCCGCCCCCACGGTACTTGGGAACTCGCTGGCGAGTACGCCGGGTTCGACCTACACCAACGCCCTCAATGGCGTATATGCCGTTCCCCCGTCTGGCACCTGGACGACTACGCAGGCTACGCTCTGCTTTGGGTACGGAGCGGTAACAAGCGGCGCGTCCACAGATATCTTGTTAGTGCAGGCGACATCCTCAACGACCGAGGCCAGCACGCCGCTGTGCCACGCAACCTACACGCAGACTTCGAATACTGGGCCCGGGTGCGTCAACGTGCCCGTCACTGGATGCGGGAATCTGTCAGGGGCTTATTGGGTTGATACGGTAACCAACGATCCCCTGGGGCCATCCTCGCTCGAGTTCGGAAATTGCGGCGGCTCCTGCAACTCAACCGTGCCTACTCTTGGCAACGGCACACACTGGGGATATTTTGCGTCCCAAGCATACGGCTCCTACAGTTCCATCGCTACGACCCTGATGCAGGGGGTCAATCAGCCGTCCCAATACTTCACGCTGGCCCCGGCACTGTTGTCCGGACAGCTGGGGAACACTGGATCCATCAAGACGCTGATCGTGGGAGCCGCGGCCATCCAATTCACCGCCTATGGGAATTATGGCGACGGAAGTGTCCACGCTCTCCCTGACGCCTACGGAAACACGGCTACGTGGTCCAGCTCGAACGCGAGTATCCTGACGGTCGGCAGCACCGGCCTAGTAGCCTGCGCGGCACCAGGTACAGCCAATGTCACGGTAATATCGGCTCCCGGCGGCATCAACTTCACTCCATGGGGAATGACTTGCACGTCGACTCCGGCTCCCACGCTTAGCTCTGTCTCCCTGGCCACCACGGGCGGGGCTAGCTCAATTACAGTCGGTGCTACCAACCAGATTCTGGCAACGTGCCACTACTCCGATGGCTCGACCACTGCCTGCAATACAAGCGACACGCACGGCAACGCGGTCTCTATGTGGACCACCTCAGCCGCTAGCTTTGTGAGCTTGTCGAGCTCCGGACTCGCCACTGGGGTCGCGGCGGGGTCGGCCAACCTCGGCGCCACCGTGGCCGGGCTCACCAGCCCTAGCCTGGCGGTGACCGTCACCTCGACCCACACGTTGACGGGCGCGTATCTTTCGACTCCGGGGAGTGCCAACACCATGTTGGTTGGAGGCACGCTGCAGTTCTCGGCCCGATGCACCTACTCCGATGGCACGACCCAGGACTGCACGGTGACCGATCTGTACGGCGATGCGGTTTCGAGTTGGTCCTCGAGCAACACGCCGGTGATGACGATCGAAAATGCCGGGGCAGCCACACCCGGACTGGCCAGTGCACTCACGACGGGCACGGCTCAGGCGCAGGCCACCATCGATGGCAGCACGGTGAGCAGTCCGTGGACCGTGACCATATCGCCTGTGCCGGTGACCCTCACCGGGATCACGCTGGCAACCACGGGCGGAGTGACCGGCATCTTCCAGGGCCAAACCAATCAGCTCATTGCCACCTGCCTGTATTCCGACGGCTCGACCACGACCTGCAACACCACCGACAGCCACGGAAATGCGGCTGGCAGCTATGCCAGCAGCGCGACCGGGCACGCCACTGTGAATGCGATCACCGGCCTGGTCACGGGCGTGGGCGCGGGCACGACCAACCTGACGGCACAAGCGGGCACATTTACCAGCCCCAATCTGCCGCTCATGGTGGCGCTGGTGCCCTCGGGGACCTACACCATCACTATTTCCGGTGGCGTGCGCTTCACCGGGAAGGTGAGCTTCTAATGGTCATGGAAAACGCGGTACAGCGGATTCTGCAGGAACTAACGGAGCTCAAGACGAGCCTGACCGAGCTCAAGAACAAGAGCGCGGAAATTCAAGAGCAGGGCCGAGAGAACGGCAACGAGATCAAGTCGCTGCGCAAGGAACTCGGCCTCGATAACGGTCATGGGCGCCTGCCGGTCATGGAAACGACCATCTTGCGGATCGAGAAACGGCAAGAAGGTAACGACAAGCGGGTCGATGATCTGGAATCCATCGGCAGTGAGAACCAGGGCAGGCAAAGACTCATTGGGACCGTACTGGCTCTGGCCAGCGGCGGGGTCGGCACCTTAATCGGCCTGTTGTGGCACCGCTGATATGGCGAATGTGGACGCGGCCATCGACTACGTGCTGGGATGGGAAGATGCAACACTCTCAGGTGCAATTACGACGACGCCCGATGGCAAGCGGACCCGGTTCGGGATCGATGAGCACTGGCATCCTGAGCTGACCAATTGCCTGTACTACAGCTCGATGGGCCAGGTGGCGGCGCTGCAGATTGCCAGGGGAATTTACGATATCAGCTATTGCCAGCCGCTCTGTATCGCCGAGATCGAGAATCAGGAGATCGCCAACAAGTTGCTGTCGCTAGGGGTAAATGTTGGAGTGGTGAACGCAGCGAGGATGTTGCAGGATGCCGTGACGGTGGTAGGCGATGGCCGCATTGGGCCACTCACTCTGCATGCACTTGATCTGGCCGATCCGGAAAAGGTGATGGCAGATCTTCGGGCCGAGGCGGAGAGCTACTACGATGCATTGTTAAAAGCGAATCCGAACCTGGCCGTTTACCGGGCGGGATGGCTACGGAGGGCGGCGGCGTGAAGAGATACCTACTTTTTTTCCTCGTCACCCTGATCTGCCAAATGGCGTCGGGTCAAGGGGTCGGCGGGAATGGCGTACCGGGAGCGGGCAGCGGAACCGGAAGCGGAAGCATCCCCGCCACATCGAGTGTGCTCAAGGGTACAGGATCCGCGGGCTCAGCCACGGCAGCCACGCCAGGTACAGACTTCATAACGCCTAACCCGGGGGGCACCTACCAGACCATCAATCAGATCAGCGGGAGTACCTTCGCCGCGACTGTCGATAACAGGCACTTCCAAGTGTCGGGCTTTCCCTCAAGCTGCACCACGAACGAGGGCAACTTTACGACGCAGTTAGAGTGCGCATGGTTCTCGGCTTTTGACTATGCAGTGGCCAACACCGTCATGGTTGAGGTGGATCTGGGCTACGGCTACTACGTCATCAACCACTCGCTGTACGAGCCTACAACCAATTTCACCGGCATCTCCCTGGTGGGAACCGGAGATGAAGGCAGTTCGGTGATCCTGGCCAACGCTGTTCTTTCCGATGCGGTGATCTACAAAAACGAAACCAATGCGGGAGCGACGTGGCCACAGCTCAATTTCCGCGACTTCTCGATTGACGGTCAAGATCAGGCCCAGGGGTGCATGCGGTTATGGGGTGTCCAGAATCCTGTTCTCAAGAACATCTCGTGCAATAGTATCCCGAACGGGGCGCCGTTCTTCTATCAGTTCGGCGAGCCGGGCAACTATGGTCAGGGCTGGGTGTTCGGCGGGATTTTCGATAATGTTGGCGCTGCCAATAACGGAACAATATCTTTACCTGCAGTAGCAAATCGCGCCGTTATCACTCCCACGGTCAGCGGCGGCGGCATCGCGACCAATGGCTATGTTGTAACCAGTGGCGGCACCGGCTACCCGCAGCCTTCGGCTGAGGTTGTCAATCAGGCTTATTTGCTCGGCAATCAGAACGGAACCAGCGATCAACCCTGCACCACAATGCCGACTGGCCTTGCAGTTAGCGTGAACGGCTCTGGAGTGGTCACTGCGGTTACATCTGCAACGGCAGCGTCGGGGTGCTCTGGCAACATATACGTAGCCATCCTGCCACAAACGACCTTCACTATTGCCGGGGAAGACATTTGGGCATCTGACTCGCGGTTCTATAACTCAAGCGTCTACGGTGCAGGGACCTGTTTTGAAACGCACAGCGGGAACACGTTGTTCTTTGCCGTCCACCCCACGGATTGCGGGATAGGCATTGTCGCTGCGAATAACAACGGGTCAAGTAACTCGGTATTCCGGGATACAGAACTGGATACCCTGGCCAAATGGGGATTTGACTTTCAAGGATCGGGGCCCAGTTCTGTTGTCGAAGGAACGAATACATTCGGGAACTTCCCCAGCTCCTTCGCGACCTTTCACCTGGCCGCGACCGCGCCAGTGATTTTCGGTCCGCAGGCCGACCTTACCGTGGCCAGCACGACCACGGATTACCACGAGTTTTTGATGCCGTATGGCACCTATGAGAGAGCCGGTTATCTGCCCGCGAGCTCAAGCGTGTGTCCCAACGATACAGTCGGCTCTAATCTTGGATGCATTCTTCAGCAGCCGCTTACGTTACCCGCCATCGCTCCGGCTAGCTCCGGGACGCCTACCTATAGCTCTAATCCGTTCACGCTGAGCAGCAGCGCGTGGATCAGCTCCGCGGTGGCCAACCACAAGTGGGTTTGGCAGGCGAATGAGAATACCGGCGGCACGTATCACTACCTGACCATGACTCCGCCTGACCCGCTTAACAGCGAGATGGATTTGGGTGGGAATGTGCTTGTACAGCCTACCGGGACGGCAACGGCTTCGGCCAACTTTAACAGCCCGCAACTGGGAACCAATGCCAGCTGGTGGAACGGCACGGCCAACCAAAGCACGACGTTCGGGTTGAGCCTGGCGCCTGCTTCCGGAACGAACCCGGCAGAGATTGGCACCATTGGTTTCAGCAATTGTTCGAGCGGTGGGTGCACGTTGCAACTGCCACCGCTGAGCGCGCCGGTCACGGCTCCAGGTTTCTTTCCCCAGTCAGGAGCGGCCGGGCCGTACTCCACTTTCTTCGACGACTTTTATACCGGCGCGAACATGGCCAGCGATCCCATCGGTTCGCCGACGGGCGATACCTGCAGCCCGAGCGACACTTACACGGATAACAACCACCCGGGAAACATGCTGCTGACGGCCGGGACCGCCGGCACCGGTACCGGTATCGTTTGCGGCCTGGTCTCGGAAAATCCTTCGATCACCGCGGCCAATACTTCGCAGGGCTGGACCTGGGAGACGGCGGTCTACGTGCCTGTGCTGCCTGGGACCACTGCGGGCGCGTTCCAGGCGGGGATGGCGCATACGCCCAATGCTAATCCCTGGACCACGGGGATCGGTTTTTATCTCTCCAGCGCCAATGGGGTGGTGAATGACTGGTATTGCCGATATAACTCCACTTCCACCGATAGCGGTGTTGCGGCCACTGTGGCCTGGACCAGGCTAACCATGGTGAACGACGGAACCAATGTTCACTGGTACATCGGTGGGACGCAGGTCTGCGGCACTGGAGTGGCGATTGCGAATATGCCCTCCACTAACCAGTATCCGGCGGTGTGGTCCGCAACCGCGTTGTCAGCTACCTCGGTGACGATGGCGTACGACTATATCAACTGGCAGAGAGCGGTGAGTCGATGAACGATATTAAGGTTTGGATTCATGGGTTGGCGGCGGCGGGTATTTCCGCGTTTGCCTCGGCGGCCAGTGGCGCAATTGCCCTGCCTGCGGTGTTTACGTTTGATAAGACGGGGTTGCTGAATATGGTCAAGCTGGCGACGGTGCCGGCGTTGCTGGCCGTGTTCGCTTACCTGAAGAGTAGCCCGATCCCGCCCCTTACCGTTACTTCCAGTAAGAACGGATAACGGCGAAACGTGGGGCGACCTTGTTCGCGTTTAGATCTTAGAAAAAGAAACAGCAGGTCCCTCCACTACCCCGGATTTCCTGTGAAACCTGGTGGCGTTGGTGAACTTCATGCGCCTTTCCTTACTGAAAGGCGCACACGCGACCGTGTCCGGCGCAGCGTGGCAGGAAATCCGGGTACGGTTGGGATGACAATTCATCAGGAAAACGAGAAGTAGCAGCGCAGTGGAGTGATCCGCTGTTTCTTTTGTCCTCTCGTCGCACCAACACAACAAATAAGGAGTTTACCCATGGCATTCACCTGGCAGTCGGCTGGGCACGCATTCGCGTCCCTGTTTAAGGATGTAGTCACGGTTTCAAAGAAAGTAGTCACGGCTCTCGGCGGCCTGCAGAACGAGGAAAAGCTGATCGAAACACTTACGTCGCTGGTGAGTCCACAGGCGGCGGCGGTGGAGCAGATTGCTTTCGGCGCGCTGGGAGCGCTGGTCGCAGCCGTCCAGGCAACCGAGACGGCTGCCAGCGCCAACGGCGTCAACGTAACCTTCGATGCTTCCGTAATTGCGGAAGTAAAGAAACTGGTGGCCGAATTCCCCGAGGTCATCGCCCAGGTCGAAGCGGCGTTTGGCAAGAGCAGCTGAATGGGCCTTCGGCTGTCGTGCCTAATCCACGGCGCGCTGCTTCTGCTCGTCTCGGGGTGCGCTGCGCATAGGCTCGTCACCGCGCCTGCGCTCCCCGATGCGGAGATTACAGAAGCCAAGGACTTCGTGGTGGCAGTGGCCGACAAGATGCCCCTGTGGGACGCGGATTCTATCTCACGCTACGAGCTGGTGGAGATCGCCACCGTCAAGGCGGATATCGCAATGGCACAGCAGGCAGAAGAGAAAGGCCCATTCCTCAAATACGTAAGCAAACTGCACATCGACTGGGATGCGTTGGTCTCACTCGACGAATTGCTAAAGAAGGAGTCGCTTACATGAGCAGCAAAGACTGGATCGACCGCGCCATCAAGAAACCCGCAAAGGCGGAACGCGAGGACGCCACAAGTAAGACAAGCAAGCGCGCAAGACTGGCCGAGATGCTGCTGAAGATGCGGAAAGAGAAAGGCTAACCCATGGCTCACACACGATTGATTACCCTCAACGGGAGCGGCGGCGCATTCGTCGCCGTCTCTGCTACCCAGGTGACCCGGCGGGTCGAGATTATCGAAGACGGCAGCGCGAATGGCGGGACCGGCCAGGGCATTGCATACCAGTTTAACGATGGGTCTGCCACGCCATTCACGACTACGTATACGATTGAGCCACAGTCCGAACCGATTGTGCTGGGCACACCCCTTCCGCAAGGCGCAGGATTCGCACTTGTGATTGGCACGCCCGCGGATAACTCAGGAGGATACTCGCTTGCCGCGACCCTGCTTATCAACTTAAAGTCGGCCAGTACTAACACCACGATCGTCCGGGTAACGGAATTCGACTAAATCGAATTATGAAGAAAACTTTAGTTATGGCTCTGGCCCTCGTTCCCTGCTTCACCTACATCCAGGGACAGAACGCCGGCCAGATCATCGCGTCACAGTACGGTGAATTCAAGGTAACCGGCTCCACGTCAGGAGGATTTTCTTTTCCCCCCGCGACTTGCCAGGTGAGCGCCGGAGGGAGAAACTTTGCCGCATTTTCCACCGGCACCCCGATCAAAATTGTTGATAGCAATCCCAACCTGACCGAAGTGGCAACCCCCAGCTCGGTGTACATCGGCGCCAACCAGGCGCTGTACGGTACGTCTTCGAACGCGGCGGATAGCGTTCTGGGCGATGAGACCCAGGCGGCGAAGACACCCAGCTTCTGGGATGAAGTTGGCAACAGCGTTGCCGGCAATCTGGGCAAGGTAGGAAAACTATAACCATGGCAGACGATCAGGAAGACGAAGCCAGCAGGCTGCTCAAGAAAATTCTCTCGCCGGCAGACGCGCAGAGCCTGGTGCTGCCTCCACCGACCCATGCTCCGGTAAGCGGCCCGGCCGAGTCCACTCCGCTGACTGGCAACCTGGCAAAACCGCCTTCCCAGGCAACCCCGTCGAAGCAGAGCGCGCCGCTACGCCAAGGCCTGGCAGGATACTTTGCGGCATCCTCGCCGGCAGCGCCTGATCGCAGCGGAGATCCACAGTACGTGAAGGTGTACTCCAAGGGGCAGGTTGGTTATCTACCCAAGGCTAATCTTCACCTGGCTCAACAGATAGACAGCAACCTGAAAGTATTAAGCGAAGACTAGACGCACAAAGGCCCGGCCATTGGGGCCGGGCCTCTGATGGATAAGACTACCGATGTCCCCAGTCGTGGTGGTCACGGTGATCATCGTGGTCCCAATGGCCCTCGTTGTATTCCCAACCGCGGTCGTAGTGGTCGTAGTGAGGATGTGTCCAATACCCGCCGGCAAAGGGAGGCCGGCGCCATACTCCGGGGACCCACACATACCTTCCCCCGTACCAGTTCCAATAGCCGTCGACCCAGGCGTAACCCGGGCCCGGGAGAGGAGGCCGGACCTCGTAACGCAGAGGCGGCGGAGCAACGCCGATATAGACACCAACTCCGGCAAAAGCCGGCACCGTGAGGGCCGAAGCCAAGATTGCGCTAGCTATCCATTTTGTTTTCATCGTTCTCTCCGTTACTACCCTTTCATACAGTGCAAACCCCGCCCCAATCGAGAGGTTTCGAACATAATTTGCCGTTATTTGTTCCGTTGCAGGCAACCACTTTACGAAGGTACCCATGGTCACCCACCCGCTACAGACGCTTGGCTTTGAGCCCCTAACCTCCTCGCTGGCCGACCTCGGCTTTGAACCGCAAAGGATCGTGCGCCCACAGCCGGTGGGCATGAGAGAACCCGATTCAGGGCGCAAGATCGTACAGCCGACGAATAACCCCGTAATCAATCAGGGGCTGGCCACCGACGCCATGCCGGCATACAAGGCCCGGTTGCTGGAAGCGATCCGGCACATCCCCGGGGCGAGACTGGCGAGGAGCCGCGATGCTAAGAACCCACACCGCCTGGCGGAAAAGATCGAGCAGCAGGGGCAACCGGCAGAGACGGTAAGCGACTACGGCGCGGCGCAGATCGCGGTCGACTCGCCGCTGGCGAAAGCTGCGGTAGTGGCCGCCGTGAAACAGCATTTCACGGTATTGCGGCAGCAGGATAACTTCGCCCTCGGCGATCCCGAATATCACTATCGCAGCTATTCACTCCAGGTGCAGATGCCGAATGGGGCATCGGAGGAGCTGCAGATTGTTCCTGAGGAAGTCTTGCAGGCCAACCGGGCGGAGCACCACGACTATAAGCAGGTGCGCAACGCGGAGCTCGCAGGCCAGGACGCCGAGCCGGCAAAGGCGGCCGCGCGAGCCATCAACGATTCAGCGATGGACCGGTTTAACTCCAGAAATGGAGCGCTGGTCCAGGCCCGCATACAGAAGGGCCGGGTTCAGAAAGGTTCGCGGGTCAGGCTGGCCGATGGCGCGGTGGCCCGAGTCGTCTACGTGGACCCGAATATGCGGATCGCGCGCGTGCGCACCGACGACGGACGGAACATTACCGTGCGGCACAAAGATTTGCGTGGGTCTTCCTGATCAGGGCCTTTATCCGACCTTGGGCGGCGGTCCCCCGAGGCGGGTGTCTTCGCCCCGCTTGCGTCCAGGCTCTACTTTGGGCTTAGGTTTAGGTGCCTTCTTGGTCTCTTTTTTGCCTTTATCTTTGCTTCCCATGAAGCCAAATATTACACGAACAAACCCCAAAGAGGTGCTAAGGATGCCGCCAGAAAATAAAATCCCGCAATTTGACCGCGATCAGATCCTGAACAGGTATTGGGCGTTGGCCAACCTGGACTCGAACCTAACCAAAGGAAACATCACCGGCCAACTCAAGGCACTCGATTCTCTCTGCGAAGAACTGGCCCAGACACAAGCCGGGAAACCCAGGCAAACCCCGCGCGCGGTGGACATTTACCAGCCCGACTGGCTTCGCAAAGAATCATGACCGTGGAGCAAGTAGGACGGCTCGAGTGGTAGGACGAAGTCGAGTGGGGGCTGAGTGGTACGGCGGGTGCCCCACGTTCGCCGTAGCGTACGTGGGCCGAAAAAGACGGGGCAAAGCCCCATCATCAAGGCGTGGGTAACATGTGACGGCCGGGCGAAAAGCGATCGAAAAAAATCATTTCCGGCCCACGTACGCCACGGCGAACGTGGGGCACCCGTCCAGTTCCGATACGGCGGCTAAGCGATGACGGAGGAGGCCGCCTATCGTTGGAGGCCGGCCACCGCGGCGCAAAAGTCCGCGCTCGATTCACAAGCGGACATCCTGCTCTTCGGCGGTTCCGCCGGTTCGCTCAAAACCGAAACCATGCTCATGGACGCGGTGGCAGAGTACGAAAACCCCAACCTGCGCGCCATCGTCTTCCGCTCCTCCTTCGTGGAGATGACCGACATCATCGACAAGACCCGTCGCCTCTACACGCCCATGGGCGGCGTCTTCGTGGGTTCGCCTAAATGGACGTGGAGCTTTCCTTCCGGAGCCACCATCCGCTTTGCCTACATGAAGACGGATGACGACGTGTGGAAGTACCTCGGCCCGCGTTATTCCTTCATCGGCTTCGATGAGTCGACGCTGCACACAGAAAAGCAGGTGCGCAACATTCTGGGCCGGTTGAGCTCGACCGATGCCAGCCTGCGGCTGCGCATGCGGCTGACCTCGAACCCCGGCAATGTGGGCGCCGCCTGGCACCAGGCGCTTTTTCTGCGCGGCCATTGCCCGGTGCATAACCAGCACGACGCGGCCCAGCCAGGCCAGCTCTACCGTGATCGCTGCTGGCCCTCCGATGGCGAGGCCATTCCCTTCTCCGTAGCCTTCATCCCAGGCAAACTTTCCGACCACCAGCTGCTGGACGCAAATTATGCCAGGCGCCTGCACATGATGTCCGGCGGCGCAGCCGCGGCCATGGAGCAGGGCTGCTGGTGCACGCTCGAGGGAGCCTACTTCCCTTTCGTGAATGCAGGCATGGTGCGCCCGCTGGCCGAGGCAGGGGTGGAGTGGTGGCACAACCACTTCCTGTCGATTGATTACGGCTATGGCAAATCTTCCTCTTCGGTGGGGCTTTACGTCCGTGGCCCGGCAGAGGTGCCACACAAGATAGAAATCCACGGCGTCGAATCAAGCCGGCTGACGCAGGAGAATAGCCCGCAGTTTCCCCAGGGCCGCATCCGCAAGATCGGCGAGCTGGTGGTGCCCCACGTGCCCGCCTACGAGCTGGCTGAAATGGTGGTCGAGGCTTTTATAAAGCCGGATGAAACCGGTCAACGGCGGCGCATCGTGGCTGCCTATCTCGATCCCGCCAACTTCAAAGATATTGGCGACGGGCACACCATCGCCGATCAAATCAACGAAGTATTAGACCCATGGGAGATAACCTGCGAGCGGGCGTCCAATGACCGGCTGGGCGGATGGCAGCTGCTGTATCGCATGCTGCGCACCGGCGAGTTCGAAATTACCGACGTGTGTCCCCGAAGCTTCGAAGCTCTGCGCACGCGCATGCATGACGATACAAGACCGGGAGATATTCGCAAGATCGCCGGCGACCCGTTAGATGACGTAGCCGATGAGACGAGGTATGCCCTGTACACCTTTGTGCAGCAGGCAACCACGCCGCGGGAGTTAGTGCTGCAGCAGGCGGTGCGCGGGCTGGATGTGGGCTCCGCCGCCATCCGCTGGCAGCAAAAGGCAGAGGAGCTGGACCGGGAAGACGCACCGATCCCCACTACGCGCAGAATGGGACCAAGCCGGCGCAGTAGGGGTCGGTGAGAACAGCTATCTCTATTTTTTATTTACGATTGCCCGCCAGCCGTCGTTCCATTTTGTCCGTTACTCGCAGGAGCAATGGCGAACTGAATCTGACTGCCTGCTCTGAGTTTAACGTCGTCTTTTTTGGTGGAGACAAAGACGCCTGAGTTCTGGCTGGAAATCTTACTGTGCAGGTCGACGCCGCCAGCAACACCCAGCTGGTCCAATTGCACCGTCTTTGCCGTCCAATCGTTTGGGACAGCGTCAAGGTTGTCCGTCCCATCGATGTCCCCGGCATCCGCGGCGTAGAAGCCCACGATCGTCGCTCGGATGGGTACAGTTGTACCGTTCTTAAGGCGCGCCTGGTCAAAGCGCAGCGCCAGCTTCGACGTGCCTTGCTGTTGTGTGTCATCCGTGGTTACCTTTCCCAGCAGCACCGTGCCCCTGGGCAATTCGGTTCCATCGCTCAAACTTACTTTCCCTTGCAGTTTGGCGCTTACGGCATGACCTGATTGATCTCTAACGGAATCAAGGCTATCCACCAGGACGGCGCTCGCCGGTTTCATCAACGTAGCCTCCTGATGAACAGCCTGCTTGAATTCCTGAGCAGTTGCATTTTGCGTGTAGGTAAAAAGTGGTAGAGCTAAGATTGCGGTGGCAAGTGCCAGCGCTTGATGATGGCCTTTCATACGACTCCTAAAGTAGAAAAAAGGTCCTCCACAAAATGAAAAAAAATGATGGCGCAATAGTATCTTTTCTTCTTCGTGCCCCTATTTGTTGGATCACTGTTGTCGTGATTAGATACACCTTTTTTTTCGCCCTCACTCCTTTTCACTCAAAGAACCTGCAGATGCGCGCGTCATAGTGCAGTTGCACCGTCCCCAGCGGTCCGTTGCGCGCCTTGGCAATGATTAATTCGCCTTTCCCGGCTAACGATGGGTCTTCGCGGTTGTAGTATTCCTCGCGATGCAGAAACAGCACCATGTCTGCATCCTGCTCAATAGCCCCCGACTCGCGCAGGTCGGAGAGTATTGGACGCTTATCCACCCGCTTATAGAGTTCGCGGTTCAATTGCGACAGCAGAATCACGGGCACGTTGAGACGCTTGGCCAATCCCTTCATCGCGCGGCTGATCGCCGCCACCACCTGCTCGCGGTTTTCCAGGCCCTTGCGCTCGGCCGCCATCAATCCCAGGTAGTCCACCAACACCAGGTCGAGACCGGTACTCGCCTGCAGCCGGGCTGCCTTGGCCTCGATCGATGCTGCTGTCTGCCTCGGTTGGTCATCGATGTATAACGGCACATCGATAATCTCGGCCAGCGCCTGCAGATAGTGCTGCTTCTGAACTTCACTCAACTTTCCATGGCGATGCGCCTGCAAATCCACCTGCCCGCGGGCACAGCACATACGGTCGATCAGCGCCTTGCTGGGCATCTCCAGACTGAAGAAGGCTACCGTCTTCCCCGACATGGCAACATGTACCGCGATGTTGCCGGCGACCGCAGTCTTGCCAATCGAGGGCCGCGCGCCCAGGATGGTCAACTCCTTGGGCTGAAAGCCCGCAGTGAGATTGTCCAGACCCCAAAAGCCGGAGGGAATGCCGGTCAGCCGGGCGCTATGCTCAAAGATCTGATCGATGCAAGGATAGTGTCCCCTGACATACTCGGCCACCGAAGTCAGGCCGGAGGTGATGGCCTTGCCGGCAATCCTGCGGAAGGCAGACTCGGCCTCGGCCAGCACCTCCTCCGCGGAGCCCGACTGGTCGCCGGCCAGCACTCCTACCCGGTCGCTCTCCGCGATGGCTTGCCAAAGGAGCGACTTGTCTTTAACGATGCGCACATAGTCTTCAATGGATAGCCTGCGCGGCAGACCCTCGGTAAGCCCAGCGAGCCAGGCCACTCCGCCGATCACCGACAGCTCCTTGTGACGCTGCAGTTGCTCGGCCAGAGTCACGATGTCCACCCTCTGGCCTTCGCTCATCAGCTCGCCCATGCGGGCAAAGACGCGGCGATGCGAATCGAGGGAGAAGTCCGCAATCTCGATGCGCCCCGCTGCCTCCTGGTAATGCCCATTGTTGAGCAGGATGGCGCCCAGGATCGCCATTTCCGCGGCCACGTTGGCGGGCAAGTGGACGGGGCGTCCGCTCACTGCCCCGCCCCATCCAGCCCCGGGTGACGGCAACAAAACAATGCCAAAGCAGCGGACTGCAAGCGACGCCAGTCGGCAGTTTCCGGCGCATCGGGGCCGAGGAAGCTGATGATGTCCTTAACTGCGCTGCTATAGAGGAACGACATCTCACCGCCGGCGTAATCGAGCACAATCACGGTGCGTGAGGTAGTAAGTTTACGAGCATACTTCACATCCCCCCTGCGCATGCGCAGGATCAGGATCTGCCGCATTTCCTTCCCTACCTCCAGTCCGAACCGCGACAGAGCGTAATCTTTCACCTGCCTCCGGCGGGCAGGCCACAAGGGGGATTCCCGGCTCATGCACGGCCTGCTGGAACGCGGCTGCGCATGCCCAGGGCCCTCATGCCGCCCGTTTATCTTCCCTGGGCTGCGATTTCACGCCGCTGCGCAGCCGCATTGCGTTTGCAGTCGTACACCAGGACGGCCATCGCTTCGTCACCAAGCTTTCGCGCCCCCAAACGGCGCGCAGCTTTTTCCGATATACCCAACGCTCGGCGACGTCCAGAATGGAATCGGCAGAGCGAGGACGCCCGCCGCCATGTCTCCGAAGAGGACTCATAGCAATCTCCGATTTTTCTTGGGGGAGGAACCAAGGGCAAAAAAGAAGGGACGGCCGGGGAGGGCGGCGGAACACCCTTCAAAACATAACTATTTTTGTCATAGTTTAGACTTAACTAAGTGCAGTATGCCCCAGTATTTGATATCGCGCAAGAATCATAAGCACTATTTTTGTTAGGTCCTAAGTAACATGTGCTAGAAATATTTATTGCTTCTTTTTGTATGTAACCTTGCTTGTTATCTATTCACGCAACCCGCGCAAATACCGGGGGTCCGCAGCTGGTGTTGTTG
>CAWCKO010000059.1:0-21756 GCA_963796145.1 uncultured Acidobacteriaceae bacterium | reverse complement strand
TTAGCTCCCGCCGCCAAGGCATTTTCCACCGTCTTTTCCGGTTCTCACACAGCGCTCGAAGGCCGCGTCCTGTTCGCGGAGTGGCTTAGTCCTAAAAGAGACAAACCGCTGACATCCATGTGACAACTGCCCTCCCGCAACGGATTTATCGTCCTATTCAAGCGAGGAGTGCGTGTTGCCCAAGTCCCGCAAAATCGTTTTTTTCTTTCCGTCTTTCGCAAGTTCCGATGCGACGGCCCCCTTAGGCATTCTTGCGGTTGCTACGCCTCTGCTTCGTGCCGGGTATCAGATCCGCCTCATCGATTCCACCATCACACCAAATTATAAGAAGCGCGTGTTGGAAGAAGTAAGGATGCTCTTTGCCTTGGAATTTCTCTTGTGACCGGACCGATGATCCGGGAGACGGTGGAAATCGCCCGCGCGATTAAGGAATGGAATCCCGATTTCCCCATGATCCTGGGCGGATGGCACCCGTCGCTGCTCCCCAAGCAGACGCTGCAAGCCCCGTATGTCGATACTTGTTCGCGGACAGGGCGAAGACTCGCTGCTCGAACTCGTGCAGCACTTTGAAAAGGCTCGGCGCCTGACTTTGTTGCGGGCATTGGTTTCAAGCGCGACAACAAATTGTTTTTTACCCCCGAGCGGCCGCTGAAGCCCCTGGTCGACATGCCCCCGAAGGCCTATCACCTCGCGGACTTTGACGCCTACGAACGGTTGTGTGGAAAGCGCTGGGCAATGTACACCTCCAGCCTCGCCTGCCCATTCAATTGCGCCTACTGCACCAACGCGGGTGTCTACGGACGCAAATGGAACGCTCTTCCCGCCGACAGTTTGTGGAAGAGACAGTCGATCTGAGCCGCAGATACGGTTTGGAGATGCTCTGGATCGTCGACGACAATTTTCTGGTCGATCTTGACCGGGCGCGCGCCATTGCTGAAGGCCTGGTGCGCGCCGGCGCGCAATTCAAGTGGAGCATTCAGGCGACCACCAACCTTACCGCGCGCCTCTCGCTCGAAGACCTAAAGCTGCTGCACAGAAGCGGGCTGCACCAGATATGCCAAGGCGCCGAATCCGGGTCGCGCAAAGTCTGGAAGGCCATGAACAAAGATTTTCAGGACTTTCCGACGATCTACGAAAGTGCGGCCCGCTGCCTTGCCGCGGGGATCCGCCCATCCTTCAACATCATCTTCGCCTTTCCCGGTGAAGGAGCGAAAGAGCGGAGAGAGACCATCAATTTTGTGATGGACGTGTGCCGAAAGTTTCCCGGAGCAGAGTTCTGGACCAATATCTTTACCCCTTATCCGGGCGCTCCCATCATGGAGAAGGTTGCGGAACTTGGCATCCAGACGCCGGACTCGCTGGAAGGTTGGGTCGACTTTTTCCCTCGCTATACCAAGCTTCCGTGGCTGAACGGCCGCGATCATGAAGAATTGCAAGTGATGCGCGACTATCTCCGCATCGCCTTCGATCGCATCCCCATCTCGGCGGACACGCGCAAACCCATCACCCGGCTGGCGCAGAAATGCATCTCGCTACCAGCACGCTGGCGTCTTGACCATGGCGCTTACCGCTTTCCCGTCGAGCTCTGGCTGAATAAGAAGTTGAAAGAGAAGACCGCCGCGCTGAAGCCTGCCGTCGATGCAAAGCGGCTGGAGCCGAACGCCGTGGAGGCCACATGCTGACCCGGCGAAAAGTTATCCTCTTTTACCCTGCTTACGACGGGGCTCCGCTGGGTGCTCCCCTTTGCCTGCTCGCACTCGCCTCTACTCTGCGCCAGGCCAACTTTGAAGTCGTGGTGATCGACGCTGCGATCGACCCTGACTATCGCACCCACATTGTGTGTGAGATCGTCGACGCCCTGTGCCTCGGGATTTCCGTACTTACCGGCCCCATGATCCGGGGCGCGGTGGAAATGGCTGCCGCGATCAAGAGCGACATCCCATGGCTGCCCATTATCTTTGGCGGCTGGCATCCAACCCTGCTGCCGGACGAAACCTTGAGTGAACCCTACGTCGATGTTGTGGTTCGCGGGCAGGGCGAAGTCACCCTGGTGGAAGTGGGCGAAGCCCTGCTCGCAAAACGGCCGCTGGATAGGATTCCCGGAGTTTCCTTGAAAAAGAAAGGCCTACGCACACACAACTCGGATCGGCGCGTGGAGCCGCTGGATGCGCTTCCCATCCCAGCCTTTGACCTGACAGATTTTGACGCTTACGAGAAGCTTAGCGGCGCCAGAAAAATCGGATACGCCACCAGCGTCGGGTGCCCTTACGCGTGCAACTACTGCACCGACATGGTCTTCTACAAGCGGCGATTCAATGCGCTCTCGGCCGAGCGCGTGGTTTCCGAGCTCACCGATCTGGTGACCAAGTATCGCATCGAAGAAGTCGCCCTGCTCGACTCAAACTTTCCCGTTCAACTTGACCGGGCTCTCGACATCGCCCGCGGCATACTCGCATCCGGGGTCAAGTTCCGCTGGACGTTCCAGGCTTCGACCGACTTCCTTTGCCGCATGAGCGAAGAGGACGTCATCTTGCTGGGCAAGAGCGGCGTATCGCATATGGGCTTCGGCACCGAATCCACTTCCGAGTCGGTGCTGAAGCTCATGAACAAGCGCCATCAACGCGTGAACGAGATGTATGAAACCGCGCGCAAGGCCAACCTCGCCGGCATCCGGGTCACGTTCAATCTCATTTTTGGCTATCCCGGTGAAACCGAGGCCGATCGCACGATCACGTTTCAAAACCATGAGCGATATTGCGCGGCAGTTTCCAAACGTGAGCTTCTCGCCCAATATCTTCACTCCCTATCCAGGGATTCCTATCTGGCCGCAGCTGCGGGAACTTGGCGTGCCCGAACCACACTCCTTGCGTGAATGGATGGAGATGCCGCTGGGTGCGAACATGCTTCCCTGGCTTAAAGGAAAAGAGCTGGCGCGCCTGGAGCGGTTGGTCGAGTATTTCCTGCTCAACAGCCAGATTTGCCGCCAAACTGGAAAAGCTTCGCAGCTGCGGCGCGCAGTTCAATTTGTCATTCGATCGCCCATCCGTTGGCGGTTGAATTCAAGTCAAATCTTTTTTCCCTGGGAACTTTGGCTTGCAGGTCTCTCTGAACGGCTGGCCTTGCGCCGTTCGCTCGTAACCGGCCAGGAACTTCCTAAACTACCCGCAAGTGCGTGTTAGTGAAATGAACTTTTCGAGGTAACTCGTGGCGGATATTCTTCTGGCGCACTCCTATCATCTCCTATATGACCCCAAGCAGGTACGCAAGATGCAACCGTATCCGCCGCTTGGGACCCTGTACGCGGCCGCGGCACTGAGAGAGCATGGCATCTCCGCGGCCGTGTTTGATTCCATGCTGCAAGACCCGGTCTCCGGGTTCCTCGAGATCCTGCGCCAACAGAAACCGAGAATCCTTGCCATCTACGAAGATGACTTCAATTTTCTTTCCAAGATGTGCCTCACGCGCATGCGCGAGCTCGCCTGGCAACTGGCCCATGCGGGGAGGGAGGCGGGCGCGATCGTGATCGCTCACGGATCGGACGCCACAGATCACGCTAAAGCGTATCTGCAAAATGGGGCCGACTTCGTTCTCGTCGGCGAAGCTGAGCAGAGCCTGGTGAAGCTTTGTGCATCGCTTCTGAGTGGCGCCGAGTGCGCCGCCAATATTCCGGGCGTCCTCAGCCTCGACGCTCAGCACAACCTTGTGCAGAGCTCCCTCCAGCCGCCGCGCAATACGAATTGGAAGAACCTGTCGAAGCCGGCACGGGAGTTGATCGATCTCGAGCCTTACCGCAAGGCATGGGTTTCGGCGCACGGTCACTTCTCCACCAATGTTGTCGCCAGCCGTGGATGCCCCTACCGCTGCAACTGGTGCGCTAAGCCGATCTCTGGAAATAAATTTCAACTCCGTCCTGCCGCGCTGGTGGCGGCCGAGATTCATGAGCTCAAGGAAGTGTATGGAGTGCAGCATATCTGGTTCGGGGATGACATCTTTGCCCTCAACCAGCACTGGACGCAACAATTCGCAGACGAGATCGAGGCGCGAGCCTGCTCCTTGCCGTTCAAGATTCAGTCCCGCGCCGATCTTATGAGTCAGCAAACGGTCGCCAGCCTAAAACGAGCAGGCTGCGCCGAAGTGTGGATGGGGGTTGAATCCGGATCGCAAAGAGTGCTCGACGCCATGGATAAGGGCTTGCGGGTTGCGGAAGTAGAAGCCGCACGCGCCCGGCTTGGCGACGCCGGTATTCGCGCATGTTACTTCCTGCAGTTCGGCTATCCGGGAGAGCAGTGGGACGACATCCAGCAAACGATAGAGCTGGTCCGGAGCACCCGCCCGGACGACATCGGCATTTCGTTTTCTTACCCCCTACCAGGGACTGCATTTTTCGAACGGGTACAGGAGCAGATCGGCTCCAAACGAAATTGGACTGATAGCGATGATCTGTGCCTCATGTTCACGGCAACCTACAAAGACGAATTCTACCTGTCTCTCCGAAACGCTCTCCACGCTGAAGTGGACTCGTGGCACAACCAGGAAGATGTTGACTGGATCGCCCTTTGGGAAAGGGTATTCGAACTCGAGCAGACCAGCAAAAACTCCGAGGCGACCCTCTTCGCGCAGAGAGACCAGCTAGTCCATCTGCAGGTCGCTCAAGTAGGAGGTATCCATGGCTGAACTCTTACTCGCCCACGGTTATTTTCTCTACGAAGACCCCAAAGAGCTTCAGATCATGAAGCCCTATGCACCTCTGGGAATTTTGTATCTGTGCTCGCACCTGAGAAAGCAAGGCTTCGACGTCGACGTATTCGACACTACCTTCTCCAGCCGGGAGGCGCTGTTTCTTCATCTACGCAGCGAGAAACCTTCCGTGTTGGGCATCTACGCCAATCTGATGACACGCAGGAACGTGGTCGAAATTCTCAAGGTTGCGCGCGAGGCGGGCTGGAGGACAATCGTCGGCGGTCCCGAGCCTGGTGCGTATGCTCTTGAATACCTGCAGGCGGGAGCGGACTTTGTCGTCTTTGGCGAGGGCGAGCTCACGGTGGGGGAATTGCTCGAGTCGTTCCGTTGTGGAGCGGATTCTTACTCATCAATTGCCGGGATCGCCTACCTTGATTCCGCCGGGCATATGCACGAAACCGGGCAACGCACGCAGATCGCCGATCTTGATGGCCAACCCTGGCCTGCTCGCCAGGCCATCGACATCAACCGCTATGTAAAGACATGGAGAGATGCCCACGGTACAGGATCGGTCAACTTCATTACCGCGCGCGGCTGCCCTTATAAGTGCCGCTGGTGCAGCCACCAGGTGTTTGGACAGACCCACCGCCGGCGCAACCCGCTGCTGGTGGTGGACGAAGTGGAATGGCTGTTGAACACGTATAGCCCCGACATAGTCTGGGTCTCCGATGATGTGTTCACCATTAACCACCAATGGCTTCGCCAGTATGCGGCGGAGATGCGGGCGCGCGGTCTCCGCATCCCTTTCGAGTGCATTTCGCGCGCAGATCGCCTCAACCCGGAGATGCTTGATCTACTTGCCGAGCTGGGGTGCTTTCGCATCTGGATTGGTTCGGAAAGCGGATCCCAGCGCATTCTCGACTCCATGGATCGTGGAGTCAAGATCGAACAGGTACAGCAGGCGGTTGCCATGAGCCGGGAGCGCGGTATTCAAAGCGGCATGTTTCTAATGTGGGGGTATGAGGGAGAAGAGCTGGAAGATATCGAAGCGACCATCCGGCATGTCAGCACTTCACAACCAGATATCTTCTTCACTACGGTCTCTTATCCGATCAAGGGAACGCCTTACTACAAGAAGATGTCCGATCGCCTGGTTCAGCTGCAGCCGTGGGCAACCAGCTCTGATCGCGATCTGAAGATCAAGGGCCGGCATTCGCAACAGTTTTACAAGTACGCGGACAGGCTTCTGAAAGAGGAAGTGCAGCTGGCCCGTCTCGCGGGCACTCCTGCGGCGGATTCCGAGAGCGCAGCCGGCCTACGCCACAGCATTGACCAGGTCCGGGCGCGGCTGCTCTCTTCTTTCTCGGAGGTAGAAGCATGAACGCCACCTGCGAAGCTGAAAATCAAACAGTATTAGCGTTTGACAGTCTTGCCCCACGCTACGATGACCTGTTTACGCGATCCATGATTGGCCGTGCCCAGCGGGAAGCCGTGTGGGACGTGCTTCTCGACACCTTTGAGCCCGGATCTCATATCCTGGAGCTCAATTGCGGCACAGGGGAAGACGCACTCTTTCTCGCCCAGCATGACGTTTCCGTGGTTGCCTGCGATGCCTCCCCACGAATGGTCGCGACCGCCCGGCAGCGCATGCACGACGAAGATCCGGAGGCGCCGATCGAGTTCAAGCTGCTTGCGACCGAGAACCTGTGGAGGCTGAACGCTGGAGAGCTGTTCGATGGCGCTTTTTCCAACTTCTCCGGATTGAATTGTGTTGCGGACCTGAACCAGACAGCCCGCCATCTGGCATTCCTCCTAACTAGGGGCGCTCCAGTGCTGATTTGCCTTTCCACGCGCTTCTGCCTTTCCGAGATAGCATGGTTTGCTCTCCATGGCCAATTCCGCAAAGCGTTCCGCAGATGCTCTGGATTCGCAACCGTGAAAGTGGGAAATTTCACCGTCAAGGTAAATTACCCAACCTTGCAGGAAGTTAAAACTTCCTTTTCGACATTTTTCCGCATGCGTTCCTGCACCGGGATCGGGGTTGCAGTTCCCCCTTCGTACCTGGAACCCGTTGTCCGCAAATATCCCCGGCTGCTCAGCTGGCTTCGTTTAGTGGATCGCACCATTTCTCGCTTGCCCTGGTTTCGAACGGTTGGAGATCACATGCTCATCCACTTTGAACGGGTGGGGGGGCAATGCTGCTAACCCCGCAGGCACAGCTTAAGGACCACTTCCAGGAGCTAGGCACCGGAGTCATGCTGCGATGCCCGCGCTGCTTTGGCTTGATGGGCAGCCTACGGGATAACGACGGTATCGCGCTCGACTGTTCAACTTGTAAGTCGAGGCTGGCTTGTGAGCACGGTATATGGAAAGCTCTCACGCCAGAGCGCCTCGCTCGTTACGCGCGCTTCGTAGACAACTATGAATCCATTCGAGCCTCAGAAGGCCGCGGAAGTACCAGTGCTGACTACTACCTTGCGCTTCCCTATCGTGATCTTTCCGGCCGTCTTAGCTCCCAATGGGCGATCCGTGCGCGTACTTTCCGTTATATCGAGCGGAACGATTCTGCCGCGTATCGCTGCCCTGACACACCATCCGCTTCGCATTCTGGATTTAGGTGCGGGTAACGGTTGGATGAGCTATCGATTGGCGAGCCAGGGCCACGCCCCCGTAGCTGTCGACTTACTGACCAATGATCGGGATGGTCTTGGCGCCGCACGGCACTACAAGCAGCGGTTGGGCTTTGCGTTTCCGTGCATTCAGGCGGAAGTCGACAATCTGCCTTTCGCCGACTCCCAGTTTGATCTGGCGATCTTTAACGCTTCGTTTCATTATTCCGAGAACTACGAAAAGACATTGGCTGAAGCGCTTCGCTGCGTACGCAGCGGGGGAACAGTGCTCATCGCTGACACTGCGTGGTATAGCGATGAACGGAGCGGATTGCGCATGCTCGAAGAGCGGCGCGCACTGTTCATCAAGCGCTATGGCTTTCCATCCGACGAACTCAAGAGCCTGGAATACCTTACCGACAAGCGATTGGGGGCATTGGAACAACGCTTCCATATCCAGTGGCAGACACATAGACCTTACTACGGCGTGCGCTGGCAGATGCGGCCGCTGCTGGCGAAATTGCGTGGCACCCGCAAACCATCCCGCTTCCGAATCTACACCGCCAGGGCCGCAAAATGATTATCCTCTTCCACCCCCGAGCCACCAAGCCCCGCAACTGCCGGCTTCCGCTTGCTGTGCTTGCGCTTGCGGCTGTACTGGAGGGCCGTGAGGAATACAGAATTATCGACGGCAATCTGGAGGACGACCCCACCGCGGCAATCCTGAGCACAATTGACGTTCACCAGGTTGAGCTGCTCGGGGTTTCCTGCATGCCGGGCCCGCAAATGGTGGCGGCCATGGAGACCTGCCGCGAGGTACGCAGGCTCCGCCCCCATGTGCGCATCGTATGGGGCGGTTACTTCCCTTCCCTTTATCCCGATACCGCACTCAACGCAAAGTACGTCGACTATGTGGTCCGCGGTCAAGGTGAAGATACGCTGCTTGAGCTCATCGACGCACTCCGTGGAAAGCGTGGTCTCGAGTCTGTCCTTGGGCTTTGCTACAAGGACGTCTTCGGCTTTCATCGCACCAATCCGGAGCGGCCCATGAAAGGTCCGGACGAATTTCCCTGGTCGCCGTTTCATCGCCTTCCGGTTGAGAGGTACCTGCGGCCCTCCTTCTTCGGGAAGCGGACCGCAGTCCATCATGCCAGCATTGGCTGCCCTTTCAACTGCAGCTTCTGTGGCGTCCATGCCGCCTACGGAAGAGCCGAACGCATGGAGTCTCCAGAACGCACGGTCAGCATTCTTAACTATCTGGCCGCCCGATACGGCGCCGACTCCGTTCAGTTCTATGACATGAACTTCTTTCTGCGCGAAGACCACGCCCGCGAGCTGGCCGATCGGCTCGCGCCGCTCAACCTTCGGTGGTGGTGCGAAGCGCGGGTGGATATTATGTCTCGCTATTCCGATGCAACGCTCGAAGCGATCAAGAGGGCCGGCTGCGCGATGATCTTCTTTGGAGCGGAATCGGGCTCCGACTGGGTGCTGAAAGAGATGCAAAAAGGCATCACGACCGAAGAAACAGTCGAGATGGCCCATCGCACGCGGCAGTTCGGCATCATTCCTGAGTTCTCATTTGTCATTGGCAACCCGGGAGATCCAGAGCGCGATACGAGAGAGACGGTGAGCTTTATCCGCAAGCTCAAACGAATCAACCCTGACTCCGAGATCATCATGCAGCACTACACCCCCACGCCTCAGCCAGGGAAGATGTATGGAGATGTTGACAGCCAGATTACGTTTCCGGATAGTCCTGCCGGATGGGCCAGCAAAGAATGGATGGATTACACGCTTCGCATCGATACCCACGCTCCGTGGCTGAAAACCAGGACAAAGAAACTCATCGACAACTTTGAAACCGTGGTTGCGTCGCGGTGGCCGACGGTGCAAGACATCCGTGCTCCCCAATGGAGCCGTGTGCTCTTAAGGTTGCTGAGCTGGTGGCGCTACGCGCTGCGCATTTACAGCTTCCCGGTGGAACTGCAGTGGGCCAATAGCTTCATTAACCTCCGCAAACCGAAACGAGAGAGCTTATGAAACAACTCTCCTGCTCCCCTTCAGAGGTGTTTGATGCCTGGGCGGATGTTTATGACAGCCAGCCGAATCCTCTGCTTGCGCTGGAACAGCGCGTCCTCGGTCCGATGTTGCCGGATGTTCGCGGCCTGGACGTGCTCGATGCCGGCTGCGGTACGGGCAGGTGGCTGAACCAATTAGTCAGGAGGTCTCCAAGAAGCCTGCTCGGTGTCGATATTTCCCCGCAGATGCTGCTGTTGGCGGCAGCCAAACTCGGCCCCAACTGTGATCTTCGTCTCGGGAGCTGCACCGCGATGCCGTTCGGCAACGCCGCCGCCGACATGGTGCTGTCTTCTTTCGTCATCAGCTACGTTGACGACCTGGAGGCCTTTGCCCATGAGATTGATCGAGTTGCCCGCCCCGGCACAACCATCTTTCTCACCGACATGCATCCAGGTACCGAGGCATCCTGCAACTGGAAAAGGTCTTTTCAGGCAGGAGGCTCGAGCACCGAGATCCAGGCAAGTGGATGGTCGCTCGAACAGATCAAGGGAGCCTTTCTGGATCGGAGGTTTGAGCTAATTTCTCTCATCGAACCGACTCTCGGTCCCGAAGAGAGGCAGATGTTCGAACAATGCGGCAGGCTTGATCTATACGAGTCTGCCGCGGCTTTTCCCGCAATCTATGTACTGCAATTGCGAAAGCCCCCAAGTTCGCCGCGGCTCATGAAGGTCGCGCGCAAGGCCCCCGGATCTATCCGTCTTACCGGAGCCCGCTGCGCCCTTGGACCGGATGCAGCCGCAACCGCATCGGTTTCGATTGTGGGCAAATACATTCATTCGGTCCGAGACCGATCATCGTCCGATAACAGGGGGGCCGATAACAAGTCGTTGACTCTCTCTCCGAGGGCAACCTTGACCTGTCCGGCCATCTGTTGCTGCCCGGGTTGGTCAACGCGCACGATCATCTGGAATTCAGTCTCTTTCCCAATCTAGGCGATGGACCCTATCAAAACGCGGTCCAATGGGCAGGTGATATTCACTCCAGCAAGGCATCTCTGATTGCTCAGCATCGCAAAGTGCCGAGGCCGGTCCGCCTCTGGTGGGGGGCCATTCGCAACCTGCTATGCGGCGCAACCACCGTCTGCCATCACAACCCGGTCACCCCGGAGTTGATGAGCCCAGGGTTCCCTATCCGTGTTGTCTCCGACTTTGGCTGGGCCCATTCGCTTTCACTTGAGCCGCTGCTGGCGAGCAAGTTCGCAGAGAGTCAGGCTGATCTGCCGTTCATTGTGCATGCTGCGGAAGGGGTGGACGAAGAGAGCACGGAGGAGATCTTCGAGCTCGATCGCATGCATACCCTCGACCAGCGCACAGTGCTCGTACATGGTCTTGCCTGTACTCCCGAAGCCGTGTCCCTGATCAACCGGCGGCTTGCCGCTCTCATTCTCTGCCCCACATCGAACGAGTTCCTTTTCCGGCGGTCGCCTTCTCTTGCGTTCATCCGTTCGCTCGACACCGCGGTGCTGGGCAGCGATTCGCCGCTCACCTCTGCCGGCGACCTGCTCGACGAAATTAGATTCGCTCACACCCGGATTGGCCTCGATGCTGACTCTGTTTATGGAATGGTGACCAACCAGGCGGCGGATGTTCTTCGCCTGCGCCAGGGAGAAGGCCGGCTCTGGCCCGGTTCGGTTGCAGATATGCTTGTGGTCCGCGATTTTGGGCTCACCCCAGCCGAGACGGTCGCTCAACTGACCATGGAGCAAATTGAACTGGTGATCGTTTCCGGCCGTGTCCAGCTTGCCGGTCCCTTCCTCTTCGAGCGTCTTCCCATCTCACTCCGAGAGGGATTGCAGCTTCTCGAGGTGGATGGTCAGCAACGATGGCTACGCGCTCCAATCGAAAAGCTACTAGCCGGCGCCGAAGAGGTCCTGGGGAGCGATCTGCGTGTCGGCGGAAAGAGAGTGTGCCGTGCCTCTGCTGCATGAGGAAGGCGTGGCATCGTCGAGACTCGTTCAACTTGGGCCCGTTCGGCTCGGGCTGACATCCATGCCGATTTTGATTCTGAACGTCCACAGCCATTGCAACTGCCGGTGCATTATGTGCGACATCTGGAAGCGGGAAACCCATGAGCAGATCAGGGTCGCCGATCTGGATCGTCATCGCGCGTCGCTACGCAATCTCGGCGTCCGCCAGGTGGTCCTGTCGGGCGGCGAGCCTTTGCTGCACGGCGATCTGCCCGCGCTGTGCGAGTTCTTTCGTGAGCAGAATATTCGTCTCACGCTCCTAACGACCGGTCTGCTGCTGCTCAAGCGCGCACGAGAGGTCTCCACATTCTTCGATGATGTGATCGTCTCGATCGACGGTCCGCGAGAGATTCACGATGGAATCCGGCGCGTCAAGGGAGCATTTGACGTAATCGGTCAAGGCGTAGCGGCTGTTCAGGCGCACCAAACGGATACCCGAATAGCCTGTCGCACCACGGTGCAGAAAGCCAATCATCGTCACCTTCGCGCTACCGTGGCGGCGGCCAGAACGCTCGGATTTGATTCCATCTCATTTCTGGCGGCCGATCTGACATCGGAGGCCTTCAATCGGCCCCTGGTGTGGCCAGGAGAGAGACAAAGCGAGATTGCATTGACCGTGAACGAAGTTGCCGCCCTCAATGATGAAATCGAACGGCTCATTGTGGAACATGCCTACGATATACGCCACAAATTTATAGCGGAGACGCCGGACAAGCTTAGGCGCATCCCTCGCCGCTTCCGTGAGCATTTAGGGCAAGCCTCTCCTGAATCTCCGATCTGCAATGCGCCCTGGGTTTCCGCCGTCGTTGAAGTCGACGGATCGGTCAGGCCGTGCTTTTTCCATCGGGCTGTTGGAAACATAACTTCTTCGACTTTGGAAGAGGTTGTGAACGGTGAGGCAGCTCGACTTTTCAGAGAGTCGCTGAGTGTTCCTGAGAACGAGACGTGCCGGCGTTGTGTGTGCTCATTGAATTACCGCGACAAACCTTAATTTCGAATCTCTTCAACGAGGACTGAATTGGCAGTTTGCCCACATAAGCCGACCGGAGCCGCCTGGGAAGATGATTGCCAGGAGAGCGCCCTTCGTCTACAAGTAGCAGAACCCTATTTCGACGCCCAGTTGAACGGATGGGTTTTGAGCCGGCATGCAGACGTCACCGCGGCCTTCTACTCCCCCGACCTGGTGCTCATTGGCCCGGCAAGTAAAGCTCCGTTTGCCGCGGTGGATGAGGCCGCCCGACTGAGAATGCGGGCGGAGACGAGGGACGCGCTTTCACCGGTTGCCTTGCGATCCTGGCGCAAACATCTGCTCTTCCATGCCAGAGTACGAGTCGCTCAGTTTGATTGCGACCATCCTATCGACCTGATTAAGGACTACGCAGAGCCGCTATGTTTCGCGCTCGCTATTCTGGCCACTCGACCCGAGCCCATCCCCTGTCAGCATCACACCACGCTTGCAGCCCATGTCTCGCTGGCGGCAGCGGAGCCTTTGGATGAGAAGCTCAGAGCCCGGTCCAAGGCTGCGACGGCGGAGCTGCGACCCTTTTTCACCAGGGGTCCGGAACCGATGCGGGACTCCGGCTTTGTCGCGCTCTCACGTACCCTGGTAAGTCTTTTGGGGAACTCATGGTTTGCTCTGGCACGGCATCCGCAGGAATGGAATCGCCTGCACACGCGGCCCGCACTGGTAGCGCGAGGGGTAGAGGAACTGCAGCGGTTCGCGGGCTTGACTCGCCTGCTTTTTCGCCGGGCAATCGCAGACACGACTCTCAACGGATTATCGATTCGTAAAGGAGACCGCGTGATCCTGAGCCTGCTTGCGGCCAACCGTGACCCGGCGCACCATCCCCATCCTCATCAATTCTCCGTGATGCGCCCCCGCATCAGTCACCTCAGTCTGGGTGCAGGACCGCATGCATGCGTCGGGGCCCCTCTCATTCGCATGGCCACCATTGCCACGACCTTAGCCTTGGTGGAACGTTTCTCGAGCGTTCAGCTGATTACGCCGATCGAATGGCAAGGGGGCATTGGATTCGTATCGCCCATTGCGCTACCGGTCAGTTTTTGCTGAATAGGAGACGGCTGTGTGAACCTTATTGAAGCGTTGTGTTCATCCAGGCCATGAACTTCTCATCCAATTTCGGGTGGTCGGGATCGTAGCCCGCTTGTCTCGCCTCTTCGGTCATTTTCTTCATACTATCCTCAGGCGACTCACGGAGTCGTCTGAGGAAAGATGCTTCCCCGATGTCGTTCTTATCGCACGGCAGCGAGGCGGCGGCCGCAAACACCTTGTGGCGGAGCTTTGCGTCCTCCATGTAGCTGTCGAGAATACCCCGCTTGAGAAGTGCATCCAACAGCGCGTACCTGAAGCCGAATGCGAGGCGCAGGTCGGGGCTAAGAGCGGATGCATTCGAGTCGTTTCCAGCGACGGCGCCAAGTTGAATCCCTACGCTGTTTCGCTGGATGGCGTCGAGCTGGCTCAAGGCTTTCCAAGCGCGCTCGATCAGGGAAGGATCCACCGGCGCGATCGGTTCACCTGCGTTCAATCGACCCACAGCCTCACCGTAATCGTTTTGCACAATTTAGCTCGCTTCGGCCAAGCTACGTCCCTTGGCGGCAGAATCAATAAATTACACAACTGCATTATAAATCATGCAGTTGGAGGCGGTACCTGCGGTTTTGCTTGAACTAAAGGCCGACCTGCATGTGTTTAAATTGTCCGCTGTTGCAAGTTAGCGGAGCGGAAGAGATCCTACGCATGGCGATGACCTCATATCTTTTGAAAAGTACGATTGTCGGGGCACTGGGCGGTCTTTTGTTCGGCTTTGACACGGCTGTGATTGCGGGCACCACCCAGCAATTGACTTCGGTATTCCACCTCACCCCCTTCACACTTGGCCTGACTGTCTTTATCGGCCTGGCGGGAACAGTGCTGGGAGCGATGACCGCGGGGGTCCTGGGCCAGCGGATCGGCGGCCGTGAGGCGCTGCGCATCATGGCTATTCTGTACACCGTCTCAGCCCTGGGCTGTGCCTTCGCCTGGAACTGGCCCGCGCTGATGGTCTTCCGGTTCATTGGCGGCATCGGAATTGGCGGCTCTTCGGTGCTGGGGCCTGTCTACATCGCCGAACTTGCGCCGGCCAAGTGGCGGGGCAGAATGGTAGGCCTGTTCCAAATCAATGTGGTCGTCGGCATCCTGCTTGCCTACCTTTCCAACTACCTCATCTCGCTGCTTAACTTTGGCGAGCTGCAGTGGCGCTGGCAGCTTGGTGTCGCTGCGATTCCTTCCCTGCTCTTTCTGATCATGTTGTATGGAATCCCGCGCAGCTCACGCTGGCTGGTGACCAAGAATAAGACCGACGAGGCGCTCCAGATCCTCAAGATGATGGGCTCTCCCGACTCTGAAGCCGAGCTGCGCGAAATTGTCGATTCCATCCACCTGGAACGCGGCATGGCAGCCGAGCCGCTGTTCAAGCGCGAGTATCGCCTTCCCATCTTTCTCGCCATCAGCATCGGGCTCTTCAATCAGCTCGCGGGCATCAACGCGATTCTCTACTACTCCAACTACATCTTCGCCTCCGCGGGCTTTAGCCAGCTATCCAGTTCCCTGCAGACGGTGCTGATTGGATTGATGAATCTGGTCGCTACGTTACTGGGCATGTCGCTCATCGATAAGCTGGGACGAAAGACACTGCTACTGATCGGCAGCGTGGGCATGACCCTTTGCCTGTCTGGAGTCGCAGCCGTCTTCTTCACGAAAACCCATGCAGGAGCCCTGGTTTGGCTGCTCGTGGCCTATATTGCGTTCTTTTCCGTTTCGCAAGGGGCAGTTATCTGGGTTTACATCGCGGAGGTGTTTCCGAATCGCGTCCGCTCCAAGGGCCAGAGCCTTGGGTCGTCCGCACACTGGATTATGAACGCAATCATCTCGCTTCTTTTTCCGGTGCTGGCAAAATATTCCGGTGGATTGCCGTTTGCATTCTTTGCGGCCATGACGACGCTGCAATTCTTCGTTGTGTTGTTCGTTTATCCCGAAACCAAAGGGATTACGCTCGAGCAATTGCAACGCAAGCTTGGCATTGCATAGAGAAATTGCGTCCCTGCCGCACCAGTCCCGTTCCAGTTCGATCGCAATCATTGACGTACATACATTATGTGCATACAATCAGGACAATCGTGGATTTTGACTGGGAGATACGGTAGGCCGAGGCCAACTACAAAAAACACGGAGTACGCTTTGCGGAGTCTCTGCCGGTATTCGAGGATGACTACGCAATTACGATCACCGACGAAGAGTCCGATCCCAGCGAGGTGCGCTTTGTATCCATCGGCATGGGCGTAAAGGAGAGGGTGCTGGTGGTGACCTATACCTACCGTGGAGCGAACATCCGCATCATTTCCGCCCGTCTTGCGGAGCCGCACGAGAGAACACAATACGAGGGATCACGATGAAAAAACAATACGACTTCAGCAAAGGCAAGCGGGGCCGCATCGCTCCCCCTGAAAGCGAACAGCGCGGCAAGACCCGTATTACCATTCGCCTTGATGAGGATATAGTGGATTATTTTTTGCAAGAGGCTGAGCGATCCGGGGGTTCAGCTGGTTACCAGACACTGATCAACGACGCCTTGCGCCAGCACGTCGAAGGGAAAGCTCCAAAATTAGAAGACACGCTCCGACGAATTGTCAGGGAGGAAATCAGAGCTACGAGCTAGAGCAGTTTCGCAATTACTGTGGACTGAAAAAGATCGCGAGGTGTGGGTTTGACTATGATATCTCGCGCTTTGCTGAGCTCTGTGCGGCGATAGCTCGCCCTTTGATATTTCATAAAATTGGATAAAATTTGGCCTTTTTATGACTTCAGCGCCGCCGCCCAGAGAAGCGTCCATTTGGGGAGAAGGACAGCCTGATGGGGTTTGCTCTGTCCAGGACGGCGTCAAAGGCGAAGCCCGTTGCGGCGGGAACGCGGTTCAGGGCTTCGGGCTTGATAAAGGGATTGAGAGGGCTGGTTTGGTTCCGGTCGAGGTTGGAAGACGACGAGTCGTTAGCCGTTTTCGGGGCCGGCTCGGCTTTAGGTTCCGGGGCAGGCTCCGGGTGGGGGACCTGAGGCGCGGCGGGTTGGGTTTTCGTGGCGGCAACGGGATCGCCTGGGTCTTCACTTGCGTGCTGCTGTTTGCGGAGCCACTCAGGGGTGTAGATATCTGGATCGACGGGCGGGGCCGCGGGTTGCGTCGCGGGTGGGGAAAGGCGGCGGTCATTCATGGTTCGGGACGGAATCAGTCCTTCGATGGCTACGATCATCGAAAGAGCCTTGATCTGGCCGGCGATGGTGCCCCTGGTCGCTTCGTGGCTGAGAGTGGCCAGTTCCCAGAGCCGGGCCAGGATCTGGTCGCGACCAAGGTTCAGCTTACGCAGCCCTTCGGCTTCCTGATCCACCAGCCTTTCCTTAACGGCGGCGCGGTGCTCCATCATGTAGGCGCGGACGCGGGGCTTGGCTTTGGTATAGGCGGCGGATTCGGGGTTGAGACCGACGGCTTCTGCGGCGCGACGGTCATTCATGGTTCCGGACATGATCAGGTGAGCAAAGGCGATTTCCTGATCGGTGATGGGATCGCTGACAGTATTTTTGGGCATAGGTCGTCTCGTTCCTCGGTTTGCTGGAGTTTGAGATGAGTTTGTTTGCTGCTGTGTTAGTGACAGAAAGGGTTGAGAGCCGCGGCCGGCAGCCGTGGCTGTTGTTGGTTATTTTGTGACAGGGATAGGGTGAGGTACCGGATAGTGGTGAAACTATCCTTCGCTCACGCGGAAGGCCGAAACTGCAGGCAACTGCCGGCCAGGGCGCGGTTGCGTGAGGAGCCGTCGCCTGCCGAGATCGTCTACCCTAAGAGATAAAGCTTTTCCGAATTAGATGTAAGTGGCTCGATGATTCTTTTCGGCACAGGGGTACCAAGGCCAAAGGTTACTTTGGGTTTGGTATGCGCGTTGGCCGCGGGACGAACGGCGCGAAACCCGAATTTCTGCCGCGGCATTATTTGAGCGTCAGTTTCTGCATCCGGTAGTTGCCGATCTCCGCCACGTAAAGCTGGTTGGGCGTTCGGCAGTCGATCTCGTTGACCGTACCGAATTCCTTGGGCAGTTTTCCCGCCCGCCCAAACTTGCCGACGACCGTTCCGTCCAGTTCCAGTTTGTAAATCTCTCCGCCGCTGTCGATGTCGTTCACCGGATTGGAATTTGCACTGTAGAGATAGGGATGCGCGCCGGTGGTCAGGCACAGCGCTGCCGGGGCACCCACATTGGTGATCTGGGTCTTGAATGTCCCATTATTGTCGAACACCTGGATTCGATGGTTGCCCGAATCGGCGGCATAGACATTGCCTTGAGCATCGACCGCCAGCGAATGGACGCCGGCGAACTGGCCTGGTTCAGTGCCTTTCGAACCCCAGGATTTTGTGAACACTCCATCCTTGGTGAATTTGGCGATGCGCGTGTTGTCGCCGATGCCGTCCGCCACGAAAATGTTGCCGTCCGCGTCCCAGGCCACGTCGGCGGGATGATCGAACACATCCTGCAGCGCGCCCGCGCCGGGAAGCGCGCCATTGCGCGGCGCCGGTGGCGGCGGCTGGGGAACGTCGATGGATTCCGGCTTGCGGCCCAGCAGCATGAGGACACGGCTGCCGGTGGGATTGAACTTGATGACCATACCGCTATAGGCATCGACGGCCCAGATATTGTCCTCGCGGTCGATGCGGACTTGCTGGGCGACGAGGAAACCGTAAAGAGACTTGCCGATCTCGCGGATGAAATTGCCGGCGGGATCGAACTCAAACAGCTTGGTCGCGCCGCTGATCGCGAAGGTGCGCGAACCGCCTAGCGAGGCGCTCGGACTGCCGGTCCGCGTGAAGACGAAGACATCGCCCTTGGAGTTGGTCGCGACTCCGGCGACCTCGCCGAGATAGGTGTCCGGGGGTAGTTTCAATGTATCGGCGGAGGTGAACGAAATTTCCGGCGCGGCGTTCTGGGCGGCGGCCGGCAGCCCAACGAGTAAAGTTGCGGCTAGCAGGGCCAGCAAGATGCGATTCACGGACAGTCTCCCTCTGATAGTTATTTGCCGTAGTGCGTGCCCAGTTATTTAGGCTGTAGGACAAATTTCTGCACCCGCCAGGATTCGATTTCCCCCACGATAAGCTGGTCGGGATTGCGGCAATCGATCGCGTGCACGACCTGGAACCCGGGCGCCAGCTTGCCGGCATAGCCGAATTTGACCACAGTGCCGTCCAGCTCCATCTTGTAAATCTGGCCCGTCCTTTGCCAGGTTCCCGGCCCGTTGCCATTGGGATTGGAGTTTGAGGCGAACAGATATTGGTGCGGGCCCTGCGAGATGCAGTCAGTCCAAGCCGTACCCACATTCGTGTAGGTGGTTTTCGGCTTCAGGTCATTGTCCAGGACTACATAGCGGTTGTTGCCACGGTCCGCGACATAGACATTGCCCTCATGATCAACCTGGAGCGCGTGCGGCAGGTTGAATTCGCCAAGCTCCTTGCCGGCCGCCGCACCACCGACCTTAGCGAGGAAACGGCCGTCCCGGTCGTATTTCACGACCCGGTTGTTGCAGTAGCCGTCGGCGACGAAAATGTCGCCCTGCTGATCCCAGGCGACGTCGGTTGGCCTGCAAAACGTGTATTTCTCATCCGGCGGATTGGGACCGTGGCATCTCGCCACAACCCCATCCATGACGGACGGGCGGTAGCCTAGCACCATAAGAATCTTGCTGCCGTCCGGGCTGAATTTGGTGATTACGTTGGTGCCCTCATCCACGGTCCAGATATTGTCCTGAGGATCCGCGCGTACCATATCGCGAACAAGAAGCCGTAATAGCCCTTGCCGATCTCGCGGATGAACTTGCCCGTGTTGTCGAATTCCCATAGCCGCGACCCGGAGTGCCGCGAAAGAAGAGAAGATGTCGCCTTTGGAATTGGTCGCAACACCCTGGCTCTCGCCTAGATAATCGCCCGGCGGCGTCTCAAAGAAGTTCGGTACCGCCTTATAGGGCAGGCCGGGCACATTCTGTGCCGTGGCCGCAGCTTGTGAGAAAGCAGGGGCGGCGCACAGCAACAGGGTAGCGGTGGTGGTTAGCGACCACAAATTGAGCTTCAAATGACCCTCCGGATTTATGGGACAGCCTTCCATTTAGAGCGTGCGTCAGGGGCTTAGGTTGAAGCCGCGTAACTTATACAGCAAACAGCACGTTGCAGGAAAGGGTTCATTAAGAGCGGCGCCTTTGCCGGTCAGTGTCCCACGCGCTCATAGAAGCGATCATCGAAGGGGGACCCAAGGGGGCCGCAAGTTGGCGACGGAAATCCTCCGCCGGTCTGGTCGCCGTATAGGCCTCGTAAGCGGTGCGGCTCTTCCATACCTCGCAGACTGCGAAATGATTTTCGTGCTGGTCCTGAACCGCATCCTCATAGCCGAGAGCACCCGGCGCTGCCGGGCCCGAGTCCCGCTGGGCCTCCAGCACTTTTAGCGAAGCGGGTCCGGCTCGACTCATATCAACATGCATCAAGACGACGAAAGCCGTGGATGCCATCTGGGTGAGGGCGGGTGTGAGGGGATGATTCACACGGCGATCCATCGGCGCCCGCACGTCCGGCTGTACCATGGCGGCAAGCTCGGTTTCAGATTTGGCGAAAGCAGGAGAGGACAAGTCCGGCCATTGTTCGATGATCACCATCCGGTTGGGGCGTCCGAACTCCCTCAGCACCGTCACCCTGGGCTTAGCGGGGCCGTTTTCGATTTGCCCCGCATAGGCATGGAGATCGATAGCGAGCGCTGCGCCTTTTGCAGGAGGCGCTTCAACATAGGTGACGATCCAGGACGGGGCGAGGCCCCTGGGGTCTGCGCGCTCGCGCCCAGAGACACCCAGACATAAGGAGGAAAGCTGCCAGCCGGCAAACTTTCCGGAAGGCTCATTCGGGATTGCATACCGTGATTGTAGGATGGACCCCAGTGACACAACGACGCCAGAAGGGAGAGGACTCATGAAACAGCCGACCGCATCGGCCCGAAGTCACTGTTTGTCGCCCGCACGAGAAAAAATAGCAATCGATGCGCCCCTTGGCCCAACTACTTATGCGCGGATGTTCCCTCAGTTGCCGCAATTTCAAGCCGATGAGGAATTCTTGTACGCCCTCGGACGCGCAGGCGGTGTCTGTGATTGCGGAGACGTCGATGACTCTCCTGACTCCTTGACTAACACTGCGGCTCGACTGGCCTATTTTTGGTCAATTTGTGGCTCACGATATAACCGCGGATCGATCCACTCTGCAAGCCCATACCAATACGGCAGAATTACACAATGCCCGCAGTCCGAAACTCAACCTTGAAACTCTATACGGCGACGGACCGACCGGCCATCCGTTTCTCTACCAACGCGACGACCCGGCGAAGTTCCTGCTTGGTTTGGATGGAGCTGACATACAACGGAACGCAGAGGGCACCGCAGTTATCGGCGACCCACGCAACGATTCGCACATGCTGATCTCTCAATTGCATCTAGCCGTGTTGAAAGCTCACAATGCGTTTGTCGATGACGCTCGGCTGGCTGGAGTATCGAACGATCACGTCTTCGACGAAGCTGCCCGGCAGTTGCGGTGGCACTATCAGTGGATCGTTCTAAACGAGTTTCTGCCTACGCTTGCCGGAGCGACACTTGCAGCTCACGTTCTGAGAGAAGGGCCGCGTTATTTTCGCCCCGTTCAAGACGCATTTATACCGCTCGAATTTGCCGATGCGGCGTACCGATACGGCCACTCTCAGATTCGTCACCGCTACCACTTGAACTTACTGAGCGATCCAGTCCCGCTCTTTCCTGACCTCTTGGGATTCCGTGCAATACCGCGCCAACACACGGTTGACTGGAAACTGTTCTTCGACGCGGGCGTGCCGAGCCGGCACAACGAGGGAAAAAAATTGATGGAAAACTTGTAAAGGCCCTGATTGAGCTGCCGGTAGCTGTCACCGGCGAAACCGAAATCGAGGCCTATCATTCTCTCGCCGTTCGTGACCTGCAACGAGGGCAGGGTGTCGGCCTGCCGTCTGGCGAGGCCGTGGCCCGACACATCGGGGCCACGCCGCTCACTGCAGACGAGGTTGGTATCGCTTCTACGGGTTGGCGGGGCGAGACGCCTCTGTGGTATTACATCCTTCGAGAAGCAGACGCTTGTGAAGGTGGTCATCGTCTTGGCCCATCGGTGGTCGAATCGTGGCTGACGTATTCGTGGGACTCATCGATGCGGATGCGACATCGTTTCGTCGGAGCAACCAGGAATGGCGACCTAAAAAAACACTTAGCGAGTTACTGGCTTCCTAGTGGGGGATATTCCGGCCATACTCGTGGGGAAAAGCAGGGAAAAGCAGGACCTGTCC
>CAWCKO010000058.1:0-64222 GCA_963796145.1 uncultured Acidobacteriaceae bacterium | reverse complement strand
CAAGAGCGGTCGGAGTTTCGAGGGTTATTTCGTCTGTTTAAATTTCCCTAAATCTCCTGTCCTAAATCTCCAGAGAGGCAAGGATAAGCCATTTTCCGCCGAAAGGGTCAGTTCCGGTCGCGGTCAAGGGGAATCTCCGTTTCCCCTTGACTTCTACCTATCATGGATGTCCCTTTAACCTAGAGTCACAAATCGCTTTCGCGTTTCGCATTTTCCGTTTCCCATTCGATTTCATGCTGTCTGGCAACCTCAGCAGCTTGCTCCCACGTGCGCCGATATGGCTGGTCTAATATCGGATCATTATCTCGGTCGTAGGTATAAAAGCGCGGAAAGAATTCGTTCAGCGATCGGTCTAAAGAAAACGCTGGGCCAAGCCTTGAAATGCAGTACCGATACCAAGGGCGATAATGGACGTTCATGCAACGTTGAGCGATTATCACCGCAACAGTGTTGCGAGATATATCCATCTCCCGCTCGATAATCTCCCTAAGGCGGTCTTTGTCTAGGCCAAGAATATTCCACTGCGACTCAAGAAAAATCACTTTCCCAAAAGCATCTTCACCCGTCTTTGTCTGGTTCTTTTTCTTCCTTATTTTGTTTTGAATTCTGATATATGGGTCGATGTTGGTGTCATCTCGTTGCCAGCTGATGAAAATGCGAGCCTGTTCTTGCTGTTGAAAGTGAATGCCCGCGCGATACATCGCTGCCGCGTGCTCGTCGCTCTCAGCGGCCACTCTAGTTAAGGAGTGTGCACTAACCCACTCGGTAGGGCGCACCGATCGGACAGCTCCGTCAATATATCTAAACGGGATACGCTCGGTGCTCTCACAAAGCCTTTCGATCGAAACCTCGGTCGCTCCGCTTCCTACTACGGCTTCTTCGCCCTTAAACAGGAAAATCGATAAGCCGCGTTTCACGCACTGCACTACGTCGCCAAATGAGTGCGAATTGAGGGACTCCCGAATACGAATCTTCACGCAGCAAGGCCGTGAGGTCTTTCTAAGCTTTCGATCCAGGTAGTGATACAGATCACCCATAAGCCTGTACTGCTCCTCCTCGCGCTCCCCAAACTCAAGCCGAGTGCACTCACACACAATAGAGGAACTTCCTATGTTAAGGATGAAATCCCCGACAGCCGTATTGGTTTCGCGACTCAAACGCACAGTGCCGCGTTCACCCACCGTGCGTTTGGCCCGTAACGCCATCGCTAGCTCGAATTGCGTGGGCCAGAAACAATTCGTCTCGAGACGATGTACCTTGTCCGCCAAACCTGGATCGTCATCGAACTCCTCAAACACCGATGCCAAGTCCATGATTTCGATCACGTGGCTGTCCACGTAGGAGCCCCCACGCAACCACTGCTGCAGTACTTGTCCACGAAGCCCTAACAAATGTAGAGGCTGCTTGCTAGCAAATAGATCTGCAAGAAAATTATCGCCCAGGCAGGCCCTCAGGACTTGAACTCGCCGTTCGACAAGCCCCGCTGGGAAGCCGTAGCGTACCGAGCGTTGGTTGGCGACTGAAATCCATTCGTGAAGGTGATCGTCAAGCCAACAGGGATCCACGATATGATTATCGGCCAGTTGCGATCATTTAGCCATCAGGCGTCACGGGGAGGGCTGCAAAGGTTTCCTGGACGAGGACCCTCGCAGACAGGAGTTTCGTGGGAAAACCAGGATAGACGGATTTGACTATTACCCCAAGGGAAAAGCGTCATTTGGCGTTAACACCAATGCGCTTCGTTTAGGGTCATTTCTGCCAGCTCACTATTTCTGCCGATTTATCAACGGTTGACCTTTGCCATCAGGGCCACTTTACATTGAGAGCATAGATTTCCGAGCTGTCGACGGAGCGAGTCAAGGTCGGAGAGCCGTCTGGGGCGGCGCGGAGTTGTGTCCATCCGAGATTCACCACTCGGGTAAAGCCCTTGAGGGTCGTGATGGTTTCAAGATGTCGGTCGGCTACGCGGAGGCGCTGAAGAACCGGCTCGGCTCCAGCGGTTGCCAGAAGAATATACTTTCTATCAGGTGTATTGATCCAATTCGTGAAGCTCCCCCCAAGATAATCGGACCACTTTCCGGCCCTCAAATCGTAAGCAACGAGTTTCGTGAAGTCCCTAGTGCTCGAAACCAGCGTATTCTGATCGATCCAGCAGGTGCCGATCTTATCGTTCGAGGAAGGAATCGAGGTTGCCTTCCCTGAATGCGCGTCTACGATCTGAAGTTCAAACTTGCGATCAGTCAGCACCTTCAAAACGACAAATGAGCTTCCTTCCGGAGACCAAACCGGATACGCCGCCTTCTCGACGATCTTTTGCGGCTCTCCTCCATTCATGTCGATGAGAAAAACGTCGTTGTCAAGAGAGCCGAAGGCCACCTTACTCCCGTCGGGAGAAATGAAGGGTTCCACAACTTCCATCGGAGGATAGGTCAGTTTCATGCGGTCCGTCCCATCGCTGCGGCTCCGCCAAAGTGAACGCTCCGGATAGGAAGCGTAGGCTACCCATTTTCCGTCCGTAGAATAGGTCAGATCGGTTGCCGAGTCGCCCGAAAGGATCGGCAGGAACTGACGCGCAATGAGATCGTAGCGAACCAGCTCGCCGCGATCTTTGGCAGCAACGGCAAAGATCTGCTTTCCGTCGCGACTCGACATTGCCTCCGAATAAGACAGCGGTCCAGTTGTGAGCCGCGTCGGCTCATTTGATCGGCGGAACAGTCCGTCTCGTGTGGCAAATGCCCAAATATCGCCCCTGCTTCCGCTCCTGGATACATAAAGAACAGAATTCCCGTCCGAGTCCCAGTGAAAGCAACATTCACCTCGGGCGCCCTTACGGATATGCCTGAGACCCGTGCCGTCGGCCGCGATTTGAAGTATGTCGAATGCCCCGTCGGCTCCGGCCGCCATGATGAGAAGAACTCGCTCACCGTTCGGGGAAACTTCGACATCCTCGACGCTCACTGGGAGGGAAATCAGCTTACGCGTGTTGGATCCATCTTTGTCGGCAACGAAAACGTCTTTACTTTTAGAGAAGACGATACGGCCGTCAGGAAAGAGGTCCGCACTTTGCACTCCGGCTATCCGGAGGTGACGCGGGTCGCCCGCGGGCAGCGGGACCAGCCAAAAAGAACCTGCTGAACCGATCGGAGCATAACCGGCGACGAGCAACGTGGAACCATCGCCGGTTCCTGCAAAGACCCGAGGATTGAAGAGTCTGGTTTCAACCGGCACAGCAGGCCCGCCTGTGACGGATACCTGGGCAATCTTCAGATTTGTCGGCGGCCCCTCACTAAAGTAAATCCGCGATCCGTCAGTGAACAAACCGGACTTCACCTGGCCATCTTCGGTCAGTTGTGTAACAGATTCCACCACTGGAACTGCGGGCGGAGTGCGCCACCATGCAATCAACAGCGCAGCAACCACGCCAACAGCTCCCGCGGCCATTACCCAGAGCCAACGGGAACGCGAGCGCTGGGTGATGGCAACTGCCGGGCCGCTGCCTGAATCCGACAGGGCTTCCAGCGCGAACGCCAGGTCCGACGAAGACTGGAACCGCCGTTCCGGGCTTTTCTCCAGGCAGCGATGCACAACCCGTTGCAGGCCGGGAGGAGCAGTCTTGACAAATTGCGAAATCGCGGGCGGATCGTCGTTCAAGATGGAAGTCATCGTTTCCGCCGACGTTGATTTTTCAAAAGCCCGCTTGCCGGCCAGCATCTCGTAGAGGATCGCGCCCAGGGCGAAAATATCGGCGCGATGGTCGACCGCTTCTCCTCGCACCTGCTCGGGAGCCATGTAGCCTACGGTGCCCATTACCATGCCCGGATCCGTCGCGCTGGTGCGCGTCAACTCGTCGCCATCCTGCTCCGACTTGAACTGCATCAGCTTCGCAAGGCCGAAATCCAGAATCTTGATTCGGCCGTCTTTGGTGATGAACAGATTCTCCGGCTTCAGGTCGCGATGAACGATTCCTTTTTCGTGCGCCGCCGCCAATCCATGCGCGATCTGAACCGCATAATCGGTCGCCCTTCGAATTGAAATTGCGCCATGGCGAAGATGTTGCCGGAGTGTTTCGCCCTCCAGCAACTCGGATACGAGATAGGGAGAGCATTCAAAAGCACCGAGCCCGTAAACGGCCAGGATGTTGGGGTGGTTGAGCGCCGCGGCTGCCTGCGCCTCCTGTGTGAAACGGCGCAGCCGATCAGGATCCCGCGAAACAAAAGCCGGCAAGACCTTGATGGCGACTTCCCGCTTCAGCGCCGAATCACGAGCGCGGTACACTTCGCCCATTCCGCCCGCACCAAGGAGGCTGACAATCTCATAGCCATCGATTTTTAAGCCCGCGCCGAGTGGCATGGTGCGGCGAATTGTAACAAAATACGGAATGGCCTCGGATTCTACGGCGTTGACGCTTTCTGGATCTTTCCGATGGTCGCATCGTATAGGCTGGATTCCCATTTGTGCCCCGAGGATTCGGCGTGCACGTGCACCCGCCTGCACGGATTGCGGAGTTGCGGGGGTATTGTCGCCAATTCAGAAGGGATGCAGCCCTTGGGCGTCGTTGAGTCTCGACGTAGTTCCCGTGACGGGGGGGAGATAAAGGGACAGCATACCTATTACAGCGATTCCGGGGGATAGGTATCGTCCCCACGTTTCGGATCGTGGCCGCCGACGCTCCCCCCTGGCTGTCTCCCTATTCCTACTTGCTCATTTCCTCCAGCATCTGTTTCCGGAGGAGGCCGTTCACTCTGGTTTGATAACCGTCACCCTTCGCTCTGAGCCATGCCAACACATCTGCGTCCAAACGAATGGATACAGATTGCTTCACAGGGCGATACCACTTGCCTCGAACCGCTTCCTTCCATGCTCCCGGTGGAAGCTCGGGAATGTCCGAAGTGTCGATCTTTTCTTCGGGCATTGCGGCCAAGGCCTGAATCTCCCGCTTCTGACGGGCAGTCATTGGCTGGTCAGGCTTCAACTCGTGGACCACCGTTTTAGATTTGGCTCGCTTCTTCATATTCGATTCGCTCCTGCCGAGTGACTCTGCGTGCTGACATGATACGAAGAACTTCTTCCTTCTCGTCAACCAAGGTGTAGGCCACCAAAATGAGTAGGACGCGGTTCACCATCCCGATGGTCTGCCAACGTTCCTCGCCTTCAACGATCCGATCCTGACGGCTAAGGTGCAAAGGATCAAGAAAAACCTGCGAGGCCGTATCGAAGCTGATGCCATGCTTTCGCTGATTGCTGCGGCTCTTCGGCTCATCCCAGCTCACTCGCATCTGTATATACAATACTGCATATACGAGTCCTGGGCATTACGAAAAACGAGCGCACCTGCCCGATGATCTGGAATTTCACTCAAGGTGTTTGCTGAGGCGTCCCTAAGCACTCAAACGAGTTTGTTGGCCCGGAGCCGCGCGGTGACTTCATCACCGGGACGGGCTTCACCCTGCCGCTTTCGTCGCGGCCGCTAAACCCTGGTGAGGAGTTCCACCCCCGGTTTTCCTCATCATTATTTGCATAGACTCTGGACGGCAGTTCTTGTCGCCTATAGCGTGATAGCGGCAAGCAAAAAATCTGTGCAAAGTGCGCCGCAGTCATGCATCCGCGTGATCGTGTCCATGGGCCGGAAGGCAGACAGAATGCAGGCAAAGATGATCAAATTAATTGCTTGAGCATCTTGAGCATCTTCGTGAAACAAAGGACTTATTTGGCAACCTTGCCAAATCGCTTCGAACAAGATGTCCCCGGAAGGTCCGCTGAACGGTAGATTCCATCGTGCGCCCTTCCCTTAAAGAAAGGCGGAGCCGCGGCGGCATCGTCGGCGACCAGACGATCGCGGGTACTCTATAAACGCGGGGCCTGCCCCCGCATCCAGGTGTGCTATGTCGTACGTACTCTCGCTCGATCAGGGAACCACCAGCTCTCGTTCCATTCTCTTTGGCAAGGATGGCAACATCGTCGCCCACGGGCAGCGGGAATTTAACCAGATTTACCCCCAGGGCGGCTGGGTTGAGCATGATCCTTTCGACATCCTCACTTCGCAAATGAGTTCGGTGGTCGAGGTTCTGGGCAAGGCCGGCATACGTCCCCGGGACCTGGCAGCGGTGGGTATCACCAATCAGCGGGAGACGACCATTGTGTGGGACCGGGAAACGGGTAAACCGGTCTACAACGCGATTGTGTGGCAGGATCGCCGAACCGCCGAACGATGCCACCAGATGAAGGCCGACGGCACGGAAGAAACCGTCCGCAAGAAAACAGGGTTACTGATCGATCCCTACTTCTCCAGCAGCAAAATCGCCTGGATCCTGGAAAACGTCGACGGGGCCAGGCAAAAAGCGGAGGCCGGCAAGCTGGCCTTCGGGACCGTCGATAGCTGGCTGATCTGGAACCTGACCAGCGGGAAAAAGCACATCACCGATCGGACCAATGCCTCGCGGACCATGCTCTACAACATTGTCGAAGACCGCTGGGATTCGGATCTGCTCAAGCTATTCGGAATTCCGGAGAGCATGATGCCCGAGGTGGTCTGGTCGAGTGAAAAGATCGGCCAGGTGACCACGACGCTTGGCCTCGAAGCAACCGAGATCGCCGGCATCGCGGGAGATCAGCAATCCGCCCTCTTTGGGCAACTGTGCATCCGGGCCGGGGATGCCAAGAACACCTACGGCACCGGTTGCTTCCTGCTGCAGAACATCGGCGCCCAGTTCGTTCTGTCGGAGAAGCGGCTGATCACCACCCTCATCTGCAGCCTGGATAAGAAGCTGGAATATGCTCTCGAAGGAAGCATCTTCATTGGCGGTGCTGTGGTCCAATGGCTGCGCGACAGTCTGCAAATGATTCGCCATTCCTCTGAGGTGAACCAATTGGCGGCTACCGTCGAAGACTCCGGCGGAGTTGTGCTGGTGCCCGCATTTGTGGGCCTGGGCGCGCCCTACTGGGACCCGTATGCCACCGGCCTGTTGATTGGGCTGCGCCGTGGAACCAAGCCAGGCCACATCGCCCGGGCCGCCGAGGAGAGCATCGCCTTCCAGGTGGCCGATGTCATCGAGGCCATGTATGCGTACACAGACGCGGACACAAAAGTTCCGTTCCGAGAGTTGCGCGTCGATGGCGGTGCGGCTGTGGATGATCTGCTGATGCAATTCCAGGCTGACCTGCTAGGCGTGCCCGTCATACGTCCTGCGGTCAGCGAGACCACCGCGCTCGGTGCTGCTTATCTGGCCGGGCTGGCGGTGGGCTTCTGGAGCAGCCCGGAGGAGATTCGCAAGTTGCGCGCAGCCGATACGCGCTTCGAGCCGCATACCGGTCAGACAAAAATTGCCGCCGGCCGGGAACGCTGGAAGCGTGCGGTCGAGCGATCAAGAAACTGGCATGAAGGAGATGAGTAGATGAATCGCCAGGCAATGCTGGCCCGCGTAAACGCTCGTTCCACTCCCTGGGACATTGTGGTGATCGGAGGCGGAGCCACGGGCGTCGGCGTGGCCGTCGATGCAGCCAACCGCGGCTTTGCGGTGCTGCTGCTGGAGCGGATGGATTTTGGCTCGGCTACCTCGAGCCGCAGCACCAAGCTGGTTCACGGCGGTGTCCGATACCTGGAACAGGGAAACGTATCGCTGGTAATGGAGGCTCTGAAGGAACGCGGCCTGCTGCGCCAGAACGCTCCCCACCTGGTCCACGACCTGGGCTTCGTGGTCCCCAACTATTCCTGGTGGGAAGCTCCTTTCTATGGCATCGGCATGAAGGTCTATGATCTGCTCGCCGGCAAATACGGTTTCGGCAAGTCTCGCCTGCTCACGCGTGAAGAAACCCTGGAGCGGCTACCCACCATCCAGACCAATGGACTCCGTGGCGGTGTCATTTACTACGACGGGCAGTTTGACGACACGCGTTTGCTGATCCAGCTGGCGGCCACGGCGGCCGATCAGGGGGCCGTTCTGCTCAACTACGCTCCGGTGGTCGAGATCACCCGGGGCGCCGACGGCTTTGCCGATGGAGTGATCGCGATCGACAGCGAATCCGGCCAACGCATGAAGATCGCGGCCCATGTGGTGGTGAATGCAGCCGGCATCTTTGCCGACGATGTGCGCCGGCTGGCGGAGCCGGATCTGCAAGGCATGATCGCGCCCAGCCAGGGCATCCACCTGGTTTTCGAGCGCGAGTTCCTGCGCGGCAACACCGCGATCATGGTGCCCCACACCAGTGACGGCCGGGTGTTATTTGCGATCCCCTGGCATGAGCACACGGTGGTGGGCACGACCGATACCCCCATTCAGGAACCGTCGTACCACCCGCTTCCCTTCGAGGAAGAAATCCAGTTCATTCTGGACACCGCGGCGCTGTATCTCAGCCGTCCTCCCCAGCGAAGCGATGTGCTTAGCGTGTATGTCGGCATTCGTCCGCTGGTCAAAGCCAACGGCGCCTCAAGCAAGACCTCGTCGTTGTCGCGCGATCACACCATCCATATCGATAACTCAGGGCTACTGACCATCGTGGGAGGAAAATGGACCACGTATCGTCACATGGCTGAGGACTGCGTGAACCATGCCATCACACTGGGCGAGCTTCCCGACGTGCCCAGCAAAACGCACGATCTGAAGATCCATGGGTATAAGGAGGATGTGGACGAGCTTACCAGCCTCGGAGTCTACGGTTCTGACGCGGACGCTATCCTGGCCATGGCCGCGGCAGACGCCCGCCTCGGCGAGCGGCTCCATCCTGCCCTGCCCTACATCGCCGCCGAAGTGATCTGGGGGGTCAGGGAGGAGATGGCGCGCACCGTAGACGATATGCTTTCTCGCCGTACTCGGGCTTTGTTCCTGAATGCCCGGGCGGCCATCGAGATGGCGCCTGCGGTGGCCAAACTGATGGCCCATCAAATGGATGAGGGACAGGATTGGATCGACCAGCAGTTGCACCAATTCAACGATCTCGCGGCAAAATACCTGCTACCGTGAAAGACACTTCGATGAACAGACAAGGTTTTGGTGAGTTGCTGGCGGAGGCCCTGGCGGTCTTTATCATCATTGCGTTCGGAGACTCGGTCGCCGCCATGTACACGCTCTACAATCCCAGCCCTTATCTGAACTCCTATTGGGGAGTGTGTATTGCGTGGGGCCTGGCGGTGACCATGGCCATCTATGCCACAGGGTCGATCTCCGGCACTCATGCCAATCCAGCCGTGACGCTGGCGCTGGCGCTCTATCGAAAATTTTCCTGGAGCAAAGTCGTTCCTTATTGGGTGGCCCAGGTCGTTGGCGGCGTGCTCGGAGCGGCTGTGGTTTACATCTTGTATGTGCCAGTGATTGACCACTTCAACCAGGGTGCTCAGATCACGCGCGCGGCCGGGGGCGCAGCCGGTGTTTTCTTTACTCATCCCGGTCTGGCCATCACCCCCATGCACGCTTTCGGCGACGAGATCATCCTGACGGCTTTCCTGATCTTCGGCATCTTCGCCATTACCGAGCAATATAACGAGATGGCCCCGCAGGCGAATTCCGGCGCGCTGATGATCGGCCTGCTGGTAGCCTTGATTGGCGCTTCGATGGGCTATCTCGAGGCCTGGGCGCTCAACCCGGCGCGTGACCTTGGCCCACGGATCTTCTGCTTTATCGCCGGTTGGGGACCAGCCGCATTCCCCTCGCCCGAGAACTACTGGTGGGTTCCAATTGCCGGTCCTCTGCTCGGCGGCTGTGTGGGCGGGGCTGTCTACCAGTACCTGGTGCGGCCCTTTCTGCCGGCCCACCTGCGGGCTCTGAGCGCGGAAGGCAGATGAGCAACGTTTCGCGGCGTGCCTTCCTTGCCATGGCGGCGATGGCATCGAGGAGTTGGGCCCAACCCAAACAGACGAGCGTAGTGCTACTGATGACCGGGGTGATCACGGATGGCGGCTGGAGCCAGCTTGCTTTTAACGGTCTGAAGTCGCTGGGGCCCGGATTCAAGACTGCCTATGCGGAAAACATTGGCCTGGCGCAAATGCAGGAAGTGGCGCGCGGCTATTCCGACGACGGTTATGATCTGATCCTTGGTCACGGGTTTGAATTCAGCAGTGCGCTGCTCGACATTGCGCCGGACTACCCGACGCAGCACTATTTCGTACCCAGCTTTCTGCCTCAGCCCAAGGTCCCGCCGAACATCATGTTCATGAACATGGGCTATTTTGGCGCGGCTTTTGGAGCAGGCGCGCTGGCGGCGCTGATTTCGGAGCGGAAGCAAGCGGTTGGCTTTGTTGGCGGGGAGGACGATCCTGAGCAGCAGAGGATACAGAAGGCGTTCATCGCCGGCGCTCGCAATACGGTCAAGGGAATCCAGGGACTAGGGATCATCACCGGTGATTACGACAATGCCTCAAAAGGACGCGAAGCCGCGTCCACGCTGATCGGCAATGGCGCGGATGTGATCTGGCATGCGGCGGACGTGACCGGTTTGGGCGCGATCCAGGGTGCGGTCGCCGGCAAGGTGAAGGTAATGGGTTGCTATTCCGACCAGACCAATCTGGCCCCGAACAATATGGCGACCAGCTTTGAGATGAATCTCGAAGGGATGGTTCGGGCGGTCTCTCATGCGGTGGCCAACGGAACCTTCGCGGGCGGCACCGAGTGGAGGCCGAACGTGGACTGGATGTGGCTGTTGAAAGCAGGCGCCAATGGAGATCACAATCCGCATTTGGTTTCTGCAGAACAGTGGGCCGCATTTCAGAAAATCTGGAGCGATCTTTCCGCCAATCGGATCGACCTCTCGCCATGGATTTCGTAGCTGTGATGATTTGAACAGCAGGTCGCGATTGTCAAGGCTTTGTATCAGGGCACGACTAAAGTCGGGCCACCAAGGCTGCATAAATGATTTGGGCTTTGGCCCCTGCGTGAGAGCTCTGCACAGAGTCCCGAAGGGACGGCTGAAAGTAGCCCAGGACGGTAGTCCTGGGTAAACATAAGCCATTCGATCAGTCCCGCAAGGGACGGCTGAACATGGGGGCTAAAATTTCAGCCGTCCCTGGCGGGACTGATCCAGATTCGTGGCGGTTACCCAGGACTATCGTCCTGGGCTACTTTCAGCCGTCCCTTCGGGACTCAGTGCAGAGCTAAGGCTTCGCCCTGATACAAAGCAATCCGCGTAGTGGAGAGACCTGCTGTTTCTCTCGATTAAGGAGACGTTCTTGCCCGCCTTCGCAATGAGAAAGATTGTCAAGCGATTCCCTGGAGTCGTCGCCAACTGCGACGTGGACTTCACCGTGGAAGCAGGGGAGATCCATGCCCTGCTAGGGGAGAACGGGGCCGGCAAGAGCACTCTGATGCAGATTCTGTATGGATTTCATTCCATGGATTCCGGCTCGATCCTGGTTGACGGCAAGCAGGTCGACATCGCCAGCCCCAAAGATGCCATCGCGCTGGGCGTCGGTATGGTGCACCAGGAATTCATGCTAGTGCGGCGATTTTCCGTGGTGGAGAACACCGTACTCGGCCTGAAGGAACTGAACTTGCGCCAGGCTGCCCAGCGGCTGCGCAGGCTGAGCGACCAGCACCACCTGGCCATCGATCCCGATGCGCAGGTACAGCACCTTCCAATTGGCGTGCAGCAGCGAGTGGAAATCCTCAAGCTACTCTATCGCGACGCGAGGCTGCTGATCCTCGACGAACCGACGGCCGTCCTCACCACGCATGAAAAGGACCAGCTCTTCACCGTTTTACGTGGCCTGCGGGATCAGGGCCGATCGATCGTCATTGTGACCCATAAGCTTCAGGAAATCCTGGACCTGGCAAATCGAGTGACGGTCATGCGCGATGGCCGTGTGGTTGGCGCTGTCTCCACTCGAAACACTTCCGAGCAGGAGTTGGCTCGCCTTATGGTGGGCCGCGACGTGAACCTGCGTGCTCATCGGGTTCCGGTCGAGCGGGGCCGAGCCGTCCTGCGCATCAACGGGCTCCACGCGAGCGATGACGTCGGGCAGGAAAAGGTCAGCGGCGTAAGCCTCGATATACACGCTGGAGAAATTGTCGGCATTGCCGGCGTCGATGGCAACGGGCAGTCGCAATTAGCGGAAGCCATCATGCACCTGCGCCCCGTCGATAAGGGGAGTGTCTTTCTCAAGGATCGCGACGTCACCCGGCTGACGGTAGCGCAGCATCGTGGTCTCGGTCTCTCGTATGTTCCGGCCGACCGGCGGCATGTAGGCTCCGTCGCGGAAATGTCCATTGCCGACAATGCAATTCTCGGGTCGCAACGAAAGCGGACCAGGGGACTGTTTCTTGATAGACGCAGCATTCGCGAGCACGCCGGCCAACTAATTGCCCGATTCGGCGTGCGTGCCGCAAGTATCGGCGCCTTGGCCGGCCAGCTCTCCGGCGGCAACCTGCAGAAGCTGATTCTCGGCCGGGAGATTCTGCAGGACGCAGCCGCGATGGTGGTCGAACAGCCAACCCGGGGCCTGGACGTAGGCGCGATCGAGTCGGTTTGGGCGGAGCTACTCCGCGAACGCGAACGGGGCAAGGCTATTCTCCTAATCTCCGCCGAGCTCGAAGAACTGATGAACCTGGCAGACAGAATCGCTGTTATGTTCGACGGACGCATCGTAGGCATCCTCAATGCAGCCAGCATCACGGCAGACAAGCTGGGTCTTATGATCTCCGGGCTGAGCGAAGAAGCATGAAGTTGATCGAACGCCGTGTAAGTCCGGCTGATTCGCCGCTCGCCATCGCCACTGCCATGGTCCTCGCCCTGGTGGCGGCGATGCTGATCACCTCGCTGCTCTTTGCCCTCTATGGGGCCAACCCGCTCCGCGCATACTTTGCGCTCTTCCATGAACCGTTCGCCACCTTGCGCGGATTTGGCTACACCCTGGTGCGCACTGCACCGTTGACGCTGATTGCGTTGGGCACCATCGTTAGCTGGCGATCGGGCTTCGGCTACCTGGGCTTTGAAGGATGCTTCGTCATTGGGGCTGCGGCGACCACATGGTTGGCCCTGTTTACTTCGATTCCCTCCTGGGCGTTTCTACCGGCGGTGCTGTTATTGAGTTTCGCCGCCGGAGCCGTCTGGGCGGGCCTGGTTGCTTTGATGCGGGCGCGGCTTGGAGGCAACGAAGTGCTCATCTCGCTGATGACGAACTACATCGCGATTTTGCTCGTGCAGTACCTGGTATCGGGTCCGATGCGCGCCCCCGGCGGCGTGCCTGAAACTGCGCTCCTGCCGCGTGCGACCTGGCTGCCGTTTATCCTGCCTGGAACGCGCGCCCATGCGGGCATTTTGCTGGCATTGCTGGCGACCCTGCTGGTATGGATGGTGTTGCGCAAGACGTCTTTAGGCTATGAGCTGATCGTCAGCGGTCTGAGTCCTTCCGCTGCTCGCTTTGGCGGAATTAATGTAGGTAGCCGCCTGGTGCTTGCTGCCTTCTGTGCCGGTGGCCTTGGCGCGTGGGCTGGAACGGTTGAGGTATTGGGCGAACAACATCGCCTCATGGATGGCATCAGCGGCGGTGTGGGGTTCACGGGAATCATCGTCGCCCTGCTGGCCCGGCTCAACCCGCTTGCTGTTATCCCGGCGGCGGTGCTCTATGGCGGCATGACGGTGGGCGCAAATGCCATGCAGCGGAGGGCCGGCATTCCCTCTTCCATCACGTTTATTCTGCAAAGCCTGATCGTGTTGATGGTCCTGGCGAGCGATATCTTCCGCCGTTACCGGGTGAACCTGACGTGAACTTTCATCGGCTGATGACATCGGCATTTTTCGCAACCTGGCTCGCCGCCAGCCTGCGGCTTTCCGGGCCGGTCCTGCTGGCCGCGCTGGGGGAGACGTTCGCCGAGTGCTCCGGAGTTCTAAACGTTGGAATTGAAGGGACCATTCTGTTGGGTGCCTTGGCCAGCTTCCTCACCGCTTATGTAACCGGCATGGTTTGGATCAGCCTGCTGGCGGCTATGCTGACCGGCATCGTCTTCAACCTTATGTTGGCCTGGATGTATGTCACGGTCCGCGCCAGCCAGGTGGTCGTGGGTCTGGTGTTCAACGTGCTGGCGCTGGGCATTGCGGCCACGGTGTATCGCCGGGTTCTCGGCGAATCTGCCGCCCCGCAGAACGTGGCTATGTTCTCGCCCCTCCACATCCCGTGGTTGAGCGATCTTCCTTTGCTCGGGCCGGCGTTGTTTGGGCAGACGATTCTGCTCTACCTTACCCTTGCGCTTGTTCTGCTGGCGCACATTGTCTTGTTCCGCACCAGCTTTGGCCTGGCGCTGCGCGCTGCGGGAGAAAATCCCAGTGCGGCCGACGCGGCTGGTATTTCCGTTGCACGCATGCGGTACATAGGGGTGCTGATCGGCGGCGCGACGGCGGGCATGGCCGGCGCCTACCTGGTGCTGGCGCAGATCGGCTTATTTCGCGAATCGATCGTCTCCGGGCAGGGCTTTATCGCCCTCGGCATCGTCATCTTCGGGCGATGGAGCCCATGGAAGGCGGCCCTGGCTGCGCTGGTGTTTGGCGCCTGCGATGCACTGCAGCTGTCACTGCAACTGGGCGGGGCGAGCATCCCGCCGCAACTCCTGGCGTCGCTGCCTTACATCGTGACTATCCTGGCAATTTCGGGCCTGTTTGGCGGCAAAGCCATCCAACCGGCGGCGCTTATGGTGCCCTATGCCAAGGATTGAAGGAAAGAGGAACAGCAGGTCCCTCCACTACGGGGTTTCGCTGCGGAAAAAGTCTAAATGAGTCCCGAAGGGACGGGCTGAAAGTAGCCCAGGACGCAGTCCTGGGGAAACATCTGTGATCCGAACAGTCCCGTCAGGGACGACTGAACAATGGCGACAGGGATTTCAGCCGTCCCTGACGGGACTCGGTCCGTTTTGGCCGGTTCTACCCAGGACTGGGTCCTGGGCTACTTTCAGCCCGTCCCTTCGGGACTCCAACTTTCCCGCCCACAAACTTTGCGCTGCTTCCTGCTTCACGCACCACTCCGGTTTCCAGATCGGTGTCCAGGCCAAGGGCGCCGCTTGAATGAATCGGTCCCAGCGCGCTGGGTCAGCGCGTCGGCGCTGACCTGCGCCTGGCGTCTCACCGAGGTCTCATCCACACTGCCTACGATTCCGTCGCGCATCACGATGCGTCCGTCAATCATGACGGTGGTCACTTCATGCCCCAGGGCCGAATAGACCATGGCCGAGACAGGATGATGAATAGGGGTCATGAAGGGATTGTTGTAGTCCACCACAACAATGTCCGCCTTTTTGCCTATCTCGATCGAACCAATCTCGGCTTCCAAACCAACGGCACGAGCGCCACCGATCGTTGCCATCTCCAGGACTTCTTCCGCCGTGATGATGGTCGCATCCTGGTGCACGCCTTTCTGCTGCAGCGCGGCAAACTTCATTGCCTGAAAGAGACTGTGATTGTTGCTACTGGCCGGCCCATCTGAAGCCAGACCCACCGTAACCCCCGCCGCAAGCATCTCCGGAATCGGCGCGCAACCTGAAGCCAGGTACATATTGCTGCAGGGATTATGCGAAACCTTCGTATCGTGCTGGCGCAGAATCTTGATATCGTCCGTCTTGCAATGCACGCAATGCACGGCAATCACATCGGGCCCGAAAAACCCTATCTCGCTAAGGAACTGCGTGTCGTTCATCCCATAGCTGGCCGCGGCTGTCTGCAGCTCGAAATCTGTTTCCGCGACGTGGGTGGTGATGAGCACCTGCTCCTCGTCGGCCAGCTTGCGGGTTAACCGATAACCCTGCTCATCCACGGCCCAGATCATGTTCGGCGCAAGACCCACCTGCACCCGCCCGCCGGGCTTGTTGTAACGCCGTATCTGCTTCTTTGCGTCCCCCAGAGCGACCACCGGCTCTTCGATCAGCGCTGCCGGAATGTCATACTGCACTCCATCGGAGATGAACCCCCGGCACACAAACCCTCTCATGCCGGTCATGTTGAACGCGTCGACGACGGACGTGATCATGCCCGGCTGCGGGTGGACATACATGAAGTCAACCACCGTGGTGACCCCGGACCGGATCGACTCAACGCAGCCATGGAGCGCAGCGTGATGGGCGTCCTCGGCAGTCAGGTGCACCGCGCTCGGGCCCGTCATGCAGGTGAACCATTTCTTCAGCACCATTTCGTCCCCCAGCCCCTTGAGCAGAGTCTGGAATAAATGGGTATGGGTATTCACCATGCCCGGCATCACAATGCGCCCGCTGCAGTCCACCACTTCCGCCCCGGGGTATTGCTGCTGCAGTTGTTGGCGGCTGCCGATGGCTTGAATCCGATCGTGTTCCACGCACACGCTGCCGCGCTCCAGGATCTCGCGGCGTTCGTTCATAGTGATCAACCAGCCATCAGCGAGGATGAAGCTCATTCGGTCGTGCCTCCGGTAGATGCTTTGTTTCGTTCATAGTAACCGCTATCATCAAGTCAGGCCCATGCCACCACTCTCTCCCTTCTCCGAAGCCGAAGAGCTCTATTACCAGGCCCTCGACCGGCTTGCGGAAGGCGACGCGGCCGGAGCCGCACACAGTCTGCGTCGCTGCCTCGAAATGGATCCCGGCATGCTCGATGCCATGCACGGGCTCATCCGCGCCCTGCAGGAGCAAGGCGACTTCGATGAGGCTATCGCGGTGGCACAGCGCCTGCTCCAGCTCAACCCGGAAGAGGTGCTGGCCCATACCAGCCTCTCCATCCTGTATCAACATAAGGGCATGATCGCTGAGGCAGAAGCCGAGGCGTTGAAAGCCAAGCTGCTGGGCTGGAAGATACAACTACAGCAACAGAAGCCGAAGCCTTGACTGATGGCGAGCACCCTTTACGTCGCCAGCACCAACCCGGGCAAGTTGCGCGACTTTTCGCTGGCCGCCGGCCGCCACGGCATACGGATTCTCCCCCTCCCCGGCCTCGACGCCATCGAGCCCCCTCCGGAGGACGCCCCGACCTTTGAAGAAAACGCTCTCGAAAAAGCGATCTACTACAGCCGGTTTCTTCCCGGTGAGATGGTGTTGGCCGACGACTCCGGGCTCGAAGTCAACCATCTTCAGGGCGCTCCCGGCGTGCGCTCCGCCCGTTACGCTGTCGATGCCGGATTCCACGCTGCCCATACCATCGACGCGAACAACAACCTGTTCCTGTTACAGCAACTCGCCGGAGTAGCCGACAGCGACCGCGGCGCGCGCTATCGCTGCGTGCTGGCCGTTGCCCAGGATGGGACCTGTGTGCTGAGCGCGCAGGGCACGGTCGATGGGCGCATCCTCACCACCCCGCGAGGCAACGGCGGTTTCGGATACGATCCGCTGTTTTATGTGCCTGCTCTCCAACACACCATGGCGGAGCTCGATGATCAGACCCGATGGACACATAGTCACCGCGGTGAAGCCTTTCACGCCCTATTGCAACTCCTGCTCTAAATCGTCTCTCGCGCCAAACCGGACTGGTCCCCTCGCTGGCCGAAACCTTGACGGTGCTTCGACCGCGCCCCAATAATAGAGAGTTGGGCCAGATCCAGTTTTGGCACCTCCTGAGGCATCGGAAAAAATCAAAATGAGCACAATTGCGGCCGTTCCGCGGGACAACCGGGCACCGAGCTTCTGGGCCTCTACAGTGGGCAAGAAGATCGTGATGGCCGTGACTGGCGTCATCCTGTTCGTCTTCGTGATCGGACACCTGCTGGGTAACCTTCAAGTCTTTGAAGGCCCGGCAAAACTGAATGCCTACGGCGCGTTTCTTCACAGCATTGGAGAAGTGCTTTGGCCGGTGCGCATCATCCTGCTGATTTGTGTCACCCTGCACATCGTCGCAACCGTGCAACTGGCCCTGCGCAAAAAGCGCGCGCGCCCGGTTGGCTATTCCCGCAAGCAGGCCATCGCTTCCTCCTACGCTTCGAGGACCATGTACTGGTCGGGGCCGATCGTGCTGGCTTTCATCATCTTTCACCTCCTGCACCTGACTGCCGGCTACATCCATCCCGGCGCCGCATACATTGAGGGTGACGTCTATCACAACGTGGTTGCCGGCTTTCAGGTCTGGTGGGTCTCGCTCTCCTACATCGTCGCCATCAGCCTTTTGGGGCTGCACCTGCGCCACGGCTTGTGGAGCATGTTCCAAAGCATCGGCTTCCTCCAGGCACAACACACTCCGGCTCTCAAGAAGGCGGCGATGGTCATCGCTCTGCTGATCGTCCTCGGCTACATCTCCATTCCGATAAGCGTTTTACTGGGGCTGGTGAAATAGATGATTCTCGACTCCAAGGCACCTGCGGGACCCATCGATCAGTCATGGGACCAGGCTCGTTTCGACTTCAAGCTGGTCAATCCCGCGAATAAGCGCAAGCACTCCATCATCGTCGTCGGATCCGGCCTTGCCGGAGCCTCCGCTTCGGCCACCCTGGGCGAGCTCGGTTACAGGGTGCAGTGCTTCTGCTTTCAGGATTCGCCCCGCCGCGCGCACTCCATCGCCGCGCAGGGCGGCATCAACGCCGCCAAGAATTATCAGAACGACGGCGACAGCGTTTACCGCCTCTTCTACGACACCGTCAAAGGGGGAGACTTCCGTGCCCGCGAGGCCAACGTCTATCGCCTGGCGCAGATCAGCGTCAACATCATCGACCAGTGCGTAGCCCAGGGAGTTCCTTTCGCCCGTGAATACGGCGGCGCGCTCACCAACCGCTCCTTCGGCGGAGCCCAGGTTTCACGCACCTTCTATGCCCGCGGCCAAACCGGCCAGCAGCTGCTGCTCGGCGCCTACCAGGCGCTCGAACGCCAGATCCACGCCGGTACCGTGACCATGTACCCGCGCACCGAGATGCTCGACCTGATCGTCATCGACGGAAAGGCCCGTGGCATCGTGACCCGTCATTTGGTTACCGGCGCCATCGGCACCCACTTTGCCGACGCGGTCATTCTGGGCACCGGCGGTTATGGCAACGTCTACTACCTCTCCACCAATGCCAAGGGATCCAATGTGACCGCTATCTGGCGCGCCCACAAGCGTGGCGCGCTGTTTGCCAACCCTTGCTTCACTCAGATCCACCCCACCTGCATCCCAGTCTCCGGCGACTATCAATCGAAGCTCACGTTGATGAGCGAATCGCTCCGTAATGACGGCCGCATCTGGGTTCCGTTGAAAAAGGGTGACAAGCGCAGCCCCGACCAGATCCCCGAAGCGGAGCGCGACTACTACCTCGAACGCCGCTATCCCAGCTTCGGCAACCTGGTGCCGCGTGACGTGGCGTCGCGCAATGCCAAGGCTGTCTGCGATGAAGGGCGCGGCGTGGGCGAAACCGGACTCGGCGTATACCTCGACTTTACCGACGCCATACGCCGGCTGGGCGAGAAGACCATCCGCGATCGCTACGACAACCTGTTCGACATGTACCAGCGCATCACCGACGAGAACCCCTACAAGGTCCCGATGCGCATTTACCCCGCCATCCACTACACCATGGGCGGCCTGTGGGTGGACTACAACCTGCAAAGCACCATCCCCGGCCTGTTTGTGATTGGCGAAGCCAACTTCTCTGATCACGGCGCCAACCGCCTGGGAGCCAGCGCGCTGATGCAGGGGCTCTCCGACGGCTACTTCATCATTCCCTACACCGTCGGCAACTACCTCGCGACCAATAAACTGTCGGCGGTGCTCGATACTGCGCCCGAGGTCAAGCAAGCGGTCGCCTGCGTCAAGCAGACCATCGAGCTGCTGCTCTCGATCAAAGGCAAGCGCACGGTCGATTCCTTCCACCGCGAGCTGGGGAAGATCGTGTGGGATTACTGCGGCATGTCGCGCACCGCGCAGGGTCTTGAATCCGCCATTGGCCAGATTCGCACCCTGCAGGAAGAGTATTGGAAGAACGTCAACGTCCCCGGCAGTGGCGAAGATCTGAATCAGAGCCTCGAAAAGGCCGGCCGAGTGGCAGACTTCTTCGAGCTCGCGGAGCTGATGTGCATTGACGCCCTCGACCGCAACGAGTCCTGCGGTGGCCACTTCCGGGAGGAGTATCAGACGCCCGACGGCGAGGCGCTGCGCGACGACGAGCAGTACTCCTACGTCGCTGCCTGGGATTATCGCGGGCCCGGCAATCCGCCCACACTCTACAAGGAGCCGTTGGAATTCCACTACGTTCATCCCAGCCAGAGGAGCTACAAGTAATGAAAGTAACGCTGAAAATCTGGCGCCAAAAAAATCCCAAGGATGGGGGCAAGTTCGTCACCTACCCGGTGGACGTGGAGAATTCCGAGATGTCGATGCTGGAGTGCCTCGACGTGCTCAACGAAAGCCTGATCGAAAAGGGCGAAGAGCCGGTGGCCTTCGAGCATGATTGCCGCGAGGGCATCTGCGGCTCCTGCGGCTTTATGATCAATGGCGTCGCCCACGGCCCCATGCCGGCCACCACCGTCTGCCAGTTGACCATGCGCCACTTCAAAGACGGGCAAGAACTGGTCCTCGAGCCCTGGCGCGCTGCCGCCTTCCCCATGATCAAGGATCTGGTGGTCGATCGCCGCTCCTTCGACCGCATCATTGCTTCCGGCGGCTACATCTCCGTTTCCACCGGGAACGCAACCGACGGCAACACCCATCTCATCGGCAAAGAGATCGCCGACCGCGCCATGGATGCCGCTGCCTGCATCGGGTGCGGCGCATGCGTCGCCGCCTGCCCCAACGCCTCTTCCGCGCTGTTTACCGGGGCCAAGATCGCCCATCTGGGTATCCTGCCCCAGGGCAAACCCGAACGCGACCGCCGCGCTCTCGGCATGGTTGCGCAAATGAACGCCGAGGCCTTTGGCAGCTGCACCAATATCGGTGAGTGCACCGGCGTCTGCCCTAAGGAGATCAAGTTAGAGGTCATCGCCGCCATGAACCGCGACTACCTCCGCGCCAGCGTCAATCGTCGTGACGACCTGGTGACCACCATCAGCCCCTTCGCCGAATGGAGCACCGGAGCCAAGTTCAGCTCGACCGGTGCACAGGAATAGCGAAGGCAAAGTGAAACTCGCTTTCGTCTGCTACGGTCCAGAAAAACATTCCCACGAGAGGTCCGCAGAACTGCAGATCCCTCGGCTTCGCTCGGGATGACAAAGGGGAGGGCTGCGCATCCATGGAGAGTAGTTACGATGGGACGAGAACAGCGGATCCTCCATCCGGTAACAAATCCCCTATGGAGGTGTCACAATCTCCTTTGTCATCCCGAGCGAAGTCGAGGGATCTGCAGTTCTGCGGATCTCTCGTGGAAATGTTTTTCTCGACCGGAGCCACAAAACGCAGTACGGTGTTCCGCTTCAAATGGCTTACACTAAACGCGACCTGCCATGAAGATCGCGCCCGCCCTCATCCTGTTCACCGCTTTTCTCCCGCTCAGTGCGCAAATGACCAAAGAGAAAGACCCGCTCGCCGTACATAACTCTGCCATCGTGATCGACACGCACGCCGACACCACCCAGCGCATGCTCGACGAGGGGTATGACCTGGCCGATCCGCTCAAAGGCGGTTATGTCAATTTCGAATCGGCACGCCAAGGCAACCTGGGGGCTGAGTTCTTTTCCATCTGGGTAGACCCGCCCGCGTACGCTGGCCATGAAGCGCGGCGCACGCTGGAATTGATCGACGCCGTCTATCAGCAGGCCGCCAAGCACCCGCAGCAGATGCGTATGGCCTTTTCGCCCGAGGACATTATCGCCGCCCATCGCGAGCACAAACTGGCTGCGTTGATGGGCATCGAGGGCGGCCATTCCATCGAAAACAGCCTGGGCCTGCTGCGCGACTATTACCGCCTCGGCGTGCGTTACATGACGCTTACCTGGAGCAACTCCAACGGTTGGGCCGATTCCTCGGGCGACATAGACGATCCTAAGGTTCCCCACACCAAGGACGGCCTGAGCGATTTCGGCAAAGACGTGGTCTACGAGATGAACCGCCTGGGCATGATGGTGGATATTTCCCACGTCTCCGACAAGACCTTCTACCGCACGCTCATCATCAGCCGCGCTCCGGTGATCGCCTCCCACTCTTCGGCGCGTGCGCTCTGCAACTCGCCCCGCAACATGGATGACAATATGCTGCGCGCCGTCGGTCAATACGGCGGCATCGTGATGGTGAACTTCTACTCCAGCTTTTTGAGCGACGAGTACCGCCTGGCCGTGAAAGCACAGCAACCCGCGATCGATCAGGCGGTCGCCGAGGCCACGGCCAAGCTCAAGGCCGACGGCAAGCCTGTTCCCAACGAGCTTGCGGAGCAGATCGCCAAGACCTACATGGCAAAAATACCGCGCCCCCCGTTCAGCGTGTTGATCGATCACATTGACCACATCGCCAAGATTGCCGGTATCGACCACGTCGGACTCGGCTCCGACTTCGATGGCATTCCTTCCAGCCCGGAGGGAATGGATTCCGCCGCCGATCTGCCCAAGATCACCCAGGCGCTCATGGCGCGCGGCTACAGCGCCGAGGATATGGACAAGATTCTCGGTGGCAACTTCCTGCGTGTCTTTGCCAAGGTGCAGGAGGTCTCGAAGCAGCTTCAATCCGAGAGCCGGCCCCGCATTATGGAAAAACAGCCCTTCGACAAGAAGTAGCCGCATGAGCAATTCTGCTGCAGGTGTATTAGTCTGTCTTTGGAACTACCAATGAAATTCCTACGTCGCCACGCGGTTTTGTTTCTCTTCTCGGCCGTCTTTGCAATTGCTCAGCAGTCCACTCCGCCCCAGACGCCGCCGGCGCAGACGCCTCCTGCGGAACTGCCGGATATGCCTACCAGCCAGGCCCCGCCGGTGGTCGAGCCCACCGGTCCCACGGTTGTTCTCGATACCACCATGGGACGCATGACCTGCAGGCTCTTTGACAAGCAAGCGCCTCTGACTGTAGCCAACTTTATTGGACTGGCCGAGGGAACCAAGCCATGGACCGATCCCGTCAGCAAGAAGAAGATGAAGGCCAAGCCGTTCTATGACGGGACGACCTTTCATCGCGTCATTCCCGAATTCATGATTCAGGGTGGCGATCCAACCGGCACCGGAACCGGCGACCCGGGATACATGTTCGCCGACGAATTCGATCCCAACCTCAACTTCGATGTGCCCGGTCGTATGGCCATGGCCAACTCCGGCCCCGGCACCAACGGATCACAATTTTTCATCACCGAAGTACCGACCACTCATCTCGATCAGAAGCATACGATCTTTGGTCAGTGTGACCAGCCCAGCATTTCGGTTGTCTCCGCGATCGCGCGTGTGCAGCGGGACGCAAACGACAAGCCGATCCAACCGGTCGTTCTCACCAAGGTCACCATCGTGCGTGAGGGTCAGCCGCTGCCACCTCTTCCCCCTGCTCCCGCAGCGCCCGTGGCGACCCCAGTTCCCAATCAAAACTAACCAACACCAGGAGTTCTGCATGTCTCGTGAATCTGGAACCTATGCCATCTTCAACACCAGCGAAGGTACGATCGTCTGCCGCCTTTTTGAAAAGGACGCGCCCAAGACGGTAGAGAACTTCGTCGAACTCGCCGAAGGCAAACGGGAGTGGACCCACCCCGTCGGCAACAAGAAGAGCACCAGCAAGTTATATGACGGCACGATTTTCCACCGCGTCATTCCCGACTTCATGATTCAGGGCGGTGATCCGGCAGGCACCGGCATGGGTGGTCCGGGGTATAAATTTGCAGACGAAACCAAGGGCTCGCCCCACAACCTGGGCACAAAGGGGAAGCTGGCAATGGCGAACGCAGGGCCCAACACCAATGGTTCCCAGTTTTTCATTACGGTAGCGCCGACCCAATGGCTCACCGGCAAACACACGGTCTTTGGCGAAGTAGTCGAAGGCTACGACGTGGTGGAGAAAATTTCCAAGGTGCCCCGCAATTCGCAGGACAAGCCGAACAAGCCAGTGACCATCGAAACCGTGGTCATCGAACGCGTATAGGCACGAGGAAAACAGCAGGTCCCTCCACTACGCTTCGCACTGTCGAAAACATTTCCAGGGAAAGGTCCGCGGAACTGCAGATCCCTCGACTTCGCTCGGGATGACAAAGGGGAGGGATCTGCAGTTCAACGGACCTTTCCTGGAAATGTTTTCGACAGTGCGAAGTGGCGAAACCTCAACGAAAGGACGAGTGAGTACCAGAAACTGCTCTAGCCCTCACCCAAAAGCTGCTCTTCCACCAACTCGCAAATGGTATGGAGCAGGAACTTATGCCCTTCCTGGATGCGCGCCGTTGTCTTTGCCCGGACCAGCAACTCCACGTCGGCAAACCCCGCACACTCGCCGCCATCGCGCCCCAAAAAGGCAATCGTCTTCAGTTTGAGGTCTTTCGCCGCCACCAGGGCGCGAAAGATATTCTCGCTGTTGCCACTGGTGGTGAACACCACCAGCGCATCCCCGGGCTTTCCATACGCTTGTACCTGCCTGGCAAACAGATCGGCAAAGGAATAGTCGTTGCTGATGGCGGTTAAATCCCCGCCATGCGTAGCCAATGAGATCGCAGGATAGGCACGGCGTTCGCGCTCGAAGCGTCCCACAAACTCCGTGGTCAGATGCGAGGCGTCGGCCGCGCTGCCGCCGTTTCCGCACGCCAGCAGTTTATGCCCCAAAAGCAAAGCCTCCGCAATCATCGCGGCGGCCGCTTCGACTTGCCCCTCCAGGTCCGCCAATTGCTGCAGCACTGCCCTGGCGTCGGCAATGTTCGTGGTCAAGACCTGGTGGGCGTGTTCCTTCACGGTTTAGACTCCAATGACTGCGCAAAGCTCTTTGACTGCGTCGGCGCTCTTCTTGAGCGCAGCGTCCTCTTCCTTGGTGAGCTTGATCTCAATAATCTGTTCCAGACCTCGCTCGCCCAACTTGCAGGGAACGCCCACATAAAGTCCATGGATCCCGTACTCGCCCTCCAGGTAGGCCGCACAGGGCACAATCTTCTTCTTGTCTTTGAGGATAGCCTCGACCATCTCCACCGCAGCAGCCGATGGAGCATAGTAGGCGCTCCCCGTCTTCAGATGCTTTACGATCTCGGCGCCGCCGTCGCGTGTCCTTTGCACCAGGCGCTCGACCGTTGCTGCATCCATGAGTTCGGTGATCGGGATACCAGCCACCGTGGAATACCGCGGCAACGGCACCATCGTGTCCCCATGGCCGCCGAGCACAAACGCAGTTACATTCTCGACCGAAACCTTCAGCTCTTCCGCAATGAAGGTCCGGAAGCGGGCAGAGTCCAGGATCCCCGCCATTCCGATGACCCGCTCGCGGTTGAACTTCGCCAGCTTAAACGCCGCCTGGGCCATGGCATCGAGCGGATTAGAAACGATGATGAGGATGGCATTCGGCGAGGCAGCCACCACCTTGCCCACCACCTCTGACATGATTTTGTAGTTAGTGTGCAGCAGGTCGTCGCGGCTCATGCCCGGCTTGCGGGGAATGCCGGCGGTGATCACCACGATGTCGGAGTTTGCTGTTTGGGCGTAATCGTTGGTCCCGATCACGTGGACATCGCGCTTCTCGATCGGCAGCGCTTCCAGCAGGTCGAGGCCCTTGCCCTGGGGCATGCCCTCCATGATGTCGATCAGCACCACGTCCGCCAGCTCCTTGGCCGCGATCCAGTGCGCCGCGGTCGCGCCCACATTGCCTGCTCCTACGATAGATACTTTCTTTCGCATAGTTCTCCTAACCCATGTTTTCGATCATTCTGGTGGCGAATTCGCTGGTCTTCGCCTTCGTGGCCCCAGGCATCTGCCGCTCAAAATCGTAGGTTACATATTTTTGCTGAATGGTCTTCTCGAGCGCAGTCTCGATCAGCTTAGCCGCCTCTTTCCAGCCCAGGAACTCGAACAGCATCACCCCGGAGAGCATCACCGACCCGGGATTGATCATGTCTTTATCGGCATATTTAGGCGCAGTGCCATGGGTGGCTTCGAAGACGGCATACCCATCGCCGATGTTCGCCCCCGGGGCAATGCCCAGTCCGCCCACCTGTGCCGCGCATGCGTCAGAGATGTAGTCCCCATTCAGATTTGGGCACGCCAATACGCTGTACTCCTCCGGCCGGATGATCACCTGTTGAAAGATGGAATCGGCAATCCGGTCGTTGATCAGAAGTTTCTTTTTCCATTGTCCGTTCCCGTGCGTTTTGCCAATGGAATCGATCACGCTCTTCACGCTCTTGTACAGCTCGGTGCGGAAATCATCGGATCCGAACGCCAGCCCTGGCTCAATCAGCGCGGCATTCTCTTCCACCGTCAACTTCGGGTTCGCTTCGAGGTTACCCAGGATCCAACTTTCGGTCTCCGTGACTGTCTGCTGGCGAAACTCCTGCGTCGCCACCTCGTAGCCCCATTCCCGGAAGGCTCCCTCGGTGAACTTCTGGATGTTTCCCTTGTGCACCAGGGTCACGGACTTTCGTCCATTCTCGAGTGCGTACTTGATCGCGTAACGCACCAGCCGCTTGGTCCCGGTGATGGAGATCGGCTTGATCCCGATGCCGGAGTCTTCGCGAATCTTTTTCTTTGCGCCCTTGAGCATGTCGTTGTTAAGAAAGTCGATCACCTTCTTGACTTCCGGCGTGCCCTGCTTGAACTCGATGCCGGCGTAGACGTCTTCCGTATTCTCGCGGAAGATCACCACATCGAGCTTCTCCGGGTGCTTCACCGGGCTGGGAACGCCCTGGTAATACTTCACCGGGCGCACACACGAATAAAGATCGAGGATTTGCCGCAAGGCAACATTCAGCGACCGGATGCCGCCGCCCACTGGAGTGGTAAGGGGCCCCTTGATCGATATCCGCAGATCGCGCGCCGCGCTCACGGAATCGTCTGGAAGCCAGGTGTTGAACTGCTGATAGGCCTTCTCGCCGGCGAAGATTTCAAACCACTTCACCGACCTTTTCCCGCCATAAGCCTTTTCGACCGCAGCGTCGAAAACCCGCTGGGATGCGCGCCAGATGTCGCGTCCCGTCCCGTCGCCTTCGATGAAGGGAATGATCGGATGGTCAGGAATCTGGTACTTGCCATCTGCATATTGAATCGCCTCGCCCCCCGTGGGCAAGGAAAGACCGTTGTAGCTTTTCTGCATGGATGCGTATCTCCGAAAGCGGATAAGTGGCAGCGAGAACGAATAGTCAGGCTATCACCATGCGAATTGCAGTGGCAATCGGAGTAGTCTATAGACATGCGTCTTTGGGTTGCCACGTTGGTTCTTACCCTGGTCACGCCCGTTTGGGCCCAGCAGTATTCCGCCGACAAGCCCCTGGGCACGGCGGCGCAATCGGCCCCTGCCTTTCTCAAGAAAGCCGGCATCCGCCAGAACCTCGGCAACCAGCTCCCCCTGAGCGATCATTTCGTCGACTCGAGCGGCGCCGATGTGCCCCTGGGTGCTTATTTTGAACACCGTCCTGTGGTCGTGGCGCTGGTCTACTACAAGTGCCGGATGCTTTGCCCCCAGGTTCTCAGCGGACTGGCCCGGACGCTGCGCCAGGTGAATTTCACCCCCGGCAAAGACTACGACATCGTGGTCGCCAGCATCGATCCGGCGGATACGCCAGCGGATGGCGCGGCGGAAAAAGTACGCTTCCTCGACTCGCTCGGCACCCCCGGCGCCGGATCTAGCGTGCATTTTCTCACCGGCCAGCAGGCCTCAATTACCGATCTCGCCTCGGCCACCGGCTTCAACTACGTGCGTGTCCCCGGGCCTGACGGAAAGATGGATCAGTTTGCCCACTCCAGCGTCATCATGATTGCTACGCCTGACGGCCGCATGTCGAAGTATCTCTTCGGCATTGATTACCAGCCGCGCGATGTGAGATTGGCGGTGATCGAAGCCAGCAATCACCATATTGGCTCGGTCAGCGATCTGATCCTGCTCTATTGCTGCAACTACAGTCCCAGCGCCGGCAAGTACACCGTCTCGATCCTGCGGGTGATGGGCCTGGCAGCAATGGGGTCTCTCTTCATGCTGGTAGCGCTGCTTTACGCGCTCTCCCGCAAGCCAAAGCAAACCGCCACCCACGCCTAAATCTTTACCCGCCAACCAAGCTCGGGTGCCCATATCCCCGATTTCCTGTGGTGCTTAGTGGGTTCCGCGAACCTCATGCGCCTTTCCTTAAAGAAAGGCGCACACGCAGTCTTGTCCAGTGCAGCGTGCAGGAAATTCGGGGCATCTCGCTCGTTTTTCGCGAGATGTGGGATACCACGGCTCTCGACCTCTAGTTCTTTCGGATTTCTCCAGAGCGAGGGGTTCAGAGTTGTGGTATCCCACATCTCGCGAAAAACGAGCGAGATATGGGGCACCCGAGCTTGGTTGCACGGAAGGAGTGTCAATGGCTTAATCCGCGACCATCAACTGGCCGGGAACGATGGGCCGGGTTCTCGGCAGCATGCCAAAGGCGGCAGCCCCGCCAACCACGCATAAGCTCAGCACAAATACTGCCAGCTTTAGCTGATTCGTCGCCGGGGACCGGGGCAGTGTCTTCCACAGCAGCAGCAGAATGGTCTGCGAAAACACGGCAGCCCACACCGCCCCGTAAAAGTAGCGCCGCTCGATCCCCTCACCTTTGGTCGAGCGCCCCACTCTCGGCAACAGGCCAAACAGCCCCAGCAGCAGCACTATGGCGCACAGGGGAAAATACGCCTGTAAATAAATCTGCTTCATCACCCACTTGCCGGTCGCAGCAGCAATCACCAGCCCTGCCAGGTTGAGCAGTGTGAAGGTAATCACCGCATTCCAGGCGAAGGTGTAGCAGACCTTGCGGTACAGAGGATTAGGCTTGTCCTCAGTAAAGCGAAGGATGTAAGGCCGCGGCTCTACACCGGGAAGCTGGCCAAAGTAGCCCGCAACACCCGTTGCCGCCATCACCAACAACAGCCAAATGACGTTTTTTCCGCTGCCGCCGTGGGCGAACAGATCGAAGGTCAATGGCCCGGGCGCAAGAAAAAACACCCAGATCCATATCGGCCAGTGAGCCACGCGATAGCGTCCTGTGTTGCGCTCGCGCATCCTGCGGGCTTCTGCATATTCCACCTTGATTGGGTAAGCCATCTCACTGCTATTGTGCATCTTTTTCCATCATTCACGGGCCCCGCCGCATCCATTCATAGGTTTGTGTTAGGTTCGTCTGGGAGGGTTCGGCATTGGGCAAGAGCATGGTCCCGAAGCGTCTGTTTTTGACCAAAGGCGTCGGGAAACACAAGGAACGACTCACGTCTTTCGAATTGGCTCTTCGAGACGCCGGCATAGCAGCCCAGAACCTGGTTCGGGTTTCTTCCATCTTCCCGCCGCAGTGCAAACTGATCACCCGCAAGGAAGGCTTGAAATATCTTTCGCCCGGCGAGGTGGTTTTCGCCGTGGTCGCGGAAAATTCTACCCGTGAGCCGCATCGCCTGGTGGTTTCCAGCATCGGCGTTGCGATCCCTACAGATCGCAACACCTACGGTTACCTGAGCGAGCACCACAGCTTCGGCGAAGCGGAGGACCAGGCCGGTGAATACGCAGAAGAACTGGCGGCAGAAATGCTCGCCACAACCCTGAACGTGGAATTCGACCCCGACAAAAGCTGGGACGAAAAAAAGGAAATGTATCGTATCTCCAATAAGATTGTCCGCACCACAAACATCACCCAGTCGGCAATTGGAGACAAGCGCGCGCTTTGGACCACCGTCATCGCCGCGGCAATCCTGATTTTTGAGTAACAGGAATGGCAAGCAAAACAAATTACCGTGTTGGCCTGGTGCAGATGTCCTGCTCACCCGACCCCGACGCCAACCTTGATAAGGCCGCTGACCGGGTACGTGAAGCTGCTCGCGGCGGTGCGAACATCGTCTGTCTGCCCGAGCTTTTCCGCGCCCAATACTTCTGCCAGCGCGAAGACGTCGCGCTCTTCGATCTGGCGGAGCCCATTCCTGGCCCTTCCACGGAGCGGCTTTCGGCCGTGGCGCGCGAGGAGAAAGTGGTTGTCGTCGCTTCCCTCTTCGAGCGCCGCGCGGCCGGCCTCTATCACAATACCGTTGCGTTGCTGCAGAGTGATGGAGAGCTGGGTGGAATCTACCGCAAGATGCACATCCCCGATGACCCGCTCTACTACGAGAAGTTTTACTTCACGCCGGGCGACCTCGGTTTCAAGGCATTCGATACTTCCGTGGGACAAGTGGGCGCACTTATCTGTTGGGATCAGTGGTACCCGGAAGCGGCGCGCATCACCGCTCTGCGCGGAGCGAACCTGCTCTTCTATCCCACTGCGATCGGCTGGCATCCGGCAGAGAAAGAGCCCTTGGGAGCGGCACAGTATGACGCGTGGCAGACTATCCAACGAGCACACGCCATCGCCAACGGCGTGTACGTCGGCTCCGTCAACCGCGTCGGCCACGAAAATGGAGATGTACGCGGAAACCGCGCCCCTGGCGTCGGGCTTGAGTTCTGGGGTGGCTCCTTTATCGCTGACCCCTTTGGCCGCATTCTCGCCCAGGCGCCCCATGACCGCGAGGCCATCCTGATCGAGGAAGTGGACTTGAAGGTTATCGAGGATACGCGCCGCAACTGGCCCTTTCTGCGCGACCGGCGCATCGAAGCTTATCCGCCGATCACGGCTCGCTTTCTAGACGATGGCAACTGAATCCGCTACCCCGCGCAGCCTGGGCTATCGCATGCCGGCAGAGTGGGAACGCCATGCCGCAACCTGGCTGGCGTGGCCCCACAACGCGGCGGACTGGCCCGGCAGATTTCATCCCATCCCCTGGGTCTATTGCGACATCATCCGCCACCTCTCGCGGGTGGAAGATGTGCACCTTCTGGTCCAGGACGCCGTCGCCGAACAGCGCGCGCGCGGCATGCTGACGCGAACCGGCGCGCAACTGGATCGCGTGCACTTCCATCAGTGGCCCACCAACCGGGTGTGGATGCGCGATTCCGGCCCTATCTTCGTTACCCGCAGCGGCAGCGTCGCCATCACCAACTGGCGCTTCAATGCCTGGGCGAAGTACGAAGACTGGCAGCTGGACGACCAGCTGCCCTTGAAAGCAAGCGAACTGCTTCACCTGCCCCACTGGGAGCCGGAGTTCCCCGACGCACATCGCGTGGTCCTGGAAGGCGGCAGCATTGACGTCAACGGCCAAGGGACTCTGATCACCACCGAAGAGTGCCTGTTGAGCAACGTGCAGCAGCGCAATCCCGGCCTTAGCCGCGAAGACCTGGAGCGTGTCTTCCACGACTATCTGGGCATCGACCAGGTGCTGTGGATGAATCGCGGTATAGCCGGGGACGATACCCACGGCCACGTAGACGACATCACCCGTTTCGTCGGTCCGGCTACGATCGTCACCGTCACGGAGCCAAATCCCGCCGACGAGAACCATCTGCCGCTAGCGGAGAATCTGGAGCGGCTGCGCGCGGCTCGCGATCCGCAGGGCCAGCCGTACACCATCGTCGAGTTGCCTATGCCCTCGCCAGTCGTCTTTCAGGGCCAGCGGCTCCCCGCCAGCTACGCCAACTTCTACATCGCAAATGGACTGGTGCTGGTGCCCACCTTCAATGATGCCAACGACCGCAAAGCGCTCAATGTGCTTGCCGATGTCTTCCCCGGCCGTGAAGTCATCGGTATTCACAGCGGTGATCTGGTCTGGGGTTTGGGGACGCTGCACTGCATGAGCCAGCAGCAGCCGGCGCTCCAGCACTCTGATGACGGACGCTGAGGCGCTCGCGCTGGCCCTGGACGAGGCTCGCGCCGCGGCCGCCGCCGGCGAGGTCCCGGTAGGCGCGATTGTAGTCGCCAACGGCGTCGTGGTTGGTCGCGGACAGAACCGGGTTCTGCGCGATCTGGATCCGACCGCACACGCCGAGATCGTCGCGCTTCGCGAGGCAGCCCGCACCCTGGGCAACTACCGCCTTGCGGGGTGCGAGCTGTTTGTCACCCTGGAGCCCTGCGCCATGTGTGCCGGGGCGATGATCCACGCCAGGCTTGACCGGCTCATCTATGCCGCCGCCGATCCCAAGGCTGGAGCGGTCAGCTCCGTTCTGGAGGTCCTGAATCACCCTCAACTGAATCATCAGATGCTGGTGACAAGCGGAGAACTGGCGGAGGAAAGCGCCGAGTTGCTGCGCTCATTTTTCCGCCAAAGACGAACGTAACGCTACACCGAGTCCCGAAGGGACGGCTGAGAGTAGCCCAGGACGCAGTCCTGAGGACAGATTCGAGACGAACCAGTCCCGCAGGGTGCTGAAAATCTTCAGTCGTCCCTGCGGGACTTTTCGATGGCGCATACCAGCCCCAGGACTACGTCCTGGGCTACTCTCAGCCGTCCCTCCGGGACTCAAGTTGGAGAGGGTCGGTACTATCTACTACCCGGCGCCCCAGGGCGGAAGCTTCGCAGGAGCCGCCCAGGGTGGTGCCCCCTCGACATGAAGCTTTCTGCGATACACTTTCCCGCCCGCTGCGACGTACAGCGTATCGAAATCGTGGCCGCCGAAACAAAGGCTTGTCGCCGCCGCGTTGCCAGGCAGAGGAAGAATCGCCGCCACACGGCCATTGCGATCGAATACCTGGACGCCCATCCGCGTGGCAACGTAAGCCCGCCCGTCACGGTCCATAGCGATTCCGGCAGCGCCGCTGTCGTCCGCCCACGCGGGCACATCGAAGTCGTAGAACGGTGCTCTGGCATCGAGCGTCCCATCGGGACGGACACGATAGCTCAAGCCGGTGCGCGAGAGGCTTTGCGAGACAAACAACCAAAGACCATCCGGGGAAAAAGCAACTCCCGACGCTCCCTTCAGACCCTGGTCCAATCTCACCTTTTCTCCTGTCGCCCGGATGAGCCATAGTTCGCTTCCCGTCACCGCATAAATATCCCCGTTGTTGCGCACCGTCAGATTGTGGATGTCGAGACCTTCACCCAGGATGGAAGCGCGGCCGGTTACCTCTATCCCACCCCCCGCGCGAGCTTGATAGAGCCTGCCGTCGGCTCCAAACGCAAGCGCCGCGCCGGCTGGCTGATCGCATTGAATCTGTCCCTCAGGATTGGAAGCCAACAGCGGTGCGCAGCCTTCAGCCGAGACCTGCCAGTCTTCGCCCGGCTGCAGAATCGCCTGGATTACAGGATTGCCAGGCGAACCAGCCCGGATAGCCGCCGGCCAATCCCTCCAGAGCCAGCGCATCGCGTCGGGAAACACCGACGCAGCCTGGCTGCCATTGTGCGTTCCCGCGCCCCAGATGTGGCGAACATCATAGCCGGCGAACTCGAGCGCACGATTCATGGTCTGGTTCGACATCCACCAGTCGCCCATCTCCGGACCTCCGGGCCATTCATCGTGCACGCCATCCTGCATAAAGATGCGCAGAGGCTTGGGTTCCGTCTTGCGCACCAGGACGTAATACTGCTCCCCACCGCGCATCCCCACATAGGTGCCGATGGCGCTAAACACACGCCGGAAAGCATCCGGCCGTTCCCATGCAACCGTAAAGGCGGCAATGGCTCCCGTACTTCCGCCTCCGATGGCTCGGTCGTTGGGGTTGGTCGAAAGCCTGATCGGCCGTCCGTCGGGAGTGGGTTGCCGCTCCACTGCCGGCAATACTTCCTCCAGCAGGAAACGGGCCAGCCGGTCATTGAGGCTGTCGAATTCTAAACTCCGGTCATAGCGCGGGTTGTCCGGCGGGCTGGCCGAAGCGACGACTCCCGAAGATACACCGACACCAATCGTGACCGGCATCGCATGCTGAGCGATGAGGTTGTCGAACACGGTTGCCGCGTTAAAGCCGAGACCATCCAGGCCGACATACACGCAAGCTGCTTTGTCCCCCTTGTACGCGGCGGGTAGATAAACCGTGATGGTCCGCGCCGTACCCGGAAAAATCTGCGAGTCCGTTAGCTGGAAGGTAAAGGTTTTTCCCGCTGCAACCGAGGCTTGGGGCTGTGAGTCCGGTCCTAGCGGGTAGTTATTCGATGGGGGCGGAACGGCCTCATCGATCACCGGTGGCACTGCACCATTGTCTTGAGACCAAGCCCCCAAAGAAGCCGATAACAAAAGAGCTGCGCCCAGCAGACAGCGTGTGGATCTGCAGCAAGCTTTGCTCATCCTAACTCCTTACTGCACGTGCATGGACCATTGGCCGGCTATTGAGCTATTGAACTGTACCCTGCGGTCGCAGTTTGCGCAGCTCCTGCGCGCACTCCACAGCATTCAACGCCGAGAGTTCGAGATTGTCGGCGGAAGCCCAAAGCCACAAGCGGCGTGACTGCGAAACGCGTTCCTCATCGAAGCGCACTCGGACCGAGATATCCTGGTCGCCAATGGAGTTGAGGTTACCGGGCGCATCGACATCGGTTTGGATTACTTCTACGTGGGGGGCGGAAAGCGTAGCCTCAATCTGCTCCAGTATCACCGGCCGCTCGTACTCTACGGCGATGGAAAAGGTATGACCATGGAAGACGGGCGCATGGATGAGTTGCAGTGAAAGCTGCGGCAGTCGTCCGCCGGAAAGCAGGGCATAATGGCGGCGCACGCGCGCTTCGCTCTCTGCCAGGTTGATCTTTGCCGACTCCCCAAACGCGCCCACGGTGTTGAAAGCTACCTGGACGTCGTACACCTGGGTCGGGATACTCTGAAACGAAAGCAGCGTTACCGTCTGCTGATGCAGCTCGTCGAGCGCAGCCCGGCCATACTCCGAAGCCGGCTCCAGTACCGTCGCCGAGACCTGGCGAATGGCCCCGGCGCGCTGCAGACGCTCCATGAGCAGAGCCAGCACCAGTGCAGCCGGATGGGCCGAGACTACGGCCGGCGTATGCAGATTGGGCGCGCCGGCAACCGCTGCTTCGCCCATCCCCGCGCCCATCCCCTCTTTGACCCAAGGTGCACACACCAACACGCCGGCTTCGCCCTCTAACCCGGCAGAAACATCCACGATGCTGGAACCAGCCCGTAGGGCGGCTTGCCAATGCCGCAGGGTTAATTCCGCCGACCCGGAGAAAAAAGTGAAATCGATGCGCTCAAAGGAGTCGGCCGAGATGGGCTGGATAAAGGTCACCTCGTCGCCCACCGCTTCCAATTGTCCTAACGCCTGCTGATCATCCATCAGCAGGAATTCTGAGGCCGCAAAACTCGACTCGGAAAGTGCTTCGTTGAGTTGTTTGCCGCGAATGGAAGCGGCGCCAACAATCGCAATACGATAGTTTGTGGTCATCGATCGACTAACACTTTCACGGATGAACCGGCGGTTGGGATGGGGGGTGCGCAGGGGGTTCGACCAGTCGCGGCGCCTCAGGGGTCATCATCCGCCGGTGGCGGCGCTGCCAGGAGTAGGCGGCACGGGCGAAGATGCCGGAAAACATGTAACAGAAGGCCATCCCTAAGAGAACGTATCGCGAGAAAACCACGGTGGCATAGATTGCCAGTCCAATCACCACGATGCGCTGGAACGGATGACGATCGGTGAAGTTGATTTCTTTTCCACTCCAGAAGCGCCAGGTACTGACCATAAGCAGTCCAACCAGAAACACCAGCAGCATCCACATGATGGCCACTCGCCAGTTGGGCACCGGCGTTCCCAGGAAGAAATGAACTACGGCGGCAATCACTCCGGCGGCAGCTGGGATAGGCATGCCAACGAAGTATTTTCGCCCCGGGCGGCCCGGGTTTGCAGGTAACAAATTGCCGCCGATGTTGAAGCGGGCCAGGCGGCCGGCCCCGCAGAGCAGAAAGAGAAAGCAAACGAACGCACCCCAATCCACCACATAATGCCGCTTGACGGAATCCATGGCCATGGGAAGCATCTGGAAGCCCCAGGTGAAAGCCAGCAGGCTGGGAGCGACACCGAAGGTAATTACGTCAGCCAGCGAATCGAGTTCCTTGCCGAACTCGCTGGTGGTTTTGGTCATGCGCGCGATGCGGCCATCGATCGCGTCAAACGGGATGGCGAAGCCGATGGCCAGGGCGGCATAGTTGAAATGCTGCGGCTCCTGCACCGATCCCTGCAGGCTTTGCATAATGGCAAAATAGCCGGCGGCGATATTGCCTGAAGTGAAGAGCGAAGGCACAATGTACATGCCTCGGCGCAGGCGCCCCCTCCTCTTGCCGGGGGCTAGCCTTAACGCATCGCGCTTCAAGCGAAACTCTCCTGCAGAACGTCGAGCGACGGTTCATCCTGCAGCGGATGGATATCGGCCAGGACGGACGCGCCTCCCTTGACCCGCTGCCCCAGAGCCACCCGGACGTGCGCATGGCCAGGCAGCAGAACGTCTACCCGGGAACCGAACTTGATCAGGCCGACCCGTTCGCCGCGCTCCACAAAATCGCCTACCTGAAAACGGAACACGATGCGGCGCGCGAGGATCCCGGCGATCTGTTTAAAGGTCACGTCGAACTCGTCGCCTTGCACCGTCACCACGTTCTGCTCATTCTTCTCGGCACATTTGCGGTCGAGGGCATTCAGGTGCTTGCCTTTCTGGTATCGCACCTCGCGCACCGTGCCGGCAATGGGCGAGCGGTTGACGTGAACATCGAAGACGCTGAGGAAGATGCTCAGGCGAATCCGCTCTCCGGTCGGCGTTTGGATACGCGCGACCTCGGTGATCTTGCCATCCGCGGGCGAAACCACCAAGCCGGCCTCGGCCGGCACCGGACGCTTGGGGTCGCGAAAGAACCAGAGAAAAAAGCATGCCAGCAGAAAAGGCACGACTGCCCAGGTCCAACGCCCCGTTACCAGCAATACCAGAACGCCGGCGGCGATGAACCCAAAACCATAAAAGTATCCGTCACGAACCATGTTTGAGACCAAACCCTTGGAGAATTATAGAGGTACAAGGGCTTGGAGCAGCAGCGCGTCTTCCACGGGAGCAGAGTAGTAAGCACTGCGGACCCCCACGGCGGAGAAGCCGTGGCGCTGATAAAGAGCGATCGCGGCGGCGTTCGATGCCCGCACCTCCAGCCGAACCGTGGAGGCCCCAATGGTGGCGGCCCAGGCCAGGCAGGCTTCGATCAGGGCGCCGCCCATACCGCGGCGGCGGTACGGGCGGCCAACCACCAAGCCCTCTACCTCGGCCGCAGGTTCGTGCGACAACCAGCTGGCTACCGCAAAGCCGGCCAGATTGTCGTCGCTGAGCGCAACCAGCCCGCAGCGCAGCAACGGAGGCGTGGCGAGCAAGATCTGTTCGTAGTCACGGCGACTCCATCCCGGAGCCTCGACAGAGTCACCGGCGAGCACCAGTACGCCGTCGAGGTCCTGCGCTGCCATGGCCCTTAGGCGGAACGACGCGGAAATCGACGTGGAAACTCACGCCCCAGCCTTGGCGGCACGCAAAACCTCAGCGTCGGAGCGGCGGAGATAGTTTGCCTGCAGGGTTTCGGGGTCGTCAAAGTCGCCCGCGCGAAATCGGTCCAGCGCGAAACGGAGCGCCTCGGCAGCGTCAGGAGGTTGCACGTAGACCGGGCCGCAAATGGCAAGGGCGGAACAAGCGCTGGCGGAGACATCATCGGCGCGGCTCTCATCGCAGATCAGCACCCCGGCTCCGGGCTGCTCGGCCAGAGCTACTGTCTCCTCTCCGCTCAGCAGCACTTCTCCCAGGTTTTTGCCGTTGCGGTATTCGCCGACGTAGTACTCCCCGCGGCCGGCATCCACTGCGGCTAGTACGTGCGGCAGCCCACTCGCGTTGGCCAGCAAGGCCAAACGGGAGACCGCAATCAAAGGGATGCCGGCCCCTTCCGCCAGACCTTTGGCGGTACTGAGACCCACCCGGATGCCGGTGAAACTGCCCGGCCCGTTCACCACCACGATGGCCTCGATATCGCGCAGCGTCGCGTGCCGGCTCTCGAGCATTGCGGCGATCTCGGGAATCAGGCGTGCCGAATAGGTGCGCACTGCGAGCTCCGCAGTGGCCACAATCTCGACTTCCTTCGTGCCGGCCACGCCGAGAGCCACGCTGGCCGTGCTTCCGCAGGTATTCAGGGATAAAAGCATGGGGCCTTAAACCGCGGAAATAGGATCCTGGCAGATTTCGAGTAGCACGCCGTTCGAAGCCAGTGGGTCGACTAAGAAATGAAGCCGGCCGCCGGCGCCGATCTCGATTTCATCGGAGAGCAGCCGCACCCCTGCCTGCTTCATCTCTTCGAACGTGCCTGAAATGTCATCCACATGGAGCGCCAGGTGATGCAGGCCTTCACCGTACTCTTCCAGAAATTTGCCTACGTCCGTTGTTTTATCCAGCGGTTCGAGTAGGCGCAGGCGGCTGTCTCCCAGGGGAATCATCACGCTGCGCACCCCTTCGTCCTCCGCTTCCTCCTCCAGCACAGTGAGCCCGAGGGTCTGATAGAAACGGCGGGCCTGCCTAATGCTCCTCACTGCGATGCCCAGGTGGTCGATCCTTGCCATGTTTCTCTCCTTGTAACAGTTGCTCCACCAACCGCGGTATGAGCTCGTACGGATCCTGTTGTTGGCGCACTACCTGGTGGCCGATCGCCGCCAACTCCTGATCGCTCAGGCCATGACTGCGCATTTGGCGCAGCAGCTCGTGGCGCACCATTTCCATCATTCGCACCCGCCAGTGCGCCTCCCGCCGGGCTGTAAGCCTTTCGTCTTCTGCGAGCCACAACCAGAATTTATCCACGGCCCGTTCCAGTTCTTCGATGCCGGCGCCAGTGGTAGCGACGGTTCGGACAATGGGTGGAATCCAGCTTCCGTGTTGTGCAGTGAGCGACTGCATCGACCGCACTTCATTTTCTACCCGGTCGGCGCCGTCGCGATCGCTTTTGTTGACCACAAAAATATCGGCAATCTCCATAATGCCGGCCTTGAGGCTCTGGACATCGTCGCCCATACCGGGCACCAGCACAACGATGGTGATGTCCGCCAGGCGGACGATATCGATTTCATCCTGGCCCACACCAACGGTCTCGAGCAGCAGCCGCTGCTTGCCGCTGGCCTCGATGACGACGGCAACATCCGCCGAGGCGCGGGCGAGGCCGCCCAGGGAACCCCGGGTCGCCATACTGCGCATATAGAAGCCGGGATCGGAATCGTGCTCCCGCATACGGATGCGATCGCCCAGGAGGGCCCCGCCACTATAGGGGCTGGTGGGATCGACAGCCACCACCCCGACGGTCGTCTGTTGCGCACGGAACCGGCGTGCGAGCCCATCCACTAGCGTGCTCTTACCTGCGCCGGGAGAGCCGGTGATGCCAATGCGAACTGCGGAGCCGCTATGGGGAAAGCAGGCTGAAAGAATCTGCTGCGCGGAAGCCGCTTCATCTTCCACCAGCGAAACCGCCCGCGCCAGCGCCCGTACATCCCCCTGGCGCATACGCCCAACCAGTTCCGCCACGTCCATCTCCCGATCATACGATTCGCTATCAGAGAAAAGGAACCGCGGGTCCCTCAATCCGCTTCGCTCTGTTTAAAAAACGTCTCCACGACAGGCCGCTGAACGTGGCCATGTATGGGATCGCGAAGTAGGAAATCCGGATACGCCCTGGACGAGATGACAAAGGGCAGCGGAGGGGCTGTCTGGATTGTCAAGGCTTTGTATCAGGGCACGACTTTAGTCGGGCCATAAAAGCCCAACAAAATTCTGGGCTTTAGCCCCTGCGCTTTTTCTGACCCAATCACAAATTAACAGGGGCTAAAGCCCAATCATTTATGCGACCTTAGTGGCCCGACTAAAGTCGTGCCCTGATACAAAGCGAAACTGAGCAGTGGAGGGATCTGAGGTTTTCTTCTATTTGTTCAGGATCTCGCGGGCAATGATAAGCCGCTGGATTTCGCTGGTGCCTTCGCCTATCGTACAAAGCTTGACGTCACGGTAGAACTTCTCCACCGGGTAATCCTTGATGAAGCCATAACCCCCGTGCAACTGCACCGCCTCATCGCAAACCTTGACCGCTACCTCGCTGGCCATCAATTTGGCCATGGACGATTCCAGCGTGGTCTTTTGGCCGGCATCCTTCATCACCGCGGCGCGCAGCGTTAGCAACCGCGCGGCGTCCAGCTGGGTCGCCATATCAGCCAATTTCCACTGTATCCCTTGAAACTCCGAGATTGCCTTGCCGAACTGGTGGCGTTGCTTCACATAGTTGCGCGCCGCATCAAAGGCCCCGCGACCGATGCCAAGCGAAAGAGCGGCGATGGAAATCCGGCCACCGTCGAGGACACGCATGGAGTCGATAAAGCCTTCCCCCTCTTTGCCCAGCAGGTTTTCGCCAGGAATTTCGCAGTCCTCAAAAATCAGCTCCGAAGTATCACTGGCGCGGAGGCCAAGTTTGTTCTCCTTCTTTCCGGCGCGAAAGCCCGCAGTTCCCTTCTCTACCACGAAAGCTGAAAGACCGCGCGTGCCCTGGCTCTTATCCGTAACCGCGATGATGACAGAAACATCGGCATAATGACCGTTGGTGATGAATGTTTTGTTCCCGTTCAGCACCCAACTGTCACCCTTACGTACGGCGGTGGTGCGAGCGCTTCCGGCGTCGGAGCCGGAACCAGGCTCGGTCAGACCCCAGGCCCCGAGCCATTTGCCGGAGGCGAGCAAGGGAATGTATTTACGCTTTTGCTCTTCATTCCCGGCGACAAAAATGTGGTTGCTGCAGAGCGAATTGTGCGAGGCAACGATAATTCCGATCGAGCCATCGACGGCCGAAAGCTCTTCCACCGCGATTGCATAGTCCACGTAGCCGAGGCCGGCACCGCCAAGTTCTACCGGAAAGATGACGCCCATCAGTCCCATCTCGCCCAGCTTCCGCACGACCTCTTGCGGGAACTCGCTGGCTTCGTCCCAGCGCATCACATTGGGAGCGATTTCGCGCGCGGCGAAATCACGAATCTCTTTGCGCAACTGCTCCTGCTCGTCGGTCAGAGCGAAGGAATGGGTCGGGGAGAGAGCGGTATCGGCTGCGTGGGTACTCATTGCGTGGACTCCGTCGTCTGCTCGAAACGAGTACGCTTAGTCGAGTAAACCCTTAATTTTATCATCGCCATCTCAGAGCACATTGAGCGCCTGTTCCAGGTCTTCCAGCAAGTCTTCGGCATCTTCGATACCGACCGAGATGCGCACCATTCCGTCGGTCAGGCCGATCCTGGCGCGGCCTTCTTCGCCCAAAGCCGCGTGCGTCATGGTGGCGGGATGCGAAACCAGCGTCTCCACCCCGCCCAGCGATTCGCCGACCGTGCACACCTTGAGCCGGCGCAGCACCGCATTGGCGTTCTGTAACGAACCGGTCTCAAAGGTAATCAGCGCGCCGAAACCCGACATCTGCCGCCGGGCAAGCTCATGCTGGGGATGTTTCGCCAGGCCGGGATACAAAACCAGCGGGATCTTTGGGTGGCCATCCAGGTAGTTGGCGACCGCGTGGCCATTCACCTCGTGCTGCTTCATGCGCACCGCCAGCGTCTTCACCCCGCGCAACACCAGGAAGCACTCGAAGGGTGAGAGAATCCCCCCGGTGCACTTTTGCACGAAGGCAAATGACTCCTTGTGCTCCGGTGTAGTCGCCACCAAAACACCCCCCAGACCGTCACTGTGGCCATTGAGAAATTTGGTGGTCGAGTGCATCACGATATCCGCGCCCAACTCCAGCGGACGCTGAAAATATGGCGACATGAAGGTGTTGTCAACGCTCAGATCGATCCCCGGCCGTTCGTGACAGATATCCGCGATGGCGCGAATGTCGGTGATCTGCATCATGGGGTTGGTCGGAGTTTCAATGTGCACCAGCCTGGTGGTGGGCTGGATTGCGCGGCGGACCTGCTCCACATCCGTGGTATCGACGTAAGTGAAAACGATGCCGTAATTGGCAATGATGCGGTCGAAGAGCCGCGGTGTTCCCCCGTACACATTGGATCCGCAAATCACGTGATCGCCGGTCTTGAGCATAGCGACCAGGGCCGCGATGGCCGCCATGCCACTGGAAAAAACGTGCGCCGACGCGCCCCCTTCGAGTGAGGCCAGATTTTCTTCGAGCGCGGTTCGCGTAGGATTCGAAACCCGCGAATATTCGTATCCGCGATGCTTACCTATCTCCTCCTGGGCATAGGTGGATGAGGCATAGATCGGAACATTGACCGCCCCGGTCAGCGGATCGGCAGCCTGGCCGTCGTGGATCGCCCGGGTCGAAAAGCCATGAGCACTCATAGCCCACCCTCGAAGATCTTTTTCGAAAGGTAGCGCTCGGCGGAATCGGGAATGATCGTGGCCACCCGCTTTCCTTTGCCCAGGCGAATCGCGATCTGCACCGCTGCGTCTACGGCGGCGCCGCCACTGGAGCCAGAGAGCAGGCCTTCCTCCGCCGCCAGACGCTTGACCATGGTGAAGGCTTCCGGGTCATGGACGGCAATGATTTCGTCGCACCATTCACGATCAAACGTCCGGGGAATAAAGGAAACGCCGATCCCCTCCACCTTGTGGTGACCTGGCTCACCCCCCTGCAAGACGGACCCCTGGGTTTCTACTGCCACAGTCAAAATATTCGGGTTCTGTTCTTTCAGAAAGCGCGCCACACCGGAGAAGGTGCCACCAGTGCCAATACCGCTGACAAAGGCATCCACATGCCCCTCCATCTGCTCCCAGACCTCGTGGGCCGTGGTGGCATGGTGAAAGTCGGGATTGGCCGGATTCTCGAACTGGAGTGCGGCAAAGCTGCCTGGCGTTTCCGCTGCCATGGCGCGGCAACGGCGGATGGCGCCGGACATGGCCTCTGCCTCCGGAGTGCGGATCACGGTGGCGCCAAAGCCACGCATGAGGATGCATTTCTCCTCCGCGAAGCCCTCCGGGACAAACAGCACCACCTTGTAGCCGCGATGCACCCCTACCAGAGCCAGCCCTACCCCCGTATTGCCGGCCGTCGCCTCGACGATGGTCGCACCCGGCTGCAGCACACCGCGACGCTCCGCGTCCAGAATCATGCCCAGCGCTGCCCGGTCCTTAACGCTCCCGCCGGCATTCAAGAACTCGAGTTTGGCGTAAACGTCGGCCGCCCCTGCGGGCACCACCCGGTGAAGGTGAAGCATGGGGGTGGACCCCATCAACTCCGTCACATCCTCAGCAACATGCAGCGCGCGCGCTGCAATCTCACGTGTAAAAAGGGTCATAGGCCAACTGACTAGTGTAGCAGCGCGAATTCAATTCGATGCAGCCTGTGACCCGTTCGGTGGAGTTACCCCGCCGGCCCTCTTACTATTCGGGTAATAGCCGGTCTTGGTGCGAACGATCAGCTTGTTGTATCCCTTAGCCTTCGCATCCACGTGAACCACGCGGAAGCCGCCTTGGCTTATGGGCTTGGTGGAGTGATAGCCGATGGTGTATTGCTCGCGAATATCCTTCGCAACCTCTCCGGCGATTTCATCCACCTGGCCAAGGTTCTTGGGAAAGAAGGCGATGCCCCCCGTCTCATTGGACAACATTTCCAGCGCCCGCTTGGCACGACGGGCCTCCCGGCCGCCGCCCGTGTCGTCGTAGAGCAGCCCAATCGAATAAACGATCGGCCCCTGCAGGTCCTGGATGCGGCGCACCGTTTCCTCAAGTGTGGTGCTGGAGGCATTGTCCTCTCCGTCGGTGATCACCAACAGAACCTGCTTCGGGCGCTTGGCATTCTTGGTGAGGTAATCGGCCGAGGCCATGATGGCGTCGTAGAGGGCCGTGCCTCCCTTGGAATCAATATGCGAAAGGCCGTCGCGCAGCTTGTTGACGTTGGCGGTGAAATCCTGATCGATGTAAGCCTCGTCGGAAAAATTCACGATGAAGCTCTCGTCATCCGGGTTCGAGTAGTGCACCAGGTCGAGGGCAGCGGCATTCACCGCCTGGCGCTTGGTGCGCATGGAGCCTGAGTTGTCGACCAGGATGCCGAGCGATATAGGGATGTCCTGGTGCTGAAACGAGGTGATGGTTTGCGGCACGCCGTCTTCAGAGACCTTGAAGTCGTCCTTGGCCAGTGTGGTCACCATGTGCTGGTGGTCGTCCAGCACGGTGGCGTTCAAGACCACCTCATCCACGTTGCGCTGCAGGGTGTATTTCCCGTTATCACGGGCAATCGCCGTTGCACTCTGATTCTCCCGCGGCGTACCACTTTCCCCGTCAGGCGACCGTACGGGATCCCGATCGACATTGAGCGGGGGCTGCTTCTCCGGTTGAACCGGAGGGGCAGACGGAGAGCCGGCGACTTGCGTCACGGCTGGGCCCGGCAAGCTGCAGAGAAGGAAGATCGGTAGAAAGAACAGCCAATTACTGCAAGGGCGCATAGTATCCGGTACGGGCGTGAACGGTGAGCTGGGGCAGCCCCTCGGGCGGAACCAGCTTTACCTTCAATTTACGCCACTTCCCGTCCCGTTTGACATCGTCTGACTTATACCCAAGCACGTATTGGTTGCGTAATTCGGCACTGATCTTGGTCGCGATATCGGCCATATCGGCAAGATCGTCCACCCGGAAGAGCTGGCCGCCGGTCTCCTCACTCACGTCGTGCAAAAGAATCGGCCCCAGTTGCTCTTCGCGCGTAGGCGCGTACTGGTCGAAGATGCCGATGGAATAAATCTGCACATCGGACTCGCGCACCACCGAGCGCACTTCGCTCTCCGTATAGCGGCTGCGGTTGTCGCCCCCGTCCGACACCACCAGGAGCGCTTTGCGCTCGTTCTTCGCCTGCTTCATCTTGTTCAAGCCGAAGTAGATGGCGTCCAGCAGCGCAGTCCGATGCCCGGGCTTCACGGTGAGCAGGCGAGTTTCGATGTTGTCGACATTGTTTGTGAAATCCGCGATCAACTCGGGCCGGTCGTTGAAACCGATGACGAAGAATTCGTCCTGCGGATTGGCCGTGCGCAGAAACTCCAGGATCGAGTTCCGGGCGCGGTTGATCTTGTCCGTCATGCTGCCGCTCAGGTCGAAAATGATCCCGATCGAGACCGGCGCATCCTCTGCAGAAAAACTTTTGAGTTTCTGCAAAGCATTGTTCTCATAAACAAAAAAGTCCTGCCGCTCAAGACCAGTAACCAGACGATTGAGTGGATCGGTGACGGTAACCGGCACCAGCACCAGGTTTACGTCGACCCTCATGCGTTCGTTTGGCCGTGCGCTCAGTGCCTTCTTACCCTCGAGCGGGACTGGAGTAACGGCGGGCGATTTTGTGTCTGCGGGCGATGCGGGCGCTGCGGGTGCGGGGGGCGGAGGTTCGACGTGAACGTCATTCAGCGGATCCTGAGCCCAGCAAATTGTGGTGAGCGCGAGCCAAAGACCGAGTGCCATGGCAGTTTTCACCGTCATCCACGCGCCCAGCTTTATCCTCATTCTGCGCTCGATGGTGAGCGCCATAGCCCCAGCCCTCGTGTCCCAGGATTTCCTGCAGCGTGGCCCAAGCGAGGGGATTTTTGTGCGCTCCCGCCTAGCGGGGAGCGCATAGGGTGCGGTCGCCCCACCTAGGTCCACAGGAAATCCGGATTCCCAATCTCCGTGTGCAGGATGGTAGCACGTCGACATAAAACCTGCGCCCTCATATATTAGACGCGGGTTTGACGCTGTTGCTACCTCCTTTCGGGGTGTTACCTCCCATGGGGCGGGGGCGTCACGAAGCGCAGGCGAGGCTCCCCCTGTCAGGTACAATCTGGCAGGTATAAGAGAGCAAAGCAATTGGCAGCGCAGGCTGAGGTTGCCGATGTCTGGAGCTGGGACCCCAAGCATGGCCCGCATTTATCCCTTTCGCGCATTGCGCTACAACCCAAGCATGGTACGCGTAGAAGACGTCGTAACCCAGCCCTACGACAAGATTACCCCGGCCATGCAGCAGGCTTACTACCAGCGCAGCATATACAACCTGGTCCGTATCATCCTGGGTTTGCCCGAGCTCTTCGACGAACCCGGGAGCAATGACGTGTACACCCGGGCCGCACGTGATTTCGCCGACTGGCGCCGCATGGGGATCCTGGCTCAGGAAAAGGACGCCTGCATTTTCGCTTATTCCCAGCGGTTTACCGTGCCGCAGGGCGACGGAGAGGTGCACGAGCGCCGCGCCTTTATCGCCCTGGGTGAGGTATGCGATTACAGCCAGCAGGTGGTCTTCCGTCACGAACAGACGCTTTCCAAGCCCAAGTCTGACCGCCTGAACCTGTTGCGCGCCACCCGAGCCCACTTCGGACAGATTTTCATGCTCTATTCGGACCCCGCGCTGACCGCGGAAAAGATCCTCTTTTCCGGCAAGACGGCCCCCGAGATCGAAGTCACGGATGAATACGGCGTGACCCACCGAGTGTGGAAGGTCAGCGATATGAGCACCATCAACATCCTTCTGGGGGCTATGGAGGATAAGAAACTCGTCATCGCCGACGGTCACCACCGCTACGAAACGGCGCTGGCCTATTCGATCGAGCACGCCCCGAAGAATGTCGCCCGGACGGAGAGGAACCTGGCCAACACCACGCCCCAGCCCCCCTACCCGGAGGCGGCCGTCATGATGACCTTCGTCAACATGGACTCGGCGGGTATCACTATCCTTCCTACCCATCGGGTGGTCTTCGGGCTCAAGGATTTTTCGCCGGCAGCCTTCATCGAGCTGGCAAAGAAGTTTTTTAACATTCAGCCGGTGACCGCGGAGGACGCAGTCACCCTGACCCGATTGCTGGCCCGCCAACCGGGTACGGCCTTCGTCGCGGTAACCAAACCCGGTTATCACTTGCTAACGGCCAAGCCCGAGGCCATAGCCAAGGCGTTGGCTAAGCTCCCCGAGCGGCAGAGGAAGCTGGACCTGACGCAGTTGCACTCCCTGGTGCTGGAGCAACTGCTGGGCATTACTCCGGAGGCGATCCGCGAGCAACGGAACCTGCGCTACGTGCGCGACGCCGGCGACGCCATGGAGCAGGTTTCGCGTGGAGACGCGGACGTGGCCTTCCTCACCAATCCCATCACCCTGGGTCAGTTGCGCGAAGTCGCCTTCGCGGGCGATGTCATGCCCCAGAAGTCCACTGACTTTTATCCCAAACTCCTGAGCGGTCTTGCGATCTATGCGTTGGATTGAGGGGCGTTCAGCCACGCGCGCCTGCCTTGCAATTGCTTTTCTGCTGGCGCCTCAAGTGGCCGGCGCCCAGTCACCTTCCAATCCCCCGCCGGCTCCGCCCGCTCCGGCCCCGGTGGTGAAGGCCGGCCCGCGGTTTGCGGTGGTGATCGACGCCGCCCATGGGGGCGCCGACAGCGGTGCGCACCTCTCTGAGCATTTGCTGGAAAAAGACCTGGCACTGACCCTGTCGGTGCGATTGCGCTCCATGTTGGGCGCGCATGGCATTTATGTAATCACCACCCGGGAGTCGGATAGTGCCATCCCGGCACTGAACCGTGCCGAGGCGGCTAACCATGTGGGCGCGGCTGCCTGCATCACGCTGCATGCCACCACCAGCGGCAGCGGAGTCCATCTCTTTACCTCCTCCCTCACGCCCGTCCCCATGACCCGCTTTCTACCCTGGGAGACCGCCCAGGGAGCCTACGCCGAGCAGAGCTTGCGGCTCTCGTCGGAGGTTGATTCCGCCATGACCCATGCCGAGATTCCGGTGACCCTGGGCCGTACGGCCTTGCAGCCTCTCGACAGCTTCACCTGCCCGGCGGTGGTGGTGGAGTTCTCGCCCTTGAACAATTCCGGCAGGGTGACCCAGCTCTCTGACCCTGGTTACCAGGACCGCATTGTGGCCGCCATGGTTGCAGCCGTCGAACAATGGCAACGCGACTGGAGGCAGCAGCCGTGATCTCCCGCGGGCAGCGCATCTTGTTCTGGGCCCTGCTGATCAGCTCTGTGCTGATGGCGGTGATCCTGCTGCGCATGCGGGAGCGGGCGATGGACCGCCTGCTCGCTTCCGCCGAGACCATGCCCCTGAATCCTCCCGCCGGCCGGCCCGTGCAGAGTGTAACCATGATGATTGCCAACGACATGGATGGATCGGTGCAACCCGCCACCCAGAACCTGGCCCTGCCGCTCGATGGCAATGCGCGCGCGCACGTGATTCTGCAGCACCTGATCGTTGCCTACGCTCGCCCCAATTCCAAGCACCCGATTGCGACCAACAAGGGTGTGAACGAAATCTTCTTTATGACGCTGCCGCTGGAACCGAATCAAGTCGTCCCGGGTCAGGTCGCTGTGGTCGACCTGAGCGGATCCTTTGTCGATGCCCACCCTTCCGGCATCGAGCCCGAGACGCTCACCTTGCTTTCGATCATCGGCACCCTGCACGCCAACTTCCCCCAGATCTCGCAGGTTCGTTTTCTGGTGGACGGGCAACAGCGCGACACACTCGCCGGCCACGCCGATTTAACCCGGGTGTATCTGGCTTCCGATGCTCCGGGAGTCAAGCATCTGTGAAGATCGGCGTATTCGATTCCGGTTTCGGCGGCCTGACCGTGCTGCGGGAGCTGCTACCCCTGGTGCCCGGAGCGGAGTTCCTGTACCTGGGCGACACGGCGCGCCTGCCCTATGGTTCCAAGTCGCGCGCGACCATTGTGCGCTATGCGCTTTCGAGCACCCGCTTTCTGCTCGACCAGGGCGCGGATTTTCTGGTGATCGCCTGCAATACGGCTTCTGCGCTGGCCCTGGATGAGATTCGCGGTTCGACCCAGGTGCCGGTTCTGGGAGTGATCGAGACCGGGGCCAACGAGGCGCGCAACTCGTCGAAGACGCGGGACATCCTGGTGATCGGCACCGATGCAACCATTAGCAGCCATGCCTATGCGGCAGCCTGCAGAGAGCGAGGTCTGCGTGCGCTCGAGAAAGCCTGTCCTCTGCTGGTTCCGCTGGTCGAAGAAGGCTGGGTCGATCACCCGGTCACCGCCGAGGTGGTTCGAATTTATCTGACCGAGCTTTTGGAGCAGGCGCAGGAGGCCGAGCTTGATCCGGACACGCTGGTGTTGGGGTGCACACACTACCCTCTGCTGCGTCCGATGATGGAAGCGGCTGTTTCGCCGGCGATCCGGGTCATCGATTCGGCGCAGGCGACGGCTAGCCAGGCGGCCAAATTAATGGGGGCCGTCAGTGGCTTAATCGGAGACCGCGGCCCTTCGTGCAAGTGCCGATTCTTCGCCACGGATTCGGTGGCCAAATTCCGGCGCTTGGGCGCACGCTTTTTGGGCAGCGCGATTAACGAGGTCGAACTGGTTGATCTGGGTGGCTGATATATCCTAGCGGGATGATAGATCTCAAAGGTCAGACAGCAGTGGTATTCGGCCTGGCAAACAAGCGCAGCATCGCTTGGGCCATTGCCCAGAAGCTTTCAGCGGCCGGAGCGCAAATTGCCATCTGCTACCAGAATGAACGACTGCGTGTGGAAGCCGAAGCTTTGGCCGGGGAGTTGCCCGATGCAGCTGTATTCCAGTGCGATGTCTCAAGCGATGCCGAAATCGACGCGGTATTCGCGCAACTGAAGGAGCGCTACGGCAAACTCAACACCCTGGTGCACAGCGTTGCTTTTGCCCCTGCCGATGCGCTGCAAAACGACTTTGTGTTGACCACCCGCGACGCCTTCCGGGTGGCTCACGAGATCAGCGTATATTCCCTGATTGCTCTAAGCCGGGGAGCCGCCCCGCTGATGGTGGATGGCGGCAGCATCATGACCATGACGTACTATGGGTCGCAGAAAGTGGTGCCGCGCTACAACGTGATGGGTGTGGCCAAGGCAGCGCTCGAGGCCACGGTACGCTATCTCGCTGCCGATCTTGGCAGCCAGAAGATCCGGGTCAACGCAATTTCCGCTGGTCCCATCAAGACCCTGGCGGCACGCGGCATCGGAGGGCTATCGGACATGCTCAAGGTGCACGCCGCACGCTCCCCTCTCCAGCGGAACATAGAGCCCGCCGAAGTAGGCAACGCCGCGCTCTTCCTGGCGTCCAATCTATCCTCGGGCGTGAGCGGCGAAGTCCTCTACGTGGACTGCGGCTACAACGTCGTAGCCTTCGCCAGTTCCGAGTTAGAGCACATGCGCGGCTAACCAAGCTCAACTGACAATTTCCACGTGCTTAGGACCACGGGTGCCCCACATCTCGCTCGTTTTTTGCGAGATGTGGGGCACCCGTCGTTCTCTCTAAATTCAGATCCCTGGGTTCGGCTGATCCGTCAGTATCTCTTCGCGAACATTCTTGAGCACCGCCAGCGAACGCTGCACTCCAACTTCCCCGCTCAGTATTGGATCTTCGTTTTCAATGCTGAGCATACCGTTGTACCCAACCTCCATGTAGGCGGCAACGATGTCCTTCCAGGCGCTCGCCCCGTGGCCATACCCTACGGCGCGAAAGAACTCTGACGCCTCATGATCGTCTTTCTTGCCGAAGTTCAAAACCCCAAAACGGTCTACGTTCTGAGGGAAGAACGCTGTATCTTTCATGTGCGCGTGGTAAATCGCCCCCTGCTTGCCGAGAAAGCGAATGACCTCGACCGCATTGCATTGCTGCCAGAACAGATGGCTCAAATCGCAGTTAGCCCCGATCTCCTCGCCTGCCGCCTCGCGCAGACGCAGCAACGTCCTTGGGTTATAAACCACAAAGTTCGGGTGCATCTCGAGCGCGATGCGGTGAACTCCGTGTTCCCGTGCAAACTTCGCCGTCTCCTGCCAGTAAGGAATAACCCGCTCCTTCCACTGCCAGTCAAGCGCGGCTCCGTGCTCATCCGGCCATCGATACACCACCCAATTGGGCACGGTGTCCGTCGGTGATCCACCAGGGCAGCCGGAGAACCCCACCACCGTAGGAATCTCCAGCATGCCGGCCAGCTGAATGGTCTGGCGAAATTGCTCCGCAGCCTCCCGCGCCTTAACCGGGTCCGGATAGAGCGCATTGTTGTGGCAGCTCAAGGTCATGACCGGAATGCCGCGGTCGTCAAACTTCTTCTTCCAGGCGCGCGCCTTTGCCGGATCCGCAACCAGCTCCGGGCGAGGACAATGCGGCGATCCGTTAGGACCAGCCGCGCCGACCTCGACCGCCTCGATGCCCAGGCTGGCAAACCGCTCCAGCATCTCGTCCAAAGAAAGCTTATTGAAAGGAGGATCAAAAACGCCGATGGGCAACTTTTTACCGGGAGTGGCCGGCTTATCCTGCACAGCATTCTGTGCGGGCGCGGATACGGAGAGCGGAGCCGATACCAACGCTGCCGCTGTGGTGCCGAGAAATTCACGACGATTCATGAGACGCTCCAAAACATTAGACTTGTTCAGTATGTCGCGCGGCCGCCGCTGGCGTCGTAGCATTGCGCGGTGACGAAGGAACATTCATTGCTGGCCAGGAAATGGACGACACTTGCTATTTCCTCGGGCTTCCCGGTACGCCGCATAGGAATTTTCTCTGTCATGTAAGCCACTTGCTCGGGGGTAAGTTGATCCAGTATTTGGGTCTGAATCACTGCGGGCGAAACTGCGTTCACGCAAATGCCTTCCGTGGCCAGTTCTTTCCCCAATGACTTGGTGAGCCCAATCACTCCGGCTTTGGTTGCCGAATAGGGTGTCATCCGAGGGTTCCCTTCCTTTCCCGCAATCGAAGCGATATTCACGATCCGGCCATAAGATCGGCTCCGCATGTGGGGAACGACGGCCCGGCAAAAGTTGAAGACACCGGTCAAATTGATGGCGATGTTGCGTTGCCAATCCTCATCTGTTTGCTCCCAGATGTAGCCCGCCGGCCCGGCAATGCCTGCGTTGTTTACCAGGATGTCGATCTGGCCGGCGTGCTGTAATACCTGCTCCACAGCCCGGGCTACCGAGGCTGCATCCGCGACGTCGGCTTCAATGGGAAATGACCCATTGGGCAGAGAGGCTGCCACTCGCTGGGCTCCGGACAAATTCACATCGACCACGGCGACGGTTGCGCCCGCAGCCGCGAGCCGAATCGCAATCGCCTGCCCAATCCCCGCCGCGGCTCCGGTGACAATCGCAGTTCTTCCCGCGAGGCTGAACATATCCGAAGTCATGTCTTGTGCTCCCCGGCACTGCGGGGGATTGTATGAAGAGAAAACAGGCAAGTCAATGAATTGACGGGATTGGGCTTTTGAATTAATACGAGTTTCCACGCCCCAATTCACCCCAGGTTAACGTCGCTCTAGAAAACTAGTTGAGAATGAAGAAATCTGTTTGGGCCGCTGTGGTCCTTTTTTGCTTCGCGCCCTGGTGCCTACGGGCTGAGAGCATTTGTCCTCGCCCAGAAGCCGGGAGCGTCGTCGAAGAGCCGGAAGACCTGCGCAGCCAGAACGGTGTTCTGGAAGCGCAGTTGACAGCGAGTAATGCCGCGGAAGGAAATGGCTCTGCGCGCTATTGCTACACCGATTCAGCCGGCCAGGAATCGCCTAACCTGCGTGTGCATCCCGGCGACCTGGTCATCCTTCATCTAACCAATGAACTTACAGACCTAAGTCGCGGAAATACTGCACCTATGCATATGCACACGCATGCGCATTCTCCCACCGATCCCTGTACCAGTGGAGTCATGAGCCCGGTGTCGACCAACCTCCACTTTCACGGTCTTACCATTCCTCCTGTTTGTCATCAGGATGACGTCATGAAGACGTCGGTGCAGCCGGGCGATGCACCATTTGAGTATCGCTTTCGCATTCCTGAGGACGAACCGCCGGGCCTCTACTGGTATCACCCCCACATCCACGGATTCAGTAAAGAACAGCTTCTCGGCGGAGCCTCGGGTGCGCTGATCGTGGAAGGAATCGAGCGCGCCAAGAAAGCCGCAGCCGGATTACCGGAGCGGGTGTTCATTATCCGCGATCTGGATCTCGTCAATCCCAATGCGCCGCCGGCTAAATCGGAGCCGGTGGTGCCGAAATTCATGATTGACCGCGACGGAGACGCCGCCAACAACGGCACCGGTTTCGGCAAGCCTGCGAAAGATCTATCTATTAATTATGTCCCCGTTCCCTACCCGGACTACCCGCCCGCAACCATCGAGATGCGGCCTGGAGAACGGCAGCTATGGCGGGTGTTGAATGCCTCGGCCATCACCTACCTTAATCTCGAAGTGCTGTTCAACCATACGCCGCAACCGCTGGGCTTAGTGGCTATGGACGGCGTGCCCATGAACCAAAATGACAACCTGAAAGACTCTGCGGACACGCAGAAGCATATCGGGTTGCCACCAGGTGCGCGGGTGGAGTTCATTGTGACCGGGCCGGCCGACGGCGAGACCGGCTTGCTGGTAACGAGAACCGTGGACACCGGTCCCGGCGGGGAGAACGACCCCAACCGCGCGCTGGCGAAGATCGTCCCTTCTGCGCATGCGCCTGAGGCCCGATCAAGGTTACAAAGCTCGCCGGAACCTCTTCCTGCCGCAAGCGAAACCTGGCTCGCAGCTGTATCTCCTGTTCGTGAGCGCCACTTATATTTTTCAGAAAAGCTGATCGATCCCAACGACCCTACCAGCGCGGTCGAGTTCTACCTTACCGTGGACGGACAGGAACCTAAGATGTTTGATATGAGTTCCGATATCCCGAACATAGTTGCGCAACAAGGAACGGTCGAGGACTGGATCATCGAGAATCGTTCGCGCGAGCTGCACGCCTTCCACATTCATCAGCTGCATTTTCTGCTGCTCGACTATATGGGAAGACAACTCAACGAAGACTTTCTGCGCGACACGGTGAACGTGCCCTACTACGATGGCCGCTCGCTTGCTTATCCCCGAATCCGCGTGCGTATGGATTTTCGCGATCCGAATATCGTAGGAACGTTTGTGTATCACTGTCATCTGTTGGAACACGAAGATAAAGGCATGATGGGGTCGATACAAGTGGTTCCTGCTGCCCCACCCCTGTCACAACACAATGCAGCCAAGCCTTGCGACACGGGCGGCGCCTCTTCGGCATCGTGCAAAAGCTTCGTGTCGTCGGGTAAAAACTCCCAGGCTATCAAGTAAAAAGTTTCCTGATTCATCAGGTAAAAAACTTTTGCTATATATCCCAATGTTGTTTTTGGCACACCAACGTTTATTCACTCCGTGTTCATGGAATAAAGATGCGACGTTAATTTTGCGCGCCTATTTCTCGAACGGGTTGAGCTAAGTGCTCTAACTCGGGAGGAAGTAATGACTGCAAAGCATCTCGCATCGACAGCCCTGCGGGCTGTACGAGCCGGACTTGTATCCACGGCGATCTTCCAGCTCGCCATTGGCAGCGCCTTCGCTGCGGACCAGACGCAAACTGACCCACCACGCGACAACGCCACCACCACGCCGATCAAACATGTCATCGTCATCATTGGTGAAAACCGTAGCTTCGATCACGTTTTCGCCACCTATGTTCCGCAGAATGGCCAGACGGTCAATAATCTTCTTTCCGAGGGGATTGTGAACGCCGATGGAACGCCAGGTCCGAACTTTCCGCTGGCGGAACAGAAAGCGGCCACCGATACGCCGCCCGACGACTTTCTCCTGAGCCCCACCAAGAGTACATATGCGCAACTTCCCGCCCCGCTCAATGGCGGACCTACTGGCGGTTCCTATGTGAAGGATGACGACCTCGACGTGGCGGTGGCGTCGGAAAACGGCCTTCCACTCGAGTACTACGGGTATCTCGTGACCGGCGGTTCGGGTCTAACGGGTAAGGTTCCGGATACGCGTATTACGAACGTGACTGCGCTCCCTCCCGGACCATTCCAGCTGACGAATCTGGCAGGTACATTTACTTACAACTCCTACGCAGCCAGCCCAGTGCATCGGTTCTACCAGATGTGGCAGCAACTGGATTGCAGTGTTGCCAATGCGAGTTCCACCAATCCTTCCGGCTGCGACGCAGCATTGTTTCCGTGGGTTGAAACGACGGTCGGCGCAGGCACAAACGGCCTTGCTCAACCGCCGAACTTCAGCACCGACGTATTCGCCTACCGCCAAAACAACCGGCGAAGGCGCTACTGCCATGGGGTTCTACAACGTGCAAAACGGGGATGCTCCGTACTTTAAGTATCTGGCGGATACCTATGCCATGAGTGACAACTTCCACCAGTCCGTAGACGGTGGAACCGGCGCCAATCACATCATGTTTGGCCATGGCGACGCGATCTGGTTCAGCGACGGCAAAGGCAATGCGGCGACGCCTCCGCACAATGTTCTAGTTGCGCCCGGCACGCCCAATGCGGGTGTGGTGGACGAGATTGAGAACCCCAACCCGGCTGCCAAGACCAATAACTGGTATACGGAAGACGGTTATGGCGGCGGTTCCTTTGGTGCAGCGTCATACGGCGGCGGATCCTACACCAATTGCGCGGACACGACCCAACCCGGTGTAGCTCCTATCGTGAACTATCTGAAGTCGCTGCCCACGCCCATCGATCCGCGGTGCCAGGCAGGCCATTACTATCTGCTGAACAACTATAACCCTGGATACTTCGGCAATGGCAATAACGCCTTTACCGATACCAACGCCAACAACACCGTCTTTACCATTCCACCGTCCTCTACGCCGAGTATTGGGGACGACCTGATCGCCAACAACATTTCGTGGAAGTATTACGGCGACCAGTGGAACAACTATGTGCCTGACCCCTATCAACTCAATTACGGCCCCATCGGCAAGGACACGGACGAGTACTGCAACATTTGCAATCCGTTCCAGTACGACACCTCCATCATGGCCAACGCTGCTGTTCGCACGGCCCATATCCAGGACACTGCGAATCTTTACAGCGACATCCAGAATGGAACACTGCCGGCGGTCTCGATCGTCAAGCCGAGTGGCCTGGTAGATGGTCACCCATCCTCTTCGAAACTTAATTTGTTCGAAGGGTTCACCCAGAAAATCGTAGATGCCGTGCAGGCCAATTCGGCCTTGTGGAAGGACACCGCGATCTTCATCACCTTCGATGAGGGCGGCGGCTACTACGACTCCGGATACGTACAGCCGCTCGATTACTTCGGCGACGGCACCCGCATTCCACTCCTTGTTGTTTCTCCTTACGCTACGGGAGGCGTCGTAGGTCACAACTACGCTGACCACGTTTCCATTCTAAAGTTCATCGAGGCAAACTGGGCCGTGCCACCAGTCACGACTCGCAGCCGCGATAACTTCCCCAACCCTGTTGCCTCGGCAGATAGCCCCTATGTGCCGGTCAATAGTCCGGCCATCGACGATTTAATGAGTCTGTTTAACTTTAATAATCAGTAACCCTGAGTTGCGTTGACTTAACCGGAGTTGGCTTGCCAACTCCGGTTTTCTTTGCCACGAAAGCTATCCCGCACAGCTTCTAATCATGCTTCCTTCCTTTAGAACAGCGGCGCCAGTGCCACCGCGGAGAGCCCGCAGAGGAACACGGCAAACATCCAGCCAAGTAAGGTTTTGGCGCGGGACGGCGCGGTTGAAAATTCATGCCAGATGAAGACTCCCCAGGCGGCAGAGATCATCGTGGCCCCTTGTCCGATGGAGTAGGAGACGGCAGGACCAACGATGTTGGCGCGGGATGCGATGAAATTAAGCACCGCGCCGGTGCACCAGATCAACCCGCCGAGAATTCCCCACAGGTGCCAAGTCTTCTGTGCAGTGATGTAGGCGGTTATGCTCACCGGCGGTTTTCCGTCGAGGGGATGACGCATCAGCAGCGTGTTCGCAACCAGGGCGCAGGCGCCGACACCCAATGCGAAAAAGAAAGATGTGGCATAAGGGCCAGGCGCGCCTGCGCCGCTCATGGCGCGGGAAACGAACGGATAGAAACAACCCATGAGCAAGCCTGCCACCAGGCTCAGGACCACACCGTTGACACTTATGCTTTGTCGCTCGGCTTCCCGCAGGCGGTAGGCCGCGGCATCCAGAACGATGGCGGTGACCACCAGAGCGATGCCACCAAAAAGCATCAGAGGATTGCCGGCGGGCGCCAGAACGTAGCTGCTCACTGCACCCACGACCAGAGCGAGACCGATGCCCACGGGAAAGGCCACGGCAAGCCCGGCGATATCGATGGCCGCAACCAACAGCAGGTTGGCGACGTTGAAGATGATGCCGCCGGCTACGGCAAGGCCAATGTGATGAAGATCACTTTCCGAAATATCCTGCAAGAAGGGCCGACCCGTCTGGCCTAAGGCTCCGAGGGTCAAACCCCAAAGCAAGGTTCCCAGGATGAGGCCGATCACGTAGTCCCAATAAAAGAGTTGAAACCGGTATTGGGGACAAAGCTTGATGGTGTTTGCCCACGATCCCCAGCAGAGCATGCTGATGATCATGAATGAGAGTGCGATGGTGTAAGTCTGTGGTTGGTACAACAGTGATCTCCTTGGAGCCTGCAAAACCCAGACCAACGATACTTTAGGAACTGATTCCCTTTTCCTTGAGTTTAAGGGTGATGTTGCGCTTATCCCCGCCCGCATGTTCGATCAGGATTTCGCCGTCACTTCGCTTGACTATGCTGGGAAACTTTTCCCCCCATTCCACCAGCAAAATGGCATCTTCGGTGGCCAGCTCATCAAAGCCGATGGTCTCCAGCTGGCGCTCGTCCTCAATGCGGTAGAGGTCGATGTGGTAGAGCTTGATATCGTGCAGCTTGCCATCGAGCCGGCGATGGCCGTCGTATTCGTGCACCAGGGTGAAGGTGGGGCTGGTCACTTCGTCCGGATCGGCAGCGTCGAGAGCTTGTGCGATTCCCTTCACCAGGGTGGTCTTGCCGGCGCCCAGGTCTCCGCGAAGAAAGAGCAGAGTGGGCGATGACAGCAGCTGGGCAATTTCTCCACCGATCGCGATGGTTTCCCTGCTGCTGTTGCTGACGAATCGGCGAACGGTCATTCCACCTCCTTCAACATGCCTGGGATTCCCTGCAACCAAACATAACCTCCCGGGTCGTCTGCCCGGAAACGAAATGCCTCGTACAGATGCGAGACCGTATCCATCGCCAGCAAAGTATGTTGGTCTTGCCGACGTACTGCAAAATCGGCTGCCAGTCCGTGAAGATAGACCGCGGCCTCCACTGCCTCGGCAGGTTGCTCGTGGTATTGGCCAATCATAGCGGCGACGATCCCGGTCAAGATATCTCCACTTCCCCCCTTGGCCATGCCCGGGTTGCCGGTGGTGCTGAGGGCCATGCTGCCGTCCGGATGGGCAATGATGGTGCGCCACCCTTTCAGCACCAGGGTCACCGCGTGGCTGGTTGCGAACTGGCGGGCGATGCCTTCCCTGTCCGCCTCGACTTCCGGGATGCTCATCCCCGCCAGCCGGGCCATTTCGCCCGGGTGCGGAGTAAGCACGAGCAGGCGACCGCGGCCATTCAAGGTGCCGGGGTGAGCAGCCAGGGCGTTGAGTGCGTCCGCATCGATGACCATGGGGACCCTGGTCCGTTCGAGCAGCCCGAGAAAGAACTTGACCGCTTCCTCCTCCTGGCCCATCCCCGGGCCTACGGCGATGACGGACTTCTTTTCCAGCAGTGGGTCGAGCAGGCTGGCTTCGAGGTTCCGGGTGGAAATTTCTCCCTTGTCTCCTTCGAGCAGAGCTTCGGTCATCAGCTCCGGGGTTACGGCGGCGACGGTGGGCAAAATCGATTGTGCGACCGCGGCGGTGACCAGCCCCGCCCCGGCGCGCAACGCGGCTACGGAGCTCATCGACGGTGCGCCAGACTTGCCCCTGGCTCCGCCGATCACGAGGACATGCCCGAAGCGGCCTTTGTTGGAATCGGCGGGGCGAGGCCGGTCGGCTATTGTTTTGGAGGTCCCAGCCCAGGTGAGGCCAGTGTCGGATTCGACTGCCTCGGCCGGCGAACCGATGGGGGCTACCACGATCGGTCCACCGGTGAGCATTCCCGAAACGTGGGCCAGCTTGGGCGCGGTAAACGTAACCACGGCATCGGCGCGGTAGGCATCGGTCGAGAACAAGCTGCGCGAGTCCGCATCCCAGCCCGAGGGCAGATCGACCGCGACCACTGGGGTTCGGGGGTAGCGCTCCAGCAGTTTGCGGCCGGCAATGGCGAGACCGCGCATAGGGGGTTGAAAACCGGTGCCCAGGACCGCGTCGATAAAGAGCTGCGCACCCTCGAGCACGGCTTTGCAGGTGTCGGCGGACAAATCGGCTTCTTCCTTGATGCCGATCGGGGCCATGGGAAGCCGCTCCAGCATGGCTTTCGGGTCGCCCTGGGTCTCGGCCGGGCTGCCCAGCATCACGACGGAGACGGCACAGCCCGCTTGGGCGAGATGCCGCGCGGCTACCAGGCCGTCACCACCGTTGTTGCCCTTGCCGCACAGCACGACGATGCGCCGGCACTGGGGCAATTCGCGCAGAACGAAGCGGGCCACGGCACGGCCGGCATGCTCCATCAGTTCCAGCGAAGGGATCCCGAAGCGGTCGGTGGTGACCTGGTCGGCTTTCCGCATCTCGGCAGCGGTCAGTATCTTCATTTATTAGCATCGTAGAGCATTCCGGTTGCGGTGACACCTTGCGCCAGAAATGAAGGGGCCGTCCAAAAATGTGCGCACTAAGCGCACTAAGCGCACTAAGTCTCCTCCTGCGGGGTTTCCGCGTCGATCGATTCCGCATTTGGAATGGCCGACCGCAGGGTGGAGGGGCATACCTCCCACCCGACGGGAAAAGACACCTTGTGCTGCAGCTCCAGCGAGGGGTGTCCAGGGTTTGATGGCCGCTGGGCTGGAAGTAAGTCCTTTGTTTCGTCAAGGTGCTCAAATTTTCGTAAATTGCCGCCCCCTCATTTAGTGCTGATGGGGGTTGATGACCCTCTTCGTTTTTCGGCCTAAGAGTACAGCTGGAAAATCGCTGGCCCGAGATGGAGCCGGTGGATGGCCTGAACTCGCAGGGCAACCTGGAGGACCTTGCACCACAATGGCGCGATTTCTCGTTGGAAAAAGTGCGAACTAAGCGAATTAAGCGAATTAAGGGTCTCTGCTGCAGTGATTCCTTACGTTCGATGGCCGATCTGACGGTGGCGGAGCGACGGTAATACAGCGTGGTAAGCGTGGAAATAGTGGTAAGTCGACTTTGCGTGCCCAAGCTGCCGGCGCGGTGGTTTGCGGTGAACTCGTACGGCGTGGGGTAAATGCAGGTATAACCGGTCATACCACAATAAGATCCCGATTGACGCAGTTAGATGAATCGTGAGCGATTGTTTTCGTAACGGTGGTACCCGGTGAGGCGGTGCGATAGTCACCGGGACGGGTGACTATCCATCATTGAACTTTTTGTCGATGGCCCTTATGGGGTTCGCGGGCACTAGACACAGCCTTCAAGCGGACCGTCCGTCCGACTTAACATGAAAACTGCCAGGGGGAATGGGTATCATGTCCCTGTAATTATCCTCGTCCCATAAACTAGCAAAAAGAAAAGCGGTGCGGCTGCGCGAATTAGCGGGTCAGGACTTCGTGATGTATGAGCGTACCTATGCCCCTGGATTCCACGATTTGATCTTCGGGATACTTCGCGATGCGAGGATTGTTCCCAAGGTTTCCCAGACCGCAGGAGAGATCCCAACGCTGATCGCACTCGTCGATTCAGGCATGGGTATTACCATTCTGCCTGCATCGGCCGTCAAACATAGTGTTGCTTCAGTCGTCGCTTGTGAGATTTTAGACCGGATACCGATGTCTGAAATTGGTCTCGCTGTCGGTAAACGATTTAGAGCGGCAGTCGTAGACAACTTCAGATCTTTCGCTCTAAAAAACTTAGGTCATTCAAGGAACCTTTGACGCGCTAGACGCGTTGTGGCGCAAGCGCCTCGTGTTAAGACGCCCGCACCGCCTGTCAAACCGCCAATTGTCCAAGAACGCCTATGCCGCACCGGCGTGTGAAAGCCGAGGGCATCTACTCATTCGGGAACGAGAACGCCCACCTCCCGACGCTGCCTTGAATTCGAATCTCTCCACCGTTGTCGAGCTTGTATGTTTCCTCACTTGTAGTTGTGCGGTTCATGGAGAAATCGATGGTCAGGGTCCGTGGTTCGTGCGATTTTGCTGCCACGAGCGTAAACGTGATTCCCGGGCCGGAGACAACTTGCTTTGCGCCGTCGGCGCGTATGTCGTATGAGTAGGCGCGAAACTGCTTGATGAGCCGGTTGCGCTCCGACTCGTCGACCGTCAACGTGAAGCCCGTTATATCGTACAACTGCCGCTGAGCGAGGAACCTGCCTTCAAGTCGCTTTTCCCTTGTGATGCCGTCCGGATAATAGCCCTTAAGGTGTGTGTCAATGCTCATTCCTGGCCCGAAGTCGCTAGCCGGGCCGCCTTTTGATACAACCGTGTCGTACATTGGCTGATTCTGTACGTCTCGAGCTGTCTCAATCAGAAGGGTGGCGCGCTGCTCTGCGGCGAGCCGCTCTTTGAAGCGAGGAAGCTGGCTGCGATCATCGATCCACATGTTGAACACAACTTGTCCGGCTATAGTGGTGCCGAAGCGCGGTTGGTCCTCCCCGGCTTTGAAGAACTCGAGATACGTGTGCTGCCCAAAGATGTAGATTCCGGTGTAGCTCCACTTCCCACCGTCCCGTTGAACGGTGTGCTCTTGGAACCCACTGAACTCGTTTCGAAGAAATGCGGACTGTAGGAGTGCAGCATACGCAGCCGGAGGAATGAAGATTGTTACGTGATTGAAGTAGACAGGTGGCAGTCCTTCCGCAAACAAAGTTGCAGGGATAGCACCCAGGCTCAGACCCAAGACGAGTACAAGCAACCTAGACATCCGCATTAGTTTGTCAGATCCTAAATTGAATTTCGAAACCAGGATTAGAATGAATTTACACCTGACCCGGGGGTGCTCACCACCGACCCTTTACGTGGAGTTTGAAGATACTGCAGGAGGCTGGGGCGGGCGTTGGAATATTATGGAGCGGGACTACACATTATGCATAGGCTGGTGAGGACCATCGCCGTCACAGTGCTCCTGCTGAGTCCGGCTCACGGGCAAGATATCGACTCAACTTCGCATACCGTGCAGTTCATTGCCGTCGAGAACAATGTCAAGCTGGAAGTTCTCGATTGGGGTGGTTCCGGGCGACCACTAGTCCTGCTAGCCGGGCTGGGCGACACTGCGCACGTGTTTGATAAGTTCGCGCCAAAGCTCAGTGGCGCCTATCACGTATACGGCATCACGCGGCGCGGTTTCGGCGCTTCCAGCGCGCCGTCCCCGTCTGCAGACCATTATTTGGCGGACCGGATGGGTGACGACGTACTGGCTGTGTTGGACGCGCTGAGACTTAACCGGCCTGTGCTGGTGGGACATTCCGGGGCCGGCGAAGAGATGAGCTCCATCGGTTCGCGTTATCCGCAAAGGGTTGCAGGGCTGGTCTACCTCGACGCCGGCTACGCGTACGCATATTATGACCGCTCGGCGTGGGCAGCAGGAATTTGGGAAATGGACTCATACCAGTTGCAGCAAAAGCTTCAGCAATTGCAATTTGGCAAGGGACCGCCGGATGCAAGACCACTGGTTCAGGAGATGCTGAAAACGACCCTGCCTCAAATTGAAGAGGACCTGCGACACCTGCAAAATGATGTTGAGGAGACCCCCGGGCGGTTTGCCGCCCCGCCCACGACTTCGCCATCCAATCCCGCAATGCTGGCTTTCATGGAAGGCGGCCAGAAATACACGAATATCCCGGTCCCCATTCTTGCCATCTTCGCGCTTCCCGACGGCCCGTTACACCGGTCCGAAGTTGAAGGGCAAGCGACCGCATTCGAAAAAGGAGTTCCCTCGGCGCGAGTGGTTCGACTGCCTCACGCGGATCATTACGTCTATCGTTCAAACGAGGCGGACGTGCTGCGTGAAATAAATGTCTTTGTACGGAGCCTGCCATGATTACACCACTACGGCCATGAGAAATCGGTGCAGCGAGTTCGAGGTAGGACTATGTCGAGATCAAATGGGGTGCGAGGGAATCGTCAATGATCTGCGGAATCACCTCAGGGAGCAACGGCAGCCGGACGACATTACCTTGATTGCAGCTAAGGTTGTGTAAGTGTCGACATTGCTGGTAACGAGACTCTTCGGCGCCTTTGTATAGTTTCTGGGGTGTAGTTTCTAGGGTATAGTTTCTGGGTTGGCCGTCATCTGTGCGCAATTTAATCTATCGATCGGCTAACTTGGCTAAGGGCCCTGCCCTAAAAGGAAGGTTTGATGTAACAAGTGAAAATCCTCTTATACGGGCGGTAACCTAGCTGGGTCCCCAAGTGACAATACTCGTTCAAGGAGGAGTTCTATGCATTCTCTGTCGATGTTCGGCGCGAGAGTGAATGCACTTGCCCTCGCTACATCCCTCGCATGCTTCGCCCAAGCAGGAAAGACGCTTGCCCAAGCGCAGAAAACGCCCATCCAGATCACTGCCGACCTCTCCGACGCGTCTCGCAAGCTGTATCACGCCGAAGTGGATCTACCGGTGAGCGCCGGGCCGCTGACGCTGACGACACCGCAATGGATCCCTGGCACGCATATGCCCGCAGGGCCAGCCCAGGAAATAACTGGCGTGGTCTTTACCGCCAACGGCCAGCCGCTGACCTGGCGGCGCGATGATGTGGATCTGTACCAATTTCATTTGACCATTCCGCCGGGAGTTACGACCTTACACGCCCACCTCGACTGCATTGTTACCGAACGGATCTCACAGAAACTGGCGGTGCTGGAGTGGGAGAAACTACTGCTGTATCCAGCCAATATTCCAGTCCGCGAGATTCCGATTCAGCCGTCGCTGATCGTTCCTGCTGGATGGGGAATTGGAACCGCGCTGACGCCGGTGGGTTCAGGCGCTTACCCGGTCCCTGCTGCCGGTGCTGTCACCCGTTTCGCCGCCACCAACGTCGAGCAGCTGGAGGACTCGCCCGTCATAGCCGGGCAATATTTCCACGAATTTCCGCTGGCCCCGGAAATTTCGCCGAAGCATTATATCGATGTGGTCTCCGACGCGCCCGATGATTCCAATCTGCCCGCGCCGGTCCTGGCCGAGATCGCGAACCTGGTTCGGGAAGCCGACAAGATGTACGCCTCTCACCATTACAACCATTACCATTTCCTGCTCACCGTATCGGATCTTGCCGGCTCCTATGTGGGATTGGAGCACGGACAGTCATCGGATAACGGCGTTGGCGCGAAAGACTCTCCGACCCCGGGCGCCAGGTAGCGGTTTCCGATCTGCTCGCGCATGAGTTTACGCATTCGTGGAACGGGAAGTACCGGCGTCCGGTGGGCTTGTACCAGCCGGACTTCGCGAAGCCGCAGCACGGAGTGCTGCTTTGGGTATATGAGGGTATGACACAGTATCTTGGAAACGTGCTGGCGGCGCGGTCAGGGCTCAAATCGCAGCTGCAATATCGTGAAGTACTAGCGTTCTTTGCTGCCTTCCATGACTACAGTCCGGGGCGAAGTTGGCGGGCCACGGAGGATACGGCGGTCGCCGCGAGTATTCTTCGCGATGTAAGTCCGGCGT
>CAWCKO010000057.1:0-159033 GCA_963796145.1 uncultured Acidobacteriaceae bacterium | reverse complement strand
CACGGCTCGGCTTCCAACATGTTGCGCGTGCTGTTGTCGATGCTGGTCTCGCTCGTGCTGCCGCCTTTTCTTGTCCATCGGCTGTCGACCGCCGAGTACAGCGCCTGGGTCCTGATCCTGCAACTGAGCGGATATGTCTCCATGCTCGATCTCGGTTTACAGACGGCTGTCGGCAAGTTCATCGCTGAGCACAGTGCCCTCGATGACCGCGCCACCAGCACTCGCGTACTGAGCACCTCGTTCACCATTCTTTCCCTGACCGCGCTGCTGGGGGCGGTGATCATTGCCATCATGACCTGGTGCGTACCGCAACTGTTTCACCAGATGCCGCTCGCTCTGGTACGCAGCGTGCGCGAGGGCCTCCTGGCAGTTGGCTTATCGGTTGCATTTGCATTGCCCTTTGGGGTATTCGCGGCTGCCTTTACCGGCCTGCAGGAATATTCTTTCCCCACTGTCCTGGCCACAGTCAGCCGGATTTTATCCGCTGCCACAGTCGTGGGACTGGTGCTGATGCACGGCAGCCTGGTGCAATTAGCATTGGTGATGGCCGGCTTCAACGTGGCCGCAGCCGCCATGCAATTTATCGGCTGGAGAAAGTACCTTAGAAAACGGGTCGACTTCTCGCTTGCTGCTTTCGATCGCAAGACTGCGGCGCGGTTGATCAAGTACGGCAGTGTGCTCTCTCTGTGGAGCATTGCGGCGCTGCTGGTCAGCGGGCTCGATATCCTGATCGTTGGACGTTACGACTACAAGAACACTGGATTTTATGCGGTCGCGAGCAGCGCCACTAACTTCATGCTGACCATCATCGGCAGTATTTTTAATCCAGTCCTTCCCGCGGTATCGTCCCTTCAGGCCAGTTCTACGCCCAGGCAAATTGGCGATCTTCTTATCCGGGTGACCCGCTATTGCACCGTGCTCCTCTGCCTGTTTGGATCGACGCTCTTGTTTGCAGCGTATCCGCTGCTCTCGCTCTGGGTGGGACACGACTACGCCGTCCAGAGCGTCTTGTATCTAGAGATCCTGGTGCTCGGCAATGTACTCAAGCAGCTTAACTATCCTTATGCCCTGGTCGTGGTAGCCACGGGAAAACAACACCTGGCGACCATCGCGGCCATCACAGAAGCGGTAGTGAATGTGGTTGTGAGTGTCCTACTGGTTCGGAGAATCGGGGCGGTTGGAGTTGCTATCGGAACGCTGGTAGGTGCGTTTTTCAGCCTCGGGATGCATCTTGCGGTGAGTATGCATTACACCCAGTCGACCATCTCCATACGACGGTCGCGCTTTGCATTGCAGGGGCTGCTCCGTCCGCTCTTAAGCCTCGCCCCCTCGCTCCTGCTCTATCCTTTTTGGCGGAGATTCAACATGCTCCCGGCAAATCCTGCATTGCTGGCGCTGTGGGGAGCCCTTACTTTGGCCATCGCCTGGCGGATTGGTTTGACGTTGGAGGATCGGCGCGAGGTCATAAACACCGTGTCCCGGCTGGTATACTGGCGCGTACAGCAAACATAACTGTAGGTGTTCCTGCCTGTAGTTCCTGGTTGCCAAATCAGCTATGCCTTCCGCGAACTCAGGATGCCGGATTCTAGCGGTTGCTGCCCTTTACAAACAATCGCCCAGCGAGAGCCGCTCACTCTCCTCTTTCATCAGCATCCTCAAAGACAACCCTGAAATAGCCAGCCACTTCTCCCTGGTTGTCTATGACAACTCCCCCGAAAGCCATGTGGTATCGGACGATTTTCCACTGCACTACGTGCATGATCCGGCGAACGGAGGCCTGGCTGCCGCTTACAACTATGCCCTCTCACGCGCCGGGGACGCCGGCTATGAATGGCTGCTGCTGCTGGATCAGGATACGTTGCTCACGCGCGAGTTTTTCGCCGAGTTGATTGACTGCGCGGATACATTGCAGACCCAGGACAATGTCGCAGCCATCGTTCCTAAATTGATGGTACGAGGAACGATCCTTTCGCCGGCGGAGCACTTCATCGACTTCATCCGCCATCAATTCCGAAACTTTGTCCAGACGTTAGGCCGCGACGATGTCGGCATGCAGCGAGGCCGAATCAGTGCCTACAATTCCGGCTCAACCCTAAGCGTCCCCGTACTGCGATCCATAGGCGGTTTTCCCCAGGAGTTCTGGCTGGATTACCTGGACCATGCCGTTTTCCATGCCCTCTGCGCAAGCGGCGGCCGGGTATATGTGCTGCGCGCCGTGCTGGAGCACGATCTCGCGGAAAGCGACTTGAATGCCCGTCCGATGTGGCGCTTTCGCAATGCCCTCAAGGCTCAATCACTCTTCGTCAAACGAGCAGGAAGCTTCAGCGACCGGCTGCTCTATCGGCTATGGCTCTTGCGATCGATCAGGCGCCTGAGGGCGGATTGTCATGATAAGCGCATCTGGAGGGAAACGGCGCTGCAGGCCCTGCTTTTCGACGCACCCGATTCCTCTGCTCCGGTGCGGCCCCCGGCAACCGGTACACTGCAAAGGGATTGTGAAATGCTGACCAGAAGACTTGCCAAGACGAAACACCTGCTGCAAACCGAAGGACCCCAGGCGGTTTTCAGAGAAATCCACAATAGCCTCTGGCTCCGCATGCGCTTAAAAGCGATGGCTCATAAGAAGAGCGCGGAGTTGGATGGATGCACCTTCAGCCTGCAGACCATCCCTGACTCATTGACCAAACTCTTTCTTCTAGACGGCCGGTATGAACTCCCCGAGCGTCGCGCAGTCAAACAGCACCTGCGGCGGGATCTGCCGGTTATTGAGTTGGGTGGCGCTTTGGGTGTGGTCGCCTGCGTCACCAACAAACTGCTCGCACACCCCACCGCTCATGTGGTGGTGGAGGCAAATCCGCTTGCCATACCGCAGTTGACCTTGAACAAGGAGTCGAATCACTGCGAATTCGAAATAGTGAACCGCGCCATCGCTTATGGCGTCGATGCGGTCACCTTTTGCCCTACCGTCGATTTGGCTTCCAATTCCATCGAGTCCGATGGCACGCAATTGTATGGGACCGAGCAGCCGGTTACCGTGGGAGCGGTTCAGCTCGGCAAGCTTGTCACCGGCCGCGGCTTTAGCAAATTTTCCCTGGTCTGCGACATCGAGGGTAAAGAATACGACCTGGTCTGTAACGAAATCGAGATTCTCAAAAAGGCCGACGTCATCATCATGGAAACGCACGCTCGTCTGATCGGCGAGGATAAAAACAAGTTTCTGATCGGTAAACTAAAGCATGCCGGTTTCAGAGTCATCGAAGAAGATGGCTTTGTGATCACTCTGCAGCAGTCTGACACAAACGCTGCGTAGCTTCGAGGTAGGCCGTGCCCCACTTTTGGCAGGGCTCCAGATGGCATCCCTCACCCCACTCATTCCACGCGTTGATAAAAACCCATCGATGATGGTCGCTATCGGGGGTCGACCGCTCGACCGCATGGGCCAGCCAACGGCCATACAATTCCGGAGTGGAACCGTGAATGATTCCAGCTCTTCTTGGCCGGCGTGCCGTGTTGTCCCACATCGGCGTTACGCATTCGAAGTGGCGATACACGGGCTGCGGAGCATCTCTCCAATTGCGGTAGATCTGCTCATAGCGTGTGAACCGATCGTTGTGAATGGGAGATCTGAGTGTTCGCCAGGCACGGACGATCGTCGGCGCTGTGGGGTGGGCCCGGGGTTCAAAACGTATCGCCGCATCAAAGCCCACGGTATCCGGGCTCGTTCCCTGGTGAAGATAGGAACTTTGCACGTTGACCAGGAATAGGTCCCCTAACCCAGCCTTGATGGCTTCCTCCCTCCAGATTTCCGCTGTCTTTCGCGGCTCGGGCAGCAGCTCCACCCGATACACAAGAACCAGCGGCTTTCCTTCGATGCGGATGTAGCGGCGGTCTCCCAGCGTCGGAAGGAGATAGCGAATATGAGCAAGATCATCTTCAAAGGAGAAGGTCTGCTCCACCAAGGTTACAGTGGAACGGCCAATCCAGGACTTCTTCCAGGTCTCATTCGCCCAGCAGATGCAGAAAGGAAAATCCGGTTTGCCGGAGGCCAGGACTTCATCGAGTGGCCGTTCCAATATTCGTCTGCCGGAAAACCAATAATGGTAGTAGCAGAATCCGTAGACTCCGAATTGTTGCGCGAGCTCTGCCTGGGCTTCGCGCGTTTCCGGCAAGCGCAGATCGTAGAACCCAAGATCGGCAGGCAGATGAGGTTGGTAGTGGCCCCGAAAGCGCGGCCGCGCCTTGACCACGTTTGTCCATTCCGTGAAGCCCTTACCCCACCAGGCGTCGTTGTATGGAGTCGGGTAGAACTGGGGAAGATAGAAAGCAATGAATCTTGGACATTCCGTGCCTGATTTGAGAGTTGACGCCTTTTCGACCATTTCGCTCCATAGTCGAGAATACCGCAGGGGCAAATATAAGCGTTTGTTAACTTGTATTTCGCTGTTCTCACTCCTAAGCTGTGGGCCATGCGCAACGCCTTCGGATTGTGTGTCTTCATGCTGATCGCGGTATCGCAGTCCCTGGCTGCGGCCAAGGTGCACACCGTCTTCCTCGGCTCTGGAAAAAATGTCCCCTACTCGGCGATTGGTGACCCCGCCGGCGCTTTGCCCACCGAAAAGCAGCTGCGTGTTCGTCCTCTTCTGGTCGATGACAAGGTACGGGAATGGACCACTGGAGAGTCGCACGCCATTACGGACCGCAGCTTCGTCGTCCGCCGGGCGTTGCGTCTCAATGACTCACTTCCCGGGGACAAGGCTGAGCATTGGATATGGCAGCGTGGACCGTGGCTGATGATCGATCGCGTGAAAGGCAGCGTCACAGCTCTGCATCTGCCGGATTATGATCCTGCGGTCTCGAATGTCATCTGGTTCCGGGACTACGCCGCCTATTGCGGCCTGACCGCTAGCGGCAAGCAACTGTACGCCGTCGTGGCCCAGATAGCCGCGCGCAAGCCGGTGATGGCAAAAAAGCTCTCGCCGTGGTCTCCCGGTGAGAACCAAGCGCCGCCATGCGCAGCCGCGGTATGGCAGCGGGAGCCGCTACGCGTCACCTTCCAGCCCTCGGGCGCGACGGCGGTCAGCTACGACCTGGTTGGGCTCTCCGCGGTGCTGGTCGAAGACGGTGATGGCAACGAGGATTCGGCCCCGGCCTCTCCCGCTAACTAAACCTAAGCGCGTTTTCTCGGGAAAACGAGCCTGGATACATCGAATCCGCGGAATCTACGATGCTTTCGATACTCAACGACGTTAGACTTTGTATCAGGGCACGACTTTTAGTCGTGCCGTAAAGGCCTAAACAAGGTTGGGCTTTAGCCCCTGAGGGTCTTGTTTCTTGTTAAAAAAGGCGCATGAAGTGCCCCCAACGCCACCTGTCGTTTCAATATTCCCAAAAACATCCTGAACCCGGACGTCCGATCCTGACTGGCTTACCATGAAACCATGTCAACTTTTGAGGAACTTCTCGAAGAAGCCAAAGTCGCCCACGGTCATCTCTGCGCGGGTCAGATCCTGGGCGTCCGTTTGGCGATGCTGGGATGCGCCCGGCTGGGGATCGACGAACCCCGTGGCCGCGACCGCAAGCGCCTGGTCACCTTCGTCGAAATCGACCGCTGCGCTACCGATGCTATCGGCGTCGTCACCGGTTGCCGCCTAGGCAAGCGCGCACTCAAATTTCGCGACTGGGGCAAGATGGCCGCAACCTTCGTGGACCTCGAAACCCATCGCGCCATCCGCATTGCCGCCCGCGAATCTTCCAAGGATCTGGCTCGCCAGCTGCATCCGGAAATAGAAAATAAAAACCTGCAGCAAATGGCCGCATACCGCGAATTAAGCGACCACGAACTCTTCGATGAGCAGTGGGTGCAGGTAACCCTCGATGCCAGGGAGTTTCCTGGATACAAGGGGGAGCGCGTGGCCTGCGCTCAATGCGGAGAGGGCATCAACTACGATCGCTTCCTGGTGCGGGATGGGCAGACACTCTGCCTCTCCTGTGCCGCGCCAGAGGAGCGATACTACCAACCGCTATCAACCAGCCCGCTGGACCGCCAGGGCGGCGCGTAAAACCGTCGCTTCATCGAAATGCTTGCCCAGGATCTGGGCGCCGATAGGCAATCCCTGAGACGACCTCCCGCAGGGCACAGATATTCCGCAAATCCCCGCCAGACTCGCAGTCACGGTGTAGATGTCGGCAAGGTACATGGAGAGCGGATCGTCGGTCTTCTCACCCAGCTTGAATGCCGGAGTCGGCGCAGTCGGCGTCACCAGCACATCCACCTGCTGAAATGCGGTGAGAAAATCCCGCGTGAGCAGCGTACGTACCTGCTGCGCTTTTTTATAGTAAGCATCGTAATAGCCCGCGCTCAGGGCATACGTTCCCAACAAAATGCGCCGCTTCACTTCGGCTCCAAAACCGGCGTCCCGCGACTGGCGATACATCGCGGTCAGTGTATTCGCATCCCTGGCTCGAAAACCGTATCGCACTCCATCGAACCGGGCCAGGTTTGCACTCGCCTCGGCGGTCGCCAGCAGGTAATAGGTTGGGATCGCATACTTCGTATGCGGCAGCGAAACAGGACGAACGACACATCCTACCGCGCGCAGGCCTTCGATCGCCGATTCCACCGCAACGCGCACCTCGGCATCAAGGCCGTCGCCAAAATACTCAGCCGGAACACCGACCCGCAAACCCTTTACTGGCTGCTCCAGCGCCTGGAGATAATCAGGTACCGGCCACTCCGCCGATGTGGCGTCCAGCGGATCATGGCCTGCGATCACCCCGAGCACAATAGCTGCGTCCTCCACCGTGCGTGTTACCGGACCGACCCGGTCGAGGGATGAGGCAAAGGCGATCAAGCCATAGCGCGATACTCGTCCGTAGGTCGGAAGCACCCCAACTACTCCACAGAAGGATGCCGGCTGGCGAATCGATCCGCCGGTGTCGGTACCGAGGGTAGCGACCGCCATGCCGGCGGCCACGGCTGCAGCTGAGCCCCCGCTTGAGCCCCCAGGTACACGATCCAGTGCGACCGGGTTGCGCACCGGTCCGTAGCCGGAGTTCTCCGTCGATGACCCCATCGCAAACTCATCGCAGTTCAGTTTTCCCACCAGCACTGCGCCCGCAGCTTCAAGACGCTTGACCACGGTAGCGTCGTACGGTGGCTGATACCCTTCGAGGATGCGCGAGCCAGCCGTTGCCGGCGAGCCCTTCATGACCAGCACATCCTTGATTCCAATGGGGACACCGGCCAGCGGAGGCAGCGGACTACCCGTTGCAGCAAGTTCATCGATGCCCGCGGCGCGCCTTGAGCGCACGCTCGCGGCTCACCGCCAGATATGCATTGAGGACCGGATTTTGCGCTTCAATCTCCGCGAAACAAAGCTCCGCCAACTCGGTTGCGCTGGGCTTCGCATGGCGCACTGCGGCTACAACCTCAGAGATAGATGTCTGTTTCAAATCCATAGGTTGATTTTCGTTGGCGACAGAATCATCCATTGATCAGTTTCGCATCCGGATCGTCCTCGTGCTGCGTCCCGCACTCGTGAACGTCCTGCGTTGGAGGCAACGTGTAGACGTGTTCGTGAATCGCTTTGTCTAATATAGCCTGTTCCTGTGTCTTTTCTTTGTGGAAGACCTGTTCATCAGCGGACCGAAGTACATTGCACCCGGCGCATCCTGGCTTAAGATGTGGGCCACCCGCGAATGCAAGCCATGGTCCGACTTCACTGTTTGCATCAGAGATCTACCGCTTTCGCTCAATTCCACCGCCTTGAGTTCGTGTTTGGCCTTATATAATTTGGAGATACTGCACATACTCGTTGCCAAGACTGACTCTTGAAGGAATTGATTTGCATGCCGCACTCTGCTGTATTCGAAACCAAGTCAGGTGCGGAATCTCAAACAGAGTTTTTTGACCGTCATCCCGCGCTGCCGATCGTTCTGCTGCTTTTACTTCCGTTTGCAGTGCAGGCGCCGTTTTGGCTGCTGGGACTGAGCACCGATCCCATCTGGTTCTATTCGAGCATTACCACTGGCACGCATGGTATCCCAGGGTCACCATTTATTGATCCTAATGCCGGATTCACGTCGGAGGCCCTGGGCCATCTTGTAGCATTGGACTGGCTGCACGGAGTGATCCCGTGGTGGAATCCCTACACTGGCATTGGGGTACCCCTGGCGGGAGAGTTGCAACCGGGTGCATTCTTCCTGCCGTTCAATTTATTGCTCCTCCTCAAGGAGGGTCTGCTCTGGCAGCGGATCGCCATGCAGATCATTGCGGGACTTGCGACCTACGCGCTCTTGCGGGAGCTCGGACTTAGCCGGCTTGCAGCATTACTGGGTGGCGCCCTCTTTGCGCTGAACGGTGTGATTGCCTGGACACCAGGACCTGCGGCCGTGTACTGCTCATCGCCTTTTCTTCCGTGCTTGTTATGGGGCATTGAACGCTCGCGAAAGCCGCGACAAGGGGCTGTAAGTATCCTCGCCATCGGGCTGGCCATTGCGTGGTCGATTCTTGCCGGCTTCCCTGAGCCGGCTTATATCAGCGGGTTACTCGGTCTCGCCTGGGGACTTTACCGCATCACTTCCGCACCAGCGCGCTGGGTTATGGCAAGGCGTGCGCTCGGTGGCTTCGCACTCGGTTTGATGGTTGCCTCGCCGCTACTGATCGCTTTTGTTGATTACCTGCTTCAATCAGACTCCTTTAGCGCCCACAAAAAGAGTGGGCTGTCACTGCCATGGGCATCACTGCCAGCGACAGTGATTCCCTATGTCTATGGACCTTTGCAGTTTTCTTTCTCCTCGACCGTACTCTTTAACACCTGGGGAAGTAGCGGAGGCTATACAGAAGCTCTCGTCCTTGTCATGGCGCTGGTCGGGGTCATGCGCAAGTCAGCGGATCGTGGGCTCAAGCTTTTGCTACTTATATGGGTTCTGTTGTGCTGGGCGCGAAACTTTGGTGTGCAACCGATCACAGCGATTATCGATCACCTGCCGTTACTGAATCGGGCCATCTTCTTCCGATATTCGGGTGCATCCTGGATACTGGCGTTGACCATTCTTGCGGCGTATGGTCTCGATGAATTTCGCGGCACCACGCCACGACGCCGCAACGTCTTTGCGATGGTCGTAGTCCTTCTTTTAGTTTGCGTTCCTCTAGCGTGGCCGCAGAGGGCATTCTGGGGATGGTCCCACGGCCAAGCGCTGGTCATGTTCGCGTTCCTGGGGGCCGCGCTTTTCTGGGCGCTCGCTGCACTGACCGCACTCTGGCTGGCATGGCGGATTTCGCACCAGGAGACGCGCCGGACAACCCTCGCAGGCCTGATCATTTTCGATGCTGCAGTTATGTTCATGGCGGCGCAAGCCAGCGCCAGCCGAAATAACCATGTGGACCTGCAAGCGATGCAATTCCTGCACGATCATCAAGGACTGTCTCGCACTTACACGCTGGGTCCCCTCGCGCCTAATTACAACGCTTATTTTCAGGTGGCCAGCATCAATCACAATGTTCTTCCGGTTCCGAAGTTATGGGCCCAATATGTCGATCGTAATCTGCTGCCTGGCTTTCAGGGGGACGCCGGGGTCACTTTCTTCTGGCCGGCCTGGGGTGACACCAGCGACGCCGGGCCGCGTACATTCAGCATGAATCTGGCGAATTTTCGCGATGTCGGTGTCAGATATGTCTTAACAAAACCTGGCCAGAGCGCACTCCCCACGACCTACCTCGATGCGTCCGATGCGAACCTGCCACTTGAGGGTGAAAGGAAAACGCGAGCTAGGGAACCGCGAGTTCTTGCGTGGTTCCAATCGGTGGTCAACAATCCGGCAAAACCGGCAGCCGAGCGTTTTGTTTTGGGAGCCATTGCCCATTCGCCCACGCGAGGGGCGTCTGTTGCGAAGGACCAACCAATCGTTACAGGAAAGGCCCCCGAGCCATGATGAGAACTCGGCCGCTCTTCCGTCGAATAATCTAACTCTCTGGGCCGGTCAGGCCGCCGAGACGGTCGTTCCGATGCCGGCGGCCTTCGCCCAATCTGCGATCGATGGAGTCGGAGTGCTTATCACGAATAGCGCTGCCCCCGCAGATGGCGAGCTTGAGGTCAGGATTTGCGCCGAACAAGTGTGCCGGTCGGGCCTGGGAACTCTTTCCGAATCTGTCAACAGTGCGTTCTTTGAGGTACATCTCGATAAGCCGCTTGCCGCGCTCCCAGGAACCCCGTTGCATTTGACCTTCACGCACCAGGGCGGATCCAGGCCGATGGCGCTGGCAGTTTCGGCTGGCGCGAACCAACAACTCCAGGGACCAGGCGGCGCGCTCCCCGGTAGACGATTGCATGTCACTTTTAAGGATTCCATGCTTATGCACGGCTTCCATAAGGCCTACGGGGATTCCGTGATGGACATCTGGGAGGTGCCTGAACCTGCCCCTTACTACGAAGTAATGCAGGGTGGCCCTTGTACCCTTGCGACGGAGCAGCGGGAGGATGTCACAGCCGTGTGCTCCTCTCCCGCCAAATTGCGGCGCAGGGAACTCTATATGCCTGGATGGAACGTGAGGAACAACGGCGCGGCCATCCAAGCGGTCCAGCAGGATGGCATCTTCCAGGCGACAATTCTGCCGGCCGGGCTTAGTAAGGTTCACTATAACTTCTTGCCTCCTCACATGGAGATTGGGTTGACAGCGTGTCTGGCGGGCTTGGTGGGACTGTTTTGGCAACTACTCCGGATCGGACGCCACAGAAGAGACGAGATAGGTGTCACGTCAGTGGAGTGACCTGGGTATTCTCGACCGAAGTTGATGGGGTTACAAAAGAGCTGCCCCGGCGATCGCCAAGCTACAAGCTGCTAAGATCAATTGGCACAATCCGATAACGTAAATCTACCTCTACCGTCCGATGGAAGCGAAGGATGAAAAGCCGTGTTATTTCGATCGTTGTGCCTTGCTACAACGAATCGAACACCTTGAAAACAATCATTGAGAGGGTGCTTGTCGCCGATGTCTCTGGGTTGGAGCGAGAAATCGTAATTGTTGATGACGGATCTCAAGACGACTCTGTGAACATCGCAAAGGCTCTTGCGGAACAATACCCGAACATACGCGTTCTCGAACATAGAACAAACCAGGGCAAAGGTGCTGCCCTCCGGACGGGATTTCAAGCCGCCGTTGGAGAGATAATCCTTGTCCAGGATGCCGATCTCGAGTACAGTCCCGGCGACTATCCGCGGTTGCTTGCTCCCATCCTCGATGATCGTGCCGACGTAGTCTACGGCTCGCGATTTCGCAGCGGCTCTGAGATGCGAGTGCTTTTCTTTTGGCACAACGTCGGCAACAGTCTCTTGACACTGATGTCCAACATGATGACCAACCTTAACCTCACCGACATGGAGACTTGCTACAAGGTCTTTCGTCGCGAGGTTATTCAGGCGGTCACTATCCAAGAGGACCGTTTCGGCTTCGAGGTCGAAATCACAGCAAAAATTGCGCGGTTACCCGTGAGGCCTCGCATTTACGAAGTGGGTATTAGCTACAGCGGACGAACCTATAGTGAAGGCAAGAAAATTACATGGAAAGATGGTATTCGCGCAGTCTGGTGCATCCTCCGTTATAACCTTTAGGGGCTGATCTATTAGTCTCGCCGCTAGGGACAACCTTGATCGAGCCTGAAGCGCGAGGAGCCAAAAGATGCCATCGCTCCTTCTAGCGCTCGATGACTTTAGGTACTTTGAAGAAGATTCCGTCAGTATCCGGAGCACAAGCAAGAACCCGCTCCCGGTCCAGGGACGGAGCGACTTCATCCGGCCGCAAGTGCAGTGTCGCTGCCTGCGGCTCCTTGCCCTCCGTCAACAGGTCGGCAACCTGCGCCATGGGCGGTACCGAGGTTGTGTCCAACTCGTTGAGCTGGGCAAAGTAGTCGAGAACGGAATTCAAATCACGCAGCATGGCCGCCTTCTCGCTACTCGTCAATTCGAGATTCGCAAGTTCGGCAACACGCTCGACGTCCTGTTCGGAAACGCTCATCGCTTTATGCAGACTTGGAAAAGTCAACCGCCCAGGAATTGGCACGGCTGGAGAAACAGCAGAAGGCGGTCTCATAGAGCAGAGAGAAATCGCTCAGCAGAGTTGCCTCACGCATGTAATCCCAGTCAATTTTCGCCTTCAAGGGCTTGATCATACGGCAGTAGTAGGCCTCGAGCTCCTCATCGGGAATGTCCTGCAGCATCTCTTCTTCACAACGGAAGGCGAGCGTTGCCGCCCCGGTAAGGCCTGGCCGAAACGGCATATGCATCACTTCCAGGTGAGGCAGCTTGGGCCGCGGCCCAACCAGGCTCATGTCGCCCCGCAACACGTTGACCAGCTGGGGCAGCTCATCCAGTTTGTACCTGCGCAGAAAACCCCCGAACCTCGTCACGCGCGGGTCGCCCCGCTTGGTCAAACAGGGCCCGTCTTCCTGGGCGTCGATCGCCATGGTCCTGAACTTGTATACGGTAAAAAGGACTCCGTCCCGTCCCACGCGCTTCTGGCGGAAGATCACCGGGCCCGGAGACTTGTGGCGAACTAAGACCGCAGCCAGTAACAGCAGGGGCCAGAACAGCAACAGGGCCACCAGGGCAAAGACCAAGTCAATGCACCGCTTGACGGCCGATACGCTCCACGCGCTCGGTTCGGCATAGTAGGCTGTCGGGTCTTGCGGTACAGCGCAAAAAGGAGGAAACAAGGTCGTCGAATGACTATTAACCTCTGAGACGACATCGTTCCAAAGCAGAGCCGCACTGGGCTGCGGGGGAGCAAAGCTAGTGTCCATGCGTTTTTTAAGACCTGTTCTAAAATTTTGGAGCGCTTGCTGAATTCTCGTTCAGGGTCTTGTCGATCAAGTCTTCTTGCTAACCGACGCCTCACGGCCTGCTGAAATTCTTTTGTTAGACACTTGCTTCATCGGCCGCGCTGGCGAATCCTTAGCCAACTACGGAACAATTCGGTTCAAGTTACCGCACAAAGCATCTGGGAGCCAGAGCCAAAACCCAGGCACCAGATATGTACACGGATGAACCCATGCACGAAAAGGATGTTGCGTCGGGGCAGAACTTTTCCCGATTCAGCCTTTTAACCAAAATAACAGTATTTGGGCTCCTCCGGTATCCCAGTGTTGATTACAGGCATGGTTCCTGCCTCGGTGCTCTCTAAAAGGAACGCCAATCCCTCGCTAAAGGTTTACACCGCGCAAAGCATATTTAACCCATTTTTTATGATGAGAAAAGCTTCATCTTGACCACAGAAGGGTGGCTAGAGCATTTTCACTTCCACTCTGCGCAGTCAAGCGCCGCGAAGTGCGGCTTTTCTTGAGGAAAAGCCACGTCGAGAGTGGTTGCTCTGTATACACCAGAAGTGAAAATGCTAATCGGCTCCGGTCCGCAAATCTTCCCGCTGCATGACGGTGCGGTCGATGGCATTCAGCCTTGGCGCTCCGGGCCCCTTGATGACGCGCTTGTCGCTACTCAAATGAAATTCCGCGATCTTGAGCAGGCAGCGGGCCGCGACCGCCCCACGCACCATCCATTTGAGCAGCCGGCTCTTACCGAAATAATCATAGTGCTCATTAAAGACAACCATCGCCCGATGCTGTTCGATAATCTTCTTTCTCGGCATCTGGTTGATGCTTTGGCTCCCGTAGTGAACCACCTCAGCCGTCGGGGTGTAATAGATCCTGCAGCCGTTGCGCTTCAGCATCAGGTTGTAGGCCAAATCGACCTGGAAATGGGGCAATCGCTCGTCGAGCATACCGTACGTTTCCCAGGTTTCCCGGCGAAGCACGTAGGCAGTCGTACCCAGGCTCTCCACCTGTTGTTCCCGCGAATAATCGAAGGAGCAGGCATAGTATTCCCTTGAGACCTGGCCGTTGGGAAAGAATTTGTGCCAGTTCAGGCCCTGTAAAATCATGGTCCCGAGGCCGGCAAAGCTGCGCACGCAGGACTGTGTGGTCCCATCGGGATTGAGCAGCCGCGGACCACAGGCCGCAGCCTCGGGATGGGCGTCCATAAATGCGACCAGAATCTTGAAAACGTTCCCCAGCAGCTTGGTGTCGCTGTTCAACAAGCAGGCATACCGGGCCCGCGACATCTTCATCCCCAGGTTATTGTTCTTGGAATAAAGCAGCGGCACCGGGTTGCGCACCAGGATGACTTCGGGATATTCCGACTCGACCATCTCCGGGCTTCCGTCCGACGAACCGTCGTCGATGCAAATTACCTCGAATTGGATGCCCCGGGTGTAGCGGAAAATCGAAGCTAAGCACTGCCGCAGCAGCGCCTTGGTATTGTAGTTGGGAATGATTATGGTTAGGTCCAGCAAGAGATTCATCAATCTTTCAAAACCTCAGGCATTTCTATTCGGATGAGTGGACTTCGCGTGCGGGAATGCCGGCGACGGTTGCGTTTGCGGGCACGGATCGGAGCAAGACGGAATTCGCACCCACCTTCACATTATCCCCTAAAGAGATGCCTCCGAGAACCTTAGCGCCGGCTCCAACCACCACAAAGTCACCAAGTTCGGGCCTGAGAGACAGGTCATAGCTCATATCGATCTGCCTGGCCCCCAGGGTCACGCCCTGGAAGATGGTTACATTCCTCCCAACTTTTGATGCACCGATCACCGTTCCTGAAGTATGGGGAAAGAATATACCGGGACCAATGTCACATCTGGGGGAGATCTCTAGTCCAAAAATAATTTGATTCAAATAAGACAATAGGTGTGGCAGTACCGGAAGGCCGTTCAGCAGGGCCGCACGGCTGGAGCGGAAAAGCACAATGGGCAGGTACCTGGGATGAAGCAGCCTGCGCAAGAAACGGGGCAGGGAAGCTTTAGCACCCTTGTGGCCACTCAACTCCAATTGGCGTTCGAGATCTGCGTAGAGCAGAGCCTTCAGCATGGTGTCAAGGCCTTAAGCACGCATCAGGCCTTCATCAGGCCGCGTTCGATCAACTCTCGATTGGCGCGGTCCAACCCATCTTCGGCGCCGTTCTTGGCGATGGGTTGCGTCTTCACCCAGTGCACGAAACGGGCGATGCCCTCCTCCAGGGACACTTTCGGCGAAAACGCTAAATACTGACCGATGGCCGAAATATCTGCATAGTTGTGCCGTATATCGCCCAGTCGATATTGACCCGATACCACCACCGGAGCGCTGGAATCGTTGAATTGCCGCTTAAGGCTTCGTGCGATCGTCTCCACGCTTACCTGCGCTCCCGATCCAACGTTCATGGTGAGGCCGTCCCCGCCATCGGATGTAAGGCTGATCGCCATCACCTCGGCGACATCCGACACATGCACAAAATCACGGGTTTCCTGGCCATCCTCGAACAGCACGATCTCTTTACCTTGCCGAATCCTGTTGGAGAAGATCGACAGGATGCCGGTGTAGGGGTTGTGCAGGGACTGGCCCTCTCCATAAACATTCTGCAAGCGGAAAATCAGGAAAGGAATGCCGAGCGCATTGGCTGCGATCCGGACCAGGTCTTCCTGGGCCAGCTTGGTGGCAGCATAGACGGATGCGGGGCTGGTCTTGGCAGCCTCGGGTGTGGCTACCGGCTCGACAGGGCCACAACAACAGGGGCAAAGCGGTTCCCACTTGGCCGCCTCCAGGTTGCCCGGGCTACGCATCGTGGGATAAACCACGCCGCAGTCAGCGCACTGGTACGCCCCTTCCCCATAAACGGCGCGGGACGACGCCAGCACCAATTTTGTAACTTCATGGCGGTCGTTGGCCAGCACATCGAGCAGCAAGGCCGTGCCCAGGACATTCGTGCTGGTGTAGTCGCCAATCCTGTACATGGATTGGCCGGTCCCTGTTTCTGCCGCCAAATGCACCACCGACCCAACATCACGCAGGGCCGAAACCCAATCCCGGCGCTGGCAGACATCGCCACGCATCACCTCTACATGATGTTCCTCAAGCACCGCACCCAGCTCGGGGGGCGAATCCACCCCATGGATCTGCGGGCTCAGATTGTCCAACAGGCGCACCGTCATCCCGCGCCGGACCAGTGTCCGGGCAAGCGTCAGCCCGATGAACCCGAGCCCTCCCGTAATCAAGACCTTTTGGGCCATCCCTTGATCTTAACCTGTTTGGTATCAATAACGCCCGGATCTATCCGGTTAGTCTCCGATTACTGGGCTGGTACTAGCCGTCCAACACGCCGCGATAAATATCCAAAGTGCTGCGCGCGCTTCGGCTCCAGTCATAGAGCCTCACCTGCTGCTTACCCAACTCACGCTTCATCGCTAACCCCTGCCCATCCTCCAGGCTCGACGTCAGGCAGCGGGAGAGTTCGTCGGCGCCGGAGGCCTCGAAATAAAATGCCGCGTCTCCGCAAACCTCGGGCAAGGATGAAGTCCGATTGACCAGGACCGGACAACCCATGCTCATCGCTTCCAATGGAGGAAAACCGAAACCCTCGTACAGGCTGGGATAAACAAACAGCGCGGCGTCGCGGTAAGCACGGGCGAGAGTCCCATCATCCGCCCTGGGAACGACGCTGACCGAGCCGGAGAGATGGAGCGATGCGATTCGTACCTGTTCGTCCGCAGTGAACGCGCCACCCCCGACCGCCAGCAGCCGGTAGTTTCCCGCCAGGCCGCTGCGGGAAAAGGCCTCGAGCAGGAGCCCGAAGTTCTTGTAGCCGGCGCGCGAGCCCACGTAAAGCACGTACGGGGGCAGGTTCTCGGTCATGCCCCGCGCCTCCCCCGGCGGGTTCCGCAAGGGAGAAAAGCCGTGATGAACAACATGAGTCTTGTTCTCCGCAACATCGTAAAAATGAAGCAGATCCCTCTGGCTGGATGCGGAAACACAGATAATGGCGTCGGCTTGCGCAAAAAGCTTCCGCTTGGTTTCGACGATTGACGCTGCATTCGGGAACAGATGAGGAAACCGTTCATGGATGCAGTCGTGGTGGGTCGCCACGATTCGCCGCCGCCGGACCCACGGAAGCGCCCGGTAGAGGGTCGGGTGGTAGATATCGAACCTCCCCCGAAGCGGCGCGATGACCAAGGAGAACAGTTCATTGACGGCGTAGCGGGCTAACCCTGGTTTGATCCCTGTGCCGCGTCCGAACACCCTGGTACGCGCCTGCCGGAGGGTCGCGAAAGGCATGATCGAGCTGTTCAGGCCCAGGAGCAACTCCATTGCCACCTCGTCCGCTCCCTGCAGGTTCCGAATCAACTCAAAATGGTAGCGAGAGGCACCGCCGGCATCCTGCAGAGAAAAGACCTGATGGTCATAGAGGATGCGCATCTCTCCGTACATCCTATCTGGTTGACAACAACGGACGTCGCCGAACAGCTCGATCTGGCAAGCAAAAGTTAGCTCTGCCTGCCGTTCCGGCCTTCCTCACACAACGCCCTATAATGATGTTTCAGCGATGAAGTTCACTCTTGCCATACCGTCGGTGCAGGTTCCGCGAGCACCAGCGATTCATATTGTTGCTCCCAACGTTCCAAAGATTCGCATCCCCTTCCTTTCGCTGCTGTTGGAGCCCAGGCCGCTGACAAAGTGGCTCCAGATTTGGATGCTTTGCTTTTATCTCGCTTTCTGCATGTACTGCTTTTTCGTGTTTGAGCAGCCTCGGTTGAACAAAGACACCTATATTCGATTTGGCGCGGATTCACCGACCTACTGGGATGCGGTGCAATACCGGACCGAACACGCGGAACACGACAACCTGGTCTCTTTCACCGGAAACCTGCTCGGACCAGTGTCCATCGGGATGATATTTAGGACCGGATTCGCAGTTGCCCTCTTCAATATTTTTCTTTTCTTTGTGTCCGTCGAAATTGCTTGCACGATTCCTGGTGTGGACAAGTACCGTCTTGTGCTTCTCCTGGTTCTGTGTTCCGAGACAGCCCCTGCCCTGGTCACCTTGAACAAGGAAATACTGGTATTGCTCTCTACCTTGCTGCTGGCCAAGTACATCTACTCGGAGAAGCGTTCGTGGCTGCTCCTGGGGTTGGTTCTTTTTATTTCACTGTTTGCCCGCTGGGAGCAGATCGCGCTCATTATGCTCTTCCTTTTCCTGCAACGGAAAGGCTCCATTTTCAAGCGTAACCCCAAGCTGGCCATCGGCTTCGTCATCGGCGTTCTCACTGTTCTTTACGCACTGATTGCCAGGCTGCCAGGCACTGGCCTGGCAGCGTTCACGCAGTATACGAAGAACGCCAACACCATCGCCAAGCTGGATAAAATACAGGAGAATTTTGGCTTTCCACTGGTGCTGCTGCCCAAGATCCTGATGAACCTGTTAGGCGAGCTGCTGAGGCCGCTGACCTTCGTGCAAGAGTATTTGCTTCTTGGGTGGGGTGACGTCCACTCCCTATTTATCATTCCCATGTTTTCGATCGCGCTGATCGTGTTGCTGATCATGGCCTACCGGCGGGGCCTGTTGAATCCCCGCCGGCCCATCGCCTTTCTGATCATCATCTATGCCATCACCACAGCGGTAACGCCGTTTGTTCAGCCGCGCTATAACTATTTCGTCTATGTCCTGCTGGCATTGGAGCTGTCCCGGAAACAGGAGCCGGAGGAGCGGGGCCAGGAACGGGGCCAGGAGCTACTGCTCGGCCGCTGAAAGGTATTGCAGCGCGCTCGCCAGGAGGCCGGCCGCCCGCTCACGGGGAAAGAACAGGAAGTTATTGATATATTTCCCCACCTTGCCGTTCTGTCTTACCTGGTCCCGGCGGGGATCAAACTGTGCAACAGGCAGCAGCTGCTGTCCGTCGAGATAGAATCCGGAATAGCCGATGTCATCCAAAAGCGTCGATACGCGATCGAGCGAGCCCGGTGCATGGCGTTCCTCGATTTCGATCATCAGGTTTGGCATCTCGCGCCTTAGCGTCTTCAGTCCGCCATGAAGCACGGCCTCCTCATGGCCTTCCACATCGATCTTCACAAAGCCGACATTGGTCAGGTTGAAGCTGTCGAGAGTTTTCATGGGCGCGATCACGGTTTCGATGACCCGGCCACTCTCCAATGCGGCGGAATTCGACTCTGCGATCGTAGCCGACATGTAGCCGCCCGCTGGATACCTCAGTTCGCCCTGACCTTCGTGGTCAGAAAGAATCACACCGTGGATCTCCATCCTGTCGGCGTAATTTTCCCGCAGCCGTGCCAACATCTGCGGAAGTGGTTCAAACGCTACGACGCTCCTGGCAAGAGGCAACAGATGGTGCGCAAAAAAACCCTCATTGGCCCCAATGTCCAGGGCAACGGCATCTTTCCGGCAGAGTGCGGGCAGAAGCGGCAATTCCGGCTCAACCTTCACCCATGAATGAAAGCGCCTGGTGTACATCGTCTTGGGAAAGAGGTTCTCAGCAACCCGCTTTAATTGAGGCCTTAACATTCTGAGCGAGCGTTTCATAGAATTTCCTTCCCCAAAGCCACCAGAACAGTTTACCCGAGGACCGCGGAGGGACGGAGAGAGCCCCGTAGCGGATCGGTATAATCTTGCTTTGAGGCAAGTTAAAGCAGTTTGAGCGGACATGAATAAGAGCCAGATTGTAGCCGTGGTTGTACTTTACAAGCGGCTGCCGGAGCAGAGTCAGACCATCGAAAGCCTGGAGAAAGTTTTTGCCGGCGATCCTGGGCTGCTGGACTCCATTCGGGTCATCCTGTTCGACAACAGCCCAAGAGCCCTCGATCAGGTTAATCTTTCCTTTCCTTGCAACTACCACCATGCCGGTCGGAACGTAGGAACCTCGGGCGCCTACAACTACGCCATGGAGTTTGCCGAAGCGGGGGCATGTCCCTGGCTCCTGCTGTTGGATCAGGACACCACGGTCTCCGCTGAATTTCTTCCCCGGATGCTCGAGTACAGCCATCTGCTCCTGGGACAAACAGAAATAGGCTCCGTAGTTCCCATAATTTATTCGCATGGGTCTCTGGTTTCACCCAGAACGCTTGGGAGGTTCAACCAGATCAGGCACATACCGCCGGCATTCCATGGAATCTTTCGTCAAAAGGCGTTCGCTGTAAACAGCGCCACCTTGATGCGGGTCGCAGCTTTGCGTGAAATCGGCGGATATAGCGATGAGTTTTGGCTTGATCTGTCCGATGTCTATGTCTTCCAGGCCATATATCGGAAAGGCAGATACCTCTATATCGCGGGGGATCTCACCCTGCAGCACTCCATCACCAGCATGGACTTTGATAACGATATGGCGCCCGAGCGATACCGCAATTTTCTGGCGGCAGAGAGCGCCTATGTAGACCTTTATTCCTCTGCTCCAGAGCGGGCCGCTCACCTCGTCCGGCTCTTGGCGCGAACGTTACGGCAACGTCGCCGCCACCGCAACCGGGCCTTTTCCAAAATGACCTTCGAATACTTCTGCCGTCGCCTTCTGGACACCAGGGCAAAAAGAATTCAAAGCTGGCGGCAGCAACTGTTACGGCGTGACATTCCCGTAATCGAAGAGGGACAGGTGGTGGGATAGAGCAGTTAAGTAGAACGAAAGCGGAGAGCGCGCCGGAATTGACCCAGCTTCGCCGCATGCGCGGGGTCGGCGACCACCCGGCTGTAAACGTAAGATCCGATCACCCGCACACACCCGTAAACGAAACCAAGAGCACAGCCGGCCAATGTCCACAAAGCCCGGTATGGCCCCGACTTCCTATCCGGCGGCTCGGCTGGATCTAACACCTGAATCACCGGAGAGGCTTTCGCCTCGTCCATTCTTGCCGCCTCAAACTGGCGCGCGATCAGGTCGAAAATAAGCGTGTGGTACTGCACGTCTCTTTGCTTGCGCAGGTAAGCGACTTGGTCCTGCGGGAGCGACCGGCTGGTGAGGGAGATATCGCCGGGCTTACGCCCTTTTTGAACGCTCTCTAACTCCCGCATCTGCGCCCGCAGGCCTTCAATCTCGTTGTTCAAACGAATCACATCGGGATTTTGATCCGTAGACGACGTACGCAGGGCGTCCAGCTGCACTTCACGAGAGATGATCTGTCCCTGCAGAGCCGCCACCTGGGAAATCACCACGCCCGTCTGGCCCATGGGTGAGATCGCGCCGGTAGTTTCTTCCGTTTGCTGGAGCGCAATCTCCGCGTCGGTCAGCCGGTCTTTCTCCAGCGCCAGCTGGTCCCCGAAAAAATGCCGTCTCACTGAAGCTTCTCCAATAATGAGGCGGCTGTTAATGTTGTGCAGCTCGTCGATGTAAGCATTGGCGATCTGGGCGGCTCGATGAGGATCTCCGTCTTTGATCGTAATGCTGATCAGGCCCCCCTTCTCGCTGACAAACTTGGAACTTGCAGCGAGCATACGACGCGCTTCGCTCAGCTTCTTGACCTTATACGCGGCCATGAGGTTGAGGTTCTTGATCAGCCCATCTTCAACCGTGTTGCTCTGCAGAACTGCAAGGTATAAGTCGTTCGGATCCTTCAGCGCCCAGTGCTGCCCAACCCCGCCAAGGCGAGCGCACCGCCCAGCTGGCCGATCATGGCGGCACTCGACTGCCCCTGCTGCGGGGGCAGGATCACTGCTTTTGCGGTAAAGGTAGGATGCATCAGAAGCACCAGCCCGGTGAGCAGAAACATCCCGATCAACGTGGACAGAATGATAGTGTTCTTTCGCTCCGCCATGACCAGCAACAGGTCGAGCAGATCAAACTCGATCCCAGTCTGCGCCTCGAGCGGTGGGCTGTACTCTCGGGTGGGCGGCATTACGGCCATCGGCTACCTATTGATCCCTCTATGTTACTGCAGCACGGCAATCGCTGCCGCACCCAGGGCTAGCTGGGAGAAAATCTGCGTATAGTTGATAAAATTCCTCAGACCGGAAGGCCTGGGCACTTTTTCTGGAACGACCACAGTATCCCCCGCGTTCAGGTGCATGGAGGCAAAAGTATTTCCGAAAACACTCTTCTGCGATTGCCGGCTCACCACCGAACCATCGGCCCGGATAATGAAGGAATCCTTACCATCGGCACTCTTTGTCGGCCCACCAGCCAGCCGCAGATAAGTATTCACCGCCTGCGTGTTTCTGAACAGGAAGGAATTCTGGTCGTATACGGCACCTACCACATTGACCGTGCTGGGCTTGGAGGGAACCACGAAGCGATCGCCGTCTTCCAGTGGTATGTTGGGCAGGCTGGAGATATCCGTCGCATTCTGGGGAATATTCAGTACCACGCGGCCAGTGGCGCGAATGGTGCGGAATCTGGCCACTAAGCTCCTCGAGGCCGCGGTCGCCGACGGGTCCACGTTGCCAATGCTGGCCGCGGCGGCGATGGTGGACCGGTCAATCTCCAGTTCCAGGTTCTGCAGGTAGTCGTTCAAGCGCAATTGCTGCAGGATGCGGGTCGACTCGCGGGTGAAGTTGGATCCAAACAGATAGGCATCCGGCGTGAAACCTCCGGCGCGGGCTACGAGCTGGGGCAAGGTCTCGCCCGGAAGGACGCTATAAATCCCCGCCTGCTTGAACTCACCTTCCAGACGGACGAACTTGGTGCGCTGAGCCTGGGGAACCCTGATATCGGCCTGGGAGAAGATGGTGACCACATCGCCCGGCTCGAGCGCCAGATTCTGCGCAGGGTCATGGTCGAGAACCAGCTTCCCGGGATTGAATGGAACCAGCGAGGTGGTGAGGGTTTGCGGGTTCATCCGCTCGATGACCGCATAGGACCAATCGATCTCCGGGACGGGGAGAGCGACCGTCATCGCAGGCCGCGGAAGGTTTCCAGACGACGTCTGCGTCTCTTCGGCCAGCGACCTGCTGCCCGTGGTGGTGCAGGGTTGCCCGTTCTGAGAGTTGATCCCCTGGATACTCGATCCGGGCGTCTGCCCATACGGATTTTGCTGTGTGGTATTACCGGGGTTGGGAATGCAATTCGGATCGTCGGTCTGTCCCGAAGGTTGATTCGTGTTCTGGTTGTTGTTCTGGGTTGGGTACTGGCTATTACCCCGGCTCCCGTTCGCCGTTTGGCCCTGGGTGCCGTTCGATTGTTGCGGCTGTCCGTTAAAGATGGGAACCCCGTTGATATCGTATTGCGCAGAGCCGGTTTGGTAGCCATTGATATCGCGAGGGTAGTAATCGGGGTTGTTGGTATATTCCGGCTTGAACTCCGGACCAGGAACACCCAGCTGGTTCCTGCGTTCCCAGTAATCCCGGGTAACCAGCGCTTGGCTGTCGGGAATAATGTCGCTTAACTTCATGCCCGGATGCCAGGAAAACCGCCCCGTTTGCGCAACATTCCCGCGCAGGGTAACGACATTCTGGAACTGAGGCGAGATGGGAAGCACGCGCAAAATGTCGGCTTGCTGCAGCGGCGTCGTCAACCCCGCGCCCTCCAGCGATATATCGAGAACGGTGCGGTCCTTCTGCGCATCCAGCCGTTCGATCGATGCCCGCTCCAGCGAGGCTGTGGCCGAGAGGCCTCCGGCAAAACGAAGGGCCTGATCCACTGAAGTGTTGCCCTTCAGCTCGTAGATGGCCGGAACGTGGACATCGCCGGAGATGGCCACTTGTGCCCCCACGGGAGGGATGAAAATCACATCACCGGGGAGCAGGGGGGAATCTTTGGACATGTCGCCGAGTATCACCAAATCGTACAAATCGAAATGGGTAATGGTTTGCCCATTACGCCGCAACTGAATGTCGCGGAGAGAGCCCTGGACCGAGGGACCGCCGGTGGCAAACAAAGCGGTGACCAGTGTACTGAGCGAGCTGAGGGTATAAGTTCCGGGGCGCCGAGCCTGACCTACGACGAAAACCTGGATGGAGCGCAACTGCCCCATTTCCACATCCAGATCGAAGCTCTTGTAAATGCGGCTGACCGCATCATGAATGTGTTGCCGGACTTGTGCATACGGCAGGCCGGCAACATGGATCTCGCCTACCTGGGGAAGATACACGGAACCGGCACGGTCAACGGTAAGTTGGGCGTTGAAATTGATCTGGCCCCAGATGCGGACCACCAGCTGATCACCCGGTCCAAGAACATAATCGGGAGTGACGTTCACCTCCCGCAGGGGAGCAAAGGTCGAAGGCACCTGGCGAAACAGGCTGTCACCGTACACCGGCAGGAGATTGCCAATGGAAGCCCGAACCAACAGTTGGAAGTCTGTCGGGGCGGAAGGGGCTCGGACGCCCAGCAGCCGAGACTCCTCCAGCGCCGCCAGTTGGGATTGCGCATTGCCCAGGCCACCCTGATCGAGAATACTCTGCACCCGAGTGTTCAAGCCCGAGGACTGCAATCCGGGATATTGGCTGCCCAGTTGACCGCCCGCGCCACCAGCCGTGCCGATAGGCGCCATTGGTAGAGGTGCCTTGACCCGCGCCCAGTTGGCCGAGGCCTTGGCCGGGGGCTTCCTCCTCACTGACGCAACTTCCATCGACCGAGGAAATCACGCCTGATGGGCAATCGAAAGTATCGGAACCAGAGGACTGAGCAGAAGCAATTGGCAGTTTGACCTGCACCACACTCGCGACCAGCAGGATCGCGAAGAAAAGACCTGAACGCTTACCCATAATTTCTAAGAGCGGGAGACGCCCGGCGTGCGGCCGGTGTGTCCTGCCAAGCTTTACTCCTTTACCATCGGCGCAGCCCTGTCCACCCGAGGACGAACTTTTCCAATTCCTACATTAGTTTAGGGCCTGCCGATGGATGTGCAAATTGTTTTCCCTGGGAACGGGCAGGAACGAACCTGATTCTGCTCTGAAAACCACCGTAACGGCCATGATTCACTTTGGAACACAAGAGGGGGAAGCGCCCTATATACTCGCTTGGTCCTCGTCCCCCGGCGAATTCCAGCAACACCCCAGGCAAATCACGACCTGCCGGGTGAAGGTGAGGTTTTGTGCGCCGCCTGCTTCTTTTTTCTGCCTTGCTGTTGATACTGAATGCTTTGTCTGGCCAGGCTGCCGGACAAAACGCCGCCACGACAACCGTGACCGCCAACCCAACTACGATTACAGTCGGCTCCGCCGTGGAACTCACAGCAACGGTCCAGCCAGACGCCGCCTCCGGCACGGGAAAAACCATTACCAGGCCCACCGGCACAATCACGTTCCTGGACGGAACAACGTCGTTGGACAATACCCCGGTTGCGCTGGGTCGAACACCTTTGCCAGTGCGACGTTTCCGCAGACTTTTGGAACGCCAGATCCCACCATCAGCCAACCCGTTTAAGGAGAGCTTACGGGAGACCTGAATGGGGATGGTGTAGCGGACCTGCTTATCTATGGCGAGCAGGTAAACACCCTTCTGCTGGTGCCGACCTTTGTCAGTAACGGCAAAGGGGGCTACACCCCGGGCAAAGTGCAGACGTTCAGCCTTACGGGTGGCGTCCCCTATCCTTCTGCGACGAATGCTCCGCTGCTCATCGACTTGAATGGCGATGGCAAGCTCGACCTCCTCAATGGCCTTCAGGTTGCTTATGGTAAGGGGGACGGCACTTTTGCTGCACAAGTCCCCATATCTTTTCTGTCCAGCGGTTTCGTGACTGCCTATGCAGCCGACCTGAATGTGGGTTCGCGTTTGCCGCATTGGGATTGAGCGGGTGCAGCAATGGTAGTGGCCCGGCCCCCGCTCCACAAACGGGAGCAGGCACGTATAACTTTACCGTCACGGCCAGCTCAGGTAAGGTGCAGACCCAATCGGCCTATACGCTCGTGGTGCAATAACCAGCCTTTCTGAAAATGTTATGGTGGACCAGCGACGGTTCAGGAGGCTTCGGTGAGAGCGCGCGCCGGCATGATCGCATTTGTTCTCGCAGCGAGTCTGTATGCGCTGCAGGCGCAGCCGCCCCAGGCGCCCGTGGCCGCGACAAGCGCTGCCGGCAGCGACATCGGAGACCGCATCAACCATGCCCTGAAGAACTGCGCGCTTCAGTGCACGATTTATATCCCGCCCGGGAATTATTCATTTTCCACCGGCATACGCCTGGAGCTGAATACCTTTGGCACCTATAAGCTGAGCGGTGATCCCGGAGCTGTCCTAACTTATTCCGGAAGCGGCGACGCCATTACCACCCCGATTGGCAATCAGCCAGGATCGTCGCAGCTACTGATCGAAGGATTTCAGCTCAAGGGAAATCCGCATGCCACCTCCGGCATTCACCTGCTGCCCACCAACCGGATCAGTGTGCGTAACATGGTGATCTCCGGATTTTCCGGCGGAGATGGAATCCTGGTCGAGGGGACCAACAGCTCGAACATCTATGACAACCTGATTTCCGATAACAAAAACGGAATCCGCCTGATTCCGACAGTCTGTAGCAGCGGCCACCCGATCCATTGTGGAGTGTCAGAGACGGGTGCGCCCTATGCCGCGAATGCCATTCACGTCACCTACAACCAGATCACCAGCAATGCGCAATGGGCCATTTTTGAGGACACGGTCCTGGTGGGCCACGGTCTATCGGAAGCTCTCAACAACCTTTATATGGGCAACGATCTCGAAGAAAACGGTGTCGGGGCTATCTATCTGACTCGATCCCGCGGAACCGTCATCGATGCGAACTACTTCGAGGGGTCCCCCCGGGAGGTGGTGCTGGGCATGCCAAATGGGGGAAGCGGCTACCGGGCCTACGGGCCGGTGGTGCGCGATAACTACTTCACAACCATAACCGGGACTCCGTACAACATCGAAATTCAGGATGCCGACAGCGCGATGATTGAAGGCAACAGCGAACTGGTCGCCTCGATTGGTGCAAAGAACTGCTTTATCAACATGGCAGGAACGACCCGGACCTGGATTTCCAAGAACGCGATCTACCAGAAGAATGCCTACTGCTACAACGGCGTTCCGGGAACTCCTTCCGCGAACGATGGCTCCTTCTTCTTCGGCCAGCACTAGTATCCGGTCGAAAAACATTTCCACGAGAGGTCCATGAAACTGCAGATCCCTCGGCTACGCTCGGAGCCTGTGAGTTAATTCAGCTTTTTTGAGGCCGAGAGGATTAAGGTATATTTTTCAGTGGCCGGACTGCTAAGCGGCCATCCGGCCCGAGGTGCCGTGTCAAAGGGTACTGCGTGCCATGTAGTGTCAGATCCTCTCCCTTTTGCCCGGTTTTGCTCTGCATTCGTTCTGCAGCCGGGTTTTAGCTCAGCAACGCTTTGCTGAAGTGCATCAGGTTGTAAGCCAAGGCGCACCACAGCGTCACGCATTTGATTTTGTTCAGGCCGCGCACCGTGAACGGGGCCAGCCCACGATAAGTTCGTAAGTCGGCATTCACCGTTTCGCTGGTGGCAGCTCTTTGTTTGTAGATTTCTTGCCCCTCCTTGCTGGCCATGCGTCGCTTCCATGCTTGTACCGCTTCCGAGTCGCTCGGCTTGGGTTCCAACTCCCGCCCCCGATTCTGTGGATTCCTTGCCGGCTTGGAGGGCACGAACAACTCTACCCCTTGCTGGTGCGCCTGCACGATATCCTCTGTTCGCAAGTAGCCGCCGTCCACCAGGTGTTGCTCCACCTTGCCCCCAGTGCGTTGTTCCACTTGCTGGCGCATCGGTTCACTCAGCCCTGCCGAATCGGAACCCTCGTTGGTGACTTCCACCCCCAAAATGGCACGGCTTTGGGTATCAGTGGCCAACTGCACGTTTACCCCAGGGCTATAACCGCCGTTGGCCATCTTCATCACCCGCGTGGCCGCATCCGTGGTGCTCACCCGCGGCTGCCTGGCCCGGATCTGATCCCCACACTTACCTTTGCCAGCCCTCTGCGCCGCTTCCGCCTGCTTCTGCTTCAGCTCCGGCAACTGCGCTATCGCCTGCTCCAGCCGCTGCTGTCGCGACTCCGCCGCTCGATCACGCGCCGCCTTCTGACGCGCCGTCACAGCCGCTGACTCGGCAGGCGATTCCAGCTGCTTACGCAACTCCATCACCTGCTGCCGGGCTTGCTCCAACAACTGCTGCAAACGCTCTTCCCGACGAAAACTGCTGCTTCCCGCGCTCACACGCACCCGCACTCCATCTTGGCTGATGCGGCTCACTCGCACCAGCTTCTTGTCCACCAACGTCACTATCACCTGCGTAAACAGCTCGTCCAATGCGTCGGCGTGATCGATGCGAAAGTCGGACAGCAAATGATGATTCACGGTCACTCCGCCGCACAACCAGCGGAACGGCGCGCTCTCTGCGCAACGACGCGCTAACTCTCGCGCAGATCCAATCCCTCGGGTACACCCATACAGCCATAAACCCACCAGCAAACGCGGATCGGTCGCATCACGACCCGCTTGACCCTCTCGGGCACGAATCCGCTCGCAAAAACCACTCACCTCCAGCTTTTCCACTACCGCCATCACCGTGCGCACTGGATGAAGCGCTCCCACCAGATCATCTATGCAATGCGGTTCCATCGACAGCTGAAGACGTTCTGCCTTGCGCAGACGAACCCTTCTCTTCTCCTGAACACCTGCTTCTCCACTGTTGCCCATGTCTCTTCATACAACCTCATCCCCCCAACCAATCAATTTGTTTGGCAGGATGCACCAAAAAAGTCACAGCCTCTCGGGATGACAAGGGAGAGGGCAGTTGTCAAAAGGGTACCCGGTCTCCATGGAAGCATCGCTGTCTCCTTTGTCATCCCGAGCGTACCCGGATTTCCTGCCACGCTGCGCCGGACACGGTCGCGTGTGCGCCTTTCAGTAAGGAAAGGCGCATGAAGTTCGCCAACGCCACCAAATTTCACAGGAAATCCGGGGTAGCCGAGGGATCTGCAGTTCTCCCCCCACCTTAACAGCGAACGATTTTGTCCGAAACCAGGCCGCGCGTGGCATTGCGCGAATCCACCACCAGCTGCGCTTCTTCCACGATGCGAGCATAGTCATAAGAACTATGATCAGTGACAATCAAGACACAATCGTAACCGTCAAGGTCTTCCAGCGGCTGCGATTCCATATTCAGGTTATATTTTCGGCCTCGTCCCACCGTAGGAAAGAATGGATCGTTATAGCTGACCGCCGCGCCCTCTTGCTGCAACATCTCAATGATCGAGAGCGACGGAGACTCGCGTAGATCGTCCACATCTCGCTTATAAGCCAGACCCAGCACCAAAATCCGCGAACCCTTAATCGGCTTGCTGCGCTGATTCAGCGCGGAAGAAACCGCCGCCACCACGTGATACGGCATGGCTTCATTCACTTCGCCCGCGAGCTCAATAAACCGGGTGCTGAAGTCGAATTCCTTCGCCTTCCAGCTCAGATAAAAAGGATCGATTGGGATGCAGTGGCCGCCGAGTCCGGGCCCGGGATAAAAGGGTTGGAACCCAAACGGCTTGGTAGCCGCCGCACCGATCACTTCCCAGATGTCGATGCCCATGCGCAGGCAAAGCAGCTTCAATTCATTCACCAGCGCGATGTTCACGCAGCGGTAAATATTCTCCAGCAGCTTAGTCATTTCCGCCGCCGCCGGGCTGGATACGCGGATCACACGGCGGAATGCGGCATGATACAGCGCCCCGGCGGCCTCCGCAGCCATATCTCCTAACCCGCCGACTACCTTGGGAATGTCGCGCCGGTCAATGCTCGTATTACCCGGGTCTTCGCGCTCAGGAGAATACGCCACCAGCACACCATCGCTGACCATGCTCTCGCGAATGACCCTCACCCGGCCCCCGCGCTCAATCGCGGGCGCGATCAACTCCTCAGTCGTGCCGGGATAGGTAGTGCTTTCGAGGACCACCAGTTGGCCCGGACGTAGATGGTCGACGATCGAATCCATGGTCGCGGCGATGTAACTCATGTCCGGCGTATGGTGGTCGCTGAGCGGCGTGGGCACGCAAATCAAAATCGCGTCCACTCCCCCGATCTCAGCGAAATTGGCGGTGGCGCGAAAACCTTTGTCCTGGGCACTCCTGATCTGTTGCGGATCGATACGATGAATGTAGGATTCACCCGAGTTGAGCCGATCCACCTTGGCTGCGTCGATATCAAAACCGGTAACGCGAAATCCCTCCTGGCTGAAGAGCAGAACCAGCGGGAGTCCCACATAGCCAAGGCCGATAATTCCTACCCGCAGCTCCCGCTTCTCAATCTGCGACAACCACTGCGACAAACCCTGTTGTTCGACCTCTGGCTGCGTCATCGACTTTTCGCAACCGGCAGGTTCAGCGTCTCGCGATACCAGTCCACCGTACGCTCGAGACCTTCTTTCACTCCAATCAAGGGGCGATAACCAAAGGCTTCCGCGGCGGCGGAAATATCGGCCTGCGAATTCATTATGTCTCCCGTCCGCGATGGAGCGTAAAGCGGCGGGTGCTCAAACCCGATCATTCTTGCCAGCAGGGGGTAAATCTCTTTCAGTGTGTATTGCCCCCCACAGGCCGCATTGAACACCTTGCCCGCTACCTGGGCCGCCGGCGCCGCGCATGCCAGCAGGTTCGCTGAAACAACGTTGTCGATATAAGTGAAGTCCCGGCCTTGCTCGCCGGTGCCGAAAATAGTTGGGCGCGTCCCCTCGAGCATCTGTTGGATAAATTTGGCCAGCACTCCGCTATAAGGTGAATCGGCCCCTTGGCGCGGCCCAAAGACGTTAAAGTAGCGCAAGCTCACAGTCTCCAGTCCATACACCTGCCAATAGCTGCTCATGTAATATTCGCCGGTAAGCTTTTGTACTGCATAAGGCGAAATTGGCATGGGGTGCATTGATTCCTTGCTGGGCAGAACTGGCTGATTCCCATATGCGGAGGACGACGCCGCATAGATAATTCGCTTGACACCCGCGGCCCGCGCGCCCTCGAGCACATGAAACGTTCCGTCCACATTGCAGCGGTGGCTGGCCTCCGGATTCTCTATCGAAAGGGGAACAGAAGGCAGCGCTCCGATATGCAGCACGTAGTCGATTCCTTCGCAGGCAATCCGCATCGCACCGGCATCGCGCAGGTCGGCCTCGCGGAAGTCGATCTGGTCCTCATATCCGGCCAGGTTCGCTGCCTTCCCGGTCAGATAGTTATCCACTCCGCGGACTTCTTCCCCGCGTTCTACCAGGGCTCTGGCCAGGGATGACCCGATAAAGCCCGCGATTCCTGTGATCAGATATTTCGCCATGCGGATGGACGTTCGAAGACTAACCTTGAAAATAGCACACCGCGTTATTCGTTGGTCCAAAAGGCAGTCCGGCTAAAATCCTCTGACATTCTCTGGATGTACTTCTTGGAATTGAATTTCTTGCCGGTAGAAGCGCCGGACATATAGCGGATGGTGCCAAAGATCGGCCGGTCAAACCATGGGCGATCGAACTTGCCCACAATCGACCATGCAATGCCGGCGTACCCATTGGGGTCTCTCCCATCGAGGAAGTAGCGGTCGTTGAGTGTGACGCAGGTATCGAATGCCTTGCCCGGGTCGGGAGACCATTCCAGAATTTTTTTTGCCCAGTACATGCGCATGTAATTGTGCATCCATCCAAACTTCACCATTTGGTTCTGGGCCGCATTCCATAGCTCGTCATGGGTCTCGGAACGTTCCAGCTGTTCGATCGAGTAGAGGTGCTCCCGCCGGTCGCGCGCATGTTCCATCAAGGTCTTGCGCGCCCAGGGCTCAGCACAGTCGAACGAATCGTAATTCTCAGTGAATTTCACGAAATTCACCGCCAGCTCCCGCCAGCCGATCAACTCGCTGAGATACGAATCCCGCGCCGCCTGCGGAACTTTGCCCTCCTTGAACGCCTTATCGACTGCCAGCGCGATGGTGATAGGTCCAATGTGTCCAAAGTGCAGATAAGGCGACAGCCGGCTGGTTCCATCGACCTCGGGATGATTGCGCGTCTGGTCGTAAGTGGCAAGTGGGTTCTCGACAAAATCACCCAGCCGCTTGAGCGCCGCATGCGTGCCGCCGGTGAAGCTCTCTACCGGACCAACGGAGCGGTCGAGCTTGGTCCAACCCTGGGTGACATCCTCGCGTACAGGAAATGACTCCATCGTGTGCGATGGCTTCCATTCCCGGTGCGGCTTTATCACCGGCTGCGGAACCAGAAACCTGGGCAGCTCAGCGTACAGCTTCGGCTTGAAGATATGCAGGGCGTACATTCGCTTTTGAAACAGGCCGGAGGGCACAACCACGTCCGCGTCGACCGTCCAGTAGGGGATGCGCAAACGGCCCGCCAGCACCCTTCGCCAACGCTCCGGCTCGCGGCAGGGATTTTCATCCCCGACCACCATGGCCGCGTTTACTTCTGCCAGCAGCGTCTGCAGAGAGTTGTTGGGCGGCCGGCGCACGATGAACCCGATCTGCCGCTGTTGCAGATCTTCTTCTATGTCGGCCAGGCCCTGGTTCAGGAAGGCATAGTGGCGCAAGTTGGCGTGGGGAAAATTGGAGATAGCCGAGAAGTAGGCCAATATCGGCAGATCCAGGGCGTTGGCAACTTCTACGGCAACATCGAGCGCAGGATTATCGAGCGCTCTTTCCGCCCTCTGCATCCAGTAGACGACGCATTTTGCGTCCGCCGCCGGAGCTCCGCCGCGCCGAACCAAAACCCTGGGGTTCTCCGCAATCTTGCGCAGCGCCTCAGGAACGTCATCGTCAGCAGCTTGGGAACTCATCTCAGGACCAATCGGAGCCGTACGGGTTCTTTAATCAGATCCTGTTTTGAGCGTAGTTCGCTTACCAGAGACCCCAGTTGCGGCTGATGTAATCGGACAGCGTCATGGTGATCAACACCAGAAAAGTGAAAAACCCCGCACCCACGGTGAGCATCATCACTCTCGAGCTGTAACGGATATGCATAAAAAACAAAATAACCAGCACAGCCTTTAAGCACGCGATCCCGAGCGCCACGATGGGGTTGAACACGCCCATCTCGATATAAGCTGCACTCGTCGTGATAGCGGTGAGCACCAGCAACGCCAGCAGGATGAGCAGGTAGGTCTTGGGGCCGACTATGTGAGGTTCGTGTTCAGTAGGAGTGGACATGACGACTCTCCTTCTATTTCAAAGGATGGCGGCTGATGAGATACAGCAGCGGAAAAAGGAAAATCCAGACAATATCGACAAAGTGCCAATACAGCCCGAAATTATCGATAGTAGAGGTATGCCCATTCACGTAAGCCCCGTGCCAGGCCTGGTAAAGCAAAATAAAGAGAATACTGATGCCGATGATCATGTGCAGGGCGTGCATGCCGGTCATCGCAAAGTAGAGGAAGAAAAAGAGCTGCGCGTGTTGCGCCATATCCGGCGCGAGCGGAACATCCCGCTTGTCGGTGGGATGGACAAAGTCTTCCACGCTGAAGCTGGCCCCCGGTATATGGTGTTCCACGTACTTCTCGTGATACTCAACCGCCTTGATGCCAAGAAAAACCAACCCCAAACAAATCGTAAGGCTAAGGGAAGTAATCAGCCCCTTGCGGTTGCGCGTCTCCGCCGAATACACGCCCATGGCCATGGTGAAGCTGGAGAGAATAAGAACCGCTGTATTCGTGGTTCCGAGACCGATGCCCAGCGTGTTGCTGCTGGCCACAAAGGCGTCGTAATACCAGTTGCGGTACAGCAGGTAGGCCATGAACAGCCCGCCGAAGAACATGATTTCGGTCAGCAGAAAGAGCCACATGCCGAAGCTCGCGGTTTCCCGCTGCTGCTCCACGGTGACGAAATGGTGGCGCAGGTACGCGGGATGCGCCTCGTGCACTTCGTGCGGTTCCTCGTGTCCGGTGACGATCGCTTGGCTATCCAACAGTCGTTACCTCATGTTGAGTCTTATGAGCCAACCAGTCATAGTCGTACGCTTCGTGATCCATGATCGGTATATCGACAAAGTTCTCGGTCAGGGGTGGAGACTGAATCTGCCACTCCAGACCCGTCGCCTGCCACGGGTTGCTGCCCGCGATCTTACCGTACTTGAGCGACCAGGGCATATAGAGCATTGGTAGCAGATAGCCAATGCCCAGAACCGTGGCGCCCGCCGTCGACAGGACATTCAGGACCTGAAATTCCGGGGGATAGGCATGATACCGGCGCGGCATACCCAGGTAGCCGACGATGAACTGCGGGAAGAAGGTCAGGATGAACCCGATAAAGGTGGTGACCGCGGCCAACTGCGACATGGATTCGGGATACATTCTGCCCGTCATCTTCGGCCACCAGAAATGCACCCCCGACAGGTAAGCCATCAACATGCCGCCCACCATCACAAAATGAAAATGGGCGACGATGAAGTAAGTCTCCGTCAGGTGTATATCCATACCCAACGATCCCAGGAAGACGCCGGTGAGGCCGCCGATCGTGAACAGGCCCATGAAGCCGAAGGCATAAAGCATCGGTGTCTCAAAGGTGATGGAGCCCTTGTAGAGAGTCGCCGACCAGTTGAAGATCTTGATTGCGGAAGGCACCGCAACCAGCATGGTCAGAAGCGAAAACACTAGTGCCGAATAGTTGGAGACGCCCATGATGAACATGTGATGGGCCCAGACAAAGAATCCAAAAACGGCAATCGCGACCGAGGAGAACGCCACCGCGGTATAGCCGAAAACCCGCTTGCGGGAGAAGGTGCTGATCACCTCGGAGACCACTCCCATGCCGGGCAAAATCATGATGTACACAGCGGGGTGGGAATAGAACCAAAATAGATGTTGAAATAACAGCGGGTCACCACCCTTGGTGGGATCGAAGACGCCGATGCCAACAGTCCGCTCCAGCATGACCAATACCAGCGTGATGGCCAGTACCGGGGTCCCCAGAACCATCAGGATCGAAGCCGCGTAGTTCGACCAGCAGAACAGCGGCAGTTTGAACCAGGTCATCCCGGGGCAGCGCATGCGGTGGATGGTCACAATAAAGTTCAGGCCGGTAAAGATGGAGCTGAACCCGGCGATGAAGACACCCATCGCCGCCGTCATCACGTGGGTATTGAGATAGTGGGTGCTGAGCGGTGTAGTAAAGGTCCAACCCGTGTCGACGCCGCCGTTGAGCAGGGAATAGACCAGAAAGCAGGCGCCGGCAACATATAGATACCAGCTCAGCAGGTTGATTTTGGGAAAAGCCAGATCCCTGGCCCCAACCATAATCGGGATGACAAAGTTCCCCACCGTTGCCGGAACCGACGGCACCAGGAAGAGAAAGATCATGATCACGCCGTGCATGGTGAACAGCTTGTTGTAGGTATCGGAGGCAACCAGGTCCGGCTGCGGAGTCAGCAGCTCCAGGCGGATCAGCCCGGCAAAGGCTCCGCCGAGAAAGAAGAAAAATGTGATCGAAATCAGGTACAGCATGGCGATGCGCTTATGGTCGCCGGTCAGCAGCCAGCTCCTAAGCCCATACTCGCTGTTGAGGTAGCTCAGCTTCGGGAGCCGTGCCTCCTCCTGGTTTGGAAGCGTGACAATGGTGCTCATTGGTTCACCGTCCCAGGCACACTCGGTGCCGTCCTACCCGCCTTTGCGGGTCCGTTCATTGCGGGCGAGCCGGAACTGGACGCGCCGGCCTGCCCAGGGGAGAGTTGACTCGCGGTCAACGTCTGCTGGATGCGATAGTTCGAATTCAGGTTCTTGATGTATTCCACCAAGTCGATAAGACCCTCTTCGCTGACCTGTCCCTGGTAGGTAGGCATGATCGGCGCATAGCCCAGGGTTACGTGCGTAGACGGGTTGAGAATCGATTCGCGAAGAAAGGCATCATTGGCCGTGACGTACGATCCGTCCGCCAGCTGCAGTCTGGAGCCAAAGACCTGGGCCAGGTTGGGACCGCGCGCGCTGGCTTCGCCGGAGTGGCATGAGTTGCAGCCCAGGCTGGCAAAGAGGCGTTCACCGTTTTGTGCCAGCGATGCTCCGCTGGTGCTGCCCGAAGCCCATTTCTGGTAATCATCGGGGGTCATGGCGACGATTTCTCCGATCATTGCGGAATGATTGGTACCGCAGTATTGGGTGCAGAACAGATGGTAGGTTCCCGTAGCCGTGGCTTCAAACCAAACAGTAGAATACCTGCCGGGGATCACTTCCCGCTTCACCCGAAATGCGGGAATGGAGAAGCTATGGAATACGTCCTGCGAGATCATGGTCAACTGCACTTGCCGGTTGATGGGGACATGCAGGGAATCGATTTCATGCTGTCCTCCCGGGTGCTCGGCCTTCCACATCCACTGCTTACCCACGATGTAAATGTTCATGGCGTTGGTTGGCGGGTCGTAGATGCGGTAATAGAGCAACGCCCCCCACACAAAACAGATCATGAACAGGGCCAGGGGAATGATGGTCCAGGTGGCCTCGAGCAGGGTCGAGCCTTCGATCTGGGTGGCGACGGGATTCTTCTCCTTGCGATACAGGATGGAGAAGCCGAACACCAGGATGCCCACCGCGATCAGGCCCACGGCCGAAATCGCACACAAAAAGAAGTAGAAGGCGTCCATTTGGGGCGAAATAGCCGAGGCTTCCGGCGGAAAGAGGGCAGAGTTCGTCAGCCAATGTACGAGAAACTGCCACAGTACTGGACTTATATGCATCGTTACCCTTTACCCTTGAAATCCCGGCGGAAACTCACCACCATGAAGCTCCCCAGGCCCAAAACCGTCAGCAGACAGCCCGCCTGCACGATCCGGGCAATCACCAGGCTGTGCCGGTTCAGCTTCGGATCATAGCGATAGCAGTAGGTCAAAATATTGTCCACCGGGCTGCCGATCGTGTTGTGTGACGCTTCTACCAATCCAAGCTGCAAATCCCGCGGGGAATACTCGACCCCCAGGTAGTACTGCGCCATCCGCCCTTCCGGAGTAACCACCTCGATCGAGCTCGCATGCGCGAACAGCGGTGGTTTGCCCGCGGGTTGGGGGAGTCGCACATAGCCAAACCCGACCCCCTCCGCCAGGGCCTTGATTGCAGGTTGTTCGCCGGTCAGAAAGTGCCAGCCCCCTGCGGTGTCCGGCCGGCCATAGCGCTTCACGTACACGGCTTTTTTAGCTGCCGCAATTGCCGGGGTCTCCGCCGGATCGATGCTCACGATGACGATCTGGAAGTCTTTACCCGGCGTCAGGTTTACCATTTCCAGCGCACCGACCAGACCATTCAGGTCTTCCATGCAGAGGATCTGGCATTGGTAATAAACCAGCGAGAGGATCACGGGAAGCTTGCCGAAGTAGTCTCCCAACTTGACCGCCTTGCCAGTCTCGTCGCGAAACGAGGCGTCGAGGGGCAACTGCTGGCCCAACCGCTGGTCAATCTTGACTGTGTTCAGAACGTCGGGCAGATGGTCCTGGGCCGGCTCGCCCATGGTTTTTTCGCCATACGGCGCTACCTGGGCCAACACGGAAGTCGCCGTCGGCAATAGCATCGCCGCCGCCAACCAGAACCGGATTGTGCCTCTCATCTGCATGCCTCTACCTTCATGGTATCGCTGCCCGCGGTCCTTCGCGACCCGACCCAACATTCCCGGGAAGAAGAATGACCGGAAAGAAGAATTTTGGGTGCCCATATCTCGCGCTTTTTGCGAGGTGTGGGAAACAATGCGCTCGACCTCTATGAACGTCGGTACAGCTAACGGTTCGCTCCCAGAGCCGCTTGCTCGCCCGGCTTTTCTCCCCGCATCCGCTGCTGCTCCAAGGTCTCCATGTACTGCTGTTCGTACCCCGTCCGGGCAAATCCATCCGTAAGCGGCGTGATCACCACCGGAGCCCTGTCGCCAGCCATCAATGGTTCGGTCTGCTCTTCGGGAGCTACCGGGAGACCGCCCTTAGCAATGATCTCCATCGCGCGGGCGATAGGAATGCGCACCTTGCCGCTCGAGCGATCAATCCAGCTGTAGTGGTCGAGCAACAGATCTTCCCGTGCGTGCATTTCCGCAATTTCCTGGTCACCGTCGTCCATCTGCAGACGAGGCGTGGGGAAGCGCTGCACCATTTGATTCAACTGCTGCTGCTCCATCACCGCGTTCGATGTCAGATCCTGACGCTTGCCCGAAGGCTGAGTGCCGATCTGGTTCCATTTGTTCGGCGGTCCATCGCTCTTCAAAATGGCGGTGTTGATCACCTTGCCCATGCCGAAACAGAAAATGAAGAAGACACCGACAAAGGCCATCAGCGATGCCAGAAAAACCGCGATGCCGTTGACGTTAACGTCCGTGACCTCATAACCGAGAGACTCACTTACCGGTTTTTGCGGCTCATGTGGATCATGCGTGGGCATGCTCGGCCTCCAAAATCTCTTCCAGGTGAGGATCGTTGATCTGGATCAGCGGCCGCTTCAGCAGCTGGCCGAAATAAAACCACATCCAGAGGGAGATCACGACCACGGGCACGGTCATGTATTCCAGAATCCCGAAGCTGAAGTGCAGGTTGCGCCGGGCGTCGGCGAAGTTCGGTTCAATCAGCCAGAACATATCCCAGCAGCGGGCGAAGATCATCAGTTTGCATACCAGGACCAAGCGCTCTTTGTTGCGCTTCAGGTCGGCTGATAGCAGCAGCGTAAACGGGATGAACCAATGAAATACGACATCCAGTGAAGCGATCCAGCCCCAGCCGCCGCGAATGCGGTCGAGGTACCAGGGAATCTCGTCCGGCAGGTTTCCCGACCAGATGATGAGGAACTGGGAGAAGGCAAGATACATATTCAGCATGACGAAGGCGAAAGCCAATTTGCCCAAGTCGTGCTGCTCTGTCTTGCGGAGTATGGTCTTCATCGGCTCCGCCTGGGAAAGTCGAACTACAGTAATGATCGATAGGGCAAGAACTGCATAGCCCTGGCCGACCAGGAACTGCAGCCCATAGATCGACGAATACCATGTGGGGTCGAGTGACATAACCCAGTCGATCGCACCGACCGACATGGTGATGGAGTAGACAAGGACGCCGAAGCCGCTAAGATTCTCCAGCTTTACCTGCCAGAAGCGAACGTTAGGATGAGGGTCTGCATCGCGTTGCAGACCCCACTTATTAAGCAGGTACATGAAGGTAAACCAGATCGCGAACAGGACCGCGGTCTGTATCCAGACGCTGGGAATGCTCAGCATGGGGTGCTTGAAAGCAATCGCGTGCGCCTGATCGTGGGTGATCAGATGCTGGCGAAGAGCCTCCCCGGCGTTGCTGTATTTTGCCCACAGGTACAGCGTTTTCATGAAGAAGCCTATGGGTAGAAACAGAACCATGACTAAGGGAAGGCAGCGCGACATCGCTTCCAGCGGACGGCGCACCAGCAAGCCCCACTTGCCGCCGCTCAGATACTGCACCATCAGCAGCGCCAGACCGCCGACGGTGAAGCCCCAGCAGATGATGTAACCGAGCAAATAGGAGCGCAGCAGGTGGTTGATTCCGTCATGGTCTACGGTCGCCGCCAGCACTGCCAGCACGATCGACAAAACAGCAAAGATGGCGCCGACGACCATGGCCCGGCGCCGCCACTGATTGAGCAGCAGCGGAGCATTCAGCTCGGCAGGTAGCGAATTTGCGTGGTGTTCGTGAGCCATGTGTTTTACCTGGTTACCGGTTTCAAGCCCTTCGGATTCACTGCATTGCCACTGGTGGCCGCGCCGCCGCCGGGCCCCTCGGTCATCGCCGGCACCGCGCTGTCCCCTGTCGCCGGCGCCATTCCCGGCGTTCCCTTGGCTGGCATCCGGCGGTAGTGCGGAGACCGCCGTCGCAGGCAGCGACCACGGCTGAGCAAAGGAGTCGGGCAAGCCCTCCTGCTCGGCGATGTCCTTCAGATTCCGTACCTCGACCCCCGAAGGAACTTCGGATTCCCTGGCGTTTTGGCTGATTTGCAGCGCCCGGATATAGGCTGCGACGGACCAGCGGTCGGCGGGGGTGAGTTGGGCGGAGTAATCCGGCATGGCCCCATAGCCGTTGGTCATCACATAGAAGTAGTGGCCTAGAGGTTCGGCGAGGATGCGCGCACTGTGAAAGTTACCAGCAGGCTTATAGCCCCTCTGCACGATCATGCCCGCGCCGTTCCCCACCCGGGAGTGGCAAGGCGTGCAATAGATGTTGAAGCGCTCCTGGCCCCGCGCCAACACCTGCATCGAAACCGGGAACGGCATCAAGTCAGCTTCCTTGCCCTCGATCAAGCCAGTGTAGAAAAAGCTGTCTTCGTCCAACTGTCCGCGAGCCACCGTGTGGGCAACCTGGGGCCGAACCGAGCGGCCATCGGTGAAGAACGTGGTGCTGCGCTGGGGAACGAACTTGGGCTGGTTCTGCATGTCCTGGCGGCAGCCGGCGCACGCGAGGGCGACCAGGCCGACGGCCAGAACCCGCGAAACAGGACGGACTCGGATTGTTGGATTAATACTCCACCTCCACCACCGAAACCGGCCCGCAGCTTTCCAGAAAGCTGCGCGATTCCACCAGTTCGAACTTAGGATCATTCGCTTCCAGACAAAGAAAGAATTTGTCCGTAGTTGCGCCAGTACGGAAATTGGGAGCATTGAAGAGCGGATGATAGGGCGTTGGGAAACCACACATGGCCAGCATGCCGAAGGCGGCGGAGAGACCCGCCCAGAGGATGGTCCACTCGTAAGCAGGAATAACGAAGGCCGGCCAGGAAAAAAGCGGACGCCCGGCGATGTTCAACGGATACGCGAAGACCGCGACCCAGGTTTCGAACAGGAACATAGCCGCCAAACCCATCAAGCCGCCAACCAGGCAAATGAGGGGCACGTAGTTGCGATGGAAGCCGATCGCCTCAGCCGCCTCTTCCAGCGGGTAAGGCGTATAACAGTCCATCCGACGCCAACCCGTGTCATACGCGGTCTTCGCAGCGGCCACCAGTTCGCCGGGCGTATCGAATTCCGCCAACAGTCCGTAGATTCCTTCGCGCACAGGCATCAGTCACCCGCCTCCAGCGGTTCCGGCTTCGGCCTCACCTTGGCTTGAGGCAGCATCATTCGTATTTCCGACATGGGAATCATGGGCAACGCCCGAATGAAGAGAAAGAAAAGGGCGGTAAACAGGCCCAGCGTGCCGACAAAAGTGGCATAGTCCCACCGGGTCGCTTTGTAGGTTCCCCAGGAAGAGGGCAGGAAGTCACGATAAAGGCTGGTCACAATGATGACGAAGCGCTCGAACCACATGCCGGTATTGATGATCAGCGACATAATGAACATCTTGCCCGGGCTCACTCGAACGCGGCGCAGCCACAACAATTGCGGCAGAGCGATATTGCAGGTAATCAGAACCCAATAGGCCCAGCCCATTGGCCCGAACATGCGGTTCCACATCATGAAGTATTCCCAATGGCTGGCGGAGTACCAAGCCATGAACACTTCCGTGGCATAACCGTAGGCGACAATCAGGCCGGTGGCCAGCATCACCTTGCCCATATTATCGATATGGCGGATGGTGATCAGGCCTTCCAGGTGGTAGAACTTGCGGATCGGAATGGCCAGCGTGATCACCATGGCGAAGCCGGAATAGATGGCGCCCGCGACAAAGTAGGGCGGGAAAATGGTGGTGTGCCAACCCGGCAGGACGGCGACCGCGAAATCGAAGCTGATGACGCTATGCACCGATAAAACCAGGGGAGTGGCTAGACCGGCCAGGAGCAGGGAAGCCGTCTCGTAGCGCATCCAATGCCTCACCGATCCCCGCCAGCCGAGGGAGAGAATGCCGTAAATGTATTGCGCCAGCTTGGTCTTGGCGTTATCCCGCATCGTACCCAGATCTGGAACCATGCCTATGTACCAGAAGACCACGGAGATGGTGGCATAGGTGGAAACCGCGAAGACGTCCCACAACAGCGGGGAACGGAACTGGGGCCAAATGTCCATCGTGTTGGGGTAAGGCAGCAGCCAGTACCCCACCCAGGGGCGGCCAACGTGGATGAGCGGGAACATGCCGGCACAGACTACGGCAAAGATGGTCATCGCCTCGGCGAAGCGGTTAATCGAATTACGCCACTGCTGCTTAAAGAGCAAAAGGATTGCCGAGATGAGCGTGCCCGCATGGCCAATACCGATCCACCAGACAAAGTTGATGATGGCGAATCCCCAGCCCACCGGGATGGTGACGCCCCAGATGCCGACACCCTTGAGGAACAACCAGGTCAGCGCGGTGAGCAGCATAACGACGATGCTACCCGCCACGGTAAAGCCGAAGAACCAGCCCAGAGGGCGTGTGCGGCGTAAGCACGATGCGCGCAATAACATTCGTGACCGACTTGAAGGTGTATCCGGGCGCGATGACCCGGAATTCGCCTGTCTTCGGATCCAGCTGCGGATCATTTACCGGTAATTCTGGTTTGGTCGCCATGCCGCGCTAACCTCTCAACTTTTTTCCGGCGCGTGCTCAGTTCGCGCCTCGGCCAAATCGGGGTTGGGGTTGAAGACTTCCGCAATATAGGTGGTGCGGGGACGAACGTTGAGATCCGCCAGCACACCGTAATTGCGCTGCTGCAACTTCAGCTTTCTCACCTTGCTGGCGCGGTCGTTGATATTGCCGAAGACGATGGCGCCGGTGGGGCAGGCCTGCTGGCAGGCGGTCACAACCTCCCCGTCGCGGATTTCGCGATTTTCCTTATCGGCCGCAATCTTGGCGGCAACGATCCTCTGCGTGCAGTAGCTGCACTTCTCCATCACGCCGCGGCTGCGTACGGTCACGTCCGGATTGCGCATCAGCTTCAGGCTTTCCGTCTCGAAATCGGAGAAGAGCAGGAAGTTGAAGCGGCGCACCTTGTAGGGGCAGTTGTTGGAGCAGTAGCGGACACCGACACAGCGGTTGTAGACCATGACGTTGATCCCTTCCGGAGAGTGCACCGTAGCTCCCACCGGGCAAACCTGCTCGCAGGGCGCGTTCTCGCAATGCTGGCAAGTCATGGGCTGAAAGTGCGCCTTGGGGGCGTCCAGATCGCCTTCGAAGTATGTATCGATGCGGATCCACTGCATGATGCGGCCGACCTTGGTGTTGTGCTTGCCGACCACGGCGATGTTGTTCTCGGCATAGCAACTCACAATGCAGGCATTGCACCCGACGCAGGAGTTCTGGTCGATGGCCATGCCCCAGGCGTTCTTGTCATAACGCCAGTTGCTGAACATGCTTTCGTCCGGCTCCGGATCTTCCGAAACCCACTCCTCCTCATGGGCGAAGTTGGGATTCTGCTTGAACTCGTCCAGCGTGGCGTAGCGAACAATACCGCGGGTGAGAGCCTCGTTGCCTTCGAGTGAGTGGGTACCCGAACCATCGCCACCCGCCTGATCGAGCGATGATCCGTATAGTGGCTCTTGGTTACACAAAACTCATAGGTCTGCCCGGTTTTCTTCATGGTCGCGCCGGAAGCAAAGAGCAGAGCGTTGGAGCTGCGTACCGCGTAAGCATTGAAGCCCAGTCCACCGGCGACTCGGCCCCCGTTGCGGCGCCCGTAGCCCAAGGAGAGCGTAACCGACCCATCGGGGTGGCCGGGAACCGCCATGACCGGGGCCATCACCGTATTGCCATTCGATTCGATGGCGACCACGTCCGATTCCGCCAGCCCGAATTTCGCCAGCGTACGGTAACTCATCAGCGCTGCATTGTCCCAGGAAATGCTGGTGACCGGCTTCGGTATCTTCCTGCAGCCAGCCTACATTCGTATAGCGCCCGTCGTAAATGTTGGGATCGGCGCGGAAGATAACCTCTATTGTTCCGTCCTGGCCATTGGCCGCCGTGACCGCGAGATCACTAATTTTGGCCGAAACTGTCTTTGGCTGGTAAGCCGTTGCCGGCACCATCCCATCGTGCAGAACTTTGCGCCAGGCATGCTCCGCGTCGCCCGTCCCCAGGTTTGCCTGCCATGTCTTGCGCACCGCCTCGTAGGGTGACGTGTCGGGATCGCTGAGCATTGACTGGATCACATCGTGCGCCGACTTGCCGCCGTAAAGCGGGTCGATCATGGGCTGGATCACGGTTGCCGTCCCGTCATATGCACGGGTGTCAGACCAGTTTTCCAGATAGTGCGTTCCGTTGATGTGCCATTCGGTAACCACCGCGGTTTCATTGAAGTGGGAACCGAGGTGCACCGTCATCTTCGCCTTGCCAAGCGCCTCCTCAAAGTGCAGGTCCACCGGCGCCGTGTACACCGGGTTGCTATTCAGAATCAGCAGCCAATCAACCTTGCCCGCCTTCAGATCATTGACCAGGGTGACGATGTCCTGCCCCTGAATTGACGGCATCGGATTCACGGTTTCGGTGTAGACCACCGTCTTCCCTACGTTGCCCAGCGCCTGGTTGATCGCAATCGCGGCCAGATGTACCGAGGGCGTCTGCTGCTCCCCGGGGATGACCACGCACTTGCCTGCGTTCGCCTTCAAATCCGCTGCTAACGCGGAGAGAAACTTGCCTGCGGTAACAGAAGGCGGCTGCGAACTGGACCCGCCCGCTCCGACTGCAGCCGCTAGAGCGGCAGCAAACAGAAGCCACCTCACCGGCTTTGAGCGCCAGGCGATGTTCCGCCTTGAAGCCGGTCGTGCTGGGTGCGCTTTCGACCGCGTAGAGCCGGTTCATGGGAGAGCTCGCGTCCACCAGCTTGCGCCGGCCGGCGTAGTCGGCGGCTAAACGAAGAAATCCAGGATGGGTAATGCCGGAAAGAAAATCTGCATCCAGGGAGACGATGACGTCGGCATCCTGCAGGCGATACTGGGCGTCGTAATAGTCACCAAAAGCAGTCTTCGAGGCCGCATAGGCCGAATCGCGATTGATGGGGTCCCACTGCAACCACTTGGCATTGGGATAAGTCTGCTGCGCCGCCTTCCACTGCGCTGCCAGAGTGGGAGAGGTCACCGTATCGCTTAGGACGTAGAGCCCGGTGCCACCACTTGCCTTCTTGTCCGAGAGCATGGCTCGGAATACGGCAAGAAAGGCCGCAAACTGTCGGGTTTCACCCCGGCAGCTCACCCTCTGCGAGCGATCGGGATCGTATAGATCGAGTAGCGAACCCTGGGTCAATGGATCGGAGGTGCCCCGGTTGACCGGATGGTCCGGATTGCCATCCAGCTTGATCGGCCGGTAGGCGTCACTCTTAACCAGTAGAGGCACCGCACCCGTATTGAAGGGAAAGGCAGTCGCAAAATACACTGGCCGTCCCAGCACCAGGTCTTCCGGTTCCTTCACGTAAGGATAAATAGGCTCATCCGGTTGCTTGGTACAGCCGGAAAGCCCAGCCAACGCCAGCGACGCGCCCATTACCTTGAGGAACCCGCGCCGCGATACCGGATCGATCCATTCCGCAGCCTGTGCAGGAAACTCACGCTGCAACGTCTCGCGGAAGGCTGGAGTATCGGCCAACTCGTCCAGACTGCGCCAGTACGTCTTTCCCGTCTGCCCGGCAAGCTTGGCCCTGGCCGCTTCGATCGTCAATGCCTGATTATTTCGGCCCTGGCCGTCGGTGGTTTCATTTGCCATGTTTGCTTCACTTCTTCCCTGGTCAAGAGGCTGCGTCTTCTTTAAGTTTTGCTCACTGGATCTGGCACCGCCCACTGTCTCGCTCATCGGTGGCATGTCTCGCAACTGCTCAGCTCCTGGGGCGTGCGGATGTGGTACTGCTGGGTCAGATATTTGCCCAGCGATGCCTGATCCGTCAGTTTGACATAGTGCAAGTTCGCAGGAATTACCATAGCCGGCGCATCGCTGGTGGCTTGCCCATGCAGTCCGTCGGGCAGCATGTTAAGTGAGGCCACCTGTGCACCTGCCTGGCTGGGATCGATGGTGGTGCAGCTTACCGTCTGCGCGGTAGGAACGCCATCCTTCAGGCCCTCGCTCCCGCACCACACCGGCTTCTCAGACGTTGGGCCCTCCCATGCCATGTTGTAAATCTCGCTGGTGGGGCGAAGGTTCTTGCCCGGGTCGCGGTGGCAGTTCAGGCACCATGACATCTGCAGGGTGTTCTGCTGATACATCAACGGCATCAGGTCCACACGCCCGTGGCAGGAGGAGCAACCAATGCCCTTGTTCACGTGGATTTCATGATTGAAGTAAACAAAGTCGGGCAGATCGTGGATCTTGATCCACGGTATGGATTCCCCCGTAGCCCAACTGGTCCGTACCGGCTGCAGCAACCCTGCATTGGTCCAGATCTGCGCATGGCAATTCATGCATGTCTTGGTAGGCGGAATACCCGCGTAGCTCGACTTCTCGACCGAGGTGTGACAGTACTGGCACTGGAGTCCCAGCCCCATAACGTGATGCTTATGGCTGAACGGCACCGGCTGTTCCGCCCGCTGCCCCTGCTTGGTCACCCATGGAGAACCCTGCAGCTGGTCCAGGGTGACTCCCAGAGCGATGACGATCAACCCTGTCAGGACCAGACTCGCGCGGGCCAGCGCGTTGGCACTCCGGTCGAAAATCTGCGCCATTGAATGAGTCCCTGCTTCCTTAGATTCCGTGGTGTTAAGAGAAGGTTCGGCGACGACTCTTTTGCGAATTGATCCAAACGCTGTCCGCGGGACTGCCTCCCCGCATCATGCGTGGAAAGTTGAATATAGCAGCAAACCGGAGGGGGTAGGCAACTCCGCGAGCGCCCAAACCGGATTTATGATCAAAGCGAAAGAGCCAATGCGGAAAAGAAGCCGGGCGCAAGTACGAGGGTTCGCCGCCTTCCCCATGTTTGCATCTACGGTACACGGGTCACAGTAAAATAATTTTTATGGACGACGGCCTTCGCCCGGTTCGCTACGACATTGCGCTGGCGCTCCAGCAATTGGCAGTGGCGGACGCCAAGCTGGGCGCGCTGATTGAACGTATCGGCCCGTTCGCGCTGCAGGTAAAAAGCACTCACTCGCCCTTTGAGGCGCTGCTCGAGGCCATTCTGTACCAGCAACTGCACGCCAACGCCGCCCGGGCCATCCTGGGGCGCCTGCTGGCGTTATTTGGCGATCTGCATCCGCAGCCGGAGCAACTGCTTGCGGTACCGGACGAGAGGCTGCGAGCCGCCGGCCTTTCCCAAGGCAAGCTACTCTCTTTGCGCGATCTCGCCGCCAAGACCCTGGACGGCACCGTGCCCTCGCTGGCCGCGATCCGGCGCATGCCCGACGAGGTAATCATCGAGCGACTGAGCCAGGTGCGTGGCATCGGCACCTGGACCGCGGAGATGTTGCTCATCTTCCGCCTGGGCCGCCCGGACGTCTTTCCCGGAACGGATTACGGAATCCGCAAGGGCTATCTCCTGACTTTCGGCAAAGTCAAGGCGGCCAAGCCAATCACCGCCGACATGCTCCCCAAGCCGGAGCAAATGCAGCGTCGGGCCGCGCGCTGGAAGCCTTGGCGCTCAGTGGCAAGCTGGTACCTCTGGCGCGCCTGCGATCAGGCGCCCTTGTCCTAGGAAAACAGCAGCTCGACGACCCGCTTCGGTACGCCCCTCTCCTACCGATGTTTGACCGAGCCCCGCAATCCCCGAAGCAGCTATCATAAAAATCATGTCCGACCAGTCGATCGCCGCGGAACGCTACATCTGCATTCACGGTCATTTCTATCAGCCGCCGCGAGAAAACCCCTGGCTCGAAACTGTCGAAACCGAGGACTCGGCCGCTCCCTACCACGATTGGAACGAGCGCATCACCGCGGAATGTTATGCGCCCAACGGCGCCTCGCGCATCGTCAACGGCGAGAACCAGATCATCCGCATCATGAACAACTATTCGCGCATCAGCTTCAACTTCGGACCCACCCTGCTTTCCTGGCTGGAAGAGAATGCGCCCCGCACCTATCGCATGATTCGCGATGCTGATCGGCAAAGCATGCTGCGCTACGAAGGTCACGGCTCGGCATTGGCTCAGGTCTACAACCACGTCATCATGCCCCTGACCATCACTCGCGACCGGATCACCCAAATCCGCTGGGGCATCGCCGACTTCCAGCATCGCTTCGGACGCGCGCCCGAAGGCATGTGGCTGTCGGAAACCGCAGTGGATTTCGAGACCCTGGACCTGATGGCGCAAAATGGCATCCTGTTCACGATTCTTGCGCCTCACCAGTGCGCCCGAGTCCGCGAGCGCGCCGAGACCACCCTGCAACCCGTTCTCGCCCGATTGGACGGCGCCGTCGCTCGCTGGACCGAGACTCCCAATGCCTCCGTCAATCCCAACCATCCCTACCTGGTCCGCCTGAAAGAGGGGCGAAGCATTACCGTCTTCTTCTACAACGGACCCCTCTCCCGCGCGATCGCTTTCGAAGGACTGCTCAATAACGGCGAGAGTTATGCCTGGCGGCTGGCTCGTGGCATTGACACCAGCGACCCTGACCCGCAAGTGGTGCATGTGGCCACCGACGGCGAGAGCTACGGCCACCACCACCGCCATGGAGAAATGGCTCTTTCGTATGCCCTGCGCTTTATCGAAGATAAAAAGCTGGCGCGGCTGATCAACTATGGCCAGTTCCTGGCCCAGTTCCCGCCTAAGTGGGAGGCGGAAATCGTCGACGATACCTCGTGGAGTTGTGCCCACGGTGTTGAGCGCTGGCGTTCCGACTGTGGCTGCAACGGCGGACGCCAGGGGTGGAACCAACGCTGGCGCGCACCCCTTCGCGCCGCTCTCGACTGGCTCCGCGATACTGTCGCGCCGCTCAGCGAAAACGCCGCCAAAGACCTGCTTAAGGATGTCTGGGCCGCCCGCGACGCTTACATCTCGGTCATACTCGCCGCCGGAACAGCGGGAGCCGAAGAGGCGATCGACCAGTTCTTCGCCGCCCAGGCGCTGCGTAAACTCTCGCCCGAGGAAAGAGCGCTGGTTCTGAAGCTGATGGAGATGCAGCGCCACACCCAGCTGATGTACACCAGCTGCGGCTGGTTCTTCGACGATATCTCGGGCATCGAGACGGTTCAGGTGATGGCCTATGCGGCCCGCGCCCTGCGCCTCGCGGCCGACATCTTCGGCCTCAATTGCGCTTTATTCGAATGGCAATTTGTGGAACGTCTGCGAAAGGCCAAGAGCAACAGTCCGCAGTGGAAAGATGGCGGCGATATTTACAGGCGCCTGGTCAAGCCCATGGAGGTCAACCTGGAGCAGGTGGCCGCGCACTACGCCATCTCCTCTGTTTTTGGCAGCTATCCGGAGGAGACAGTTCTCTTTTGCTACACCATCCGCCGTCTTGATGACTCGAATGTCACTTCGGGACGCGCCCGCCTCGCCATCGGCCGTTGCCGCATCACTTCCAACCTCACGGAAGAAACGGAAGAGGTTTGCTTTGCAGCACTTCATTTCGGTGATCACAACGTGACCGCCGCGGTCGAACGTTCCACCCCGCAGGATCTCATTGCCTTCGAAGACCTCAAGCAAAAATGCAGCGCCGCCGTGACCCAGGCCAATCTGCCCGAAGTGGTGCGCCTGATCGACAGTTTCTTTGGTGGCAGTCCCTACTCCCTGGCTTCACTTTTCAAGGACGATCAGCGGCGTATTCTGCGTTTCATCCTGAACGCTACCCTCAGCGAGGTCGAAGACAGCCTGGTCAAAATCTACGAGGAGCATGCCTCGCTGCTGCACTTTCTGAACGCGTCAGGTCTGCCCAAACCACCGGCCCTCACCATGGCCGCCGGTTTCGCAATCAATGCCGGCTTGCGGCGTGCCCTGGAGGAAGAGCCCATTGATCTGGCAAGAGTCCGCTCCCTGATTTCTTTAGCTAAGTCCGATGGGGTGGTCCTGGAAAGCCACTCTCTCCGTTATTTGACGGATCAACACATGAAGCGATCCATGGTGCTTCTCCAGGCCAAACCACTGGAAGAGGATAACCTTGAACACGCGCTCACCCTGGCCCGCACGCTGCGCGAGCTCCCTTTCGAGCTCAACTTATGGCAAGCGCAAAATATCTGGTATGACACGCTGATGAAGTCCAGCCGCTTCCTGCTGGGGGTCGAAGCCGCGGCCGCAGAGCACTGGAGGGAGAACTTTCTCGAGCTCGGCCGCCAGCTCTCCATCGCCGTTGAACAATTGGTAGTGGAAGAAGGCTCGCTCGCCGGCCGCGGGCTCACGGCCTCGATAGAACCAGCGCCGCTGGCACTAAAGGCCATGGCCCCTTAGCCCAAAAAAACTCCTCGTCTACACTAAACCCGCGCAAAACGGTATCTAAATACGGTGTACGGTGTAATCCCCAAAATCGTAACCCGGCTTACACGGAGTAATTTAAGTACCTTAATTCGCTTAATTCGCTTAGTTCGCGCTTTTTCCAATGAGTCGCAAGGAGGCTCGGCTAGCTCCGCCAGCGGAGGGTGACCGGGCCGTCCATGGGGTGCTGCATAGCCCGGCCGCTTTCCTCGGATTCGAGACGCGACCGTTTCAACGCGAAATACCATTTCGCCGGACGGTCGGCATCGTCGATCAGCATCAGGCCGGGATTGAACTTGAGTCCCTCAGCCTGTTGCACCATCGTGATCTGGTCCTGGCGCACGAAGCGCTCGCCAAAGAATTTGGCCACCGCGGTCACGAAGGGCACACCATAGAAAACGTTCCAGGCGCCATACACATCGATGCGGGAATTGCCGGGGCTGGTGGGCGTCACCGTGGTCAGGCTGGCGAACCACTTGTTCCCACAGCGGAGTGTTTCATAGCGGCGGTTGGGGAGGACGAAATCGATCGTGGTTTCAATCGGCTCGCCGTACACACCGAGCAGCTTGTAGGGCGCGCTGTTGGCCGAGGGCGTATGCGCCGACATGCGAAAGCCCTGCGGAATGGGCTCGAAGTGCTTTTCTTTCTCGTGGATGCTGTGCCGCGACCGCCACCACCACGCCTGATGCACAAACGGCCCGTGCGCCGGATCCATCAATCCGATGATGCCATGGTCCACATTGCATGGCAGCTCTGCTGTCAGATGCGCGCTGCGATACCGCTCACTGAACCTGGGCAATTCCGGAACCGGTGGCAGTGTGTCCCTGGCCTCCATGCGGATCCGGCCGCTGCCCGGCTTGGGCACGTAGACCCAGGCATATCCGTCTCGTTCCCGGCAGGGAAATGCGGTGGCGTAGATGCGGCGGGGATAGGAATCCTGGCTGGTCAAGGAAGGGATCTCCATGCACTGGCCGGACTCCGGCTCGAACACCCATCCGTGATACTTGCAGGTGACCGCGCTGCCATCGAACCACCCGCAGGACAGCGGAATGCCCCGATGGGGGCAACTGTCGCGCATGGCGAAGATGCTGCCGTCCTCTTTGCGTCCCAGCACCAGTGGGATCCCGAGCAGCATTGCGGTGGCCATCTTCCGTCCCCGCAGCGCGCCGCTACGCATGGCTGGGTACCAATCGTTGTAAATAAGGGACGTGTCTGGCCCCAGCAAACCGCTCACCGGCAATACTGCCGGACTTCTACCCGTTGTTGCGTCAGGTGCCATGGGCTCGCGAAAACCTGCACTTACTATAGCTCTATCGTCTGAGCAAACCTTCGGGCTACCCGAAGGATCTCTGCAAAATCTGACTGCTTCGGAGCCAGCCATCCCAGCACCAAAGAAAATAATGCTCACGCTCGTCGGTCTTTGGCTGCTGCTCTATGGGAGCTTTACACTTTTCCGTCCGCCGCTGCTGGATGATGCCGACTCGGTGCATGCCGAAGTGGCGCGGGAAATGGTCGCGCGACATGACTGGATTACGCTCTACGCCAACGGTATCCGTTACCTCGAAAAGGCTCCGCTCCTGTACTGGAGCATGGCAGCCAGCTTCACTCTCTTTGGGCCCCAGGATTGGGCCGCCCGCCTGCCTCTGGCCATCGCTACACTCGCCCTGTTCCTGGTGGTCTACAGGAGCGGGCCCCGCTTCTTCAATTCCAATATGGCCGGCTTCTATGCGGCCCTGATTCTGCTGACCTCTTTTGGCATTTTCATTTACACGCGGATCCTCATTCCCGACGTGATTGTCTGCCTGTGGCTCAGTCTCTCCATGCTTCTGTTCTGGATCTCCCTTCGGCAGCCACAGCCTTCGCGCGCGACCGCCTGGGGCTTTGCCGCAGCCTGTGCTCTCAATGTGCTCACCAAAGGACTCATCGGAATCGTCTTCCCACTCGCTATTGTCTTCATCTTCCTGTTGCTCAACCGGAACATGGGGCACCTGAGGCGCTGGCACCCGGGTTCGAGCCTGCTGGTCTTCCTGGTCATCGCGCTTCCCTGGCATATCGCGGCTGGTATTGCCAATCCATCACAGGGCCACCCCATCGGCACGATGCCTACGCCTGGGAACGTGCACGGATTCTTCTGGTTCTATTTCATCAATGAGCAGGTGCTCCGCTATCTCAACCGGAGAGTTCCCCGGGATTACGACACCGTGCCGCTAGCGCTGTTCTGGGGCTTGCTTGCAGTCTGGCTGATGCCGTGGATTGCCTTCTTGTTCCAGGCCATCGGGCCGGTGCGGATGAGGTCGTCGATGCGTCGCATCCGGCTGCCCCGTCACGATCAGGCATGGAATCTGCTTGGCATATGGGCCACATTCGTCATGATCTTCTTCAGCTTCTCCACCCGCCAGGAATACTATGCGCTGCCCGCGTTGCCGCCCATCGCCCTGATGATCGGCGGCTGGCTAGGCCGGGAAGAAAAATGCTCCGCCCGCGCTCCGGGCCGCATCGCTGGGCGCCGCATCGCCATTGTTCTTTTTCTGCTGGGTGCGACGGGCTCAATGATCGCGGCTTACCTGGCTATACGCGCCCGCCCTCCTGCTCCAGGCACGGATATTTCCACTTTGCTTACGCAAAATCCCGGAGAGTATGCGCTCTCACTGGGTCACTTGCTCGACCTGAGCACGCGAGCCTTGGGCGCCTTTCGCGTGCCGCTTGTCCTGACCGCACTTGCGTTGGCTGCGGGAACGTTGGCCAACCTGATCCTGCGCTTCATCAACATGATCCGGATGGGAAACTATGCGCTCGTCGGCATGATGGTGCTCTTCGTGATTGCCGCGCACCTGGCGTTGGTCACTTTCTCGCCCGTGCTTTCCTCGAAGGCCCTGGCCGATGCGATTCAACCACGGTTGCAGACCGGCGACGTGGTGGAGATCAACGGTGAATACGAAGCAGGCTCAACGCTTGGCTTCTATCTGCGGCGGCAGGTCCGCATTCTCAACGGCCGTTCTTCCGATCTCTGGTATGGCTCCTTCTTTGCCGATGCTCCGCAGCTCTTCGACGACGATGCATCGTTCCGGCAGCTATGGGGTGGGCCGCAGCGGATCTTTCTCTGGACCCCGCAGGACCAGGTTCCCAACCTGGCAGGACCGGCTTATAGGATCGCGCAGAGTGGAGGAAAAGAGATTCTCAGCAATCAGCGCTAGGAGAAAAACATTTCCAGGAGAGGTCCGTAGAACTGCAGATCCCTCGACTTCGCTCGGGATGACAAAGGGAAGGGCTGCCCTTCCATTAGAAATTTGCTACTGGATGGAGAATCCGCTGGATGGAGAATCCGCAGTTCTCATCCGTCGTAACCACTCTCGATGGAAGGGCAGCCCTTCCCTTTGTCATCCCGAGCGAAGTCGAGGGATCTGCAGTTCTACGGACCTCTCCTGGAAATGTTTTTCAGACCGCCGTGACACGGCTCATCTTGCCGTCTTTCAGGGAGAAATGCTGGCCACGCCATGCAACAGTATTTCCGGCAAAGCTCCAGATCCAAACCCCCAAGGCCACCACGTCGCGCGGCGCCAGCAGCCACAGATCGCGCAGCACCTGGCGGTCGCCCAACACGCCCACACCGACCGCCAGGGCCAAGGCCACCCTTGCCAACAGGGTCAGGCTGAGCAGCGCAATACTGCTGAGGCTGGCGCCCGAAGCGATCAGATTGCACAGCGCCCAGGGCAATCCATAGGTAAAGACCATGCCGGTATAGCCCAGCTTTCTTGAATCGCGGGTGCTCCGGCTCCAGCGAATCTGGTGGGCCAGAAACTGGCGGAAGCGATACGCGGGTAAGAAGGTTTCGACCACCTCGCCGCTCAAGACCACCTGAAAGCCGCTCCGCCAAACCCGCGCACCCAATTCGTAGTCGTCCGCCAGGTAGTCGACCAGCGGCTCCAGACCGCCAATAGCCTCCAATGCCTGGCGGGAGACCGCCAGGGTCGAGCCCAGGCCAAAACGAATTCCATCTTCGATTTGCCGGGCGGTCAGCACACCGGCAATAAAGTCCGTGGCTATCCCCAGCGCCTCCATGCGCGAGCCAAGAGTGCGGTGCGCGTGCCCCCGGTAGAGCGCCGTTACCAGACCTACGCGACCGCCGCGCCCCTTCGGGAGATGGAAACAGCCCATGATCCGCCGCAGGTAGTGGGGAGAAACCTTAATGTCGCTGTCGTTGATCAAGATGTAGTCGTACTGCGCGCTGCCCAGCATCTGCACCAGGTTACTTACCTTGCCGTTGGTCCCCAGCAACTCCGGGCATAAGACCAACCGGATAGTCCGTTGGGGAAACTCCGCCTGGAGCCTCTCAATCGCAGTCACGGCTGGATCGGTCATGCTGCTGACCCCGAACAGGATTTCGTAGGGACCCTGATACTGCTGCAGACAGTGGCTGGCGAAGCTGGCATACATTTCCGGGTCGAGACCCTTCACTGGCTTGAGGATGCTCACTCCCGGCTGGAAATCAGGTAGAGGCCGTCGTAGTTGGTGTTGGAAGGCGCGCGCGCTCCACAGTGCCAGCAGGTAATAACCCAGACCGGCAAGGCTGAGAATGGTAGTGACGGTAGCGACAGCGATCGGCAACATGAACGACTTTAGTTTAAGCGGTTTCACAATTCCGTGGTCTGACATGAATCGCGAGGTGTGGTTTTCCTCGGGAGAAAACCACGTTAGTCGCTTCTTCTTCGAGCAAGACCGATTGTGAAACCGCTGAGCCGACTGCCAATCTACTCGTAGCGCAGCGCCACAATCGGATCGAGCGATGCCGCTTTCCACGCGGGATAGATGCCGAAGACAAGGCCGATCGCACAAGAGACGACAAACGCGCTCGTGGACCAGGCGACTGACATTTGGGCCGGCAGCACCGAGCCCAGAATCAATTTGAGCAGAAGGGTAAGTAAACCGCCGACCAGGATGCCGATCACTCCCCCCACGGCACACAACGCGATCGCCTCGAGCGTGAATTGAAACATGATGTTCTTTCGTGTCGCGCCCAGCGCCTTGCGCACACCGATCTCCCGCGTTCGTTCCGTCACGCTCACCAGCATGATATTCATCACGCCCACGCCGCCGACCATTAAACCGACGCTGGCGACCCCTACCAGGAAGATGAACAGGCCGCTGGTGAGCTGGTTCCACAACACCAGGAGGGCGTCCGAGCTGAAGATGGCGAAATTGTCCGGCTGGTCCGAACGCACCTTACGCCGGCGCCGAAGCAGCTCGCGGATTTCGTCTTCCACGGCGATTTTGTTCTTGACATCGTCGTACTTGACGCTGATCCAGTGATCGAGGATCTCGGGATGAATCTTGTGAAACGTGAACGTCGGGAAATGGGCGGAGTTATCGTTGGGATTCTTGCCCCCGCCAAAGGGCTGCTTCTGCGGCGCGAAGACGCCCACCACGGTGAACACGTCACCATCGATCTGCACCTCTTTGCCTACCGCGGGGTCGTTGCCGAACAGTTCCTCGGCTGTGTCTGAGCCCAGAACCACCACGTTGGCCCCGCGCTGCGCCTCCTGCTGGGTAAAGTAGCGCCCCTGGGCAAGATCGAGTTCGTAGACATATGGAGCGTTCTCCGAATGAGCTTCGAGGATGGTGTTTTGCACCTTACGGGTCCCGTACTTGACGGAGAAACTGCCCTGTCTACCGGCAGGCGTGAAGTATTGCTGCGACGCATCCACCGCGATCACATGGGGCAGCACTCTCATGGCCTCGCCGTCGTCATAGGTCAGTTGCTTTCTGGCCAGCATTTCCGCAGTAGGCCGTGAGCCGAAGACGGGAAAGCGAAAGACCCAATACACGTTGGATCCCAGCGACTTGATCAGGCCGTTGACGTTGCCGGTCAGGCCGTTGATGACCGATGAGATGAGGATTACGGTGGTTACCCCGATCATGATGCCGAGCATGGTCAGGCCCGAACGCAGCTTGTTGGTGCGCAGCGTGTCCATGGCCATCCTGATGGCTTCATTTTTGTCCGCCAGCCTCATAGCGTAAACCTCTTCTACAGCTCCGAGCGCAAGGCCACGATGGGATCGAGCAGGGAGGCCTTGCGCGCCGGATAGACTCCGAAAAAAATGCCCACTGCCGTGGCCACAAACAGGCCCAGGGCGACCGACCAGAGCTCAATCTCGGAGGGGAAGCCGATGATCAGAGTGATGGCTTTGGCAAAGACTACCCCGGCGATCACGCCGATCAGGCCGCCTACCAGCGACATGGTGGCCGATTCGATCAGGAACTGCAGCATAACATCGCCACGCCGCGCGCCCAGCGCCTTGCGCACACCGATCTCCCGCGTCCGCTCAGTGACACTGACCAACATGATGTTCATGATCACGATGCCGCCTACTACCAGGGAAATGGCCGCGAGCGAGACAAATACAGCGGAAAAACTGGAGCTGATGCTCTGCCAGATGCCGACGAACGTACTATTGGTATCGACGGAGAAACTGTCTTCTGCTCCGGGAAGATCGTGGCGATGGGAACGCAGAATCGTGCGCACCTCGCCCACGGCCAACTCCAGCGGATCGCCCACTCCGCCGGCACGGGCATAGATGGTCAGGCTGCGGTTGGAACCGTAGGTATTGAGAAAAGTTGTGAGTGGGACCGCGACCCAGTCATCCTGGCTCTGCCCCAGCGTCTTGCCCTTGCGCTCGCCGACGCCGATCACCGTGTACTGGTTCCCGTCGACCCGGATCTCTTTGCCGATGGGATCGATCGACCCCATCTGATTGTCTACGATGTCAGGGCCGATGATGGCGACCTTGCTGTTGTGCTCCTCATCGATGGGCACAAAACCACGGCCACGGTCGATGTTGATGTTGTAGATAGGAGGCATGGTCCAGGTCCAGCCGCGAATACTGCTGTCGGTGCTGGAGTGGCTGTTATACACCACCTTGCCGGTGGTGTTTGCCATGGCTCCCGTGGCGGCACAGTCTTTACACTTGGCGGCCACTTCGCGGTAATCGTCCATCTTCAGATCTTTGCGTTTTTCGTATTTGTTGAAATCCGCGTCGCTAAAGACAACAGAAGGCTGTTTGGACGCGGTAAAGACATCGGCGCCGTAACCGTAAACCTTGGTGGCGACAAATTTGTTGGCTCCATTGACCAGCGTAATCACCATGATGACCGCGGCGACGCCGATCATCACCCCCATCAAGGTGAGAATCGAGCGCAGCTTGTTGGCCCATAGCGACTGCAGCGCGATTTTTATGGCTTCGGTGAATTCCATTCCGGCTCGCACAGTAGTAAGAGTGTAGACGTTTTCCCGGTTCCCAAATATCGGAGGATTAAAAAGCGGAGGCCCCGCATCTCGGTGAGAGCTGCGGGGCCGCGTTTGCAAGTGAACCTGTAAGCCGAATTCTGTCGAGGACGATCATTCCTCTAGGCGACGTATTGCTACGCCGCTCAAGCGACCTACCCGGAGGTTTCCCGCCGTCCCGGCGAACCGGGATCGGGACCCGGGTTAGCGCGCCGGGCCGGCACGCATCCGCGGCCCGGGTCTGGCCGTTGGATTCCCTCCCTATTTGGTCTTGCTCCGTGTGGGGTTTACCCTGCCACCGCCTTTACAGACGGCGCGGTGCGCTCTTACCGCACCTTTTCACCCTTACCCCGGGCGATGAAACCCGCGGCGGTATGTTCTCTGTGGCACTGGCCGTCTTTGAGCCTTGACGCTCAAATCCCGGACGTTATCCGGCACACTGCCCTGCGGAGTTCGGACTTTCCTCTCCCGAAGCACGCGAGCGCTCCGGCAGCGACCGCCCGGTGCACCTGCAATCTCTATGCTAGTCCATATTGCAAGGTTCCAGAGTCCAAAAGTGCAACAACTCCCGAGGCTAGCTTTTCGGGGCGCTGATAGTGAGAGTTATCTGCGGCTGGGTTGGCGGCGTGGTGGTGTAGGCGCCGGTAGAGGACGAAGCTTGCACCGTGATGGTGTAGGTGCCGGTCGGGGTTCCCGGGTTTCCCGGCGGACCATGGTTCAGATAGTTATAGCGCTGCGAGCAGGCGGTCATTCCCAGGGCTCCGGCAAATGCCAGTATCCCCAGCAGCAGGTTGCGCCAGGCTCGCCGCTTGCACGCGCCCAGACCCGCCAAGCCGAACAACGCAGGAAACACAAAAACATAACGCCGCATCCCGCCGTCATCGCTGTTCCGCGCAGCGATCAGGGGAGAAGGCGTTTGGGTTTGGATCTGCATCACGCTGGTTCCGGGGGTGCAGGTCTCGGCGCCGCTCGCACTGGTGGTGCAGTTAGCCGGTACGTTCACGGGGGTAAAGTTGCAAGTCGTATTGATCGGCAGACCGGTGCACGAGAGGCTGACATAGGCGCTGAAGCCATTGACCGGCGTTACCGTAACTACGCTGCTCACAAAACCGCCTACCGCCGTGGATAACGAGGTGGGAGAAGCCGCCACCGTGAATCCAGCCACAGTCGATACGTTGGCTTGCACGTGCTCGAGGTTCGAGGTTGAGGTCAGGTAGCTGGCTTGACCCTCGAAGATTGCAACTACCTCGTGGCTACCCGCAGAGAGGATGTCCGTCTGCAAGGAAGCATTGCCGTCGCCATCTACGAGCGCGGAGCCGAGATCTGTTTCGCCGGAGCGGAAGTTCACTACCCCCGAAGGCGAGCCGGTCAGATCCGCACTGACATGAGCGGTCAGAGTCGTCCGCGTGCGCGGACCTGCATTATCAGTGGTAACCGTCAGTGTGGTCCGGGTCGCTACCGTGTTTTCTGCTGCCGCCCCGGCGATCATGCCCAGAAACAACATGCACCAACCGATGGTGCGCTTCCCTTGCCCCACATTCCACAACCTGACCACGCTCAACCGCACATCCTTAGGAGGTTCTCTGTATTAAAGACTCATTGTATCCGGGGATAGCACATCGCGTTACGATTTTGCCTGGGCGACCAGTCGCTCCGCCTCAAGGCGTACGGAGAGGTCGTCTCCAAAACCGTTCAGCCAGCAAACCTCGGGCTCGCGGCGAAACCAGGTCAGCTGGCGCTTGGCATAGTTGCGGTGACCCTGGCTAGCGGCGACAATGGCTTGTTCCAGCGTGAGCGCGCCCTCAAGATACTGTGCCGCCTGGCGATACCCTAATGAGGCCAGTGCAGGCACCTGACCGTAGCGGGCAATGAGCTCTCGCGTCTCTTCTATCAAACCCTGGGCAAACATGGTCCGAGCACGGGCATTGATGCGCTCATAGAGTTGTTGGCGTTTCGGATCGAGGCCGATCCGAAGTACGCGGTAACCGGTCAAGGCTTCGCGCCCTTCCTTCCAGGCTTCCGACATCGGCCGGGAAGCGGACAGCGTAACCTCGATGGCTCGTATGATTTTGGCAAGATCGTTGGCGTGGATGCGGGCGGCCGAAGCCGGGTCAAGGCGCTTGAGGATCCGGTGCAATCCTCCCGACCCGCGAGTTTCTGCCTTCCGTAGCAGGCGATCGCGCAGTGCCGCCGACCGTTGAGGTCCGGGAAATAAGCCTTGCAGCAGGGCGCGAAGGTAGAGACCCGTTCCCCCGGTGACGATGGGTAGCCTGCCGCGGCCGGCGATGGCGGCGATAGCGGCGCGTGCGTCCCGCCCATAGTCTCCCGCAGTGTAGAAGGCGTCCGGGGCGACCACATCGAGCAGGTGATGCGGTATCTGCTGTCGCTGTTCGGCCGAAGGCTTGGCAGACCCGATTTCCAGGCCGCGGTACACCGCTACCGAGTCACAGCTGACAATCTCACCGTCGAACTGGCACCCGAGGGTGACCGATAGAGAGGTTTTGCCGGTACCGGTCGGACCCAGAATGACGACCAGCAGCGGCAGCGCAGCCATCGGGTTTACCAAACTCTCCACCACCCAGGCGGAAACAGGTCGTGCAAAGAGGATCGGCCAAGGCCGGCAAGCAGAAGAAGGACCGCTACCACCAATAGTCCGTAAATCTGGCGTTTGCGGAGCTCGGGATCGGCTGGCACTGGGTGGCTCTTTCGATCAATGGAACTTGTCCGGATCAAGGTTGTAGTAGAAGCCGAAGCGCAGCTCCAGGAAGGGACCCTTGAACTCCTTGGGCAGAGGCGGATAAGGAGAGGCTCCGGTGACGCCACCCCAGGCTGCGCGGTCGAGCGAGACGTCGCCGGAGGGAAACTCGAGGATCATCTCCTTGACACTGCCGTCAGGATAGATCTTGAACCGGACTCCGACCCGGCCCTGTTTGTCGAGGGGCGGCCGGGCGGACTCCGGGATGATGGGAATCCAACTGCGATAGGTGGCTTGGATCACCCGCCGCATGTAAGGGCCAAAATCGACCCCCATGGTGTCGCTGAGGATATCGGGTCCGACCGCCATGGCTGAGTGCTGCGAGGGCGCATTCTGTCCGTAATCGCCGGAAGGGCCGCCGCGAGCAGCGTTCCGTTCCGCCTGGCGAATGGCGTCTCCAGCGGTTTGAGGGCCAGTATCAAAGCTGGGTTTGCTGGGCGCAGTGGGGGCGGGCTTGGGTTCGTTGAGCAATGACTGCTGGGTTGGCGGAGGTGGTGGCGGAGTCGCCGGGTGAGCCTGCGCCTGTTCCTGAGGTTGGGGCGCCGGGGCGGATTGCGGGGCAGGTTGGGGAGCAACCGGAATGGGAGGACCGGCCCGTTTCATGGCCTCCAACTGCTGCAAAGTCTTACGATCGAGGGTCGGCTTGGGCGCTTGCGCCATGCGATTCTTGTCCGAAGGGGGCGCCTCCTTCGGGGGCTGGACACGCTTTTGCGCGTCGGGCGGAAGATTCAGAAAGGTCAGATCCTTCTGTTTGATGTCGTTTGGGTTCACCACATGCGGCTGGTGACTGCGAAACTTTGGTCCGTAAAACAGGAACCAGAAGAGGATCAGGTGAGCGATGACGGAGATCCATATACCTTCACGCCGTAGAGCGCGGGAGCGCTCGTCTTCGAGCCTGTCGATCAGGTGTAGGAGTTCATCAGGTTCCAGCTCCTCGTAGCGCACACGCTTACGACGGGAGAACGGCACCGGTGGTTTACCGGGAGGGCTGGTTGGAACTTCGGTTGAAGGCATCGGCCGGCAGTAAAGGGTGCAATCCACACCGGAACGAACGACCGGCAGTGGACTCCGCACATCCTGCCATTCTCTCATTGTTCAGATGGTCGCGAGAACTGGCATTCACAAAGAGCACTTACAATCGTTTGATGCGTGCCGCTGTCATTACCGTGAGCGACTCCTGCTTCCGGGGGCAACGGGTCGATGTCTCCGGCCGGGTGGTTTCCGACCTGTTGCAGGCGAACGCCTTCCACGTTGTCAGCCACCTGGTGGTTCCCGACGAGCAGGCGGAAATTGAGGATGCCCTGCGGCAGCAGTGCGAGGTGGCGAATCTGGTGGTTACAACCGGGGGCACCGGCGTGGCCCCTCGCGACGTAACCCCGGAGGCGACCAGGGCAGTCTGCGACCGGCTGCTGGATGGATTCGCTGAGTTGATGCGTGCCGAGGGCAGGAAGCAAACCCTGTTTGCCCCGCTGAGCCGCTCCCTTTCGGGTACCCGGGGACGATCGCTGATTGTGAATCTACCCGGCAGCCCGCGCGGGGCCAAGGTCTCGCTCGAAGCCGTTCTCCCTCTCATTCCGCACGCTTTAACTCTGCTCGAGGGAATAACGACCCAACATGACGAACACCTAACCATAGGGTCAGATCTTGAAGAAAATCCTCCATCTCTTTCTTAAATACAAGATCTGGGTGCTGGCGCTCTTGAAGCCGCTCGGCTTCTGGGGGGCGGGCTGTATCGCATTCCTTGACGCCGCGGCCTTCCCGGTGCCGCTGGATCTGATCATTGCCGGGTACGTGTGGGCGGACAAAAAGCATTTCTACCTTTATGTGATCGTTGCCGCGGCTGGATCGGCGCTCGGCGGGCTGGTTCCTTTCCTGCTCGGACGGGCAGGCGGCGAACTGTTCCTCATGAAACGGGTAGACCGCGCCCGGTATGAGCAACTGCTGGACCGCTTCGAAAAGCAGGAGTTTCTGGCCATCATGATCCCTTCGATGCTGCCTCCTCCAACGCCCTGGAAGCTTTTCGTCTTCGCGGCCGGCGTCTTCGAGATGAAGGTGGGTACTTTCCTGCTGTCAGTCTTCGTTGGCCGAGTCGTGCGCGACATGGTCACAGCGATCCTGACCATCAAGTATGGGCCGGAGATTGTGAACATCGCCCAGGCGCTAGCTACACGGCATCGGGTTGCCTTGATTGCCGGATTGATAGTTCTCCTAATCGGCTTGGCTTATTGGATCTGGCGAACGTTGTCGAAACGGCGAGGCAAGCCGGCCGAACCGGGTGCGGATACGGAGTTGGCGAGTCTTCCCAAGTAATTCATTTTTGAACGCGGTTGTTCATGACCATGGCGTCGATGGCTCCGCTCGCGGTGACGTAGACCCAGGCGGTAAGTGCCGAGGAGGCCGCGCGGCTGCGCGAGAGAAACGAGTAGGCAAACCTCAGGTCTCTGAACTCAACCGCTGTGTCCTGGGGTTGGGGCGCCAACTCGTCGGAGGCGACCAGGTTGGCAGGTCCCCGGTCGGTAACTACGGGGAACCTTGCCCAATCCAGATAAACCCGGCCCAGCCAGGACCGCTTTGCGGCCGTGGTCGCGGGGGTGACCGGAGGCTTGAAGATGACGTCGTCCCGGTCGCTGGTATCGACCGTTTCTGCCCGGGTGTTGACCGTTCCTGTCTGGTAGTAGCCGGAGGTCTCGACCACGGCGAACCAGTGGAATGGGTCGACGGGATAGGGCTCGGCTCCCGCCCGCAGCATGGGCTGGTCGCCGAATCGCGTGTTGTCAATAATTCGAAGGGCCCGATGATGCTCCACCGCACGCACGCCCAGATCGATCCCGATCAGTACCATGGCCGCAATAGCCCAGCCGCGTCCGCGGAACAAGGGCTTACCCGCACCTATCTCGCGATCTGCCAATCCGAAGATCGAGGGAATGACCAGGCCGGTAAGCAAAGCGGCAAAGATTACAGGCTCGAGGATGAAGGCGATATCCAGCGCGTACCAGCGCGGATTGAAGGGAAAAAATGGACGAACGCCGTAGTTGTTGGTCCAGTCAAGAAATATGTGGCTGAGGGCTGCTAACAGCGATAAGAGCCATAAGAAAGCCCAGCGGGGCGGAATGATCGGGCTGCTTGCTCCGGCTGCGATGCCAAAGCCAAACCACGCCGGTAACGGCGAGGGCCACCATCGGCGCGCCCACAAAAGTGTGGGTGATGCCGCGGTGGTGTTCAAAGCCAGCCACCGGACCGCGAAAACCCCACAGAATATCCATGTCTGGCGCTTCTGCCGCGAGTGTCATGGCCAGTGTGGCGTAGGCCGTCCGGCGATTGAAGCCGGTGCGGGCGAGGCATGCGCCGGTAAGGAAATGGGTGACGGGTTCCATGGACGGGTTTCCATTCCCTCAGCGGCTAAAGCCGCACTCTTTCTGGGGCACTATGGACGGCCTGACGGGTCTGCGTGGGAGCTCTGCACTCAGTCCCGTAGGGACGGCTGAAAGTAGCCCGATAGTCTGGGAACCGCCACGAATCTGGACTAGTCCCGCCAGGGACGGCTGAAATTTTAGCCCCCATGTCAGCCGTCCCTTGCGGGACTGATCGAATGGTTTATGTTTACCCAGGACTACCGTCCTGGGCTACTTTCAGCCGTCCCTTCGGGACTCAGTGCAGGGCTCTCACGCAGACTCTGAAGGCTGTCCCCTTCCAAGTTTCTATAATGCACGCTATGTCAGAAGCCAGCCTTCTTGAGCAAGCCAGCAAGCGAATCGATCAGCTGCGCGATGAACTCCGTCACCACGAATATCAATATCACGTGCTGGATTCGCCGGAGATTTCAGACGCTGAGTACGACTCCAGGATGCGGGAGCTGCGCATGCTCGAAACCCGCCATCCGGAGCTGGTGACGCCGGACTCACCCAGCCAGCGCGTGGGTGGCAAGCCCAAAGAGGGCTTCGCCAAGGTAGACCATTCGCGGCCCATGCTTTCGCTCGACAACGTGAACAGCGAACAGGAGCTTGCGGACTGGGAACGGCGCGTGCGAGCCATGGTGGGCACGGCCGAAGTGAGCTTCGTGTGTGAGTTGAAGATGGATGGCGTTTCGCTCGCGCTGCAGTATGAGCCGGGGCCGGCCGGCACTGCGCGGTTGCAGACCGCCCTGACTCGCGGCGATGGGGTCACGGGCGAGGATGTCACCAGCAATGTGCGCACCATACGATCTGTGCCGCTTTCGGTTTCCCGGGAGAAGTTGCATCGCGCCGGGCTTCCGCCGAGCTTCGAAGTGCGGGGAGAGGTGATACTGCCGGACGAGGCTTTCTTAAAATTGAACCGGGAACGGGAGGACCAGGGGCTCCCTCCTGCGGTGAATCCCAGAAATGCGGCGGCGGGAACGATTCGGACGCTCGAACCAAGCATCGTGGCCCAGCGGCGTTTGGACTTCTACGCCTACTTTGCGCTGGAAAAAGGAGAGATTGCTTTTGCCAAGCAGTGGACGGCCCTGGAAGCACTCAGCAACGCCGGCTTTCGTGTCAACACTCACCGCAAACCTCTACACACTATGGAGGAGTTGCTGGCCTTTGTCGCCTGGGCAGAAGGCCAGCGCCACGCGTTGGGCTATGAGATCGACGGGGTGGTCATCAAGGTCAATGAGACCGCCCTGCAACGGCGGCTCGGCTATACCGGACGGGCGCCGCGCTGGGCCGTGGCCTACAAGTTTGCGGCGCGCTCCGGCATTACGCAGATCGAAGACATCGCCGTCCAGGTGGGACGCACGGGCAAGTTGACACCGGTAGCCGTGCTGCACCCCGTGTTCATCGGCGGCACAACCGTAAGCCGCGCGACGCTGCACAACGCCGACGAGATCGAGCGGCTGGGGGTGAAGATCGGCGACTACGTGCAGGTGGAACGCGGCGGCGACGTCATTCCCAAGATTGTTGCGGTGATGGACGATGCGCAGCACCCGCGGGGAGAAAAGGTCTTTGCTTTTCCCGCTGCCTGCCCGGTATGCGGCAGTGAAGTGGTGCGCGATGAAGGCGAAGCGGATTACCGGTGCATCAACGTGGATTGCCCTGCAAGGCTGAAAGAGAGCGTGTTGCACTTTGCCTCACGCAAGGTGATGAATATAGAGGGGCTGGGCGAAGCGCTGGTTACGCAACTCTTGGAGCGACAATTACTGAGCAGCGTGGCCGGTATCTACTCCCTCAGCGAAGAGCAGCTGCTGGAACTGGAACGGATCGGGAAAAAGAGCGCACAGTCGCTGCTGTCAGAGATTGAGAATTCAAAGAAGTTACCGCTGAACCGCGTGCTGTTCGCTCTGGGCATTCGCTTTGTGGGCGAACGCACCGCTCAGCTGCTGGCCGAAGCGTTCGGGTCCATGGACGCACTGATGGCGGCGAGTCTGGAGGAACTCGAGGCGGTCGACGAGGTGGGGCCACGCGTTGCCGAGGCCATTCAAGAGTTTTTCGCGGAAGCCCAGAATCGCCAGCTGGTCGAAAAACTGCGCCAGGCAGGCTTGACCTTCAGCGCGGAGAAAAAGCGAAAGTCTTCGAAACTGGAGGGACTGACGTTTGTGCTGACAGGCACCATGGCCGACCTTACACGCGAAGAGGCGAAGGCCAGGATTGAGGCGGCCGGGGGGCGCGTTTCCGGTTCAGTCAGCAAGAAGACGAGCTATGTCGTCGCTGGAGAAGAAGCAGGATCGAAGCTCGACAAAGCACGGGAATTGAAGGTGCCCGTGATCGAAGAGGCGCAGCTTCTGGAAATGCTGGGATAGATGGGCGGTGCAACTCTACGGTCGGCCGGGGCATCCCAGTGCGGGGAGAAAATCAGTGTTCCGGATATCTGCAAGCATGTTGTCTGCGGTCCTGTTGTTCAGCTGTGCGCTCCCGGCGACCGCTCAACCGCACCATGACCAAAATCATTTTTACGACGGAGCAAGCCGCGGAGTGCATGGCGGCAATTATGGGTATGATCGCGACCGAAATCACTACCAAAACAACCAGGGCGGTATCGGTCCGGGTAAGGGTGCACTCATCGGTGGAGCAGCCGGTGCAGTTCTGGGTGCGGCGTTTGGCGGCGGCGTCAAAGGATCTTTAATTACCGGCGCTGCCGGCGCGGGCATCGGCGCAATCATTGGCAAGTCGGCGCAGGATAATCGCGACCGCAACAACTACTACCATTGATAGTGCTTTGAGGAAGGCCATGAAGAACATCTGTGCAAACGTCTTATGGATAGCGGTGTTATTGCCGGCTTTAGCCCTTCCAGCATGCCAGGCTCAGACGGCGGCCAGCCAATCAACGCCTGAGACCAGTTCGCCCGCACCCACCTGGACCATCGATCAGGCGGTCACTTGCACCGTCCACGACGCTTGGGTATTAGGGGGAAAGACCGAGCCGGGATTCTTCGCGATCGTCAAAGCGCTCGCGGAGCTGTCGGCACAAAAACGCGACCTCGTTCTGCCGGACAAAGAAACGGTTGGTCGTGAGTTTGGCGAGTACATCAAGGCCCAGGCGAGAACCGATCACGATCAGTTACTGTATGCAATCGTGGACCGCGCGGTCCGTAAGTACGGGACCAAACCCGTGGCGGAAACGAGCAAATAGCGGCCCTTTGTATTGTCCCTGTCATTAGGACTTGGGGGCGAAGTAGCCCTTTTTGGCACGCACCACGAAGTGGGGGTTCAACGCCACCAGGTAGATGGAGCGGAATGCTCCATCAAGCTTGAAGTCCGCGGGCCGGTAAGCCAGCGAATACTGACTGCGCAGCTCTTCCTCAATGTCGTGAAAGCTGTTGGTCATATCCTCAATTCGCTTGGGGAAGAAGGGGAAGCCTCCGGTAGCTTCGGCGATTTTTCTCAGAACGTCATCGCCCCGGTCGCGACTGGGACTCACATTGGTGCTGATGGTGTAGACGATGGTCGAAGCGCGCTGGCACATCTTGATGGCGTCGTCAGGATAGGCGCGGCTCTGGTTATCGTCTCCATCGGAAATCACAATCAGCGCCTTGCGCACCGAACCCTGCTGCGAAGGCGGCACTTTTATAAGCTGATCGCGGCAGGCAGTGTATACAGCATCGAATAGAGCTGTGCCGCCCCCAGGCCGCAGCTTGGTGATACCGGCCTCAAGCTTATCCTGGTCATTGGTGTAGTTCTGGGTGACGTAGGGCGTGACGTCGAAACCCATGACAAAGGCAAGATCGGTCTGCGGCCGGACTACCTGCTGCAAAAACTGGATCGCCGCGGTCTGCTCGAACTCGAAGCGTTGCCGGATGGAAGTGCTGGCATCAATCATGATGCCTACCCGCAAGGGCAGGTTGGTCTGCTGGGTGAAATTGAAAACCTGGGAGGGAGCTTTCTGATTGTCCAGCAGGGCAAAATCTCTTTGCTGCAGGTTCGGGATGAACCGTCCGTGCTTGTCAGTGACGGTAAAGATCAAATTCACCTCATTGACGTTGGTCCGGATGGTGAATTGTCCATCGTTCTGTCCATTACTCGAAGTGCTCGAAGTCTGGGGCACAGAACCGAGGGCGCCCGGGGCGGCGGGCGGGGCCGGCGGAGCCGGCGCCGGGCTTTGCGCCATGGCGGCAGGAGTTAACAACAGCGCTAACCCAAACAGGCGGCCAGCCAGGCGCAGGCAAGGATTGGTTGAGATCATAGGAACCCTTCCTATTTTAGAGCATTCGACAGTTGTGCCATGAACTCCTTCAGATCGGGTGGCAGGTTGGATACGAGGCTGAGTCGGTCTCCGCTGCCGGGATGCGCGAATTCAAGCTCCGCCGCATGCAGGAAGTTGCGTGGTAAGACGAGCGGCGGGAGCTTCCTTGTCGTCTCGGGCAGAGGCGCGATGGAGGAGGAGGCACCGTACAGCGTGTCGCCGACCACGGGATGTCCTAACGAAGCCATGTGGACGCGAATCTGATGGGTGCGCCCGGTTTCGATGCGTACAGAGACCAGGGTGAAACTGCCGTAAGGACCGTGAATACGGCGCAGCACCTGCCAGTGCGAGACGGCAGTGCGACCCCCTTCGCGACGCGTGGTCATGCGCGTCCGGCGGATGGCATCGCGGCTGATAGACGCGTTCACCGTACCCCTGTCCTGGGCAAGGTTCCCCTGCACCAAGGCAATGTAGAGTTTGCGTACCTGTCGGCGGGAGAACATCGACGCCAGCCTGGCATGGGCAACGTCGTTCTTGGCGACCACGATGAGGCCGCTGGTCTGCTTGTCGAGACGGTGCACAATGCCCGGACGCAGCGGACCGCTGGCGGAGGAAAGCTCGCGCAAATGGTGCAACAGGGCGTTCACCAGGGTGCCCCGGTTGCGTGCATCCTCGGTTGCACCGGAACCAGCGTGGACCATCATGCCGGCAGGCTTATTGACGACCGCCAGATCCTCGTCTTCATAAACAATTTCCAGCGGAATAGCCTCGGCCATGGCACGCAAGGGAGGTGGTTGCGGATCGCCGAGAATCGAAATACTCTCGCCGCTACGCACCTTGCGTGAAGCCTTGGCCAACTGGCCGTCGACCCGCACGCTGCCTTGCTGAAGCAGCAATTGCACCCGGGAGCGACTGACCTGGTTCAGTTGCTGGGCTAAGAACAGATCCAGACGCAGCCCGTTGGCTTCTTCTGGAACGCTTAGCTGTCGTAATTGCGGTTGATCATCCGCCATGGGAGACCTGGTGGCGGCGCAGCCACAGGAGGCCGCCCCCGAGCACCATCGTGGCACTCACCAGTTGTGTGACCATGACGCCATCGCCGCGGACATCTCGTGACAAGCGTGAGCAGAGAGCTGGACAGACCGCCGAGGAAAAGCCAGGCGCCCAGGATTTCTCCATCGTAATGAGGGCGATACAGAAGCCACAGCAGGAAGACGAAGAGCACGAACTCGACCAGGCTCGAGTAGAGCTGGGTAGGGTGCAGCGGCACTCCCAGCGGAGTTCCGGGGACAGCAGCCGGACTACGGAAGATCACGGCCCAGGGCAGGTGGCTCGGTGTGCCGTAGTCGCATCCAGCTTCCAGGCAGGCGATGGAGGCGACCGCACTCCCCAGCGCCAGACTGGGGGCGAAGGCATCCCCGGTTCGCCGGACAGGAAGGCCGAGATGCGCGGCATAGGCCGCTGCTACGACCGCGACCGCGGCTAGCCCGACGCTGAAGGTGTACCGGGGCCAGCGCAACAGGTTCAGGAGAATCCGCCCCACCAGGGCGGTCACAATGGCCAGCAGCGCCACACTCCAGATCTTGTCAGTGTCGAGAGAAAGCAGGCGGGCGGTGCGAACGCAGATCAGCAGGGAAAGGATCGTGCCCAGGGCAACCAGGAATCCATAGGTCGGCAGGACGAGACGGCCGAACTGGAAAAGGTGCGGGTGCACACGTAGGAAAGAAGTCGAAACCGACCCACTGGGCCGTGCAGCAGTGCGCCGGTGAACCCGTCCTAAGACGTTGGGACTCTCCGCAGCTCTTTAGGCATTCCGGACTGGCGGACACTGCACACGGAGCCGATTGTTCGAGTCGAGTCCCGGTTCGATGAATGTTGGTTCAACCAGCGTTAACTGCCGTACCTGCTTTGCAGGCCGGTCTCTGAATGGATGCTAACGTCAGCGAAGCTGATTGGCAAGTGACGATCCGGTATTAACCCCGGCGGCGACCGGAACCGATCCGCGGTAGCGGTGTTCCTCGTCGAGTACAGAGTCCAACAGCCCGGAGAGGCTGTTGGCCCGGGTACGAAGACTCGTCCCGGTTTCGCTCATGGAGCCCCGAAGCAAACGGCAGTGCTCCTGCAGCCGCATGAGTTCGTCGGCAATGTTCAAGGCAGCGAGAACGGCTACGCGCAATGAGTCAACGGTGTTGCCACTGGCGGAGACGGCACGCATCTTGGAGTCGACCGTAGATGCCAGCTTTTGAATGTATTCCGGATCGTGGGCGCGCAGGTGATACGTCTGGTCGTAGATCTCCACGCTGATGGAAGTGGTGGCGCGCCGAACTTCAAGATTATCTGCCATGTCTTTCCGATCAATCGTTAATCGCCGAGTTCGTCAATTTGCTTGAGCAAGCGCTCGATGCGCTGGCGCACCGCTTCCCGCTCTTTTTGCAGGCCGGAAAGTTGCTCCTCTAACTGGGCAACATGGGCGGCCTGTTCTTCTACACGAGTGGTTAGACGCGAAGCGTGCTGTTCTACCGAAAAGCGGAGTTCGCGCTCGCCTTTGAGCAATTCAACGGTGCGCAGTACGCGTTCTTCGAGTGCCTGAAAATCGTCTGCGGCCATGATCATCTCGGGAGGGTGTTCTGCGAGTGTGGACATTGAAGCCTCATTACACAAAAGCGGGATTGCGTTCTAAAAAAAGTATAGTCCGCAAATTCCACGGCTCAATAGGAAAGAAGCACACGCGTTACCTTAGATTGTTCCTCCAGGTTTTAGAGATTGAACAGAAGATTGTGCCACTTTCTGGTTACTGAAGAGAGTATTACGCGCGTTGCCGTCCGCCCAGCGACTCCAGGGCAGCGATCACAGCCTGTGAATAACTTTGCAGTTCTTCATCACGGAGAGTCCGCTCCAGAGCCTGAAAGGTAACTCGGACAAGAATCGAATAGTGGCCGGCGGGCAAGGCTTGCGTCGCGCGGAAGATTTCCCTGGGCTCGAAGCGGATGAGCTCAGCGATGCGCAGGTTGTGCAACTCGTCGGCGATCGACTGCCAGCGCACTGCATCGGGAAAGATGAAGGAGAAGTCGCGCTCGACAGCCTGGTAGCGGGAGAGCTCAGGCGCAATCGGCTGGCGTAGAGGCAAGCGGTAGAGACGGTCGAGATAAATTTCTCCAACATAGACGCTCTGCCGGAGCTTGCGCTGTTGCGCCTCGGCAGGATGGAGTTGGCCGAACCAGGCAATGGTCAAGCCATCGGCCACGGCGCGCGCCGAACGTCCAGGGTGCAGCCATGCCGGGATAATTCCTGCGCCGGCGGCGAAGGTGTCGAAATAGAAAGAGCGCGGAGCAAACCTTTCGATGATTTCTTCAATGGCGCCCTTGAAATCATAAAAGTCGATGGCATGAGCCGGCAGCTCAGGCCCGCTCCACACCGATCCTGAGGCGCCAAGCGAAAGACCGGGCCGCTCCTCGACGCGCTCCGGGTTACCGCTGAAGACGGTGCCCCTCTCGAACAGCTGGACATCGGTGACGTTGCGGTTCAGGTTGTGGGCCAGCATAGTAAGCATGCCGGGCAACAGCGAGGGACGTAACATGCCGGCCTCTTCGTTGAGCGGATTGCCCAGGACTACGGCAAGGCCCGGCTGGGGCGCAAATGTAACTGCCTCCGTAGCAGAGCAGAAGGTGCTCGATAAAGCCTCGTTCCAGCCCAGCCCGAGCAAGGTCTGGCGAACGACCGCCTCTTTACGGGCGTCAGGAAGTTCGCGCACTATGCCGGAGAAGGTGGGAAGCGTATTGGCAAAGCGATTGTAGCCGTAGACACGGGCGATTTCCTCGATGAGATCGATCTCGCGTTCGAGGTCCAGACGCCAGCTGGGCAGGGTCACCTGATAGTCGCCCTCCGCGACCTTCTGCAGTTCACAGCCCAGGCCCTGCAGCACCGACTCGGTCGTATCCTGTTCCACGCCACGGCCGTCTTCGGTTGCGCCCAGGATGCGTCGCACTTCGCGATGGCTAAGGCCGACGGCCGGGCGGCGCGCAGTGCGGGCGGCTACTTCAGCAACCGACACGTCGACGATCTCGCCGTCGACGTGGCCACCGGCTTCGAGAATGAGCTGGCTGACAAGGGCGGAGGCAATTGGTGGCGCATTAAAGTCTGCGCCGCGCTCAAAGCGATGCGAGGCGTCGGTGTGCAGGCCGTGCCGCTTGCTGCTGCGGCGGACGGTTCCGGGATCGAACCAGGCCGCTTCCACCAGGATATTTTTGGTGTCGGCGGTGATCATCGTATCCCACCCGCCTATCACGCCGGCTAACCCGATAGCCTTCATTTCATCGGCGACGACCAGGTCTTCGGCATCGAGCACACGTTCCATCCCGTCTAATGTTCTGAGTTTTTCGCCGCTGCGGGCGCGGCGCAGAATGATGCCGCCCTGGAGCTTATCGCGGTCAAAGGCGTGAGTCGGATGGCCCATGGCGAGGGTGACATAGTTGGTTGCATCCACCGCATTCGAGATGAGCTTTTGCTGCAGCAGAGAGAAGCGCTCCGCAACCACGCCTTGCGAGGGCTGTATACGCACATCGCTCAGTGCCTGCGCAGTGAAGCGGCCACAAAGCTCGGGCTCTTCGATCGAAATGTTGATGGGATTGGTCACTGGCTGCGACGCGGGCAGCGTGCCGTCGAGAGGAGCCAGCTTATGACCACCAATGGCTGCGGCTTCGCGGGCTATGCCGTAGTGATTCATGGCATCGACGCGGTTGGTGGTGATGTCCATTTCGAAGAGCGAACCATTCCCCGGACCCAGCTCGAAGATGCCTTCGACGGCAATGCCGCGCAGGGTCAGCGCCTCGGCGAGTTCACGATCGGGCAACGTGAGGCCGGGGACGTAGGAACGAATCCACTGGGAAAGAATATTCACTTACCTGAATTGCTCCAGAAATCGCATGTCGCCGGAGTAGAGCTGGCTTATGTCGCCGATTCCGTACTTCATCATGGCAATGCGCTCCACGCCCATGCCGAAGGCGAAGCCGCTGATTTTCTTTGCGTCGTAGGCGGGTTGCTGCCGGGCCACGAGGGCGAACACCGCGGGGTCGACCATGCCGCAGCCAAGCAGCTCGATCCAGCCCGATTGCTTGCATTTGCGGCAGCCGCGGCCGCCACAGAAGATGCAACTGATCTGGACATCGGCCGAAGGCTCGGTGAAGGGAAAGAACGAGGGGAAAAACCGGGTCTTGACGCTGGCTCCGAAGAACGCCTTCATGGCGTGGTCGAGCGTGCCCTTGAGATCGGAGAAGGTGATGTTAGTGTCGACGCAGAGCCCCTCGACCTGGTGAAAGATGGGCGAGTGGGTCGCGTCCGCGGCATCGTTACGGTGCACTTTGCCTGGGATGACAATACGCAACGGCGGCGGTTGCTCTTCCATGGTGTGGATCTGGACCGGGGAAGTATGGGTGCGCATCAACAGCCGCTCGCGCAGCGGTTTGCGCTCCTGGTGAGCGATCACCAGCGTATCCTGGGTGTCGCGCGCGGGGTGGCCGGGGGGGAAATTCAGCGACTCGAAATTGTAGTAGTCGGTCTCAACTTCCGGCCCCAGGCCAACTGAATATCCCATGGCCGCAAAGACGGTGACGATTTCGTTCATGGTCCGGATCAGCGGGTGCTCGGCGCCGAGAACGCGGCGGGTGCCGGGCAGCGTGATGTCGATGGCCTCGGCGACCGGTCCGCGTGCCGCCACCTGCTCCGGATCACAACGTGGTTCGATGGCGGATTTGAGGGCGTTGAACCGTTTGCCAACTTCCCGGCGCGCCTCGGCTGGTGCGTCTTTCAGCACCTCGCCCACCCGCGCGAGCAGTCCCTGCTTGCGTCCGATCCAGCGGATACGCAACTGCTCGACTGAGTCGGACGAGGCCGCCTCCTGGTCGAATTGCGCCAGGATTTCACTGAAGAAGCTATCGAGCGAGCCGGGCGAATAGTCTTTTAGTTCAGGAATCTCAAATGGCGGCATGGGACTCTTCGCACCGCAGCCCGATCGAATTCGACCGGGCCCGAGCGAAACTCTGAAGGGTTTATGCGGCGGCGGTCTTGTTGAGTGCGCCCTTGGCCTGATCGGTGAGCGCAGTAAAGCCAGCCGGATCGTTGACCGCGAGATCGGCCAGGATCTTGCGATCCAGCTCGATGCCCGCCAGCTTCAACCCGTGAATCAGTTGCGAATAGCTGATGCCATTGAGCTTGGCGGCAGCTCCGATGCGGACAATCCAAAGCCTGCGAAACTGGCGCTTTTTCTGGCGGCGCCCAATGTAGGCAAACTTGAGTCCGCGCTCGACAGCTTCCTGCGCTGCCTGGTAAAGCTTGGATTTGGTTAGGAAGTAGCCGCTGGCTCGCTTGAGGATTTTTTTCCGGCGGTCGTTACGCTTAGTTCCACGTTTTACGCGGGGCATTGCTTCTCCTTTAGGTGGTACGTTGTGCGGCTGGAGGCAAGAAATACCTCTTCACTCGCGATTAAAGCTGATCGTCTTGTCGTAGTGACAGGGGCCCTAAGGCCCTAAACCAGATCAGGCGTAGGGAATCATTCGCGCTACCTTGCGCTTGTCAGCTTCAGAAACCAGGACGGTGCCACTCAACTTTTTCTTGACCTTCTTGGTCTTGGAGGTCAGAATGTGGCGCTTCTTGGTCTGGCCGCGGAGAATTTTCCCCGTGGCGGTCTTCTTGAAGCGCTTGGCCGCGCCCTTGTGGGTCTTTAATTTGGGCATGGTTTTCCTACTTACTTAGCAGTGCTTCTACTGTTGAGATTATACGGTAGAGCGGCTGAAGGCGCTACTTACCAGCCGCGCGTCAGGGGGAAGTAAACACAGCAGGTCCCTACACAGTTTGCTTTGTATTGACAATCTGTTTGACCGAGAGCTTACGACTGAGCGGATTGGGGATGCTGCTGGCCCACCAGGCCCGGAGCCGGCGGTTTGGGTGCGGCGGGCTTCTTGGGTGGCTCGGCCTTCTTGCCCGGGGCAAGGATAGCGTGCAGCGTAGTTCCCTCCATGCGGGGCATGAACTCCACGATGCCTGCGTCACCCATGTCCTGAATGAGCCGGTTGATGATGGCGTAGCCGAGCTCGCGGTGAGCCATCTGGCGGCCCTTGAAACGCAACGAAGCCTTTACCTTGTCGCCTTCGCCCAGAAAGCGGACAGCCTGGTTCTTCTTGGTCTGATAATCATGCTCATCGACGGTCACAGAAAACTTGACTTCCTTGACCACGATGACTTTTTGCTTTTTGCGCGCCGCGCGGTCGCTCTTGTCCTTCTCGTAAAGGAATTTGCCGTAATCCTGAATGCGGCAGACCGGCGGTTGGGCGGTGGGCGAGACTTCCACCAGATCCAAGCCGCGCTCGCGGGCTATTTTTAAGGCTTCGAAGGGAGGCAGAATTCCGAGCTGTTCACCGTTTTCGTCGATAACGCGGATTTCACGCGCGCGAATTCTGTCGTTAATGCGGATAAAAGACTTGGCCGAACGCTTATCGATGATTTCCTCCGGAAACGAGAGACGGAAGGCCCCTCTAATAAAGCATAGCATTTCAGGACAGCGACCGGAAGAACTCTCTCAACCTTTGGTCATGCTGCTAAGCGACCGGTCAAACCGTTCTCCGCGAGCCCAGTGACAAGCACGCGCACACTCTGGTTGGCGGGCACACGAGTGTCAAGATGCAGCTCAAGAAAATTGTCGGTCAGAGCCTTGCTCATCGCGTCTGGCGGCGCATGCAGAGTAACCGCAGACAGCTCGCGGCCCAGGAAACTCTGACGAAAACTCAAATTCCTGGCCGCAATCAGTTCGCGCAGGCGTGCCGAGCGCTCCGCCACCAGCTGGGATGCCAAGGGATAGTCCCGAGCCAGCTGCCAGGCTCTGGTTCCAGGACGAGCGGAAAAAGGAAACAGGTGCAGGTACGTGAAGGGCTGGGCGGCGATAAAAGCAAAGCTTTCTTCAAACAAGGCATCCGTCTCGCCAGGAAAGCCCACCATGACATCCGCACCGATCGCCGCGTCCGGCATGATGTCGCGGATGAGGTGCAGTTTTTGCGCATAGTGCCAGGGACGATAGCGGCGGTGCATGGCGCGCAGAATGGCGTCGGATCCCGATTGCAGCGGGAGATGGGCGTGACGGGCCAGACGACCGCCGGATGGGCCAGCGAACAGCGCCAACAGCCCGGACGTCCAGTCCATCGGCTCGATGGAACTGAGACGCAGGCGCGGCAAGGCGGTGCGGTCGAGGATAGCGCCCACCAACTCTTCCAGAGTGCTTTCCGGCTTGAGATCTCTGCCCCAACGCCCGAGATTGATGCCGGAGAGCACCAGCTCGGTACCCCCGGCATCTACGAAAGCCCGCACGTTGCGCAGGCAGCCTTCCATTGACAGAGAACGGCTGTGGCCACGGGTGGTTGGAATGATGCAGAACCCACAGCGGTTCCCGCAGCCATCCTGCACTTTGAGATTGGGACGCGTCTGCCCGCCGCTATCCGGCCACCAGCCGCCTTCGGGCATCGACAGCTCCGAATGGGCAAATGCGTCGTCTACATAGAGCGACGCTAGCGGGACGAAGCCCGCGGCCCGCTGGGCGATCTCCGGTACCAGCGCCTTATGGCTGTTGCCGATCACTGCGTGAACGCCGGGCAGCGCAGCGACCTCCTGTGGCGCCCGCTGCGCGTAACATCCGGTTACCAGGATGCGCGCGGTGGGATTCTCCCTGTGCGCGCGGCGCAGGAAGGCGCGGGCAGTGCGGTCCGCCTGCGCAGTCACACTGCAGGTGTTGGCGACGATCACATCGGCTTGGTTGGGGCTCAGAGCTGGGGTGAGGCCGCGATGGCGCAATTCGGCACTTATGATTTCGCCGTCAGCCCGGCTGGCGCGACATCCGAAGTTCTCAACGTGGTATTCTGCCACGTTGCCAGTCTAATCAATGGATGGATGCCGCTCAAACAGCGCCATTTCAGGTAGCATCCGATCAGGGGCAAGTTTCCCCCCGTAGACCTACAGCTACCGCACTCTGGAGTTTTTTCCTATGAAACGTCGCATTCTTTTGGTAGATGATGAGCTCGCAATTCTGCTGACCCTCAAGGCGGTACTGGAAATGAACGACTTCGAAGTGGAAACAGCGGCTTCCGCTCGCGAGGCCCGGTCCAAGCTGCGGGCCGGCACCTTCCACATGGTGATTACCGACATGCGGATGGAGAACGAGTCTGCGGGGCTCGACGTGGTTCGGGCAGCAAAGCAAGCGCCCTATCAACCGGCCGTGGCCATGCTGACGGCGTTCCCTGTGCCTGGCTCCGAATGGCGAGACGAAGGCATGGACGAGATGCTGGTCAAGCCGATGAACATCATGAATCTCTTGCGCCAGATCGAGGCGTTACTCGTCACCCATGAAGATAAGAAGCAAAAGGCGCTGGCGCAGAAAATGAGCCCGCCCGCGAGCACACCTGCCAAGGTGGCCGGACGAACTCCTTCGCGGAAGCCCGCCACGGCAAACTAGATACGTATGCTCATCTCTCCAGCGTGCCTATGCCCGCCGGAGAGATGGACACCTTTAGCGCATTTGTCTTCCGCTTTAGGAAGGCTCGCGTGGCTTAGGAAGCCGCGCTGGCCGCTACTGTAGAAGGAACCGGAGGCCGCCGCTGCTGGAAACATGACCTGCAGAGCACGGGACGACCTTGCGTAGGCTTAAAGGGAACGGTGGTTTCGGTGGCGCACTCCGAACAGACGGTCCGGGTTTCTGTGCGCACGCCATTACCGGTTCCAGCCACGCGCTTGATTTTGCACTGTTTGCACCGCTTAGGATCATTCTTGAACTGCTTATCGTGAAAGAACAGTTGTTCGCCGGCGGTAAAGACGAAGTCATTACCGCAATCTGAACATTTCAGGATCTTGTCGATGAAGTCCATACGCGTCCCCCCGAGCATGCCTTGGAATTTTCCAGTATTTCCGTCGACAAAGCGCTGAATTGGCTACGTCTCACCAACCAGCTGGTTCATCTGCAATTCGACAACTTTTCCTCGCATTCGCCAGACCCGGGAATGAGAGGGGAAATGGTGCCTTACAACCCCTTTTTGACAAATTCTAGAAGAGTGTGCGGGATTGCCGGCCTATCGTATTTTTTGGTAACCCGGTAGGCCGGCACTGCAGGGTTAGTCCTGCTCTTTTCTTGCTTTCTTACGATTCCGCTTGCGCGCCAACGCTTCCTTTACGCGACGGCGCTCGCCAGGCTTCAGGTAAAAGGAGTGACGCTTCACTTCCTTAATAATGTCTTCCTGTTGAACCTTGCGCTTAAACCGGCGCAATGCATTTTCAAGCGGCTCGCCTTCCTGCACGCGAACCTCTGCCAAATGAACCACACCTCCAAACATCCCAATTGGGTTCTATAAGCTTACGTTACCTTTGAGGTATGGAGTCAAGCTTAATCAGCGTTTTCGCCAAGGAATTTCCTTATGGTACGGTCCTACCTCGGTCATAGCCCGGTTATTCCGGGCTCCTGCTACGTCGACTTTTCCGCACAGATTGTGGGGCAGGTGACGCTGGGCGAGCACTCCAGCGTGTGGATGAACGCAGTCCTGCGCGGCGATGTGCATTTCATACGGCTGGGCGCGAACAGCAATGTGCAGGATTGCGCCGTGCTGCACGGCATGCGTCACAAACACCCGGTCGAGGTTGGCGATTGGGTCACGATCGGACACAACGCCACGGTTCACGGGTGCGTGATTGAAGATGCCTGCCTTATTGGCATGGGCGCGACGATCCTTAACAACGCTCGTATCGGCGAGGGCTCCATTATTGCCGCTGGAGCGGTTATCCCGGAGAACACGGTCGTACCGGCGAACACACTGTGGGCGGGTGTTCCGGGCAAAGAGCGGCGCCGGCTGGACCCCAATGACCGCGAGGCGATCCTGCAGTATGCGCGCAATTACCTGGAGTACACGGCCACTTACCTCAGGGAACGGGAAAAGTGGTAGCAGGGCCTCTGAACGGACGAAACCGGACGGGTGGCCTAGCATGACGCAGAATTCTCTCACGGCCTTCAACCGTCCCTCACGGACTGATTTTCATTTTGCAAACGGACCCAGGACTCCGTCCTGGGCTACTCTCAGCAACCCCCGCGGGACTCGGTTCAGAAGTGGCTTTATTTCGGACTTTAGTCCCCGAGTGGAACTCAGCGGACGGCGCCTGTATTCTGGTAAATAGTTGGATACTTCTGCACTTATGAGCGTTTTGCAAGCTGTCCGCGGGACCCGGGACCTACTGCCACCGGAAACCGAACTCTGGAATCATATCGACACCACGGCGCGGCGTGTATTCGAGCGCTATTCCTTTGGCGAAATTCGTACTCCGATCCTGGAAGACACTCAGCTCTTCTCCCGAGGAGTGGGAGAGGAAACGGATATCGTTTCCAAGGAGATGTATACCTTCACCCCCGAGCCCGGCCAATCGCTGACCCTGCGCCCGGAGAACACCGCCGGCGTAGTTCGAGCCTACATTGAACACCAGTTGGGCGAGACCGGCCAGCTCCAGAAGCTCTATTACATCGGGCCCCAGTTTCGCCGTGAGCGGCCGCAAAAGGGCCGCTACCGCCAGTTCTTTCAGATTGGCGCCGAGGTAATCGGGCCACCCAGTGCGGGCAGCGAGTCACCCCTGCGCGACGCGGAAGTACTGGAGATGTTGGCCACCTTGCTGAGCGAACTGGGGATTACCGGCTGGAAACTTCTGCTCAACTCGGTTGGCTCGGCCACCGACAGGCCGCGCTACGTCCAAACCCTGCGGACGGCCCTGGAGCCGGTAGTGGCGCACATGTGCGCGGATTGCCAGCGGCGGGCGGTCACTAACCCGCTCCGGGTCCTCGATTGCAAGCATCCGGAAGACCAGCCCATCATCGCTACATTGCCCCGCATCTGGGACTCGCTCGATGAAGGTTCCAAGGAACACTTTGCCGCAGTTTGCGCCGCGCTCGACGCCTGCGGAGTGCCCTACGAGCACGACCATCGCCTGGTACGCGGCCTCGATTACTACACCCGGACGACGTTTGAGTTCGTCTCCGATGACCTGGGGGCGCAGAATGCCCTGCTTGGCGGCGGCCGCTACGACGGGCTCTCCGAGGCCATTGGCGGCCCCAGGGCTCCCGGAATCGGCTTCGCCATGGGCGAAGACCGCCTCGTGCTCACTCTCGAGGCCCGGAACAAGCACACCCCGCGGCTGGCAGCGGCCTATATCGCGCCCCTGGGCGACCGCATGAATCCGGCCGCGCTCGTTTTGGCTCGGGAACTGCGCGCCTTTGGATTGCGGGTGGAGCTGGGCGATGGATCGTTTCGCCTCAAGAAATCGTTCGAGGCGGGAAACAAAGTAGCGCATGCCATCGTGATTCTGGGGGAGGACGAGGCCGCGTCCGGTATCTTGACGGTAAAGCACTTCGCCTCTGGTGAGCAATTCAAGGTTCCCCGAGGCCAACTCGGCCAGAAGCTCACCGATATCACATCAAATTAGGACATCCGCATTGCTCGACTTTCTAGGCACTCTTCAGCGCACGCACACTTGTGGACAGCTCCGCGCGCAGCACGCCGGCGAACAGGTCATCCTCATGGGTTGGGTGAACCGGCGCCGCGACCACGGCAACCTGATTTTCCTCGACCTGCGCGACCGTACCGGGATCACGCAAATTGTGCTCGACAAGGATCTGACCCCGGAGGGCCACGCAAAAGCCGAACAGGTGCGGCCGGAATATGTAGTGGCCGTAGTGGGCACCGTTCGGCTGCGCGGCAAGGATGTCATCAACCCCAAGATGACTACGGGCGAAGTCGAGGTCGCCGCTCAGCAGTTGCTGGTGTTGAACGACTCCAGGGTGCCGCCGTTTTCACCTGCCGAAGAGGCCATCGCTAACGAAGAGCTGCGGCTGAAATACCGCTACATCGATCTGCGCCGGCAACAGATGCAGCAGAATTTCGAACTCCGCCACAAGATTACCCGTGCGGTGCGGGAGAGCCTATCGAACCAGGGTTTTCTGGAAATCGAGACCCCGTTCATGACACGTTCCACCCCGGAAGGGGCGCGCGATTACCTGGTCCCCAGCCGGGTGCATGGCGGCCACTTCTATGCCCTGCCTCAATCACCCCAGCTGTTCAAGCAGATCCTCATGATCTCGGGCTTCGACCGGTATTTTCAAATAGTGCGCTGCTTCCGGGATGAAGATCTGCGCGCCGACCGGCAGCCGGAGTTCACCCAGGTTGATCTGGAAATGTCGTTCGTGCGCCAGGAGGACGTTTTCCAGGTGGTAGAGACATTTCTGCGCGAGGCGTTCGGGGCGGTGGGCGTGGTGCTGCCTACTCCCTTTCCGCGAATCACTTACGACGAGGCCATGCGCCGGTATGGGATCGACAAGCCGGACCTGCGGATGCCTGGGTTGACGGATGTTCGCTCGGCTTTCCGCGACGAGGATCTACAGGTACTCGCCATCGACCCAACCCTGCCGGTAGTCGTGGTGTGCATCCCAAAGGTCGGGGAGCTTTCGCGCAAGGAGCGGGATGAAAACCGGCCGTTCTTCGACGCCAGCAAGGGCGCGAAGCTGATCGATGACTGGAAGCGGCTGGAAAAGAGCTTTCCTGAGGCAGTCAGGAAGATACGTGAACTGGTGCCGGCGCGGGTAGAGGGCGAAGCTGAGGACCTGCTGATGCTGGTGGCGGGTGACGCAGCCTCCCATGTAAACGCAAGCGACACCAAGACGCACGGCCACCTCTCCGAGCGCGAGATCTGCGTCTACTCGGCGGCCGGGAATCTACGCGTCGAGTTGGCTCGGCGGTATGCCGACCGGCATGGGGCGTCCGCCATTACCGATCTGGTGGTTGGATCCCCGGAGCGCCTCCTGGGCCAGCAGGTGACTGGAGATGCCGCCTTCCGGCCGATCTGGGTAACAGATTTTCCCATGTTCGAATTCGACCAGGAATCACGGCGCTGGCTGCCGGCCCACCACCCTTTCACTTCACCCCATGAAGAAGACATGGAGAGACTGGTCTCTGACCCTGCCTCGGTGCGGGCTCGCTATTACGATCTGGCGATGAATGGGCTGGAGTTGGGTTCCGGTTCCATTCGTATCCACCGGCAGGATGTGCAGCAGGAGATATTCCGTGCCCTGGGTATGAGCGAAGAGGAGGCGCGGTCGCGGTTCGGGTTTTTCCTGGAAGCACTTACGTATGGGACGCCGCCCCACGGGGGCATCGCGCTAGGGCTGGACCGCATTGCCATGATCCTGGCCGGGGCGCAGAGCCTGCGCGAGGTCATCGCCTTTCCCAAGACGGCCAAGGCCATCGACTTGATGGTCGATGCGCCTACTCCGGTAAGCCCTCAGCAATTGAAGGAGCTGCATATCCGCACCACGGGCTGAGAATGCCCACGTGGCGACGAAGCCTGGGTGCCCCATGGTCTTGTTTGACGACAAACAAAGACCGAGCTAATTCATCCACTTGCGGTCGTTGGGGTCGCGCTTTTCGTCGGGATCGATGTAGCGCCCTTCGCTGTCGAAGCGGACGTCGCGGTTTTGCTTGCGCATGTAGACCTCGAACTTGCGCGCGGCCTGACGGCGCTTCCAGCGATAGTAGTTGTTGCGCAAACTGAAGAGGCCTTCGCTAAAGGCCATGCTCATACCCCGCCGCGGGGCACGGCGGGCGAACAGGAATCCGGCCAACGCGCCGCTCAGGATGACAAAGTAAGCCAGCGGAGGCCCTCCAGAGAGCAGCAGCGCTACCTCAATCAGCATGTACACGATGACCAGGTATTTGGCTTTGATGGCTACCGGCAACGGGAACATGTACATTTGAAGGTCGCCGAAAAGCACGGCGAAAGCAGCCAGCAGACCAAATAGCGCGGCGTCGGAACCACTGGTAGTGGAAAGCGGGCTGGAACGAAAAATATGGGTAAAGCTGAGAGCGCTCCCAATCAGAGCGCCGCCGACCGCACACAGGAAGTAAATTTCCAGCAGCCATCGGCTGCCCTTCGACGTCTCAAGAAATGAGCCGATAAACCACAGCGTGAGCATGTTCAATGCGACATGCAGCACGCCCGCATTCAGGAAGCTGTAGGTTGCCAGCTGCCACACCCAGCCGTGGAGCAACAGGGCCGGAGTGAGCGAAAAGTAGCTGAGCACAAGGAACGCCACGCGGGGGGCCGCGTACTCCATGAGCAGCAGCACAAAAAACACGGCGACATTGGCCAGGACAAGCTGGCTGGTAACCCCGCTAAAGCTCGGGAATGAAAGGGCGGAGAAACCGGTGCGGGGAAAGCGTGCCATGACTTCTTTTGTAAGACTAACGCGTTTTCGCGGTTACCGTGATCCCGACGCGTGAAAACGCTTTAACGTTCGGTCCCGGTTCGGGGTACGATTTGATAGCTTACAGGAGTTCCTTGACGTCCGGCGTGTTCTCCCGGAAACTAGCCAAGCCGCATCTACGTTGCGGCACCATCAACACTCTTAATGCTCCGTGAAAGGAGAGCTGTATGCCAGTTTGTCAGGAATGCGAGAGCGTTCTCGATTTCGATCCCGACGAAGTCGAAGAAGGCGACATTGTGGTTTGCGATGAGTGCGGCACCGAGTTTGAAGTGGTCGCAACCGAACCCCTCGAACTCTCCCAGGTAGACGAAGAAGGCTACGAAGATGAGGACGAGGAAGTGGCCGACGAGGAAGAGGAATGAGACTGCCGTGGATTCTGCTGGCGCTGGTGGCATTCCTGATACCCCAACCGCAAAGCCCGGCGCAGAGCCTGGCTCAATCAGTACGGGTGGTGCAGGGCATAGTGCAGAATTCAGACAGCCAGCCGCAGGCGAATGCCGTAGTCTACCTGCAGGACCAAAAGAGTCTGGAGGTCAGGACCTACATCACTGAAGCGGATGGACACTATCGCTTTGGGCAGCTGAGCTCAGACGTGGATTACCAACTCTGGGCAGAGTACAAAGGCCGCAAGTCCAAGACCAGAGCCATCAGCTCCTTCGACAGCAAGAAGCAATTTAACTTTGACTTGAAAATCGACACCGCGAAGTAGGCGAAAGCGCCTGCGAACACTTTATGGTGATCAGTCTATTCGTGAACCGTCTATTCGTGATCAGTTTATTCGTGTTCGAGGCGCTTCCAGTTGACCAGATCTCCCAGCGTGGTGGTGGAGCTTGAAACCGGCTGCTTGTAGGCTTCCACGTCGGCCCGGCTGGCTTCTTCGCCGACCGCGCGCAAGCTGAGGCCGACCTTCTTCTCATCCTGGTTCATCTTGATGATCTTGAAGTCATGCTCCTGGCCGGCTTCGAGCTTGATTGGCGTGCCCGAGGCATCGGCCGCTTCGGAAACATGGCAGAGGCCTTCGACGCCTTCGGCAATCTCGATGAAGGCACCGAATTGCGCGGTGCGTAGCACCTTGCCCTTGACCACATCACCGACGCGATGCTGAGCAAAGAACGTTTCCCACACGTCGGGCTGGAGTTGCTTAATCCCCAGCGACAGGCGGCGGTTCTCCGCTTCCACCCCAAGCACCACGGCGCGAACTTTCTCACCCTTCTTGAGAATCTCAGAAGGATGCTTGACGCGCTTGGTCCAGCTCAGGTTGCTCACGTGCACCAAACCGTCAATGCCGTCTTCGATTTCAATGAAGGCGCCAAAGTCGGTGAGATTGCGCACCCTGCCTTCCACGATGGTGCCCGCGGGATAACGCTCGGAGAGATGCTCCCAGGGATTCTCGAGCAATTGCTTCATGCCCAGAGAAATGCGGCGATCGTTGGGATTAACGCTGAGCACAACCGTCTCGACCTCGTCGCCGGGCTTAACCAGCTTGGAGGGATGCTTCATGCGCTTGGACCAGGTCATCTCGGAGACGTGCACTAATCCCTCGATACCCTGCTCCAGCTCGACAAAGGAGCCGTAATCGGTCACGCTGAGCACCCGGCCACGTACGCGGGCGCCAATCGGATAGCGCTCCACAGCATCGAGCCAAGGGTCGGGCGTGAGCTGCTTGAAACCGAGGGAAACGCGCTGCTTTTCACGGTCGAACTTGAGAACTTTGACTTGGATCTCGTCGCCGACGTTCACCAGATCGCGGGGATGGGTAAGCCGACCCCAAGACATGTCGGTGATATGCAGCAGCCCATCGATGCCGCCGAGATCGACAAAAGCGCCGTAGTCGGTCAGGTTTTTCACCGTGCCGGTAAGGATGGCGCCTTCTTCAAGATGTTCGAGCGTCAGGCTGCGTTTGTTGGTCTGCTCTTCTTCCAGCAGCTCCTTGCGCGAGACCACGACGTTGCCGCGTTTCTTGTTCAGCTTGATGACGCGGACTTCGATCTGCTGGCCAATGTAGCCGTCAAGATTACGGACCGGCCGGATTTCGAGCTGGGAGCCGGGCAGAAAAGCCTTGATGCCGATGTCGACGGTGAGACCGCCTTTGACGCGACCTAATACCGTGCCCACCACCGGAGTTTTGTCGTTGGCTGCACGTTCAATTGCGTCCCACACCCGGTGCCGCTGCGCCTTGTCATAACTCAGCAGGAAGCCACCTTCGGCTTCTTCCCGCTCAACTACTACTTCAACCGTGTCGCCGGCCTTCAGCCTGGGCTGGCCGGTGTGATCCAGGACCTGCTCCAGCGGAATGAGCCCTTCGGACTTAAGCCCTACGTCGACCACCACATGCTTATCCGTCAGCTTAATGACGGTACCGGTGACGACGTTATCGTCATAAGCCTGTGCGGCGGCTTCAGCAGCCTGTTCGCGATCGAAGGATTCGAGTGCGGCGGCAAAGTCTTCCATGCCGGTCAGCTCGGATTCTTCCGGACCCGAATGGGTGACGACGGGCTTGGGGTCGACGACGCGGTGCGGCACATTGGGGGCTACAGCGTGCGGGTTGGTGGTTAGGTCCTCGGACGAGTCAAAATGATCCGCCGGTGCATCAAGCGTTGGGGTTTCCAATTCGGTGTTCAGGTGTGTGCTCTCGGTTCGTTCAGGATTTAGGACGTCTGCCATGAATGCCAGCTCCGGATTCTCGATCGGTAACTCCCGATCCGTCCACCACTACAGGTATTCGATGAATCACGTCGTCCCGGTCTTCACAAATATTGACCAAGGCTCTCCGTGGTTCGTTCCTGCAGCTTGCTTCGCCGGACTATTTGCAGGCTTGATCCGCGAAGTAGGGCACCGTAAGTTTACTCTCCGCCAACAAACGTTCGGAGGGAGACTGTTAGTGTAGCCGGACAGAATGGCTTGGCACTTAAATCAATCTCCGGTAGGAGCATCCGGGAGGGGGGTAAATCAAGAGCGGCGATGGACGTCTACGCCGAATCCTCTACGTAGACCCTTCATAACAACTATAGCAATCGCCGGGAAAGCATGTCAACGAACTCGTGGTCAAATCAACGTGCGAAAAGCGTCGCCAAAAGCAGCGTAAATGCTTATTTTTATTGTGTTGTAACCCTCTGGTGAAGACAAGCTCGCATGGTTATGCAGTGGCGGTGAACGCGCGTCCGGCGACTCCGTATACTTGAACCGCATGGACTATTTGTGGACGCCCTGGCGCTATGCTTACCTGGTCGATGCCGACCCGGGCTCTCCCAAGGGCGGCCGCAAGGGCGTGCCTCAAGCGTTGGCCGCGTGGCCCGGTGACTGTGACTGCGTCTTTTGTAACCTGATTGCGGCCACCCGGTTCGCGGTGGAACAGGGCATGTCCGCAGTCGATGCGGATCGGGCGGCCAATATTGTGCTGCGGGCGGAGCACAGCTTTATCTGTCTGAATGCCTTCCCCTATTCTTCCGGTCACGTCATGATCGTGCCTTATGCCCACCAGGAAACTCTGGCCGGCCTGGAGCCGGCCGCCGCTCTGGAAATGATGACGCTGGCACAACGCACCGATACCGTTCTGCGCCAGGTGTACGAACCCCAGGGGATCAATATGGGGATGAACCTGGGGCGGGCAGCGGGCGCCGGCATCGCCGCACACCTGCACATGCATGCGCTACCGCGCTGGCTGGGGGATTCCAACTTCATGACGGTGATTGCGGAGACGCGGGTGCTGCCCGAAACGCTGGATACTACGTGGCAACGATTGCGAGAAGCATTTGAGCGGGTTGGGGGGCCCGCCTAAAAGGGTTGGGGGAGCTTACGGGAGTTCCGGCTGGTCTTCCAGCTCCAGGGTCTCCTGTTGGGCCAACTCGACCAAGCCCTGGGGGATCTGCTTGGTCGGCTTCACCCCCAGCGCCTTCAGCATTTCCGCCTGGCGGATCACGTTTCCCGGCCCACTGTGTAGCTTCGCCAGAGCTCCGGTGTAGCTGGTTTGCGCCTGCTCAAGCCGCTTTCCCATCTCGGTAAAATCGGCCACGAAGCTGGCCAGCTTGTTGTAGAGTTCCGCGCCCCGCCGGGCAATCTCCTCGACATTGCGTTTCTGCTGCTCCTGGCGCCAGAGGGACGCGACCGTACGCAGGACAAAAAGGAGCGTGCTGGGGCTAACCAGCAGCACGTTGCGCTGCCAAGCCTGCTCCCAAAGCTTGTCGTCCCGGGAAACCGCCAGCATGAAAGCCGGCTCGATAGGTAGAAACATGATGACGAAATCGAGAGAATTAAGACCGTAGAGCGCCTGGTAGTTCTTCTCCGCCAAACCCCGGATGTGGGTGCGCACGGAGTTGCTGTGACTGTCAGCTGCCAGCGATCGTTCCGCTTCACTCTCCGCAACGCTGTGGGCCTCGTAGTGAACCAGGGACACCTTGGAGTCGATAATCAGGTGCCGGTCACCCGGCAGATGGATGACCACATCAGGCTGGCCTCTCCTCCCGTTTTCCGACGCGTACCTTTCCTGGGCATCGTATTCCTGTCCCGGACGCAGGCCGGCGGCCTCCAGGATTCGCTCCAGGATCAACTCGCCCCATGCGCCCTGGGCCTTGTTCGACCCTCGCAGGACGCTGGCCAGGTTATTGGCCTGCTCGCTGAACCTGGTGTTGGACTCGAAGAGCTTGTCGATCTGGGCGTTCAGATTCGCGCCGCCCTTCGCCTGCTCCAGGCGCGCGGCTTCGATCCTGGTCTGAAAATCCTCCAGCCTGGTCTTAAGCGGATCGAGAACCTGGCCCAGGCTGATCTGGTTCTGCTCCACGAATCGCCTGGATTTCTCTTCCAGAACTTCGCTGGCCAGGGACTTGAAAGTCTCGGGGAGGCTAACCCGCATCTGTTCCAGAACGCGCTCGGTTGCCGCATGGCGTTCTTCGAGCCGGGCAATGGTGGCCTCGTGGGCTGCATCTTCGTTGCGCGCCTGGTCAAGGCGGGCACGGGTCTCCGCCAATTGGTCGAGGAGAGTTTTGGAGGATTTTTCAAAACTCGCGCGCTCCGCAGCCGTGCGGCTGCGCTCAAAATAGGTCGCCACCACGATGCCGGCGACAAAGGCGCCGACGGCCGCAAAAACGAGTGTGATGCATACCGGGAAACATCGCCATCTGCTTTTTTTGACTTTACTCGTCATGACAGCAAAGATGCTGGGGAAAGCGCCGCCCCGGGAACGGGGTGCCGCGCTTTACACCACTTGGAGCGCTCAGTAGACTGAGAACTTTGGGGCCGTGAACTGCGCGGGTTGCGGGCTAGGCCGTTTTTCCTGTTGCTGTCTCCTGCCAGGCATTGGCTTCCGGCGCAGCCGGTCTCCCCAGGGGGACCTTCTGAAACGCCAAATCCTTTTCTCTGGCAAGTGGCGTCTGGAGGAAAACCGGAACGACCGCACCGCCTTCCCGGACCGTTCACCCAACCTTGCAGGGCGTAAACCCTCTAACGAGTTGTTTTTATAGACAGGAGAACGGAATGGCAACAGCAGCAGTGGAAGAAAAGGTAAAGCAGATTATCGTGGAGCAACTTCAAGTCGATGAAGCTGAAGTGACTCCCAGTGCGTCGTTTCAGGAAGATCTGGGAGCAGACTCGCTCGACGTGGTCGAACTGGTGATGCAGTTCGAGGAAGCCTTTGACTTGGAAATCCCGGACGAAGATGCGGAAAAAATCAAGACGGTGAAGGACGCCACCGAATACATCGAGAAGAACGCGAAAGGCAGTAAGTGAGTTGGCAAGAAGGGTGGTTGTAACAGGCATCGGGCTTTTGTGCGGAGTAGGTAATACCGCGCCCGAAGTCTGGAACAACCTGCTGGCCGGCAAGAGCGGAATGGCTCCCATCACCAGCTTCGATACGACGGGGTTTCCCGTAACATTCGCAGCCGAGGTGAAAGACTTCAATCCACTGGATTTCATGGAGAAGAAGGAAGCGCGCAAGATGGGGCGCTTCATCCATTTCGCACTTGCCGCTGCCCACGAAGCTCTCACCCACTCAGGTCTGAAGATTGGACCGGCGAATGCCGAGCGGGTGGGCGTACACATCGGTTCGGGCATAGGCGGATTCGATGTGATCGAGCGGGAGCACAGCGCCATGCTCCACGGCGGCCCGCGCAAGATTTCACCATTTTTTATTCCTGCCACCATCGCCAACCTAGCGGCCGGCCAGGTTAGCATCCGCTACGGTGCCCTGGGGCCGAACGAATCGACATCGACAGCCTGCACCACCAGTGCCCATTCTGTTGGCAACGCCTTTCGCACCATCGAGCGAGATGACGCGGACGTGATCATCGCCGGGGGCGCCGAGGCAGCAATTACACCCATGGGTGTGGGAGGGTTTGCTGCCATGCGAGCGCTATCAACCCGCAACGCCGACCCGGAACATGCCTGCCGCCCGTTTGACAAAGACCGGGACGGCTTTGTGGTTGGCGAAGGGGCCGGCATCCTTGTTCTGGAGGAACTGGAACATGCCCGCGCCCGCGACGCCGCCATCCTGGCCGAGATTGTTGGCTACGGCATGAGCGCCGACGCCTACCACATCACCAGCATGGCGCCCCAGGGCGAAGGATGTCTGCGGGCCATGAAGAATGCCTTGCGCAGTGCGAAACTAGACCCCAGTGAGGTGGACTATGTCAATGCCCATGCCACCTCCACTCCGCTGGGCGACGCACTGGAGACCGCGGCCATCAAGCATCTTTTCGGCGAGCACGCGACCAGCGGCGAACTCCTGGTGAGCTCGACCAAGTCGATGACCGGCCATCTGCTGGGCGGCGCGGGCGGGTTGGAAGCAGGCATCACCATCATGGCGCTGCAGCGCCAGATCGTCCCTCCCACCACCAATCTCGACGATCCCGATCCAGCCTGCGATCTCAACTACGTTGCCAATAATCCACAAGCTGGCAAGATCGATGTGGCGCTGTCCAACTCCTTTGGTTTCGGCGGAACCAATGGAGCACTCATCTTCCGCCGCTGGCCGGAGTAAGCCAGTCCCGCTTCTACCACTACAACATCCGCGTTAGACAATTGCCACGGCGGTGCAGGCCGGCCATAACACTTTGGTGGAATGTGGGATGAAACTCTTGGTTCGGGAGCGGTTTATCAAGAGGAATGTCGCTGCAATCGTGGGATCATTAGCTAATTGGGCGGTGGAGGAAGCGAGGCAGATTGAAGCGAGTCGCCACAGGATTAGTTTGCGTTTTCTTCGGTGCGGCTTCATTCGCGGCCTGCACCAACGCCATGCCCGTCTCCCGGGAGATGAAGGAATCAGAGGTCGTGGTCATCGGCACCGTAGTGTCGTCGCGCCAAGTGCCGCAGTCATGGGACGCTCTGGATGGCGTCGAGTATGTCGTGCATATTGACCAAAAGGTCAAAGGCAAGCAAACGGGCGAGATCACCATCTTCAGCGAGCACACCGACGATGCCTTCAGCATGCAGTCGGGCACACAGTACCTGCTTTTTCTCACCAACAATTATCAGCACTGGATGGTGAATAAATGCGGGAACTCCGGCCCTATGGATGGGGAGAGCAAAGTGATCAGACAGATGGTTCACGCGGCCGGCAACGACTGAGCCTGCGGTCCCTCCACTGCAAGTCCCGCAGAGACGGCTGACCGTGGGTCGATGAACTATTTTTTGCATCTCCAACTCACCACAAAAACGTCATCCTGAGCGGAGCGCGTCGCAGATTTATCGCGTCACACAGCCCTTGATGGCGCGGAGTCGAAGGACCCCGAGGGTGCTTATCTTACCCATGCCGCTCGGAGCTTTTCAACCACCGAAGCCCGCACCTGGCGGACCCGCCACGGTCTTTCCGTGGGGCCGCGAAAAGAAGCTCAACCTCATTCGCACGATCAATTCCGAGTTCAAGAATTTTGCATAGACCTGGGGATGGAAGATGATTACAGTGCATGAAAAGATGTACCCGTGACCATCAAGCGCGTACAGCAGGAAGATCCTATTCTCGGGCTTCGGTGGCCGAAAAGGCCCGAGCAGCATGGGTAAGATAAGCACCCTCGGGGTCCTTCGACTCCGCGCCATCAGGCGCTGTGTGACGCGATAGGTCTGTGACGCGCTCCGCTCAGAGCCTGTGAGTTAATTCAGCTTTTTTGAGGCCGAGAGGATTAAGGTATATTTTTCAGTGGCCGGACTGCTAAGCGGCCATCCGGCCCGAGGTGCCGTGTCAAAGGGTACTGCGTGCCATGTAGTGTCAGATCCTCTCCCTTTTGCCCGGTTTTGCTCTGCATTCGTTCTGCAGCCGGGTTTTAGCTCAGCAACGCTTTGCTGAAGTGCATCAGGTTGTAAGCCAAGGCGCACCACAGCGTCACGCATTTGATTTTGTTCAGGCCGCGCACCGTGAACGGGGCCAGCCCACGATAAGTTCGTAAGTCGGCATTCACCGTTTCGCTGGTGGCAGCTCTTTGTTTGTAGATTTCTTGCCCCTCTTTGCTGGCCATGCGTCGCTTCCATGCTTGTACCGCTTCCGAGTCGCTCGGCTTGGGTTCCAACTCCCGCCCCCGATTCTGTGGATTCCTTGCCGGCTTGGAGGGCACGAACAACTCTACCCCTTGCTGGTGCGCCTGCACGATATCCTCTGTTCGCAAGTAGCCGCCGTCCACCAGGTGTTGCTCCACCTTGCCCCCAGTGCGTTGTTCCACTTGCTGGCGCATCGGTTCACTCAGCCCTGCCGAATCGGAACCCTCGTTGGTGACTTCCACCCCCAAAATGGCACGGCTTTGGGTATCAGTGGCCAACTGCACGTTTACCCCAGGGCTATAACCGCCGTTGGCCATCTTCATCACCCGCGTGGCCGCATCCGTGGTGCTCACCCGCGGCTGCCTGGCCCGGATCTGATCCCCACACTTACCTTTGCCAGCCCTCTGCGCCGCTTCCGCCTGCTTCTGCTTCAGCTCCGGCAACTGCGCTATCGCCTGCTCCAGCCGCTGCTGTCGCGACTCCGCCGCTCGATCACGCGCCGCCTTCTGACGCGCCGTCACAGCCGCTGACTCGGCAGGCGATTCCAGCTGCTTACGCAACTCCATCACCTGCTGCCGGGCTTGCTCCAACAACTGCTGCAAACGCTCTTCCCGACGAAAACTGCTGCTTCCCGCGCTCACACGCACCCGCACTCCATCTTGGCTGATGCGGCTCACTCGCACCAGCTTCTTGTCCACCAACGTCACTATCACCTGCGTAAACAGCTCGTCCAATGCGTCGGCGTGATCGATGCGAAAGTCGGACAGCAAATGATGATTCACGGTCACTCCGCCGCACAACCAGCGGAACGGCGCGCTCTCTGCGCAACGACGCGCTAACTCTCGCGCAGATCCAATCCCTCGGGTACACCCATACAGCCATAAACCCACCAGCAAACGCGGATCGGTCGCATCACGACCCGCTTGACCCTCTCGGGCACGAATCCGCTCGCAAAAACCACTCACCTCCAGCTTTTCCACTACCGCCATCACCGTGCGCACTGGATGAAGCGCTCCCACCAGATCATCTATGCAATGCGGTTCCATCGACAGCTGAAGACGTTCTGCCTTGCGCAGACGAACCCTTCTCTTCTCCTGAACACCTGCTTCTCCACTGTTGCCCATGTCTCTTCATACAACCTCATCCCCCCAACCAATCAATTTGTTTGGCAGGATGCACCAAAAAAGTCACAGCCTCTCAGGATGACGGTTTTGTGGGAGTTTTGAAAAAAACATTCCCAAACAAGTTAGCGCTTATGGGACTAGGTCCTGGGCTACCTTCAGCACTTTCAGCCGTCCCTGCGGGACTTACAGTGGAAAGATCTGCGGTTCTTCTGATCACAAGAAGCTGTGGCGGTTGCTTAATAGGCCCCTTCTAGTACCCCAGCGCAAACTTAAGTACTGTCCGCGCTACCCTTCTCCCTTATTGTCTGAGGACTCTGATGCACTCCCCTATCTGCCACATTCCTTGTGGCAGATATTGCAAACAATAGGCTTATGCATGCGGATCAAGACCCCCTATTACCATCGGTCGGCGAGGCCGCTCCGAAGTAAGGGCGTTCCAAAACAATGCAATTGCCATCCCACCTTGGACACGGCAATCTACCACTTAAGCAGTACACATACAACTTACGTGGTACCGCAAAAATTGATTTGTGCCCCAAGGAGGGTTTGTGAAAAAGCTTGCTATTGCAATGATTCTCTGCCTGAGTGCCGCCAATGGTTTCTCCCAGTGCTCGACAAATCGCGTCAGCGCCCACAAGGAAACGCATATGGCATCCGCGGTGGTTGTGGCCACAGTGACGGCAGCAACACCGGTACCGGAATCGTGGGATTTTCTGGACGGCGTGAACTATACGGTTCGTGTCGACTCGAAACTTCACGGTAAGGCGCACCGCAACACTGAGCTGACGGTGTTCAGCGAAAACAGCCCTCGCTTCTTCGCCATGTACGTGGGTCAGCAGTACTTACTTTATCTGCAGCCACAGTACGGCCGTTACCAGGTCGACAATTGCGGAAATTCACGCGCAACCGATGAGGTCGAGACGGCCAAACAGACGAAGCAGGTTGCGTCCAGGGGTTTCTAACTTGCAGGACTGTTATTTTGCCTTGGAATGAGGGGTACCGCGCCCGCGGTACCCCTCCCGTTTTTACTGTAGAAGGGTTCCATTTTCCGGTTCGATCTTGGCTTCTTCCGGGGGAATGACAACCGCTGCCGCGACCTTGTCTTCGTCCTCAAGATGCAGCAGCCGGACGCCCTGGGTTGAACGGCCCGCAGCCCGGATGGTCTTGGTGTCAATACGGATGATCTTGCCGTATTGACTGATGACCATGAGTTCCGAGCTTTCATCGACCAGCAGGATAGCGCTGACCTTGCCATTACGGGAAGTCGTTTTGACGTTGATGACACCCCTGCCGCCGCGAGTCTGCAGCCGGTATTCGTCCACATCCGTACGCTTGCCGTAGCCCTGCTCGGTAATGGAAAGGATCAGCGAGGGGGAGTGCTCTCCATTGCCGTTCTTCTTACGTTCCAGCGGGGTGGCAGCAAGACCGACCAGGTAGTCGCCCTTCATCAGCTCGATACCGCGGACCCCATAAGCAGGCCGGCCCATAGAGCGAACATCGTTCTCGCCGAAGCGAATCGCCATGCCGCCATGGGTCGCCAGGAAAATGATTTGATTGCCGTCGGTGCGGCAGGCTCCAATCAGCTCATCATCGTCGTCGATGCCAATGGCAATAATGCCGCGCGCCATCACATTGCAGAAGTCCTTAAGCGGAGTCTTTTTGACTGTGCCCTTGCGAGTGGCAAAAAAGATGAACTTTCCATCCTCTTCCAGATTGCGCACAGGCAGGATGGTGCGCACGCTCTCTCCCGATTGCAGGTTCAGCAGGCTAGCCATGGATTTGCCTTTGCCGGCAGCGCCGACGTCGGGGATCTCATACACCTTGAGCCAGTAGACGCGGCCGGTGTTGGTGAAGCAGAGCAGATATGCGTGGGTGGAATCGACGATAAGCTGGGAGACGAAGTCCTCTTCCCGGGTCTTCATGCCTAACCGCCCAGTGCCACCGCGCCGCTGCTGGCGGTAGATGGAAATGGGAGTGCGCTTGAGATAACCGGAATGAGAAACAGTGACGGCAACCTGTTCGTCCGCGATCAGGTCTTCGAGCTGCAACTCAGCCGTTTCGTCAAGGATTTGAGTCCGGCGCTCGTCGCCAAACTCTTTGCGCGCAGCTTCGAGCTCTTTGACGATCAAAGCGCGCAGTTTCGGTTCCGAGGCAAGGATGGCTTCGTACTCTGCGATGCGCTCGCGCACATCGACCAATTCCTTGATGATCTCGTCGGTCGAAAGCTGGGTGAGGCGATAGAGCTGCAGTTCGAGGATAGCGTCGATCTGCCGGTAGCTCAGGCCAGGCTCTCGCTCGGGCCCGGTTACGACGCCTGTGTCGAGCTTGAGAACAATGTCTTTGGATAGCGAAAAGCGGCGCAGGTTCTCCCGTGCTTCCGCGCGCGATCCCGATGCCCGGATAATGCGGATGACCTGATCGATATTATCGAGGGCGATTTTGTAGCCCTCGAGAATGTGTTCGCGCTCGCGAGCCTTCTTGAGCAGGAAGGAGGTGCGGCGTCGAACTACGTCCACCCGGTGATTAATGAAGTGGCGGATGGCGTCATGCAAAGCGAGCTCGCGCGGCTGGCCATTAACCACCGCGAGAAAGATCATGGAAAAGCTCTCCTGCATCTGGGTGTGCTTGTAGAGTTGGTTCAGAACGATCTGTGCTTCTGCGCCACGTTTGAGCCCGATGACGATGCGCATTCCGTCGCGATCGCTCTCATCGCGGAAGTCGTCTTCGGAAATGTCGGTGATAACTTTCTCGTTGACCAGTTCAGCGATGCGCTCGATCAGTTTGGATTTGTTGACCTGGTAGGGAATCTCGGTGACGATGATTGCCTGCCGGCCGCCCTTTAACTGCTCAATGGCTGCCTTGGCGCGCATCAGGAAGCGTCCACGGCCGGTCTTGTAGGCCTGGGCAATACCTGAACGTCCGTAGATGAAACCGCCGGTGGGGAAATCCGGCCCTTGCACATGCTGCAACACTTCGGCCAAGCCGGCCTGGGGATTCTTAACTAATTCAATGGTGGCGCTGATGACCTCGTTCAGGTTGTGCGGCGGAATATTGGTCGCCATGCCCACCGCGATTCCATTGGACCCGTTGACGATCAGGTTGGGAACGCGGGTCGGCAGCACCGTAGGTTCCATGGTGCTTTCGTCGTAGTTGGGAACAAAGTCGACCGTTTCCTGATCGATGTCGGCCAGCATCTGTCCGGCGATGCGGGTCATACGGCACTCGGTGTAACGCATGGCCGCCGGCGGGTCGCCGTCTACGGAGCCGAAGTTCCCCTGACCATCCACCATGGGATAGCGCATACTGAAGGGCTGCGCCAGCCGCACCATGGTGTCGTAGATTGCCGAATCGCCGTGGGGGTGATACACACCCATGGCCTGGCCGACTACCTTGGCGCACTTGGCGTACTTCTTGTTGAACTCCAGACCCATCTCATGCATGGTGTAAAGAATTCTGCGATGCACGGGCTTGAAGCCATCTCGAATGTCGGGTAGGGCGCGTCCGATGATCACCGACATGGAGTAGTCGAGATAGGAACGCTTCATCTCATCTTCAATGTTGATCGGGATGAGGCGAGTTCCCGGGCCGTCTGGCGGGTTGCCGTCGCTGCCGTTGGGACCTAGTGGAAGGAGAGGATTCTGATCGTCTGCCATAAGAGGGTGGGCCTTAGACGGGGATTACATCTGCGGTCGAGGGCTGTTCTGATGATACGTGTTTCGGAGCCGCCCAGCAAGGCGATGATGCCAGTCTAAGTCTTTTTCTTTGAATAATTTGTGTGCCTCAAGGCAGGGAGAGAACGCTCACCGCCGCCTGCAGAGCCAGCAGGCAGCCTGTGAGGGCCAAAAAGACTGGCCGATATCGCGTTTCAAGGAAATCAGCGAACACCCCGGCGATGAAAGTGAGCAGAAAAGGGAGTGCCCAGAGCGTGGGCTCGCTGGAAATTCCGGGGGTGATGAGGGAGAAGAACAGCAGGGCCAAAAACAGTGGGACGGTGTTGCCAAAATACCGCGATCTGCGGGTGGGTAAATAAAGCAGCAGGGCAGTAGCGGCGGCCAGCGCGACGGCGGAATTGGGAAGGCTAAGAAACCACTGACGCGCAGGCTGGAGAGAGAACCAGATGCGTCCGGCGCCGCTGCGAAAGAAGTAGCTGAAGGCGTCCGGGCTGAAGTCGTAGGAGGCGAACAGCAGCAGCAGAGTTCCGATGCCGGCCGCCATGATGATGGGCACGATGTAGGCGCGACGGCCAACCGCCAGGTAGGCCATGAAGGTGATAGACAAAAGCAGCGCGAGCAGAAAGGCGGCCACATGCGACGCCGCAGTAAAAGCCAGGGTCAATGTGAGCAGCACAATCCGCGAGCGCCACTTACGGGGGGGTCCCTGCATGGCGTGGGCTACGCCCATGGCGGTGTAGAGGGATGCGAACAATCCAAATGCGGTGAGAATTTCATTGTTGGGGTAGGTACAGGCGTGAATCACCGCGGGACAAAAGCAGTACAAGGCCAGCGCGATAAAGCCGCCAGGATTGCCATAGAGACGGCGCGTAACCCACCACAGTGCTCCTCCCAGGAGAATTCCGGTGATCAGGAAACCGCTGTGCTCCAGCAGCAGAATGTAACCGAGTTCGTGGCGCATCTCCCAGGTGGAAGTGTCCGCGTTCTGACCGGCGAGCACGCGCTGGAGGGTCAGCGGCAGCCCGGCAACACGGTACCCGAGCGTGCCATCGGGTATGTTGCCGCAGCTGGTGAAGTATCCCGCCAGCGGGTTAGGCTTCTCCCACATCTCACGGCCGCAGCGCGCGAAGTCGTAGTCTCGCGAGGTGAGCGTCTGGCGGTGAAATACCCACATGCACTGCGCCAGCAGCAGCAGCAACAGCAGGGCTGCGAGTTGTTGCGGGAGATTGAACTGGAAGCGGAAGAACTTGGGCATGCGTTTCGCGTTTTTACTATCAAAAAGCCTGGGGCGATTTTCTTTAGAGCCGGGGGAACGTGAAATGCGTATTAGGCAAATATTGCCGTGAGTTGGGAAAGCCGAAGAGACGTCCGTAGCTGGTGTATCCAGTTTCGCTCGCCCAGAACCAGAGCCGTTTCCAGAGAGGAAAACCGGGTGGCCAGGGCGCGGCATCCATTCGCCAGGCAAGAGGATAGTGGCTGAAGATAAGGCTTGCGCGGCGCACATGGGTGGGCGAAGTGACCACCAGCGCCGAGGTCCAGTCGTGCGCCTGCATAATTTTGTACGAGTAATACGCGTTCTGAATGGTGTTCCGTGATTGACCTTCAGCCAGGAGCGCGGAAGCGGGTACGCCCTGGGACTCCGCAAACTGCAGCATCACCTGCGCCTCGACAAACCGATTCCGCACTGCGCCTCCGGTCATTAGCAGGCGCGGTGCGACCCCCGCACGGTACTGCCGGATCCCTTCAAGCACGCGGGATTTTGCAAGCGGTGCAATGGAGCCGTCGTCTTTTGCCGGATTGCCCAGCACCAGAATCACATCGAATTGCGCCTGCTGGGTGTCATTCATGGGAATGGAAAAATAGATGATGGAACTGCAGGCAATCGCGGTAGACAGCACAATCGCGAAAATGCGTAGGATTCGAAGCCGTTGGTGCACTGCTGTTGAAAGCATAGATGAACTGATTCTAGCGAGTCTACGCAGACGCGACTCGCTCCCTTGCTGCTAATCTGATGCCAATGTCTGCCGGTAGAAGCGAATCCGAACGGCTGGTCTCTGCCGACCGCGCCGAAGACGACAAGTCTTTCGAACTGAAGCTACGGCCCAAGTGGCTGGGGGAGTTCATTGGCCAGGAGAAGGCCAAGGAGCAGCTCGGCATCGCCCTTGCCGCCGCGAAGTCGCGCGGCGAAGCTCTGGATCATGTGTTGTTGTTCGGGCCGCCAGGCCTGGGTAAGACGACGTTGGCGACGATTATCGCTAACGAGCTGGATGTCGGCTTTCAGCAGACTTCCGGCCCGGCGCTCCAGATCCAGGGCGATTTGACCGCGATCCTCACGAATCTGCGGGATCGCCAGGTGCTCTTCCTGGACGAGATTCACCGCCTGCAGCCGGTGCTCGAAGAAAAGCTCTATACCGCGCTCGAAGACTACAAATTGGACATCATCATCGGGCAGGGACCGGCTGCGCGGACCCATGTGATGGAAATCAAGCCGTTCACGTTTATCGCAGCCACCACCCGGCCGGGGCTGCTTTCCTCGCCCTTGCGGTCCCGCTTTGGGATCCTGCTGCGACTGGAGTTCTACACTGAAGACGAGCTGCGCTACATCGTGGAACGCTCGGCGGAAGTGCTGCACGTGCCGATCGACCACGACGGAGCCGCGGAGATCGCTTTGCGCTCACGGGGGACGCCGCGCATCGCCAACAGACTGCTGCGCCGGGTGCGTGACTATGCACAGGTTCGGGGCACGGGCAGCATCGACCGGGCAACGGCCGAGGCTGCCTTAAAGCTGCACGGGGTCGACGCACACGGCTTCGACGACCTCGACCGGCGGCTGCTGCTAACCATTATCGAGAAATATGATGGGGGCCCTGTGGGGCTGAATACCCTGGCAGCCAGCCTGGCGGAAGAAGAGGATGCCCTGGAGGAGGTCTACGAGCCATTCTTAATCCAGATCGGCTTTCTGGATCGCACCCCTCGCGGACGCGTGGCCACACGGTTGGCCTATGAACATTTCGGCCTGCCGTTACCACGCCGACAAACGCCGCTTTTCTGAGCGGGGAGGTTGATCTGTAACCGCAGATTTCTCTACGGCACGCCGGGGCGGGCGTATGCAACGATCTGTCGAAAACATTTCCAGGAGAGGTCCGCAGAACTGCAGATCCCTCGACTGCCCCGGATTTCCTGTAAAACTTGGTGGCGTTGGCGAACTTCATGCGCCTTTCCTTACTGAAAGGCGCACACGCGACCGTGTCCGGCGCAGCGTGGCAGGAAATCCGGGTCCTCTCGGGATGACAAAGGAGAGGGCGGCGCTCCCAGCTGGCATTGGATAGCGGATGACGGAAACAGCAGGTCCCTCGGTTACTGAGCTCCGTTTTTGAAAATCTGTTCTGCCAGATGGTTCTCTACTTTGGTTTGATCGCGCATCATTTCGTAGTAGGCGGCCCTCAGTAGTTGGGAGCGACTGTCGCGTAGTTGCTGGCGGATGTCCTGCTGCACCCGAGGGTCGTTCAGCTCCCGCTGGCCGGCTGGCTCCTTCTCGATAAGCTTGTAGATCGCGTAGCCTCCGGGAGCCTTCGTGCCCGGCGCCACCAATGGAATCACTTCCGTCATCTGCCCCGGCTGGAGCTTGGAGATCGCGGCAAACACTAGCGGTTGGCTGCGCAGGCTCGATTCCGGGATAAACCCCATGTTCCCGCCGTTGTTGGCATCGTTCGTATTCTCGGAGAGGTTTGCCGCCAGGGTAGCAAAGTCTTCTCCGCTTTCCAGGCGGTTGTGGATCATGGCGATTTTTCTGAGCGCCTCAGTATCGCTGCCGGCTTTGCTGTTTTGTAGATTGGCGCCCTGCTGCATCCGGGTGGGCTGCGAAGTCACGACGATGTCAGCAATGTCGTACTTGGGCTCGATAAAGTTGAATTGCGCCTTGTTGGCGTTATAGAAATTGGACACGTCTGCGTCGGTTATATTGATCCGCGAGTTCACTTCTTTGTTCATCAGCTTTTCCGAAGTGAGATTGCGCCGGATCTGGACGCGCAGATCGTTCAGTGACAGGCCGGCGGCCTGCAGGTGTTTGTCGAATTCCTCCTGGGTATACGGCGCCTTCATTTCAGCCAGCTTGGCGTCCACCTCTTCATCGCTGGCCACCAGGCTCATTTTCTTAGCCGCCTGCTGCAAAATTTCTTCGTCAATCAATTGCTTCAGAATGCCGAGCCGGGTGGCCTCAGCCTGTTCCCTGGTCGGTTGCTCCTTGTTGTTGCCCAGGTTGTCACGGTAATACTTCTCCACTTCAGAGCGCTGAATCGGTTGTCCGTTCACGGTGGCCACCACGTCCGGCCCATAACTGCGTTTGCACCCTAGAACGCCACTCAGAAGCACGATGCTTATCGAGGCGCAGACAACAGCGGTGCGCACCCAGGACGGCTCAAACAATGGTTCCAACGGTCTTTCTCCTCGCGATCGCATGATCTCTATTTGGGGGGCTGCGGAGTGGTGACCGGTTTCTTGTCCGCTTCCGCCACCTGGGGCGGTGGCTGCACACCGGCCTCCCGCAGGGCCCGGTCGATGGCGATCCAAAGCTCGGCTTGCGGCAAGGCCCCGGAGATGCGCTCGCCGTTGATAAACAATGTCGGCGTACCATTTACGCCCAAACTATCTCCCTGCTTCATGGAAGCGCGCACCGTTGCCTCGTCCTGCTTGGCGACGCACAGGTCGAGTTTGGCCAGATCCAGCTTGGAGCGCTGGCCTTCCTCACGGGTAAGCCTATCCAGCGTCTTCGAAGCCTGTGGCGCATCATGCGCTGTTCCGGTGACCTCGTCGCCATGCGAATGAACGTAGTCCACAAATTTCCAGTAGGCTTCGGGGCTTTGATCGGCAAGGCAGTTCGCGTTCACCGCCGCATGCATCGCCCAGGGATGGATTTCAACCAATGGATAGTCCTTGTAATAGAACTTGATCAGGCCTTTGTAGCGGTCGAGCGTAGCCGGGAAGAGCTGCGCGTGCATGCGCGCACAGTACGGGCACTCCAGGTCATCGAAATTCACGATGGTCACCTTGGCGTCGGGCGTCCCGCGCAAAGGACGGTTCTGGAGCGAGATCATGTCCGCCGGGCTATGGCTAATGTCAAACCGTTCCAGACGCGCAACTGTGTTGCCATCGCTGGAGAGAAGAAAATTGACCACCGTCTGCTTACCGTGGCTCGAAAAGGTTATTGGCAGGTTTTCGAATCCCGGAAATTCGCTCTTGCTGGTTGCTCCAATCGCGACATCGACATTCGGGGGCACCTCGAATTGCGAGCGTACCAGGACTTCAATTCTCCGGTTCAGCTGAGAAGTGGGAACGGGAGAAGGGCTATTTGCGGCGGTGCTGGAGGGACTCTGCGCCTTGCAGCCTGCCGACAGAGAGATTAGCAGGCACCAAACCAGGGTACGGCGTACAGACAAGAAGACCACCTTTCCACAGCTCCATTAGAGCATTTCTCCCAGTATCGTGTCGCTTTCGGGGGGCAGCAGATCAGAAGATTCGCTCGGAATGCTTCAGGTTTCCAGCGGCGCCCACGCCAGCCAGGGTGAAGTTAAAGCTGTACTGGTTCTCATTTCGTACCGACCCCAGTGCCAGGCGGCGGTATTCGACGGCAAGACCACAACAGTCCCAGTTGTAGGAGGACTGGATGCCGCCATACTGCAGGGCGTTCTGGACAAAGTCGTAGCCGGCGTTGGCGCCGACGCTCAGCCCGCGCTTGGTCGGATCGCCATACCCCAACAGCAACCGCAGCAGATTGTACTTCGTCACCTGGCTGGCAAGGCTAGACGTGAACGAGGCGTTCAGGGCCTGAAGCGTAGAGTAGCCAACGCTGCCAAAGATGCTGTCCCGGCGGTAGTCGGCGAACACATTGCTGGCGTCCAGACGCTTCGTCTTGAAGTCGTAGTCCGCATCCCATTCCAGGTCCATGTGTTCACTGGTGCGGACCTTGAAGCGTGAAATCAGCGGCGAAGTGTTGCGCGGGCCGTTGAGAAAGGCCACCCCGGTGAGGTCGAGCGTGGTATCCAGCACGGTACGCCGAAAGGGAGATGCGGCACCACCGAAGTATGGGTCAAAGAAGTATTTTGCGGCTAGTTTCCAGGTGATCCAGGCATCGGTTTCGCCGCCGCACTCCGTATAGGTTGGTGGCATATTGATGATCCCGTTGATGGGCGCAGGCAGGTCGCCGCTGCTGCATGTCTTGGGGTGCAAGTGCTTGAAGAACAGACGCTGCGTCAGCGAGTAGTCCAATTCATTGGTATCGCTCTCCACGTCGGTGGTGTCGAAGCGGGGAATGGATGAGAAGTTATTGACCCCGGCAACGTAGCGGTACTGCACAGCGGGCTCAATGGTGTGGCGGAGGTCGCTCCCGAAGAGCCGTTCCAGCGCGGGTGCCTTGAAATCTCGAACCAGCGCCGGCGGCCGCAGCTCGAAGCTGGCCTCGATATCCGAGCGATTGACGGTACCATTTCCCACCAGCGGCGTGGTGCTGGTGGGAATTTGGCTCTCGGTATAAAACGTCTCCCGGGCGGCCACCTCGGGCCGGAACGTCCAGCCGTCGAAACGCAAAGGCAGAGCCAGATGAGGATAGAGGTCGAAGCGCCCTAACGTCCCGGTCTCATAGCCCGGTTCACTGCGGCTAAGACCAGCGGCCGAGCTATCCACACTCCAGTGGAGAGGCGTGTCATGAAACGATCTCTCGACGGTGTCGAAATCAAGGCTGGGCACGTGCAGGATGCGGATCTGTGGGGTGTAGTAGGTGTTGCCCACCTGGGTGATGCCTTCAAAGTTCTGATAGCGGTCGAAGCGCAGGCTCGCCGAACGACCCGCGTCATTGTTGGTAACGAAGACTGACGACGTCACCTGCGAGGCGACCGCGAGCGCGAAGGATTCGGCAAACGCCTCGCGGTAGACAAACGAGCTGAGATACTCGCCGCTGGCCACGGCGCGGGTGTGCTCTTCCAGATCAAAGTCGCGCCGGCCGCTGAAGAAGATGTCCTGTCCGCCCTGGTTGAGATAATCGGGGCCAACCCCCGGTCGAACAGAGCGGTAAAGCGCGCATTCACAAAATCTTCTCCGCGCCCGCGATAGCGAAAATCGCCGCTAGGCGACCAGCCGCGTTTGGAGAAGTACTGGGTGCCAAAGGTGGCGTCCGTGCTGCGATTGATGACCAGGTAGATAGAGTCGCCGAGGATGGTCCCCTTGGTTGAAGAAGTACCGAAAACGGGCAACAGCAAGCCGCTTTGCCTGGCGCCCGTGTCCACCGGATGGGTGACGTAAGGCAGGTAGAGAATGGGCACGCCCAGCAGGGTGAAGTAGCTGTTCTTTGCCCGCGCCACTCCGTAGTTCACCCGGATTAGGGAGGAATGAATTCGCCAGTCGGGATCCGGCAGCAGGCATGAGGTCATCGTGCCCTGGATTACCTGGTAGCGTTCCGGTCCTTCCTTGATGAGCACACGGCCGGTAAAGAGAAATGGGTTGGCGGTGGTATATACCAGCTTGCGTTTGCTGGCGGAGGGCTGGCGGCCGACGCTTCCGGTCACATTTTCGAAACGGCCCGTCTCCAGATCAAAATTGAGCTTGCCGTGATCCGCGAGGATGAGTTCGTTGTTGCGTCCACCCTGGAGCCGCACATGGCCATCGGCCTCGGCGTCCTTGGTTTCATCATCGTAGGAAACCTTATCCGCCGTAAGGGTGTAGTCCTTGTAGTCGATCCTGACCTCGCCAGTCAGCAGATAGACACTGCCATGCTTCTCCTGCTGCCTGGATTCAAGGCGCACCGGAATACCCGGAGGCGGCGTGGCGACCACTTCAGCAATTGGATAATCGGGCGCATCGGGGAGCCCAGAAGCCGAGGGAAACTGCTTGGTCAACGTCTGCGGGCAAAGCTGGAGATGACACAGCATTAACGCTGTGATAAACAAAAAGGTGCGGACTCTCATTACCAGGTGCGAGGCTAGGATAGCAAATGGCCTACACCCAATGTACTTGATCGCGCCGCTGCTCTGGTTAATACAGGCTCGTTCTCTCGCCTTCATTGCGCTTGCCAATGAAGAAAGAAGCGTGTTTTCTGTTGCCTCCGCTCCCATGCCGCTTATATAAGGTTCACGCGCGAGCGTGTGTGCCTGTCTCCATTCTTCGTTCTACGGGGCCACGAAACATGCATTACAAAAGAGGAGAACAGAATTGAGTCCTGCTTCGCCGAATGTCGGAGAAACTCTTTCCTATGCGGATACAGACGTTATGCCAGCATGGAAGAAAGAACTGAACGAGCGCCTTGCCGCGACGCGTACGCGCCGGCTGCGCAATAAAGAGGAGCAGATCGCGCTCCCGGGCCTGGAACATGTGGAGCGCAAGGTTGATTCCCGCGCTGCCCTGCTCGCCGCCAAGGTAGCGCAGCGGTATGCAAATGCTCCCTCTTACAGCGACGTGTTAGCAGCCGAGGCTCGCGCCCGGGCAGAGGCGGCAGCAGTCGCGCCATCTGCCAGTAATAACACTCATTTCGCGCCGCAACCTTCAACCGAAAACTGGAACGGGTCTCTGCGCACGGAAGAAGAGGATGCGTTTGACTCGCCCGACGTACTCGAGGAAGAGCCGGCGTTTGAGGCCGTAGAGCCGTTGGCGGTCAATCTTATCGAGTTTCCGCGGGAGCTGGTTGCGGCACGCAAAGTCCGTCCCCGGCTCGCGGAGGGTCCGCTGCGTGAGACTTCGCCAGAGGAAGTAGATCAGCTCCAGATCTTTGAAGTCGCGCCGGAGAGCGTCTCGCAAACCGTAAGGATCGGGAAAACCCCAGCCGATTGGTCTCCCATCCGGCTGGACAACGATCCTGATGACAAGGTTAGTGTTGGGGAGGCGGTATCCCCGCAGGTGGCGCTCCAGACAGCGCCGTTGGAAGACCGGATCATGGCTGGGATTTTTGATCTGGCGTTGATCGTAGCCGCCTTCTCTGTATTCATTCTGGTCTTTGTTGCCTGTACCGCGCATCCGCCTTCGGGTAAACCTGCGGTGCTGAGCGCCGGTTTGGTGCTGGCTGGCTTCTGCCTGCTCTACCAATACTTGTTCTTCAAGTATGCCGAGGGTACTCCGGGAATGCGCTACGCGAAGATCGCGTTGTGTACGTTCGACGACGAGAACCCGACCCGTAAGGCAATGTGCAGGCGGGTCTTGTTTTTGTTGCTTTCGGCCGCTCCGCTGGGATTGGGGTTTGCCTGGGCCTGGTTCGACCCGGATCGCCTGACGTGGCATGACCGGCTGTCGCGGATCTACCAGCGGAGTTATTCCTAAGAATCGTTGCGGCGGAAAGAGATACAGACGGTCCCTCCACTCCGCTATGCACTGTCGAAAAACATCTCCACGAGAGGTCCGCTGAACTGCAGATCCCTCCGCTACGCTCCCCCGGATTTCCTGTGAAACTTGATGGCGTTGGCGAACTTCATGCGCCTTTCTTTAAGGAAAGGCGCATACGCGGCCTTGTCCGGCACTGCGTGGCAGGAAATACGGGTGCGCTCCGGTCGGGATGACAAAGGGGAGGGGGGCGCCTCCATTGAGAGCAGTGGCTGAGCAGAAGGGAGCGTAGTGGAGGGACCTGCTGTTTCCCTTTCCTAAGGGGTGGGAGCTAAGAGCGCGGATGCCGCCGCGCCGATGACCGCTACCTCAGGATTATCTGGCACGACCTCCAATGAGTAGCTTTGCAGCGGGCTCATCTTTACCATCTGCCACAAGTACTCCTTGAGCAGATTCAGATCGAGGAAGCGCACGTTGAGTCCGGTGTAATAGAAACGGCCTGGGCCGCCTAAATGGATCGATGTGGCAGTTGCGGCGCCCAGACCGCGATGCCAAAGGCGCACGAAATCCATGCAACGGGGATCGCCTTTTTTGGCGGCGGCAAAGACCTCCTCCGGCTCCATGTCCAGGAAGCGCAGGCGCATCGCCCGGTAGCCCATGATTCCTTCCAGGTGTCCCCGGCCACCGCAACCGCAGTAGGTTTCTTTAGGGTCGAGCGTCACTACCATGTGACCACCCTCCCACACGCCTTCTGCGTAAGGATAGCGGCCAAATCCGATACCATTGCCGATGGTCCAAACCCGCACCAGGCGATCCATGCGGCCTGACGTAACAGCCAGCCCAGCCGCGACCGCATCGGCATCATTCATGGTCTTCAACGGCGCCACAATCCCCTTCGACTGGAAGATGGCAGCCAGCGATTCAGCGACGTTCGCGCCCTTTAATTGGGCCAGATTCGGAGAGTCCTCGCAAATACCGTTGCGGATAATCCCGGGGATGGCGACACCGATGGCGTCGAACTTGCCCTCCGGATGAAGAGCCAGGACCTGATCGCTGATCAAATGGCAAAGGCTCTCGAAGGGATGTTCGAGCAGTGCTTCGTGGTCGTCTGGGTTCTCCGGATAAGCACCCAGCTGACCAACCAGTTTGTGATCTTCGATGAGCCCCGCCACAATTCTCGAGGACACAACAACGCCAATGGTTCTTTCCATGCGCCCTCCCTTTCAAAGCAGTTTCCCAGTTACGTGGCCTCATTAAGATCGCGAGGTGTGGTTTTCTTTTGCGGAAAACCACGAGTAACTCTGCCGCTTTGGTTAAATCCACCGTGAAACTGCTCAGTCCGCCGCCCGGGCAAGCCGGTTGATGCCGTTAAACGCGGCAGCTTTATAGCACTCGGCAAGGGTGGGGTAATTGAACACCGTATCGATAAAGTAGTCCAGTGTGCCGCCAAGGGACATGACGGCCTGCCCGATGTGCAGCAGCTCGCTGGCGCCCTCGCCGATGATGTGCACTCCCAGCAGATGCCGTGTTTCGCGATGAAAGACAATCTTCAGCCGCCCGGTCGTGTCGCCCCGGATCTGCCCGCGGGCAATCTCGCGGTAGTAGGCAACGCCCACCTCGTAGGGCACATCTTCATCGGTGAGCTGCTCCTCAGTCTTGCCGATAAACGAGATCTCGGGAATCGTATAAATTCCGTAGGGGTAGTAGCTGGGATTGGATACCAGGTTTTCATTGCCGAAGGCCCGGGCAACGGCAATACGGCCCTGCTCCATCGACACCGAGGCCAGGCTGGGAAAACCGATCACGTCTCCCACCGCAAAGATGTTCGGCACCTTGGTGCGGAAGTCCTTGTCCACTGGGATGCGGCCGCGAGAATCCGGTTCGATGCCAACGGCCGGCAGATTGAGCTGGTCGACATTGCCGGAGCGGCCGACCGCATACAACAAGGCGCCGCCGGAGATTCTCTTCTTGCTTTCGAGGTTGGCGACCACACTGCAATCGGGCAGCTCTTCCACGCTTTCCACTTCTTCATGCAGGCGCATGGTCACGCGACTGTCGCGTAGGTGGTAGCTTAGCGCCTCCACGATTTCCTGGTCGGCAAACTCAAGCAGCTTGGGCCGCTTTTCGATCAGGGTGACGCGCACCCCGAGCGCAGCGAACATGCAGGTGTACTCGACGCCGATAACACCCCCGCCCACCACGATCAGCGACTTGGGCAGGTTGGGCAGTTCAAGAATCTGATCACTGTTCACGATCGAGCGTCCATTGATGGGCACCCGGGGGGAGTCGGCCGGCTTGGTGCCGGTGGCGATGATGATGCTCTTCGCCTCGTAGGTCTGGGTGCCCCCCTCATTGGTGACCTTCACGTGGGTGGTGTCTTCAAAGCTGGCTATTCCGGGGAGCACATCGATCCCATTGCGCGAGAGTTGTGCCTCCGTAACGTCGATCTCGGTCTTGATCACGTGCTGGACGCGGAAGGCAAGGTCCGCCATCGTGATCTTTTCCTTGACCTTGTAATTCATGCCGTAAATTGAACGATAGTTATAGCCGGAGAGATGCAGCACAGCTTCGCGCATGGTTTTGCTGGGAATGGTGCCGGTATTTACCGAGACCCCACCGATGTTCCGCATACGCTCAACCACAGCTGCCCGCTTGCCTAGCTTATTGGCGTAGATGGCGGCACGCTGCCCCGCGGGACCGGAACCAATGATGAGAATGTCGTAGCTAATCATGCCTTGTTGGAAGGGTACCGGAAGAACCCACCGAAGAGATTAATTTCCTATTTCTGTGGCCCGGACAAAAACCCGAATTGAAACCGTATGACCTTGTCTAGCATACGCCCCTGCGATTCCTCAACTAGACTCCACTCCATGCAACTCTATGCCATTACGGACCGCAAGCGGGCGAGCCGGCCCCTTCTCAGCCTGGTGGAAAGCTGGTCAGCCGGGGGCGTCCATTTCATCCAGCTGCGGGAAAAAGATCTCGACGACCAGGCGCTCCTCTCACTTGCCTGTGAGGTGATGGGGACGATCGACCGCAGGCGTTCGAAGCTGCTGGTCAATGTCTCTACACCGGAATCGGCTGCGCTGGCGTTGGCAGCCGGCGCCGATGGAGTTCATCTTGCCGGCAAACCGGCGCCGGGTGCGGCCAGCAGCATACGCTCCGGCGGCCGTGAAGTGATCATCAGCGTACCCTGCCACAGCCTGGAAGATATCGATGTCGCGGTTCAAGAGCGGGTGGACCTGATGCTCTTCTCTCCAGTCTTTGAGAAGGTCTCTGGGGAGAAGGTTTCCGGGGAGAAAGTTTCAGAGCAAGCTTCTCCAGTCCAGGGCCTCGATGAACTCCGCCGGGCTTGCGCCGCCGCGCGGGGCGTCCCGGTCTTTGCTCTGGGCGGTGTAACCGCGGCCAATGCCTCAGATTGCATCGCGGTGGGCGCGGCCGGAATTGCCGGTATTCGACTCTTCGCCGGGGACGATTGGCGCAGGCTCTGCCAGCCAACTGAGCCTGGGGAACCATATATAGTGGGATAAGACTCAACCATGCAGAGTGTCCGTTTGAAAAAATCCCTAACCCTTCCTCGGTCGGCCCGGAGCCGGCGTTATTCATCCTTCTTAAGCGCACTACTGGTGGCGGTGGGTATGCTCCCCTGGGCTGTCTCCTGTCACGCGCAGGACACACAGACCGCGCCTAAAGAGAAATTTGATGTCGGCGTAGGCGGCTTCTATCAGGTAACGAATGCTGCCAACGGAAACTTCATTCGCGACGACACCACTGAGTCGGGCGGAGGACTATTCAGTTTTCGCCAGCCCTACCGCCCCTGGCTGGGCTATGAGGTGAACGTCGGCTACACCAAGTTCTATGAGGCTTACAACAAGGGCGTGGTCAAAGTGGAGAGCAACGTAACCGACCTCAGCTTCTCCTATTTGTTTCAATCGCCTACCATCTACGGGGTTCAGCCGTACCTGAGCCTGGGCGGCGGAATCATCGTCTTTTCTCCCATAGCCGGGACGTTAATCGATTTGAACTCCCCGACGACCAAGAGTCTGCCCTCTCAGCTGGTGCCGGAGTTCGCCTATAACTTCGGCTTGAACTACCCTATATTTTCTCGCCTTGGAGTGCGGGGTGGGCTTCGCGGCTTGAAATACAAAACGCCTGATTTTCATCAGTTTTCGATCGATACCAAAACGCTGCGAACGACTCTGGAACCAAACATCACCGTCTATTACCGCTTTTGATCCGGAGAATGCTATGGCCATACTGATTACGGTGCTCGATCTTGAGCGGGAGCCGCTTGAATTCAGTGAGACGATCCCGGCCGGCGCCATCGATTATGGATCTGGAATTCAACAAATTGGCGGCATGCCGGTAAGCGGACGCGCCGACCTCATCACCGAGCATCGCGGCGCGCACAACTTTATCCAGGACATCCGTTTGCGCGCCGGCTACCAGGGTGATTTCGAAATGCCCTGCGCCCGTTGCCTGGATCCTGTGGCGCAACACCTGGAAGAACATTTCGACCTGCTTTTCCGCCCCACAGGTGTCGACGCAGACGCCTCGGAGCACGCAATCTCGACCTCGGATACCGAAATCGGGTACTATGAAGGAGGCCGTCTTGCGGTCGAAGACGTTCTGCGTGAGCAGGTGTTGCTGTCCCTGCCGGCAAGAGCGCTCTGCCAGCAGGAATGCAAGGGACTCTGCCCTCGCTGTGGACGGAATCGCAATAACGAGGTCTGCGCTTGCGATACAAGCCAGGTCGACGCGCGGTGGACAGCGCTTGCCGATCTCCGCAGCAGGATGAAAACGTAAAGTTTAAAGCGATCTCAGGCTGAAGCCGCACAGTCAGGGAGAACGCCTGAAAGGAATCTGTAATGCCGAATCCAAAGCGGCGCCACTCCAAGGCCCGCACCTCCAAGCGCCGTTCGCACGACGCGCTCACTCCCATTACCGTCTCGGAATGTCCTAACTGCCACGAGCGCAAATTACCACACAGGGCTTGCCCCAAATGCGGCATATACAAGGGTCGCGAAGTGCTCGAAGCCAAGGAAGCCTAGCCCGATCTGTGGCCACCCTCACGGATATTGCACTCGATGCCATGGGCTCGGACAAGGCTCCTGAACCCGAGATCAAGGGCGCAATCCATGCCTGCCGTCACCTTCCGGTGCGCGTTCACCTGGTTGGTCCGGAGGACCGGCTGCGGGCAGCACTGCGGGATGCAACCGGCGGTGAAGAGCTGCCAATCGTGATCGTTCCCGCAACGGAATGGATCACCATGGACGAGAAAGTTGCAGATGCGGTCCGTAAGAAGCCGCGGAGCAGCATGCGCGTCGGGCTGCGCCTGGTCAAAGAAAACAAGGCAGCCGGCTTCCTGACCGCGGGAAATACCGGGGCCGCGATGGCCTTGGCCAAGATGGTGCTTGGACCGTTGCCGGGGGTGGACCGTCCTTCCTTGACCGCGATGTTACCAACCTCTACGGGCTCGCGCTGCGTGCTGCTCGATGTGGGCGCCAACGTCGACTGCAAGCCGCATAATCTTGAGCAGTTCGCCGTGATGGGCGAAATGTACGCCCGCAGCGTGCTCAAGATCCCCCGTCCCCGCGTCGGTCTGCTTTCCATCGGCGAGGAAGAAGGCAAGGGGAACGATCTCACTCGCGAGGCGTCTCCGCTTCTCCGGCAGCTGTCTCTCAACTTTATCGGCAACGTGGAAGGCCGTGACATTTACAACGGTAACGCCGATGTTGTGGTGTGCGACGGTTTCGTCGGCAATGTCGCGCTCAAGACGTCAGAGGGACTGGCTCGCCTGGTGCGCGATCTGCTGCGTCAGTCGCTGAATTCGACCGTCACCGCGCAGGTGGGGGCGCTGCTTTCGCGTAAAGCATTCAACGACTTCAAGAAGCGCCTGGACCATTCCGAGTACGGCGGTGCGCCGCTACTGGGAATTCGCGGGGTTTGCATCGTGAATCATGGCTCTTCGAATGACCGCGCCATCTATAACGGCATCCGGGTGACGGCTGAGTTCGCCCAGGCTGGTATCAACCAGCGGCTGGAGCAGGAGTTTGCCTGCCGCCGGCCGGCAGAAGCGGCGTCTGCGCCAAGTGTTAGCGAGCCCATCCAGCCGATTCACTAGGATCCTGCTGTTTCTTTTCACAACTCCACGAAAACGACATGAGTAAGATTGCTTTCCTATTTCCTGGTCAAGGTTCGCAAAGCGTTGGCATGGGCCGCGACCTTGCATTGGCCTTTCCGCTCGCGCGCCAGACTTTTGAAGAAGCGAATGAAGCCCTGGGCTTCGATTTGGCGGAGCTCTGCTTTAACGGACCCGAAGAGCAGCTTCGGCTGACCGAGTTCACGCAGCCGGCGATCTTTACCGTATCTGTGGCAGCGCTACGCGTTTTGGCCGCCGCTGGAGTCACCGCGGATTACCTTGCCGGACACTCGCTGGGGGAGTACTCCGCCAACGTCGCTGCAGGCGCCATCGAGTTCGCCGCTGCCGCACGCACGGTTCGCCGGCGCGGGCAGTTGATGCAGGAGGCCGTCCCCGCAGGTCAAGGGGCGATGGCCGCCATTCTTGGCATGGAAGCGGAGGCAGTGGACGCCGTATGCCGGGATGCATCGAGCGAGGTGGGTGCGCCCGTCGAACCCGCCAACCTCAACAGTCCCGAACAAACGGTTATCTCGGGAGCGACCGGGGCAGTCGAGCGGGCAGTCGCATTGGCAAGAGAACGCGGCGCCAAGCGAGCCGTCATGCTGCAGGTCTCCGCGCCCTTCCATTGCAGCCTCATGAAGCCGGCCCAGGATGCCCTTGCTCCCATCCTCCGGGAGATACCCTTCGCGCCCGCAAAAGTTCCGGTCGTGGTCAACGTGGATGCCAACCTGGTCACTGACGGAGCCGCGTTGCGCGATGCTCTCGTCCGCCAGGTAACCGGAGCGGTTCGTTGGACAGAGTCTATGCAGCTACTCATCGCCGAGGGAGTAACCAGCTTTGTCGAGGTCGGTCCGGGCAAGGTGCTAAGCGGGCTACTACGGCAGATTGACCGCGGGCAGAAGTGTGGGCAGGTGGACGATCCCGCCAGCCTGGAAAAGCTGCTGACCGCGCTTAACGCCTAGCAGGCCAGGCTGCGGAAAAAGTCGCTCTGGGGTGGGTCCGGACCGGACTAATTTATCGGCAGTGATGGACGGGCTAAAGAGTCTGCGTGAGAACTCTGCACTGAGTCCCGAAGGGACGGGCTGAAAGTAGCCCAGGACGATAGTCCTGGGTAACCGCCACGAATCTGGACTAGTCCCGCCAGGGACGGCTGAAATTTTTAACCCCATGTTCAGCCGTCCCTGGCGGGACTGATCGAATGGCTTATATTTACCCAGGACTACCGTCCTGGGCTACTTTCAGCCCGTCCCTTCGGGACTCAGTGCAGAGCACTCACGCAGTCTCTGAAGGCCGTCCCTCAAGAAAAGAAAAACGCCTAATCGGTTGAGAGCTGCACCGGGGAGAAGCCCAGTGTCTTGTTGCTGCGCTGCACCCAAAGGAAGACGGGCGTCTTTTGCCCGTTTACTTCGACCCCCACCACCACCCCGGAGCCCACTGTTTTCGCCATCAGGATTTTATGCGTCTTGATGTCGCCCCAATCACTCGAGTGGCCCCAATCTACTTCGAAGCGGCCGTAGGGGTATTGCGCATACTGCTGCGGGTGCTGCTGCCAGTCCGGGTCGTGGTTCCAAATCGCAAACGCTTTCGGCATGTCTTTGGCTTCGATGGCAGCAAAGAATTGGTTGACGCGATGTTCTTGCGGCCAGTCCCAGAAGTACCAGAGGAAGCCTGCGAGCACGAGGAAGGCGACGAGGCAAGCAATGAGAATATTCCTGCGCGTCCGCGCCTTGGTTGGATCATATGTGGGTGCATCGAGCAGGGTCATGGTCCCTCCTTGCCTAGGGAAAGTTTACCGCTCATGACCATATCATCGCGAGTAGGAGATTTGCTCTTGTTCCGCTTTGCGTTCCAGCGCCAGCTCAATCAACCTGGAGATCAGGTCGCGATACTTCATGCCCGAGGCCTCCCACAGCTTGGGATACATGCTGATCGAGGTGAACCCTGGCATGGTATTGATCTCGTTAAGGTAGAGCCGGCCGGAGTCCCCAGCCTCGAGAAGAAAGTCCACTCTGGCCAGACCGGCGCAGTCACAGGCACGGAAGGCATCGAGCGCCATGGCCTGCACCTGCCGGCTCTGCTTTTTCGTCAGCTTAGCGGGAATGATGGCCTGTGAACCTTCGCTGAGATACTTGGCCTCATAGTCGTAGAACTCTTTGCCTGGGACTATCTCGCCTACCACCGAGGCAATCGGCTCATCGTTGCCCAGCACCGCAACTTCCAGCTCCCGGGCCTTCCCCATTCGGGTCCGGCTGCCGCGGCCGCCGACCGCCTGCTCCACCACGATCTTGCGATCGAATCCCGCGGCCAGTTCGATGGCCGGGCCAAGCTCCTTGCGGTCATGGGCTTTGCTGATACCTACCGACGAACCCAGGTTCGCGGGCTTAATAAAGAGTGGATATTTGAGTGCGGCCTCGAGGCTGGCGACGATCTTCCTCGGGCTTTGTTTCCACTGATGGCGGAGGAAGGTAACGTGTTTCGTGATGGGTAACCCCGCAGCCATGAAGAGGCGCTTCATCACTTCTTTGTCCATGCCCGTTGCCGAGCCCAGGACCCCGGAGCCGACATAGGCTAAGCCGGCGAGCTCGAACAGGCCCTGCATGGTGCCATCTTCGCCAAACGTACCGTGCAACACGGGAAAGACAACGTCGAGCTGCAACACGTCGTGGGCCGGGGAGATGGATGATGCGTCTCGCTCAAAGGGCACCAGGGCGCCCCCCCGGCCGCCTTCCGCGGGCGGCATGGGCGGCACGATCACGCCTTGCCCCTTGGCAAGCAGCGCGGCCGGCGCCGTGTGTTGCGGATCACCCGCTCGCAGTGTGCTGGAGCCGGTATCGGGAAAATCCCCGGTTAGCAATCGCTCGGCATCCGTTGAGATCAACCAGCGACCCTGTTTGGTAATGCCGATCGGCACCACCTCGTAGCGAGTGCGATCAATTGCTTTTAGGACTGAGGCAGCCGAAAGCAGGGAGACTTCATGCTCGCCGCTACGCCCGCCAAAAAGTACGCCAACCCGGAGTGTCTTCTTCATGCCGTTCTGATTTTATGGGGGCTTGCGGTGGACGTAGGTTATCGCTTCTGGTGCGCTGAGGGTAGAAAGGATCTCAACCGAAAATCTTCCCCTACAAACGGACCCAGGGCACCCCATTCGAGCCTGTTTTGGGCTTGGGTCGGCAAGGGCTTTAGAGGCTCAAGAGAAATCCTGGCGGCGATTTCTTGTCCAAAATAGTGCGCACTAAGCGCACTAAGCGCACTAAGTGTTCCCTCCTGGCTTGATTTTCATGTTCCATGGCCGATCGGACGGCTTGGGGTCAATGAAGGTGTAACCGGTCCTGCCCAATTAGAGGCCGATTGACTATGGTTCGATGAATCGTGAGCGCTTCTTTTCGTACCCGCGGTACCCCGTGAGGCAGGTGTTTAGTCACCTGGGGTAGGTGACTAAACACCACGGAACTTTTTGCCCGTCCTATTTCTAATCTGATCCCGGCTCAGACTGACACCATCTGGTTTTCTTCAGCTGTGCCGCGTTCTATTCGCAGCGCGATGAGCGCCACCAGCAGCGCCACGCTGGCGACGGCTGCGCTCCCCAACGATAGATACCGGTAGCTGATACCCGCCGTTAGCATAATGCCGCCAAGGCTTGCGCCCAGTGCGTTCCCCAGATTGAAAGCACCCTGATTCAGGGTCGAGGCCAGGTTCGGAGCTCCTTTCGCCTGTTCCACGATCCGCGCCTGCAAGGGAGAGCCGGTTGCGAAGTGGATGCAGCCCCACACGAAGACCATGATCACCGCCGGCACCACGCTCAGCTCAAAAAAGGGCATAGCCAGGAAGATCACAATCAACAGCATGAAACCGACCAGAAGAACCGGCATCTGCTTCCAATCCGCCAGCCTGCCGCCAAGCAGATTGCCCAGCGTGATGCCCACTCCAAAAACCACCAGCACCCTGGTCACTGCGGCGGGCGAGAAATGCGTCACCTGCTCCAGAATCGGCGCGATGTAGGTGAAGACGCAGAACAAAGAAACCGAGGAGAGCGTGCTCAGCGCAAGCACCAGCTGCACCTGGGGACGCAGCGCGGCATGGAACTCGTGCCTGAGCTCTAACTTCTCTGCTGCCTGGTGAGGGACCATGCGAAACAACCCGAGACCCGCGATCAGGCCGATTGGAACCAGCGCCCAAAAAGCGAACCGCCATCCAAACGCCTGCCCTAGCGCCGTTCCCGCAGGAACCCCAAGCACGTTCGCAAGCGTCAGGCCGCTGAACATAAGCGTAATTGCCTGGGCGCGCTCTGAGCGCGGCACCAGATGAAAAGCCACGATGCTACCGATACCGAAGAAAGCTCCATGGCAAAGCGCGGTGAGAATGCGAGCAAAGAGAAGCAGCAGAAAGGTGGGAGCCAATGCGCACAGGGCATTTCCAGCCACGAACATGCCCATCAAAATCAGCAGCGCCCGTTTACGGTCCATCCGCGACAACGCAAGAGCCACCAGCGGCGACCCCAGGGTGACGCTGAGCGCATAGCCGGAGACGAGAATCCCGGTCTTGGGGATGCTGACCCGAAAGCTGTGAGCGAGGTCCGGCAGCAGCCCCATAATGATGAATTCCGAGGTACCGATGCCAAAGGCAGAAACGGCCAGCGCGAGCAGAGGTTTTCGCATAGGTCATCTCTATTGTCCTCGATTCTCGGCCAGGACGTAGCTTATTGCGATGCGTTGCCCAGGAGTTGTTCCATGATTGCGTTCAGATGAAGACGCGCCCCATCGATGTGGGGAAAATCCGTATTCGCCTGGTTGAAAACCAGTGACAATTCCGTCCCTGCCAGGATGACGGCCTCGACGCGCTCGCGATCGACGATCGTGTGGGCAAGCTGGCGAAGGCCCTGATATTGCTCTTCGGTCCCGCTTCCCGCTTCCAAGATCTGGAGATAAGTCTGATGAATCAAATCAATTTCGGATGTCCTGGGTGCAATCACATCGACTTCCTGTAGCCGGCCGAATAGTCCGGTTTCGATGGTGAAGCGGGTGCCAAACAGTGCCACTCGCTTGAGCCTTCTGTTCCCGACCTCAGCAACAATCTCGTCGACGAGACTCACGAGTGGAATAGGGGAAAGCTGGATGAGTTCGGGTGCACATACGTGTGGAGTGACGGCGGGTATGGCTGCAACCTGCGCGCCCGCGGCGGACATCCGGCGGATCAGGTTTGCGAGGTACTCCGCCAACTGAGTGTTGTCGCCGGCTGCGTAGAGCTTCAGGACATAGCTAACGTCTGCATGCAGGATGACCAGATTCGGCACCCGCCCACGGGCTGCGTGCGCTTTAGCCAACTCCTGATAGTAGTAAACAGTGGCGCCTACCCCCAGGCCGCCAATCAATCCCAGGCATCGCCCTTCGCTTTTCAGAGTGGCAACTCCATAAACACGTTTGCGCGCGTGTACGGCATACCGGGCAGGCTCTCCGCAGGCACATGCCGAAAACCGACTGGACTCATATAGATGGACAGCATTTTCCAGCCGGGCATTGCTGCCCAGAAATAACGACTTCGCCCCGAAACGCTTCGCCTCCGTAACCGCGTGCTGCAGCAGCTTACGGCCGATCCCAAGCCCGCGCATCTCTGGCGAAACCGCCATCTTCGATAATTCGTAGACACCGCCGCCGATGGGAATTAAGGCGACGCAGCCAACAGCCTGCCGGCCGATATAGGCCATGAAGATATATCCGCCTTTCCGCAGGATCTTACCCTCCGGATCGCCCAGGGTTTCGCGGTCCGCCTTTTCGAGGGTGAAGTAGCGGGTGATCCACTCTTCGTTCAAAGTTTTGAAGGCAGTGGCGTCCTCCCCTGTCTGGAGTGGCCGGATCTCGATTTCCGGAAGATTGACCGCATGCTCGCTGCTGCAAAGTTGCATCCCGTCATTATGCATTTCGCTTTCCCCCTGACAGCAGTTTCCCTCTCCGTATCGATTACGTCCAATATCTTGTTTGGCTAGATTAATATCTGTTGTATATGGATCGCGATATCGAGTTGCGGCACTTACGGTACTTCGTTGCCGTCGCAGAAGAGTTGCACTTTGGCCGCGCGGCGGAGCGGCTCCATCTCGCCCAGCCTCCGCTCTCACAACAAATACGCAAGCTCGAGGAGATGCTCGGATACCCACTCTTTGCCCGCACCTCCCGCTCCGTCAGTCTCACCCCTGCGGGCGAGGCCTTGCTGCAGCGCGCGCGCCGCACGCTGCGAAACGTGCAGCGTGACATCGACGAGACACGCAGTATCGGGCGCGGGGACGTTGGCTCGCTGCATATCGGCTTTATCGGATCAGCCATGCTGACCACCCTGCCCGGGATCTTCCGCTCCTACCGTGAGGCGTATCCGGGGGTACGCCTGCATCTGCACGAATCTTTTACTGCCCTGGTTACCGAGGGCCTGGAGAACGGCACCCTCGATGCCGGGATTCTGCGCGACGGCGATCCGTTCGAAGGCTTGCAAGTCACCACGATCCTCTCCGAACCTTTCGTTGCTGTGCTCCCGGCAACCCACCCCTGCGCTAAACAGAAGAGCATCTCGATCGCCGTGCTTCGTGATGAACCATTCGTCTACTATCCTCGCAGCGCGGGCACGCGGGCCTATGAGAAGCCGCTGACGCTCTGTGAGGAGCACGGGTTTCGTCCGCAAATTGTTCAGGAAGCGTCTCACTGGCTCACGATCCTGCGCCTGATTGCCGCCGGGCAGGGAGTTTCCATCGCCCCCGCATGTGTCCGCCGCATCGCTTCCGCCGAGGTGGTTTGCCTCCCGCTTCGCGGCGCAAAAGCGGTCAGCAATATTGAGCTCGCCTGGCTCGCAGGAGATTCACGACCCATCGTGGAACGGTTCCGGCAGATTGCGGAAAGTACCCGCACAGATGCCGGGGTCTGAAGGGTCTGTGTCTCTCAGACACCACCGCGTGTGAGAACCGAGAAAAGATCCTTAAGCCCATGCAAGAACGATTGCCCCGGCAGCGATCAGCACCACGCCGGCCGCCTTAGGCAACGTAATCGTCTCACCCAGCAGTGGCCACGCCAGCAGTACGACAAAGACCACGCTCAACTTGTCGATGGGCGCTACCTTCGATGCCTCTCCCAGGGAAAGCGCGCGAAAATAACAAATCCACGACAAGCCGGTTGCCAGGCCTGAAGCGATCAGGAACAGCCAGCTACGGCGGCCCACATGGGCAAGACCGGCATGGGAGCCAAAAGTGAGAGCGATGGTCCAGGCAAAGACCACAACCACAGAGGTGCGAATGGCGGTGGCCAGGTTCGGATCCACATGGGCCACGCCGACCTTGGCCAGCAAAGCGGTTGCGGCGGCGAAAAGTGCGGAGAGGACGGCCCAGATAAGCCAGGTCATGAGAATGCCAGTGGGCACAGTCTAAATGAGCCTATAATTCCACGCCGAGGTGAACCGATGCCAACGTACCTTTCCTTAATGCGCTGGACTAAAGAAGGTGTGGAAAAGATCAAGGAAAGTCCAACCCGCCTGGAGGCCGGCAAAAAAGCTGTTGAGTCTGCCGGCGGAAAGATAATCAACTTCTACATGCTGATGGGCGAATACGACATGGCGATCGTCGTCGAGGCCCCGGATGACGCGACACTCGCCCGTATCAGCCTCTCTCTCGCATCGAAGGGTGGCGTGCGCACGCAAACGCTGCGCGCCTTTACCGAGGACGAATACCGAAAAATCATTTCCAGCATTTCGTGATAACCAATTGAGGCTCAGCACCTCCGCCGCTCGGCCGTGGCAAGGCGGAGGTGTGCCCGTCAGGCTGCGGCCTTTTCGATAGGCGTAGAGGGCTGTTCTGAAAGTTCTTCCAGACTTTGCCCTTGGTTTCAGGGAGCAGAAAGATGGTGACGAGTAGCGTTTTCTGGTAGGACTACTGGCATGAGTACTGAAGCAACGCTTGTAAAAACCGGCTACCTTTCAGGCCTGCGGCGGGAGTGGCTTTTGGGAGTGGCCTGGGCAACGACGGCGTTGTTTCTGCTCTTTGGGAAGCACTGGCTCGCCGACCTGTCGAATCCCCTGTGGTTCACCTTGATGCTGGTTTGGCTATTCGCCGTAATCCTGAGTTCGGCATTTGCCGTTGTGCATCACGCGGAGAGTCTGGCGATACGGCTCGGAGAGCCTTTGGGAACATTGGTGCTTACACTTTCCGTCATTGGCATCGAAGTGATGATGATTTCAGCGGTCATGCTCACCGGCGAAGGTAAGCCTGAATTGGCGCGTGACGCAATGTTCGGCGTGACGATGATCGTGATGAACGGCATGATCGGAATCTCCTTACTGTTGGGCGGTCTACGCCACCATGAGCAGGAATACAATCTCCAGGGTGCAAATTCTTTTTTGTCCCTGATCGTGCCTTTAACGGTGCTCGGCCTGGTACTGCCGAACTTTACGACCGCCTCTCCAGGGCCTACGTTCTCCGCTCTCCAGTCCATCTTTCTGGTGGTAATGTCCATCGGGATCTACGGTCTCTTCCTGATCATCCAGAATCGGCGGCACCGCGAATATTTCCTGAGGCCGGCCCCAGGGCAAGGCAACGAACGCGCGGATGCAGAGGCGGCCTCCGTTCATGGGGGCCACACTGCAACCAATTCGCTTACCTATCACGCGACCTTGCTGGTGATGTACCTGCTGTCCATCGTCGTGCTGGCGGAGGAGATTGCGGTGCCCATCGACCACGGCATTGAAGTTCTGCATGCGCCGGTGGCCCTGGGAGGCTTTCTGGTAGCCGCGTTGGTCTTGTCTCCCGAGTCGCTCAGTGCAACCCGGGCGGCGCTCGCAAATGATCTGCAGCGCTCGATCAACATACTGTTAGGGTCAGTGCTGGCATCTATCGGGCTGACCATTCCCGCGGTTCTGACAATTGGTTTGCTTACCGGAAAGACCGTGATCCTGGGCCTGGATCAGGCGAATGCTCTTCTGCTGGTTCTGACCCTGGCGGTATCTGTGCTGACCTTCACCCGCAATCGGACCAACGTGCTGATGGGCGCAGTGCACCTCTTGCTCTTTCTCGCCTATGTGATGCTGATTTTCGAGCATTGAGTGGGCGGCGTCAGAGTCTGCGTGAGAACGCGCGAAAAGAAAAAAACAGGTCCCTCCACTACGCTGCGCTCCGGTCGGGATGACAATTCATTTGCAAGGAAACAGTGTTCCTCGTCGAGGATATGGGTTAAATTGCATAACAAAATTGTCATCCCGACCGGAGCGCAGCGTAGTGGAGGGACCTGCTGTTCGCGCGTTCTCATGCAGACTCGTCAGGCTTTCTTCGCCTGGTAGAGAAGCCTGAGCAAGCGCCTTTCTTCGGTCAATACCTGCACGCAGGAAAGGAATCGCTGCAGACCCGCCCACGTCGATTCGCCTTCGGCGGCGATCAGCCTGTCCTTATATTTCTGCCGGGCCTGATACCACCTCGCAGCAGTGCGGGCCGCATGTTCCGTCGTATCCAATACCTTGAGATCCGAGAATCCGGCTTTGTGGATGAATCGTTCATTCTCGCCCGGAGGACTGAATAAGTAGAAACCGATCGAACTACGGGTCGCGATTTCATCCTGCGAAACGATGCCTCCGATAATCAGGGCGTCGCTGAACAACATCCGCCCCACGCCAGGTTTCAGGACCCGGTACATTTCGGCGATGACGGACGGCCTGCCCTGGATGTGGCACAACACATCGTTGGAGAAGACGGCGTCGAAGGTTTCATCTGCAAACGGCAAGGGTTTTGAAACATCGCACACTTCAAACCGTACCTTTTGATCCATGCCGCTTTTCGAGGCCAATTGGTTGGCGGTCCGAATACCCAGCGCATTGATATCCAGACCGGTGACGCTGCAGCCGATGGTTTGTGCGATATGCAGGGCGTACATGCCGGACCCGCAGCCAATCTCCAGGACTTTGGAATTGCGGGTGAGTTCAAGCGAACTCGGGATCTGTGCGGACTCTTCGGTTGTGACCCAGCTGGTCTGACCGTAATCTACCCCGTACGTCTCGATGCGGACTTCCCGGTAAACATCGGACTCATAATTCCCATACTCACCGTCGTAGAGTTCGACCTTGTCGGGCATGCTGTCGCTCCCTTAGAGTGCCCCGGCGAGTTCCTGGGCGAGAGGCTTGATCGAGTTCACCGTGCAGGGGCAGGTCGAATAGGTAATGCGAATCAACTTGGTCCCTTTGCGAACCGTCATGATCGACCCCGCAGTATCAAATGCTTCATCGCCAATTCCCTCAAGAGGCTTTCCACCCGGGCTGACTGACCCCAACGCATTCTGATCCACCGTCATCTGAGTCTGGGCCGAGTTCGGATCGATGGTAAAAGCGACCACCACCGAATTTGCTTCCGGGTTCTGGCTATTGCCGTCCGACTCATTTTGCGCGCTGCCGAGCAGCCCACGGGAGAGGTTCTGGATCATCTGCTGTTGTTGGGCGCTGGCGCCCCGAGCTGCCATCATGGCAGCGATATGCTTGCCTGTCATTTCGGCGGAGGTGCCTTTGGCGAGATATTCGCAACCGGTAGCGGTTGTTCTCGTCGCCACGATGGCTACTCCTATAGCGCGGCCGACATCTTCCTTGCTCAGGAAGCGGCAGGCTCCGGGCCCGCTCGTCCCTCCATCTGGTCCGCCCGCGCTTCCGTTGTCAGCGTTAAGCGAAGATATGATTCCGCTGCTACCCAGCACTTGCCTGGAAAGCTGGTGTGCCTTACGGCTTGCCAGGTGAAGCGCATAGAACATGCCAAAGGTCGCAAGCGCGCCACCAATAAAGAGGAGCACGACCACAACCAGCACGATCTTGACCACCGGGCTGGTTCCCTGGCGTACGGGCGGTAAGGGCGAAACAGGTGGGGGCGGCGGAACCGCAGGGGTGGCGAGGGGAACATTGGCCTGCGGCACCCTGGACCCGCAAGCGCCACAAAATGCCGCTGTCTCATTCAACGGGCTTCCACAATTGCCGCAAAATTTGGCCATAGCGCTCCTCTTTCCGGCCGGGCCTTCGAGCCAGCCCAGAGTACTCCAACCCAGCTGTTCCGCAAAGAAAAGTTGGACTTAAGCGATGATTGGAGCAGTCCATAAGGGCGCGCCGGGAATCGAAATGCGAGGGAAATACTTAATGGGTGTGTACCGCACCGGCTTAGCCCGGTAGTATGCTGCTCAAACGAAATAAGTCGAACTCTCCGGCGAACTTACTCGGAAACACTTATGGTTTCGGTGATTCATCGCGGAGTGATCAGTTGGGTGGCGTTGGCGTCTCTCGTCATCCTGGTAAACACGCCGTTGTTTGCCCTCGGTCGCGAGCGCACGATAAGCCAGTCGCTCTCAGGCGAGCGGTTTATGTTGTTGTGCGTGCTGGGGGCCAGCGCCTTGCTGTGGCTCCTCTTCGCCCTGCGCCTGCGGCAGCTGACCGGGCAGTTGCGGGCGCGGATGGCCGAACGGTTGGCGGAGCGAGAACAAATCGCGCGTGAATTGCATGACAGCTTGCTGCAGAGCGTTGGGGGCCTGATCCTGCGCTTCCAGACGGCCGCCGAGCGCATTCCGCAAAATGACCCAACGCGTCAGATGTTGGAGGAAGCACTTAGCCAATCCGACGAGGTGCTGGAACAACTGCGGGAACGGGTTCTTGGATCGGGAGTTAGTTCGGACGACACCTACGAACTGCCCCAAGCCTTTGCGGCGGTGTGCCAGGAGCTTAAGCGGGAGCACCCGGCGGACTTTAGCGTGGTAGTGAACGGCGATCCCAGAGAACTGCAACCGATGGTGCGTGACGAGGTATACCGCATTGGCCGGGAGGCGATCACCAACTCCTTTAACCATGCCAAAGCCGGGCGCTGCGAAACTGAAATAAACTACGATCGCACCCAGCTGCGCATCGGCTTTCGCGATGACGGTTGCGGTGTGGATGCAACCGTTCTCCAGGCTGGCCACCGGTCAGGACACTGGGGGCTGCCCGGCATGTACGAGCGGGCGCTTAAGATCGGCGCGCATCTTGAAGTCTGGAGCCGGCCCGGAGTAGGCACCGAGGTGGAAGTGCGCGTTCCCGCCACCATTGCTTACCGCTCTGGCGACCACGCTTCGCACTGGCAATGGCTACGCCGCCTCGCCTCCCGGGGAGGTTAACCGCCTTGTAGAGCAGTTTCGCAATCGGTGTAGTCCGAAGCGACAGGCCTTTTCGTGGTTTTCTCCCAAGGAAAACCACACCTCGCGATCTTTTTCCGTCCACAGTAATTGCGAAAACTGCTCTAGGTGCCCCATATCTCTTTCCGTTTGCAGGTGCAAATTCTTAAGTCAAAATTTTGTACCTTCACCAAATCGGGCTGGCAAGTTGAATGCTCCAGACAGGGCCGCCGGTGTACAGTGCACCATCCACGCGAACGATGGTCGGTACCCCTCCTTCCGCCACCCAAACGTGCGTATCCGGCGGCTGCTTACCGATCAGCGGCGCCACGATACCGGCAACACCTCCGAGCTCGGGTTTGACATCCCACTCCGCCGCCTTTACGGGACGGCCGGCGATCGTGAATTGTCCCTCTTTCTCCAGGGTGATTGCCAGCTTCACCATGCGCGGCTTGGACTCGGGGGCGAGATAAGAGACCTTGACTCCGGGACCGCTCGTTTGCAAATTCTTGATCATATTGAAGAGAAACCCGTTGGAGAGGTCCGGCGGCAGATCCATGTGCTCCGTCTTTGCCGCTTCATCGCCTTTTGATAAGACACGCATACTCACCTGCTGCGAGCTCGCATCAATCCTCATTTCGCACGGATTGGGGAAGGACGGGCCCGTCTGGACAAGCCGGTCGCTGATCAGGCGAAAGGTCGACTTTTGTGAGTAGACGGCAGTTTCGTCGCTAAGCGAGCCGTCCCGGAAATGGAAGACCAGTCGCAGCTTAATCCTGTCCCCGCGCGGAATTTGGGTGAATTCCCCCGAGGCGAGGGTCGCTCCCGTTTGGCTACGCAATACCAGAAATCCTCGCGCAGAGCCCTCTCGATACCGTACGCTCACGTCTTGACCTTCGGCCCAGGCGGGCTGAACGAGCATTGCAACCGCCACCAGAGTGAGGATGCAGCCCTTACCAAGACCGGACGTTCTTTTCATTAAGCTCCCCCGTGAATCTACGATGCCGATTGACTGTGTTCGCGAGGCCGTGATAACTTTCGGCGGTCTAATGAAATAGCCATTGCATAATGTGAAGTGATCAAATGGCCATTGGGATAAGGGGAGCCCATGTTCTTTCAGGATTACGGGTCACGGATTCTGTCGGTCTCCGTGGTCACTTTCTCGATCATCGCGATGCCCGTTACCCCCAGTCGAGGCCAGGAAGCAGCACCACCGCTGAGCGGCCCTAGCTTTATCCCCGATGGCGGCGGGTCGACGCTCGCCGGTTGGCACACCCTGGGGCAGGCATCCTGGCGCGCAGACCAGGGCGAAATCGTTGGCAAAGGAACCGGCGGTTCCGGTTGGCTGGTGCTCGATCGCTCGTATCAGGATACCGGCCTTTACGCAGCCTTTCAGTGTGCGGGTCCGTGCGATACCGGTGTTCTGCTTCGGCTTCGCCGTACGCCGGAGGGCATGCAGGGATCCTACCTGGCCATTGAAGGTAACGATCTGAAGGGCTATAATCTCGCGCTCGATACCGACGGCAAAGAAATCCAGCGGAAGGAATTGCGGTCAGCCGGCGGACAGATCAGGTTTGCACCACCCCCGCCCGATCCTTCTGCTCCTGCTCACCCCATCCGCTTCCCGGCACTTCCGAGTGCCCCTCCCGGCGTGACCATTCCCATTAGCCGCCCGCAGCAAGGCATCCGCGAGGGGCAGTGGAATGAGATTGAGCTGCTGCTCGATGCGGATATCCTGCGCGCCTTCATGAACAACGGCGGTGGGCAGGCAAGCGTGGCGACAGAAGAAATGGATGGGTATGGCCCCATCGCGCTTTATGTCGGCAAAGATTGCGAAGTCCGGTTCAAGAATGTCGCCTACAAAGATCTCGCTATCAAGAAGGATCCGCCCGAGGAAGTAGGGAGCGGCTTCCGCATGCAGCGCCTGAGCCCCTTCTATTATGGCTGGTCCGCCGCAGCCGCTGACTTCAATCATGACGGGAAGATGGATATCGTTTCCGGTCCGTTCATCTACTTTGGCCCCGACTACCTGACCTCACGCGAGATTTATCCCGCGGAGGCATATAACGCTTCGACCCAATACTCCATGAACGACTGGGTGGAACACGCCTACGACTTTACCGGAGACGGCTGGCCCGACGTCTTGACGACCAGCCACGCCGGAGGTGGGAAGGACGGAGCTGTTCTCTACGTGAACCCAAAGGGCGAATCGCGGCGCTGGGAGAAATACAAAGTGGTGCCGGTGATTCAGAGTGAAGAGACGGTGCTCAAGGACGTGGACGGCGATGGAAAGCCCGAGTTGGTGTATGAAGCGGAAGGATATATGCGCTACGCCAAACCCGATCCCGCCAATCCTACCGGGACATGGATCATCCACACCATTTCCGAGAAGGGCCCATGGCCTGCCCACGGCATCGGCGCGGGCGACATCAACGGCGATGGCCGGGTCGATATCGTAGGTGCCGATGGCTGGTGGGAGCAGCCTCCCGCGGGAAGCGGCGATCAGTTGTGGAAGTATCATCCCGTAGCCTTCGGCAGTTGGGAGCGGGCCTCCGCCGGCGGCAGTGAGATCGGAGTTTACGACGTCAATGGAGATGGATTGAACGACGTTGTTACCAGCCTGCAGGCGCATGGCTGGGGGCTCGCATGGTTCGAACAGAAGCGGGATAAGAACGGCGACATTACCTTCGTGAAGCATATGGTGATGGATAACTACAACGCGAAGAATGCCGGTGGTGTCACCTTCTCTGAATTGCATGGCACAGCCATCGCCGATGTGGATGGAGATGGCATTCCCGACTTTATCGTCGGTAAACGATTCTGGTCACATCTGGATGATTACTTCGATGCCGACCCCTATGGGCCCGCGGTTCTTTATTGGTATAAGACAGTCCGCAATCCCAAGGCGCCAGGGGGCGCGGAACTGGTGCCGCACTTGATCCACAATCGCTCCGGCGCTGGATCGGACGTGCTCGCCGTGGACCTGAACGGTGATGGAAGGATGGACATTGTTACTTCCACCAGAAGTGGGACTTATATCTTCTGGGGAAAGCCGGCAGACAAAACCGCTGGCAAAGCTCATTAGGCTCTAACTAGGGAAGTTCTGAGTAAGTCCACCGCAAGCCGTCACCGGCTGGAGTCGCAGTTGTTGTGTGCTTGCCAGACACATCAAATCCTATAAGACCGCCTGCCGCCAGATATCGAACGCGCTCCCTTTCTCAAAATAGTTCCTTGACTGTGCTTTGTAGTGCGTGATAGCGTCCCTCGGTGTAGATGCAAACGCAATTGCATAATACGAACGCGCTCAATGACTGCAAATCGACTTTAAAAAAAAGAGGTGACGTCAATGCGAGTATTTCGAGGATTCGTTGGCCGGACGCTGTTAGTGACCTCACTAGGTTTTCTCCTGGAATGTGTCCCCGCTTTCAGCCAGAACAGTTTCGGCACGATTGTCGGAACAGTCACTGACAACACCGGGGCGACTGTATCGGGAGCAACCGTCACGCTTACAAATGATTCCACCGGCGAACGCAGGACCGGCTCGACCGACGCCTCCGGCGATTACCAGTTTGTTTCCCTGACACCCGATAACTATAAGCTCGACATCGAGGGCACGGGGTTTAAGCACTACACCCGTGATCAGATCACGGTGCAGGTCGATCAAACGTTTCGTCTGAACGCAGTCATGGAGGTCGGTGCGGTGAGCCAGCAGGTGGTGGTGACATCGCAGGCGCCCATCATGCAGACAGAGACCGCGTCGCTGGGACAAGTGGTCTCGGGCCAAGCGGTCACCAACATTCCGCTCAATGGCCGCAATGTTCTCGCTCTGGTGGCCCTGGTGCCAGGCGTTGTGCCGCAGGGTAGTTCCTCGGGTAACCTCACCGGGCAAAATGTGTTTGCGGCTGGTAACTATCAGATTGGTGGTGGTAACGGGAACCAGAGTTCGGTGCTGGTGGACGGTGCTCCTGTAAACACTTCCTATGGAAACACGGTAGAGCTGGTACCCGATCAGGATGTGATTCAGGAATTCAAAGTTCAGACCAATAACAACACCGCGGAATTTGGCATGTACACCGGCGGCGTCATCAACATGGCAACCAAGTCGGGGACCAATTCGTTCCACGGCACAGCGTATGAATATCTGCGCAATACCGTTCTCGACGCCAACGACTTTTTCGCGAAGCGCAACAACGCCGGCAAACAGCCGTTTCACCTGAATCAATTCGGAGGTAATTTCGGCGGTCCCATCAAGAAGGACAAATACTTTGTCTTCGGCGACTACCAGGGTTACCGGCAGAGCCAGGGCAAGGTCTATATCGAGAACGTTCCTACCCTCGCCATGCTCACCGGTGACTTCTCGGCGTTATCGACACCGATTTACGATCCTCTCACCACCTGCGGCTATAACGGCAATCCAGCCTGCGCGCCGGGCCAGAAGATCACGCGGCAGCAGTTTCCCGGGAACATCATTCCCCAGAGCCGCTTCAGCCAGGTGGCCCAGGCGTTGGTCAAGTTTCCTTATTACGCGAAGCCCACCTCCGCCGGAACCGGCGGCCAATTCCTGAATAACTTTGCCAACTTCGGCACCTCCGGAGGAATCAACGATCAATACACCATTCGTGGTGATCAGACGCTTAGCTTAAAACAGAGCCTGTTTGAGCGGTACACCCATTGGAAATCTCAGAACCACGCCGCCAACCCTTACGGAAACGGTTTGGTCACCGGCGATCCCATCTCTCCTGAAGCGTTTACTACCCAACAAGCCGTGGTCGGGGACACCTACGTATTCAACCCAACGACGGTTGCAGATATTCACCTTTCGTACCTGCGCTGGAACTACGTGAGGACACCGGGGTACCTGGGTTACGACGAAACCAAGCTGGGCTTCCCCTCTTACTTTGGGCAAATCAACGAGCTCAATGGGCTTACCAACTCGACGACGCTGCCCATTCTCAGTATGGCCAATCCGACCTACACCTCGGGAGGCACCGGGTACATCTTCTCCATCAACAACGGCTATGGGATTGCACCCACCCTCAGCAAGACCCTGGGCCGGCATACCTTGAAGTTCGGCGCCGACTTGCGGCGTCTGGAAATGGATTATTTCCAGAACAACGATCCCGGGGGCATCTTCTACTTTGACAACGTCTTCACCGGATCGAACGCTTCGAGCCCTGGGTCGACCGGGAATCCGTTCGCATCCTTCCTGCTTGGATACACCGGCGCGACTACCAGCATCGTTCAGATCGCTCCTCCGACCTTCCAAACGATTTACTACCAGGGCTACTACGCGCAGGACACCTGGCAGGCGACGAACAAGCTCACCCTTACGCTCGGCCTCCGCTATGAGATTCCCGGGGTGTACGTTGAGCGGCACAACAATGCAGATACCTTCAATCCTACGGAGGTTAACCCCGTTGTGGGAGTACCAGGGGCGTTCGACCTGGTCGACACTCCGCAGCACCCGGCGCGCGGCGTGAGGAATGAGCACTTTGATGTTTTCTCACCCCGGATTGGAATAGCGTACCGTCTCAACGACCCCACCGTGCTGCGGCTTGGCTGGGGCAAATTCGTGATCCCATCGGATCTGCAATTTCCCGAGGCTCCGATCCAGGCAGGCGTGAACTACATCACGAATCCTATGGTGCAATCCATCAACAGCAACCAAACGCCCGCCAACACCCTGGACAATCCGTTTCCGGGCGGCTTCCTTGGAGCGCCGCATCGTAATCCCGACTATCAGCAAGTGCTGCTTGGCGGCAACGCGCAGGCTCTTTCTGCCAACGAACCAAATGGCGTGACGTATCAATGGAATGTTGCGGTTCAGCGGCAGCTTCCGCTGGGTATCGCGTTCGAGGTTGCTTACGCAGGGCTGCACGGGTCGAATCTCCCCATCAGCCACACCATCAACCAGGTCCCTGATAGTGTTCTGAACCGGGCGGCCGCGGACCCGCTCTGCGCTGCGGGCGCTACGCAAAACCTGAAGACATGTTTCATGACTACCCAGGTGGCCAATCCGTTTTACGGCAAGGTATCCCAGGGTACGCTCCAGAATGCGACTGTGTCGGGAAGCCAGTTGCTGCGGCCTTTTCCCCAGTACGGCAGCATTTCGAACAGTGGCAATTACTTCGGAGTGAGCAATTACAACTCGCTGCAGATGAAATTGGAGAAGCGGTTTGCTCAGGGGGGAACGCTGCTCGGCTCCTACACTTTCTCCAAGCTGCTGACGAACGCGGAATACCTTACCAGCTGGCTTGATTCCACGACCACTGCGGGCTTTCAGGACACAAATAATATTGCGGGAGGCGAGTACTCACTTTCGAGCTTCGATTCCCGCCAGCGTCTGGTGGCCAGTTATGTGTACGAGCTGCCGATCGGTAGAGGCAGAACGTATTTTTCGAATCTCTCCGGAGTCGCCAACGGATTTGCTGCCGGTTGGGGAGTCAATGGCGTTACCACCTTTCAGGCGGGATACCCATTGGGCATGACTGTGACACCAAACAACCTCAGCACCTATGCCTATGGAAGCAATACCAGGCCAAACCTGGTCTCTGGCTGCACACGGAAGGTTGGCGGCGGCATCTTCAATAAGCTGGGTGTGGCGGAAGGCTCAACCAACAACTACTTCAATACCGGCTGCTATACCGCTCCTCCGATCTTCACTTACGGCAACGAATCGCGTACGGACAACGCGCTGCGTACTCCGGGAATCGCCAACTACGATTTCGCTTTGTATAAAGACACGCCGATTCACGAGAACCTCACCCTCCAGTTCCGGATTGAAGCATTCAACCTGTTCAACCGTGTCCAATTCGGCAGTCCAAATAGCATCCTCGGAAACCCTCAGTTCGGAAACATCACCACCGACCTGAACACTCCGCGTTTGCTGCAGGTCGCTGGAAGGGTGACGTTCTAGGCAAACCAAGTGCGCACCGCAGATCTCTCCACGACGCTCCCCCGGATTTCCTGTGAAACTTGGTGGTGTTGGCGAACTTCATGGGCCTTTCTTTACGGAAAGGCGCATACGCGGCCTTGTCCGGCGCTGCGTGGCAGGAAACCGGGTGCGCTCCCGTCGAGATGACAGTCATTGCACAAGAAGAATTGTCATCTCGACAGGAAGCTGTACGACTTGACGGTGTCTTTCCAGCTTTGATAGCGTTCGCAAGAATATTTGCGTAGTGTGCAATGCTACGTTTCCAGATCAACAGGGGCTCATGACGGACAGCGCGAACAGCACACGACGCGAGTGGGTGACCGGGGCCTTGGCAACCGCTTCCGTCGGCATGCTGCCCAGACGAGGGTTGGCCGCGGGAGTCTTAACGACCGCGATCATCGTGATCGCCGGCGTGAGCCATCACACAGTGCAAGCCAACGGCAAAGACGCGAAGGCCTATACCACCTGGAGCGATTACGAAGGCAGCCCGGACTCCGCGCAATACTCTGGCCTGACGCAGATCAACAAGTCGAACGTAGCCCAGCTACGGCAGGTGTGGTTTTATCCCAACGGCAATAATGGCTTTCGTTACGGATTCAACCCGCTGGTAGTCGACGGAGTCATGTACGTGGTGGGCAAGGATAATACCCTGGTAGCGCTGGACGCAGTAACCGGCAAGGAAATTTGGGTTCACGACAACCACAATCCCAGAAATATCACCAACCGCGGCATCAATTACTGGGAAAGCAAAGACCGCAGCGAACGCCGCCTCTTCTACGCCACCAACAACATCCTTCATGCACTCGATGCGCGCACCGGCAAGCTGGTGGACTCTTTTGGAGATCATGGCAATGTCGATTTGCGTGAAGGCCTGGGCCGCGATCCGAAGACAATTCGGCAGATTCAGTCCGGCAGCCCGGGACGGGTATTTGAAAATCTGCTGATTCTGGGCTCCGCTACCGGAGAAGAGTACAACTCCCCTCCGGGTGATATTCGTGCCTATGATGTGCTCACCGGCAAGATGGTGTGGATCTTTCATACCGTTCCCCACCCCGGCGAATTTGGCTACGATACCTGGCCGAAAGATGCCTGGAAGTACATAGGCGGGACCAACGACTGGGGCGGGATGACCATCGACGAAAAGCGCGGAATCGCTTACTTCTCACTGGGATCCCCTACCTACGATTTCTATGGCGCGGATCGTACCGGCGCGGGCCTATTCGGCAACTGCCTGCTGGCGCTCGATGCCCGCACGGGTAAATATCTTTGGCACTTCCAGGCGGTTCACCACGATTTATTTGACTATGACCTCGCCACCGGGCCCAAACTGCTCACAGTGAAGCACGATGGCAAGATGGTGGACATTGTCGCGGTCGCGGGAAAGAACGGCTTTCTCTATGTCTTCGATCGTGTCACCGGCAAGCCCATTTGGCCGATTGTGGAACGTCCCGTTCCGCAGTCAAATATGCCCGGCGAGCATTCCTGGCCCACGCAGCCTATCCCCACGGCGCCACCGCCATTCGCCACCCAGTCCTTCACTCCCGATGATGTCGATCCTTACATCGCCGATCCCGCGGAGCGGGAGAAGTTCAAAGAGCAGTTGCAGAACGCCCGCAATGAAGGAATCTATACCCCCGCCGGCTTGAAAGACACGGTCGAGATGCCGGGAAACAATGGCGGAGGCAATTGGGGCGGCGGGGCGGTCGATCCGCCCAACGGTACCTTGTACATCTCGACGAAGAACGCGCCCTCGATGATAAAGCTGGAGCCGAATCCGCCTAAGAGGCAGATGACAGGCTCGCCCGAGACCGATGGCCGCATTCTTTACATTCAGAATTGCCAGTCGTGTCACACCGCGGAGTTGACGGGCCAACCGCCCTCTATTCCTTCGCTGGTCGATGTAGTCTCCCGGATCGGTGCGGACCGGGTCAAGAGTACGATTCAAAATGGCGCGTCTCCTATGCCGGCCTTCACTAGCCTCTCCGAAAAAGAGGTCGATGCGCTGGTCGCCTATCTTTCTGATCCGTCGAAAGCTCACGTTCCGCCTGACGTACTTGCGTACCTCTCAGCTCCGCGCCCTCCTCTTCCACCTCCACCACCTGGAGCTCCTCCGGTGCGTTACTGGACCGGCTACGGATACATGAACTCCAGCGAAGGTCTGCCCGCCAACAAGCCACCCTGGTCGACCCTTACCGCCTACGATCTGAATAAGGGAACTATCAAGTGGCAGATCCCGTTGGGCGGAGTCACGGAGTTGATCGCCAAGGGAATCAAAGATACGGGAAGTTACTGGCCGCGGGGTGGAGTGGTGGTCACGGCAGGCGGCCTGATCTTTTCCGGCACTATCTCGGACGCGACCATGCGCGCTTATGACAAAGATACCGGTAAAGTGCTTTGGGAGCAGGTAATGCCCGCCGGGCCCGAGGGAATCCCGGCAGTATACGAGGTAAATGGGCAGGAGTATTTGGCATTCACCGCGAGGCCCAGCTTGAAGCATCTGGGCCCCGGTGGAGAGCGGCAAACCGTCGAAGCTTCGCCGAACGCGCCGCAAACGCAGGGGTTCTATGTGTTTTCCTTGCCTAAGTCGACGCACAAGTAAGGATCGCTTGTTAACCTTATTGATGGCGCGCAACGAGCAAGCTTTAGCTTGACTAGCCTATATGTAGCTGGTAGCCTACTTTGGATATTACGCAACTAAGATCGCATAGTATACAAGTTAGCCTGATCCTTCCGATTTCCCCCGGCTGCCGCGTTCGTCATGCAGCTGATCTTGAAGGTGGCAACAAAAAGTGTGAAGTCCAGGAAGGTCCATGGATTACTCAAGCTTCGGATTGCTCGACAAGGTAGCCATTGTGACCGGAGCTTCCCAGGGGATCGGCCGCGCCATCGCGATTGGTTTGGCGCGCGCCGGCGCTCACCTGGTGCTGGCGAAATATCCCGATAAACGCCAGGACGAGATCAAAGCCGTCCAGGCGGAAATTGAGGCGCTAGGACGCAAGGCCATGATCGTGCAGACCGATGTTGCGCAGGTCGATCAGGTTCGAGCCCTGGTGGATCAGACTCATTCCACCTTCGGACGCCTCGACATCCTGGTCAACAACGCCGGGTGGACCGGGACGACACCTGCTCTGGACGTGAGCGAAGAAGAGTACGACCGCACTATGGCGGCCTCGTTGAAGAGCGTGTTTTTTGCCTGTCAAGCCGCTGCCCGGGTGATGATTCCGCAGGGCGGGGGCAGAATCATCAACATCGGATCCAACTTCGGAGAGATTGCGTTCAAGGGGCGATCGGTCTACGCCGCGGCCAAGGCGGGTGTCCACCACCTTTCCCGCGCCCTTTCTCTGGAGTGGGCTAAAGACGGCGTGCTGGTAAACGTTGTCGCGCCCTGTATTACGGAAACCGAGTCACGAAAAAATATCCTGGAACGACCGGGCTACAAAGAATGGGCCACCAAGGAAATGATTCCACGCGGACGATGGAATCAGCCCGAGGACCTGGTGGGCGCGGTCTTGTTTCTCTCCAGCCCGCTTTCCGATATGGTGGTCGGACACGTGCTGATGGTTGACGGTGGCTGGACGATCCACTGATGCCAATGGAACGGGGTGAACATGAAGCTCCGCAATAAAGTAGCGATCATTACCGGAGCCAGCCAGGGGATCGGCAAAGGCATTGCCGAAGTATTCGCGGTGGAAGGTGCTGACGTCGCCATCAACCACATCGGATCGTGCAAAAAAGCTTGCGCGGTTGCGGAATGGGTCCGGAGCCAAGGCCGGCGTGCGCTGGTAGTCGAGGCAGACGTCAGAGAGCGCCCCCAGGTGGAGGCCATGTTCGATCGGGTAGAGAAAGAGTTGGGGCCGGTCGACGTGCTGGTGAACAACGCGGGCATTGAAACCATCGTTCCTTTTATGGAGCTGACCGACCAACAGTGGAGCGATGTGGTGAACGTGAATCTGCGGGGAGAATGGCTCTGCTCGCAGGTTTTCTGCCGCCAGGCTGTGGCCGCCGGCCGAGGCGGATCCATCATCAACATTGGCTCCATCCAGGCAGGCAAGGTTTTGCCCGGACGCACGCACTACGCGCCGGCAAAGCTGGCCATCGAGGCGCTCACCCGCAATGTTTCTGCGGAAATGGGCGCTTTCGGAATCAGAGTCAATTGCATCCACCCGGGTCTAATCGAAACGCCGATGATCGAGTGGGTCCTGAATCATCCCGACCCCAGCGTGCTGGCAGGCGTGGTGGCTCAGATCTCATTGGGCCGGACCGGCCAACCGTGCGAAATTGGAACCGTGGCTGCGTTTTTTGCCTCCGACGAGGCGAGGTACGTAACCGGACAGTCGCTCTACGTCGACGGCGGTTGGGTCGGAAAATAAGCGGGAACGATGACCAATCCTTCATACACGACCGTCCGGCGTGAACGATTGAGCCGGGAATTCTTTCCCAATGAAGACTACGCGGTACGTCAAGGCATCCTGAAGCTGCTCGCCATCAAGGATTCCGACATCCGCCTGCTTACGCTGGAGCAATGCCGTGACGCCGTCGACAAGGGCCTACATGCGGGCGGCGCTTTCTCGTCCATCATCCCCATGGTCGCGCTCTTCTACGGCGGCTTCCTTCACCTGGACATCGAAGACCCTACGCGTCGCGGACAGGATATCTTCACCCTGAGCAAGGGTCACGCGGTGGCTGCACTGGCCTCGATTTACGCCGAACTCGGCTACTTTGACCGCAAGACGCTCAAGAACTCGCGCTCGTTCGCCAGCATTCTGAATGGGCACCCGGGTCCGATTCTTCCTGGGGTACATATCGCCACCGGACCGATGGGACAAGGATTTGGAGTGGCCCAGGGTTTCGCGATCGCCGGCCGCACCAGCCCGCGGTTCGATTCCTATTGCATGACCGGCGACGGTGAGCTGCAGGAAGGTCCTATCTGGGAAGCGGTGATGTATGCCGGGCAAAACCATCTCGACAACCTGTGTGTGCTGGTGGATCGCAACAACGGACAGCTGGACCTGCACACGCGCATGATTTTTCCCATGCCTGATTTGGAGACGGTGTTTCGCTCCTTCGGGTGGCAGGCGCAAGCCGTCGATGCCACGCAATTCGATGGCGTGGTTGCGGCGCTGGAGAAGTTCCGCTTCGGTCCGCGTAATGGAATGCCCACGGCCATCATTTGCAACAGCAGAAAAGGCTTCGGTAGCTTCTCGGATTTCCTGAACAAGCACAAAGTCACGATGCCGGAGAGCTTGATTGCCCAGGAGTATGAACTGCAGTTGAACCAGCGCCAGGCTCGGATTGATGAATTCAGTCTCTACTGCGAGCGGCTGGCCGGCAGCGCCGAAGGGGATGCGACACGAGATTCGCTGCTGGAAGCCGCTCATCGCATGCATCTGGAGGTCGCGGCCCGAACTGTAACCACCGTGGTTGGTCCGGTGCTTACCCGGCGCGTTCCTCCTCGAAACAAACGCATTGCTTACGACCCCAGGCTGTTGCCGCAACTCGATCCTAAGAAAGAATATGCCGCGTCCGACATCGTGACTGGCGCGATGAAAGTCTTTGCCAAAGACGCGGCTGTGGTTTCCATTGATGCCGACCTTGCCTCCACCAGCGGCCTCGAAGCAGGCGTTGCCGCAGTCGATCAGAAGCGGGCCCTGAACGTGGGCGTTGCCGAGGCCAATATGATGCTGATCGGCGAGGCGTTCGCGGCGCTGGGCTTTAACACCTGGGTCAGCACCTTCTGCCCGTTTTTCGATTGGAAGGTACTGCGTCGCATTGCCGTCGGAGCCCAGGAGCGGCAGGAGGCAATCGAAGCGCCCGATGGCTGGTTGAGTGAGGGCCATGGCCTCGATCTGACCTTCCTGGCTACAGCCGCAAACTTCGAGACCCGCACCAACGGCGCCACGCATATGGGCAACGACGACAGCACTACGTTCGATGCGGTCGCCCACTTGAAGATCATCGATGTCTCCTGTCCGCAGCAAATGCTTTCCATCATGAAATGGATTATGGAAGGCAATCGCGGCCTGGTTTACCTGCGCGTCATGCGCACCGGTTCCGCGGTGCTGTACGGTAGCGACTACGTGTTTGCGTTTGGCAAGGGCCATAGGTTGCGCAGCAGCCCGGAGGACCGCGCGACCATCATCAGCAGCGGCCGCGGGGTGCACGAGGCGTTGGCTGCCGCCGCGAAGTGTACGGCTGCGGGCATTCCGGTCGGCGTGGTGGATATGCCGTCGATCGATGAGCAGTTGCTGTTGGATCTGTACAACTCCGGCCAGCGATTGATTCTGGCGGAACAGAACAATGGATATATCTGGCAGAATTTGCTCAAGGTGCTCTACCGCAATCGCGTCAACGTCGACCCTGGTGGATGGGACAGGATCGTCACCATCAACACACTCAAGAGTGATGGCCAGCCTCAGTTCATTCATTCCGGGACCTATGAAGAGCTAATCGCGGCCTTTCACCTGAGTCCCGACGCAATCGCCCGCACCATTGAACAACACGCGAAGGAGAGACGATGACGCTGCCGATCGTGGACGAAAATTCGATTGAAGCGCTCGATCTTCCCGGGCGGCAGCTTCGCTGGTTGATGACCCAGGAGAATGTCGACGCTCAGCATTGCTCCATGTGCATGATCCTGGTGGCGCCGGGAGAGACGGTCAGGCCCGCGCATTCCCACCCTAACGGCGAGGAGATCATTTACATCGTGCGCGGATCGGGCAAGGTGATGATCGAGGGCGTCGTGGAGCCGGTGAAGGCGGGAAGCGCGGTCCTATTTCCGCAGGGCAAAGTACACATGTTGCGGAATACCGGCACGGAGGAGATGAAGGTGGTTTGCTTCTTCGCTCCGGCGACCAACCTCGACAACTACAAATTTTTCGACAACGTAGAGTTTCCGGAGTAGGCGGAAAACAGCACTCAGGGCAGGCTCTCCACTACGCTCCCCCGGATTTCCTGTGGAACCTAGTGGCGTCGTCGGACTTCATGCGCCTTTCTTTACGGAAAGGCGCACACGCGGCATATCTTGTGCTGCGTGGCAGGAAATCCGGGTTCGGTTCGGTCGGAAAAAACATTCCCACGAGAGGTCCGCGGAACTGCAGATCCCTCGGCTGCGCTCGGGATGACAAAGGAGAGAGTGGCGCTTCCATGAAGAGAGCTGCCGTCGACTGCGTTCGGGATGACAAAGGAGAGAGCAGCGTTCCATGAAGAGTAGCGGCCGTCGGCTCAAAAGTTGGTTTTCATCACCTTGGGTGGGCCGACGGCCCGCTACTGCGCTTTCAAATAAGCGATCAGATCGCTGATTTGCGCATCTGTCAGGATCGAGGCAAACGCGGGCATTGGCGCCTTACCGTTCTTGATGGTCTCGGTTGCCTGGGCCGGAGTGATCGGAGGACTCACCAGGGGCTTGCTGCTGAAGATGCCGTGCAGGTTTGGTGGGCCGAACGGAGTGGCATCGTCCGGTTGCTTGTTGTGGCAGCTCACGCAATTCTGTTGAAATATCGCAGCACCACGCTTGGCCTTCGCATTCAAAACCGGCTTCGCCGTGTCGGCAAAACCGATCACATTACTGATAGCCAGCGCTCCAGCAGTAGCCAGGAAACACACAGCCAAGAGCGTACGACCGATAACCATTTCCCTAATGCCTCCGCGAACTATCCCACTATCAAAATGATAAACCATGCCAAGCTTCGCCCGGGAGAGGGCAAAGCTTGGACTTGTGCGTATTATGCATTACCTCTGGACAATTGCGATCTGCGACAGTACTCTCTTTATCGGGTTCCATTCGCTTGGCGAAACGAATGATAAGTCGTCGTGGCTTGATCAAGTTGGCTGCCCTGGGCGCGGCTACCGCGGCGTTGCCCGTGGCCGCAAAAAAGAAAAGGGATATTGAGATAGGCCATACCGGCATTACGTGGCCGAACGACGTCGTCCAGGCCATCACCGACACCGGAAATCTGGGTTTTTACGGCTTCGAAACCTTTGGCGACGTCCTCACCAAATGGGAGTCGCAAGGAGGCCTGGAGTCGACTCTCGAGCAGCATCACTTACCGCTCATCTCCGGTTACTGCACCTTGAACCTGACCGACTCCACCAAGCGGAAAGATGAGCTGGACAAGGCCCTCGCCTGGGCGGCACTGATCAAAAAATACAACGGACGCATTTTTGTCCTCGGCCCTAACCAGGTCAAACGCGCTGAGTATGACTTCGCCGCCAGCAAAGCGAATATCGTCAGCACATTGAACGAAGCCGCCAAGGTGGTCACCGACCAGGGACTGACGGTGGTTCTGCATCAGCATACCGGGACCTGCGTCGAATCGCGCGATGAGACCTACGCGGTGCTGGACGCCGTTGACACGAAGTACGTCAAGTTCGGGCCGGATATCGGCCAGCTCACCAAGGGTGGCTCCGATGCGGTTCAAGTGGTAAAGGACTATCTGCCCCTGGTCCAGCATATGCATTTGAAGGACTACAACGGCGTGGACCCTCACCTTCTCGGCTACTGTCCTTTGGGGCAGGGGAAGGTGAACATTCCTGCCATTCTGGACATTATGGCGGGGCGAAAAATTCATGGTATGGTTATGGGTGAACTCGACAACGACCCCAAAAACCCGTCACCCACTGCCCCAGTGGAATTGGTTAAAACCAGCAAGGTTTATCTTGAATCGCTGGGAATAACGTTTCGAGCCTAGAACCGGACTCTGTCTTTATGCCCGAGGAAAAAGTTCGCCAGATCCCCTTCATACAAAGTCTTGATCGCGGCCTTACCATCCTGCAAGCGGTCGCACTTTCCAAGCAACCTGTCTCCCTGGGAGAACTAACCGAGTTGCTGGGGATCGATCGCAGCAGCGCGTTCCGGCTGGCGAACACCCTCCGGCGACGGGGGTTTCTTGCCTGCCCGGCGGGGCGGAAGGACTACATCCTCGGCTCTTCCATGTGGCGTCTCTCCCACCGCTACGACTGGGGCAACATGTTGATCCGGGTGGCCAATAAGCAGCTGAAGCTGCTCGCCGCGCAGATCAACGAAACCGCTCACCTTGCCATTCGCGAAGGCAAATATGCTCTCTTTATCGACCACGCGGCGGCCAGCAACGTCATCGCGGTGGCGGGGCAAGTGGGCGAACTGGTGCCACTCTACTGCACTGCGCATGGCAAAGCCTTGTTGGCGGATGTGGATGAACGGGAGTTGCGGGCTCTCTTCGGTTCAGGACAGCTGCGGAGATATACCAAGAACACCATGACTTCGATTCAGGAGCTGAGCAAGGATTGCGCCCTGATCAAGAAGAGAGGCTTCGCGACCGACGAAGCGGAATACGCGGAAGATCTGCGCTGCGTCGCGGCCCCGATTCGCGTCGATAACGATGTGATTGTTGGATCGATCGGTGTTTCCGCGCCCCTGGCCCGTTTTTCCAAGGAGCGCTTTCGCGTCTCTGCGCAGCAGGTATGCAAGGTGGCGCAGGCAATCGGTCTTCTGCTCAGCAACGCAGACAATAATTCCGATGCGGAGTCGGAGAAGCCAGTCGCCGAATTCGCATGACGGACAACCCGGTTCTCCATTTTTCTCTTGAGAAGCCGGCGATTCAATACATTGGCAGCGACCTGCAGCGCCCGGAATGTATTTTGGCGGAACCGGACGGCACCCTCTGGTCTGCCGACGCGCGCGGCGGTGTGGTCAGAATCTCGCCTGATGGAAAACAGCAGATCATTACCCAGCAGCGGTCTGGTCATTTTCAAGGCGTGACCAGCGAAGCAAGCCGGTATCTGGAGGGCACGCTGCCCAACGGCTTGGCGTTTGCCCGCAACGGGGATATCTTGGTCTCCAACTTTGGCACCGACTGCCTGGAGTTCATGACCCGGGACGGTGCGACCAGAGTGCTTGCCGACAGCATCGATGGCGAGCCTATCGGTAAAGTGAATTTTGTTTTACGCGACTCGCAGGATCGAATATGGATCACGGTCTCGACGCGCATCAAGAACTGGATGCACGCTCTGCGCACAGATCTGCCTGATGGCTACATCGCCAGGTACATCGACGGCAAATTCCGTATCGTTGCTGACGGTTTTCACTTCACCAACGAGATCCGCATGGATGCACGGGAGGAATTTATGTATGTGGTCGAGACTACCGGCGGTTGCGTCAGCAGGTTGCGCGTGGGCAAAGATGGGAGCTTGAGCGACCGCGAGGTCTTCGGACCATCGAGCCTGGGTAAGGGTGCATGGCCCGACGGCATCGCTTTCGACAGCCTGGGAAATCTGTGGGGCACGCTGGTGTACTCCGACAAACTGTTTGTGCTGACGCCTGAGGGAGATTTTCGCCTGCTGCTGGACGAGGGTGACGCGAAGAAGGTTGAGGCTCTGGAGAAGGCGTTCTTCGAGAACAAGGTGGATGAGCAGGTCCTGTTCGCTACTGGCCAGGGCATCGCCCCATGGATGGCGAGTGTGACCTTTGGCGGTCCCGATCTGCAGACGATCTATATCGGCTCGCTGAAGGGTAAACGGATTCCCTATTTCCGGGCGCCAGCGCCAGGGCTGGCCATGGTGCATTGGAACGATCCCCGCAAGTCTTAACCGGAAGCTATGACGACTGTTTGACCGCTCCGTGATCGATGAGCCATCTGAGTGACTCGTGCACCGCTTCGAGCGAGCTGTAGCGCGGGTCGTAGCCTAGTCGAGTGCGTGCTTTGGCAATGCTGCAGTTCGGCGAGTGGGCAATGTGATCCCAGGTCACCGCTGCATCCCTCTCGGTGACTTTCTGCCGCCACTCTTCCCAGGGCAGGAACTCCAGCTGGGCCGGCTGCCCGAACCACGCGCCGACACGTTCGGCATATCCTCGCAGCGTCAGCGCCGCGGGCGATACTACGTGGAAGCTCTCGCCAAGCGCAGCGCTTCGCCGCTCCATCGCTCTGACAAAGCATTGCGCCACATCGTCCGCGTGGACGTGATGTACCGTTTCCATCCCAATGTTTGGCAGCTGGATCGGCCTGCCCTGCAGCAGGCATGGAGAAGACCTGCGGGTTGAAGTTGCCGGCGGGATTGATGGGGGCCCAGCCCGGCCCTACAAGGTGCCCAGGGTGCAGGATGGTCACCGGGAGATCAGACACGCTGAGGAGATAGGCCTCGATCGCAGCCTTGCGGGTGCCATAGTCGCCGAACGCCGTTCGTGGCGCCGCTTCTGTGGTGGGTACCTCTACGCTCGGTCCATGCACCCAGATGGTTCCGCAATGGAGAAGCTGCCCGACCCGTCCGCGCAAGGCCTCTACGAGTTGTTGCGCACTCTCGAGCCGGTAACAAGTGAGATCAATGATGACTTCCGCATCCAGCTTCGCAATGCGCTCACCAAAGTTCCCGGCCGCCTCTTCTGCCGCACGATCGATCTCCGCACGTTCTATGGCCTGCCACGCCGGGTGCCGCTGGTAAGGCTCCTTCAAGCCGCGGCTGATGCAGACGACAGAGTGTCCCGCATCATAAAGCCGGGGAGTCAGAAAACTGCCGATATGTCCGGTACCACCTATGATCGCGACTCGCATGTCTTTAACCTCAACTCTGACCCAGCCCACAAGGCACTTAGATCAGGCCGCGCAGGGTACCGCCGATGTCCAGCGTGGCGCCGGTTATGTACTTGGCCAGCGGCGAGGCGAGAAAGGCAATGGCTTGCGCAACATCCTCGGGTTGGCCGATACCGAGAGGCATGTACCGGTCTTCAAGAAAGCGCTTGAGGGCGGCGTCCCTGTCAAGGCCATAACTTTCAACCAGTTGATCGACAATTCCGCCCGGACGGGTCCACATTTGGGTCCAGATCGGGCCGGGCAAAACTGCGTTCACGCGCACGCGGGGGGCGTATTGCACCGCCAGAGCTTTGGTGAAATAGAGTAACCCTGCCTTACAAGTTCCGTAGTCCATCATGGTGGGCTCCGGCTGCTTAGCCAAGTCGGAGGCAGTGTTGACCACCGAGGCGCCGCCCAGCTCGGCCATCTTGGGAAGCAGCGTGCGGCAGGTTCGAATACACCCCATCAGGTTAATCTCGAAGCTTTGCGCCCAGCGCTCATCCGACAGCTCTTCGAAGGATGCGGAGTTCCCCACACCGAGATTGTTGACCAGGATATCGGGTGCTCTGCCAAAGGTGGCGAGGACATAGGAGGTTGCATTCTCCACGCCGTCCGCAGTGGCCAGATCTGCAGCCACCACGCCGGCCCACCGATTTGCCTTTTGCTCCAGCGTGGGTCCGTCCCGATCAGCCACAATGACGTTTGCGCCTTCCTGGGTGAGCAGGTCAGCGGTGGCTTCGCCTATTCCATGCGCGCCGGCATTGATAAACGCGTACTTTCCCTTAATCCGATAATCCATAGGTCGCTCTATTCGTGGGCAAACGCGTCCTGATGCGCTGAGAGTTTATTGAGGACTTCGGTGGGCGTAGCCCCGTCATGGACCACGACCCTGTGACGCAATTGATTTTAATGATTTTCTGAGCAGCGGAGCGGCGCGTTTGTCTCCGGTTTGAAACAGCAACTGTGCTCCGCCTTTCAGCGCCGCGGATACTGAGGCGAGAGCGTGCGATAGAAGAAGACCAGCATGCTGTTACGAAAAATGGACTCGTTTTCCGTGTAAAGGCGCGCCGTGTCATTGTAACGATACACTTGTGGAGAAAATTCCTCCAGGCAGAGGGCAATGCTGGATACGTCGCAAAATGTTTTTATCGTCATTATCTCCGTGACATGCTCGCTTTTCTTTATGGCGGCGGTGAACTATTACTGGCCGTCAGAGCAGCGACGGGCACACAACGATCTGATCGGCTGGCAGCTCTCCGTTCTGGGAACGACATATGCAGTCATCATCGGCTTTATGCTCTATACCGTTTGGACTGAATTTGGAGCGGCCGAACTGAATTCAGATGCGGAGGCCAATTCGGTGGTGAATCTGTATCGGCTGGCAGACGGCTTGCCTCCGCAACAAGGCGAAAGGCTCAAGGCATTGACGCGGGCCTATGGGGATGCAGTCGTCGAGCATGAATGGGGGGAGATGGCCGTCAACATCATGCCCACGGAAACCCGCGAGATCACCCGGCAGATGTGGGCGGCTCTCATGGCCTCAAAAGGAGCATCGCCTACGGAGATCACCGCGGAGGACCATGCTTTGTACGAGCTGAGCGCGCTGGCTGGTTATCGTCGCGTCCGCCTGGTGGAGAGCGCATCACGACTCCCAGGCGTACTGTGGTTTGTCCTGCTCATTGGGGGGATGGTAACGATTGCATCCACCTGCATGTTCGGCGCTTCCAATGGCCCATTGCACGTGATCCAGGTGGGTGCGTTTGCCTTGCTGATTTCTCTGGTTCTAGTCGCGATCGCCGATATCAATCGGCCCTTTCAGGGCACAGTCCACGTAAGCGACTACGCCTTTCGGCGGGTGCAAATGGACATGAAGGAGCAGTAGCGTTCGAAAAGACTGGGGCATGCCGTCTATTTCGTCCCACGTACGCTGTTGCGAGGGGCATCCGTCCAGTCTCAGTTCGGTCCGGTTCAGGGCACCGCGAGTGAGCGGGGCGGTGCGCAGACGCAATGCATTGGCGATGACGGAGACGGAGCTGAAGCTCATGGCCGCGGCGGCGATCATGGGATTGAGCAGCAATCCGAATACCGGGTAGAGCACGCCTGCCGCAAGCGGCACACCCAAAGCGTTGTAGACAAAGGCGAAGAAAAGATTCTGACGGATGTTGCGCATGGTTCGCTGGCTCAATCGACGCGCCTTAAGAATGCCGCGCAAGTCTCCCTTCACCAGAACGATCCCACCAGACTCCATGGCCACGTCTGTTCCCGTGCCCATCGCGATGCCGACGTCCGCCTGGGCCAGCGCGGGCGCATCGTTGACCCCATCGCCGGCCATGGCCACGATCGCGCCCTGCGATTGCAGTTTCTTGACTGCTTCGGCTTTTTGCGCGGGCAGCACCTCGGCCTCGAACTCGATCCCCAACTTCTGAGCCAGGGCCGCGGCCGTGGTGCGGTTATCGCCGGTGACCATCACCACCTTGATGCCTTCGCGCTTAAGCTCCTCGATAGCCTGAGGGGTAGATTCCCGGATGGGATCGGCGACCCCAGCCACGCCAGCGAAACGGCCATCCCAGGCGACGAACATCACCGTCTGCCCAGCCTGGCGCAAGGCTTCGGCTTGCTGGCCAATCGATTGCGATGAGACTCCAAGGTCATGCATCAGGGAGGCATTGCCGGCCGCCACCTTCCTGCCCTGAATGATTCCCGATACACCTTTCCCGGTGAGCGACTCAAAGTTTGTCACCGGCAACAACTCAAGCTTCTTCTCTTTCGCTGCAGCAAGGATGGCCGCGGCCAAGGGATGTTCGCTCTCCTTTTCCAGGCTGGCAATCGACTGCAGAAGCTGGGCCTGGTCGATGCCCTCGGCGGCAAGGACAGTGGTGAGTTTCGGCTTGCCTTCGGTTAGGGTTCCCGTCTTGTCCACAATCAGCGTATTTACTTTTTCCATCGTTTCCAAAGCTTCCGCGTTGCGGACCAGGATGCCTTCGCCAGCCCCGCGGCCCGTGCCTACCATGATGGACATTGGCGTCGCCAGGCCGAGGGCACAGGGACAGGCGATGATGAGAACGGCCACGGCGTTCACCAAGGCATGGGCATAACGAGGTTGTGGCCCAAAGACTGCCCAGACCGCAAAGGTGATAACGGCCGCAGTCAAGACTGCGGGGACAAAGTACGAAGCCACCCGGTCGGCAAGGCGTTGAATGGGGGCGCGTGTCCGTTGTGCCTCGCTCACCATTTTTACGATCTGTGCCAGCAGCGTGGCTGCCCCAACGCGCTCGGCCTTCATCACCAGGCTGCCCGTTCCGTTGATGGTGCCACCCACCACCTTGTCCCCGGCGGTTTTTTCTACCGGGATGGGCTCGCCGGTGACCATCGATTCGTCGACCGAGCTACGCCCCTCCGTCACCAGGCCGTCGACGGGTACTTTCTCTCCGGGACGAATGCGCAAAAGATCGCCGACCGCGACCTCGCTGAGAACGACATCGACCTCGGCGCCGTCGGAGGAAATGCGGCGCGCCGTCCTGGGAGCCAGGCCGAGTAGCGCCTGGATCGCGCCGCTGGTCTGGCTACGGGCCCTCAACTCCAGCACCTGGCCCAGCAGAACCAGAACCGTGATGACGGCAGCTGCTTCAAAATAGAGGCCGAGGTTTCCGGAGGCATCGCGGAACGTAGCGGGAAAAAGGCCGGGGGCGACGACCGCAGCCAGGCTGTAAAGATAGGCAGCGCCGGTGCCCATCGCAATGAGCGTGAACATATTCAGGCTGCGGTGCACAATCGAAGCCCAGCCACGCTCGAAGAACGGCCATCCACCCCACAGCACCACTGGGGTTGCCAAGGCAAGCTCAATCCACCCCAACAGTCCGCCCTGGAGAAGGCCCTGCAGCGGATGGGCTGGTAACACGTCGGAGATCATGATGGCCAGCAGAGGAAGAGTCAGCACGGCTCCGACCCATAGGCGCCGGGTCATGCTGACCAGTTCGGGATTGGCCGCGCTGGCGGTGACGGTACGCGGCTCCAGCGCCATGCCACAAATCGGACAAGCACCTGGCTGGTCGCGCACGATCTGCGGATGCATGGGGCAGGTGTATTCGGTGTGCTCGGATGGGGAAGGGGGCTGGGTTGGCTCAAGCGCCATTCCGCATTTCGGGCAAGCGCCTGGCTTTGCGGACAGCACCTCGGGATGCATGGGGCAGGTGTATTTCCCTGATGTGGCGGGAGATACCGATGAGGTGGGGGCGGAGCCAATGAATACCAGGGGATCGGCGTGCGAGCCGTCGTATTGGTGTGGTTCAGCCTCGAATTTTGTCTTGCAGCTCCGGGAGCAGAAGTACCAGGTGCGGCCTGCGTGCTCAACCGACGCCGTGGCCTTTTCCGGCAGCACCTTCATGCCGCATACCGGATCCACCTCCGTCACAACCGCATCTGCTGCATTTACCACCTGTAACTCCTCCCGTTATGGTTAGAGTGTCCGCGGGGTTCTGACGATTCGCGGGGGAAAAATGTGCGCTGAAAGCGCTATAAGCGCTACAAGTCCCCGCGAGGTGGAACTAGGCGCTCTTTAGCGACCGCCGCCCGATGTCCCGCCGGTAGTACATGCCCTCAAATTCGATTCGGCCCAGGGCCTCGTAGACCAAGGATAGGGATTGGGCCAGGGTGGCGGCCGCCGCGGTCACGCCGAGCACCCTTCCACCCTCGGTGACGTAATGCCCGTCTACCAGGCCGGTGCCGGAATGAAATATCTCCACACCCGGCACGCGAGCCGCTTCTTCCAGGCCAGTTATGCTGCGTCCGGTGACGTAGCTGCCGGGATAGCCAGCCGAGGCCGCGATCACACACGCAGAGGCTCCGGGTTTCCACTGCAGCTCAGTCTCGCTGAGACGGCCCTCCACACAAGCCTCCAGAACCGCAACGAGGTCACTATCCAGCCGGGCGAGAATGGCCTGCGTCTCCGGATCGCCAAAACGCGCATTGAACTCCAACACCAGCGGGCCACGCGCGGTCATCATCAACCCGATGTACAGGACACCTACGAAGGGATCGTCTTCCGCGGCCATGCCGCTCACCGCGGGTTGAGCAATGTGGTGGAGGATCCAGTCGCGCATCTGGACATCCACCATGCCGTCGGTTGAGTAGGCACCCATGCCTCCGGTGTTGGGGCCCTTGTCTCCCTCGCCTATCCGCTTGTGATCCTGCGCCGGCGCCAACGGCAGCACATGCTTTCCATCGGTCAGAGTCAGGAAGGAGATCTCTTCCCCGGTGAGAAACTCCTCAATCACGATGGAAGACTGGACCGACCCCAGCAGCTTTCCGCCCAGCATGCCGGAGATTGCCTCGGTTGCTTCCCGCCGTCGTCTCGCACATGATGACACCCTTGCCCGAAGCCAGACCATCGGCCTTGATCACGACGGGGAGATGGAAGAGGTCGATCGACTGCATGGCTTGGTGCTCGCTGGTGGCGACGGCATAGGCGGCGGTCGGGATCTGATGCCGCTGCATAAAGCGCTTGGCAAAGGCTTTGCTGCTTTCCAGCAGCGCTGCTTTCCGCGTAGGGCCAAAGACCGGGATGCTGCGCCGCTGCAGCTCGTCCACCAGCCCGAGGGACAAGGGGAGCTCGGGGCCAACCACCACCAGGTCGGGGCTTTCGGCGGCGGTGACCCGTAACAGGTCATCGACGTCCTTCAGGCTGGCGGGAACGCAACGCGCCAATTGGGCTATGCCCGCATTGCCCGGCGCGCAAACCACTTCGGAAACGCGATGGGACCGGCTGATGGACCACACCAACGCGTGTTCCCGGCCTCCCCCACCAATTACCAGTACTTTCATTCGCTTACCGCCCTTGGCAAGACTACCGCAGCTGCGGCCAGCTGTGTGGACCAAAGGACGCCGTCTCCATTCAGGAAGTTCCTGGCAAGACTACAACAGCGGATGCACGGAACTGCGAAGAGTTGTTAACTATAGTTAACAAAAAACGGAAATGCAGGCTATACTGAAAACGCAGCCAACTGAAACCGAGGATCGCGCCATGGCTCCCGCTTCTCCACCCTCGCTTCCAGTCTCATCCTCGCAGCCGGCTGCGCTGCTTTCCAATCTGAAGACCCGCCAGGTTCTATCGTGGTTTGGCCCGGCGTTCGTAGCCAGCATCGCCTATATCGACCCGGGCAATTTCGGAACGAATTTAATCGCCGGGACGGGGTTCGGCTACAAGCTGCTCTGGGTGCTGCTGTGGTCGAACCTCATGGCCATCCTCATCCAATACCTCTCCGCCAAGCTGGGGATCGCGACCGGAGCCACGCTGCCGCAGAACTGCCGGGAACATTTCTCGCGCCCTACGGCCATCCTCCTATGGGTGGCTGCCGAATTGTCGGCGCTGGCCACCGACCTGGCTGAGTTTCTTGGCGCCGCGCTCGGCTTCTACCTGCTTTTCGGGGGCTACTTTCTCCACCTGGGGCTAGCCCGGACCACAGTGATGTTTATCGCGGCGATCGTCTCCGCCGTCTGCGTCTTTGCCATCCTGGCACTCGAGCTGCGGGGTTTCAGAACGCTTGAGATTGGCATCATGGTATTTGTTTTGGTGATTGGGCTCTGTTACCTGGTGGAGATCTTCCTGGTCCACCCCGACTGGCGGCAGATTGCCTACCATACCGCGGTACCCTGGCTGGATCGGCGGAGCATCTACGCGGCGGTCAGCATGCTCGGGGCCACGGTCATGCCGCATGTGGTCTACCTGCATTCCGGCCTGGTGCAGCCGCGGCTGGCGGTGGAAGAACGGCATGTGCAATCGTCCGACGACCGCTACCTGTCACGGCTGCGCCACCTTCGACTGGAGGCGCTGGATGTGTTTGCGGCCATGAACGGCGCGTGGCTGGTGAACTCCGCCATGGTGATTGTGGCTGCGGCGGCCTTTGCCGGCACCGGACGCAGCGATATGTCGATTGAGGAGGCTCACCGGACGCTGGGTCCGTTACTGGGTCCTGCTTCCGCTACCATCTTCGCAATTGCGCTTTTGTGCTCCGGCCTTTCCTCCTCGACCGTGGGGACGCTCGCCGGGCAGATGATTCTCGAGGGATTCCTGAAGGTGCGCTTCAGCATTTTCCTGCGGCGGCTGCTGACCTTGCTCCCGGCGATGATTGTCATCGGCCTGGGCCTGGATCCGCTCCGCATCCTGGTCCTGTCCCAGGTAGTGCTCAGCTTTACTTTGCCTTTTGCCCTGGTCCCGCTGCTCATCCTCTGCAGCCGCCGTAAATTGATGGGCGCGTTTACCAATGGCCTGGTCACCAGCTCTCTTGGCTGGCTGACGGTCGGGCTGATCCTGGCTCTCAACGTGGTCCTGTTGGGATTAAGCGTCGTCTCCTAAAAAGGTTTAAACTAATTAGCGGACTATGAACGCCCGAAGCAGACTTCGCGACTTCCTGCACAAGCGTTTCCGTCACGGCAAGCCTGACCGTGGACGGAGCCAATCCTCCTAACTTATCGTCAGCCAACCCTGGCAACCAGCATTTGATCAGGCTCGCGCGCCTGCGCAAACTTGCGCGATATCAGAGAGGAAATATCCATGAACAGCTTCGGCAGCCAATCCACCCTGAAGGTTGGGAACAAGAGCTACGAAATTTTCCGTCTTAGTGCGCTTGAGGCCAAAGGCCTCGAGCTGCGCCGTCTTCCTTACAGCCTCCGCGTATTGCTGGAAAACCTGCTGCGGCAGGAAGACGGCAAGAGCGTGACCGCAGACGACATCGAGTTTTTAGCCAAGTGGCAGGCCAACGCCGAACCGGCGCGGGAGATCGCGTTTATGCCGGCGCGGGTACTGATGCAGGATTTTACCGGGGTACCCGCCGTTGTCGATCTGGCGGCCATGCGCGATGCCATGAAGGAGCTTGGCGGGGATCCGGAGAAGATCAATCCGTTGCAGCCGGCGGAGCTGGTCATTGACCACTCGGTGCAGGTGGATGAATTCGGTACTTCCAATGCGTATTCCATCAACGCGGCGCTCGAGTTCCAGCGAAATCGGGAACGCTACGCCTTTCTGAAATGGGGCCAGACCGCGTTCCGCAATTTCTCCACCGTGCCACCCGGAATGGGAATCTGCCACCAGGTGAACCTGGAATACCTGGCACGGGTGGTCTTTACTACTGAGGCCAAAGGTGGAGTGGTCCGGGCGTATCCAGACACGCTGGTGGGCACCGACTCTCATACCACCATGATTAACGGGCTAGGAGTGCTGGGTTGGGGCGTCGGCGGGATCGAAGCCGAGGCCGCTATGCTGGGCCAGCCGGTTTCGATGCTGGTACCGCAGGTGGTTGGATTCAAGTTGACCGGCAGGCTGCGCGAGGGCGCAACTGCCACCGACCTGGTGCTGACGGTGACCGAGATGCTGCGCAAGCTGGGCGTAGTGGGCAAGTTTGTCGAGTTTTACGGATCCGGGGTGAGCGAATTGAGCCTCGCGGACCGGGCCACGATCGGCAACATGGCGCCGGAGTATGGCGCCACCTGCGGCATCTTCCCCATCGACGCGGAGACGCTGCGTTATCTGCAGTTGACGGGGCGCAGCGCGGAGCAGATCAAGCTGGTGGAAGCTTATGCCAAGGAACAGGGATGGTTCCATACTCCCGATTCGGCCGAGGCGGTATATACGCAGACCATCCAGCTCGATCTTTCAACCGTTGAGCCCAGCGTGGCCGGGCCGCGCCGGCCCCAGGACCGGGTGCCGCTTTCGCAAACCGGGACCAGCTTTCAGCAGCAGTTGCCTAGCCTGCTGGGACCCAGCGCCGGAGATCGAACCCCACGCCAAACCGTACGCTGGGAGGGCGAGGGCGGACATACGTGGCCTAATGGCAGTGGCAAATCCACGCCCGAGAAGGGGCCCTGCACCACGGTCAAGGAGCGCTTCGGAGTGGATGTTGACCCTTACCTCGATCACGGATCCATTGTGATTGCAGCGATTACCAGTTGTACCAACACTTCCAATCCGTCGGTCATGATTGCCGCCGGGCTGCTGGCGAAAAAGGCGGCAGAAAAGGGACTGAGGGTTCCGCCCTGGGTCAAGACTTCGCTGGCGCCGGGCTCCCGCGTGGTCACTGACTATTACCAGAAGGCCGGCCTGCTCGAATTTCTCGATAAGCTGCGCTTTCAGGTCGTGGGCTATGGCTGCACCACTTGCATCGGCAACTCCGGCCCTTTGCCCACGGATGTTTCCAAGTCCATTGACGAACATGGGCTGGTCGCGGTGTCGGTGCTGAGCGGAAATCGAAATTTTGAGGGGCGCATCAATTCCGAGGTGCGAGCCAACTACCTCATGTCGCCACCGCTGGTGGTCGCTTATGCGCTGGTGGGGAATATTGGCCACGATTTCGAGACCGAGCCTATCGGCAAAGATATGCAGGGCGTGCCGGTCTATTTGAAGGACATCTGGCCCAGCCAGGAAGAAGTAAACAACACCATCGCCTCGGCCATTGACTCCGAGATCTTTAGTAAGGAATATGCAACTGTTACGGATGGGGATAAGAACTGGCAGAATCTCAAGTTCCCTACCGGCGATACCTATCAGTGGGAGCGCGATTCGACCTACATCCGCAAGGCGCCATATTTTGACGGCATGCCAGCTAAGCCCGCGGCTGTAGGAGATATCAAGGGTGCACGGGTGCTGGCTGTGCTGGGGGACAGCGTCACCACCGACCACATCTCTCCTGCCGGGTCTATCAAGCTGAACGGCCCCGCAGGTAAATACCTGGTTGAGCATGGGGTAAAGCCGACGGACTTCAATTCCTACGGATCGCGGCGCGGCAATCACGAGGTGATGGTGCGCGGGACGTTTGCCAATGTCCGCCTGCGGAACAAGCTGGCCCCGGGAACAGAAGGGGGCGTCACTCGGCTGCTGCCCGAGGGCGAGGGCATGAGCATTTTCGATGCTTCCGTGAAGTATGCAGAGCGGGGTACCCCGCTGGTGATTCTGGCCGGCAAGGAATACGGCTCCGGTTCCTCGCGTGACTGGGCGGCCAAGGGTCCGCGCTTGCTGGGCGTGCGGGCGGTGATTGCGCAGAGTTATGAGCGCATTCACCGGTCTAACCTGGTGGGAATGGGGATTCTTCCGCTGCAGTTTGAAAATGGTCAGAGTGCGGAGTCGCTCGGGCTTACGGGCGAAGAGGTATTTGATTTGGAGGGAATTCGCCAGATGCTGGAGCAGAAGTTTGCCCAGGGCCGCACGCTGACGGTCAAGACGACCGATGCGAAAGGGGTCAAGGGGCAGTTCAACGCAACGGTGCGCATCGATACTCCGCAGGAGATTCTGTATTACGAGAATGGGGGCATCCTGCAGTTTGTGCTGCGGCAATTAGCGGGTAGCTAGCTCTCACAGCACGACCCGAGGTACGGGAGGTGCCCCACGTTCGCCCCAGCGAACGTGGGGCGAAGCGGGGGGGCGAAGCCCTTCCTTTGATTTTGTTTTACGTTCGAGAGAAAGCAAACGAAAAAATTCATTTTCGGCCCACGTACGCTGCGCGAACGTGGGGCACCCGTGTGGATTTGTTAGGTCGTCGAACTCAGCGTGCTAAGACGATCACGCCCCAGGGGCCGGTGCCGACCTTCACTTTTTTGGTCACGGTGTTAGTCGCCAGGTCGACTACCGAAATGTCGTTGGAGGGTCCGTTGGCGGAATATAGCGTTTTCGCGTCCAACGAGAGCGCTATGCCCCAGGGACGTGCTCCCACTTCGACCGAGCCCAGCACCGTATTTGTCGCCGTGTCGATCGTGAACACACGGTGCCCTCTGCCAGTGCTGACGTAGAGCCTGCTGGCATCCGGTGAGAGCAAAACCGCCATTGGCTTGATCAGGCCTGGCTTGCCCAGCGGGATGGCCTTGATCATGCGATTCTTTTTCGCATCCACCAGGACCACCGTTCCATCGTTTTCCGCGTTGACGTAGGCCAGCGCGCCGTCGGGCATAAAGGCCACCGAGCGAGGCCGATGACCAACCTTGAAGGTGGCTACGATCTTGCCCGCAACGGGATCGAGGACGGAGATGGTCCCGGTCTCCTCAGAAGTGACCCAGACATGCTTCCCATCCGGCGTTACCTTGACGCCTTCAGGCTGCGCACCCACCTTGAGGGTTTTGGCTACCGTGCCAGAAGCGATGTCCACAATACTGACAGCTTCCTCGTCTTCGTTGGAGATGTAGATTTGCTTGCCGTCGGGACTGACGTCGAAGTTTTCCGGATCAGAGCCGCCGCGAATGACACGCAGGAGTTTGTTCTGCGCGACATCGAACACACCGATGCCATCGGCGCTCTTGTCGGGCGGCGGGAGAGTGCTCTCATCGACATCCGGTCCGGCAATCGGGCGAGCCGCTCAACGCAACATAAATCGTCTTGTGGTCGGGGCTGGGATGGATGCCGCGGGGACGCTTGCCCAGCGGGATGGTGGCGAGCAGGTTATAGTTTCCGGAATCGATGATGCTCAGATCGCCGGAGACCTCGTTGGTCCACGTAGATCCGGGGCTGTGAGGTTTCCGCGGGTGCTGCGGTTTGCACCGGCTGCTCCGGAGCTTTGGAGGCGTTGCAGCCCGCTAACAATGAAGCGGCAGAGCCAACTGCAAAGAGAACAAATCCGAGTTTGCGCATGGTTTACTTTTCCTTGAAGGTGAAGTTGGCCTCAGTTTTGCCGTGCGGGGGAACGGTTACCTGCTGCTCTTGTGTCCCAAGCTTTTCCTGCCAGACTGCGATAGTGTAGGTACCCGGCGGCAGATTCTTAATCGCAAAGGTTCCGTCGTCGTTCGAAACCGCAAAGTAAGGATGATCCAGGACGCCGATAAAGGCGTGCATCCAACTATGAATGTTACATTTCACCGGGATCATGATTTCGGGCTTGAGGAACTTGCGCGCCAGGGGAGGATCGTCAGCTCCCTGGCTATGGTTCCATTCCCGGTTCACTGCTGCCATGGGATGGATATTGTGGGTCACCGGATCTGAGTTGACGACCTTCAAGACCTGGCCGGTCTGAATGCCCAGCACCCGGGGACGGAACCAGCAGCCATTCTGATCGATGGTGACCGGGTCCGCGGGAATTTCAAAGGTCTTGCCTTCCAAACCAGCTTTGACATAAACGAAAGCGTTGGCCAGGCCGCCCTTCTTGCCTACAACCAACGATTCGTCATAAGCCTTTCCGTGATGCGCCTCGACACAGGCAGGCTCCTCGCTCATATCAATTACTTTGGGTGCAGGCCTTTTCCCTTTGAAAAGGATCTGCCCGGTTACTGTGCCGGCGGTCTCCGGATCTACTTTGAAGTACACCGGCGCAGGTTCGCTTTTCGCGATGGGCGGCGGTTCAGTTTTGTTCTTTGCGGAACAACCGGCAAGGAGCGCCACCGCGCAGCAGAGATGGAGAAAGTGAGTCGGTCTCATCACCTATTCCTTCCCAGGTGGTCCGGCGTTCGCGGGCATCTCGCCGGTGAGAGACTCGAGGAACGCAACCAGATCCGCGCGGTCCTGAGCGGACAGGTGCAGCGGCTTGATGTCTTTGTCCAGATAGGGATTGGAGTTGCCGCCTCCAGCGTAGAAATCTACCACGTCCTTAAGCGTCTTCAGGCTTCCGTCATGCATGTACGGAGCAGTAAGCGCGACATTACGCAGGGTCGGGGTTTTGAACTTTCCCTTCTCCGCTTCTATTTTCGTTTGGTCGAAACGGCCGAGGTCACTCATCTCCCCTTCTGCATTCACGCCGGCCCCGATGTTGTGAAATGTCCCATTGGTGAACAGTGCGTACCGGTCTTCGATGGTGTGGCAGACGGCGCAGTTGCCCCGGTTTGGATCTTTAAAGATCGCCAGGCCTCGGATGGCAGCGGGCGAAAGTGCGTGCTTGTTCCCGCCGTATTGATATTGATCAAACGGCGAGTTGCCGCTGAGCAGCGTCCGTTCGAAGCTCGCCAACGACTTCTCAATGAGGGAGAGGGTTACGGTCCCGGGCCCGAAGGCCCGCGCAAACTCGGCTTGATAGGCCGGATCCTTACGAATCTTGGAAACAGAAACGTCATGCGGCTGATTCATCTCTACCGGGTTAGCAATCGGAAACGCTGACTGCGCCTCGAGACTGGAAGCGCGGCCATCCCAGAATTGGAGCGGGGAGTAGGCCGCATTCAACAGGGTTGGAGCGTTGCGTATGCCGATCACTCCGCCGACACCTTGCGCGATTGCTCGTCCATCGGTGAAACCGATGTTTGGATTATGGCAGGAGGCGCAGGACAAACTATTGTCTTTGGACAGCCTCGGGTCGTAGAAGAGCTTGCGGCCCAGGGCAATTGTTTCCACGGTTGGAGGGTTGTCCGCGGGAATCGGCACCGGAGGCAGCCCCAGCGGAGTCTTGATATCGACAACCTGTCCGATTGGCTTTTCATTCGCAGGCGTTCTACATCCAACGCAGAGGAGAAGGAGCCCGGTTATCAGAACGTTATGTAGAGTGGCAAATCTCAAGCTCTGCATCATTATAGTGCGCGCTATTCCACTATGTCGTAGGGGCGCATCATGTCGTTGGCCTCATGCTCCTGGACGTGACAATGCCAGAGATATCGGCCGGGATATCCGGCAAAAGAAATGTGGATGCGGGTGACCATGTTGGGCGGGCATTGCACCACATCCTTCCAGCCCCGCTCATTCGGATTGGGCGCGAGTGCGATGCCGGTATAGCGCAGGGTAGCGTTTTGCAGGAGGTAGACGTCGCGATCGAAGGGCCGGCGATCCACCACCTGGAAGCGAACATGATGGAGATGAATGGGGTGGGTATCGTCGGTGAGATTGACCAGAGACCAAATCTCCGTCGAGCCGAGCTTCGCCGTCTCGGTTACGGGCATGTGCCACGGCGTCCGGTTGAGCAGCATGACCGTCGGGTTACCGGCCGGATCCTTAAACTCGTTCAGCGTCAACTCGCGGGTGCGCAGCGCAGCGGTCATCGGCAGGCGGGCAGGCGGGCAACGGGCAACAGCGCGTCGGGAACATGACTCTGGTCCTGTGCAGGGCTGGAGGCGACACGAAACTGCATCATCTGGAACGCTCCATTGGTTAGTAGGATGCGCTCTCCTCGCATGGCCGCGAAGTCGACGATCACATCGGCCCGCTCCCCGGGGGCGAGGAGCAGAGTGGCGAGCTTGACCGGCGCCGGAAGCAGCCCCTGATCCGCCCCGATCTGCAGGAATGGAGCGCCATTGGACAATCCCAGCCGGAAGAAGCGAGCGTTTGCGGCGTTCAGCACGCGCAGCCGGTAGCGGCGCGGCTCGACCTGATGAACGGGCTGCACCCGGCCGTTCACGAGCATGGCATCGCCCACGACCTCGTCTACCCATGGATGCTCCGCATCGGGGGAAACCGGATAGAACAACTGGCCGTCGTGATCGAAGATGCGGTCGTAAAGCACGAGCGGCAGCTCATAGGGGCCGGCAGGCAAATTGAGGCTGTCTTCATGCGCGTCGCGAAGCAGATACACCCCCACCAAGCCGGCGTACAGGTTCAGGCGGCTGGTGCCCATGGCGTGGTCGTGATACCAGAGCATGGCTGCGTCCTGCCGGTTGGGGTAGTGGCAGACGTGTGACTTACCGGGTGGGTACCAATGCTCCGGGTAGCCGTCGTCAGCTGCCGGCGTGCGGCCACCATGCAGATGGACCACGGCACGAGACTCCGGCAGCTCGCGGCCGGAGCCATGGAGGGTGTAGTCGATGGGGAGGAAATGCCGCGGCGGCAGCTCATTCCGCCACTCGACGGCCAGTTCTTTGTGACTGCGGGCTTCAAGCAACGGACCCATTGCGTCGGGTCCGTAACTCCACAAGAGCGTTGGCGCAAGATCGCGGTGCATTTTCACGCGAATCTCACGCATGGTGATGCGGAAAGCCGGGCCTTCCGGGGTCAGCGACTGCAAAAGAGGCAGTGGATCTACGAAGGGCTCGAGCTGGAGCGCGTTGATGGCGCGGGTTTTTGTGGAAGACATTACCAAGCCGCGCGTGCCAAGCCAGGGTAGAGAGCGCCGCCTGTTTCAGAAGATCGCGGCGATTCAGCACCACTCAGGGTCTCTTGACTTGGCCGGTCGTCTCATCCAGCAACATCACCGCCCCATTCTGGGGCGCTGAAGCACTGAAGTCAAACATGTCGCCCAGAGAGCCGGCGATTTCATCATAGGATCCCTGGCCGATTCGTTGCTGGTTCAAAAAAGTATCTTCAATGAAGCGCAGGATGGAGCTTTGGTCGGTCACGGTGTGGGAAACGTAGTTCGCCCTGGCCCACGGCGAGATCGCTAAGAGTGGCAGGCGTGGACCGTAACCGCATCTGCCCTGCGCATGCAAGGTTCCGGCATCTACACCTGGGAGTGCGGTCGTTGCATCGCCGCATTTCCCAGTCCCCGAAAAACCATCTTTTGCCGTATCGCTGCCGTTGACCACATTGTTCACGTGGTCGTACCAGCCATCGGAGTCATCATAGGCAATGATCACCACCGTATTTTTCCACTCTGGCGTCTGCTCAATGGTGTTGATTACGTGCACCAGGAAAGCCTCCTCATCCAGAGGATCGGAGTAGCCGGCGTGACCGTCGCGATAAGCCGCGGACTTGAGGAAGCTGACCGCGGGAAAGTTACCGGCCTTCAGCGCGTCGAAAAAGTCGTGCATGTCGTACTGATGGTTGGTGCCGGCATCAAGTGAGTGTCCGATCACCTGGGCCGAGGTGGGCCGCACATGAAGCGGGTTCGCGGTCGAGGCGTAATACTGGAATGGATTCACGGCAGGTGAATAATCCAATGGTGTCTGCCGGGTGACGTCTGATTTGTTGCTTCTGCGGCAACCTGTGGTGCCATTGCTGTTGGTCACCGTGGTATCGAACCCTTCGTGGAAGAAACCCCAGGTCAAGCCTGCTGCATTCAACAAATCGCCAATGTTTTTGCCCGTCATATGGATCAAGGGGCTGCTCGTGGCGGAGCACATGTCATTGACCGGGTCGGCGTTTTTGAAGAGCGTATATCCGCCGTTTCCGTCCGAAACGATGCTGCCTTCCGCGTTGCCATCGTTGACCACCCCGTTGGTCTGACCGGAGATGAGATTGATAGCGCCCAGCGTCGACGGGCCGAACGTAGTACCGAAGAAGCGATCGCTCATGGCGTAATGCTGGGCATAGTTCCAGAGCGCGGTCACTGTGTTGCCGTCGTAGTAGGCCATCGTCAGGCCGGTGGTGGCAGCGATACCGTGACCGAGGTCAGGGCCGTCTGCAGCCCCCACGGAGCGTGGGAACAAGTCCATGGCGCCGCCATCGAAGGCCAATTGTTCCTGGTTGTAGCTGTGATCCTGATCAGCGGTTGCGGCGTTAACGGGCGCTAAGCGGAACGGGTTGGTTGCCCCAGCGCCATTACGGCGATTTGTGGCGTTGGGGTTATGCAGCAGTAAATCTTGTGACAGGCCGTCGACAGCCGGGGTCCGGGAAGCGCAGTGAACGGAGTCTCGCCGGGCAGGTTGAGCGCATTCGGATAAGTGCCAAAGTAGTGATCGAAGGAGACATTTTCCTGAAAGATCACCACTATGTGCTGAATGTTACCCGTTGGTGAAACGTTCGCTACATAGCCAGGTACAGAGCTACTGTAACCGCAACCTGTAAGGGTCACAGCGAACGAACAACCAAGCAGCAGCGAGCAAATAACTACAATTCGACGAATCATGACTGTCTTCCCCCGCATACTTTCGTTTGCGTAGGGGATTTATCTAAGAGCAAATAGTCTCTAGAATGCGCCGCCATTCTAGACACCGGCGAATTACTTATGCAAGTAAATGTTCGTTCAACTGAGAGGAGGTTTTTGGGGGGAGGGGTTCGCCGTATCTTCGCTGTGTCGAAAACATTTCCAGGAGAGGTCCGCGGAACTGCAGATCCCTCGG
>CAWCKO010000056.1:0-45672 GCA_963796145.1 uncultured Acidobacteriaceae bacterium | reverse complement strand
ACAGGTGGGGACGATGAGCTGTGTGGGCGCAATGGATAGCCGCGCGCCAAGCGACGAAGCAAGAAAACGCTGAGGGTTCCCCATATAATTAGATCCAGATCCCATGGACTAAGACGCAACCAATCTTGAGAGAACAACCACTTATAGTCACCAATCGACGTGTGACCAATGAGTCCAATAAAAGTTGGTTAACCCCATCGACAGATATTCGAAACCGTATTAGTGCCGAATCATGTATGGCCGGCTAATTCCGCGATTTACAACCAGGCCCACGCGGCCAGTCGTAACCATAAGTAACTTAATGCGCTTAGTGCGCTTAGTGCGCATGTATTTGGACGGGCGACGTTGTCGCCACGAACCGCGGAGACGACGGGAACTGCTCTCACAAACTCCACAGATGCTGGCCGGATCTGCAAGTCATCTCGCGTTGGCCTCCAAAGCCTCGAGGACCACTTCGACTTCCAGGTGTCGCGTGCTTCCCGGTATATCAAGAGCCCCCAGCATGACCGGCTTGCCAGGATTTAGAAGCGCCGTAGTACTGAGGGTAGTCCTCCGTGCTCCCGGATCGTTCTTCCCCACGGTCGATGGCTCCTCCGCCAAGCTCGACTGAACCACTTTTGTCCAAATTTGTTCTCCATTTGAGTAGTCTTTCAGGCGTGCGCTGATGCTCAGCCCCACGTCGAGGTACGTCACATCCACTTGTCCTGTGGAGGAGGACTCTTGGGGGTAGGCTCGCGTCAGGACAGGGACTCTGCTACCGAGCTTGATCTCCCAGTATTTGCGGAATTCGGGTTAACAGTAAAGGCGAAGTGCTGCGTTCCGATCGCCTGCCGCCGTCCGTCTCTGTGATCGTGTAGTTCACGCGGTAACCCTTCGGCGCTGCGTTAAGGCTATCCGCAGTGGATTTTCTCAGCTGCACTCGGCGCTTGGGCCCATATCGCTTCGTTGCCGCATGTAAGGAGCAGTGCCATACCCAGGATTTAGCTTGCCATTCTCATCTTCCGTCTCCTTCGTCCGTCTTTTTCGTCCGTCCTTTCTGTGGTATCATATCGATTTCACTCTTGATCCTGGTTTGCTGCTTTGCGCGACGAACCGCTCGAAATCTGCCTCCATCTGCGCATCCTGCCGGGCCTGCATTTCAGGATTCAAGAGCGCGAATTCTTTGGCGTTACCCGTATGCGCGATCCGCAACAGGATCTTCTCTTCCTCGGTCAGGGGAGCCTCCGGCGCCGGATGACTGGGAGCGCGCATGTCGCGGAGAATGGCCAAGTCACTCGCGTTGGTGCGTACCCTTTTCCGTGCAGCCGCATTTCCTCTTGTTCGCGCGATTGTCTTACTCCCGTTTTTTTCCGCGACTTTTCCCGAGGCCGCCGGAGACCCTGACTCTGCGCGAGCGGCTTGCACCGGCAGACGGGTCGGCGAATGCCAGTCCGATGGATCAAGAAGAACGACGATGAGACGAATATCACGACTAATACAAGACCCCCTGCCAATGGCCAAATTGAAGACCAATGCGCCAGCGGTCTCAAGCCCCTCCAGTTCGCCGCCGGTCTGGCCGAGGCACGATCACGTACGGCCTCCAGAATGCGGCGCTCCATTCCGGCGGAAGCTTCGCAGTCTCGCAAACCCGCAAGCACCTGCTGAATGGCCTCGTCAGAACTCTTCCTCACGCCCATCCTCCTCGATCGAGCCGTTCGCGGAGCCCCGCTCTTGCCCGGAACAGCAGCGCTCGAACAGCAGACTCACTTCTTCTCATAACTTCCGCCATCTCTGCGGTGCTCAACTCCTCGAGTGCGGAAAGCAGCAGAACGTGGCGCTCTCCCTTCGGCAATCTCTCCACTTCGCGGAGAACAGCCTTCATCCGTCGCGCTTCGTCCAGGGCTTTGTCAGCCGGCACACTCCGCGCGACCAAACTCTCCGCGAAGCTCTCATCCATCTGCTCTGGTCGTATCCGCCGCCTCCGATCAATCGCGAGATTCCATGCAATCCGAATGAGCCAGACGCGCATGTCCCGCACCGCCGGCAAAGAGAGCGGGTGCTCCATCACGCGAACAAAGACGTCCTGAACAACATCTTCAGCTTCAGCTCGACTTCGCAGGATGGAATGGGCCACGCGAAAGAGAAGAGCAGAATAGGTCTCCACCAGAGCCACAAGGTCTATTCCCAATCCGGCGCTCTGCATAGAAGACAAAGCCAAGCTGCATCCCTCTGTCGAAATCATGGTCCCGAGATCATGGTCCCTTTCTATTCCGACAGACGGGCGACCGCAACTTTAGCTCGCTCATTTTCGGCAGCGACCTCCATCGCCACTCATTGACACCCCGGGGGGAGCGGGTCCAACATTAGGGCCAAGAGAATTGCCACCGCAAGGAGCTATGCATGCCCACCACCGAGACGGAGACAACGTCTGCCATACGCAGGCCTGAACTCAGTGCAGCCGCGGCCGCTTTCCTGGCCAAGAAGCATCAAATGTTGATTGACGGCAAATGGGTTGATGCCCGCAGCGGCAAGACCTTTGCCGTTGAGGACCCCGCGACCGAAGAAATCATCTCCCACGTTCCAGCCGGGGATAAGGCGGATATCGATCTTGCAGTCGCGGCCGCACGCCGGGCCTTCGAGACCGGGCCGTGGTCCCGCATCTCGCCCGCCGCACGGCAGCGTCTCGTGTGGTCCCTGGGCGACCTGCTCGAACGCCATGCCGATGAATTTGCCGAACTGGAAGCGCTCGACAACGGCAAGCCGGTCACCAACGCCCGTCGCGACGATGTCGGCGGCTCGATCGAAATGTTCCGCTATATCGCGGGTTGGGCGACGCGCTTGAATGGGGAGCAGATCCAGGTATCGACTCCGGGCAACTGGCACGTCTACACCATTCGCGAACCTGTCGGGGTAGTCGGCCAGATCATCCCCTGGAACTTTCCGTTGATGATGGCAGCCTGGAAGCTGGCGCCGGCGTTGGCGGCGGGATGCACCATCGTGCTCAAGCCCGCGGAGCAGACCCCTCTTTCGGCGATTCGTATGGGCGAACTCATCACCGAGGCCGGTTTCCCCGACGGCGTGGTGAACATCGTTACCGGATACGGCGAAACCGCCGGCGCAGCCCTGGCAGAACACCCGGATGTGGACAAGGTCGCCTTCACCGGCTCAACCGAAGTTGGCAAGCTCATCGTCAAGGCAGCGGCCGGCAACTTAAAGCGAGTCTCGCTGGAACTGGGCGGCAAATCCCCGGCCATTGTCTTTCCCGACGCCGACCTCGAACTAGCCATCGCCGGAACAGCCAGCGCCATCTTCTATAACCAGGGCCAATGCTGCACCGCAGGCTCTGGCTGTTCGCCCATAAATCGATCTTCGACAAGATGGTCGAAGGCGTTACCAAAGAGGCAGGCAAGCTGAAGATGGGGCATGGTCTCGATCCCTCGGTCAACCTCGGGCCACTGGTCTCGAAGGAGCAACACGACCGCGTAACCGGCTTTCTCGCGGCGGGAAAGCAGGAAGGCGCCGAGGTGGTTACCGGCGGCAAAGTCAAGGGCCAGCAGGGCTACTTTGTCGAACCGACCATTCTCGCCCGCACCGATCGCAACATGAAGGTGGTGCGCGAAGAGATCTTCGGGCCGGTGGTATGCATCCAGTCCTTTGACGATGCCGATCTGGACGCGGTCGCCAAATTCGCCAATGACACCGAATATGGCCTGCAGGCAAGCGTCTGGACGCAGAACCTGAAAGCCGCCCACATGATGGCGCGCAAAATCAGGGCGGGCACGATATGCATTAACGCCCATAACTACGGCGACCCTGCGTGGCCGTTCGGCGGCTACAAACAATCCGGCTGGGGCCGCGAAATGGGCAAGGAAGTCATGGAGCATTACACCGAAACCAAGGCGGTCGCCGCCCGGCTCTGAGGAAGGGTTTGCTAGCTCCGTCCACCGGCAAAGGTGTTACACGCTCCCACCTGGCCGGTGGAAAAGCCGCGGTTGAACCATGACATCCGCTGTTCCGAAGACCCGTGCGTAAACGAGTCCGGGGTCACGTAGCCCCGGGACATCTTCTGCAAACGGTCATCTCCGACCGCGGCCGCGGCTTGCAGGCCTGCCTTGATATCTGCCTGATCGGTGACTTGCCGGTCAGTCGTCGAGTGGGCCCAAACGCCGGCAAAGCAATCCGCCTGCAACTCCATGGCTACCGATAGCTGGTTGCGAGCCCCGGGATTCTGCTGCTGCATCCCGCGCACCTTGCGTTCGATGCCCAGCACATTTTGCACGTGGTGCCCAATTTCATGGGCGATGACGTATGCCTGGGCAAACTCCCCCGACCCACCGAACCTCTTCAGCTCATCCCAAAAACCGAGGTCGAGATACACCTTCTGGTCGGCCGGACAGTAGAACGGGCCGGTTGCCGATTGCGCCGCGCCGCAGCCCGACTGCGTGTAGTCGCGAAATAGCACCAGTTTCGCTCGCGGATAGCGGATATTCTCCCGCGCCAGTATCTGCGTCCACGTGTCCTGGGCATCACCCAGCACAAAGGAAGCCAGCTGTGCGGAGCGGTCTTCCTGAGGCGAAGCAGGCCGCGGCGTGCTCTGCTGCACGTGGGTCCCACCGCCACCCGAAAAATAAGCGCCAATGTAGTTGCGGCCGGTGACCAGGCTAATTACCAGGAGGATGATAAAGCCCACGATTCCCAGGCCGCCTCCGCCGAGGCCCCCGCCCGACTGGCCTCGCCGATCTTCAACGTCACTGCTCAGACCACCAGGAGTCCATCGCATAAAAGTGCTTCGAGTGTAGTACGAGCTAGTCGAACTGGGAGTGAAAAATGGGCTATCCTCGATGACAAACCACCAGTGGCGCAAAAAGTCTGTTGACCCGGAGCAAACGCAAGCGGCAATTTGGGCGTCAATCTCTTGTGATTTTGGTTTTCCTTTGGGTCCCCGGCAACACGCCGAAAGGAGGTTGAACGTGAAAGCGTGGATTTTGATTGTGGGAGATGACCCGGTTCTCTTGCATACACGCGCCGAGCTACTACGCGATTGGCACATCGCGACTGCACTCTCATGGGAAGCAGGAGAAGCCATGCGGGCGCGAAAATATGACCTGTTGATCTTTAGTCAAACGGTGCAGGAATCCACGGCCAGGAACTTAATCGACCAGGCTCGGGAGCTGTGTCCGAATCCCAGGATATTGGCCATCCGCTCCGCAGAGGACCGGCACCTCGGATCACCGACTTACCAGGTGGACTTGGGCAACCCGGGAGGGTTGCGGTCTGCGGTCGCCGAAATCCTGGAAAGTTGGGGGGAAAGTTGCCCAATGCCTACATAAAGGCCAGCGCGATCCCCAGGAGCACGGCCAGCAGGTGAAAACCGTAAGCGCACAGGACGCGGGTAGCTTTTGCGCCGCCCGGTAACCCCACTTCCATCGGGGCGGGCGGATTGACAGGGCCGGGGGAGACCATCGAAACCTCTTTCCGTTCCTGAGATTATCGACTCATTTGGTCGGAAAAGAGCGGTCTTCCATCTACAACCTTTAGTGCAGGTTCGCTGGCCAAAAGACAACGTAATTGCGGTTGATGTAAAGCCGATACTGGTTGGGCGTGGTGTCGGCGAGAACCTGCAACGGCGTCGGCCGTTTCAATTCACTGTCGTGCGTGCTGTCTGTCGTGAGCAGGTCGTGCGCTCCGAGATCCATCACCAGGAACTTGTTCCCCTCCACAAAGCCCACCCCGTAAGCTCCGGGCTTGAGCATCTGCCCGTTGATGTCCAAAGTTACCTCGGTGATGAAATAACCCTGATATTTCTGCTGCACCGCGGTTGAGTAGCCCGAAGTATCAACCAGGGCGCATAGCACCAACATGCCGTCAGCCAGCTTCACTCCGCCGGAATTGCGCGCCTGCACGCTCGCCACCTGGCCGCGGAAGAAGACCGTCGCAGGCATGAGGTTAGCCATATCCGGCGCCTTCAAAACGGTCGCGGTGGAAGTAGAATCGGCTGCGGCCGCCTCCGCGGGAAGAGAAAGAAACGACGCCGCTATGGCGCACAGCAGCACGGTCACACAGGATTTCTTGGGGAGCAAGGGCCCTCCTTATCAGACAGAAATGAATGTACCATCGAGCCCGGAACCCTTCACCGCACGGAAAAGCCGCCCCTCGGTTCGGGTCTCGTCATGCGGCGCCAGCGCCCCGGCCGGCATCCTAGCCCTCTGTGCCCCTACGCAAGTTAAGAAAGAATCCTCGCCCGGAACCGCCGCCCGAAACCGGGGCACCGCAGGTCCAGACTGATCTGGACCGGCCAACTGCGAACGAGATCTACGAGCAAGTTTCGCGCAACGCCCGCCATGAGCTGGATCGCTCAGCTGTCGGTCTCGCCATCTCCGGACTGGCTGGTGGAATCACCATGGGGTTGACCGCCCTGAGCACGTCCCTTGTGATCGCCCAACTGGGGCAAAGCCCGGCTGCCAGGTTCATCGCCGACCTTTTGTATCCCATCGGATTTATCGCCGTCATCCTCGGCCGGGCTCAACTGTTCACGGAAAACACGCTCTATCCGGTGGCGCTGATGCTCGCCGAAAGACGACATGGCTGGAGAACGCTGCGCTTATGGGCTATCGTTCTTCCCAGCAATGTGCTGGGAGCCCTCTTGTTCGCGTTGCTGGCCGTTCGAACCGGCGCACTTCGCCCGGAGTTTGTGACTGCAATGACGCACATCGGGGTGGAGGCTGCCGGGGTAACGCCGAGCCACGTATTCTGGAGCGGTGTCATTGGCGGCTGGATCATCGCACTGGTCGCGTGGCTGGTAAGTGGCAGCCACTCCATCACTGGCTCCGTTATGCTGATCTGGCTGTTGACGTTTGTTGTAGGGCTCGGAGGCTTTGCTCATTGCATTGCCACTAGTGGCGAGATTCTAGCGGCGATTCTCGATCATCAGCTCGCCTTGTCCCGCTATCTAGCCTGGCTTGCTCCGGCCACGATGGGCAACATCTGCGGCGGCGTGCTGCTGGTTACCCTATTGGAGTATGGCCAGGTGAAGGGCGGAGAGGAAGGGGGCTATTATCGTTAGCCGGGTAGGCTCCCGAGGATTGCAAGAGAAATGATAGACACCAATAAGAAGACGCACGCTCCGATTGAGAGCTACGCCGTTATCGGGGACTGTGAGACGGCCGCCCTCGTCGGCCTGGATGGCTCGATCGATTGGCTTTGCTGGCCCGACTTCTCTTCCGACGCGTGTTTTGCGCGCCTGTTAGGGACGACAGAGAATGGCCGCTGGTTGCTGGCGCCTGCCGTCGAGGCGGAGAAAACGACGCGCAAGTATCGCGACCACACCCTCATCCTGGAGACTACTTTCGAAACTGCCGATTTCGCGGTGATGCTGATTGACTTCATGCCCATTCGCGGCGCCAACTCCGACATGGTACGCATAGTGAAGGGAATCCGCGGAAGCGCGCCCATGAAAATGGAGTTGGCCTTGCGCTTCAATTACGGGGCCACCGTGCCCTGGGTTACGCGCAAAGACGATGCGATCCAGGCCATCGCCGGACCCGATCTGGTGGTGCTTCGCACCACGGCGCCGCTGACCGGCCAAGGTCTCACCACGGTCAGCGAATTCACCGTGAACCCGGGGGAGAGCGTCGATTTCGTGATGACCTATGGCCCTTCGCACCTGCATATGCCGCGGCCCATCGATGTGAGCAAGGCGCTACAGGAGACGCAAAACTTCTGGGAGAAATGGGCGGCTGAAAGCACCTACCAGGGGCCCTACCGGGATGCGGTGGAGCGCTCGCTGATCATCCTGAAGGCGCTCACCTATCGGCCGACGGGAGGGATCGTTGCCGCGGTGACCACCTCGCTGCCGGAACAGTTGGGCGGCCCCAGGAACTGGGATTATCGCTATTGCTGGCTGCGCGACGCGACCTTCACCTTGCAGGCGTTGATGTATGGCGGCTATTACCATGAAGCCAAAGCTTGGCAGCAGTGGTTGCTGCGCGCGATTGCTGGCAATCCCGATCAGGTTCAGATCATGTATGGCATCGCCGGCCAGCGCTATCTTCCCGAGCGCGAACTAACCTGGCTCTCCGGCTATGAAGACTCCAAGCCCGTCCGCATCGGCAACGCCGCGTCAGAACAGCTGCAACTCGACATTTATGGAGAGGTGATGTACGCCTTCCATCACGCTTTGGACAGGCTGGGGAAGGACGGAGCGCAGTCGTTTGCCATGCTGCGCGCCATGATGGTGCATCTCGAAACCATCTGGCAGGAGCCGGACGAGGGCATCTGGGAAACGCGCGGGGGACGGCAGAACTTTACCTATTCCAAGATGATGGCTTGGGTCGCGTTCGACCGGGCCATCAAGGCGGCTGGGCTGTTGCATGCCGGCGCCCCGGTGGAAAAGTGGCAGAAAGTGCGGGCAAAGATTCACGACGAGATCTGCAGCCACGCATACAACGAGAAGCTAGGAAGCTTTGTGCAAAGCTACGGCTCCGAACATCTGGACGCATCTTTGCTGCTTATGCCGATGACCGGGTTTCTTCCCGCCGAGGATCCGCGCGTGCGGGGCACGCTCAAAGCGATTGAGAACAACTTGATGTCCGGCGGATTCGTGTTACGTTACAACACAGAAAAAGTGTCGGATGGCCTGCCTCCTGGCGAAGGAGTCTTTCTCGCCTGTAGCTTCTGGATGGTGAGCGCCCTCAAGCTGCAAGGCCGTGACGCCGATGCTAAAAAGCTTTTCGAGCGGGTATTGTCTTTGGCCAATGATGTTGGTTTGCTCGCCGAGGAGTACGACACCGGGGCCAGACGCCTGGTGGGAAACTTCCCTCAAGCCTTTTCACATATTTCGCTGGTGAATGCCGCCGTTGACCTGGCCAGCCCCAGCGTCGCCGGCCAGCCTTCGGCGAAGTAGGCAGCCAGCCCGCATCCAACCGGAATATCGCACTTTTAACTCTTACTCATTGTTGCAAACGCCGGGAGGAATGGCATGCACGTATTCGAGGTCTGGGCTCCGCGGGCCCGCACCCTGGAAGTCAAGATCGGAAACAAGAAATTTCCCCTGGCACAGAAACAGAGGGGTTGGTGGTCAGCAGAGGTAGAAGAGGCCGGGCCCGGCACGGACTATGGCTTCGTGATCGATGGTCTGGAGCCGCCGCTCCCCGACCCGCGCAGCCAGTGGCAACCCAACAGTGTGCATGGTGAGTCGCGGGTGGTCGATCACGGCGCGTTCGCCTGGAGCGACAGCGGCTGGCAAGCGTCGCCTCTCTCCAGCGCACTCATTTACGAGCTGCACCTCGGCACTTTTACACCGGAGGGAACGCTGAAGGCGGCGGAGTCCCACCTGGATTACTTGAAAGAACTGGGCGTAACCCACGTTGAGCTGATGCCAATTGCAAATTTCCCCGGCAAGCGGGGATGGGGCTATGACGGTGTGGATTTGTACGCGCCGTACAACGGCTACGGCGAGCCCGGCGACCTCAAACATTTCGTGGATGCTTGTCACGGTAAAGGTCTGGCCGTGGTACTGGACGTGGTTTACAACCACCTCGGTCCGGTGGGCAACTACCTGGAAAAGTTTGGACCCTATTTCACCGCCAGCCACTCCACGCCCTGGGGCGGCGCGGTCAATTTCGAGGAAGCCGGCGCGACGGAAGTTCGCCGGTACTTAATCGACAATGCGCTGATGTGGCTCCGCGACTACCACATGGATGGATTGCGCTTGGACGCGGTGCACGCATTCAATGACCGCTCTGCCATTCATTTTCTGGAGCAGCTCACGGGTGAAGTAAGAAGGCTGGAAGCAGCGATGGGAAAGCACTTCTACCTGATCGCTGAGAGCGATTTGAACGATCCGAGGATAGTCAAGGCAGAAGAGGCCGGCGGATACGGTCTCGACGCCCAGTGGAGTGACGATTTCCATCATGCGCTGTTTTCTGTCATCTCGGGTGAGCGAGCGGGGTACTACGCAGACTTCGGTTCGCTCGCGCAATTAGCCAAGTCGCTACATTGTGTGTTTGTCTACGACGGCAACTATTCCGAATATCGGCAGCGAAACCACGGCCGCCAGGTGGTCGGCTTGTCGGGGCATCGCTTCATTGGGTTTGTGCAAAATCACGATCAGGTCGGCAACCGTGCCCAGGGCGAACGCGTCAGTCATGAAGCCGGCGTAGGCCGCGCCAAGGTAGCTGCCGCGCTGGTGCTCACCGCGCCTTTCGTGCCCATGCTGTTTCAAGGGGAGGAGTTCGGTGCTTCGGCTCCTTTCCTGTACTTCACCGACTACGATGACCCCGAACTGGGGCGGATGATTTCCGAGGGACGTAAGAAGGAATTCGAGGCTTTCGGCTGGAGCCCGGATCAGATTCCCGATCCTCAGGACGAGCAGACCTTCAACCAGTCCAGGTTGAATTGGGCTGAATTGGCTGAGCCGCCGCACGCCTCGCTGCTGCAGTGGCACAAGGACCTGATCAATTTGCGGCGCAGCCGGAGCGAGCTGTCCGATGGAAACCTCAACGCCGTTCAGGTGCGATTCGACGAAGAGGCGCAGTGGCTGGTGCTGGAACGCGGAAGTCTTCGCGTCGCCTGCAACCTGGGGCAAGCGCCAGTGGATGTGGAGCTAGGCAACGGTGCCCGTCTGCTACTGGCCTCGGATGACTCCATAGTCGTGAGCGGCGCGAGCGTCAAGCTAGGGCCGGACAGCGTGGCGGTGGTGTCTGTGCAGTGAAATGCTTTAGACTCAGTGCAATAATCGTTAAGAGATCGCTTAGAGCAGTTTCGCAATGACTGTGGTTTGATAAAGATCGTGAGAAGTGGTTTTCCTTTCTGTCGCTTCGGTTTACACCAATCGCGAAACTGCTCTAGCGGAACTGAGGAAGTTGCCTGTGAGCCGACGCATTTTGCTCGTTTGCCTGGCTGCGAGCGTATCGCTCATGGCGCTGGGTCAAAGTGCCGCCTGGCAACCGAATCTCACCAGCCAGCAAACCTACACTTTGCATCGGGCTTCGAGCGCGGACCCCACCGGAGCCAATGCCGACCGCCGCAAGGTCGACCCTGGGGAGACTCTGACGGTGCTGGACGCGGACGGTCCTGGTCTCATCTCGCACCTGTGGTTCACCATTGCGAGTTCGGAGCCCTATCACCTCAAACGCATCGTGCTGCGCATTTATTGGGATGGCGAGGAGACCCCGAGTGTCGAGGCGCCCATCGGCGATTTCTTCGGGCTTGGTCTCGGCTATTACCACCCCTGGCAGTCTGAAATGCTGTCAGTGGGCAGCGTAAAAGATTTGAACTGCTTTTTCCCCATGCCTTTTCAGCGCCATGCGCGGGTTACGGTTACCAATGAAGGTAAGCTGCTCATCAAAGCGCTGTATTACAACATCGATTACCGCACTGACGAAACCACTCTTGCGCCGGGCACGCTCTATTTCCATGCGCAGTATCGTCAGGCCCAGCCCAACCGCGGCTGGACCAATAAGTGGACGTCGAACATGCAGCCGCTGGTGAATAAGAAGGCCAACCTTACCGGCCAGGATAACTACGTATGGCTGGATGCCCGAGGCAGTGGTCAATATGCCGGTGTGACCATGTCTGTCTTGCAAAACCAGGATCAGTGGTGGGGCGAGGGCGACGACATGTTTTTCATTGACGGCGCCAAGAGGCCGTCGATTGCCGGCACCGGCGCGGAGGATTACTTCCTCGGCGCCTGGGGTTTCAAAGACCATCCTTTCTCTTATCAGTTGTACGGCGCGCCGATCGTGGGTAAGGAAAGCGCGGGTTCCAGAACGAGCGTGTATCGCTTTCATCTTGATGCGCCGATTGTCTTCAAGTCATCGTTCAAGGCGACCATCGAACACGGCAATGCGAATCATCGTTCGGATAACTATTATTCGGTGGCCTATTGGTACCAGGTCGAGCCGCACGCTCCGTTTCCCCCCTTGCCTCCGGTGGAGCAGCGTCTGCCCATGCTCGAGCATGTCGGAGGGCCCGGAAGCACGGTGCCGGCTACCGCAGCCCCGGCCCCGAATGCAGGCCGCCCCGTCCCTCTAAAACAATAATTTCAAGCCAAATTGAAATACCCGCGGGGAGTTGGCGCTGGTGATCTGTCCATAGGTTCCTGAGGATATGGTGGCAACGGGCGCGGTGTTGGAGTTTGCGGGATTACCGAAATTCACCCGGTTGAAGGTATTGAAAGCTTCGGCCTGGAACTGTGCGCTTATCCGCTCGCCGGTAAACATATTTTTGAAAATTGACGTATCTACATCCGCGTAGCCCGGACCGCGAAGACTATTGCGCCCGATGTTGCCAAAGGTTCCAATTGTGGCCGGAACAAAGGCTGCGGTATTGAAATATTCCTTGATCTTGCTCACCCCGGCGGGACGGGCTGGATTACCCACTTGATCCGCGTAGTCATTGCCGATCCCCGATAGCGACCGGTCGGTGCCGCTCAACACCGTGAATGGAAAGCCGGTCTGCAGACTGACAATGGCGTTTACTTGCCAATCGTTCACTACAGCGTTCTTCCATCCCTGCACGTTGACGTGGGGAATCAGGTAATTCACCGACGCGTTGTAACGGATCGTCTGGTCAAAATCCGCGGGTCCGCGGCCGCTTGCGAGGTTAAAGGGATTGGGCGGCCCGGTATTGCCTTCCGTGGCGCTCGATGTGTTATCGATGGTCTTGGACCAGACGATGTTGGTGAGCAGGGTTAGCCCATTGCTCGCGCGCCGGGTCACGTTAGCCTGCAGCGAATTGAAACCCTCGTATTCATAGGACTGTGCAAGTTCAACCGCGCCCAGGCCGGGATAAACCCGGCGAGAGTTTTCATTGCCCACTGTGGCTCCGGGGCCAAAGACTGCAGGATTGAACTGCCGTGAGCCCATGATGTGTTCGCTGCGATTGCCAACATAGGCCAGTGAGAAGGCCATCTTGCTCCCAAGTTGCTGCTCAACCGTAAAGTTGTAGTTCTGGGTGTAGTTCACCTTGGAGTCAGGATCGAGTACACCGCCGGAAACCGGAAGCAGGAACTTGTAGTTCGCGAACTGGCTTGCCGGTATATGGCCTCGAGGGAAAGGAGTTCCCCCCGGGTACCCCTCATATATGTTGTCCCACGCCGGTGGCGCGGGAATCGACAGGTATAAATCGACTGGCTGCATGGCGTCGGTTCGCTGGTAAAGCAGCCCCTCCGGAAACCCATAGAAGATTCCATAGGCTGCTCTCACAACAGTCTTGCCCTGCCCGGCAACGTCATAAGCAAAGCCAACGCGGGGGGCGAAGTCTTTCCAGTTTTTCTTGAAAATCGAAGACTGGATACCCGCATCCCCGTTGAAGAGAAGGCCCAATGGCGCACCAGGCGCGACCGTCGATTGAATTCCCGGCTTGAACGCCACCAGGGTGCCATTCAAATCGTTCGGCGGAAGCCAGGGGTCCCACCGCAAACCGACGTTCAACGTCAATTTGCGATTTATCTTCCAGTCATCCAGTACGTACAGAGAGGGCCGATTTACGCGAAGATAGAACTTACGCCCGTTGTCCTGGTAGAACTGGGAGTCGAGGCCTAAATAAAAATCTGCTAATGCTGACCCACTCTTGGTGGTTCCTGACGGCAGGGTGGCGCCGGTGGGCGCTGCTGTGCGTTCGCCATTGAACGTGTTGTCGCCGGGTGTATAGGAGTAATCATCCGCGTCGATCCGGTCTCGCTCGAATTCGCCGCCGAAGCTGATGGTGTGCGCACGCAAAACCTTCACCGCCGACCCTTTGTAGTCGAACGAGGTTGAGTCCTGGGTCAGCGCGCCGCCGGAGAAGATATCGACGAATCCTGAAATGTTGGCGCGGATTCCGGGAAAGATGCTTTCTCCGGGACTGCCGAGGGGCACATTCTGGCCCAGGTCCTGGAGCGATTGCAGGCCTGGTGCTTCGGGAATCTGGGTGCGCGCAAAGCGGCCTGCGCTGGCGGAAAATGTGGCCGTAAGTGTCGGGCTGAACACCTGCGTATCCGTAACAATCACGGATTGATTGCGAAACCGATTCTCCGCATAAAATCCTGTGGGTGCAGTGAACGGTCTCTGAAAATTGTCCTGATTGTAAAAATAGCGTCCGCTGAGGTGGTTGCTCGCAGCGACAACGTGGTCGATCTTAACCAGGTACTGTGTGCTGTCTATGTTCTGGTTGGAGTTTGAGTTGAAGACGCCTGTGGTTGGATTGGAAGCCAGCGGCACCAGGTACTTTTGCGCTAATTTTCCGGACAAGGTATCGATAGGCGTGTTGATGATGTTGCCCGGATAGGGAGCGCCTGTCGCCGGGTTGTAAAGTGCGATGTCTTTTGCCAGAAGACTCGAGAAGTCCCCATTCAATTCCGCGGCAGTGGGTACTTGAATGGAGATCGGGTTCGGAGATGACCGCTGTTGCAGATCTTCTGCGGCAAAGAAGAAAAAGGTGCGGTCTTTGATGATGGGGCCGCCGACAGTTCCGCCAAATTGGTTGAGCTTGAAGGGCGGAGCTGTCTGCTGAAAGTAATTTTTTGCGTCGAGCACCGTATTGCGCAGGAACTCATAGGCCGACCCATGAAAGCTATTGGTGCCGGAACGTGTGGAGAGTTGTACCAGGGCGCCCGCGCCGGCATACTCTGCGCTGTAATTTGACGACTGAACGGTGAATTCCTGGAGCGCGTCTGGATTGGGCAGAATCGGGACGGAATCAAAGAAGCGGTCGTTGTAGACGGCGCCGTCGAGTTGGAAGTTATTCTGTGTTGCTCGCAAGCCATTCACCGTGAGGCCGACATTATCCTGCTGGCCAGACTCGGTGCCGGTGCTGGTGAGTGCGGTGCCCGGTGTCAGGGTAGTCAGCTGAAGCGGGTTGCGGCCGTTCAGAGGCAGGTCCTGCATCTGTTTCTGATCTACAGAGGTTTGAATGCTGGAGGAAGCGGTCTGGATCAGTGGTGCGGCGCTTGTAACTTCGACCGACTGTGTCTCCGATCCGACGGAAAGCGAAATCTGCAGGTCGAGTGTCTGCCCGGTCAGCAGTACAATTCCGTCCCGCTTCTGCGTTTGGAATCCGGCTCTGCTTATCTGCAGCTGGTAGGCGCCGATGGGCAGATCTGGAAAGACAAAAATGCCCTCCTGATTTGTCTCTTCGTTGCGGCTGACGCCGGTGGCGGAATTGACTGCGACTACTGAGGCCCCGCTGATGACTGCCTGGCTTGAATCCACTACGGTGCCGCGAATGCTGCCAATCGCCTGCGCTGACAATCGTCCAGCCATACCAAGCATCAGGCCAGCCACAAATAACTTGCGAAAATTGTAAGTCATACTGTTCTCTCTCTAAGTTGTCAGCGTGATCCGTCGCCGGAAGAACGGCGTGCTCCATCCCATGGAGGGGATTAGTCAAATGCTCTTGGATTGGCGGAGCTAGAGGGACTGAAGATCAGCGACAACAACAAGCGAGATGGAAGGAGGCGGGAACCATCTTGAAAGGAATATAGCACCAGCCATACCGTGGCGCAACACCAGCATCTGGTGAAACCTCCGTGGCAATTTAGAGGGTGCGGTATTTTTTCCCTACGCTGAACAGCAAAATGGTGCCGATCAATGGCATAAAAGCGACCATAAGGAAGACGGGCGCGTAGGAGTGATGGTCCACGATGATTCCTGTCAACAAAGGGAAGAGTAATCCGCTCAATCCTCCCGCGACGCCCGTCAGGCCTGTCGCGCGTCCAACGGTTTGTTCGGGAAAGAGATCGGTGACCGCTCCAAACATATTTGCGGAAAGGAAGTTATCGGCCATCACGGCGATGCCAATCAGCAGAAATGCGGCGGACACACTGGCAACATAGGGAACAGCCAGACTGGCGAGGCATAGCAGGCTGCTGCTGTACATGGTGATGCGTCGAACGTTGAGAACCCCGACGCCGCGCTGGTGCAACCAGCCGGCAACCCAGCCCCCCGCGACACCTCCTGTATCTCCGAGAAAGAAGGGCACCCACCCTACGATGCCAATCTGGGTAAGTGACAAATGGCGAACGCCATAAAGATAACTGGGGATCCAATACCAGTAGAACTGCATCACCGGGCCGATGAAGAAGCGGCACGACATCACTGCCCAGGCTGAGGATTGGCTCAGCAGTGTCTTTAACGAGACGGCGCTTATCGCATTTCGTTGTCTATCAGGCGGATCGCGATAGAGCAGAAACCAGAACGGCGCCCACAGCACGCCCAACAGCGCAGGCACGAGAAATGCAGCCCGAAAGCTGTAGCGCTGCGCCAGAAACACGATGAGCGGAGGCGCCACGGTTGAGCCAATCATGCTTCCGCTGTTGAAGATGCCAATGGCCAGCGTCCGCTCGCCCGGAGCAAATGCGCCGAAGATCGCCTTCAGGCCACCGGAGTAGTTACCACATTCCCCGGTGCCCATCCAGAAGCGTGTTATGCCGAGTTGCAGTCCGGACCTGGTCAGTGTTTGGGTGCCGGTCGCCGCGGACCACCAGAGGACCGCGCCGAGCAGACCAAAACGCACGCCCCATCGGTCCATGAGCCAACCCATGGGGAACTCGCCCGTCATCATGCCGAACTGAAAAGCAGCGACGATTCTTCCGTACTGCGCATTGGACAAATGCAGCGATGCGCGAATCAGCGGCGCCAGCACAGAGACGGTCTGTCGATCGATGAAGTTGATGACGGTGATCAGGAACAGCAGCCAAAGCACCAGCCATCGACGCTTCACGGCCCTACTTGATGGGGCGGAATTCATTGCCCACGAAATTCTCTGCTGTGGGGACTTGTCCATTTTTCGCCTCCGTCGGAGTGAGAGGCAAAAGAGGGAACAACAGCTCGGCGACCCGATATGCTTCTTCGAGATGAGGGTATCCGGAAAGAATGAACGTATCGATGCCGAGGTCGGCGTACTCCAGCATACGTTGGGCAACTGTCGATGGGTCGCCGACCAGTGCAGTTCCCGCACCGCTGCGTACCAGCCCGATGCCCGCCCAGAGATTCGGGCTTACTTCCAGGTTATCGAGATTGCCATGCACTAACGAGGCCATGCGTTTCTGGCCTTCCGAATCGAACTTCGATAATCCTTGCCGGGCCTTTAGTACGACATCGCGGTCGATGTAGCGGATCAGATCATTGGCCGCCTGCCAGGCCTCCTCGTTGGTCTCCCGCACGATGATGTGAAGGCGAATGCCGAACCGCATCTTGCGGCCTGCACTCTCCGCCAGCTTACGCATGCGCGCTATCTTTTCCGCCACCAGCGCGGGTGGCTCGCCCCAGGTGAGGTAGACGTCCACGTGATCGGCGGCTATTTGCATTGCCGCATCCGAAGAGCCGCCGAGATACAGCGGAGGATGCGGGTGTTGCGTAGCTGGGTAGTACACGCGCGCATTCTCTACCCGCAGATGCTTTCCTTGAAAGGAGCGGGTCTCTCCAGCCAGGATGCTGCGCCATATGGTCAGAAATTCGCCCGTCACTTCATAGCGCTCATCATGGGAGAGAAAAACGCCATCGGCGGACGCCTCGTGCGGATCGCCCCCGGTTACAACGTTGATCAGAACCCTGCCCTGGGAGAGGCGATCGAAAGTCGCGGTCATGCGCGCCGCGAGAGTCGGTGACATCACGCCGGGCCGCACCGCAACCAGAAACTTGAGCCGTTTGGTGCTCGGCATCAGCGTGGATGCGACTACCCAGGCATCTTCGCAGGAGTTTCCCGTGGGCAGCAACACGGCGCCATAGCCAAGCTCATCGACCGCCTGCGCAATCTGCCGCAGGTAAGCATAGTCGGTAAGACGGGAACCATGGCTGGACCCGAGATAGCGGCCGTCTCCCGTGGTAGGAATAAACCAGAACATTTCCATAACAACTTCTCCTGTCCTACACCAGTTGGGACGCCGCGACCGTCTTGTGCGACCAGTAAGAATGCAGCGCCATTTGCACCGGCAGCGACGCCTCGAGCCCGGCCCTTAGCGGTGCGTTGACCGGCGCCCCCGAAACGATGGCGTCGATGAAGTTCCTGGTATGCGCGTTCTCCAGGCTCTCTGTTGAAGATATCTCGGAAGCGGGACCTTGATTAGGCGTAAAGGTATAGCCATCGCGAGACAGGTCGAGCGTGCCTTCAGTCCCTTCGAAAAACACGGACGGATGGTCATTGCGAATGGACAGCACCGAAGACTCGAAGTTCAGGTTCCAACCGGCGTATTGGACGATCGCACTGACGGTATCCGGATTTTTCCTCTGATCGTGGAGTTTATAGATTCCACCCAGGGCCGTAGCATTTTCAGGATGCGGATCATCGAGCATCCATTGCGCCACGTCGATCCAGTGAGTCAGGATGTCGGCCAGCAGGCCGGCTCCATAGTCGGGGAAATAGCGCCAGGAACTGTAGCGCACGGTCTCATAGGGGACTTGCGGCGCGGGGCCCAGAAAGAGCTGCCAATTGAGGCCCGCCGGCTTAGGCGCGTCGGGAACGAATCGTTGCTGCCAGGGAAAATTGTGCCATACGGCGCGAGCGAAGAGGACGTGGCCCAGCTTCTTCTGGGCGAAGATCGACTGCCTGGCCTGCAGGTAATGCGCCCCGCTGCGCTGTTGCATGCCGCACTGCAGAACCTGTTTGTGTTTTTCCGCGGCATCGGTCAGGATTGCGCGGTCCTCCCACCGGTGCAGCGTCGGTTTTTCGAGATACACGTGCTTGCCCGCTTCCAGGGCTGCGCAGGCCATGGTCACGTGAAGATGATCCGGTGTAGAGATCAGCACCGCATCCACATCTGCGTGCGCCAGCAGCTCCTGGTACGCAACCGAGCTGTGCGGTGACGGATCGTCCTTAGGCTGCCGGGAAAGAAAAGCTTTTGTCTGCGCATCGTAGATGTCGCACACGGCAACGATTGTGGCGCGCTTGTCTTCGAGGAAGGCGCTGCTCACGATGGTGCCTCGCCTGCCCAAACCGATGACCCCGACGCCAACGCGGTCGTTGGCGCCCAGAATGCGTGCGTAGGAGCGGGCGCTCATCGTGGCCGCGGTGGCGGCGCCGGCGTAGAGAAAGCCTCGGCGGTTCATTGTGGGAACGCTTTCTGAAGGGCTTGGAAAGGCGGCTCCATCACGCTGAGTCCCTGCTTGGAGCCATCCTCACGCTCTTCCTCGTTGAGGACCCAGCCCTTCCAGTGTAGATGCTTCAACGTCGCGGCCACTTCGGCGAGGGGAAAGGAGCCTTCTCCCAGGGGAACCTGCTGCCCGTTGCGGTAGTCGCGCAGGTGCAGCGCGATGATGCGATCGTGGTGCTTGCCTAAAAATGCAGGAACGTCAGCCCCGCCCCGGTAAGCATGGCCGGCGTCGAGCAAAAACGAGACCAGCGCGGGATCGGTCTGCGCATAAAGCGCTTCTATCTCACCCACATTGGATTGAAACTCCCACCAGTGATTGTGATAAGCGAGCGGCAAGCCGACACTCTTGCTGAATGCTCCGGCGGCATTCAGGCCAGCGATTTTTTGTTTCAAGTCTTCCGTGCTTGCGGCCGGCACACCACTGAAGATCAGCCGTTGTGCGCCCAGGGCTACACCGCCATGAGCCACTTCTTCATACAGCGCCGCGGGCGGAAGATGAGTGGCGGGATCGTTGCGCTCGAAAGGAATCGCGATATGAATGCCGAAGAACGTGAGGCCACTCTTTGCGATACTGCTACGAGCCATCTCGGGGGACTTGAATTGTGGCCTCAAATTGAAAAACCCGGTCTCGAAGCCGGCGTAACCAATCTTCTTGATCTGCTCCAGCACGCCGAGGAAAGTATCGAAGCGAGCCGGATCGATGGCCCACGCATTGCTTTGCGCCCCCAACTCGATGTGGGGCCTGTCCGCGAGGGGACCACCTAAGCGGCTGGCGGCCGCGAATAGGGCCGTCTTGTGCATAAACTGTCGTCTGGTCATCATCGATCGCACCTGCTTGGTCGCGCTGATACTTTATGGTTTTTGGGATCTTGAGCGGCGAAAGAAGTGGGTCAACAACAAGCCGGAGAGGCTTTTGCGGCGAGGAAAAGTGCCGGGATGGTAAGGTAGCTCACCAGTTAGAACTCTCCGTGACCATAAATCAAGGCCTCGACAGTGTCAATTTTACAGTGGCTGGGATGCGTCAGAGTCTGCGTGATCCTAGACAGCAGATATGGCTCGACTTTAGAAGTGGTGGCGATTCACGAGAACAATAGAAGAATTACCAATTCATCCCACCACAAAAGACCATACGATCTGATATGCCACCGACAAAGTGACAGATCAGATCACCACCGACAACCCCAATACCAAAACCAGGGCGATGATGGAGATCAAGGTTTCGCTGATGGACCAGGTTTTCATGGTGTCGGCAACGCTCATGTTGAAGTACTCTTTCACCAGCCAAAAGCCGCCATCGTTGACATGGGAAAAGACGACCGATCCGGCGCCCGTGGCAATGGCCAGCAGCTCCGGCCGCACGCCGGGGCTATGCGCGAGGATTGGAGCGAGGATGCCTGCGGCCGTGGCCAAAGAGACGGTGGCGGACCCGGTTGCCACACGGATGAGCGCGGCGACCAGCCATCCCAGCAGCAGGACCGATACGTGGGCGTGCAGCGCGACCGCTACGATCGCCTGCGATACGCCGCTATCCTGCAGGATGCGGCCAAACCCGCCGCCCGCGCCGATCACCAGCGTGATGCCGGCCGTGGGCGCCAAAGACTCGTTGCAAAACTTCAAAATCGTCGCCCGGTTGAAGCCGCGCATTGCGCCCAGGGTGACAAAGCTGACCAGGACCGCCACCAGCAAGGCGATATCGGCGCTCCCCAATAGGAGCAGAACGCGGTTGGCCACGCTGCCTTTCGCTGTCAGTATGCCGGCCCAGCTGCCAAGCAGCATGAGCAAAACCGGCAGCAGAATGGTGGCCACGGAGATGGCAAAACCGGGCAAGGCGCGATCCACCTCGTGCTCGGCAAACTCTTCCGCCATGGGGTTGTGCGGGTCGAGCACAATGCGGGGAGCGATGAATCGAGCATAGATTGGGCCCGCCACCACCGCGCTGGGAATGCCGACCAGCAGGGCGTATAAGATCGTCCGTCCCACGTCGGCATGGAAGATGGTAACCGCCAGCATAGCCGCCGGATGCGGTGGCACCAGCCCGTGGACCACGGAAAGGCCGGCCACCATGGGCAGGCCGACCATGATCAGCGAAGTACGGGTGCGGCGGGCAACGGTAAAGGCAATCGGTATGAGCAGAACGAAGCCTACCTCGAAGAAGACAGGCAAGCCCACGATCAACCCCGCACACATCATGGACCAGGCGATGTGCTTCTCGCCGAAAAGCTGAATCAAAGTCTGCGCAATACGCTCGGAGGCTCCGGATTCCGCCATCATCTTGCCCAGCATGGTGCCCAGGCCAACCACGATCGCGATGTGTCCGAGGGTATTGCCCGTCCCGGTCTCGAAGGAGGAAACGATGGCTCCCAGCGGCATTCCGGTCGCAGCCGCCAGCGCGAGCGAAACCACCATTAGCGAGAGAAACGGGTTCAGCTTGCCCACCGCAATGAGCAAAATCAGCCCTATCACTGCGCTGGCAGCGGCGATCAGGAGGAAGACGCCGTGACTGTCGAGCATCGGCACAGGGGTCAAGATTGGCTCAACGAAGGGCGGGGCACAAAGCGTCCACCTCTTTCCCCGGTGGCATCGCCGTCCTTATAGGACAGCACCCCATTGACCCATACCGCGGCAATTCCTTCGGCGGCGCGGATCGGGTTGGTGAAGGTAGCCGTATCCTTGATTGTCTCCGGGTTGAAGAGCACCAGGTCGGCGTGAGAGCCTTCGCTGATTCGTCCCCGTCCGGCCAATCCGAAGCGCTGCGCGGGCATCCCGGTCATCTTATGCACGGCTTGCGCCAGGGGAAAGATGCCTTCATCCCGGCAGTAATGCCCGAGCACGCGGGGGAACGTCCCCCACAGCCGGGGGTGCGGCCGCGGGTCGTTGGGCAGCCCATCGGAGCCGATCATGGTTGCGGGATGTCGCAAAATGCGACGCACATCCTCTTCATCCATGCAGTGGTAGATAGCCCCGGCAGGTTGGAGGCGTCCCGCTGCTTCCTTCTGTTCCACGTTCCAGGCAAGGGCAATCTGCTCCAGGGTTTGGCCGGCCATTTCGGGATGAGGCTTCGACCAGGTGATGACGATGCGGACGCGGTCATCGACCTGGCGAAGATCGAGGGTGCTGGAGGAGGCCGCATACGGATAGCAGTCGCACTGTACCGGCTGTTGGGCCCGCGCCGTCTCCAATGCGTGAAGAATCTCTCCGCTTCTGCCCCAATTTGCGATGCCTGCGCACTTCAGGTGGGAGATGACGACCGGCACCCGGCATTGGCGGCCGGTATCAAACGCTTCGCTCATGGCCGCGAGGATCTCGTCGCCCTCGGTGCGCATGTGGGTGGCGTAAATCGCGCCGGCGGCGGCGAGCGGTTCGGCCAGAGACAAAATTTCTTCCGCCGGAGCTGCGCGGGCCGACGAATAGGCGAGGCCCGTGCTCAACCCCAGCGCGCCGTGTTCGAGAGCCTCGACTAACTGGGCTCGCATGGCCTGGATCTCGGGCGCGGTGGCGGGCCGGTCCAGGGCGTCCATATGGTTGTTGCGCAGGGCGGTATGGCCGGCCAGGGCGGCCACATTGACCGAGGGCTTTGCTGCGTCGACTGCCGCGACATACGATGCGAAGGTGGGATAACGGAAAGCGTCGGCCTCGCCCAGCAGATTCATGGGATCGGGAGGTGGGCCTGCCAACCGCACCGGCGCCGCGCTGATGCCGCAGTTGCCGACGATCACGGTGGTGACTCCCTGCGACAGCTTGGCCAGCATCTGTGGATCGCGGATAACGTTGGTATCGTCATGGGTGTGGACATCGATGAAGCCAGGAGAGAGCACTCGCCCGGCTCCCTCCGTGACCTGCCGGGCGGTGTACTGAGAAAGCTCCCCGACCGCACAGACGACACCGCCATCGACGGCCACATCAGCGGTTTGAGGTTCGGCGCCACTGCCGTCGACCACGCGCACATTGCGGATAAGGGTTTCACAACGAGGCATTAGGGCATGGTAAATGCCTTTTTTGGCGGGCAGAAATTTTTCAGGCTGGCATTTTCGCTTCTGGTCTTTGCGGGGAGGCCTTTCCATTCCGGCCTTTCCCAAGAAAGCCACTCTTCGCTACTCTTACCAGTGCATCGGTGAAGTGAAAATGCTCTAGACTGATCAGACTTGTACCTGTTTAGGAGGGTGCACCATGTCCGAAGAGGATTTGAAAGCGGAGCTTGAGAAACTGCGTGCGGAAAACGATCAGCTCAAAAACAAAAGTGTGCGTGGGCTGAGCTTAAAGGTGAGTGAAAAAGGTGCAGTGTCGCTTTACGGCGTCGGCCGCTTCCCGGTAACGCTCTACAAAGAGCAGTGGAGCAAAGTGCTGGGGATGAAGGACGACATCGAAAAGTTCCTTCACGATAACGCCCACCTGCTTAAGACGAAGGAATGAGTTCGACCGCCTGGGGAACGCCGGCCTGGGCTGAACGGTAGAGAGCATCAATGATCGCCATGTCAACATAACCATCCGCCCCGCACGAGGGCGGAAGAGGTCCGCCCCGAATGGCCTGGGAGAACGCATCGATTTGCGGCCGGAATTCGTCGATCACGGGAAAAATTTTGTGCAGCTGCTCGTTTCCGAAGCGCGCGTTCAGCACCCGCTCGTGTTCGTAAGGGAACGCCGGAGTGAGCGAGACCGAGCCGAGGGTTCCCTCCAGGTAAAGCATGGAGCTTAGGGCGGCGCTATAGCAGGTGCTCGCCTGGGCCACCAGTCCGCTGGGGAAGCACATGGTGAAGGCAATGCCTTCTTCAATGTCGCGAAAGAGCGACCGGTCATGGGTCCACTGGAAAGCCGAGACGCGAAAGGGAGCTTCTCCGGCCAGCCAACGCGCGGCCTGCACGCAATAAATGCCCAGATCCATAAGCGGTCCACCGCCGGCCAGCCGCCGGTCGAGGATCCATGGAGGGTTGGTCTGAGGGTTTGCGTGACGCTCACTGAATGAGGCGTGCAGTAGCTTGAGTGGGCCCATGCGGCCGGAGAGGATCAGGTTGCGAATAAAGACGGTCGAAGGCTCGAAGCACTTGCGGTAGGCGGTCATCAGGAGAACAGAGTGCCGGGCGCAGATCGCGACCATTTCTGCCGCTTCGGGCGCGGTCATCGCCAGCGGCTTCTCGCACAACACATGGCGTTTGGCCAAAGCAACGGTTTCCACTTCCTGCAGGTGATTGGCCGGAGGAGTGGCGATGTACACCGCCTCCACCTGCGGATTCGCCAGGCACTCCTCGAGGTTATCGTAGGCCCAGGCTACGTCATGCTGTGAGGCCAAGCGGCGGGCCTTCTCGCTATCACGGCTCACCAGGGCAACCAGCCTGGATCGCTGCATGCCACGGAAGGCAGGCAGGATCGCCGATTGTGCAAGGTTACCCAGGCCAACGACGGCAAAACCTACCGGCGGCAAAGCGTTAGCTCTCGCGGTCTGCGCGGGAAAGCCGCTGGTTGCGGATTGCCTTGTGATCCAGGTCGCGCAGTTTCTCGATATTCATGAGGACCTTGTGCATCGCCTCCACGATGGCGTCGATGTCGCTGCGCGGGCCGAGAAAGATCTGGTGCGGAAACCAGATCGCTTCACGGTAGGCTGCCTTTTCCGACTCCGGACACGTGTACATGGTCTTCAGATCGAGCGGCTGTGGCCGGCCCCAGCTAAGGGCAGGGAAATCGGCCGGATCTAGCGGGAACAATGAGCTGCGATACACCGGCTCATAGAACAAGCCATCGCAGGGTATGCCCTCCAGTTGCAGAGCTGCCACGAATGCGGCGCGTGGGATATCGTTCACTTGTTCGGAGAAGTATTTCAGTACAAAGCCGTAGGGAGCCAGGGTTGTAATGCGGGGTTCAGCCTTTAAGAAGCCGATACCCGGGGTCTTCGCCAATTGTTGTTCAAAGTAGGCCATGTTTGCCATGCGGATCACGGCCTGTTCCGGAAGGCTCTCCAGCTGCGCGCTCAGCAGCGCAGCCTGAAATTCGCCCAGCCGGTAGTTGAAACCAATCGTGCGATGGTGAAACTTATCTGTCACACTGGCCCGGCCGGCATTGATGTAGGTTTGCACGCGCTCGTGGTATTCCAGGTTGTTGGTCAGCACAATGCCACCTTCCCCGGAGGTGATGAGCTTGCTCGATTGAAAGCTGAAGGCTCCCAGGTCGCCCATTGAGCCGGCGCCCTTGCCCCGCCACTTGCCCCCGTGCGCGTGGGCACAGTCTTCGACGATCTTCAGCGAATGTTTGCGGGCGATCTCGGGCAGCGCATCCATGTCGGCGAAACGCATGCCAAGGTGGACCGGAAGGATAGCGCGGGTTTTCGGAGTGATGGCTGCTTCGGCGGCCGCGGCATCCATGCAGTAGGTTTCCGGATCCACGTCGACAAATACCGGCACCGCGTTGACCAGCAGCACTGGACCCACCGTCCCCTCCCAGGTGTAGGCGGGGACCAGCACCTCGTCGCCGGGGCGGATATCGATGGCCTTGAGGGCGGCCTGAATGGCGACCGTGCCGGTGTTGACGCACTGACCGTAGGTAGTGTCGTGCAGCTTGGCAAAACCGGCGGCGAATTGAACGGAGTATTTGCCCGGAAAGGGTTGCCCTCCCCAGGCTCGGCTGCGCAGCACGTCCAGTATGCGCGTCTCTTCTTTATCCGAGAACAGTGGCCAGGGGGTAAAAGGGGTGGTGCGCACAGCGGCGCCCCCCAAAATCGCCAGACTTTCCATAGAAGCCCAACGATACCCCATCCCCCTCCCTGTGGTCAAAAATTCAAACCGATTAGAAGCACACGAGTCTGGATCTCGGCAAAGTGATTTGTCGTGGCACACTAACCGCTTTTACTTTTGCAGTGTGCCCGACTAAATAGGTTCCGGAAAAACTCTGCCTGAGTCCCAAAGCAGACATGTACGGGTGCCCCATGTTCGCACCAGCGTACATGGGCCGAAAATGACATGTTTCGAATGCTTTTCTTGTCCCTCAATTAAATTGTTGGCTTTAGTAGCAGAAGCTATGGTGGGCTTCGCCCATCATTTTCGGCCCACGTACGCTGGTGCGAACGTGGGGTACCCGTACATGTCTGCTTTGGAACTCAGGCGGAGCTGCGAGGATGGGTTCTGGGTCAGCCTTCTCGGCCGGCCAGCCAGCGCACGAGATTCAACCACAACGTTTGATAACAAGCCCAGGAAGTAAAGGCCGGCGGTCCCCAATGCGCACTGCAATCGGAAGAAAAGACAGCCGTACGGCCGGCTTTAACGCTTCTCACCGCAATCAAGGGATCTCCGCCAATGCTGGCGACCAGGTGCGCATCCGGTCGCAGGGCAGCGCGATTGTAGCCGAGCATAGCTGGCCACCCGTTGAGCCCGCGGGCAATCGGATGACCCGCGTCGACCGTTTCCGGCACCACTCCCTGCGGATTTTCGCGGCGATCGTCATGGGACGACAACACCACAGGAAGCACCTCTTCCACCGGTGTACCGTGATAAGCGGCTTTTCCCTCAATTCCCTGGAAGGTCAGATACCCGCCGATCATCAGTAGCCCGCCGCCTTCTTCCACGTAAGTGCGCAGCAGCTCGAGCCGATTGCTGGTGAGCTCCGATCGCACGAAGGTGCTGTCGCGCAGCACCAGTGTGTTGGCTCCAATGTCGCTCAGAATGACCACGTCAAAAGCGGAGAGGGCCTCTGCGCTGTCGGGAAACGCGTTGGCTGCCACGTGGCACGGTTGATAGGTTACATCCACGTCCCCGGAGCGCATCGCCGCAATCATCGCGGTCCCGCCCTCGGCATAAGTCGAGGTGGTGAAGGAATCGAATCCCTTTACATGAAGGCTGTGGGTCATCCAGGATTCGCCGGCCATCAGCACCCGCGGAGATCCGGAGCTGGAAGTATTCATCAGCGTTTTTCCCTCGAGCACTCGTGATTCTAAGCGAGTCTAGCATTCCATTTCCCAACCCCAACGGGAGATGAGAGCGATGATTCGTGAGGTCAGGCCTGCACAATTTTCTTTACTTTGGGCGGTTGCAATGTTATTCAACGTTCATTACTAAGCGGTTTTTCTTCTTCCCGGCCCCCTTAAAAGCAGGCCATGTTGGTCCCCACCTGGAGGCAAGGATGAAGTGTATTCTGAGACGGCTGCTCCCTCTGTTCCTGGTTTTTTGTCTTTCTTTTGCGAGCCTTTCCTTCGCCCAAATTGACAAGGGCACCATCGCCGGCACGGTGAAAGATGCACAAGGCGCAGTGGTTGCGGGCGCAAGCATCACCGTCACCAACAGTGCCACGCAGCAGCAACGCGTGCTAACGACGGATAAGGCGGGTGCATACAGCGCCGAATTGCTGACCGCTGGCACGTACTCCATCGCCGCAGAAGCTCCGGGCTTTACCAGGACCGAACTGACCGCCGTTCAGGTCGGTGTCAACCAGGTGGTACGAGTTGATCTCGAACTCAAGGTAGGCAGCGCAAGCCAGACAGTTGAGGTCACCGCCGCGCCTCCCATGCTCTCCACCGAAACCTCGTCGCTCAGCACCATTGAGACCGGCGAACGCATAGTCAATCTCCCCCTTAACGGGCGCAACTTTACTCAGTTGGCGTGGCTTGGCCCAGGAGCGACACCCGGCTCCTCGGCAGGTATCGGTCTAACCACTTCGACCGACGATCCCCGCCAGGGGGTCCAGCTCGCCGTGAACGGCTTGTACGGCTTTGACAACAACTTTCTGCTGGACGGTGTGGACAACAACGAATTTGGAGAGGGCACCATCGCCGTGCAACCGTCGCCCGATGCGTTGCAGACGTTCAGCATCGAAGAGAGCTCGATGAAGGCTGAGTTCGGGCGCGGTGGCGCTGCGGTAAACGCGGTGCTCAAGTCGGGCACCAACGCATTCCATGGCGGCGCGTTTGAGTACTTTCGCAATAGCGCACTCGATGCCGCGAATTATTTTGCCACCACAGGGAAGCCGCCCTTCAAGCGTAACCAGTTCGGCGGTTTCATCGGCGGCCCCATCATCAAGGACCGCACCTTCTTCTTTGGAGATTACCAGGGAACGCGCTACAACGAAGGGGTTACCTACGTCAGCACAGTCCCCACGCAAGCGGAGCACAACGGAGATTTCTCCGCCCTGGGCGTCAACCTCTACGATCCGTATACAACCGCGGGCGACGGATCGCGCGCATTGATTAACCCAGCCAACCCTGGTGTCATCCCATCCAACCGCATCGACCCTGTGGGACAAGCGGTGGTGAATCTGCTTCCCTTGCCGACGGTAAGCGGGGCGCAAACCAACAACTATGTGATCAGCCCCAGCCAGACATACTCCGACGATCAATTCGACGCCCGGGTGGATCACACGCTGCGGCCTGCCGATCATCTCTTCGCTCATGCAGGCTATGAGCGCATCGTCTTCTCCAAGCCCCCGCCTCTGGGTGCGGCTGGAGGTTGCTGCAACGGTATTGGAAGCCATATCAAAACCCGCTATCAGAACTATGCCGTGGGCGAGACCCATACTTTCAGCAACAACTTACTGAACGACGCACGATTCGCCTACATCCGCTTTGGCGTCGGTACTCTGGGCTACAACTCGGGGAAAGACATCTCCCAAGCGGCGGGGATTCCAAACGCCAACCGAGGTGATGCCAACACCTCGGGGCTTTCCCTCTTCAACCTTTCGGGATATGGATTTAACAACAGCATGGGCGGCCCGACCTATGTTCCGGAGCTGGTTGCGGATAATACCTACCAGGTCGCCGATTCGGTGATCCTGATCCACGGCAAGCAGTCCATCAAATTTGGCGTCGACTTCCACCGCATGCAGCGCAACTTTTATCAATCGCAGGCGCCCGTAGGTCAATTTACCTTTACCGGTCAATTCACACAGAATCAGGCTACGGGCGACGGCGGAAACACGATTGCTGATCTGCTGCTCGGAATACCCATTTATCGCGAGCAGGACGGCTTGGCCGGTAATGATCCGACGCGATACTGGGAACTGGCTGAGTTCATCCAGGATGACTACCGGGTCACGGATAAACTGACCCTGAACCTGGGATTCCGCTACGACATCTTCTCGCCGGTCGGAGGCAAAGTGGAGCAACTTTGATCTTGCCCGCGCGGTCCTGGTGAATAATTACGGCCCAAATGCTGTCTCCAATGCGGGAGTGAAATTCGACTTAAGCGATGTAGGACCGCGCTTCGGTTTCGCCTATAACGCACTGGGTAATGGCAGGACGGTGGTAAGCGGCGCCTTTGGTGAGTTCTATTCACCCGAAGGCAATCAATTTAACGATATCGGCGAAAATCCTCCCCTATTGCAGTATTACTCGCAGCAATTAACGGCCACCACCCTGCCCACCGCCGCTGATCTGCTCTCAGCGGGTTTCCCTGCAGTTTTGCCCTCGATCGATCCTGCCAATCCAACCGGGCAAGTCAAGACCAACGGACCGAAACGGAAAGCGCCGAGAGTTCTGGAATGGAACCTGAGCGCGGCGCAACAACTTGCCAGCACGGTTTCGCTGCGCGTCGCTTACGTTGCGACCCGCGCGACTGGGATCTGGAACAACGAGGACTCGAACCTCGATCAGCCCGAGCAACCGTTGGACACGAACTTCTCCGACTCCACGGGCAATTTTGGGCGACCCTACTTTAACCAACTTCCGGGCCTTTCCTCGATTTACCCCATCGACTATCCAAATTTCAGTCTGTTCTACAACGCGCTGCAAACCAAGCTGGAAAAGCGGCTAAGTAATGGCGCGACGTTTTTGGCGGCCTATACCTGGTCGAAGAATCTGGGCACGGCGAACGGTCAAATCGGGGGCGCGGTTCAAAATCCATATAACATCAAAGCGCAGTATGGATATGTCGATCCGGATTATCGCCACCGTTTTGTTGCCAGCTATACGTATGAACTCCCCTTCGGACGCGGGCGCAAGTTCGGCGGTAACGTCAACCGGTTTGTGGATACCGTTGCCGGTGGATGGCAAACGGCTGGAATCATCACTGCGCGGACGGGCGAAGCCTACACCGCTTTCCTTTCTTATGACCCGACAAATACCGGTACCAGTGGACCCTGGCCGAATCGCATTCACAACCCTAAGGATTTCTCCTTTAACCTGGCGGGCCAGGCGGCGCTTGGATGCCCGGCGAATGGCAAGCAGACGCTCACTTACTTCTACAATCCGGCGGCTTTTGTGATCCCGGACCTGGCGCCTGGACAGACCTTTTCCCACCAATTTGGTGATTCAGGCAATGGTTCGCTGCGTGGACCGGATCAGGTGAATGTGGATTTTAGCGCGATCAAGGATTTTCATATCACCGAGGCACAGACGGTTCAGTTTCGCGCCGAGCTGTTCAACATGTTCAATCACCCGCAGTTTCAGATTCCTGGCGCCAACCCCAATGTTCCCGGTGGTCAGGCCATCACCAGCACGCTTACCGATAACCAACGCGAGGTTCAATTTGCCTTGCGGTATACCTTCTAGAGCAGTTTCGCAATTACGGTGGTCTGATAAAGATCGCGAGGAGTGGTTTTCCTAGAGAGAAAACCACGACAAGGCTTGTCGCTCCCCGGATTTCCTTCGGGCGCTGCACTGGCCGAGAACAATTATGTGCGACTTTCTTCACGGAAGTCGTATGCAGTTCCGTGGTTCCACCAACCTCTAGAGGAAATCCTGGTTCGGTTTACACCAATTGCGAACTGCTCTAGAGCGAGGTGCGCGCACAAAGGGACGGGCATTGACAGGCAACTACGCGGCTTCGCTCATCACTGTGCGCGCAGAAACAGAAATAACCACTCCAGCAACCACAACCAGCGCCAGGGCTACCCGCAAGCCAAGTACTCCTGACACAGATCCCACCACCGGTGGTCCCACCAGGAACCCAAGATAGCCGATGCTGGCGGCGGCGGCGATGGCTGCTCCTACGCCTCCCGGACTTCTCCGCGCCGCCGCACCAAAGATCAGGGCAATCATGTTGGAGGTGCCAAAACCTGCGACCAGGAAACCAATCATCGCCCCGCTATAGGTCGTTCCCAGAAGTGCGAACCCGAAGCCGGCCGCGACCAGAAGGCCCGAAGCCCGCAGTAAGTTTGTCGCCCCAAGTTTCATGTTGAGATAATCCCCGACAAAGCAGCCGGTCATCATCGACAGTGAAAAAACTGCATAGCCGGTGGCGGCGGTCGCCGCTGAGACGTGAAGCGTGGAGCGCAGATAGACTGTGCCCCAGTCGCCAATCGCGCCCTCGATGAAGAGAGAAAGAAAAGCCACTGCCGCCAGTGTCCACAAAGCCCGTGGGATCAGCGACCATCCGGCGGGAGGGTCTGCAGGCTTATCCTCGGCAAGCAGATGGGGCCTGCTCACCAGAACAGTTACGATCATGGCAACAGCAGCAGCGGCCAGATCTTGCCTTGCGGTTGCATGCTGGCGCAGAAGCACGCTCGAGAAGGCCGCGCCAATAACCCCTCCCAGGCTCCAGAAACCTTGCAGGGAACTCATGACCGCGGAGCCGTAGGCGCGTTCGGTGATGATCGCCTGCGTATTCGTCGATACATCCACCATGCCCCGCAAGAGACCGAAGCCGAAGGTGCCCATTGCCAGCCACGTCAAAGACTTTGTCCAGGGCAACAAAGACAACGCCACGGCATAACAGATTTGCCCTTTCCATGCGAGAGCGGAGCTGTCGAAGCGATGGAATACACGCCCGACGACGGGCATCGAGAGGATGGCGCCCAGCGCCAGAGTGAAGAGGGGAATCGTTAGCTGTGCGTTCGAGAGCTCATAGTTCTGCTTGAATACTGAGATGTGCGCCGACCACACGCCGAAGGCGAAGCCATTCCCGACAAAGAGCGCGGAAACAGCTCTTCGCGCGGATGCTGCCGACCGATGTTTCATCCTGAGCCGATTGTAATCGGCATCTTTCCCGATCGGCTCCGAGGCTGTACCATTCGAAGGATTCTGTGCCGACTGGTCTTGAGGAACCGGGATGCGAACGAGCCTATTGGTAACCGGATCGGTTGCTGCGATGCTGCTGTTGTCGTCGTGCAGCAAGCGGGGCAACCCGAACGAAACCGCGGTGCCGGTTGGACCCCAGGATCCCGACCTAACCGTACGGGCGGCCGGATATCACGGCAACCATTTCCGCGGCCCGGTTTACCTTCCCCGGTTTTCTCCCATGGAGAACGGCACGACCGTGTACAACGTAACCTATCAGGATGGCGTCACTGTGCTCAGCAGAGGCGACACGATGCGCCACCTGGTCAACATCCAACGGGATGGGACGTACGTTTTTGACGCCGCCGCCACCCAGATCGCCAACCTGAAGCCTGGAGACGTGCTCCTGCTCTCCGGCCTGGCACTGTGCACCGTGGACGATGTGAAAGAGACTGACGACGGTTACTCGGTCAAGACAGCACCAGCCAAGATTACCGATGCGATCAAGGAAGGCCGGTTGGAGGGCGTTTACAGAATCGATTTCAGCAGGATGCAGGGGCGGGGCCTGGCTGATTTCGATGTGGACTTCGGTGGTTATAACTATCACGTCAAATTCACGCCGGGCAAGGACCGCGTCGACGTTCAAGCCGTGATTAAATTTGGCGGCAGCCATGGCGCGCTGGCCTACGAAGGGGTTGGATACCTCAGCAACTTTGTTTCAGCCATTAAAATGCAGATCCGAGATGGCCAGGTTACCAACCTCAGTTTTACCAACTCCGGGCTCAGCGGCCAGGTCCAGTTGAAGTGGTTTGCCGTCGCTAACGACGCCATGAACTCAGAGGCCATAGCTAAAATCACCTCCTGGCCTGCCGAGCTTCTCAAGAGTGTCGCGCTCTCCAGAGCGGCATACCACGTCCCAATCCTTGTGGGCGCAGTGCCTTTTGACCTGAGGATATCGCTGGGCTTCAGCTTTATCCCAGCTTTCACCTCGAAGAACAGCGTGGCGGAGGGCAGCAAACTGATCAAGTACAGTGGCGGCGGCGGTTTCGTTCTTTCGAATGGCCAGACACGGCCCTCCGGATCCATGAATGTTCAGGGGGATGTCACCGGACAGGACAACCGGGTGGTGTCCGCTGGTCCTGTAGGCTTTACCGCAGCTGTAGAGGCACCCCGAGTTGAGCTCGCCATGGGTTGGCCTCCCACGATCTTGTCCCCAGCGGGTTATCTCAACTTCGTCGCTTCTTACGGAATCGTCACCAACGGTTTGGCCAGTCCGGTTCCGTGTCAAACCAACATCATGGCTTTCAGCGTGAACGCAGGACCGGCCTACACGTCACCCAACACCTTTGCAACCTGGCTTGCCACGGGGGCTTCCTCCTCCGTCTCGCTGTGGCAGAAGACCATGAAGTCTGCGGGCGCCGTAGGACCTGTCTGCCCAGGATGAGTTCGGTAATCGTGACAGAATCTTATCCTTGGGTACTTACAAAAAGCATACAGACTTAGAGTGCAGTGGCATGGACAGACTAGAGGGGTTCATCTTCCCCAATATCTTCGTGCCAAATATCTGGATGGTCGCGTATATAGGCTTCCATCATACCCACGCACTCGTCAGAGTCCAGATCGAAAACCCTGACACCGGCCGCGCGTAGCCAGTCGAGGCCGCCGCTAAAGGTCCTGCTCTCGCCTACCACCAGAGTGCGGATGCCGAACTGACGCACGAGGCCGCTGCAGTACCAGCAAGGCGCCAAGGTGGTAACCATCACAACATCGCGGTAGGACCGCAATCGACCTGCACGGCGAAAGGCATCGGTTTCCGCGTGCACAGAGGGATCATTCTGCTGCACGCGTCTATTGTGGCCGGAGCTGAGCAACTGCCCCTGCTTGCTGAACATTGCCGCGCCGATAGGAAGCCCACCCTCTGCCAGGCCGCTCCGAGCTTCACCGATGGCGATCGCCAGCATCGAAGCCCAATCCTGCTCCTCGTTCATCCTGCACCTCACAGTGAGGATACGTACGCGGCCTGGAGATTGTCGAGATCACGCGTTTTACTTCTGACCCTTCACGTAGTCGGCAGCGTCAGCGGCCGCATCCTTTACGTGACCTACTGCCTGATGGACCCCGCCCTTTACCTGTTCGACTTGCCCTTCTGTCTTGAGCCTGTCGTTATTCGTGACATTGCCTGCAGTTTCCTTCACCTTGCCACTCAACTTCTCCGCTCCGCCTTGCACTGTGTCCTTGTTCATATTCCACCTCACCTATTGAGGTGCGCTTGTCACACCAGGTGTTGCCTAGCAACAGCAAGGGGGCGGGAAAGCATCCTATCGCCTGCTCCGTTGAGAACCTGCACGTGAGCTCAGAAAGGATTTTTTTTTGATGACCAGATACAACCAATACAGAGCCGTGCTACTTTGCGGCGCAACTCTTCTTTTCGCAGGTTGTAACAAGCAGGACAATTCCAAGGCGAATTTCCAATCAGCGATCAACGACTATTACAAAGCTCACCCCGCCTGTATTTGGCAGGACACGAAGAAATTCCCGGTACAAGCCGCGACTTCTGACGACGCCAAGACAGAAGGCTATGACGCCCTCACGGATGCCGGCCTTCTTACACGCACCACGGGGGAGAAGAAGGTTTTCATTGTCGCTTCCAAGCAGGTGAACAACTACGATCTTTCGGCTCAAGGGCGTTCCGCCTGGACGCCGGATACGAGCCAGCCGGGATACGGTAACTTCTGTTACGGCCATCGTGTGGTCGATTCCATCGACAGCTTTACCTCCGGGGCCAATGGTTCCGGTTTGAAGACGGCAGAGGTGAATTACCACTACAGCTTCGCCGGCGTGTCGGACTGGGCAAAGTCCCAGGAGGTGCAAACAGCCTTCTCCTCGGCCGGCGCCGCACTGGCCCACAGCCAGCCTGGCCAGGACTCGCTGGTGATGAATGGCGACGCCTGGCAAGTGAGCAAGTAAGCTTACCCATCCTTGAAGGGTCGAGTTTCAAGGATGGGGTCAAGCTACTTGAGCGGACTCCAGGGCAAACAACAACAGTGAGCGCGCCGTGACGCCGTAGGAATCGCCCACTTTAAAGCACCCCTTCTCACTGTTGTCGGTGATATTGGTGTCGATCAACAACATCCAGGTGTCACCCCCGGGGCACTCAGGCAAAGTAAATTCGACCAGATCGTGATGGTCATTGATCACGATCAACAGCGTCGCCTGCTTTCCTCTCTGCCTGATTCCGGTCACCTGGGCGCGTCCATCGAGCAACATGCCGAAGCAGCGCATGTTTGTGTCGCCCCAATGCTCCTGCTCCATTTCCGATCCGTTGGCGTTGATCCAGGTCAGATCCTTGACCCCCAACTCCTCGTTGTACTGGCCGGTGAGAAAGAGGTTGCGGCGCAGAATGGGGTACCTGTGGCGCATACTCGTGAGCCGGCGGGTAAAAGCAACTAACTGCTGGCCCTTCTCGCGCAAGTCCCAGTTGAGCCAACTGATCTCGTTATCCTGGCAATAGGCATTGTTATTGCCCTGCTGGGTGCGGCCGAACTCGTCGCCGGCAAGCATCATAGGCGTGCCCTGGGCCAGCAGCAAAGTAGCCAGGACATTGCGTATCATCCGCTTGCGCAGCGCGATGATATTGGGATCGTCGGTAGGCCCTTCGACGCCGCAGTTCCAGGAGTTATTGTTGGAGCTGCCGTCCCTGTTATCTTCTCCGTTGGCTTCGTTGTGCTTCTCGTTGTAGCTGTAGACATCGTTCAGAGTGAAGCCATCGTGAGCGGTTACGAAGTTGATCGAAGACCAGGGTCTGCGCCCCTGATGATTGAAGATGGAGCCGGAAGCGCACAGGCTGTCGGTCAGAGCGGCTGCCGGAGCGTTGCCAGTCCAGAATTTGCGCGTATTATCACGGAATTTATCATTCCACTCTGCCCAGCCAGGAGGAAATCCGCCCACCTGGTAGCCACCCGGACCGCAATCCCAGGGCTCCGCGATCAGCTTCACGCGAGAGAGGCATGGATCCTGGCTGCAAGCCTTGAGAAATCCGCTCTGGTTATCGAATCCGTTCGGCTCCCGCGCCAGAATTGTGCCCAGGTCGAAGCGGAAGCCATCCACCCGGGTCTGCTCCGCCCAATAGCGCAGGCTATCGGTGACCATCTGGATCACCCGCGGGTGACTAAGGTTCAGGGTGTTTCCGGTGCCGGTGTCGTTGATGTAATAACGCGGCTTGTCGGGCAGCAAACGGTAGTAGCTGTCGTTATCAATGCCCTTGAACGATAGCGTGGGGCCGAGTTCGTTTCCTTCCGCGGTGTGGTTGTAAACCACGTCTAAAATGACCTCAATCCCAGCATCGTGAAAGCGGGCCACCATCTCTTTGAACTCGCGCAGTGCGTGCTTGTGGTCCTTGGCGTAGCGCTTATCGGGCGCAAAGAACCCGATACTGTTGTAGCCCCAGTAATTGGTGAGGCCCTTTTCCAGCAGGTTGCTGTCATTGATGAAGAAGTGGAGGGGCAGAAGTTCCACCGAGGTGACGCCCAGCTGCTTGATGTACTTGACCACCTCGTGCTCGCCCAAACCCGCGTAGGTACCGCGCAGATGCTCATCCATTCCAGGAAAAAGCTTGGTGAAGCCCTTGACGTGCAGCTCATAAATAATCGTGTCGTCAAATGGCACTCGCACCTCGCTCAGCACATTTTGACCGTGCCAATCGAAGTCGGGATCCACGACCACGCACTTGGGCATAAACGGGGCGCTGTCGCGCTCGTCGAAGGTCGTGTCATCGCCAGACTCCATTTTGTAGCCGAATACCGCTGGGTCCCACTTGAGCTCGCCGGTATGAGCCACGGCGTAAGGATCGAGGAGTAGCTTGTTGGGATTGAAGCGGTGTCCGGCCTCTGGTTCATAGGGGCCATGCACGCGATAGCCGTAGATCGTGCCCGGACGGACATCTGGCAGATAGCCATGCCAGATTTGATTGGTGTACTCCGGAAGTTCAATCCGCTCCAGTTCCTGCTCGCCTTTTTCGTCGAATATGCAGATCTCTACTTTGGTGGCGTGGGCGGAGAATACCGCGAAGTTGGTGCCCTTTCCGTCCCAGGTTGCGCCTCGCGGGTGAGGGAGGCCTTCTCTCATTGCGGCGATGCGGGGTTCAGATATGGTCATTTCGGGCATGATGTGGGCATCCTGTTCTAATTCCAAGAACAAATGTAGATTCAAGTAGATGCAGGTTACCGGGTTTTAGCTGGTTGGCGCTGGACCGAGCGTCGTTTCTTTCAGGCAATCAAATCCAGGCGGAAAACCTGCAACCGTTTGCTCACTTAACCGGGGTGAGCAGACCCTGATCCCGCAACCACTGCTCCAGCAGGACGGGCCATAAATCGAGCGCAGCGCTTCCTGATCCCATTCCGCTGCCGTGCTCCCCGTGGCGGAAGATATGCAACTCGGCCGGTACTCCCGCGCGCAGCAAAGCGTTATAGAAATCGACACTGGCGCTGATGGGGACCATTCGATCGTCGGTGGTGCTGTAGATGAACGTGGTTGGCGTCTGCGACGAAACATGGAGGCTGGGGGTGTATCTCTGTTCATCCTCCTTGCAGGCCTCAGGCGGGATGGTCTTGATCAGCGAACAGTAGGTGCCGTAGTGTCCGCTCGGCTGCATGGCGTTCAGCCAAGGGTAGCCCAGCACCAGGAAATCAGGCCGGCTGCTGACCCGCTCCAGGGGGTCGATCGCGTCCGGCTTGCCGGCGTCGATGAGTGTGCCGGTGGCCGCAGCCAGATGGCCTCCCGCGGAAAAGCCGACCATGCCGATGTGATCGGGAAGAACGCCATAGCCGGCGGCTGAGGACCGCACCAGCCGTACGGCCCGTTGCGCATCCTGTAGCGGGATCGGATAAAGATACTTTCCGCCCAGCCGGTACTTGAGCACAAAGGCTGTGACGCCGCGGGAGGTGAACCAATCAGCCACCTGGCGGCCCTCGAGGTTGCTGGCAAGGTGAGTGTAGGCTCCGCCGGGGGCGATGACCACGGCCGACCCCGTGCCTCGTCCCTCTTGAGGAAGAAAGACGGTGAGCGTGGGCAAATCGGCCGGGCTGGTGCCCGCCGTTTCGGGGGCGCCACTGGGCCACAACTGCAGGGTGGAGATACCAAGAGCCGGGTCGACAGTCTGCTCAGCCTGCGCGCCTGCCAAGGCGGCTGCCAGCAGACAGAGTGCTGGTGCAAGTCGATTCTTCTTCATCTTTCGTCCTCTCCATCAATCCGCGTCGATCTCAAGACTGCTCCTTGAAGGGTATCCGGCCCCCCCTCGAAAGGATCATTTCTGGCCTACCAATTCTTGTCCCTTGCCTGCATTCGCGTGAAGTATTGCACGATGTTTCTATCGTTTAGCGTTGAAAGTTGCAATCAGCCATCATCTGCTTCATCCCAAATGGTGTAGGTTGAGAGCGCCCCGAATGAGGGTTTCATCAAAACGAATGGATCACTACCTTGGATTCATCGATGCAGGCTTCCTTTATAGTTTGCTCGAAAGGTGGTCCACAGGTGCTGAGCGCTAACTTTGCTGTCGATCCCGTCATCGCATTTCCTGGCGTAGCTTCTCCAAAGATTCATATTCGCGCGGGCAAGGCCGCCGCCCGGCCGTGCCATTCGCTCAGTCTGGTCGAGGCCGGAACCTACGGAAATCGCATGGCTAAACATCTGTACATGGCGAGCGTACCCACCATCAGCGTGAGGACGCGGCACAAAGCGCACCTCGCTGTCACCCGGCTGCGCTCCGAGACCGGCCTGGTTGACAGGACAACACCATTCCAATGCGAACAAGCCTTCATCGTACAGTTGCACTTACGGAATGTCTCGCCGGTCAAATTCTGGCTTCATGGGCGACCGGTCTCGATTGACACGGTGCAAGAGGAAGGAAGTGTCAGCATCATCGATCTGGAGCAGGACCCCTCCATGTACCTGGGGAGTGCCTTCGATATGGTGCAGTTTTATGTGCCCCGTGTGGCCCTGGATGAGTTCGCGGATGAGAACGATGGGTGCAGGTGCGAGACTCTCAACTGGTCGTTTGGAAAAGTCGACCCTGGGCTGAAGAATCTTGGATCATGCCTCTTGCCCGTGCTGGAGGAACCCGGCGTTGCCAGCGAGCTGTACGTCGATCACCTGGTATTCGCCGTGCATGCTTACATCGCCCGTACCTACGGCGGGATCAAAGTAGCGCCATCTATTGTGCGCGGAGGGCTGGCGCCCTGGCAGCTGCACCGCGCCACCGAAATGTTAAAGGCAAATCTCGATGGACAGATCGGCCTCTCCCAGGTGGCGCGCGAATGCAAGCTATCTGTCAGTCATTTCGTTCGTGCGTTCAAGCAGACGATCGGTCAACCGCCCTATCGCTGGCTTTTGCAGCAGCGCATCGAGGTAGCCAAGGAGCTTCTGCTGCATTCCGGCTTGCCGATGGTCGAGATTGCGCTTAAATGCGGATTCGCCGATCAGGCATGTTTCATCCGGGCTTTTCGCAAGCTGCTCAATACCACGCCCGGGGAATGGCGGCGGATACGCATGCAATAAGACCTGGTATTCGCCGCCGCTTCGGTTACACTTTCCAGCACAAATCTAGTCGACGCTGTCGATGATTTCCCCGAGGAACCAGGCCCTGCGTTCCGTCTCGTCGATCCAGACCTCGATGAGGCTGGCCGTGGCTACATCGTTGTGACGTTCGCACACTTCGTGCGTGTCGCGAAGAGATGCAGTCAGTTGCCGATTGTCCGCGTAGAGCTCGCTGAGCATCGCTTTTGGTGCAAGATGGTGACCACTATTGTCCTTGAGCCGTTGATTACTGCTGACTTCGCTGATGGAGTGAAGGGTGATGCCCCCCAACTTCCGTGCTCGCTCGGCGACCGGGTCGGTCATGGCAAAGATCTGATCTGCCTGCTCATCGAGAAGCAGATGGTAGTCGCGGAAGTGTCTGCCAGTCATATGCCAATGAAAGTTCTTTGTCTTCAAATAGAGGGCGAAGCAATCGGCCAGCAAATGACGTAGCTCGCCCGATATCTCCTCCACTGCCGTGTGATCCAACTGCCCAACGCTCTTGAGCGAGGACGCTTTCTCGTTCTTCGCTTCGACCTTCTCTGCTGTTGCCATCATTGTCTCCTTGTTGTCGTTGTACGGTCTGGGAGAGTGATCAGATTCTCTCCGTGAGGTCATCTCAGATAGATGCACGCCCGCATGAATTTCGTTGTAATTTTCTGTGGGTGCCGGCAAGCCCGTAGCATCGGCCTGCAGCAATAAGAGCAAATTATGAGCAAGCAGTAACAAGATGTCAAACCACTGCCCGTCTTACGGTGAAACAGATGCGTGTTGCCTCAAAATCACTCGCAAAATTTGCCGTGGCTGAATTTTGGAGAAGTTTCTCTGAGCGATGACGCGATAGCACTACCTGCCCGCTCGCGATCTGGACAGTAAGGTTGAGGCTCTCTTGGCGGAAGTGGCAGACGGGGAGACAAGGGTATGCCCGATATTGAGCAGTACGACGCAATTGTGCTAGGCACCGGTGAGGCAGGAAAGTTCATGGCCTGGCATTTGGGCGGAAAGGGAAAGCGAGTTGCGGCCATCGAACGAAAATACATCGGAGGGGCCTGCCCAAACGTAGCCTGCCTGCCCAGCAAGAACGTAGTTCATGGAGCCAAGGTCGCCTCGTATTTCCAGAGAGGCGAAGAGTTCGGTATGTTGACCGACAAGTGGACCGTTTCCATGCCGGGCGTACGAGCGCGCAAACGGAAAATGGTCGAAGGTCTTCATCAGATGCACCAGGATAACTTCGCCCGCAGTAAGGCGGAGATCGTAATGGGAGAAGGGTGCTTCATCGCCGACAAGACCCTGAAAGTCTCACTATCGGGGGGAGGAGAGCGCGTTCTCCATGGCGACCAGGTCTTCATCAACACCGGCACTCGGGCGAAGATCCCTAACCTGCCCGGCCTGGCAGAGGCTTCGCCGCTCACTCATGTGGAGGCGCTGGAGCTCGACATCGTTCCGGAACATTTGCTGATTCTTGGCGGCGGCTATGTTGCGCTGGAATTTGCCCAGGCCATGCGCCGTCTGGGTAGCCGCGTCACTATCGTGGAACGGAATGATCGCCTGGTCCACCGTGAGGATCCGGATGTTTCCGAAGCGCTGACGCAACTCTTCCAGGATGAAGGCATCGTCACTGTGGCAAATACCAACCTGGGGCGCGTAGAAGGGAAGTCGGGCCGCGGGGTGCGGCTGCACGCTTCCCGGCGTGGGTCCGAGATCATCGTCGAAGGTTCGCACTTGCTGGTGGCGACAGGCCGCTTACCCAATACAGAAAACATTGGGCTTGAACTGGCAGGGATCAGGACCACCAAACAAGGATTTGTCGAAGTGAATGAACGGCTGGAGACAAGCGCTCCCGGGGTCTGGGCGCTCGGCGACTGCGCCGGTAGTCCAATCTTCACTCATATTTCCTTCGATGACTTCCGCATCGTCCGAGATAATCTTGGGGGAGCGCAGCGGACCACGACGGGAAGACAGGTGCCATCCTGCCTATTTACTGACCCTGAACTTGCCCGGGTAGGCCTGGACGAATCGCAGGCGAAACAGCAGGGAATTCCTTACCGGCTGGGCAGGATCCCCATGGCAAGTGTGTTGCGAACCCGGACGTTGGCCGAGACCAGGGGGTTTCTCAAAGCGCTGATCAGTGCGACGGACGACCGGATCCTCGGATTCACCGGCTTTGGCGTAGGAGCCGGCGAGACCATGGCTACTGTGCAGCTCGCTATGAGGGCGGGACTACCATACACCGTATTGCGCGACATGACGATCACTCATCCCACGCTTGCCGAAGGGCTCGTACCGCTTTTCTCCACCGTGCCGGCAATCAAGTAAATTTTTCTATCTGCAAAGGAACAAGGATGTAACAAAGTGACGTTGTGCGCCCGACCGTGGCCGACATCACATTGCGAATCCGCCGATCGCAAGCGCCACCAGCAGCCCACCGATAACGAGGTCGGCAACCTGCCTCCTCGCCCCAGTTGGCTGCGTGATGCCGATCGCTACGGCGGACTCGGTCGTCACTTTTTCGAGCTTATTCATTTGCAGTCAGCTCACTGCCGCGGCTGCCCTTTCTGGGTGCGTCGATACCATGGACTTGCGCAGAGCCACTTTGGCGCGCGCCAGCCGGGACTTGGTTGCCGGGATGGAAATGCCCATATTGCGGGCTATCTGTTTCATCGAATGCCCTTCCAGCTGTCCGCGCTCAACGACAGATCGAAGGGCGCTTGGCAGATGGCAGATGGCTTTCCGCAGGTGCAGTGACCGCTCGCATCCCGCATAATACTTCTCCGGGTCCGCGGAGTGGTCGGCAATTTGCCACGTCTGCCATCCCTCTCCTTCCGCGGGCGCGTCCATCGAAGTTTCAAGACGAATGCGCTTCTTCCGCAGGATCATGAGTGCCGAATTGATACCAATACGGGTGAACCAGGTGGCAAAGCTGGACCTGCCGTCAAACTGTTTCAAATGCAGGAAGGCTCTCATCATGGAATCCTGGAGCGCATCTTCGGCATCCTCGCGATTCTTGGTCACGCCGTAGATGGTGTTGAAGACACGCTTGGAGTAGCGTGTGCACAGTTCGACAAAAGCCCACTCCTCGCCGGCTCGCGCTGCCTCAACTAAAAGGTTGTCATCCATGGCGTTGGGCTCAAGGCACTGGGCAATGCTGTTACTAACCACGCTGCAGGAACTCATCGAAACACCTCGAGGAAGATTTGGAAAAGCTACTCTGATAACACGTGCTGGAAATCGGCTGTGCTTACTGGTGAGGATGACAGAACCTTCGGGAATCAGCCCTGTGAGCAACGGTTAGCTAACGGTGATCTGCGAGCTACCATGCCTCACCAGACAAAAGTAGCTCCGGGAAGGCGGGATAGCTTGATCGAAATTGCTTTTAGTTTGCTGATTTTGCGGCGAGGGTCAAATTGTGCTGTCTGTATCGCTTGATAGCAAGAAATGCAAGACCCGCTGCAGACCAGGCAAAGAACAGACGCCACGCGAGCGGAAAGCGCTCTGCGTTGTTCCAGAACGGCGACGAGAAAGCGACGCATGTCATCACCGTGGCGCCGAACATGCCAACCCAAACCAGGCGGGTGCTGATGCGAGCGTCGGACGGCGTTCCGTTGGGCCCTTTGCGCAGGCGCAGCACTGCCGCGCAACACATCACGGAGGTGAGGGTGAGCACCATGGCACACATGTCCGTCACCGGTGCTACTGCCCCGCGTCCGAGAAATATTCCCAAAATATTCAGGCAGGCGATGACCAATATTGCCAGCCACGGTGACTTGAGTCCTACGGCAGCCAGGCGTTCAGGAAACAAGCCGACGCGCGCCATCGCCACCAGCAGCCGTACCGCCATCATGAAAATGCCATTCCACGCCTTGAGGAGAGAAACGGCAGTCACGCAGAGCAGAATCGACGAAAGGACGCGGCCACGAGGCAGGTAGCCCGCAGCCGCAGCGGTGGCCAGCGGCGCCGAGGCCAGTGCCGGCCATGGCGCCGCGAAGCTAGCGCTCAGGATCACAATGCAATAGAAGAGTGTGCCCGATCCGATCGAGACCACGAGAATTGTAGACACGACGCGCAAGGGGACTTTGTCCGAACGCTCTTCGATCATCTGTGGTATGGCCTGGAAGCCGTTGAGCGTATAGGCGCAAAAGGCGAAGAGGCTTCCCGCGCCTAACCACCAGGGCTTTCCGTTTGCGGTGGCCCAAATCGGATGGGTATTTGCAGCATGCCCCTGGATCAGCATCAGGGCCAAAATAACCGATCCAACAGAAAGAAATCCGAAGGTCAGGACAAAGTGAAAGCCTACGGCCGCCTGCACCCCCTTCAGGTTCAGGCAGGTGATGACCAACGCTACCGCAATTCCGATCGCTAATGCGCCGGTTGTGACCGGCGCGCCAAAGGAGCGATATAGAGTTGCCCCCTGGAGCCTGGGAATAAGAAGTTCGAACACCCAGGGTAAGGAGAGCGCTTCATATACGGTTACACCGACCAGGTAGAGAATGAGAAACCAGCCGACAGCGAAGCCGATCACTCGTCCAAAGACGCGATAGCCATAAATGAATTCCGTTCCTGCTTCGGGCATTTGCCCGATGAGCTCGGTGTAGCAGCAGCCGATGACCATCATCATCGCTCCACCACTGAGAAAGCCCAGGATTGCCCCACCAGGCCCCGCAATTCTCAGCCAGTTGCCCAATAACACGACCCATGCGGAGCCAATGATGGTGCCAAATCCCAATGCGAAATATTGCAATCGTCCAATATCGCCGCGCAGCCTGGCCTTGCCAACGGTTAGATCAATTGCCATGGTGGGTCGACCAATATTCCCTCGGAGCAAATAAAGAATATCCCTCTGATCAGGTCTACGACAAAGTGCGGCAGGAGACATAGCTCACATGTTCCTGCATCAGGGAGTGCGCGAGCCGGCTGTCGCGGGAAGTGGTTGCGTCCAGTATCTCCTCATGACGGATGCTCTCCGGGGTGAGCGCGTCCATGAAAAGCACATTCACCAGCAGGTAAGTTCCGACGATGAGCAGGATGCCGATCACCGGGTCCGATACGGAGCGACTGGATGGGTGGAACTACAGAAAACTCATCCACCAATTTGTTCGTCCGCCAGAATCCGGGCAACGCTTGCTCGCCTGCGTCCATCTTCTTAAGCAAGGCGAAGAAAAAGCGTAGGAGGAGAGAACCATGAGTAAGCGCTAGATTGCGGTAGATAAGGATGAGGCCTTGCGCGAGGCGACGGAGCGAGCAGAGGTCGCAGAGCAGGAACTTGCGGGGCTAAAGGGGATTGCGGCAATCTCTACAGCAACCTGAAATTTCCCGATACCATCTACAACTCCATCAGCCAATACCAGGAGCAAAAGGCGAGCGGAGAGTAAAAAATGCAGAGTCTACTCATGTAACATCCTGCCTTAGAACCGCGGGCCGACCGGTTTGGAAGGAGAAAGAAACATTGGAGCAGAAAGATTGGGCTGGAATATTCCCCGCCATTACGACCCCATTCCAGGCGGATTTGTCAGTTGACTACGAAGTATTTGGAGCTCAGGCTCGATGGCTGGTGGAGTGCGGCTGCAGCGGAATCGTTGCTCTCGGGTCCCTCGGAGAAGCGCCAACGCTGACCAGGGAGGAAAAAGTTGAGATTCTGAAACAGGCCAGGCGCTCATTGAACAGCAAAGCGCCAGTGATTGCCGGCATTGCTGCGCTCAGTACCGCGGAAGCGGTCTGGCTGGCGAAAGAAGCACAGCGTGCGGGGGCGGACGGCCTGATGGTGTTGCCGCCGCAAATATATCGTAGCGACTGGTGCGAAACCCAAGCTCACCTGGGCGCCGTTTTTCAGGCAACCCAGCTCTCTTGCATGCTCTATAACAATCCAGTCGCCTACGGAACGGATATCACTCCGGAGCAGATGATCGAACTGCGCGCGCGGCATGGCAACTTCCATTCAGTGAAGGAGTCGAGTGGGGACATCCGGCGCATCACCTCGCTCAAGCATTTGGGCGGCAACTCGCTGGCAATATTCGTTGGCATGGACGATGTTGTCGTCGAGAGTGTAGCTGCGGGCGCGACGGGCTGGATTGCCGGGCTGGTCAATGCGTTTCCAGAAGAATCGGTGCGTCTGTTCCAGCTGGCGCAAAGAGGTCCATCGCCGGAGTTGGAAACT
>CAWCKO010000055.1:0-25622 GCA_963796145.1 uncultured Acidobacteriaceae bacterium | reverse complement strand
CCGCAAAAACTAAGCAGACACGCGTTCAATCTTGCCCACCAGAAAAATATAGGAGCCGGCCCCGACAAGCGCCATGGCAGAAACAGCGATAAGCGGCCGGGTGAAATCATTCCCCGTAATCAGGAAACCGATCGCCAGGGGAACCACAATGGCGGCCAAATTCCCCATGAAATTGAAGACCCCGCCGGTAAGCCCGATCAGGTGTTCCGGTGCGATCGCAGAAACCAGCGACCAGGTGATGGACCCAAAGCCGCACCCGAAGAAAGCAAATGTGAGACAGGCGCTGATGTAGATCGGATCGCTCACGTAGTTTGCGCCGACGATCGAGCTCGAAAGGAGCATACCCACGATGATTGGCACCTTGCGCGCTTTGCTGAGCGTGCTCCCCTTGCGCAACATCAAGTCAGAAACAAAGCCGCCCAACAGTACGCCGGCAAATGCGCCCAGGAACGGAAGAGCCTCGAGCAGCCCGGACTTGGCGAAGCTCACATGCCGGTAGGTAACCATATAGGTTGGAAACCAGGTCAGGAAGAACCACTGGGTTGAGTTGATTCCAAACTGCCCAATGTAAACCCCCCACAGCTTTCGCCGTCCTAAGACAATCTTCAAATCCGCCCAGTCGAACATTTTCCTTTGCTGATTGATTCGCTGGCTTAGGTCGGGAATGCCGCCCCTGGCAGCAATGTGGTCAATCTCAGCCTGGTTCACCCCGCGAAAATCTGCCGGATCGCGATAAAACAAAAACCACACCACCGCCCATGTCAGACCAATCACCCCGGTGAAAACGAACACTGCCCTCCAGCCGTAGGACAAGTCGATCCACGACAACAAAGGCGTCAGAAATCCAAGCCCCACATACTGGCCCGATGTGTAGACCGCGATCGCGCCCGCACGCTCGTCTTCCCCGAACCACGTAGTGACCACGCGATTATTGATCGGGTAAGCGGGAGCCTCAAAGGAGCCAACCGCCAACCGCAGAAGCAACAACACCACAAAGCCGGTGGCCAGGCCAAGTGACAGAGTCGCCAGCGACCAAAGTCCCAGGATGCAGCCATAGAGAAAACGCGGATGCACCCGGTCGACCAGCCAACCCGACGGAATCTGCAGAGCAACGTAAGTCCAACCGAAACCGGATAAAACCACTCCCAGCTTCACCGGATTCAGATGGAGAGCACTGGAGAGTTGCGGGCCTACGATGGAGATATTGCTGCGGTCGAGATAATTGATCACCACGATGACGAACAGCATCATGGTGATGAGAAATCGTCGCTTGCTCGGCGCCTCAGGCTTCACGCAGTTTCTTCCGGGCCCTCCTGGGCTGCAGAACGACACTCTTCAGCGCTTGAGGGCAGCGTTTTCGCCGGAAGGCGCTGCAAAGCATCCCTCAGGGGCTAAAGCCCTCAATGTTTTCACGATTTACGGCCCGACTAAAGTCGTGCCCTGATACAAAGCCCAACGTTGTTGAGTGTCGAAAGCTTTCGTACATCCCAATGTAGAAACTTCGGCGAACGACCTAGAGGTCGTACCCTTCAAAAACATGGGTTTTTCCGCAGCCTGTAAAGCCCTCAATGTTTTCACGATTTACGGCCCGACTAAAGTCGTGCCCTGATACAAAGCCAAAACACAGCATCCAAAGCAGCTTCTCTGGTCGAAATATCAACCGCTTCGCCCTGATTATGTAGAAACTCCAGAAGCATGGGGTTTTTCCGCAGCCTGTAAATTCGTGCCCTGATACAACGCGAGATTTCCGCAACTTGTGTAGCCAGCGCTAAAGCGCATGATCGAGTCGAGACTGTTGCCCGGAGCGTTGAAACGCTCCTTCCCCCGCATAAATGCGGGGGCTCCCACCACGGCTCTACTGAATCAGCTGTTACAGCCCACTAGCAATACTACGCGACCAGCGAAACTCACCGGCGCATCGCCTCCATCATGCAGGCGAAGGCCGGGAAATCCAAAGACTGCATCCCGTCCGACAGCGCGTTCGCAGGATCCGGATGCACCTCGACGATAAGGCCATCGGCGCCCGCCGCCAGTGCTGCGCGGCACATCGCCGGGATCAAGTCGCGCCTCCCTGTCCCATGCGAGGGATCGGCAATTACCGGCAAATGACTAAGCTGCCTGGCCAGCGCCAGGCCCGCCAGATCGAGCGTGTTGCGAAGCTGGGGGTCGTAGGAGCGGATGCCGCGTTCGCACAGCACCACCTGGCCGTTGCCGCCAGCCAGCAGATATTCCGCCGCCAGCAACCACTCCTTCACCGTTGCTGCCGGGTTGCGTTTGAGCAAGACCGGCTTTCGTAACTGTCCCAGACGCTTGAGCAGGGCGAAGTTCTGCATGTTGCGCGCACCCACCTGCAGCATATCCACGTGCTCCGCCACCATTTCGATGTCATCGGTGCTCAGGATCTCCGACACCACCGGTAAGCCCGTCTCCTCGCGAACCTGGCTGAGAATCTCAAGCGCCTCAACTCCCAGGCCTTGAAAATCGTAGGGAGACGTACGGGGCTTGTAAGCGCCGCCACGCAAGATAGCGGCCCCGGCTGATTTCACTGCCTCGGCCGTTGCCAGAAGCTGCTCGTAGGATTCCACCGAGCAAGGTCCGGCAATCACGACCGGTCGACCCGCCCCGATGGCTACGGATCCGATGTGGACTACGGTTCGCTCGCTGCCGCTCGAACTGCTGAACAGCGCGAGCGGCGTACTGGCAGCCTTGTCTGCGGTGAGGGTTTGCATAGGGTCTCCTTTGGATTCCTGTTAGAAATGCAAAAGGGCCGCGACTTTGGTCGCGGCCCTGAGTGGTGAATGCGCTCTTAACTTACAGAATCAGATTCGAAGATGCGCGCACACCGCCGGAGCCGCTACTGGAAACCAGTAGCGGTAGGTAAAGAAGAAAAATTGGCGTGACGCTATCTGCATCTTGAAATTTAGTTTACGCAGAAGTGCTGCGCGTTGGGAAGACAAAATTCCCCCTCACCTTCCTCGGACGACAAAGGAAAGGACAAATTTACCCTGGTCCCTGCGCTGCCACCGCGGGGCCCCCGTGGGAGAAGGAGCGGAGATAGTTCACCAGGCCCCACGTATCCTCAGGCTTGACGCGCGGGCCTTCGCCCTCCATCTCCCCCTTGCCCTTATTGATGATGTAATAGAGTTCGCCGTCGGTCTGCCCTTTTAGGGCCGAGGGGTCACGGAAATCGGCCATCTTCGCCTTCATGTTCTTGGCCAGGTCGCCGGCGCCACCACCGTTCTCCCCATGGCAGATGGCGCACTCGTAGCCGTAAATCTTTTTGGCCCGGGCCAGGGATTCGGCGCTTGGTTTGACAGGGTTGACTTGGTTCACGGCTTCCAGGGGAATGGCGGCCGGAGCTGCAGGAGCGGCTGGAGCGGCCGGAGCTGCAGGAGCGGACTGCTGGGCCTGCGGGGGTGGCGCGAAAGCGCCGGTAAGCACCAAGACGGACATGAGGGCGGATAGGATCAGGAAAGGCTTCAACATGGGAGCCCCCTTAGGATGAAATGAAATTCGCCCAACACTTTACGCCTAAGACCTAACCCTGCCCAGAGAATTTCGAACACAGAATTTCGACCCGGCGGCCGGAACCGGGGTTAATTGCGCGGGCGCGCTTCCAGATCCCGTTCGAGCTCCAGCCTGGCCACCATGAGAGCGGCGGAGGCTCCAGCCATTTCCGGACAAATACTCAGGATGTACTCTTTGGCCATTTCGTGAATAGCCTGCGGTTCAGCCTCTCGGAATTCCGCCACCCGCTCGCCGTCAGGGTCCACCACCACAACCTGGTTCCCCAGCCTTCTCTCCTTCAGGAGGACCGTGGCCAGTGCGATTCCAATACCGATGATTTCGCCAGGGGTATAGCTGAACTCGTCGGTGAGGGCGAGCACTTGTTCGGTCAGATCGGAGTGGAGTTTGATCTTCATCCTGAACGCCCACCGCCTATGAGCTGAAACCCTTGTCATCAGCGGGTTCATACGATTAAATCCGGGCCCTTCCCCTCCGCAAATGCAACTTCCGGGCAGGTATGCTGATGGTCAATCACCTCGCGCACGCGTGCCGGTTCGTAAATTTGCCGGCTGGATTCTTTAGCGTTTCATGGAAAATTGATGCGGTTGGATCGTCTCCATATTGCTGTTAGTGTGAAGCCCTCGAGCATTTGTAGGGGTGACTGGCACAACAAGAGTTCACCTGGAAGCATCCAACGTGGCACCGAAGTCCGGAGGTTCTGATATGGGAAAGTTGCCCCGGTTCGTTCTCATCGCTGTCGGCGCCGTCGTGGCACTCGTCCTGCTCGTCGCCGTCTGCCTCCCGCTGTTCCTGAACGCTGATAGCTTTCGCGCTCGGATTGAGTCCACCCTGACCAAATCCCTGGGCCGCAAGGTGACCATCGGTAAGCTGGAGCTATCTGTCTGGTCGGGTGGCCTGATCGCCAGCAACACCGCGGTTGCCGACGACCCCGCCTTCAGCACCCAGCCTTTTATTCAAGCGGACAGCGTCAAGATCGGGGTGGAGCTTCTGCCCCTGCTGTTTAGTAAAGAGCTCCGCATCCGGGGATTTTCGCTGATCTCGCCCAAGGTGCAGCTGCTTCGCGCCTCCAACGGTACCTGGAACTACTCAACCATCGGGAAGACGGGGGCGGCCTCGAGCCAGGACGCGGAAACCAAGCAGGCCTTCCCTGACCTGACCGTGGGGCACGTTACGGTAGAGAATGGCCGCTTCACCGTGGGAACCCAGCCTGCAGCCGGCTCCCCTAGTGCGGCTCCTGTCCGCGTCTATGACCAGGTAAACCTTGAAGCCAAAGACTTCGGGTTCAAGAATTCCTTTCCCTTCACCGTCTCCGCCCATTTACCAGGAGATGGGACGATCAACCTGAGTGGAAAGGCGGGGCCGATCAATCCGCAGGATGCCTCGGCGACCCCCTTCTCCGGGAATCTGGAAATGAAGCATATCGATCCGCTGGCCGCCGGGTTTGTAGACACTTCGGACGGCATCACTGGCCTGATTGACGACATGGTTCTCGATGCCAGCTGGAACGGACAGCAGATGCACGTGACCAAGCTGCTGGTAGATAGCCCGCATTTAACCCTGGCCCGGAGCAATACGCCGCCACCCCCCAAGCCGGCGACACCGGCTGGCGCCAACCCCGAAGGGGCGTCCATGCTGCAAAACCTTTCGGTAGATAGTGCCCAGATCAAGAACGGATCTATTACTTTAACCACCAAGGGGCAGGCGGGCCCCCCTGCCGTCTACCAGCAGCTCAATGCGCAGATCACAAACGTGACCCCCAAGACTTCGTCGCCCTTCAACGTGAGCGCGCAACTCCCCGGCGGAGGAAGCCTGAGCGCGAACGGCAACGTCGGACCGTTCAATCAGCAGAACAGCGCAGCCACTCCTTTGGGGGCCAACGTGACCCTGAAGCATGTGGAGCTGGCAACGTCAGGCGTATTGCCGCCTGATGCCGGCATTGGCGGAACGGCGGATCTGCAGGCCCAGATCCAGTCAAATGGGCAAACTCTGAATGCAACCGGCAACACCCAGATCGCCGGGATCAAGCTGGCGAAGGACGGGCAGCCTTCCCCCAAGCCGGTGCAGGTTCAGTTCGCCATTGCGCAAAATGAACAGGCCATGACCGGGGAGATCCAAAAGGCGATCCTCACCCTCGGACGCGCGGTCATCAATATTTCCGGTACCTATCAAACCAGTGGACCCACCACGGCGATCAATTTGAAGGTCAACGGCGACAGCGTGTCCATCGACGAGCTGGAGGCATTCTTACCCGCCCTGGGCGTACGCCTGCCGCAGGGCTCTCAGTTAAAGGGAGGAACCTTGACCACCGCTCTGACGGTATCGGGCTCATCGGCCAATCCTGTCATCAGCGGGCCGGTTCGGCTCAATAACACTCAGTTGGCCGGCTTCGACCTGGGCTCCAAATTGCACACCCTTTCCCAGCTGACGGGTGGCAAGATCGGCAGCGCCACCGGTTCTGGCACCAACATCCGGTCGCTCAGCATGAATATCCGCGAGGCGGGCGGCGCCATACAAACCGACAACATCGCGTTGGATGTGGCCGGAGTGGGTACGGCGACAGGCGCCGGCACCGTAAGCGCGGCCGGAGCGCTCAACTACAACGTGGTCTTGAAGCTTACCGAGTTGGCCGGAGGCTCTTCGGGAAATAACGCCGCTGCGGCCGGCGCCGGAGGAGGCAACGCTGCTCTGCTGGGCGGCCTCGCGGGCATGATCCCCGGCGGCGCCGGCGGGGCGGCGGGCGGCATGGGTGCGATCGGCGGCCTTGCCGGCGCCGTGCTGAAGAACGGTATCCCGGTAGCCATCGGCGGAACAACCAGCAATCCTACCTTTGCCCCCAACTTGGGCGGGGTTGCATCCGGGGTCGGAGCAAGCGCCGGCAAGGGTCTCGTCAACGGCAAAACCAAGCAGAACGGGAACCAAGCCAATCCTCTGGGCAATGCACTGGGCGGATTGTTGAAACATCAATAGAGATAAGGACATTCCATGAGCGGAAAAGCAGATTTCAATGTCGACGAGTGGGACCTTCTCCGTTCGTCCCCAATGATGGCGAGCCTTCTGGTAGTGGCCGCGAGTCCCAGCGGACCCGTTGGGCTGATCCAGGAATCCACTGCCGCGGGCAAGGTCATTATGCAAACCGCCGGCACAGCGCAAACGCCCTTGCTGAAAGCCCTGTCTGAAGACGTGATGCAAACCATGTCAATGCCCCGGCCGCCGGCGGGAGCTACGCCTGAAAAGGTACAGGATGCCGCCGCCGAAATCCTGAGGCGAACTTCCGCGCTGCTTTCGACAAAAGCCACGCCCGAGGAAGCGAGCGAAGTAAAGGACTGGCTGGCCAGAATTGGCCAGGCGACCGCGGAAGCGGCCAAAGAAGGTGGCTTTCTCGGCTTCGGCGGCACCTCGGTCTCTGATAAGGAAGAAGCTGCGCTGACCACCCTCCACGCCGCTCTGGGCCTTGGGGCGGCCTGAAGATAGACTTGCTTCTCCCTTTGAGCTTAGCTGGTTCCGGCCGCTGATCGTTTGTAATACTATTCGACCGGAGAAACTATGCTTCGCGTCGCCCTGTTGTTTTCCCTTGTTTCCGCTGCCGCTAAGCGTTGCTGGTGCCCAGAATCCCTTGCAGGTCGCCTCTCCCAACGGGCAGATCGTGTTCGTTCTTTCCAGCGGAACGGCGCTAGGCTACTCAATCAGCTTCCGAGGCAAGCCGCTGATCGATCAATCGGAGCTTGGCCTCGATCTGCAGGGACAGCCCACGCTGGGTCCCTCCATGCATAGCGTAGGCGCCAAGCCAGGCAGCACAGACGAAAACTACACCATACCGGTGGGTAAGACGAAGAGCGTCCGCGACCACTACAACTCCCTCCTGGCGGATTTCGAGGGCGAGGGCGGCACCAAATTATCCGTGGAGGTACGAGCGTTCGATGACGGCGTAGCCTTTCGCTACCTCGTTCCCGAGCAGCCCTCCATCAGCAACGTGCGCATCACCGGCGAGCGCACCCATTTCCGCTACAGCAAGGATGCGACCCTCTACCCGCTGGTGCTCAACGGCTTTCAGTCCTCCTATGAAGACGACTACCAGATGAGAACCGTCGGCGGACTCCACCACGACTGGCTGGTCGCCTTACCGCTGCTGGCGGACGTTCCCGGTACCGGCTGGGTCGCGATCACTGAGGCAAATATCGAGAACTTACGCCGGGATGTATTTGCAGAGCGACAAACCGCTGTTCAGCCTGAAGGCCACGCTATCCCCCAAAGTAGACGACCCTGCGGTCGCCGTTGAAACCAAAACCCCGTTCCAATCGCCCTGGCGGGTGCTGATGATCGGCGATGCGCCTGGACGGCTGATCGAGTCGAACATCATCCTCAACCTGAATCCCCCGTCGAAGATTGCCGACACCTCGTGGATTCGTGCCGGCAAATCCGCCTGGGACTGGTGGTCGGGCCACGCCGCCACCGGCGTAAATTTCACCCCCGGCATGAACACCGAAACCTTAAAGCATTACATTGAGTTTGCGTCCGACTCCGGCTTTCCCTACATGCTGATCGATGCCGGTTGGGCCCTCTCGACGCCGGGAGCCAAGCCCGGCGATTACGCCGATCCGGCCGACATTACCCACTACAACGCCAACGTCGATCTGCCGGAATTGCTGCGCTACGCCAAGGAAAAGAACGTGCGCATCTGGCTTTGGTCGCATTGGACCTCAGTCGACAAGTACATGGACCAGGCCTTTCCCCTCTTTGAACAGTGGGGCGTAGCCGGGGTCAAAATCGACTTCATGAACCGCGACGATCAATGGATGGTGGATTGGTATCGCCGCGTAGTGGAGAAAGCCGCCGAGCATCATCTCATGATCGATTACCACGGAGCCTTCAAGCCCGACGGGCTGCGCCGCACCTATCCCAATCTGATGACCCGCGAAGGAGTGATGGGCAAGGAGTACTCCAAGTGGTCCGCCCGCGTCACCCCGGTCCACAACACCACACTTCCCTTCACCCGCATGCTCGCCGGTCCTATGGACTACACCCCGGGCGCCTTCAACAACACCAACCTCGAAAACTTCGTTGGCCGTAACGTGATGCCCATGTCCCTGGGGACACGCGCGCAGGAGTTGGCCTTGTACGTGGTCTTCGAGAGTCCTCTGGAAATGGTTTCCGACTATCCCGAAATCTACAAAGGGCAGAAGGATTTTGACTTCATCAAGCGGGTGCCGGCCACGTGGGATGAAGTGCGCGTGATCGACGGGCTCCCCATGCGCTACATCTCCCTGGCGCGAAGGAGCGGCAACGATTGGTATGTCGGCTCGCTGACCAATTGGGAGGAGCGAAACCTCAAAGTACCGCTCGACTTCCTGGGCGAAGGCAAGTACGTCGCTGAGATCTACGGCGATGCTTCCGATGCCGCCAGCCATCCCACCCATACGCTCATCATGAGCCGCCCGGTGGACCGCACCACGATACTCGACATCCACATGGTCTCCGGCGGCGGCAACGCGATCTGGATCCATCCGGCGAGACCATGAAGGCAATCATCACCGGGGGCACAACAGGAATTGGTTTTGGCATCGCCACCGCGATGCTTGATGCCGGCTACGAAGTAACCGTAACCGGGCTCACCGATGAGCAAGTCGCTGCCGTCCCTCAGAGGCAGCATCTCGCGGCGGTCAAGCTCGACGTGACGAACGCTGCGTCGGTCGAAGCGGTGCTGGAGCCGTTCGACAAGTTAGCCGCGCTGATCAATTGTGCAGGCGTTATCTTTCGCAATTACGCCGAATACAATATCGACATCTTTCAAAAAGTGATTGACGTGAACCTGACCGGGACTATGCGCATGTGTGTCGCCGCCCATCCCAAGCTAGCCGCCGCCGGCGGCGCCATCGTCAATACTGCGTCTATGCTCTCGTTATTCGGTGGCCCGGCGATCCCGGCTTACACCGCTTCAAAAGGCGGAGTGGCACAATTAACCAAGGCCCTGGCCGTTGCCTGGGCGCCTGACGGCATCCGGGTCAACGCCATTGCTCCCGGTTGGATCTCGACCGAGCTGACTCGAGGCCTGGTGGAGGATGACGACCGATCGGCCACCATCCTGAACCGCACGCCGATGCATCGTTGGGGCGAGCCGGGAGACGTCGCCGGAGCCGCCGTTTTTCTTTGTTCTGAAGCAGCCCGTTTCATCACCGGAGCCATCTTGCCCGTCGATGGAGGTTATGCAGCAGTATGAGAGGGAGGGTTTAAACATGAGCACTGTCGCCGACGCGCGGATTCCCTACCGGCACCCGCAGCCCAAGGAAAGCTATCCTGAACTCGTCATCCCCAACGCCATACCTGAGGACGAGCGCCTGTGGGTACCGCAGATGGAAAATGTGTGGTTTCGCCCTCTCTGCCTCTCCGCGAGCCGGGGCTACTGGATGAACCTTTTGCGTGTGCGCAAGTCGGGAGTGCTTTCGCGCCACCGTCATCCTCAGCCGGTGCACGGCTTTGTGCTGAAGGGCAGCTGGCATTATCTGGAACATGATTGGACCGCCACCGAAGGCTCGTACGTATATGAAACTCCTGGCGAGACCCACACGCTGGTGGTGGAACCCGACGTTCCCGAGATGATCACCCTCTTTCAGGTCAATGGCGCCATGATCTACGTCGACCCCGACGGAGCTGTACTGGGCTACGAAGATGTATTCACCAAAATCGATCTCTGCCGTCGTCACTACACCGCGGTAGGCCTGGGAGAGAGCTACGTAGATCAATTCCTGCGCTGAGCAGTTCGTTGGAATTCTTATCGCGGACGCGTGAACCCGCACTCCTTCCATAGTTTTTCCCAGGCCCAGATCCCAGCGTCGGCCTTGGTCGGCAGTGGGAATCCGAGCTGATGGGCCAGCATACAAATCTGGCCGCGATGGTGCGCGTCGTGCGAAATCATGTATACCGCCATGGCTGCGCCTGCAGGCCACGGTTTCGCCCAACCGTCCCGGAGAAAAGTCTCGACCCGGCTCTGCGGCCCAGATAGAGCGTCCGCAAGCATCTCGGAGCATCGTGCAGCGCTTTCCGCCAGGGCGGCTCGGCCCTGGCTCTGGGTGCAGCTGGCCCTCTCGAGCGGGGCGGGAAGCTTGAGCTGCGGCGCCGACAGCCTTAGCCATTTGCGACGCATATTGTGAACATGCGAGACGATGGCGGCGATCGTTCGTCCCTTACTCCCGGGCACTTGAGAGCGCCATGCAGCAGGATCGAGATACTCGAGGACGATCTGATTCATCCGCTCGTTTACGGCATAACTCTCCACCAGTCCCTGGCAAAGGTCAACGTTCTCCCGTGAGTACCTCATGGGATCACCTCGTCATATCGGAACCGCACCTGCTTCAACAAAACTGTCATCCCGAGCCAGCAAGAGTAATCGTACGACACGGTGGCCCGTTCAAGCCTTGTTTTGGCTTAAGTGGGATCAGTGGGTGGTCCGTCATACGTTGTGATCAATCATGTGATTGACAAACCAATCAACTGATTGATTAAATCAATGTATGGCTGATTCGCCCGGCAACGAGTGGTGCCTGCCCCTCCTGGATCCCCAGGATGAGCATGGCAGGCGGCGCAGCGCCCTGTTGCAGGCGGCGTTCGACGTCATCGCGGAGGCGGGCTTTGAAGGTCTACGCACCCGTGCCGTCGCAAAGCGCGCCGGAGTCAATATCGCCACCCTGCACTATTACTTCCCTTCCAAGCAGGACCTGATTGAAGGGCTGGCCCAGTTAATCGGCGCAAAATTTGTTACCCTGCATGGCCGGGCGCCCCGGCCCTCCGGGCTTCCTGCCCTCGACCGCCTGCGACAGGAGTTTGCCGATGGCCGCTTTTACATCAAGCACCATCCGGAGATGTTGCTGGTGATGGAGGAGTTTGCCCTGCGCGGCAAACGCGACCCTCAGGTGAAGAAGATCGTCGACCAGATGAATGCATACTGGCGCGATGGAATCGAGCAGATGGTGCTCGCAGGCGTAGCCGACGGCACCTTCCGCGGAGACATTGCGCCCCGCGAGATAGTCCCCACCTTGATGTCGATTTTTGCCGGCGCCCCCGAATTCGGTGCCGACCAGATCGACGCTATCGAACGAAATACCGAGACATGGATCCTCTCCGACAAAGCCAGGAAGAGACTCAAAAAACCAACAGGAGCAAAGAAATGAAAGAGCAGACCTTTCACGTAGCTATCGTCGGCGGCGGCCTTGGCGGCCTGTGCCTGGCGAATGGATTGAAGCAGGCGGGTATCAGCGTAGCCGTCTATGAGCGGGACCTCTCCCCGGATTCACGGCCGCAAGGCTACCGCATTCACATTGATCCGCAAGGCAGCACAGCCCTCCACCAATGTCTGCCGCCGCATCTGTGGGATCTTTTCGATTCCACAGGCGGTAGCTTCTCGCGCGGCTTCAGCATCGTCACCGAGCAATTGCACGAACTCCTCAGCCTTGTCAGCAACGGCAGCGCACACGACACCATCGCACGCCATCGGTCTATCAGCCGGATAACCCTGCGGCGAATTCTGCTCGCGGGTTTGGAAGATAACGTGAAATTCGATAAGCGATTTCTGCACTTTGAAGAAGCTTCCAATGACAGGATCCTATTGCATTTTGAGGACGGCAGCAGCGCCCAGGCGGATCTACTCGTGGCCGCGGACGGTGTCCATTCCCGTGTTCGCAAACAATACCTGCCCCATGCCGAGCCCGTAGACACGGGCGTGGTAGGCGTCGGCGGCTCAATCCCTCTGACCGATGGTGTCATGGCGCTGGCTCCCCATTTGCTGCTGGACGGCCCCGTCATGGTCGTGCCACCCGCCCCGTGCAGCTTGTTTATGGCGATGTGGAAGCGTTCCGGGGAAGCCAGCCAAACGTTACGCCGTCTCGGGATCGAGGGACCGTTGCCTGGCGATGAGGACTATCTGATCTTCGCGTTAGGAGGGCGTCCGGATTTCCTCGGTCTCGACCAGGGATCAAGCTCGATGACCGGCAGCATACTGAAAGATGCGTTGCGACGCACGATGGTGGGTTGGCACCCCAATCTCCGGAAACTCGTCGAAATGCTCGACGAGGAGCAACTTTTTCTCAACCGTGTGCCCACTTCACAGCCTCCCGTCCCTTGGAGATCTACTCGAATCACTTTGTTGGGCGACGCCATCCACAGCATGACGCCATATCGCGGGGTTGGCGGTAACATCGCGTTGAAAGACGCAGCTTTGCTCACTACACAGTTGACGCAGGCGCATAGAGGTGAAAAACCGCTGCTCAATGCAATTGGGGAATATGAAGCCTCCATGCGAGAGTATGCATTTGCAGCGGTCGCGGATTCACTAAGGGGGATGAAACAGTTTACCGGCCAGAAGAAGTATCCGGCCTTTTCGATCATCAAGACCGGTATGCGCGTGGTAAACGCCATACCAAAGTTGAAGAGCAGACTGATCCCGGCATAAACGCCGCTCGTAAACGTCTGTACGTCTCCTTTTTCGGTCCCCCGCGCTGCTGTCGGCACGAGCATCGATTTCAGGGCGCCGGCGGCAAGTGGCACGAAGCTTGGCCGAAGACGTACTTCCATCCTGCTGGGGTTCTTACATAGGTGTCACTGAACCACAACTTCACGTCAAAGGGCTTCTCGCCGTCAGTCCCCTTCGCCCATAGCTTCGCGGTAACCACAGCGGTGTCGCCCCACAATCGTACTGTTTGGTCAGTATCTTCCTGATGTTCGTAGATTGTTTTGCCTGCTCTTGCCTCATTGAGGAGGTCCGTTTTTGTTTGCGTCCTTCCCGAGCTGGTGACCAAAATGTAGTCGTCTGCGAGAATGCGGCTCATGCCTTCTACATCGTTGCTTTTGACTGCCGCCTGAAACTGCGTATCCATCGCAGCGACAGCTTTGCGATCTTCGTCTGAGCTGCCGGGGTCCTGGCCGGTCGAGGAGGAGGATTTCCGAAACGAGAGATCGAACCACGGCGTCCACGTCTTGCCGTCATCCGATGATCTTTCGGCGGTTTCCCGAACCCCCGCACTCTCTGGTTTCCACACACCGCGCACCAGCCGCCGGCCACCGCCGCTATGATCGGTGCCACTCAAAATCATGGCTTGTCCATTCAAGGTTCCGTGAATGACGACGACCTGGCCATGATTGCTTAACCAGGTCTGCTGCCATTCCGCAGCGGATGGATCGTACATGCTGAGGCTTTCTCCGCTGGAGCCATCTGTGCCGGTGTATTGTTCCCGCAGGCCGCAACCGTTCTGGGCGCGGGACACAGTTGCCTGCGCCTCTTTGATGGATCCGCCCTCTTCAAACACATCCCATTCGCCCAGCCAGAAATCGAACTCCCGGTAGGCTGGCGCTGCGCAAGGAGGCGGTTGTGATGTCGCCGCATAAAGAGCCGGACAACAGCACGAGTGGAGTGTTCCAATCAGGATGGCGATCGTGGCCGCTTGCTTCGTCCACCGCGTTGCGGCTTGAACAGCTTGATGTTTCATCTCGACCTCCCAACTTGTCTCCCAAAGGAGCCTATCGTACCGTGAATTACGGTGGACAAGTTAGAAACCGGCCTGCGATAGTCTTGACCCCAACGAAGGACAACACCCGGCAAAAAAGGTGCGGGTATTGCAGATGCGGACCTGGTGGTTAAAACATGAGGCAAGAGCTACCCGGACGCTCGGTGCGGCCGCTCGGAAGACTCTATGACTCCTCGAGCCAGGTAGTCTGGAAGGTCGGGTTTAGATGAATGTCGAGTTGGCGTAGCGGAACATCGCCGCTATTTATGAATTTGTGCGGCTCTCCGGCGCGGACGACGAGGACGTCGCCAGCGGTGGCCTCCCTCTCCTGATCACAGACCGTCCATTTCGATCGTCCTTCGATGACGTACACAATCTCGTCGTAATCATGCTTGTGTAGTGGCGTGCCCCGGCCTGGTTCGCCGATGACCACAAAGAACGAGATACCGACACTACCATGGTCTATCCCCACGAACTCATGGGACATTCCGACAAATGGGAGTTGTGACTGGTGAATGGCATACATGGATCATTCGATTCCGATAGTCGCAAATTGGACTCAAACGTGCTTCAGCAAGAGAGACCTTTTTGCAGATCCTATCTCCTCGAAGTCTTCAGTTCGACATCGAAACCGTCTGAGGCTAATCTTCCTCCAACCTCACAATCCTGCGGCTGTCGGAGAGCCGGGCCATCTGTAAAACACGAACAGCGATTCTCCTCGTTCCCTTTTGATCGATTCCATCCCCCGAAGGAGCCGATCAAAGTGTTCTTGGAGAATCGCTGCTTGTTGATAAGCATATCGACTGTGGCGCAGTTCGCCATAGTCCTAGCGTGACAGGTACGAGAATGCCAGTTGTAGGGTTAGGAGCTGAACGTCTCGCGGCTATCGACCTTTGTGGGACCTGATTGGGTTCGGATTGGATTATTCCGCACGAAGCGCCTGCATAGGCTCAATCGAAGCAGCGCGGCGAGCCGGGATGAGTGCCGCCATGAGAGAAACCGCCAACATACCCAATCCTGCAGCAACCAGGCTGAATGAGTCGTGGGGCGAAAGCCGAAACAGCATGGAAGCCATCAGCTCTCGAAGTGAACCAGGCCAGCGGCAGGCCAACGACAAGACCGGCGCCGATCAGAAAGAGACTTTCGCGAACGATCATCCACAACACTTCCGCCCGGGCTGCGCCGAGCGCCATGCGTAGCCCTATTTCAATCGTCCGGCGCGAGACACGGTAGGCAAGCGTTCCGTAAAGTCCGACGGCGACCAGCGTCGCGGCCAGCGCGCCGAAAAACATGGCCAGGCGCGCGAATAGGGCCGGCATCAGGTAAGTTTGTTCAAACCCGGTCTGGAGAAGCTGGGGCTTAGCCAGCGGAGCGTTAGGATCGAGGTCGCGGACCACCCGGCGAACCGCAGGAAGAAGGCTGAGTGGGTCGCCGGACGCTCGAATTTCGACATCCATACCTTGAATAACTTTTTGCTGCTGGTAGCTGCCCCAGATCATCGGCATCGCCTCTTCATCACTCGAAGCGTATTTGCTATCCCGGGCAACGCCCACGATGGTAGCAACATGTTTGGCATCGCCGACCGTGTGGCCAATCGGAAAAATCCCTTTGAGATACCGATTGACGAGGGTTTGGTTGACCACGACCACCCTCTGCGCTGTCTGCGTGTCGGATTTGCGGATGTCCCGGCCCGCGGCCATCGGAATTCCCAGAGTCGCGAAAAAGTCTGGCCCGACCATATTGCTACGCAACATGTTCCTGCCGTTCTCCCACGGATACAAATATCCGTCGATGGTGAGAGGAGCATTGTCTGACCAGCCGGTGCCGGGACGAAGTTCCGCAAGAGTCACAGATTGTACCCTGGGCAGCGCGCGCAGACGTTCAGTAAGTTGGCTATAGAACTCGAGCGAATGGGCATGGTCGGGCGCGCCAATGGGATGAACGCCCACGGCAAGCACACTTTCCGCGCGCATGCCCAGGTCGACATTTTGGTAATTGCGCAAGCTGCGAAGCAGCAAGCCGGAGGCAAAAAGCAGCACCACGCAAAAGGCCATTTGCAAAGCGACGAGGACTTTCCCCGCCAACATCCGCTCGCGGGTAGTGGTGGTTTGCGTGCCCGAAGACTTCAGAACAAGTCCCACCTCTGCGCGGCTCGCGGTGCGCAAGGGCGCAACTCCGAACAGCAGTGCGGAAAGCGCGGAGATGGTCAGGGTAAAGAGAAACACCGGCCTGTCTGGCGAGAGACTGACTTCCAACTCGGACCAGACGGCGAGCAAGCGAGTGGCTTCCACGGCAAAGAGCCAGCCCAGCAGAGATCCAAGGGTGACGAGGATGCCACTCTCGGCCAGTAATTGCCGAAAGAGGGGGCCCCGCCCGGCGCCCAGGGCAAGACGCAGGGCAAACTCGCGCTCGCGCATCGAGCTGCGCGCGACCAGAAGCATGATGATGTTCACACAGGCAATCACCAGAACCAGCGCAACCATGCCCATCAGAACGCGCAGAGGGTCGCGGTAATCACTACTCGACGTGCCTAATCCCTGGGCGGGCACCAGCGTCAGCTCCAGTTTCCGGCCGTTTTTTCTGTCTTCCACACCTGTCGTCTCGTACGCGGCATGATCGAAGAGGGGATTCATCCTCGCCAATGCCTGTTGCTGCGTCACCCCGTCCTTCAGGCGCGCCATCAACTGCAGGCTCCACCAGTTCGGGCTGGAATAGAGGGTGTTCTGGCTCGTTGCCGGCACTCCCCAGGAATTCAATTCGGGTCGATTCTGCAGCGGCACCCAGAGATCGGTCGCCGAGCCGCCCGATTCGACTCCATAAAAGCCCGGTACGCTCACGCCGATCACGGTGAACGCTACCCCGTTGACGAAGATCGGCTTGCCCATAAGATTGGGATCACGGTTGAAACGGCGTGTCCAGTATCCATAGCTGATGACGGCGACCTGCGAGTGCCGGTCCTCATCGGCCGCGGAAAATGGCTGACCTGCGGCCATGCCCACGCCTAGCGCGGAGAAGAAGTTTCCGCTCACTTCATTCGCTTCGATTTCCTCGGGTGTGTCTGCGAGAGCGAACCGCAGTCTTATTTTCAGACAACGGAGCATACGCGATCACATCGGAGAACGCTGAGTGGTTTTCTCTGAGCTGTTGATAAACGTTGATGCCGTAGGTGTACCTTGAATCCGCAATATTCCCGACCCCTGGCGGCATGTTGGCATGGGTCAGATAGAAGAGCTGCTTCGGCTCGTGCACCGGCAGCATACGCAGCAGCACTGCATTCATCACGCTGAAGACGGCGGTGTTGGCCCCAATGCCGAGCGCCAGGGTCACAATGACTGTGATGGCGAAGCCAGGCGATTTTCTGACTTGCCGTAATGCGTATCGAAGATCCTGAAGCATTGCCTGCATGGAACCTCCGTAAGATGAAACGGCTGCGGGCTTGAAGAGTCTGCGCGAGAGCCCGAGAAAAGAAAACAGCAGGTCCCTCCACTGCGCTGCGCTCCGGTCGGGATGACAATTCTTGTTATGCAATTAACCGATATCCTCGACGAGAAATACTGCTGCTGCCTTGCAAATGAATTGTCATCCCGACCGGAGCTCCGGAGGAGCGCAGTGGAGGGACCTGCTGTTTTCTTTTCTCGGGCTCTCACGCAGGCTCTTTAGCCCCCTGAGGGTCTTGCTTCTTGTTAGTCACTTGTGACGCATATGCAAGACGAATGAATGCAATCTTCTGACCACTTCAGGCGATACGCGAATCCCTCAATCTAAGCATGCCAAGCTCGTCGCGCAACCATGCGTAAAGGTCAGGCTTGTCCGTAATCGGAAGTGGCTGTTCGTATTCGGACACCTGTGTACCTGCCATCCATCTGGCCAGCATCGAGAGGCCCAGGTTACGCTGCCGCGCCGCTGCGCATAGCGTCTATGGCCGTATGCAGATAGTCTCTGTAGAGTTCGGCGAAGATCTCCTGCAAAATAGGGCTCCGGACGCCGTTTTGGATCAGCATCGCTGTCAAATCCCGGACAGTCTTTTCGTAGAGGTTACCGATTGACTGTGGGCTCCAGTTCCCTGTCACGATGGCTGTCATTCGCAATCCCCGATCCTCGTCTTGATCCACCCAATCATCAATCATCTGCATCAGTAAGGATGTATCGGCCATCCACTGTTGTTCCCGATTCCAATGGTGCTGTTCAAATCTTGACAGGCTACCGTGCAAGTCCATGCACGGACCAACTACGTACCACATGCCCTTGATTGCGGCGTCAACCCCAGCCCAACGATGTCCCATTCCCGATGGATCGGAAGCATGGGTAACGGCCAACCATTCCGCCACGCAATAGTTGCGGACGGCAGGCTCCAACACGTTTTCCCAGTATGCGGATTGCCAACCAGTTTCATCGCGCCGCGCTGCCTCAGCCAGGGCAGCCACAGGCTGCTCCTTAGCCAGCAGAGCTGCGGGTGTCGGCCGCATGATCAATGAAGAAACGCGGAGGACCGCGGCCTCACCCAAATACAGCCGTTTCATCCAGCACCACGTCCAACATACCCATGAGCGTTGAGGTCACAGCTAGTTGACGATGAACGCTCCGTGGCAGTAGTCGTTCCAACTCAGCGAGCAACATCCCGCCGAGCCCTATGGTCAATCGTCGCGATTGCGGCAATAGCGCTGCAGCTCGAATCGGCAAACGTAGCATGGCTGGGCCCCCGGCGCTGACCAACAACATCGAATAGCAAGCCCGTGCGTACATTTCTGCAATAAAACGGATCTTGGTAAGTTTAGAATCCGTGAGGCCTTGAGCGCGGCCGGCAAGTACGCCTGGGACGTACATCTGCCATTGCTTCGATACCATGCTTGCGAACGATATTCGTATCGGCGCAATGTCTCCAGGCGGCAGGGGAATGAGCGACTCAAGGGCGGCGGCGCGGCGTGCAATATCACCTTGTGACATCGTTAGCTTCCTCGGGTCAAGACCGCCGGATCGTTGCCGTCGCCGTAGTGCGCGGAGTTCTATAGCTCAGGCTTGCCTGCTGGGGACTCGGGTATCGCACTTTCGATACGCGACCGACTTCGCGCATTTTCCTGTCAGCCTCAGTCCATGAGGGGAGGGCAGTCTCCAACTGCGTCCAATGCGCAACGGACGCCTCATCACACCAATCCAGCAGATGGGGCATTGCCCTCTTGTGTGAGCCCGTAGTCATGTATGCGCGCATACTCTCTTGACTGTCCCAGGCTGTCATCGTCCAGAAAGTCCAGCTTCGGTCAGCCAGCAGTGCGCCACTTTGAAATCCAGGTGCTTTTTTGGCCTGCCCCACTGAGCGAACCGCATGCATCAAAAACAGCGGAACGAAACGGATCGACCGGATTCTCAGGCGCGTCAAGCTGATAAAAATCATAGTTAACTCATGGCTGCAGGTAGCCTGTGACGATGGGGTGGGGCCGCTCAATGCGCCGGTCGCACAACCGATGTTCTGCTGCAGGCGGCAGAGACGTCCACCCGTCGGAAGTCTAAGTCCTTTGCCCCCATAAACTTTTCAATCGAGCAAATTGCGCCCTCACGCAAAAGTTGCAGTTACGTTTGGCCGCTCCCCGATTGGGAAACCTGTCGTCCTCCCCGAGAAGATTAGCAAACTAAAGTTACCCGCGTTCAGGACTTCGGCTCTTCATTCAACGCGCGGATTGCATCCTACGACCATGAATCCGCCGCGAAAGCCTCCGCGCAAGGCGATTGCCTTCGGACATCCCCAATCTGCGATCGAAGGTCTACTCCAGGCAAGAGTGGAAAGATTATTCGAGAGCAACACGCTCTTGACAGGTGCTCTGGTTAAATTGCGAGATTTCTATTTGGCCGGAGTACCCCCTGCTACCGCCACAGAGATCCTGGAGGAAGTCCAGACTGCGATCGCCTCAGCGGAAAAGGCGCTGGATTTAGATTAGCGACGGATAGTCGACGACTCAGAGCCGCTTCAGTTGAGCGTACTGTTCCGGGGTCAATCTTAGATACAGACCCCCGCGTCCCATTTCAATGGCTTGCTCCAGCGCTTGCTTGCTCTCCAATGTTCCCCACGCTTCCCCGCGGCGCGCCAATTCTCTAATCTTGTCCGCGTGGGCGAACGTAAAGGTGCGGGGCAGCGAAGTTTTCAGGTCCGCTTCAAGAAACTGGCAGTGCCAGCCGTTTTGGCTGCTCATAAAATACAGGTAGACGGTGTGGTTCGCTTTCGTGTACCTGGACATGTCACGAGTATAGGAGAATAAAAAGCGAATATAATCCACAATTTTCCGGAGAGGGATGGGAAAATCCCCGCCCCCGGGCGAATATCTTCATCTTCCTTCGGGTCCCGGCATCATAATTGCCACAGCATCTGGGTCCGCTTCGCTTTTTGCCGCGCAAAGGAGCTTTGATGGCACGTCCCTTGTGGTCAGGAACCATTCAGATTTCGCTGGTCGGGTTTGCGGTCGAAATCTACCCCGCAACCACTACCACTCGCCCTATCTCTTTCCATGAAATCGACCGCAACACGCTTGCCCGGGTACGCCGGGAAAACGTGTCAGCGGGTCCCGCGCCAGAGTCAGAGGCTGCGGACGCGCCCGAAGAAGTTGAACCCGCTTCCACCAAAAATAGCTCGTCCCTGCACCTTGCTCCCCAGGCCAAAGAGACCGAAATCCAGCAAACCCCTCTTCAGCACACCGTCGACAAGGCAGACATCGTTAAAGGGTATGAGTACGAGAAAGGCAAGTACGCCGTCGTCGAGCCCGCGGAACTGAAAAACCTCCGTCTCGCCGGCAAAAAGACCATCGAGATTGCCCAATTTTCTCCAGCGGCCGAGATCGATCCCGCCCTTTTTGAAAAGCCTTATTTTGTTATGCCGAAGGCCGGTCCCCAGGCAGTGGCCTTCTCCGTGGTGCGGCAGAGCATGGCGGAAAGCGGTATGGTCGGCGTGGGTGAGATCGTGTTCAGCGGGCGGCAACACCTGATGACCCTTGCTCCCCCGCACGACCCGAATCAACCGGGAATGATGCTCTACACTCTGCGCTTCGCCGCCGAGCTGCGCGATGCCCGCGATTACTCGAACGGAGTAGAGACCAGCAAGGCCGACGCTGCCCAACTTGGCTTAGCTAAGCAACTGATCGCGGCTTACACCCAGCCCTTTGAAGTCAGCAAATTCAAGGACCATTATGAAGAGGCGCTACGCGAGCTGGTCGAAGCCAAGATCAGAAACCTCCCCGTGCCCGAGCCGGAGATCGAAAAGAAGCCACCCAAGGTCGTCGATTTGATGGAAGCGTTGCGTAGGAGCCTTGCTCAGGCAGGCCCATCGCCAGGCGTCGCACAACCCGCAGGCGAAGCCTCGAAGAGTGCGAGCGCATCGAGTGCTTCCAAAACGAAGACTACGAACGCAACCGGCGCCAAAAAGAAAAAATCTGCCTAGAGAAAGACCGTGGCGGGTCCGCCAGATGCGGGCTTCGGTGGTTGAAAAGCTCCGAGCTGCATGGGTAAGATAAGCACCCTCGGGGTTCCCTCGGCTACGCTCGGGACAGGCTCTTCGACTCCGCGCCATCAAGCGCTGTGGCACGCGATAAATCTGTGAGGCGCTCCGCTCAGGATGACGGTTTTGTGGTGAGTTGGAAGCGCTCCGCCCAGGTTGACGTTTTTGGGGTGAGTTGGAAGCGCCGCTCAGGATGACGTTTTTGGGTGAGTGGAGATAAAAAAAACAGCGTCTTCGCGGATTTCTATTGTCTGCCATACAAGTTAGCGCTTATGGAAGTGCTACCTGGGCTCTGGTATGGGTGCAACCGCCTGGCTGCAGTGGCCAGACCTATCGCACGCGCGGACACCGAAAAAGACATTGTCTTTCGAAACCGGGAGTGTAGCAGCGTTGTTTTCGGGAGTCGCCCCATATTTCTGGGCATCAGTCGCCCACTGCCAGTCATTGGCACTAGTCTCGCGCCACACAATTTGATAATGAATAACGCCGCCTGGTGCTGAGGGAGGATCCCACTTTAACGTGGTGTTGTTATCCAGGTTAGTCGTCACCACGCGCACGTTCTGGGGAATGCCCGGCGATGACGCCAACGTCGCCATTGTCGCGATGTTCAAACGAGCGACCTGGGCAATATAGCTGAAGTCATCAAACTTCAGCAGGTCGCCGTATTCAATCCCGTTTTCCATCCTCACGTGCTGATGCTGGTGATTGTAGTTCTCACGCCACTCGGTAAAACGAATCGCGGGAAAATCTTCAGCGCTGAAGGAACTGTGATCTCCGCCGCGAAGAAACCGGTCGAGTCGAAGTTCCATCACCGCTGCAAACGGCTTGGTATGCCCGGGAAAATATGTGCGGTCCACCGCCAGTACTTCTCGAGCCAGTTGCCGCGATGGAGTGTCGTTATCCATACCAAGTTCGAGCATTTGCTGGATCTTGTCGATGGGAGCCGAAGGAAGGATTCCCTCCGAAAATACACGGACAACCGATTTATCCTGCAGCGAATCTCCAGGCGTTGTATCTCCACCCACGATGTCATTGTTCAACACACCTTCAAGCTGCCAGCCTTGCTCCTTGGCGAACTTCGCCAGATGCCGGCTCCCATTCAAACCTTGCTCTTCTCCTGCGACGCATACAAAGACAAGCGTTGCCGGAAATTTGAGCCGGCTCAATACCCGCGCCGCTTCCAGGCTTACCGCGGTCCCGCTTGCGTCATCGTTCGCGCCAGGTGCAGGATCGTGGGTATCCATCACGTTTGTCTCCCGGGTGTCATAGTGCCCGGTGACCAGATACATTCGCTTGGCTGCAACCGGGTCAGTTCCACGAAGGATGGCATACACATTGCGCATCGGCGTTGGTTTGACGACGCGTGCCCGGTAAGCAGGCAACCCCTCGAGTGGCTGTTCTACGAAAGAATCTTCCTTTACTTCCAGACAGCCGCCGCACGCCTGGCTATAGCCTTCGAACTGCGATTTCAACCAGTCGGATGCGGCAAGCACACCGGTTCCAGCAGGAAGATCAGTCTCCGTGCTGGAAACCGTGCTCCGATTCTTGAACGCAACCAGCGCCTCAATATTGGTCTTGATCTTGTCCGCGGAAACCTCCCTCAGCGCAGCCGCGATCTGCCCATCGATTGGGGATACCGCAATGGGACTGCCCGCGACCGCATAATCGCGGTGGGAAGTAGAAGACGACGGCTGCTGGGCAAGAAGCGGCCATGACTGTAGCAGCGGCGCGAAGGTCGCGCAACAAAGCGAGACAAGGATCAAGGGCAAAGTCGAGCGCAGACGATCCATCGAAACTCCTACTTCCAGTTCACAGTGCTGTGGCCGGCATGATTGAATTCGACATACTGACCGTCTGCATCGCTGTGCAGCTCAAGCGGAGCGTTCCCTAACGCGACCGAGGTCACGGAATCAAACCGCCATCGCACCGTGACCCGCGCGGCATTGCCGTCGATCGCAAGCGAGTGCGCTGTGCGGCTTAGAGTTCTACCCTCGAAATCCGTAATAGTAACTGGTTGGAAATCGTTTCCAGTTGGCAACAGCTCATAGACCCGCCGGTCATCCAAGGACTTAACAGACGCATTGCCGCTCTCCTTGGCCGGCACCAGCGTCATCACATCGTCAGGAATCTTGGGGATGATTGCGCCCGCGCGCGCATACAGCGGGAGCACGTCTAGCGGCGCATCGGCGATCACCACATTGCCTCCCGTAAAGTGCTTGCCGGACCAATAGTCGATCCACTCTCCGGCGGGCAGATAGACTGCTCGCGAAATATTCTCATCAATCACCGGAGCGGCCAGCAGGTCGGGGCCGAAGAGGTACTCATCCTTCGCCTCGCGGGCGCTCCGGTCGTTTTGATACTCCAGCACCAGGGCCCGCATGATCGGCATCCCGGTCTTCGCTGCCTCCTGCGCCGCGGCATAGCGATACGGAAAAAGGCTCATATTGAGCACCGCATACTTGCGGTAATTGTTGCAGGCCTCTTCACCGTAATCCCACGGCCCACGATTGGAAGTGCTCAGCAGCTCCATGGTGGGCGAAAAGGCGCTGTACTCGGTCCAGCGCATGAAAAGCCTCGAGTCGGGCGCAGATTTTGGGGTGAGATACCCGCCGAGATCGGCAGTCCATAAAGCCATCCCACTGATGCCGGCGCCCAGCCCCGCTGTCACCACCGTCGGCAGGCCATTCTCCGGTGAGAAATTGGACTCGTTATCTCCGCCCCAAAGCATGGCCAGATTCTGATTGCCAACCGTGGCCGAGCGGATGAACAGGATCCCGTTGCCATGGAGCTCGTTCTGAATGACCTCTTCCATCGCCCGGTTGTACAAAACAGCATAGCGGTTCCGCATCAGCCGCGGATCGGTGCCGTCGGCGAACCGCGCATCGCCCTGGAAGTTCCCTTCAGCATCGTCATCTTTGAAGCCGTCGGCTCCCGCCTTCACGGCCAAGGCGACCTGCCCTTGCCACCATGCTTTCGCAGCCGGGTTGGTAAAGTCGATGAGCGAACCCTGGCCCTTCCACCATGTGCCCTCGTAAGGCCGGCCATCCTTGTCCTTAACGAAATATCCGTGTGCAGCCGCCTCGTCATAATTCGACGACTTCACATCGATCTTGTCCGCGAAACCTGCCTCGTGCGGCGGGCTGGTCTTGTCGTTAATCCACGACGTGTGCCAGAGCACCAGCTTGAATCCCGCCCCGTGCAAGTCCTTCGCCAGGCCCGGCGCGTCGCTGAACTGCTTTGGGTTGAAGTGGTAGCTGTTATATCCAGTGGCCCAGGGCGAGTCGATAAGGATCACGCTTGTCGGCAAACCGAGACTCCGGCTCTTCTCCATGTCCTCGCGCACATCAGCATCGTTGCGGTGGTAATCGCGGCCTATCCACGGAGCGAAACTCCAGTACGGAGGCAGCATCGAACGCCCAGCCATGGCTGTGAACCGATCGAGGATGCGGGGAAACTCCGGCCCCTGGATCAAGACCACCCGCAGCTTCTGCGCCGGCACGGTGACGGAAACATCTTCCCGTGAGCTGGCATTCATATCAAAAACAGCCTCGGCCGTGGTATCCACCCACAGGCCGTATCCGGTGGTGCTCATGTAGAACGGGATCGGCTTGTAACTGCTCGAACCCTTGGCCGAACCGTTGTCCTGAGAGCTGTTCTTGATGATTTGGTGGGTGTGATTGAGTTCGTTGAACCGTTCGCCCAGGCCGTAATAGCCATCCGCTGAGTCATTCAGTTCAAAACGCCAGTTCCCTCTATCCGCGGCCCCGGTCAGTTCATATACGCCGTCGCTCAATTGCTGCGTGTGCAGACTGTTTGCGGGGAAAGGTTGGCCTTCGAACGTGATGCCGTGCAGCATCAAGCCCGCCGCGGGCGCTCCATTCCGCCCGGCTTTGTATCCAGGGACAGTGAACTCAACTGCATCGGCTCGGAGCGCAAGTCCACCGGTCGCCTGCTGCTCTGGATTCTGGCCTCCGGCGTGAGCCCCCAGAGCGCCCGCCACTGATAAGACTCCCACAACACACAGGTGCATATACCGCATCATCGCCCGTCCACCCCTCCCGATATCTCTATTGAGTCTAACCTCGCAGCGCCGCTAACTCGGCTGCCGCCCTCGCCTTAAGGACGTA
>CAWCKO010000054.1:0-49283 GCA_963796145.1 uncultured Acidobacteriaceae bacterium | reverse complement strand
TGAAGTGGTACTACCAGGCCAATCCGCACAACGAATTTGATTGGGATGCGGTTCAGGTCCCGCTTCTGGCAGACATCGATTGGCATGGTGAGCCGCGCAAGGTTTTGCTTTGGGCGGACAGAAATGGCTTTTTTTACGTGCTCGACCGGATCACGGGCCAGTTCCTGCTGGGTAAGGCGTTCGTCAAACAAACTTGGAACGCTGGTTTCGACCCCAAAGGGCGGCCCATGATGGCTCCCAACACCGAGCCCAGCGCGGCCGGCACTCTCATTTTTCCCGACAACCAGGGAGGGACCAACTGGTTCAACCCATCGTTTAGTCCGGGTACGAAACTCTTTTATGTAAACGCCCGCGAGAACACTTCGAATATGTTCCACAAAGGTCCGCAGGAGTTCGTGGAAGGAGAAACCTACTTCGGCAGGGGTCTCACTGGACGACCGAGAAGCGAAACTCCGGTGGTTGGGGCAGACCAAGAGAAGTACACCGCGGTCCGGGCGCTCGATCCGCAAACCGGCGAACGGAAGTGGCAGTTCAAGTTGAACTCGGGCAACAGCATCGATGCGCACAAAAGCGGTCTCCCCAGCCAGGGCGCCGCCGGAATCCTGACTACAGTTGCCGACGTCTTGTTCACAGGCGGCCCTGAAGGAGACTTTGTGGCATTGGATGCGCGGAATGGCATGTTGCTATGGCGGGCGGCGTTGGGGGGCGAAATGATCAATAGTCCAATTACCTATTCCGTAGATGGTAAGCAATACGTTGCAGTCGCCGCAGGCACAGCCCTGTTCGTTTTCGGCTTGCGATAGGAGCGGGCGCGTATGTGGTCAAGTCTCAGGTTGGCTATGGGCCTGGCTGTGGCGAGCGGCGTATTGTTCGCTCAGCAAAGCCTTGTTTCTCAGGTCCCCGGCGATGCGGCCAAGGGCCAGGCTATTTTTGAAGGGAAAGGTGAGTGCCTTTCCTGCCATCGTGTTGCGGATGAGGGCTCGCTGATGGGGCCAGATCTCAGCGCCATCGGCGCGGAGCACACGGTTGAGGAGTTGAGAAGGTCATTGCTCGATCCCAACCCCGATGTGCAACCCCGGAACCAGCTATACCGGATAGTCACCAGCGACGGCACGACTATTACGGGAAAAATCCTCAATCAGGATGAGTTCAGCTTGCAGATGCTAGCTTCGGATGGCCGGCTGCGGGCGTTTCAAAAGTCGAACCTGCGCGAACACGGCTTCATGAAGACTGCCCCAATGCCTTCGTACAGGAACAAGCTCACTCCAGAGGAGCAGAATGATCTGATTGCCTTTCTGGCGTCGCTGAAATGATTCTCTCCCCCCCCTCGGGGGGCCGGGCGGGGGGGTTGCGCGCGAGGGGGCACTTTGGGGGGGGGGAGCAGGGGGTCCGATTTTCCCTGATACCCGGGGGAGCCGGTTCCCGCTTCCTCTGCTGTACCATCGATCGCCGCGATATGGCGGCGGAGGGCCGCTTTTGCCCGCTGGTGTATAGCGGTACGAAAGAGGACGTGATCATTGTCGTGTGGAGATCGCGAAGAGCCGCTTCCGCGCTCGGGCAAGCGGTTTTGGGATGCGGGCAGAAAGGCCTTTGGCCGAAAACCCCAGTTTCCCTTTCACCGTTATTGATCCCCAGCCAGCCTCACACTCTATTCCGGGGGTAACACCGGCGGAGGGGAGAGGAATGGAAGCCTGTTCGGAATGCGCGTTACCGATTCCAGGGGCCGGGGCGAAAGGCTCAGCCAGGACGGAGTCTGCGCATCAGGCGGGAGTCGCACTATGGCCAATTCACCGCCGAGCAGTCGAAGAGGCTGGTCCATGGGTTCGATGATAGGCCGGTAAGAAGTGAGATCCGCTACCTCGGGGGAGCTGCAGGGGTTGCGGGAGCCGGGGTTACGGGAGCTGGGCTTGCGGAATTGCTAACCGCGTTGGCGTTTCCTGGTCCCCCTACCTGTTGCACCACGGGCAGCCTCTGGTCGACCGGCGGCAGAGGAGGAAAAGGAGCATGTGGCTCTGCCTGGTACCAATAGGCAACGGAGTAGAAATTGTCGGAGCGATGATTGGCGTTTCCGTGCTCGATGGTGGCCTTGAAAGATCGCCGGAAGGGGATGGGAGCGTCAAGATGAAAACGGTAGACGCTCGACCTGCTGCCCGCCAGTTCCGGGCCTACCACCGGCGCCCCATAAAGCTGATAGGAGAAAGGCTTCCCTCCGAAATCCCATGCGCCCAGGAAGTAGTCCTCCGAACCGGTGCCAGAAATCGCAGGGGTCGCGTCGTCATCGACGAAGAACATGTCATCGCCTTCGCCCCACCAGCCATCCTGGTTTTGCAAAACCGACATGGTGACACCTACGAACTGGCCGCTCCCCTTGGCCTCCATCCAGACGTAATTGTCCTGGCCATTCAGGTTTCGCTTGTCATCCACCAGCGGATCGCCATTGGTCGTCCAGTTGTTTGTCCACCCATGGTTGGGCTGCGCCTGGCGATATTGGGCATGGAAATACAGCGTGCCGGCGGGCAGTGGATGGGAGTCTGTCTGGTAATCGATGTTGTAATAAAGACTGCCGATCGGCTGCTTGCCCTCGTTGGTAATCGTGATCCGGGCATGCCGCTGGAAGGGCATGGGGAAAAAGCTGTTGAGGCTGTTTTCGCTGCCCACCGAAAGCAGCTCAGACTGCCAGGAGTAGTAGTCTCCCAGGCCCAACCCGAAGAAGTCACCAATCGGCGCTTCCACACTGGGCGTGGCCTCGCCATCCCAATAGATGCGCAGCACGATGCGTTTGAGATGGTAGGGCTCGTCGCTCGAGATAGTGAACCAGAGATGGGAAATGTTGCCCGGGCCATCGGTGTCCAACACGGTCAGCGAAGCGCCGGGCTCAACCCGGCGGGCATCCGCATTGGCGCCGGTTGGGTCTGAACTCGAAGCGCGGTGCGAGGTGTAGGTCTGCAGGCGAGTAAGATCCGGTTGCCATCCACCGTTCTGATCTTGAGCTACGAGCGAAAGACTCGTCGCCAGAAATACCAACCCGATAAATCGCCTCACGATAGATTCCTCATTCTGAAAGACAGATTATAACGGGCGCCGACCGCCTAGCTTCCCAGGGCAATTATGTGTTGCAGGATGACTTCTCCCGTTCGGGCATCTGCGCTGTTGAAGCGAAAGGCGCGGGCGTTCTTCTCGAAGCGCAGATTTCTTACCTCTTCGATTTTTCTCAGGATGGTCAGCTTCCCATCGCGCTCGAGAGCTGCATCGACGGCGCCCGGTTTGCCCGCAAACAGGCTGTAGGCAGGGGTTCCAATGATTGCGGCTTCGCGGGCCATGGTGCCGCCTCCGCTCAAAACAGCGTCGGAATGTGCCATTAAGCTGAGCGCGTCCACGGCTTTGTCGGAAACCTGGAAGGGGGCCGACCGCATTCCATAGGAACTCTTCAGCTCTTCTCCTTGTTCATGGGTCCGGGGCAGCACGATGACTTGTGAGTCCCGGTCTCCACGCAGACGCTCCACCAGCGCCCGGAAAAGAACTTCGGAAAAAGGATCCTGGTAATGAGCCCAGGTAGCAGGAGGACGGACGGTGATAATCAGCCGGCCGGGATCCAGTTTCAGCTCATCCATTACCCCGGGTGAGTTGTGCCAGCCGCTCAGATAGACGTTTTCCTTGAAACCCGGATAGCGGATCACCTTTTTCATGTTTACGTGCTGGCGCTCCAGGGTGAGGGAGGGAATCGTCTCCGGCAAGAGGAGTTTCGTTGCCATTCTTGAAAATAGTTCCGAATAAACGAACTCGTAGTCGTAAATGGTCATGACTGGAATGCCCAATAGCCATGCGGCGAGCACCTGGGCACGGGAACCGTGGTTCACCGCGATGGCGGGACGATTTTTGCGCCCGTACCAGGCCAGCCGCAACGCCCGGACGACAGTAGCCATCGCCCGGGTGAGAAAGAAATGGGGCGTGCGGTGCCGGCCGATGACCACGTAGTGCAGACCATGCGATCGCGCAATCTCTTCCACCTGGCCGAAGCGCCTGGCGGTAAGCACCACTTCATAGCCGGCCTCTTCGAGTCTCCTGATAATAGGAGGGAAGAAGTGAGCGTGGGGCGAGTTATCCAGGTCGATCCAGATGCGCATTTTGCTTCCCGGGAGCATCATAATCCAACCGGGGTGACAAAGCTCCCAGCTTGCGCGCAGCAGCCTGGCAAGGGCGCGCAGCATCCAGGCTTGCCCCCACCGCATGTAAGGCGTGCGGTTGGTCCACAGGCGATGGCGCTGATAGTAAAAGGAACCGTCGGGCGCCGCCATGTTTCTCATCGTCCAGCGGAAGGTTTTCGAGGCACGCTCCAGGGCCGTTGGGATCGATGGAAGAAAATGCGATGAAGTGCAGTATGGCCTGAGAACAGGCATGAATATCGATGGGGAATGTCCGGTTGTGAAAGTACTTGGGCGCTCCGTCCTCGGTAAAGAAGGTGGTCTGGTAGTAGCGATGCCCCGAGAGCATGGCCTGTTCAAAGGCTGGGTCCCCGGTGATCCGCTGATAATCGAGCAGCGCGCAGACGTTGTAAGAGGTATGAAAACTGTCGATCCAACGTTGCCGGCGAAGTCGCCCGTAATACCATCCGCCGGTTTGCAGCTGGCCCCTTTGCAGGAAAACCATGGCTTTGCGCGCCAGGGAAAGGTAGGCCTCGTTGCCCCGCAACCTGCCTACGCGCGCCAGAAAAACACCAACCAAGGCGCTGCTGTTGTAAATCAACGTTTTGTCGTTCGGCGTGTAGCTGAAACAGACTTCATCTGCGGACTCGAAGGAGCGATTGCAAACGGGAAGCCATGAAGCGGGCCACCGATTCGGCGATCTCCAGTGCCTCGGCGTCACCAAAAACTTCGCTCATCTCCAGCATTGCGGTCGCGCAAAAGTAGGACGCGATGCAGTTCGGGGAGAACGCCGGCAGCCGCGAACCGCGCAGCGAGAGGTAATCCCAGTCGTATCCCCAGCAGTATTCGGATTCATGCGGCGAACGAAGCCGAATCAGCTCGTTCTTGAGCCACGCTGCCTCAGCGGAGACGTCGTAGCCGGATCGCGCCAGGTCGCAATATGCCGAAAGACAAAGACCCAGAGCCTTGGGATTGCGACTCGGAGGAACCTTCAGGAGCTGGCGAAACCGCAGACCGGCGAAACGCTTGCCGGCCTGGATAAGAAGAATTCCGGGCAGAGCTTTGCGCGCCCGAGCCGAGATCACGGGAATGACCGAGGAATGAGCCGAGGAATGACCCGCTCAGATAGGGCGAGTTGAGCAAGTCAAAGGGCTCGTATCCCGCGAACTGCCTGCTTTCGATCCAGGTGCGCAGTGCTTGAATCGCCTCAACCAGCCCGGGAGATTCGCTCTGCGTCACAGAGGCACACGCTCCGCGGCACAGGCCAGGATCGCTCTGCCAAGCCTCCTTGAGAATACGCACAATCCTCGAGGCCGTCCGCCCATCCCATAGCGGGGGGCGCAACCGGGCAGATCTGGCCTCTGGTTGCGCGGTGCGCTCTCAAGCACCTCCAGAGCAGTGAACAGCAAGTGGCGAGGGTCGCATCCCACCACTCGGTTTGTGCCCATGGAGACGGTGACCGGCCGTTCCGTGTTGTCGCGATAGGTCAGGCACGGCACCCCGAGGAAAGTCGTCTCTTCCTGCACTCCACCAGAATCCGTGATGACCATGACAGCATGCTGGATGAGGTCAAGAAAATCCAGGTAGGAAGCGGGGGGCATCATCCAAAGACCCGGTCCAGGGAGTGCCCCACCGTTCCAGATCCTCACCGCTCTGAGCCCGGCCGCCTCAATGTTGCGTGCGGTTCTTGGATGCGCCGGGAAAACCACGGGAATGCGCTGCGCAACCTCGGCGATGGCCTCGAGCGTGCGCTTTAACTGATCTCCGTCATCCACGTTCGAAGGACGATGGAGCGTGAGCACGGCGTAAGGTTTGTCATCCAGTCCCAACTCGGAGCGCAACGAGGATTCCCGGGTATTTTGAGGGCCCGCACCAGAGAATCAATCATCAGATTGCCGACGAAGAAGACCTTGCCTGGGGCGACTCCCTCGTTCGCAAGATTCCGGTTGGCGCTCTCCTCGGTGGTAAAGAGGAGGTCTGACAGAGCATCGGTCAGGATGCGGTTGATCTCCTCCGGCATGGTCCGGTCAAAGCTGCGCAATCCTGCTTCGACGTGCGCGACTGGAATTCTTTCCTTTGCCGCTACCAGCGCGCAGGCGATGGTCGAGTTCACATCTCCCGCGACCAGCACCATGTCTGGCCGGTCCTGCTGGACCAGCTCGCCAAACTTCCGCATAATCTCTGCCGTTTGCGCATAATGCGTGCCTGAACCGACCCCCAGGTTGTAGTCAGGAGGCGGCACGCGCAGCTGATCGAAAAAAACCTGAGACATGGAGTAGTCGTAATGCTGGCCGGTATGGACCAGAACCGGCTCAATCTCCTCATGCTGGCGCAACTCCGCCATCAGCGGGGCCACCTTCATCATGTTCGGCCGGGCGCCGACGATGCTCATGATTCTCAAGCGGTTGTTGCCCATCTGTCTTTTCCAACCCTCGCCAAGGATATAGCACGCGGCTTCTTGAGCCCTGATCTGTTCTAATAATCCCACCTGGTATCGGCAGATGTGCGGAATTTCCGGCGTACTGGCATTCAAAAACAGTAACTTCGAGGTGACGGCGGAATATCTTGCCCGCATGCGGGACACGATGGTCCATCGCGGGCCCGATGGCGCCGGCTCCTGGATTTCACCCGACCGCAGAGTGGGATTGGCGCATCGCCGGCTTTCCATCATTGACCTCTCCAATGCCGCCTCCCAGCCTATGAGCAACGGGGATGGCTCGCTCGAGATCGTCTTTAACGGTGAGATTTACAACCACGCGGAGATCCGGCGCGAGCTCGAAGAACTGGGGCACCGCCGCTGGAAAACGGATCACTCCGACACCGAGGTCATCCTGCACGCCTTTGAAGAATGGGGCATCGATTGCCTGCAGAAATTTCGCGGCATGTTTGCCATTGCGCTGTGGGATGCGAAGGCGCGCCGCCTCTGGCTTATTCGCGACCGCGTCGGCATCAAGCCGCTCTATTACAGCATTCATCACGGACGGATCACGTTCGCGTCGGAGATAAAAGCACTTCTTCAGGATCCGGATCAGGCTCGCGCGGTCAATGAAGAAGCTCTCTTTCACTATCTCTCGTTTATAACGACTCCGGCGCCCGACACGCTGTTTGCAGGGATTCATAAGCTACCGCCTGGCTCGTTCCTGACCGTCGACGCGGAGGGGCAACCGCCGCCAGGAACGCTACTGGGATGTTCTTGACCACACCACACCCCTGACCGGCGTCAGCAGAAGAAGAGATTGCCGAGCGGCTGCTGGCGGAACTGCGCACCAGCGTGGCTTTGCGCACGGTGAGCGACGTTCCCGTGGGAGTCTTTCTTTCCGGTGGAATCGACTCCAGCACCAACGCGGCGCTGTTTTCCGAGTGCGCCACGGAAAAGGTAAAAACATTTTCCGTGGGATACGACAAGAACTATCCCGGCTGCCAAAGTGAGTTGCCGCTAGCCAGTCAAATGGCGGCTCGCATTGGGGCGGCCCACCATGAACAGGTTCTCACCCAGCAGGACTTTCTCGACTTCCTGCCGCGCATGGTTTATCTCCAGGATGAGCCTATTGCCGATCCCGTCTGCATGCCGGTTTATTTCCTCTCCAAGCTGGCGCGCGAAAACGGCGTTGTAGTCGCTCAGGCAGGCGAAGGATCGGACGAGCTCTTTTGGGGCTATGAGCACTGGAAACAAATCCTGAATTTGATTCGCTGGAATGAATATCCTGTTCCCCACGCGGCCAGGAAGCTTGGCTTGCTGACGCTGAGCATGCTGGGCAAATCCCGTGGACCGGCGTATGAGCTACTATGGCGAGCAAGCGCGGGGTTGCCGGTGTTCTGGGGCGGCGCGTATGCCTTTTCGCAGCTCGCCAAACTGGATGTGCTTTCACCCCGCCTGCGCCTCCGCTTCCGGGACGAGACTTGCTGGCAGGCGATTCGCCCCGTTCATGAACGGTTCATGCAAAATGCCTGGGAAAAGACTCCGGTCAAGTGGATGACCTACCTCGACCTGAATCTGCGCCTCCCGGAATTGCTTCTCATGCGGCTGGACAAAATGGGGATGGGCGCAAGCCTCGAGACGCGGGTTCCCTTTCTCGACCACAAGTTCGTGCAGCTTGCCATGAGCATCCCGGAGCAGGTCATTACTCGGGGAAACGAATCCAAGCACATCCTGAAGAAGGCTGTCAGGGGACTCATCCCCGATGAAATTATCGACCGGCGGAAGCAGGGGTTTGGGGTGCCGATTCAGGAGTGGTTCCTTGGACAATCCGGCGAGTTTGCCCGGCGAGAACTGGCGGAGTTTTGCGACAAGACTGACTTTTTGGATCGTTCTGCGGTGATGAAACTGATCCCGTCAGGCCGGGGACGCGATGCGTGGTTCCTGCTGAATCTTGCCCTCTGGTGGAAGGAATTTATAGAAGGAAGAAACCCCTCGATCAAGAATCATGCTGAACCTCTGGTGGCTACAACACGATAAGGTGTAGGTATGCCCGACGCTGCACAACTCGCCCAAGCTCACTGGAACGATACGCCCTTGTTCATAACCGAGCAGGAGCGGTACTCCACCTATCCGTGGCTGTACGAGGTGGCAGAGTTTCGGAAACATGGAGGAGAAAAGGTCCTCGAAATCGGATGCGGAACCGGAAGCGATCTCCTTCAATTCGCAAAGCATGGCGCCCTGGCTACAGGAGTAGATGTTACGGCGAAACACGTAGAACTGGCCCGTAACCGCGTTGGCAATCTCGCAATCGTCCATGAGGCTGACGCGCGCCATCTTCCTTTTGAGGCTGAAAGCTTCGAGTATGTTTATTCGCATGGAGTTCTACATCACTCCGATGAGCCGGAGCAGGTAGTGCGGGAGATGTTCCGTGTCCTTCGTCCAGGCGGGCGGATTAACGTTCATGTCTATGCCCTCTGGTCCTGTGTCACACTTTGGTGTGTTCTCAGGTATGGCGGCGAATGGAAACAGCACATTGAGAACAGTGAAGCCCCGGTCCATATTGAGCTCTATACGGGCAGACAACTAAGGCGCCTGTTCGGTCCTGATGTATCTGTTGAAAAATATCAATGCGAACCATTCAGGTTTCTGGCTCCATGGTTCGGCTGGTTTTTGGTAGTCAAGGGCCGAAAAACTTAGGCTCATGATAACTACAGAGAAACCCGCTTACGGCATCTGGGTCCCTACAAAAGACGCGTCGCTCCTGCTTTCATTGCTACTGGCTCTCTTTCTGGCCACACTCACACTTTGGATTCCTGCTAGCTGGCCGGCCGGCCTGTTCGAGATATGCGTGTTCCTGATCGCGGGAATAGCCCTGGTGCTGGGAAGAGTGCCTGCGAGTGGAACATACTTCCCGTTGTTTGCGTTGAGCTTTATCGTTCTGTGGGGATGCTTTCAACTCATCACCGGCTCGACCATCGACCGTTTTGCGACCGAGCGCGCAACTCTGCAATGGATGACCTGGCTTGCGGTCTACTACATCGGTGTATCTACCCTGAAGGAGGAGATGCTGGCCAAACCCCTTCGCAATAGTATCGTGTGGTTCGGCTTTGCAGTCGCTGTAGAAGCTATTGTGCAGGCATATCTATTTCCCGGAAGAGTGTTTGGTTTATTTCCTACTGGCTACCATGATTTCGTAATGGGGCCAATTGTCTATCACACTCACTTCGCGGCCTTCATGGAGACGATTCTCCCCATTGCACTCTTCATCGCACTGAGCGAAAGCAGGGAGTCGTATACCTTCCTTGGGGTTTCGGCAGTGCTGCTTACGGCGGTGGTAGTCAGTGCTTCACGCGGAGGCCTCCTGATCGGCTTCGCTGAAGTAGGTGGTGTTGTGGCTCTGTTGTATCGGCAGCAAGCGAAGTTCGGCCGGAGAATCCGGTTTCTGGCAATCGTGCTGGTGGTCGTCACCGCTGTTCTCACTTTGATTGTTGGATTTGAAACAGTATCGGAGCGATTTTATTCAGAGGCCATGACCCTTGGGCGCCTTCAATTCGCCATATCCACATTGCACATGATAGCCGTGCATCCCTGGATTGGCTGGGGGCTGGGGTGTTGGCCTGCAGCGTATCCCGCCTTCGCCACGTTCGACCCTGGAGCCGTCGTCAATCAGGCGCATTGTGACTGGTTGCAGTGGACCGCAGAAGGGGGTTTGCCGGTCGGGCTCGCCATGCTTTCTCTCGCTGTTTGGAGCGTCAGACCAGCGATTCGATCAGTCTGGGGAATTGGCGTGATCGGCGTCCTGATTCATGCGGCGTTCGACTATCCATTTTCGCGCCCGGCGGTAGGCGCGTGGCCGATTCTGATTCTTTCTATGGCAGCGGCCACTCGATGCACGAGAACCCTTCGCGCGAAGGGCGCAGAACCAGCTATTCAGGGCTGACGGTCGATGACTTACCGCCCCCCAAGCCCAGAGCCACGCCGACGGCGGCTCCAGCCGCGATAGCCACGATGATTACGATCTTCGCGGTATCGCTGTGCTGGGGTAGAGGCGGCGGCTGGGTGGCGGTGGGCGGCGGCTCCGGTGGGGCGGTTGCTTCTGGAGTGGCGCCGACCTCGGGTCCTGCATTTGAGGGAGCGGTATCACCGGACGGCGTGGGCGGAGCTACGGCCGGAGTGTTTGGTGTGGGAGGCGCTGTCACCGGAGCGGATCCCGGAGTTTCTCCGCGAATCTCACTCAGCGGCATCTGGTGAATGTCCGAAACGGATATCACGTTGGAAGCCCCTGGCGCAGGTGGAGAATCGAAAATACTGCCCGTGACCTCTACCGACGCTCCGACCAGGTCATCAAGCCCCGGTCCCTGGAGTTCGTACGTAACATTGCTAGCGAGATCGGTCAGCAGATAGTGTCCGTATCGGCCGGGATGGTCCTTGCGAAGGATGCCATGCAGCGTCACTTGCGTCCCTGCAGGAGGTGTAGCTTGTCCCGAAACCTCGGGGGTTGGGTTCTGCTGAGATGGAGTTGAGTTCTGCTGCGGAGCCTGGATGGCAAAGCTAAGCGCCTTGCCAGGCTCCAGTCGAGCCACGAGCCCGCCCGCTGGATTGCGAACCTCGGCCGCTCCGCCCTGCGCAGCCACCTGGAGATGAGAGTTGTCCAGAATATCGACAAAGACTGCACCTTGTGGAGACAAGGAAGATACCCTCAGCCCATCCGCAATCAGCGCGTAGCCATGATTACCGCGCTGGACGGCTACTCCATTCCAAAGAACCGCATACTCACGATAGACTTTGACAGCAGCGCCCGGCTGGAGCAGCACATTAGAACCTCCGGGAAGCATGAGATCCGAGGGCGCGCTGTGGGCCTGGACTACACTCCCCTGAAATAGGGTCGAGTTGCCGCGCACAAACGCTCCATCGACCTGTGCCTGTCCACGGGTCACGACAATGCCGATGCTCGAGGGGGACGCAGCCACACTGACTAGACAGCCGCAGGTGAATAGCGCGATTGCAGACTGTACCTTGACGAGCATTTGTACCTTTCGGGGCATCCAGTCCCGGTGCGCACAAGTTTATCTCCAGGGGTAAGGGGTTCGCAATGGATTACTCCGCCATGGATCAAGAACATAGACTGGTGTGCGCGCCTGGCCGGGCGCCATACCTCCAGGAAAACCTATGGGGCTATGGGAAGCGGCTTCGGTTTGTAGATGGCGCGGTGCGACGGGCGTTTCCTGCCAGGACGCGGTGCGAGCTTAGAGTGCTGGACGTCGGATGCGGCAATGGATCGCAACTTGCAGTTCCCCTTGCCGATGCGGGGTATCAGGTGACGGCCGTAGATCCGCACCAGCCGTCGATCGAACGTGGCCGAAGGTTGGCACCCGCAGTTAATTTCCATTGTGGTGTCGTAAGCGATCTGGTACCTAGCAAGTTTGATTGCGTCATCATCTCCGAAGTCCTCGAGCATCTCGAAGCACCCGAGGCGCTTCTCGGCATGGCGCTCCGTTATCTGGCCGAATCCGGGATACTCATTATCACCGTTCCAAACGGGTTCGGAGAGTTTGAACTGGATCGAAGGGCATATGGCGCACTGCATGCCGACAAGTTGGTTGCGTGGCTGTGGTCCATATGGAAGAACGACGAAGGTAGCGAGATCTTCGCGGGGTCAGATGACGAGAGCCCCCATATACAGCGGTTCACCGTTTCGCGCCTGCGCACAATGTTTAGCCGGAACCATTTACAACTGATAGAAGCGCGCGGGACGTCGCTGGCTTCGGGTCCTTTTATATCGCATTTGTTGGGCAGATTTGAGGTCTTCATCCGCCTGAATGCAGCCATCGCTGACCATCTTCCGCTGCCGTTTGTTTCCGGATGGATGTTTTGCTTGCGAGTCAGGAACGAATCAGGATAGCCATCTCATTTTCAGCCACCATCCTTACCTGCAGTTGGTAGAGAACCCCGAGGATGAAAACATAAAACAAGTTGATGTCAGAGAAGTAAACCGTGGCATAGTCCAGGCCGGTCAATACGTAGATGAGGAGGCAGTAAAGAAAAGCCAACCAACCCGGTGGATAGGCTTTGCGCATCCTCCACATCGCACGAACCAGAAATACCTGCGCCGCAACATAGAACAGCATGCCCACCAGGCCCTCTTCTGAGAGGACCGTCATCAATGCGTTGTGTGGGTAGTTCATCGACTCGATGCCATTCCATCTCGCCATGTATTGTGGATTCCGGGAGGCGACATCGTGATACAGACCGAACCCCACGCCGAAGAACGGATATTCTCGAACCACGCGCAGTGTTTCCCGATGCTGCGCAAGCCGTTGATAGACGTTGTCCGGGCTGGAAACGCGATCGTCATAAAACCGGGGATCGAGCAGCTTTGCGGCCACAGTGGAGAGCAGGATCATGGCGAAAAAGGCCGCCCATATTCGGCGCGCAATGAGACGGTGCCTCGAACAGGAGTCGATGACGGCAATCGGCACCAACGCAAACACCAGGCCGCGATTGAGGGGGAGGAGCGCTGCGCCGAGTGAAGCCACACACCCTACCCTATGGAGCAGCGTACGCCAAGGGGAGATGTTCTGCGGCATAAGTCGACGCAAATAGATTATGAAGAAGAAGGCGAGTACGCCCACCACGGATAAAACGATCTGCTGTTCGAAAGGCCCATCGGCTCGCCGAAGGTGAGTGTCGGTAAACATCGGCTCTGATCCGTTCCAGGGAAATAGATCGATATTCGTGATTAATTCAATGAGCCCGGTGATGCACAGGCCGAGACCCAGGATACAGGCACATACGTGCAGTATTTTCAGGTCCTTAAGCAGGGGGAAGTAACGCATCGCATACAGACCAAACAAGGCAGGCATCAGCATTCCCTCGATCAATTCACGATAGAAGGGCAATGCATCCGCCGGGGTGTGGCCGGCAAGCGAAAGAAAGCAGATCAGTAGATAGAGGCCCCAGAGGTACGCGCTGATACGCACATCGCGCGTCAGCGCCGCCGCATCAACAGGCTGCCGTGAGACGACCAGCATCTCAATAACCAGCAGTACGATGAATGCGCGGTCAACGGTGAAGATCGACCGCTCGGCTGGGAATGACAAAAAGTAGTAGCAATATGGGTAAACGGCCACCCAGACGGGAACGGCGTAGTGGAATTGGCCGCGTAAGAAGCTGATCCCGACCCAGAGAATCACGATCCAACCTGCAATAACGCCGACGCCAACCCTTGTGGGCGCCATCGGAAGCACGATGGCGAGTGGCACCAAAGAAAGCAGGACGAGCGCCCAGTACAGCGGACGCATCGTCCCTGGCGATCCAATATTCGGCGCCCTATCGTCTCTGGACAATGCCATAGTGTTTAGCCGTCGCGTCGGATTCCTGTCTGGTCCTGCCCTGACCCCCCAAACGAAGCTGAATGGCGGCTTCAATGGAACGATACGGTTCTTTGCGTCCTGATCGCTTCCTCTACGGCGAAAGTTGCCTCTGTCACCTCCACTAGTTCTTCGAACGGAATCGGGGAGCCTTTGCCTTTCCTCATGGCCTCGATAGTCAACTCGATCTCACGGCGATGGCCCTTGTCTCGTCCGCTTTTCAAGGTCTCCGTCTTGCCGTTTCGGGAGAGGGAGAGGGTCTTGAAATCATCAATGCGGGCGATGCTGCCTCCGCAGAATACCTCGAAATATTCCTTCGTGACTGCTCGATCTCCATTGGCGACGTAGAGCAAATTTGCTACGGAGCCGTCCTCGAACCGGATGGTGACGGTGACGTTGTCGCCGCTGTAGCGTCCCGCATCCGGCAGGGCTGCCGCGGTGAGTGTTTGCATGGGGCAGCCCACGACAGCCCGCGCCCAGTCGACAAAATGGCACAACTCGCCAATGATTCTGCCGCCATTCTCCGAGTCCTGAACCCAACTGCTACGGGGGATAAACCCCGCATTGCAGCGGATATGTACCAGCATAGGCTCGGCGCGGCGGGCGAAGAAGTCTTTCAGCCTTTCCGTCATCGGCGAGAAGCGGCGATTGAAACCTACCATAAGAAAAGGCGACCGGCCATTTGCGTAGGCCGTTCGCACCATCTCCAGCTGCTCGGGGTTGATCGCCAGCGGCTTCTCGACAAAAACGTACTTACCTCGCTCCAGCGCGCTTCTAACATAGGCGGCATGGCTGTTGTGCCGCGTGAGGATGAAGACCGCGTCCACATTGGGGTTATCGAGAAGTTCCGAGGGCGTTTCAGCGATGGTGAAACCAAAGCCTGTGCAGGCCGACGCGGCAGCCGCACCCGTGCTGCTGGCTACGGATTCAAGCAGCAGCCCGGCAGAAGATCGCAGATGGGGAAAGATGATCCCCCGCGCAAAGCCTCCCGCACCGATGCATCCCACACGCAACTTGCCTTCGGGCCGGGGTTGCGCGGCGCAGGCTGGAAGAGACGGCTTAGCAGAAGGCATCGCCAGACGCATGGTAATCGATGATTCCGGTGTAAGCACCGGCCTCCACGGCTGCAGTACGCCTTTCCCCCTTCTTCGACCGGAAATTGCTGTGCCAGCAGCGGCTCTAGCTGCAGCCCTGCAGAGGACAAGAGATCCAGGAAAGCCTCCATGTTGCGCTTCTCTGTCCAGCGAACGAAGCCGATGGGATAATCCTGCCCACCCTCTTCGTAACGCGGATCGTAGCGGCCCGGACCGTAGGAGCGAGACATCGATAAAGAGATCTCTTTCCGGTACATGTTGGCTCGCGACACGCCCATGCCGACATCTCCGATAACGGAAATGCGGCCGCGGTCCCGTAACAGCTTTGCCGCCAATTCCAGTGGGTCGGCCGACCTGGTAGCGGCGGTGATCAGCGCCGCATCCACTCCGTAGCGCGAGAAGGAAGCGACGGCGCCTTCCAATGCAGGGTCGCTGGTGCTCAGCCCGAGGTGCGCACCAAAAGACGTTGCCTGGGCAGCACGGTCGCTGGAAAGATCGATCGCGATCACGCGGCAGCCGGCGGCACGCAAAACCTGAATCGCCAGAACGCCCACCAAGCCTACACCGATCACCGCTACCGTCTCGCCAAAGGTGACATTCGCCTGGCGGACGCCCTGCACGGCAATAGCACCAATCGTTGTCAGGGACGCAGCCGCCAGGCCGACATTATCGGGAACGCGAACGGCGAGGTTTGCGGGTACAAAATTGATCTCGCAGTGGCTGGCATAGCCGCTGCCTGCGCAAGCCACCCGGTCGCCCGGCTGAAACCCGGTCACGCCGGTGCCAGCCTCCAGCACAAAGCCGGAGCAGGAGTAGCCCAGCGCGGAGAGCGTCTCCAGGCGCGCCTGCACTTTCTGATGGGCGGCCGCAATGCCATTCGATTGCGCGTACTCGAGCACCTGCTTGACGAGATCAGGACGAGCCATCGCTTTCCCGAAAAGAGATTTTCGGCCGGCCTCGACCGCCGCTTTCTCCGTGCCAGAGCTGATTGCGGAAAAAGCCGTGCGCACCAGAATGCCTCCCGCTTTGAGCTCGGGAGCAGGCACATCGTAAGCAGCCACCTGCCCGGATTTCATATCTTCCAGCAAAGCGCGCATTCAATGCCCCTCCCTGAGGGGACGGAGCTCGGCCGAGGGATGCGAGTATCGCTGCCCGCGTAGGAGGGAGTTGATGAGCACTGCCAGCTGTCTCGCTCTTTCATCCCAGGTTCCATCTTTCACCACCGACTGGCGTTGCGCCCTAAGCGCCGGAGAGTCCTCCTTGCAGCGCAGCTTCGATCTGCGCGATGAACTCCTGTGTACCGCGGTAGAAACGCAGGCCCGGCATTTGCAGGTATTCGTAAAGCGGCGCCATGACCACCGGCTTCCCCGTGGCCAGATATTCGCGTACTTTAATGGCGCTCCCATAACTGGTGAATGTGTTGCTCTCCCGCCAGGGCAGGACACACACGTCGAACTCGCGGATGTATTGCGGCAGCTTGGGATAAGGCTTTGAGCCCAGGAAATGGATGTTAGGAGCTGACAAGCGCACCATGTTGGACTTGAGGCCGAGCAGCACCCAGTGCCAACCGGGTCGTAGTCGGGCGACCGCTGCCATCAGTTCGGTGTCCATCACGTAATCCATGGTGCCGAAGTAACCCAGGATCGGATGCGGAATGCCGGCAAGCTCCGGAGCAGGCACTCCCGTCAGATCGGAGAAACGTTCAAAATCGACTGCCTGCTCCAGAAAAAACCGAGTGGGCTCCGTCGCTTCGCTAAATAATTTGCGGCCCGAGTACAACACTACGTCGGCCGTATCTTTCAGTTGTCGGTCGTATCTGCGAATTACCTGCGCCGATAATGCGCTGTCTTCATTGGCGTCGTACTTGTCGGATACCTGGTAAAGAAGCAATTTCTCACCCAGGCGGCCCGCCATCTCGGCCGCCGTAGGGATCGCCACCCAGAGAATCGGTCGCGTGATGCGTAGCAGCAGCATCGCGAGGCGCAGTTGAGCAACCAGCAGGATACGGTTGAGCCACCGGCCAGTTCTTGATCCGTAAAGCGGCAGGTTGAGCGGCGTCATCACCCACAGGCCCTCAGGAACCCTGCGCAACCAGCGGCTGTAGCTCTTGAGCTTGCGTCTGATCTTGAGAAAAAAATCCGGGTTCGCCATCGAAGGTAGCCCCATGCTGATGGAATTGACGAAGAGAACCTTGTTCCGCACCGCATAGCGCTTGAGCAGATGATTCTTGGAGTGGGGATGGTGGTACCACCAGTCCTCGCCAGCGAAGCAGACGATGCTCTCACCCTCGAGCGCATTTTCCGGCTTTGCTCCCCCTATCATGGCCATTGCACCCTGGTGTGCACTTTAGCAGGCAGGCACGCCGTGGTGTGGATGCGGATACAACTCACAGGTAACGCGGAGCCGTATTCCCGCGAGATCCTTGCGGGCAGGACGCTCAGCGTCAGGGGGTGGGCCGCCTCACAGTGGAGGGTTAGCCGGCGCGATCCCTCAATGACGCAGCTGACCGTCTCTCCACTCGTCATCTCAGAAGAGACACGCCATTCGGGACCCAGGACATATCGCAGCTCCAGCAAATGCTCCCCCGCCCCGCTTACCTCATCGAGGACTTGGAATGAGCGCTGGCATAGCTGTACCGTCCTCCGGTGCTCGATGCCATACCTTGAATAACCCTGGTGCGATGCTCGCACTGTGAGCTCACCACCTTCCACTATCGTGATAGGCGAAACAACTGCTTCGTTGCCGCATTGAAAAAGCGACTGGGGATCGGTGCTCAGGATGTTCTGGTCCGCGTCATCAACCATCAACGTATTGTGCGCCCTGGTCGATCGATCAAGGTTTCGCAGCTCCGCCGAACGGGTGTAGCATTGGCTCCCGCTATCGCAGAAAACTTCGTCAGGGCCGAGGCGAAAAACAATTGACAATTTGTCGCAATGGGTATGACTTCCTTTCCCCCGAAGTCCGTTCGGCATCGCGCAAAAGATCACCGAAGCCTCGCCTGAGCGGAGCACGGCAAGGCCTGAGTTCGGCAGGAGCGAGATTGGCTTCTGCTCAGGCTTCCCGGCATGTAACAGATGAGACGCTACCTCACAGAGGGACCCCACCCGCAGGGAGTGCCTTTCGCCGACCGGCAGGTTTGTCTGCGCAATATCTTCAAGCAGCAGCTCGACCCGGCCATTATCACAGTCACCGATATGAGGTAGCCTCCCGGCGTCGTCAGACAGAGAGGCGATCCAGTCGAACATCAGCCGCAAGCGAGTCTCGAACTCCGGCGCGATGACGCCACGGGTTCGTTGCTGCACAACCAACGAATGCAGAAACATCTGCGCGACCAGGACGTGATAACCGGTTGAAGCCTCACAATCGCCTCCATCCGCATAGGTTTGAAGCAGAATCTCCCGCTGAACGCATCGTGCATACCTTTCTAGCCGTCGACCTATTCCGTGTCCCTGGAGATATGCAGACATAGTTGTTAGTCCGATGATGTTGCTCAAGTAATGATTGCTGCGCACCAGAAAAGAAAACTCGCTATGAGCCTCAATGAAACGGAGATGCAGCCATAGTGAAGCGGTCATCTGATCGAGCCAGGGTTTCTCGTCGTCGCCAAAGGGCCATAACAGGTCCATGGTAAGACAGAGATTGATCCCGCGCAGCGCCGCTTCCAACGCGATTGTCCAATTCACTCCCTTCCCCAGGGGATTGCGGGTGACCCACTCCGTTATCAATGACCGCAGGACCTCACGGTAGCTTCGATCGCCGGTTAGCACATAGGCCTTAGCTACAACAGGACTCCACTGCAAGCGTGAGAGCTCCCATGGGGCCTTCACGTCGGATCCATCGTGGCGTACGACTTTTATCTTCCCCGAGTCGTCGAGCGGCCAGCACTTTCCAGAAACCCAGTCACGCTGCCAGTCGGGGCTCGTCCCGAGATGGGGGCTGCCGTACCCCAGCAGCGGAAAATCTCCGCGCAGGATTGCGTCCGCATAAGCGAGAATGGCCTCGCGTGACTGCTCAGAAAGGTCTGTCTGCGAGCAGTAATAGCCGATGGGACGAAAGCGGACTGGGCAACGACCGCCTTGGCCTGCAAGTTGAAAAAGCGATTTGCGAATCGACCGAATGCCGCGCCAGCCTGCTTCCCCTAGCAGTTTCGGTGGGGCCTCTTCGCGTAAGGCGCCGGCAAGAGTGCGCAGATTCATCACAATAGGTTTGCGCCGTTGGCCGTGATCATGACACCCTTCGCTCAAGATTATCGTTTCTCTCGGAGGGCATGTCGCTTAGGGCACAGGCAACATTATGTGACCAGCAATGGCGCTCTACCGCGGCACGGCGTGCGGCAGAGCCAAGCGCTTCACGCTTCCCCGGATCCAGAGCTAGACGCGAGATTGCTTCCGCAAGTTCTTCCGTGTTGCCCGGGGTAACCAGCAACGCGGTCCGGTCATGCTCCAGAACTTCCGCGAGCTGGTCAAGCCGGCTGGCAACAATGCCCTTGCCCATCGCCATATATTCAAAAAGCTTGGTAGGCGAACCGAAGAATCTGCTCCCGTCTGGCATGGGAATATGCGGCGAAACCAGAATGTCCGAGGCGTCCAGATACTCGGCAACCTTTTCTCGCGGGAGCGGCCCGGTGAAAATCACGTCACCTGCCTTTTCGTACGCTGCCAGGGCGAAACGCATTTCCGCATGGAGCAAACCATCGCCTATCAACACAAAGCGCAGGCGACAGGGCGACTCATTGTTCAACAACCTGATGATTGCCCGCTGTAATATCTCTATTCCGTGCCACAGGCTGAACGAACCTACAAAGCCAATCAGCACCTCGTCGGGCTCTACATCAAGCTGTTGGCGCCCCTGCTCTCTCCCGCGCCCAGGATAAAAATAGTCTGGATCTACAGCATTCGGATTCACCCGAACGCGATCTTCCTGAATACCCCTCTGCAGTAATGACTCTCGCAGCACCTCGGAAACCACAAGGATCCTGGCTGCGGATCGCAGCGTTACTTGCTCACACAAGCTGATCCAACCGCGCAGGGGGTTTGGATCCCAGTGATCCGCCATCCACACCTCCGAACCATTGTATTCAAGAATCAAGGGGACTTTGAAACGTCTTGAGAGGAGCGCTCCGGCAATCGAAAACGCAAAATGCCGCTGGTAAAAGAAACGCGGCTGGCTCGAGGCAAGATATTTTCGTACTCCCTGTGCAAATACAAAATTGTAAGAAAGCATGACGGCCCCCCAGAAGAAATGAGGGCGGCTTCGCGCAGGTATGATTTCGTTGGTAAAAGCATCCTGTGCCAACGCAGTACCACTAAATACGCGGCAGCTTACTCCGGCAGCCTTCACGCCATATAGGAAACCGCGAATGTGACTGATCGCCCCTCCACCCGTGCCCATGTCCGCAGGATTGGGAATCAGATAGGCAATCTCAGGTTCACCGCCCCCTATGGGGGTGACGGGGTTAGCGCGCTTAAGCCACAGGCGCAGATAACCCCACCAGAAAATCATGCTCTTCACGTCAAGCAGGATACTGGCCAGAATTCCGGGAGCCGATCGGAAGAAATCGATGTTTCGAATTGACTTCCAGCGCCCACTTTTATCGCACAACACGGTGTCCTGGCACCGGTGCAAACAATGGAAGCACGCCAGAACCTGCCTGTGCTTAAAATGATCGAGGGATTCAAAGTAAAAGATGATGGCTCGGCCGCGAAAGCCGCGTAGCAAACGAATCCGCTGAGTGAATCCGGCTATTCTGACCTGGCGGTGAGGGAACTCCCTGATCTCGATCCCGGGATAGCGACTGCCCACCAGATCGCGCGCAACTTCCGCGTCTCCCGACCAGACACACAGATAAAGGACATTACTCTTTGCCATCGGTATCGCTTTTGCATCCGCAGACTATCTTGGGGGCTTGGAGAAAGATTGAATAACCTGTCGCGTCGATGCACCCACAGTGAGAAATTCGCGCTGGACGATAGTCTTGTTCCCTCACCACGAACGTCTGCTGTCTGCTCTAGCGATCGTGAGTCGTGTAGTGACTGTAATAACGAGGGCTGTAGTAGTAATATTGCGAACTCATGTCAGCCCGGACCCCGTTGAGCACGATGCCGATGATATTGGCGCGTACTCGTTTCAGTTGTTCCACCACACTGGCCACGGCACTCCGGTTGGTGCGCCCGGCGCGGGCAACGATAATTACGCTGTCTGCCAGTGCAGCAATTTCCAGGGGTTCCGCAAAGCCCAGCAGCGGAGGTGAATCAATAACCACCAGGTCGTACTCACGCTCAGCCTCATCCAGAATCGACCGCAGCACAATGCCGATCCGGTCTGCCACCCGCCGCGACGATGGTCCAGCCGACAGAACATCCAGATCCGGATAAGCGTAGGGCGTCTGAACAGCTTCGCGCCAATGCATGGTGCCGTTGACAACATCGGAAAGGCCGCGGTCGTTGGAAACTCCCAGCTTGATGACTGGCCGGCGCATGTCGCCGTCGATCAGCAGCGTCCTCCGCTGCTGCTGGCTGTGAGCTGCGGCGAGGTAGAGCGCGATTGTCGATTTCCCTTCAGCAGGTGACGCGGAGGTGACGAGGATGCTTTTTGGGTGATGCTCCAGACCGGCGGAGAGCAAAATAGAGCTTCTCAACGTACGAATGGCTTCATCAAAGGCGGCGTTCGGTGCCGCCAGCGTCTCCTTGGCAGAGATGCCGTTGAATCTGGCGTCCATGTCCACTGGCAACTCCTGCAAGGGCAGGGTTGCCAGGGTGAATTTACCTACCGGAAGCGAAGGGAGCAGAGGAACGCGCAATTCACGCTGCAGATGCTCACTGTCGATCACGGTAGTATCCAGGGCGTCCATGAGGAAGATGATACTCAGGCCGATGATGGTGGAGCCCAGTAGAGCCAGTAAAGCGTTCAGCGTCGTCTTGGGGAAGGATGGGTAGAGCGCAGGGCGAGCGACATCCGCCAGGCGAATGGAACTGCTTTCGAAGCTGGCGTTAATGCCAGCTTCTCGAATCTTGCGGATGAGCTCCTCGTAAAGCGCTTTGTCGGTGTCTGCTTCTTGCTTGAGGGCCTTGTATTCGAAGGACCGCCCATTCATCTGGTCGAATTCAGCCTTGGCCTGCGTCATGTCCTGGCGCAGCAGAGCTTCCCGATTCACCGCCTGCTGGTAATCGATGCCCACCCTTTGCACGATCCGCCGCCGCAAAACGTCGATCTCCCACTGCAATTCGCTTACCTGGCTGGCTGCCTTCTTGTATATGGGGTGGGACGAGCCGAACTGTGTCTGAATCTCCGCGAACTTTTCTGTCGACTCATTCAGCTTAGCTTCCAGGGCCCGCAGCTGCTCCCCCTGGTCGGAAGCTTCCGCGGCCGGCAGCGAGCCGCTCTTCACCGCATTGAAGGCAGCTTCCTTACCCGCCCGATCCACTTCGGCTGCGGTGAGATCGTTGTCCAGGTGCAGCAGCCGGGCGGAAAATACGTTGGTCTTTTCCTCCGGATTGATCACATCGAGATCCTTTTCGAGGTTAGCCAACGCGCCCGCGGACCGCTCCATCTTGGCCTTCAGCTCTTCCAGCTGCTTCTCCATGTAGCCAGTCATCTGCGAAGCTGCCTGAAAGCGAATGTCATAAGTATGACGGATGTAGCTTCTGGCGATTTCATTCACCACGTCCGCGGAAAGCTGCGGATCCGGAGACCGGTAGCTGATCAGGAGCAGAAAAGTGTGCAGCGGGCGGGTGATTTTCAGGCCCTTCAGTTCGATGGGTGCGTCCTTGAGCCGCGAGGAGAGGAGCTTATCCTTCGCCAGCTTGCGAAGAGCCGGCGACATCAGTTGATACTTCTCCACCACCGGCCGCAAAACAGCGTCTGATCGGACGATTTGCTCCTGCGTAGTGAGATAGTTCTCGACGTCCGCTGAGTTGACGGCGGCGGTGCTCTCATTGCCCAGAACCGCGGCCGGAGTTTGACGATCGATATCGATCACCGCAGTCGATTCATACAGCGGGGTCAGCCGTTTCGAAACAATCACTGTCGCAACTACGGAGAAAACCACGAAGGCAACCAGCTTCCAGCGGTGGCGCTTAACCACCCACAAATATTGTGAAAGCGAAGGGCCATTGAGCGCGGCTTCCTTTTCGAGCGCAGGGAGAACGATGCGAGGCGAGCTCAGCCTGCGCTCGAAACCATTTGCGCTCTCATCCAGCCTCTCGTTTGGGATCGCGATCTCTTCTTTACGCATAGGCCTGTCTTAGTGCCAGATAATGTAGTTGGTAGCGGTTGCGCCGCCAATCCCCGCGAGTCGGTCCAGGGTTTCCGCGGTGAGGCGCTTGCCATTGTTGTCGGGAACATAGAGGATGTCGTTGGCCTGCAGAAGCACGTCAGGCGATTTGCGCTTCATGATCTTCGCCAACTCGATGGGTAACTCTGTCTTGGTGCCGCCGGGTGCCCTGCGATACAGGTAGGCTATTTTGGCTGAGTAGGGAGCCAGGCCTTCGGAGAGAGCCAGCAGCTGCAGGATCGTGGTCTCTTCGTCATTTCGTACCGGGTACGCTCCCGGTTTCTTGACGTTCCCAACCACGTAAATCTTGAGCGCTTCGGGAACCAGAACCTCCTCGCCGCCATGGAGCAGGACGTTGAGGCTGGGGTCCGCATTGTCGATCAGTTTCCGCACGGGTATCGTTTGTGTGACCCGGGTAGGCTTTCCGTCCCGCATGACTTGCTGGCTGACGATTATGTCGGAGCCGGCGTCTTCTCTCATCCCTCCCGCTCGCGCAATCGCATCCAGCAGCGGAATGGGCCGCGTCGCCTGAAAAACCAATGGATTCTTGACCGCCCCAACTACGTTTACTGGCCGGCTCTGATACTCGACGATGGTTACCGTCACGATGGGGTCCACCAGCACGTTCCCCTTGGTCAGGGCTTTGGCTATCGCGGCTTCCAATTGTGATGGAACCATGCCCCGCACCTGGATCGGATCTTTGAGCATGGGCAGGCGGATATTGCCGTCGGCATCCACACGCACCGTACGGGTCAGTTCTGGCGAATCGTAGACGGACAGCGCCAGCAGATCGTCGGATCCCACCGGCTGGGTGGGCAAATTGGAGTAGGTGTAATCGAGATTCGAGACCGTAGAGATGGCCCGTTCCGGTTGCTGGGCATAAACATGTCCAGCAACTAGCCAGCCAGCACAAACCGATGATTGCCTTGATATGCGTCATGACGGATGCGCGAGGAAGTCTAGTCCGGTCGTTAGCGGCCCGCTGGTAAGTTGCCGATACCAGTTGGCGCCTTTATACGCCTCATGGTTCGGCATGTCATCTTTCGGTCCGTCTGCCAGGTAGACGATCGGTTACCCTCCATTCGCTGTTTCTTGAGTTTAGTCTCAGAAAGCCGGGGAAGCGGCCCCGGAAGGGGAGATTTTCTTCGCCGGGCACTCGTCAGCAGAGAGCCTCACGCCTTTTAGAGCAAGCTTTCCCTCAACCCGGACCGTGCCCGGCTGCCGTTGGTAAAGCAGCGACAGATTGACGAATGCGGCTCCATCCGGGGCGGTGAAGCAGGCGTAAGCCGTCCCTCCTTGCTCCGCCGAGAGGCTCGCCGTCCGCGCCAGCACGGCGCCTGTTCGCTCCTCGGTCACCGACCATGCAATCCCGCTGCCCGGAGCAATCCCGGAAGTCCCGTAATCGACGGCCAAGACGTAGTCTTTCTGTGCCTGGACGCGAGCGACCTGGTTCATGAGGGTAAAACTGTCCGGCTCCTCCCCCGAAAACTCGAAGCCTAGGGCATTGGGTCTGACGTTCAGGAAGGAGCTCACCCCTTCTACCGTCATGAGGTGCCAATCGAAGCCGTGGGAAGTGGGCGATTTGCCAAAGTTGCCGTTGGTGACGGGGGAGTCCACCCCAGCCGGAGGGTACGATATCCGTGGCGCGAGGCCATTCCAGAGCGATAAGGCCAGATCGGGACGCTTCTGTTCCAGGAGCCAGTCGCACGCTTGCAGCAGGGTCTCGGTGCCGTCATTACTGCCCGTCGCCAGAAGGTGCGAAGCCGCCTCGCGTCACCGCCTCCGGGTCGCCTTGCGTGACGAGAAAATTTACAAATTGGCCTTCGATCGACCGGCGCTCTTCATTTGCAGCCGGTTTTCTATCTCTCGAGCGCTTGGACTGACGTACCAGGCCAGGCGGAACAAGGCGGTTGCGTCGTCGGGAGCCATCTGGGCGGCTCTTTGCGCCCAGTACCAGAAGCGGGCAGCATTTTCGTGTCGAAAATAAAAGTTTGCGAGCGACCAGCTGGGAAGAAAGGTCGAATCCACGCTTCGCTGCCTGCGACAGCGCCTGCTTCGGCCTGGGGTAGATCGTTCCCCGCCTCGTATAGGAGCCCCAGCTGGATCCAGCTCGACGCGTCATAGCGGTTAAGTGTGACCGCCCTCTGCAGCAGCGATTTGGCCTCGGCCGGATCGCTGGCATAGACCTGATCGGCAAGTTGCGCGGGATACGCTCCGTTCATGGGCATCAGACGCATAGCCAAACGAATGGCTTCCGGCTGATTCCGGCGGGCCGAAAGGTCAGCGATGCTGAAAAGCAGATTCCAGGCGATACCGACTACGAGCGCCGCCAGGCAGCCGTGGCCGCGAAACCGAAACTCGTTTGGCTACCGCGCCTTTTCATTTGCCCAGCTTATCGATCTGCCGATCGAGTTCCGAGATCGCATCGAACGGTTTCGCAAACAGGTTTTCCCAAACGATATGTTGCGCTCCGCCCGAATTATCCAGATTAATAACGCTGGCCGCGATGAGGTCCTTATTGATCGGAAGGTAAACCGCTGCCAGGCATTTTGGATACTTGGGTGAATAGAAAACAGAGTACACCCGGGTTTCTTTGACCACGGCGGTGAATGTCCTGGCAACTCTTGCGGTCTGCGCATCGCAATCGGCTTGCGCCTTGCGCGCCAGCGTCTTCCCAGCCGCCCTCTGCTGCACGCTCTGCCCGTTTCCGCAGACACTGAGGAGAAGGAATGCCGCCATGATTAAGGGTGTGCGCATCGAGTGCAGCCTTTCCTGAAGAGCATCCCAATATCATACTGATCCGCCTCCCTGCCAGCCGCTGGGTCCCGGGCAGGCGCGAAGAATGGGGCTAGCCTGGAAGGGTGGGTGGTTTTGTATCAGGGCAACGACTTTACAGATTGCAGAAAAACTCATCACTGGTGAAGGCGTACGGGCTGGCAGGTACCGGGCTTTCGAGGGTGCGCGAGAACTAGGAACAGCCTCAATGAGGGCATGGCCGTGAGTTCCCCTCACCCCTTTTCCACATACGGATTATTTGCGTAGGCCTCTGGACGGTCAGTTCTCACCGCCTATAGCGTTGATAGCAGCAAGACTTGGGCTGTCGTGGTATCAGCCATCAGCTTGTGCCGCCCGCCACTAGGCAAGATGATCAAATTCAATTGCTTGAGCATCTTGAGCATCTTCGTGAAACAAAGGACTTATTTGACAACCTTACCAAATCGCATGGCTATACCGCGGCGACTTGGTGCTCCAGGCGGGGCTTGCTCTCCCGGCGAATCAACAAGCCGAGAATGATCCAGTTGCCGGCGGCAAGGCTACCATCGGTGACCAGGCTCGCCCAGGCCGCTCCGTGCCAGGAATAGGCTGGGATCAGCCAGAGGTTGAGGCCGAAGTTCAGCGCGGCGGCGCCAGAGCTGCGCGGCGGTGCGGTAACGCTGGTAGCCGGCTCCGGTAAGCGTGTCCCCGGCGCCCAGGTGAAGGCTGCGAAATACTGGCAACAGGCACAGCCATTGCAGCGCGGAGACGCTGTTGGCGAAGCTCCGGCCTACAATGTGAGGAATGATGGGCGCAGCAAGAAACATGGCTGCGGCAGCCAGCAGACCGAAAGGCAAAGTCTTGCCCAGCAATTTGCGAGTGAACGCGATGGAGCCCCGTGCGCCGTTCCGGCCGGTCTGACAAAACCGCGGGAACGCGGCGGACTGGAGCGCGCGGATGGGTGTGCAGCTCATGTCGATGACCCGATAGGCCATGCTGTAAATTCCATCTGCGGCCAGCATGCCGTAGCGGCTGAGCATGGCCTTATCGATGTCGTTGTAAACCGAGGTAGTGCTGGCTGCGATGGAGAAACCGACGCCCTCCAGGGCTCGTTCCCGAAGCAAGCGAAGGTTGACCTTAGGCCAGCCAAGACGGGTGGTTACCAGCACCAGCGCCACAGTGGCGGAGAGGCCAGAGACGCAGAGCGAAGCGATGACCCATTGACGCACGGTTGCATGGTGCAGAACGAGCACCATGCCGGCGGCGGCCAGCAGGCGCGCGATGCTGGTGAGCGAAGTGAGTACGGCGGTGAGCTTGAGCTGCTCAAAGGCCTGGAAGGCCTGACCGCCAACCTCGGCGAGGCGCGCGCAGGTGCACTCGCCCACGGCGACCAGCACGATGACCGATGCGCTGGCTGGACCCACCATCCAATTACCCAGGCGGGCGAGGGCCAAAATCACCAGCAAACCGATGCTGAGTGTGGTGACCAGCACATTGCCCCAATACTGCGGGAATTCGCTGTTATGGCGGCTCACCTGGCGCACCAAAACCAAGCCCGAGCCGAGCGTGCTGTACTGGCTCAGCAGCGAGACGGCCGCGGCGGCGCCCACAAAGATTCCATATTGGTCGGCACCAAGCAAGCGAGCCAGCAGAATGAAGTAACATGCCTGCACCGCGAAGCTGACTCCCTGGCCCAGGAACATCCAGCCGGCGTTCCTGGCCAGCCGGCTTCGCAGCTGATCGCGCATCAACCCCCTCTCAAGATCCAGATGTAATCTCCATCGGCCGGAATCTCTTACGTGCTGTAGCGAATCGTTCTCTGAGAACAATTTGACGTCTCCTTGCGCAAGCTGGTCATGCGATACGACTGCATGTGGTAACCAACACGCCCCATAATAGAACAACCGCGCGCCCCAAAGCGGCACAGTGCTATCATGCTCTAACTTTCATCAAACTAAGTTGATTTCCACCGGAGATTCTGTCACCTTTTGGCTTTGCTCATTGCGGTAACCGTCTTCTGGTGCGGTCAAACTCATCTAACACTGACGACCGATCTTAGTTAGGTAGGACCGGTATTAATAATCACAATGATGTTGCGAACTATAGGGATAACTCTCCCATACTAATCGGCTGTCAGCTCGGATGAGTGTTTACTTCGCCTCGGTTCTACATCCCGGCTGGACATAGGCAGCAGAAGACAGCAACTCACGTGACAGGCAGGCAGTTGATCGAAGTTTACTGAAACCACAGGTGGTAGTGCATGGCGACCGATTTTCCTTTACCGGCTTCGGAACGGATGGGGTTCCGTTCTCCCTCGGTTTTGACTCAGCCCTTTATGATTCTAAGGAGCGCGATGGGGGTGGCCATTCCCGCGTTGCTCGATTTCTGTTGCATCGCCCTTGCGTGCTATCGCCGGCATCCTGCTCTATGAGCTGCATAGGCCGCTGGATGGTCGCGTTGCGTGGCTGCTGTGGGCGGAAATTTCCCTCAAGTATGGGGCGGCCTTCGTTATTCTCGCCCAGGCCCATCACCTCTACACGCAACGCGCCACGCTGCTCCAGGTGGCCGACACGGCACGGATCCTAAGGGTTTCAACCTACGGCCTGACTCTGCTCTCGGTCGGCAATTACTTCACCAAGGCGGAGATGCCGCGCTTGCTGCTCACTTATTTCTGGGTGTTTGCAACCCTTCTGCTGGTCATACAAAAATACTCAACCAGCAGACTCATTCGCGATTGGAAATCGCCCGCAGCCCGCCAGCGCAGAGTGCTCATCTGCGGCACGACTCGCGAAACCCGGCGTCTGTTCTCTTATCTGCTGCACTCTCCCCACCTGGGCCAGATTCCGGTTGGATTTCTCGATGAAAGCGGCTTTGATAATCGCCGTGTCATCTACAGCCACGATTACAACCTCAAACACCACGTGCCCGTCATTTCCGAACCTCTCTCGGAATCTCTTCTGCGGTCTCTCGATGTACAGGAGATCTTCGTCCCCCCCACGGTTTCACAGCCGCGCATGAATGAACTTCTGGCTCTAGCCGCCGCAGCAGGGGTCAGGGTCTCGCTGGTGGGCGCAGGCCACCCTAACTTTGCCGAGCACTGCACTTCGGTGCAGATGATCGACGGCCTCATGGTCACAACGCTCGATGCCGATGGCGACCACCCGCTCCCTTACATCGCTTTCAAGCGCTGCACTGACCTGCTCCTGTCTTGTCTGCTTATGCTGCTGACGCTCCCCATGTGGCTGGTTGCCGCCGTCATGGTCAAAGCGACTTCCCGAGGACCGGTTTTCTTCCGCCAGCAGCGGACCGGCCAATCCGGCAGACCCTTTCGTTATGCTCAAATTCCGCAGCATGTATGTGGACGCTCCAAAATATGGGCGCTCTCCCGAAAGCCCGAAAGACAAGCGCATTACGCCGGCGGGAAGGTTTCTGAGAAAAACCAGTCTGGATGAGCTTCCTCAGCTGCTCAACGTTCTGACCGGAGACATGTCTCTGGTCGGGCCTCGTCCGGAGATGCCCTATATAACAGACACCTACACCCCGCTCGAACGCCGCAGGCTCTCTGTTCCCCAGGGTTTGACCGGCCTCTGGCAACTCAGCGGCGACCGCAGGTTCATCATCCATGAAGCCATTGAGTATGACTTGTACTACATCGAGAATCGCGGGATCTTTCTCGATTTCGCGATTCTTCTCCACACCTTGTTTTTTGCCATGAAGGGCCTCTAGACCATCTTTGCTAATCGTGTAGATCAGCAAACTCAGCCCGAAGCGACGATTCCAACAAAATCTAGGCTTTAGGGGCGCGCGGTCTTTGCGTGCCCGGGGTGGAAAACAGGGGCCCCCGGGACGCGCGGTCTTTGCATTCTCGAAGTGGAAAACCAGGACCACCTGAGCACGCCGTCTTTGCGGGCCCGGGGTCGATAAACCCAGGACCCCTGGGCTATCTCGGTCCCTGCGGGACTGGAGTGGAAAGATGGACGCACATAACTGTTCCCTCTTTATCCTGCGTTTTTTCTTTGTTGGGTTATATCAGGTGATGCTGATAAGCGCGGCGCTGAGTGCCGGGATGTAGCAAGTTGTCTGGCTTGCTGAGGGAGTCAGCGTGGCCGGGCTTGCCGGAGCAAAACTGCCGTCCTTGTTCACCATGGCGCCCTGGATCGTGACTCCGGAGGTAGCAGCCAGGCTTGGTCCCGTCATCGTTTGCATGTTTGCTGTCCGGATGCGCTGGTTGGTCTGTATCGTGAGGGTCAGGTTCTGCAGCATGTCTTTGTTGACCACCATCAGGTTCAGGCCTCCGCTCGACGTCCTCACGGCGTAGGCCGTGACGTCGACACCGCCGGCCGATAGCTGGGTTTCGAGCAAAGTGCCGGAACCGGCCAGGGTAAAAAACAGCAGGCCATAGTACTCGGGTCGCGCTTCGATCACGGCACCTGAATCGTCTGCGATCGGAGTATAGCCAGGGCTGTCCGCCGCCATGCATGTTTACTCCGGTAGCGCCGCCGAGAGCCACATTAAAAAGAAAGTCGATGACCCATAGGGAGGAAGCGTAACTGTCGCTGACGCCGGCAGCCCCACCGTTGCTAAAGGAGTTGCATTCACTTATGCGGTAAGGAATGCCCAGCTGCTGCGCGCCCGCTTTCAAGGTTGCGAGCTCGCCTGTAAGTTGGGGGTCGGGGCTGATTAAGAAAGAGGCGGTGGAGGTGGAGCTTGCTCCGCTGGCGCGATAGTAATGCTGGGTCAGCAGCGTGAGCTCACTGGGAGTGACTGCCTGGCCGAAGGGCAAGGTCCAGGTGGAGATGTGGTTGCCGCCGCCCGTGGCCGGGCCGGTGATGGGGACATGGGGCGCAGCCTGCAGGATCGCCGCGCGAAACAAATCCCAGCGGCTGAGAAATTCCTGGAAGGTCCAGTTCCCAGCGAAATAGTTACCCGCTACGCCATATTCGTCAGGCTCGTTGCCGATCTCGATACCAAGAAGATTCGAACCTAGAGCCGAGGCGGCAAAGCTAGCCTCTTCCGCCGCCAAAGCAGGGGTGGAGGTAGCGAGGTTGATGGCGTAGAGGCACAGCCAACCGGTCGCCTGGAGAAAGCCGGCGAGATCCTTGATGTTGGTAGATGAGATCTGCGCGTGTGTGCCAGTGCTACTTGAGGTCCACAGAAGCTGATCGACAGAGCCGCCGCCGATGCGGAGAACGCCGGCACCGAGGCGGCGAAACAGCGCAATGAGGTTGTGGTTTGAGGGGTGGAAATAGCCATAGCTCATCGCCAGCTTCTCATAGCTCAAACCCATAAATCGCGGCGGAATAGCCCCGATGGCTGTCGTCGTCACCGTGAGGGAGCCCTGGACGACAGGGCCGGAGGTAAAGGGACTGGCCGAAGACGCAGTGTAATTGGAGTTTACGAGTAACCGCCAGCCCGGAAGAAGAGGACGCCGCCAAAGATGCCGCTCCCTGGAGGAGACGGCGCCGGCTTAGACAAGCTCACGTTGTAGGCATGCGACATAACGGATTAGTTGATGTTCTCTTGGAAAGTCACTTTACCAGGTTAAATGAGTCGCGGCCGCAAACTCCGGTACTGCTCAGATTTGAAATGATCCTATGGCAACGAGTTATCGCAAAAGGATCGGCAATACTTTGATCTATAGATCGGATGAACGGCAGGAAAGAAAAAGTCCGGCACCTCTTGCTGAGATTGCTTAGGGTTGTGTCAGCAGTAATCGGCTAGATCCAAAATGGGACAGCAGCGTTCCAACTTAGAACCTGGTTTATTGCTAGTAGATTCATTCGCAAAAACCGGGTTGCTTTAGGCCGGCCGTTCTGTCACCTTTGCCTTAGATCAAGTGACAAGCGTAATAACTCGATCACAGTATTGCTTACCGAAATCATCTCCTGCATTGGCTCATGAGCACTCTTGACGTTAAACACAACAGTTGAACTTGCTGCAAATTTAACAGGAGAATCCCCCGCATGAATGCCGTAAGTCTGGACTCCGCCAATGCCACTGGCACAGTTGCGTTTCTAGGGTTGACGCTACAACCCAGGTCAATGCCGGAAATGAATGAGCTGGTGGAGCAGGGAATTCGCGAGCGTCAAAAATGGATTATCGCGAACCATAATCTGCATAGTGTGTACCTGTTTCACAGGCACGCAAAGCTGCGCGAATTCTATTCACAAGTTCACTGGACTTACCTGGATGGCATGCCGTTAGTGGCTCTGGGCCGCCTCTATGGGTATCCGTTGCAGCGCGAACAACGGGTGACTAATGCGGACTGGACGCGCCCGTTGATGGAGTTTGCCGCGGGCAGGGGGTGGCGCGTCTTTAATCTTGGCTCCCCCAAGCACGTCGCCCAAGAGGCCGCTCGGAAGCTGCGCGAGCTCTACCCGGCATTGCAGTTAGAAGTGAGCGATGGCTACTTCGACGCGCGCCGTGGCAGCGCCGAGAATGAGGCTTTGGTGCAGAGAATCAATGCCTACCGGCCCGATTTGTTGATGGTAGGGATGGGCATGCCGCGGCAGGAATTCTGGACCCAGGAAAACTTTGCCCGGCTCGACGCCCATGTGATTTTGTCGTCGAACGGAGCGGCCTTCGACTATCTCGCCGGCGCGGTGCCGACACCTCCTCGGTGGTCGGGCCGGATCGGATTGGAATGGATGTTCCGGCTGGTGAATGAGCCCCGTCGTCTCTTTACCCGCTATCTCATAGAGCCGTGGTACATACTGCTCCTGCTGCTGCTGGATTATCCGCGCAGCCGTCTCGGATTGAAGCTGCGAGGGCGCGCCCAGGGCAGCTATGCCGGCTCGAACGATCAATCGAGCCCGATCCACGGCGATTGATGTATGGGATGGCAGACCAACATAGATCGCCGAGACTTCCTAAAGCAGCTCGGCGCGCTGGGAGTGGCGGGGTGGACCCGGCCTCGATCCACCTTGCAGACAGCGACGGCCTCGCTGAAGCAGTTGGCGGCGGAAAAGGGACTGCTGTTCGGTTCCTGCCTGGCGCTGAAATATTGCGTTCAATCGCCAGCCTATCAGCAGCTGTTCCTGGACCAATGCAACATCGCCACGCCGGAACTGCATATGAAGTGGAACTCGCTGAGCAGCCAACCCGGAGTGTACGACTTCGCGAATGCGGACAAGTTTGTTGCATTCTGTGCCTCCAACCGCATCAAGGTACGGGGACATACGCTGGTATGGCACGATGCTCTGCCAGCGTGGGTGGGCCCACAGCTCACACCGGAAACTGGCCAGGAGATGATGACGGGCCACATCCGCAAGGTAGCGGGGCACTTCGCCGGTCAGTTGTACTCCTGGGACGTGGTCAATGAAGTGCTGGACCCGGGTAGTCATCGGCCTGATGGCCTGCGCGATAGTCCCTGGTTGCAGAACTGCGGCGTTCACTACATCGAGCAGGCTTTCCGGGCGACTGCGGCAGCCGATCCGAACGCTCTGCTGATCTGGAACGAGAACTATCTCGAGGTGTCGAACGGCTTCGGCTGGGCGAAACGTACGGCAATGCTTGCCCTGCTCGACGGCATGCTGGCTCGCGGTGTTCCCATCCATGGCATTGGGATCGAAGCGCATCTTCGGGGAGATCAGGCGGCTGTATTGGGCGACGCGAGCTACGAAACTTTTCTGGGCGGGCTGGCGCGCCGCGGAATGAAGATTTTCATCACCGAGCTCGATGTTCAGGATGTGGCCTTACCTGCGGATGCCGCGGTGCGCGATCAAGCGGTGGCCGATTTATACAGCAGATTCATGAGCGCCAGCCTGCGCCAGCCGGCGGTAAAAGGGATTGTTACCTGGGGACTCGCGGATTGCTTCACCTGGATTGCCGGGTACCGCCCCCGGCACGATGGATTGCCGGTGCGGCCGCTTCCGTTCGACGCCAACTGCCAGCCGAAGGCCGCGTATTATGCGATCGCCCAAACGCTTCAGTCAGCACCCCGGCGAGAAAACCAACCAAGTTGAGGAGTTGAACCATGGTGATTGTCTCTACCGTGATACCCACTCGTGGACGACCTGAGCTGCTGCAACGGGCGGTGCGCAGTGCGTTGGCCCAGACTCTGCGCGCGATCGAAGTGGTGGTGGTCATCGATGGTGAAGATCCTGCCACCAGGCTCGCCCTCAAAGAGTTGACCCGCCAGGACGGACGTTTGCGTGTGCTGGCCCTGCCGGCCAGTGTTGGCGGATCGGACGCCCGTAACCGGGGCGTCGAAGCGGCTTCGGGCGAATGGATCGCGTTTCTGGATGACGACGACGAATGGCTTCCGGGTAAGCTCCAGGCCCAGATCGACGCTGTGGGGAGATCCACTGCGCCGGTCTTGATCGGTACCTGCAGGATGATCGCGCGCACCCCGGGCAGAGACTATGTGTGGCCGCGGCGCATGCCGGCCAGCAATGAACAGATTGGCGAATACATCCTGGCGCGCCGCACCCTCACCCGCGGTGAAGGATACATCCAGACGTCCACCTTCTTTGTACGTCGCTCGCTCATGCTGGCACAGCCGTTCAAGAGTGGTCAGTTGAAGCACCAGGATACAGAGTGGGTGCTGCGGGTGGGCTGCCTGCCTGGGGTCCAGGTGGTGTTTGCCGATGAGGTGCTGGCGATTCACAACATAGAAGAGGATCGGGCCACCGTAAGCAACAAAGCGAACTGGCAGTACTCCCTCGAATGGTTGCGGCGTGATCGGCATCTGTTCACACCCCGTGCTTTGTCCGCCTTCGTCCTCTATCAAATCGCTGCTGAGGCCTCGGATCAGGGAGATTGGCGCGCATTCCATCTGCTGCTGTTCGAGGCCTTGCGCCATGGCAAGAGCACACCCCGTGACTATGCGATATTCCTGGCCATCTGGTTGCTCCCGCGCCGCCGCCGCCGCCGCTTGCGCGATTGGGCGGCGTGCCGCCCCGCGCTTCGTTCGCTGGTGCACTCGCTATGAGGATCCTTCAGCTCACACGGCAGTTTCTACCTGCCCAGGGTGGCATGGAAAGCGTCGTGGAAGGCTTGAGCGTTGCGCTGCAGCACAACGGGCACGCAGTGCAGGTGGCCACCCTTCGCTTGCTTTTTTCGACCGGGACCCTGGCCCCGGCGGAGTCGGTCGAAGCCGGCCTCACCGTTCGTCGCATGCGGCACTGGGGTCCTCGCCGCTATCCGGTGGCTGTATCCGCGTTAAAGGCGATTCGGGGCTACGACCTGGTGCACATCCATGCCATCGATTTTTTCGTGGATTACCTGAGCCTGCTGCGCTCGCTGCATCGCATCCCGCTGGTGGTCAGCACCCATGGCGGTTTCTTTCATACCCAGCGGCAAAGGGCCTTGAAAGAGATGTACTTCAAGACCGTCACCCGCCATACGCTGGGTGGGGTGGGCGCGGTGGTTTGCGTAAGCCAGCACGACCGCCAGATGTTCGCCAGGATCGTGCCCCCGCAGCGTATCCGTGTGATCGAGAACGGAGCCAATATCGATGGCCTCTGGAACCTGAAAAAAAACGTGGAGCCCGGGCTGGTGCTGGGCGTCTCGCGCCTGGCCGAGAACAAGCGGGTGCACAAGGTGCTGGAGGCGATGGCCTTGCTGAAGGATCGTTATCCGCGGCTGCGGCTGGAGTGGGTGGGAGCGGATTTCGCCGGGCTGCGCGCTTCGCTCGAGCGTCGTGTGGTCGACCTTGGCCTGAGCGGCCGGGTGCTCTTCCATGGTGCCGCCAGCCGCGAAGAGTTGCACCGGCTGCTGGAGCGAGCGCACATGTTTGTCTCCGCTTCAGCCTACGAGGGCTTTGGGCTGTCGACCATCGAGGCCATGAGCGCAGCTACAGCGGTTGTGGTGACCGCGGTAGGAGCGCATCCTGACGTAGTTCAGGACGGGGTAAGCGGCTTCCTGATGGACCAGGATGCGACCGGACTTTCAGCGTACATTGAACGTGTTCTGTCGCTGCCGGAAGAGAAACTGGCAAAGATAGGCGAGGCGGCGCGTACCGCAACCAAACGCTTTTCCTGGAAGCAGATCGCACCCCAGTACGAGCAGCTCTACCGCGAGGTTCTCATCGCCGGAAGACGGTCTGGGGCCCGACTGCCATGAGGCAAATGACGAACCCGGGAACGAACCAAGGCGCAAATCAGGGCGCAAATCAGGGGACGATTGTGGTCTTCCGCATCCAGCTGTTGCCACCCTCGGAGACGTTTATCGTGGCGCAAGCCGTAGCCATGCGGCGGTTCTCTCCGTTTTTTGTGGGCTGGCGCAAGATGGCCGGGATCGACTTGCCCCAAAACACAAGCTGGACGGTCGATGATGGCGGTCTGCGGGGAAGACTGCGTGAGCTTCGCTTTCGCTATGTAGGTCCTACCCGGGAACAGGTGGCGCGGCTACGAGCGCGCGCTCCTCGCCTCGTATATGCGCACTTCGCACCCGACGGCTACGCAGCGATGCAACTCGCAGAACGGCTTGGTGTGCCGCTGGTGACGGCATTGCACGGATATGACGTGACCATGAGCGACAAAGCCATGGGCGCGACACGGCTTGGCCGTGAGTATCTGCAGGGACGATCGAAACTGCAGAAAATAGGTGCGCTGTTTCTAACCTGCTCGGCGTATGTCCGCAGGCGAGGGTTGGAGATGGGATACCCGGCCGACCGCACCATCGTGCACTCGATTGGAGTGGATGTGGAGCGCTTTAAGCCTCCGGCCACGGATCGGCGGCGCGAAAAATCGGTTTTGTTTGTCGGGCGCCTGGTAGAGAAGAAGGGTTGCGGCAGCCTGATCGAGGCCATGGTCGAGGTGCAGCGGCGCTGCCCGGCCGCCGAGTTGGTGGTGATCGGCGCTGGTCCATCGCGCCCGCAATACGAGGCGCAGGCTGCCGCGCGGGGGGTACGATGCCGCTTTTTTGGCAGTCAACCAACCACCGTGGTGCGGGATTGGATGGCGCGGGCGGCAGTCTTCTGTGTGCCCAGCGTAGTTGCCGCCTCGGGCGACGCGGAGGGCTTCGGCATGGTGTTCATCGAGGCCCAGGCAATGGGCTTACCGGTGGTAAGCACGCTCAGCGGCGGGATCCCGGAGGCGGTAAGAAATGGGAAGACCGGTCTGCTGGTGACGGAGCGCGACCCCCCCGCTCTGGCGGAGGCGATTCTCCATCTGATCGAGGACCAGGATCTGTGGCAGCGCTACAGCATCGCAGGCAGAAGACATGTGGTACGCCACTTCAATCTGACTCAGCAAACCAGCCGGCTTGAAAATATTTTCGAGAAACTGCTGACCAGTCGATAGACACGGTAGGAAGCACGGCGACGACAAGGAGTGGGTACGCGATGGGGCAAATGACAGGGGTTCTAGATGCGGCCCCGATGGTGGCGGGTACGCAGCGCCGTTTCTATCAGCCGGAGCTCGATGGCTTGAGGTTCTACGCATTTCTGGGTGTGTTTGTCTGTCATAGTCTGCCTTTCGAGGGAGCATTCTATCGCCGGTTCCATTTGCCAATGCCGTGGTTGTGGGGGGCGGTTGCTAAGTCGGGCGCGGCTGGGGTTGATTTGTTTTTTGCGCTAAGCGCTTTCCTGATCACTTCCATCCTGCTGCGGGAGCGAGAGGAGATAGATGGAATTTCGCTCCGCCATTTCTATCTCAGACGTGTTCTGCGCATCTGGCCGCTGTACTTTCTGCTGATTGCTTTGGGCGTCGTGCTCGCCCATACCATGGCCGCGCAAAGGCTTCCCTGGTACTACGTCGCCGGCTACCTGCTATTCGCCGGCAACTGGGTACACGCTGTTTTTGGACGCCCGGAGTCGATCTGCTCGCCATTGTGGACGGTCTCGATCGAAGAGCAGTTCTACCTGATATGGCCGTTGCTCATGAAGATGCTCACGCGTCGCGGCATGATCGTAGCAGGCATTGTTACCTTCCTGCTGGCGACCGTAAGCCGTATCGGCTTTTTGCTCGCCGGCTGGAGCGGTGGGTTCATCTATTACGGCAGCACATCGCGCTGCGACTCGTTAGCGCTGGGTATCCTTCTGGCGCTGTTCGCGGATCGACTGCCCCGGCTTACCCGCGGCGGGCGTTGGCTGCTGCTGGGTGGGGGCTTGGCAGGGTGGGTCGTCTCTTCGGCCTGGCTTAACGAACAGCCGGGACCGGTGGATATGCGGATGGTGCTGGGACGGCTGATCGTATCGCTGGCAGCGGGCGCGATTCTTTTCGCCTGCCTGCACAGCCACAGCAAGCTGCTCAGGGGATCCTGGGTGGTGCAGCTGGGCAAGATCAGTTACGGGCTCTATATGCTGCACCTCACCGGAATCCTCATCATGCTCAGCCTGTTCCACCCGGTCTGGGGATGGCAGTTGCTGGCCACCAAAGGATTGGGATTTGTGATGACAGTCATGCTTGCCCTGGCATCGTATCGCTGGGTTGAGTCACCCTTCCTGCGGCTGAAGGATAGGTTCGCCACAGTGCTTAGCCGGCCGGTCTGATGAGAGCGAGTCGCCGTGTAACTGGAGGTTTCTCCTGGATAAGATAGCGCTGCAACCTTCGCATGTGGTCATTACGGCCAGCCCATCGTCTCCCGAGGTAACGCTTCGGGAGATAGGAATGATGCTGTCGCGCCGTCGCGGGATCATCTTTATCAGTCTGTCCGTGTGCTTTCTGCTGGCGATCCTGGCACTCATATTTTCCACTCGGCGCTATAAGTCGGTTGGAGAAATCGAACTGCAGAAAGATTCCAGCAGTTCGCTGGGCATCCAGACGACGGATACCGCTGACGTGCCGTCCGACGCGCTCGAAGTCAACATGCTTATCCAGACCCAGGCAAAGATCCTGCAATCGGATTCACTCGCCTTACAGGTAATCGAAGATCTTCACCTCGAGCAAACCGAGGATTATCAGCAGAAGTGGACCCCGGTGGCCTGGGTTCTGGGACTCCTTTCGCCGGCGGGCAAGCCCGATCCCAAGGGCGCATCGCTCGAAAACTCACCCCATCGGCGGATGCGGGTGCTGAAGATCTTCCATCGCAAGCTGACCGTGAAACCGGTGGCGGGCACGCGCCTGATCGACGTGGAGTATTTAAGTCCCGATCCGCAGCTTGCCGCAGCGGTGGTGAATCATCTGCTGCAGGGCCTGATCGAAAAAGGTTTTCAGGCGCGGTATGACGCGACCATGCAGGCGTCGTCGTGGTTGAGCTCACAGCTTGGAGATCTGCGCACCAAAACCCATGAGTTACAGGCAAAAGTGGTGAAGTTGCAACAGGAGGCTGGGGTCTTTGCTGTTGGCCAGGTCGATAAGGACGGCAAGGATCAGGTCTACAACCCGACTCTCGACAAGCTTCAGATGGCGACGCAGGCCGAAGCGCAAGCACAGTCGAACTACATCCTGAAGGGCGCGATCAACGATGTGGTCAAGAGCGGCAATGCGGAGCTGATCTCGGGGTTGGGCGGAAATACGATCTCGGGGGGGGCCTCCGCTGCCATGAGCACTTCGCTCACTGTGATTCAGAACCTTCGCCTGCAAGAGGCGAGCCTGCAGGGACAGCTGCAGGAGCTTTCGGCGAAGTTCGGTCCGGCTTATCCGAAGTTAGCCGAGGTTCGGGGCAACCTGAACGCGGTGCAGAGTGCAATTCGAGCCGAGGTAGGCCGGGTTGCCGGCCGGGCCCACAACGACTTCATCGTTGCTCAGCAGGCGGAGGAAAAGACGCGCAGGGATTTCAACGCCGACAAGAGTGAAGCCGAAGCTCTTAACAACAAGACGATTGAATATCAGATGGTTCGACAGGAAGCCGACCAAACCCGGGCGGTCTATGACGATATGTCGCGGCATCTCAAAGAGTCCGGCTTGCTCGCCGGCCTGCGCTCCACAAACATTTCCATCGTCGATTGGGCCAAGGCCAGCGATACTCCGGCTAAGCCTGTGACGCTGCTCTACCTGTTGGGATCGATCGTCGTGGGATTGGTAGTCGGCGTTGTCGCCGCGTTGGTGCGGGACGTAACGGACACTAAAATTCAGGATTTGCGAGAGATATCACGCGAGCTCGGTCCGTTGCCCCTCTGCGTGTTGCCGTATCAAAAGGAACGGCCTGCGCTGCCTGGCGGGATCAGTTGGGTGGCGAAATCGCCCCTGCCTGCATTGGACAGTCCGTATTCCCTGTTTGTGGAGTCGCTTCGCTCGCTGCGGACTTCGCTGATGTTGTCTCGCAGCGGGGCGCCCCCGCGTTCGGTGCTGGTGACCAGTCCCCTTTCGGGCGAGGGGAAAAGTTTCTTGAGCTGGAACCTCGCCATCCTCTTTGCTCAGCAGGGTAGACGAGTCCTGTTGTGCGATGCGAATCTTCGCCACCCCTGGCTGCATCGCAATCTGGAGGTCAACCCGCAGGTTGGGTTGAGCACCGTGTTAGCCGGACTCTCGCACGACCATGGCGCCTCCGTGGTGATTCCAGTGCAAGAGGTTCCCGGGCTGTTTCTCATACCTGCCGGACCACTGCCTCCGTACCCTGCAGAGCTGCTGGCGTCTCACCAGATGCGGGATTTGGTGAAGATGTGGGAGGTGCAATACGATCTGGTGATTCTGGACGCGCCACCTGTGCTGCAATTCACTGACTCTGTTGTTCTAAGCTCGATGGTCAATTCTGTTCTGCTGATGGCCAGGCATCAAAAGACCCCTTTACCGGCGCTCGAGAAGAGCTACAGGATGCTGGAGGAAGTGCAATCGAGCAGTGACCGCAAGATCAACATCGTGATCAACGGCGTGAAAGACCAGCCAGATGAGGGATACGTCTTATCTCGTGAAAGCGAGGCTGCGAGGGCCTGATGAAAACTCTACCGCGGTTCTGTCTCCTATTGTTCCTTCTCTTAAGCGGTGAAACTTAACTTGGCGCAGAATGAGAGTCTGCTGATCGGACCTGGCGATCTGCTACACCTGCTGGTCTATGACACGCCGGAGATGGAACAGCGCGCCCGGGTAACCGATGCCGGGAGTATTCCATTCAGCTTTCTGGGGAACGTAGCGTATCCGGCCTGACGCCAGAGCAGGCAGCCGAGCAGATCGAACATAGACTTGTGGCCGCTGGTATCATGCGGCACCCACAGGTGACAGTGCGTGTGGAAGCATACGCAACCCAGAACGCCTCGGTGATGGGGGAAGTACAGAAGCCGGGAATTTATGAGATCGACACCGCCCGCAAAGTGGTGGATGTCCTGGCCCTGGCCGGCGGATTGACCTACATGGCGGATCGCAACATTACGATTCAACGCTTCGGCGGTTCGAAACAGAAGGTCGAATACTACTATTCGAACGCGGGCAAAACGGCCTTGTCTGAAGATCCCATGGTCTACCCCGGCGATACAGTAGTCGTATCCAAAGCTGCAGTAGTGTATGTGCTCGGCGATGTATCAAAGCCGGGCGGCTACCCGATAAGCACCAATAATTCAAAGATGACGGTGCTGCAGGCCATCGCGATGGCCGGCTACGCGAACCATACAGCCGCCATCGGCAAGTCGAAGCTGGTGCGCGAGACTCCTACGGGCGTTCAGGAGATTGACCTGCCGGTGGGTGCGATGCAGAAGGGCAAGACACCGGATGTTGCGTTGCTGCCGGACGATGTGGTCTATGTTCCCTTCAGCTTCATGCGCAACATTGGAGTGAATGGCCAGGGGATTTTGGCTTCCGCTACTTCCGCCGCCATATACATCCACTAATAGACTCAATCGTTTTTGCGTATAGGAGTTTGCCTTGGTAGCTGCCCAACGATTCGGTCAATTCGAGGTTACGGAGGAGGTAAGAACTCCGCCACGCCCGGCCGCAGGGTCAGAGAGTATCTGGAGCCGGGCTTCGACCTGGGGTCTGCTGCTGCTGCTCTTCTATTTCGCTCTCGACGGCGTTTCCCCATTTGCAAATGCGCCTGTTGCCACTCGGGCAGTCGCGACCAATTCCGTGGGCGGGGTCGTTGTCGAGCGCCTCAGCAAGCTACTGATCTTTGGGATCTGCATGATCTTTGTCGTTCAGCGGTGGCAATCCGTTCGCCGGCTCAGCAGGCAGATGAAGCTGGTTACCAGCTTTCCTATTCTCGCGCTTCTGCTCTGTCCCGTATCGCAGATGCCAACACGGACGATCAGCTCCGGTATCTTGCTTTTGGGTAGCATTCTGCTCCTGTACTACATGATGTCCAGGTATACGTTAGCTCAGGTGTTGGAGCTACTCCTTGTTCTCGGTACGGTGGCGATTGCGGCAAGCATCGTCTTTGCAATTGCCCTTCCGCAATATGGCCTTGATCTGATGGGTGGGCATTCTGCGGCATGGAAGGGGATTTTCAGCGCCAAGAATTACCTCGGCAACATGGCGCTGTTTTTTTTGACCGTTGCGGTGTCGTACCCCGGGCGCACCTCGTTTCTCCGCTCCGTTCGGGTCTCACAGATTGTCCTTTGCCTGGCGGCGATTGCGTTTTCGCGAGCAGCAACCGCGTACATGCTGACCGCCATCTATATCGTCTATTTAGTGATCATGAAGGCGCTACACCGCTTGCGCAAGAAAGACTACTTTGTCGTGTGTCTCCTCCTGCTTGTGAGTTTGTCCACCGCCGCGGTGGTGCTTGTGGCCTGGCCGGATTTTCTGTTCGGCCTGCTGGGGAAAGACGGGACCTTGACCGGGCGCACTGGGATATGGAGTGCGGCGATCGATTCAATTGCCAAGCGGCCGATGCTCGGCTATGGCTACCAGGCGTTCTGGCTTGGCCTCGAAGGCGAATCCTATCGCGTGATTCTCGCGGTCTCCTGGCTTCTGGCCCAGGCGCAGAACGGGTTTATCGATGTCATGCTTGAGATGGGTGCGGTGGGCCTGTCAATCGTACTGCTGGTCTTCGGCTTCGCCTTCCGTGACGCCGTGGTTTGCCTTCTCCGCTCGCGTAACGATGCGGATCTTCGCGTCGTGGAGTGGTACCTAGCCATCGTCATCCTCACTTTTATTTGGAACCTGGACGAAAGCTTCCTCTTTGAGCCCAAGCATCTTGGCTCGATGATTTTTCTGATTGCCTGCGTGGGACTCAAGCAGGAGTGGATGAATGTGCGCAGGTCGACTGCCCCAGGACCTGCAGGACTTACTGCGTCCAAAGCCAACGGCGCGCGCCAGGATCTAATGCCGTTACCGGCGTCGTCGATAGTCCGCATTTAAGAAGGGGCGGTCCCATGAACGTCGAGTCAACTGCCGAATCGATGCCGGCGACGCGTAACGCTCCTCTGCGGGTCGCCTATGATGCCCAAGCTCTCGTATCCGGTGACGGGGGAACAGGAAAGGGCGTGCAACTACGCAACCTCATAGGCAGCCGATGGGCTGAATTTCAAGGTTATGCTCCTTCCCCCAGAAAGCAGAGCCAGACGGCGGGCATCGTTCAAGGCGGCAACCGGCGCTATTTGATTTGGCAGCAGGCTTCCCTGCCACACCTGCTTAAATCCTGGAAGCCGAATGTCTTTCTCGCTCCATACAATACAGCTCCTCTTTGGTTGCCGCGCGGCACCCAGCTTGTACTGGTGCTTCACGACCTGATTCTGATGGAGAAGTTCAAAGCCTCGACAACGCGGATGCGGATTGTGAACAGTTATCGGCGGCGCCTTATTCCGCCTTCGGTTGCGCGGTCAAGCTATGTGCTCACGGTATCGGAATTCTCGCGTAATCGGATCCTGGAATACTTCCCTGAAACCCGCGTCACGGTGATCCCGTGTACGATCGCCGAGTCGTGGTTTGTGGAGCCTGCGAGCCCGGAAGAGCGGGATAACTATATCCTGCTGGTAACCGCTACTCCGCCCCACAAGAATACTGCGCGCGCCCTCAGAGCCTATGCCATTTACGTCGGGATGGCAGGAGCCGGAGCTGCGAATTTACGCATAGTAGGGCTTGCCCGCGCTGGAGGGTCGTTTCGTGAAATTGTCCAGGAGTTGGGGCTACAAGCGAAAGTAGCGTTCGAGCCCTTTGTTTCGACCGCTACCCTCCAGCAGCTTTACCGTCGTGCCAAAGCAGTTCTCGTTCCATCGCTCTTGGAGGGTTTTGGAATTCCAGTGCTCGAAGGCATGGCATCAGGAACCCCCGTGATTGCTTCGCGCAGCAGTTCGCTCTCCGAGGTCGGGGGAGAAGCTATTCAATATTTTGACCCATTGAATGAGACGTCGATCGCTGCATCAATGCTTGAAGTCAGTGAAAATCCTATACTGTGGCTGGAGACGGCATGGAAAGGGCGCGCGCAAGCTGCGAAATTCCACCCCGAAATCGTACGCCGGCAAATTGATGAATTTTGGTTTCGAATCGCCTCCGAGCATGCGGCTGCGTCATGACTCTTCCGCCGAATCGCGTTCTGTCTTGATCTACAGCATTTTCACTTCTGATGTATACAGAGCAACCACTCCCGACGTGGCTTTTCCTCAAGAAAAGCCGCACTTCACGGCGCTTGACTGTGCAGAGTAGAAGTGAAAATGCTCTTGTTCGGTAGCCCTTGATGCAGATCAAGCCATTCACGTTGTCACTGGAGAGCGGATTCAATGGCCGCCGTAACCTGGGGTGAGTCGGGAGTGACAGCGGGTTCGAAGCGCTCCACGGGCTTGCCATTGCGGTCGAATAGAAACTTGGTGAAGTTCCATTTAATTTCGCCGCCAATCTGCGGATTGGCCGCCTTGTCCGTCAGGAAGACGTACAGCGGCGTCTTGTCGTCACCCACCACAGAGACCTTGGCCATCATAGGAAACGATACGTTGTAGCGGTTGTGGCAGAACTTCTTGATTTCATCGTTTGTGCCGGGCTCCTGCTGAGCGAAGTTGTTGGCAGGAATGCCGACGATCACCAGGCCGCGATCCTTGTATTTTTCATAAAGTGATTCCAGACCCGCGTACTGCGGAGTGTAGCCGCATTTGCTGGCAACATTCACCAGCAAAAGGACCTTTCCCCGGTAGCTACTCAGTTTGACCGGCTGGCCATCGATAGATTTCAAGGTAAAGTTGTAAACGCTCTTCGCCGGTACGGCCAGGCAGACCGCGGCGACGCACAGGGTAAGAAAAAGGGCCAGCTTGCGCATAGAATCCTCCAGGTCTCTTATACATCGCAAAGGTCAACGGCCTGCAAAAGAGAGGCGCGGGGATCGCCGGTGGGGACGAACTCGTGTGCAACATATCCCTTGAACCCGGATTCCACGATCCCGCGCATCACCCCATCCCATTGCACCTCCTGGGTATTGTTGAGCTCGTGGCGTCCGGGCACACCGCCGGTATGGAAGTGGCCAATCCATTCAATATTCTCCTTGATGGTAGCGATCAAATCTCCCTCCATGATTTGCATGTGATAGATGTCGTATAGCAGCTTCACATGGGGAGAATTCACTTCCTTCATCACCGCGACACCCCAGGCGGTGTGGTCTGCCATATAGTCCTTATGGTTGACCTTGCTGTTCAACAGCTCCAGATTGATGACGACGTTATTGTCTTCGGCAATCTTCTTCACCCGGTTCAACCCAAGAATCACATTTTTTGCGCCCTCTTCGTCAGACATTCCGTGGCGGTTGCCTGAAAACGTAATGACATTGGGCACCCCCGCCTTTGCGGCCAACGGAATATTGGTACGCAGCCCCGCCTCGATCTTGTCGTGATTTGCAACCACGTTGAGTGCATCGGGAATCGTACCGGCCGCGGCGTAGCCCATGGTACAGATCAACCCATACTTCTTCGGTATTTCATAATCTTCCGGTTCCAGCAGGTCGACTCCCTTCAGTCCGATCTGTGCCGCATAGGCGCACAATTCGTCCAGAGTCATCTCCTTATAGCACCAGCGGCTGACAGACTGTCGAATGCGCCCTTTCCTCTGGATTGGGCTATCGGGCGAAACCGCTTTTTCCTGAGCCCAGGCAATGGGAGAACCGGAAGCGAGTGCTGTGCCTGCGATGGTGCTTTTGAGCATCCTACGACGGGAGATGGAAGACATCTTGAGGTACCTTTCGAAGCGTGCTGAGTTCACGCAGGTATTTAATCATGGATGTACAATTCCAGCGCGGACGGAGGTCCGATGCCCGCGCTTCTTTTGGTCGTTGTATTGCTCTCACTCCTCTCTTCTTCTCGTATGGCTCAGGTAGTCGTCTTTTGGCAGCCGGACTTCCCCACGGTCGCCAGCCGGCCGGTGGATCGCGCCACCCTGTACGCGGCGCTGCATCCCGACTTTTTGGACCTGAAGGCCTTGCAGGCTCCTGGCGCGCTGGCTAAGTGCGAGCTGTTGGTCCTTCCTTACGGCTCTGCCGTACCCACCGATGCATGGAAGGCGATCGAAACTTATCTGCAGAACGGCGGGAATCTTCTCGTCATCGGTGGCCAGCCATTGCGCGTACCAGTCAACCAGGTGGGTGCAATTTTCGTCCAGGGCCGGCCGCAGGATACCTACTCCCGGACGCTGGATTTGCGCCACACCTACGAGGTCCCAGTGGCGCGAGATGCTCACTTTGCGTGGAAGCCGGGCTATGCCTTTGAGGCTAGTCCCAGGCTGCAGGCAGAGAAATTTTTCACCGTCGAGGGTCATCTGAAGGGGCTTGGCTACATGGTTGACACCTCCGGACTTCTGGTTGCAGCGCCCGTTATCGTTATCGACCGTGCACCCGGCAGCCGCATCGTCTGCCTCGACTTTCAACCGGCAACCGGCTACTGGGAGACCCCGGATGGCGAGGCACTCATTCGCCAGACTGCCGATTATGCGCGCCAAGGCTCCACGGACCTCTCTGTCGAAACGCTTTTTTCTGTCCTCAGACCGAATGAGCCGCCTCAGATCACCGTGCATTTGCAGCAAGCGCACCCCGCAAAGGGCGATGTACGCGTGGAGCTCTTATCTACGGATAAGCTGCTTGAAGAAGCTACGCTACCGGTTGAGAACGATGAGATCGCCAGCCTGCCGGTGCCCTTTCAGCAGCCGCTTTCCGCCGGGTTCTACAAAGTCCGCGCCACTTTTCGACAACAGGGACGTTTTCGCGAGTTCTACGAGAATGGTTTCTGGGTGGCGGAACGCAGTTCGCTCGACGTGGGCCAGCCCTCGGAGTCAAGGGAGATTTCCTCACTCGCGGGGGGAAGCCCTTCTTCCCTGTCGGCACCAACTACTTCACCACCGAAGAAAATGGCTGGGATTTCTCCGGCCCGCGCAATGCGTCGGTGTGGGAAAAAGATTTTGCGGAGATGGCCGCCCACGGGGTCACGCTTTGTCCGCACCGGCGTGTGGATGAAGAACACCAAATTCATTGAGCCCGGAACGGGAGAGCCGGACGAGCGCTTTCTGCGTAATCTGGAGGCTTTTTTCATCTGTGCGCAGCAGCACGGCATCTCTGTCAACTTCACTTTCTTTGCCTTCACCCCCGATTTGCCTGCGCAGAAAAACCCCTATCTCGATGAAGACACCTTGCGTGCGCAGCAAACCTACGTGCGCGCCGTAGTGAAGCGCTTTGCGAGTGTGCCGTGGCTCTGCTGGGACCTTATCAATGAGCCGAGCTTTCTCCAACCCGCAACAGATATTCAAAGGAAATATTCCCAACGGGGATGCGGCGGAAGTAAACGCCTGGCATGAGTGGCTCCGGGACAGATACAAAAGCATCAGCATCCTCGCAGACGCCTGGGCAGTAACACCGGAACATCTTGGCAACTTTGACAGTATCCCGCTGCCCGGCGTAACCGACCTGACCTATGAGCGCCATGGAAATCCCCGCCAGGTGCGTGCCCTCGACTACAATCTCTTCGCGCAGGACATGTTCAGCCACTGGGTGCAATCCATGGTTGCCGTGATCCGCCAGGCCGGCAGCAGCCAGCTCATTGATGTAGGACAGGATGAAGGCGGCGTCACCAACCGCGTGCTGAATCAGTTCTATGGCCTGGCGGGTGTGTCGTTCACCACCAATCACACCTACTGGCAAGATGATGCTCTGTTGTGGGACTCGATCGCCGCAAAGCTTCCGGGCATACCGAACATCACCGGCGAAACCGGCTATCAACCAGTCTGGGCTCCCGATGGAACCTGGCGCTATGACGAATTCACCGGGCTGGCGCTGACCGAACGCAAGTGGGCGCTGGGTTTTGCCGCCGGCAGCTCTGGGGCGATGCAGTGGGATTGGGCCCGCGAAGTCGACTTCGGCATGCAGCGGAGCGACGGCTCGGCCAAGGTATGGGAGCCCATGATGCGGGGAGTGGGAGATTTCGCTCAGCGCGCCGCGCCGTATGCTACCGACTTCATCAAACCGGAGATTGCCATCATCCTGCCTCAGTCCCTGCAACTCTCCGTCTTCAATGCTCTGGCCATCGAGGCACAACAGAATGCGGTTCGGGCCCTCTACTACTATGCCCGTGGGGAAGCTTATGCCGTTGGCGAATACCAGATTGCATCCCTCGGATCGCCGAAGCTCATCATTCTTCCCTCATCGTTTGCGTTGACCGAAGATGCCTGGCAGGCGATCGTGGCCCGAGTGAAGGCAGGAGCCATATTACTCGTGACCGGGCCCGTTCGGTGGAGACGCGCACTTCCATCCGACGGGAAGGCAGGATCAGGTGGGCCTTGCCTATGTAGACGCACCGCTCACTCTGCGTAGCAACGCATTCAAGTGGCCCGGTGGCGAAGCGGAACTGACTTTTGCGGGCAACAAAACAACGGTCCTGAGCCGCGCGCAAATGCCAGGGGATCAGGATTGGGCAGGAGAACCTCTGGGAAAGGGAAAAATCCTGTTCGCGTGCTCTACCTCTCGAACTCAACCAGAACCTGCAGGCTGTCGGAGATATTTATCGCTATGCGATGAAGGCTGGCGAACATTTCCCCGACCTACACCACGACCTTGACCGATGCCGGCATGCTCATCTGCCCAACTCGCCTGCCCAAAGCCACTCTCTATGTGCTGACCTCTGAATCAAACCAGAAAGGCGGTCTCCTTCCACGACGTGCGCAGCGGGAAGGACTTCTCTGGTCAGCTCGAAAATGGCCGTGCAGCTCTGCTGCTCATTTGCCGACGAAGGAAAACTGATCACCCACCTACAACTGGCCAGAGCGTTGACCGCCGAGGAAGAGAACAGCAGGTCCCTTCGCACTCACAGCTCCCCCCAGATTTCCTGTGGAACTTTGGTGGCGTTGGCAAACTTCATGCGCCTTTCTACGGGTACGCTCCGGTCGGGATGACAATTCTGTTCTGGGAACAACTTCTGGTGTTCCCCCATGGGCCGAAGGCCCATAACAGCTAACTTAAGCAGTATGGCTAGGAGTTGATCACTCCCCGCCGGTGTCTCTTGGCGGTAACTTCCGGTTA
>CAWCKO010000053.1:0-18083 GCA_963796145.1 uncultured Acidobacteriaceae bacterium | reverse complement strand
ACTCGTAATCTCCACTAATTTTGGAGCCTCCTATCTCGCATATAGCCGTATTGGCCAAACAGGTGGGAGCAACCGCGCTCCTGTGCGATGCCGCCAACACACGAACGGTTCTCGCAGTGGAGATTGCCTAACCTTAAAACATGACGGCTTTGATGCCGGGAAAGACCTGGAAGTGTCTAATGTTGAGTGTGGCCACATCGAAGCCAAGATACAAGGCAGTTGCCCCGATCAGAAGGTCCTGCAACGCGATGCTGTTGCCTTGAGCCGCCTGCTCTCCTTCGATACGTCCGGCAAGCTGGGCGATTTCCAGCGTTACTGGATGGACGATAAAATCGTGGAAGGCTCCCTCGGCGAAGACTCGCAGGCGCGCGCGGTCGGCGTCGGTTCTAGCCCGGTAGATGCCATGGGTCAGCTCCACTACACTGACGGCCGAGAGAGCGACGTCTATCTCGCCGTGCACGGCCTGCGCCTAGCGCAAGATGTCTTCGATAGCCTCACCACGCCGTTCACTTGCGATGAGGATACTGGTATCGAGGATCAGTCCCATTCCGAAGTGTCGCGCGGCTTGCGGTTGCGGATGATCTCTTCGAGATCAGCGGCGAATGCGGCATCCATCACGGGCTTATAGCCCAGCTCTTTCGAGCGTGCCTCGGCCAGCGCGATGGATTCGGAGATGGACCGGCGCGTCGGAGCTAACGCGCGCAGAATGGCCACCTGCGTGGGCCCGGATTCGATGATGACCTCCGCTCCTGCGCGCACACGCGCCATCAGCCCGGCGAAGTCGCGCGCTGCCTCCGCTTCCGAGATCCGTACCGTTGCCATATTCACGATGATATCCTCACCGGGCTTCTTCTTAAGAGGGAAATCGGGAAAAATAGGGTGCACATACTTGCTGCAGCTCGGACCACGCGGGCTTCAGTTCGGTCTTAGAATATGCTTCTAAGCATGGCCCGAGCTGTTGCTGCGTTACTCATCTTCATCCTCACCGGTGCTCTGACGGCGCAGCAGGCTGCGCCAGACGAGGCTGGCTGGGAGCAGCGCTTCAAGTCGCTGCCCGATCCGCAGCACATGCGGGCCAACATGGAGCGGCTCAGCGCGCGTCCCCATCACGTCGGTTCGCCGTACGACAAAGAGAATGCCGAGTGGATCCTGGCGCAGTATACGCAGTGGGGATGGGATGCCCACATCGAAGAATTTCAGGTCCTGTTTCCGACGCCCAAATTGCGGCTGCTGGAGATGGTCGCGCCGACAAAGTTCACCGCCAAACTCGAGGAGCCGGCGGTAGCCGTCGATCCCACCTCGAATCAAAAGGACGAGCAGCTACCCACCTATAACGCCTACTCACCCGACGGGGACGTGACGGCCCCGCTGGTCTACGTGAACTACGGTCTGATTGCCGATTACGAGGAGCTCGCCCGTCACGGTGTCTCCGTCAAGGGAGCCATCGTCATTGCCCGCTACGGCGAATCCTGGCGGGGAATCAAGCCTAAGATTGCCGCCGAGCATGGAGCCATTGGGTGCATCATTTATTCCGATCCCGCCGATGACGGCTACAGGCTGCAAGTCCCATTTCCCAAAGGACCCATGCGTCCGCCCGAGGGAGCTCAACGAGGCAGTGTCCTCGATGCTCCGCTGTACCCGGGCGACCCGCTCACGCCAGGAGTAGGGGCAACCAAAGAGGCCAAACGGCTCAAGCTGGAGGATGCCCAATCCATTGCCAAGGTTCCGGTTCTTCCTATTTCGTACGCCGACGCGCAGCCGCTGCTTGCTGCACTGGAGGGTCCGGTGGCGCCTGCGAATTGGCGCGGAGCGCTGCCCATCACGTATCGCCTGGGGCCAGGGCCAGCTAAGGTTCATCTGAAGCTCGCTTTCAACTGGGACCTCAAACCGGTTTACGACGTGATTGCTACCATGCGCGGCTCCGAGGAGCCCGACCTTTGGGTGCTGCGTGGGAACCACCACGATGCCTGGGTTAACGGCGCCGACGATCCGGTTTCCGGCCAGGTCGTGTTGCTGGAGGAGGCGCGAGCATTGGGGGAACTGGCAAAGCAGGGATGGAAGCCGAAACGCACCATCATCTATGCCTCCTGGGACGGCGAGGAGCCCATGCTCCTCGGTTCCACCGAGTGGGTGGAAGAGCACGCGGAGGAGCTGCGCCAGCATGCCGCCGTTTACATCAACAGTGATGCCAACGAGCGCGGCTATCTGGATGTGGAGGGCTCGCATTCGCTGCAGTCGTTCATGAACGGCGTGGCCAAGGATGTCGAAGATCCTGAATCCAAAGTTTCCGTCTTCAAACGTCAGCAGGCTTACCGGCTGCTGCATGGAACTCCGCAACAACAAGCGGAAGCGCGGATCGGCGACCAGCTGAGCATAGGCGCCCTCGGTTCCGGTTCTGACTTCAGTTCGTTTATCGACCATGTCGGCATCGCGACCGTCAATCTCGGATTTTCGGGAGAGGACCCGTCCGGCAACTACCACTCGATCTATGACGACTTCTACTGGTATTCGCATTTCTCCGACTACGATTTCGTCTATGGCCGCGCGCTCGCGCAGGCCGCGGGCATAAGCGTAATGCGCATGGCGGATGCCGATATCATGCCTTATGAATTTGAGGGCCTCTCCCACACGGTGGCGCAATACATCGAGGAGGTGAAAGCGCTGCTCGAGAGCCGCCGTAAGGAGGCTGAAGATATCCGGCGGAATTTGAATCAGGGTGTGTATGAGGCGGTGAATAATCCGCGAAACCCCACTGTCGCGCCGCCGCCCAAAGAAATTCCGCCCTACCTGAACTTCGCTCCGCTCGACAATGCCGCTGCCGCACTGGACCAGGCTGCAAAGCATTACACGAAGGCACTCGCCAGTGTGCGGAGCAAGACTCTGTCGCCGGATCGCTTGCAGGCAATCAATCAGCAGCTTGCGCTGGCAGAGAGAAAACTGATCAACGGGCAAGGTTTGCCGCGACGGCCATGGATGCAGCATGTGCTCTACGCTCCGGGTTGGTACACCGGCTACAGCGCCAAGACAATGCCCGGGGTAAGAGAAGCCATCGAAGAGGGCCGCTACGCGGAAGCAGAAGAGCAGGCAGTGCTGGTTGCCCGCGCGCTCCAGGACGAGGCTGCATGGATTGAGCAAATAGCCAAGGAGCTTGGCAACTAATTCTCCGTACGAACCGAGAGATCTGCGGTTCTCCTGATCAATTCTCAAAACTCAAGGCGCAGGGCGAATTGAATCTCACGCGGTGTTCCGGTTCCCGTTTTGAGGGTTTTCGTAGCAGTCAAAAATATCTTTAGCGGTTACTAAAGACGCTGCCCAGGGTGACCCATATGCCGCGTCTTCATCTTTCCAAATGAAACGTAACGTCATCGAGGTTGGCGACGACTGGGGCCCCGAGAAGCTTTTCCGGCGCGAACGTTGTCGTTACTGCGACAATGTTCATACCAGCCCGGCGCCCGGCGAGGATACCCGCGGGCGTATCTTCAACGACGACACAGCGCTCAGGGGAGACCCCAAGATGACTCGCCGCCTTGAGATAACCTTCCGGGTCGGGTTTGCCATTGGTCACATCGTCACCCGAGATCAACACTTCTGGAAGTGGAAGTCCGGCACATCCCATGCGAAAAGTTGCCAAAGCTCTGCTTGCCGAGGTAACGACGGCCCATTGATGCGGTTTTAATTTGCTAAGCAGATGGAGAGCACCGGGAACTTCCACAATGCCCTCTCTTGCGACCAGCTCCTCGGCATCGATTTCTTTCGCTTCTTCCTCGGCATCGAGGTGAGGGGCGGCCGCACGAATCGAGTCTATCGTTCTTCTGCCATGAGAAGCTTGCAGGACGAAGTCGCGGTCGATGCCGTGTTTCATGCCCCATCTCCCCATGATTCCCTCCACACATAGGGTTGAATCAACGAGCGTGCCGTCCATGTCAAACAGGATGGCATCACATCTAAATTCAATCAAAGATGATCTCCATTCAGGATTTGCTTGCTTTTGGCTACCGTCTTTCTAGATTAGATCTTGTTCGCTCATCGCCTTGCGAACAGCGGTCAGGTCCCTGCGCATGGCGTCGATTACTTCCTGTTTGGGAATCGTAAGCGTCGTCTTGCCGTTCTCGGCTCCTCCCAGGCCGGTGTATTCAAAATGGAGTTGCACCGGTCCTGAGAAACCGGGATTCTGCTTCACGATGGCAAAGAAGCCCGGGAAGTTGACCATGCCCTGGCCTATAGGACACCAATGCGGAACCCAGGCGTCCTGGACAGCGAGAGACTTGTCAAACGGATCGGCATGGACGTTCTTTGCTTTGTTCTGCTGCCAGGTGAAGTCTTTGAGAGCAATCCCTCTCATTTGATGCTTGACCAGGCGAGAGCTATCAATCCACCCGCCATAGCCGCCCTCGACGGTTGCGTGACCAATGTCGTAGTTGACCCCGACCCAGCGTGGATCCAGCCCCTCAAAAAGATTCCAAAGGTCCCAGATGGGGGCTCCCACCAGTCCGGGCCCGGAATGGGTGTGGTACATTCCGCAGATTTGATGCTGCTGGTTCAGCTCAGCCAGCGCCTTCACCTGCGGCCTCAGTTCATTGAGCCTCTCCGCGATTCCTTTGTCCGCCGGGTAGGTTAACCATCCCCAGCGGTAATTGCGAATGCCCAACTGATTGGCTGTTTTCAAGACGGCATCGGCATGAGGAGTGGTGACGCTCATGATCTCGGTGGTGATCATCGGAACCTGCAGGCCGGCGCGGTGAACCGCCTCCACGGCTGCGGGAAGGTCCGTTTCTACCCGTTCAGGCAAGACGTGACCTTCCGCACGAACGGTAATATCAACACCGTCGAACCCGATATCTCTCGCAATCGAGGCTGCATCACTGATGCTGGCCCATTGCAAGTGCTTGGAGAAGATACAAATCTTCAGCTTGCCTGGGTTGCCTGACGTGTCCTCTGCTGCGCCTGCATTTTCGGGAGCGTCTTTGGCAAATGCATGCAAGGCACCGGACATGGCCGCACCTAGCAACAATGTACGACGCGACATCATAGTTTGGGAGCAGTCGTTGATCATATTCGTTTATCCATTCTGGGGCATTGATCTATAAAGGTGGCAGGCCGAAACATAAGAATACTGAGCCGGCCGCTACCGCCACGAATTGCTTTCCATCGACCAGAAAGGTCATGGGAGAGGCCTTCATTCCGACGTTGGTGTCAAAATGCCACAAGGTTTTGCCCTGGGGTTGATCGACGGCTACGAAGGCACCATTCGGGTCGCCGTAGAAGACAATCCCACCGGCCGTTGCCAACACTCCTGACCAGGTCTTCAAGATGACCGGACCGGTTTGTGCAATTTCCCAGGCTACGTCGCCGGTATCGATATTGATGGCGCGCATGTACCGCTCGCCGGGTTTGACAGCCTCCTCAGATGCCTTGGGGGAGGCGGCAATCGGGTGGCAATCCTCCAGGGTCATCAAATAATAGAGGCGCGTAGTTTGGCTAAAAGCTGTGGAGCTCCAGTTAGCCGCGTTGTCGGGACAGGTTTTTTCCCGATTGGACGCGGTCGCAGGCTGCACCGCGAGTTGTGGGCGCCCATCGGGACGGATGCCGGTGGCCCAGTTCACCTGATGCAGGAAGGTTTTCGCCAGAAGGAGCTCGCCGTTGGTGCGATCCAGGACATAGAAGAAGCCGTTCCGATCCGCATGCAGCAGCAGCTTCCTGGGTTTTCCGCGGTATTCGGTATCGACCAGGACGGGAGGTTCGGCCGCATCGCGGTCTGCCGTATCATGCGGCGTGAACTGAAAGTACCATTTCAAGGCGCCGGTCCTGGGGTCCAACGCGAGTATGCAATCGGTAAAGAGATTGTCACCGGGACGGTTGCGATCATCGCGATCGGGCCAGGGATTGCCGGTGGGCCAGTACAGGGTATCCGTTTCCTTGTCGTAAGTTCCGGTCAGCCAGGTGGAACCACCGGCGAGCAATGGCGGTTCCTTGCCCCAGGTATCGATGCCGGGGTCTCCTGCTTTTGCCGGGAGTGTCCAGTGGCGCCAGACCAGCTCGCCGGTCGCGGCCTTGTAGCAGGCAATAAAGCCGCGCATGCCCCAGTCTCCCCCAGAAACGCCGGCGATGACGGTGTCGTTGATAATCAGGGGCGAGACGGTGGAGCCATAATGCTCTTTCTCTTCGGGCATAACGACGTCCCAGACCAGGCTCCCGGTGAGGCGATTCAAGGCCAGCAGATGGGCGTTATCCGTGACCATGAAGATCTTGTCGTCGAGGATCGCGACTCCGCGATTGGTGCCCACCGAAGCATCTCCGACCAGGCCCGGGGTCGGTGGACGGGAATACTTCCAGATCTGGACGCCGGTGAGTGCGTCGATGGCGTAGGCCTGGTTGTTGCCGGATACGTACATGACGCCATCGGCCACGACCGGGGTCGACTCCAGCCCGAAATGCGGCATGGGGAAAATCCACTTGAGGACCAGGTCTTTTACGTTGGATTGATTGATCTGCGTGAGGGGGCTGAAACGATTACCATCCAGCCTGCCATTGTAAGTGGCCCAATCACCCGGTTGCGGGTTCAGGATTCTGGAAAAGGAGAAGCCCGGAGAAGCGTATTGGGTGTTAGCCGCCGGCAAAGGTCCGGGCTCAATCCCCGTGAGCAGGCTGAGGTAGGCGGTGAGATCCTGGATTTGATCGGGGGTCGCGTTCACGGGTTTCATCAGGGAGCGGTTGTTGTCGACCACGGTCAATGATGTCGTGGGACTGGAGCAAGTGAAGGGCTCCATCCAGATCCTGCAGTTGCAATTCGAAGTTGGTTCGCCCTCGGGCAAATCCCTGGAGGGTTTTGCCGTTGCGCAGGGTTACGGTGACCAGGTCGTAGCCGGGGGTAATGTTTTGGCCGGGATGCAACAGGGCGGTGTGTATCTCATTCAGGGTCATCCTGCTGCCCACATCCGACAGGTCCGGTCCAGTGGAGGATCCCTGGCCGTGGACCATGTGGCAGGAGCCGCAGTTGCCCTGGTTCCAGAAGAACTGGCTTCCCAGGGCGGCGTCGCCGGGCACGATGGTTTGCGATGCCGGAGAGTTGAGCGAACGGATAAAAGCAGCGACGGCATCGAGCTGGTGCGGAGGCAGTGACCCAAACGCAGGCATTCCCGCGGAGGGAATGCCGGATACGATGAGATTGCGCAATTGTTCCAGCGAGCGCCTGCGCACGTCAGGATTGCCACTCAGTTTCGGGGCATGATCGGTGCCGAAGGTGTCGGCGCCGTGGCACCCGGAACAGTTGGTCGCATACACGGTCTTGCCGTCCTGAATTAATTCGGGCACTGGGGGTGTGTTTTGGCACAGCGAAGGCGCCGGCAGCAAGAGAGCCAGTAATAGAAGAGAGAGGCGCGGTTGACGCGAAATTTGACGATGTTTGAACCTTATCCCCACTCTTCTTCCCTTCGCATCGCTCTTATCGGTTTTCCGACACTCGTGACTGCAACAGTTGCCTATGTCAAACGCCCCGTCCTGGGCATGCAATCAAGCCATCGTTTCGGGCTATCGTCCGGGGCCCAATGCGAAAGCAGTTGACGAGAACGGAAGCGATGATATATCAGTTGCTACAGGTCGTGCAATAAAGAATGGATGCTATGAACCGTATATCCCAGGCGGCACGCACTCCGTATGACGACGGCGCTCAGCAGGAGAGAGGTCCCTTGGGCGGTTTGCTCAGCCCGGTGGTGTCGGGAAGCCGCTGGTTGATGCTGGGCTTTGCCTTTGTAGCCACAGTCATCAATTATCTCGACCGGCAAACGCTCTCGGTGCTTGCGCCTGTGATGCTGGAACGCTTCAGGATTTCAGCCACTACGTACAGCCACATTATTTTTGCCTTCATGCTGGCCTATACGGTGATGAATGGGGTGTCAGGCCCGCTCCTGGACCGGCTTGGCAGCAAAGTCGGCTATGCTTTGACTATTGCGTGGTGGTCAGCGGCCGAGATTCTGCACGCATTTTCCGGCGGTGCGATCAGCCTGGGAGTGTTTCGATTTCTTCTTGGCGTCGGAGAGGCAGGGAACTACCCTGCGGGCGTCAAGGTGATCGGGGAGTGGTTTCCACCCCAGGAGCGATCCCTGGCATCGGGAATCTTCAATAGCGGCGCCGCCGTTGGAGCCATGCTGGCGCCTCCCTTGCTGGCGTGGACGGCGCTGGAAATGGGCTGGCAGGCAGCGTTCGTGATCGTGGGCGCTTTGGGATTCGTCTGGTTAGCCGCCTGGATGGTTTTCTATCGCACTCCACCGATCCAACCGGGAGAAGTAGAAACTCCTCCGCCTGCGGTTTGGGCGCTGGCGAAGACCCGCTTTGTGTGGCAGTTCACGCTGTCTAAAGTCTTCGCCGATCCGGTGTGGTACTTCTACACCTTCTGGTTTCCGCAGTACCTGAAGGTTGGCCACGGCTTTAGCATGAAAGAAATTGGCGAGACGGGGTGGATTCCATTTTTCACCGGCGGCATCGGGAACTTAGCCGGTGGATTTCTATGCAGCGCCCTGTTGCGGCTTGGATTATCCGCGCAGATTGCCCGGCGGGTGGGGGTGCTGTTCTTCTCGGGGTTGATGGTAGCGGCGGTGCCGGCGGCGATGGTCCATAGCGCAGGGCTGGCGATTGCACTTATATCTACGGCGACCTTTGGTTATTGCGGCGCACTGGCAAACGTTCTTGCCATCCCCAGAGACTTGTTCCCCAAGAATGCAGTGGCTTCCATATGGGGGCTGGCAAGTATGGGTTCGGGCTTTGGCGGGATGTTCTTCGCCCTGGTTACGGGATGGCTTGTCGATCATTATTCGTTCAAGCCGGCTTTTGTACTTTTCGGGCTAACGCCGATCATCGCTGCGCTGCTTATCTGGTGGCTGCCGCGAACGATTGCACCTGTTCCGGGGGCTCAAAGCCCTTTGCAGAGTTGATATATCACAACGGTTCGGTGGTTTGCAGAAGAGGAAATCGATGGTACCATCACATCTCTCCCAATATGTCTTTCTAACCCAGTGAAACAGCGAGGCTGGCTTGAAAAAACCTGCGCTAGTAAGTAATCGACTCAATCGTTCGAGCGAGTCACTCGCTGGAAGGGCGTACCAGCAAATCCGGGATGAGATCCTGCGAGGGGACCTGGCCATTGGGGACGTGCTGTCACGGAGGAAGCTGGCCGAACGGCTGAACATGAGCTTTCTGCCTATTACGGAGGCCATGCAGCGCCTGGAGGTCGAGGGTCTGGTCGAGAGCAGGCCGCGTATCGGGACCCGGGTTCGCATACCTACCGAGCAGGATATCCGAAATAGTTACGTTATCCGTGAGGCTCTCGAGGCACAAGCAGCGAGGCTTTGCGCGGAGCATATCACGGCTGCGGAAAAGAAGCAGCTTCTTACCAGCGCCAGGCATCTGGATAATCTTCATAAAGTGTCCGGGCCAGAGGCTGAAGATTCACGATTCTTATTCTCCGTACATACCTACCACATGCGATTCCATATGCGTATTGCTGAGTTAGCGCAATGTCCAGGTTTGACGAGTGCTATTGAGAAGGCGCAGGTGTTGGTCTTTAACTGGCTCTATGACACGGCTGCGGATAACAACAAGACACCGCCTCGATTTCACTCGAATTTGGCGGACGCGCTGTGTTCCGGAGATCCGCTGGCAGCCGATGCCGCGATGCGCACGCATATTCGGAACGGTCTCGACCAGGTGCTGGAACGACTCGCCAATACTGAGCATGGCAATAACTGGCGACTGAAGAGCGGACGGAGCTAGGTGAGGTTGTTGTTTGTGGGCTGGCGGATGGGTGAGTTGTGTTGGGTTCGAAGGTGCGGGCTTCGGTGGTTGAAAAGGTCCGGGCGGCATGGGCAAGATAAGCACCCTCGGGGTCCTTCGACTCCGCGCCATCAAGCGCCGTGTCACGCGATAAATCTGTGACGCGCTCCGCTCAGGATGACGTTTTTGTCGTGAGTTGGAGATGCAAAAAACAGCGTCTTCTCGGATTTCTATTGTCTGCCAAACAAGTTAGCGCTAATGGGATGTGGTCCTGGGTACAACCTGGTTAACTTTCAGCCGTCCCTTGCGGGACTTTTCGTCGTAATGTGCATGGTTCCCAGGACTGCGTCCTGGGCTTCTCTCAGCCGTCCCTCCGGGACTAAATCGGTTAGGCGTTGATGCTTTGAATTTTGAAGGTCCATGCGTATTGGCAGGGTCGCGCTGTTTCGCTTTGCAGGTGCTCCGGGATCGTGATCGTGAGACCTTGCGTTGCGTCATAGTTCCATTTCAACGGCTCGGCCGCGCCCAACATGTAAATGTTCGATGCTTTTTTTGGTTGGACTGAGGTCAACACAAGCTGTTTGCCCGGCCACACGAGGGTATGGGCGTAGGTGATGCGCTTGTCCTTGGATCGGGTATAGCGAATGTTGGCGCCCTCAGACCAAAGGGAACCATCGCGCGCCCGGGTCGCATAAATTCCTTCGCCATTCATCTTAAGCCAGTCTCCCGCTGCCCTGAGCTGCCGCGCAGCCTCCGGATTGAATTGCCCGTGGGCGCTGGGACCAACCCCCACCATGAAACCACCGCCCTTGGCCACAGAGTCCACCAGATTGCTGACGATCCAACCTGTGCCTTTGTGCTTTGCGGGGTCAGGCTCGTACGAGAAGTCGGAGCCAAGCGGATAAATGACCATCCAAGGAATATCTGAAGTGACATGCCCCGAGGGCACAACCCGCTCCGGAGTGTAGTAGTCGCCGTAATTGCCGATTCCGCGATAGCGCAGCATGACGTTGGGCTGGATCTGTCGCAGCTTCAGGATCGTTTCCCTCATTTGGGGCCAGACCTTCGGCCCCCAGTGGATGTCCAGGCAAAGCATGTCAATGGTTCCATAGTTGGTTAATAATTCCGTCAGTTGCTGGCGATGACGGCGAACCATGCGGTCAACTTCAAGTGGGGTTGGATCGGGCACGATGACGTACCTGTTTCCCAGCCGGACTTTGCGCTTGGCCCAGAATTCGTCGATCGAACCATCCGAGGGACGCCAGCCATAGAGTTCGGGGGAGTCGGGAACCTGGAGCGGATCCTCACCATAGGGCCGGAAATCGGCATCGTACCAGTCAGGGTGAGAGAAATAAAAGTCGACCTTGATGTTGCGTTTGTGGGCGGCGTCGGTGAGCTCTTTGATGATATCCCGGCGGAAGGGTCCTTCCATAATGCTGTAGGCAAGGTCGCAGGACTCGATTTTTGGGCCGCCCGCGGCCGTCCAGTTAACCCGCTGCCGCACCCGCGTTTTGGTGTCGAACATGGAAAACCCTTCGTGATGTTTGCTGGTGAAGGCGAACATCTTCAGGCCGCTCTCGGCGAATAAGTTCATCCATTCATCGGCATCGAATCCAGCCGGGTTCCAGGTCTTATAAAGGTCGTTGTATTTTTGCCGGTCTTCAAACGACATATTCAGGAACGGCCATGACTCTGGACCCCGATGCCAGATGGAATAGATTCCCCAATGAAGGCGGATACCAAACTTCATATCTCGAAACGCCTCATAGGCAGCCGTCGGGGCCCAGTGGTATTCAGGGACTGGTTCAGTCTCCACATACCATTCGTTTTTGATTACATCGGGCGGAAACCGGTGCTGCAGGGAAGCGGAATCGGCATGCAAATGCGACCTGGGAGCCAAGGCAAGTGCAGCGGCGGAAAGCAGGAAGTTTCTTCTGTTCATCGTCATGTCGGCAAACGGTCCGGTTGAATTTCACGCGCAAGTGACAGCGGTCACTTAGAGCCGCATTGTTGATATATCAGTGAAAAGGCGGTTGTCAAGAGCCATTATCTGGCATTGCAGTAGGCAATGATTCATAGGTCCGTAAATATCTGCAAATATCCGCAAAAACCGGCTTGACAGAGTCGATTGTGTTCCTCTACTGTGCTACTGCTATATCAAAAGGTCATAGAACCGTGTACGGTTTGCCTGCTTAGGAGGACATCCATGTCAGACGTAATGGCACCTAGAGTCTATTCAGCGCATTTACTGCTTCGGGCCGTAATGGCTGGGTTCCTGGCAGTCTGTTCAGCCGCCGCGGTAAGAGCGCAGACTACGAGTGCTACTGTCGTGGGTACTCTGACCGATTCCTCAGGCGCACGGATCGCCGGCGGCACGGTGACCCTCAAGGATCTGGCTATGGGAATTGAGCGCAGCGCCACCACGGACGCGAACGGTGAGTACGTTGTTCCCGATCTGATAGCCGCCCATTATTCGGTTACATTCTCGATGAGCGGGTTTCGGCCGTTCGTGATGTCGAACATTGAACTTCTGGTTGCACAACGGGCAACTCTCGACGCGACGCTTCAGGTTGGTGAGGCCACGCAGGTGGTGACCGTAGACACCGTCGCGCCCATGGTGGATACCACGGTTTCTGAAGTCGGCCAGGTAGTCAACACGACCACCATCGAGCATGTCCCGCTCAACGGGCGAAGCTTCTGGCAGTTGACCAACCAGGTCCCCGGCGTGACGTACACGCCGGGCGGCCAGAATACCAATACCGGAGGAAGCACCATACGGTCCAGTGTGGTTGCCGTCAACGTAAACGGCGGTCCTCCCGACCAGACGGGCTGGATGCTCGACGGCGCGTTCATTACTGAAATGCAGGATGGAGGCACGATGATCCAGCCTGATATCGATGCACTGCAGGAGTTCAAGGTCGAGGGAGCGATGCTCCCGGCGGAGTTCGGCCTGACCGCAAACATGGTCAACGTCACCACCAAGAGTGGGACAAATCATTTTCATGGCACGGCGTTTGAATTTCTGCGCAACTCGGCGCTGGATGCGAGAGGTTTTTTCTACGTCCAGCCACTGGGGTCCAACCAGACAAAAGAGCCTTTGCGCCGCAATCAATACGGGTACACGCTAGGCGGTCCAATCGTCAGGAACAAGCTCTTTTTCTTCACTGACTATGAGCGGACCGGCCTTCTCCAGGGCCTGGATTTCAGTAATGTAGTGCCAACGACGAGCGAGCGCACGGGCAACTTTTCCGACCTCCTGACGCTGGCCAAGCCCGAGATCATCAAAGACCCTCTCACGGGCGAGCCTTTTCCGGGAAACATCATTCCAGCTGCTCGTCTTGCGGCCAATCCTCCAGGGGTATTTTTCACTCAGTACATGCCACTGCCCAATCAGTTGCGGGGCACAACATCGTACAACACGGTGGCCCCTTCGATGACTCAAGCGCTGCAGCGCGGGGATGGTCGAGTCGATTACCAGATCAACGCCAAGAACCAGATCTTTGGCCGGTATTCCATCAACGATAACCAGGAAACAGATCCCAACCAATTTACAACCCTGGGGAAGCAGCCGCTGGAGAGCCGCGGCCAAAATGCGACGGCTACCTTGACCCACATCTGGAGCCCGAGTTGGCTTTCCGAAGCTCGGATGTCGTATTACCGGAGTATCTTCCACTTCAATGGGATCTTGCAGGGTACTAATTTCAACCAGCTGGCGGGTGTGCAGGGGTTTGATGACACTACTTCAATCTTTGGCTTTCCGGAGCTTGAATTGACGAACTATGCCACCTACCTGGGATCCCCCTCCAACCAGTTGCCAAAATCGAACCAGCACAGAAATTTGCAGTTCAGCCTTAGCAGCACTTACTCCCACGGCAGCCATAGCATCAAGTTTGGCGGTGATCTCTACCATGAACGGGCGGGGTTCATCAACGGCTCGAACTCGACCGGCGTTTTTGACTTTACCGGGATCTACTCGGGCAACGCATTCGCTGATTTCCTGCTGGGTATTCCGGACAATATTACGCGCGATTACTTCAAGCAGCTGAACGGGGACTTCGGATACTTCATGAATCTTTACGTTCAGGATGCTTACCGGGTCACTCCGAGGCTGACCTTAAACCTTGGATTCCGGTTGGAGCGGAATACGTTTTACCAGGGTATTAACGGGGGGAAGAGCGCGTTTGACCCTTCGACCGAAAAAGTGGTCTTGCCAGCCAATCTGAATCCTAATGCGCAGTTATTGACCCCGCAGCTACTCACGCTCTTCTCGGATCGGCTTGAATTCACCGATGCGCTGAAATTACCGTGGTCGATTCAGCCCGCGGAGTGGGATTATGTACCACGCATCGGCATTGCCTGGAGGCCGCCGGATATGTCCAGGATGACGAGCGTGGTGCGTGCCGGCTATGGCTTATTCCAGCTATATACCGACATCAACAACATCAACAATGAATTCGCAACCATACCGTTCATTGCTGCGACAACCGTGCTCAACGATCGGCCGCCCGCGGTACCGACGCGCAATTGGGCCAATTTCTTCGAAGGCCAACCCAATGTGTCTCCTAACCCTAATCCAGGTCAGCCTTGCTCCTTTGGCTTTGTTGCCAACACCTGCGCTACGCCCAATATCTGGAACGGGCCTCTTTCGTGGCGCAACCAGTATGTGCAACAGTGGACAGCCGCGTTTCAGACCCAACTGGCTTCCCGAGTGTCGCTGGACATAACGTACCTGGGGACCAAGACCACGCATCTGCAAACGTCTCTGAGCGCCAATGATCCCAACCCAGGCCCGGGCGCGGTCCAGACACGGCGCCCTTTGCCGCAGTGGGGTGTGCGGATGGCAGACAACAACAACGGCTGGGCGAACTATAACGCGCTGCAGGTAAAACTTGAGACTCGCTCCTGGCACGATTTGACTCTGCTTGGGGCTTACGCTTATTCGAAATGCATGGACAGCAGTATCAGCGGGACTTTGTATTTCTTTGTCCGGCAAAGGGCAGTTTGTAACTACGATTTTCCCCAGGTGTTCAGTCCCAGCTTTAACTACGCGCTGCCGGTGGGAGCGGGGAAGGCCTTCTTGAATCAAGGTGGCTGGGTCAACCAGGTGGCCGGCGGGTGGGAGGTGGCGGGCATCTGGACTCTGCGCAGCGGCGCGCCGTTTACTCCAACCATCAGCAATGACGAGGCCAATACCGGTGTTACCGGCCAATGGCCAGATCTGATTGGGAAGCCGAAGATCGTACATAGCCCAAACTGCTGGTTTTACATTACGGCCAACGCAGGCTGCGGATCGCTTAGCCCGGGAACACCTGCTGCGTACGCGGTTCCAGCGCAATACACGTATGGAACTCCGCTGAGAAATACATTGCGCGCCGACGACCTCAACGAGCTGGACTTCACATTGCTCAAGACATTTGGGCTGGGCGAGGACCGAAGGCTCGAATTCCGCGGTGAATTTTTCAACCTGGCGAATCACCCGACTTTCGCCGCGCCTTCGACCAATATCAATACGGGATCAGGCGCCCAGGTGAGCGCCACCCTGAATAGCTCGCGAGAGATTCAGTTGGGGGCAAAGTTCATCTTTTGACAAGGAGGCCGGTGGGTGCTGAGGCTTTAGGTAGACTACTATTGCAATCCAAATGACATGACGATGGAGCGGTGTAAACGATGCCTGTTTCGATAAGCGGTCAGGTGGCCGTGATTGTTGGCGCATCCAGCGGGATCGGCCGCGCGGCGGCAGTGCTTTTCGCACGAGAGGGCTCGAAAGTCGTGGCAGCTGCGCGCCGCGAGGATCGACTGCAGTCTCTCAAAGACGAGATGGCAAGAGAGCAACGCACGATCACGATTCGACGTGCCGATGCGTCGGTTGTGGAGGATATGCAGCAGCTGGCGCAGGAGACACTGCGGCAATTTGGAAGGATCGATATTCTCGTGGTCGCCAGCGGAATCAATACTCCTGATCGGTCGATGGAACGCCTGACCCCGCAAATATGGGACTCACTGATCGACGTGAATCTCAATGGAGCGTTTTATGCCACGCATGCAATTTTGCCTTCCATGCGCAGCGCCGGTTCGGGCCACCTGATTTATGTTTCGTCGGTCAGCGGGGTCATGGCGGATGTATCCGGGGCGGCGTATCAAGCGTCCAAACGCGGTGTTATCGGACTGGCCCACGCGATTCGCATGGAAGAGAAGAAGAACGGTATAAGAACCTCTGTGATCTGCCCCGGCCTGGTGGATACCGAGTTGCTGGAAAAAAGGCCGGTCAAACCGTCACCGGAGGAGTTAGCGAGGGCGTTGCAAGCTGAGGATGTTGCGGAGACTATTTTGCATGTTGCGAAATTACCGCCGCGGGCTTCCATACCGGAGCTGCTCCTGATGCCGGCTTCGCAGTAACTTCGATTGGAAAAGGGGCGAATGGATCTAAAGGGAAAAGTCTGCTTAGTCACCGGGGGTACCAGTGGTATCGGGGCCGCTACTGCTCTCACTCTTGCACGAAAGGGCGCTCACGTCGCTATTGTGGCGAGAAAGGCCGTTCCGATGCCGGAGAGCTTGATTGCTGCCGTCCAGATGCACGGCTCTACCGCTCGTTTCGTAGAAGCCGATGTAGCCGACCCTGGAGAGTGCCGCAAGTGTGTCGAACAGGTGGTTAAAGATTTTGGCCGCCTCGATGTTCTTGTGCACTCCGCGGGCGGGCCCGTCCCAGGCGGGTTTTATGCGGTTAGTGATGAGAGCTGGATGAATGCTTTTGCGGTTCATGTGCACTCGATTTTTTATATAACCCGGGCGGCCGCGCCACACATGGCGAAACAGGGCGGGGGAGCGATCATTCTGCTTGGATCAGCGGCTGGATTGCGGGGGTGTTTGGGCGCATTCGCTTATGGGGTGGTGAAGGGCGCATTGCCGCAGTTCGCCCGTGTGCTCGGCCGGGAACTTGCGGAGCAAGCGTATCCGGGTTAATTGCGTGTCTCCCGGGGTTATTCGGACTCCTTTTCATGATGCTCTTTCTCCGGAACAGGCGAAGAACAATGTCGAGAATCGAATCCCGTTGCATAGGGAAGGCAAGCCGGAGGATGTTGCGGAACTGATTACTACTCTGGTTGAGAATGACTTCATTACCGGCGAGAACATGGTGATTGATGGCGGGATGACTATGCGCATTGTTTAGGGTTGCGCGGGTTTGGGGTGCTTCATTGCCTGATCCCACGTCTCGCGAAAAGCGCGAGATATGGGGCACCCACTCGCGTTACCCTTGGGTCCGTCTTCAAAACCAGGTTTATCCATCTGGCAGGATTGCAAAGCGTCCGGTGGAAACAGCAGGTCCCTCCACTACGCTCGCTCCGGTCGGGATGACAATGGATTGTGGAAGGCGCATATGTCCTCCGCAACAATTTGTCATCCCGACCGGAGCGCAGCGTAGTTGAGGGAACTGCCGTTTCTTTTTAGCTGTGAGTTGAGTAACCCATGCCTGCCAAGACTCCTCGCATGTAGGCGAAGCTGCTGGCGACGCCGGGCATTGGGTCGTCGCCGTGGACTTCGTATTCCAAGTCAACAAAGCCGTTGTACTTCATCGCTATCAGGGTTTCAAAGATGCGCCTCATGGGCATCTGGCCGTCGCCCACAGCTACCTGGCTTTCCTTGGACTGAAAGTTTGCCAGGTCCTTGACGTGCATGTTGAATAGCCTTGGACCTGCTTGCTGAATGGCCTGCACCACGTCGGTGCCGGCACGCACCGTGTGGCCGACATCGATGCAACAGCCCATGCGCGGGTCCATGTTGCCGACTGCTTTGAGAACATCGAGCGGCGAATGCCACAACTTGTCCTCCGGCCCGTGGTTGTGAATCGCAATACGTATGTCGTACTCCTTCACGAATTTTTCGATGCGCGGAAGATGCCCGGCGCCGGATCTCCGGCAACGATGACCCCAATACCGGCTCGCTTGCAGTCTCGAACTTATTGCGGATGTCCGTTATCCTCGTCCTTGTCGAAATAGATCGTTCCCGCGGCGTGGAGCTGAATGCCGGCAGCGTGGTAGTCGTCGAGGGCTTTCGCTTCCTCCGTCGGCTCCCAGGGCCAGCTGATTTTTAACGTCCTTGGCGTTGAGGGCGAGTACGTTGAGCTGTTTCATGAAGCCGATCAACTGAGCGCGGTCGAACAAACGAAAGGTGTAGCTGGCCAGGCCCAATCGGACCGGTGAGGCGGACTCTTCCGTTCCGCTGCCGGCACGGTGAGGGAAGCTAGCGAAGGCGGCTGCGGCCAGTGCGCCGGAGCGAACGAAGTTTCGACGGGACAACGTCATTTCCATAATTGGTAACCC
>CAWCKO010000052.1:0-23005 GCA_963796145.1 uncultured Acidobacteriaceae bacterium | reverse complement strand
CCAGGGCAGCGACCTCTGGACTAAACTTGCCGATAAAGGATGCCAATTGCTGCTCTGCTTCCACCCGACCAGCATACTGGTTCGTCTCTTGCTATCAGGGCAACAGACCGAAGATGGCAACACTATCCGTTGTGCCGACGTACACCTTCCCATTGGCAATCATGGGAGTAATGAATTTGTTGTCGGCGAAATGATCGCGGCTGTTTGCTGCTTGGTTGCTGTCGTACAACTCGGTTGGTATGTTCGCAGTGTTATAGGCGTGCAAGACCCCTGCACCATTCTGGTTTTCAATGGCCCATACGATGCCGTTCTGAGATCCGTTCGAGCTCACGCTCGGCGTCGCGCCAGGATAGGCAAAGGTGTTTGCAGACTTACTGGCGGGAGTCGTGGCCAGCAGCGCATTGGTCATGGGGAACGCCTTAAGGTAGTCGCCGACACCCGCATAGTAGACCGTGCTATTGAACAGGGCGGGCATGGACCAGGCGCCTCCACTCAGCGCATTCGGCAGCTCCTGATGGATCGCATTGTTGCTGCTGGCATTGTATTTGCCCATGTTGTCGCGATCGACCACGTAGATATTGGTGTCTTTACCCGCGCCCACGGCGAGATGCCGCGTAACCCCGTTGGCATCTGTCTGATCAGGCAGCAGCATGGCCCCGCCCGAACCCAGATCCTGATCGGCGTCGCTTTCGGACTGCAGATTGTAGGCGGCGAAAAAGTCCGCCGCTGCAAGTACGTTTCCGGTTGTGGATACCTTCATGAATGCGTTGCCAAAGTCTCCGTGTTCAGGAAAGCCGTTGGCATTCAAAGTCGTGTCGAAGGTACCATTCGCATCCAGGAAGAAGATATTACCCTGCGTGTCCCCGGCCAGACCCGCGCCGGCCATCCATATCGAGCCTTCGCCATCTCCATAGTGAGGCGTGGAAGGGCCATTCGGGGTCAGGTTCAGGACACTGGTTTGCTGCAGCGTGGTTTCGCTGTAGGCCATCAGCCAACCGGTATAGGGGTCCGCATCGCAATGCGAAGTCCAGCCCAGGTAGATCTGTCCATTCATCAGCAACAGACCCACCCGCTCCGCGTATTGGCCTGGATCGAAGACCTGATTTCCGTTGGTGGAACCGTACCCGGTTCCCGTGAAGGTGGCCTGGATCTCCGACGGGCTGCCCTGTAGCTCCGCGCCGGTCGCGAGGTCCAGCGCATGCAGCCGCTGGTGGTAATTGCTGCTCGCGTCCTTCGACATGGCGACGAAGAATACGGCGCCGTTCGGGCCATGCGACCGGTCGATCACTGGAGTGTCGGTGATTCCGATCTCGGGCGTGATCTGGCTGCAGCCATGGTCGTCACTGGTGGTCTCATTCGTTCCCAGTGCGCTTACTTTCCACAGTTGGGTGCCTGAGTCGGGGTCGAAGGCGTAGGCGCTTCCATGTTCGGTAACCACGATCAGCACATTATGCGTCTGCCCGGCCACAGAAAGACTGCTCACGTAGAGCGGCTGCGCGTCGACCTTGCCGTCAACCGTCAATTCGCTCAGCTTGCCAAAGGTGTTGACGTTTACGTTTTGCGGGGTAAGCGTCGTCTCCGACGCATACCATCCGTCGCGCGCGTTGTCATTGTGATATGTGGTTACATTCACCCCCGAGGAAGCACCCACCGTGAGAGCCAGGGTGGCAGTATGGATGAGCGAGCCGGAGGTGGCGGTGAACACCACACTGGCAACCCCCGCCTGCGCGCTGTTGCTGGCGGTAAGCGTGACGCTTTGGGGTGTGCCTGGGATGAGCGAGACTGTGGCTGGGTTGGCCGTCACCCCAGCAGGTAGTCCGCTCAAGGCAACGCTGGCGGTCCCGGTGAAACCGTTGAGCGCCGTCGCCGTCAGCTGCACCGGTTGACCCGCCCCGCCGACGGTCAGGCTCAGGGACTGAGGACTGACCGCCAGCGAAAAGTCTGGTTGCGGCGGTGCTGGCGCGGTTACGGTAATGGCCAGCGACGCCGTATGCGTCAGCCCGCCCGATGTCCCGGTCAACGTGGCCGTCGATGACCCGGCGCCTGTTCCTGTAGCAGCAGTCAACATCAGCGTGGCAGCGGTCCCCGGAGTAAGCGTTAGGGAAGATGGCTGTGCGGTCACCCCCGTAGGCAGGCCGGTAATCGCGACGGGAACGTTGGAGGAAAACCCGCTTTGCGGAGTGGCCAGCACCGAAACCGTCGCCGCTGTGCCATTCGCCGTCAACGTCACTGTCGCCGGCATGACGCTTAGCGAGAAGCCGGGCGGCGGCCCAGAAGCCGCTTGCACGGAAAGCGAACCTTGCGTGCTCGCTGTCTGGCCATTGACGGTGGTCGTAAACGTGACCGTAGCGGTTGTGGTGGTTGCCGAGGAGGCCGCCGTAAGCGTCAGCGGCAGGCTAACGCCCGGCGTAAGTGACAGCGTAGCCGGGGAAACCGTGACTCCGGTTGGCAGTCCAGACACGGCCACCGTAGCCGCGCCAGCGCCCGCCGGCGCGGCCAGGAGCAGGGAAGCCTGCGCGCCGGCTGCGCCCGCCGTTAAACTGATGCTGGCGGGAGAAAGGGTCAGCGTGAGCTGAGACGCACCATTGCTGTTGCTGTTGTTATTGCTGCTACTGCAGGAAACAAGACCGCCAACAAGCAGGCCGCTGGCCAGGAGCGACAGGGCTCCCCGGAAAAACCGATTGAAGTGATGGATAGAGTGCGACATGGCGGCTCCCCGGGGGCAGAGGCTGTGCGCTGTCAAATCTGGTCCGTCGGAAACCTTACCGGCCCATGTTGACCGCGGGTTTTATGCTAACCCGGGCAGATTTGAGCGCGGTTGAAATATGCTCCTATCGTCCTTCCCAAAGTGGTATGTGGCAATCACACCTTTTGGGGGTTCCCTGGATCACCACTACCCCGCTCTCAGCAGCAGGTCGTCGTCCAAATCGCCCAACCCAGCTTCCCATCGGATGCCTGCTGCTCTACCTCGGCGTCCCTGCGTTTTCGTGAGTGAATGGGCGAAGTTCAGGGGCAATTACGTTGATATTGCGGCAAATATAAGGAATAGTTCTTGACTCCGCAAAAGTTCCTTGGTACTTCTTCTTAATCAGTAAAGATACAGTTGCTGTTTTGTGCCTTGCCGGAGAGCTCGCGCTTCAAGCTGAGTATGGGATCCGGCGGCTTTAAGTGGCAAACGTACGACCTGCCATCGTAGTTGTCCGAGGCACTGTTATGTATCCTTCACGGCTCCTGCAGGTGAGTGCCATCGCCCTCACCTATCGAAGTTGCAAGTCTGAAATGACCCAGCTCGCTATGCGGCCGGGGCTCCCTCCTGGACTGTACCTGCGGGCTCCGATTACCACCCCGGGGTCGAAAAAGAACCGCCGTAACAATAAATGAATGGCGTTTACAACCGGTCCAGGAAAGGTCCGCTCATGGCAGGGATTGGCGCAAGGCTCCGTACGATTCGCCGGCAATGGCAACTCTCTTTGCGAGAGGTTGAGGAACGCAGTCTCCGTTTTGCTCAAGAGCGGGGCAATCAGTCCTACCAGGTCTCCGCCAGCTGGCTCGACCGCCTGGAACGCGAAGAACACGAACTGACGGTCAACAAGCTGATAGCTCTGGCTGACATCTATAATGTCCCCACCGAGCAACTGCTACGCTCCGTGTATCCGGGAAATCCACCCCCGCTCCTCAGAAAACTCTCCAGCCCCAATGCAACCATATTATTGACCGAAGGTCCGCTCGAAGAGCAGGCAAGATATTTGCTGCCGGATACGCCTTTTCCCGATCAACCCCCCGACGAGACCACGCTGCTGGCCAGCTCTAACGGCCAGTCACTGGCGCCCTATCGACGGGGGATTATCGGCAAACGCGACCTCACCCTCGATCCCATGATCCCGGCAGGCTCGATTGTTCAGATCGATACCCAGAAACGCGCCATCGTTTCTCGGAAAGACTGGACCCATGAATTTCAGCGGCCTATCTATTTCCTTATGACCAGGGACGCCTACGTCTGCGGCTGGTGCGAATTGGACAAGACCTCAGACTGGTTGACCCTGATCCCGCACCCCCTGTCGCCCGCTTCCAGCCGCAGATGGAAGTATCGGACAGAGATAGAAAGTATCGGGCGCGTTATTGTTGTGGCGATTCGATTGGGGCCTGAGTAGCTTCTAACTAGCGCCCTTTGCAAATCTGTAAGCATGGAGAAGTTCCCCGCTTCATAGAGACGAAGCAAACGCCGGGTCATGAGGTAATAACTAACTACCGCACGCTGGGCATAAAACGGAAAGGAGACTTGCAGGTTACCCGTTTGTGCCGCTCCCTTAAGACGAGCAACATGCCACTTCAGCTGCCTGGCATCCAGCCGCAGCCGCTCCGCAATGGGCAGTGCTTCTGGATACCACTGCTGGACGTAAAAGGCCAAATCGATCAGCACCTCGCTATTTCTTTCCAGCACTTCCAATCCTTCCAGGCCGCCGATGAGTCTCCACATCTGTGATGGTTCCATATTCCCGGCACCATCGACTTCTTTGGGCTGGCCTGACTCGTCGACAAGATCCAGCGCGACCTCGGCGATGTTGTTACGGTCTATCCAGCTTAGCTTGGCAAACAGGTCTTCCCAGCGCGCTGGCGACGATCGGCGGCGGCTCTGAAAGTAGTAATATCCCGCGATGAAGAAGAGGACGGTGAGGAAAATCCCAATCGCGGCGACGAAATAGAGACTAGGAGTATTCACTTTTCCCGTGATCGTAAGTCTCGAAGATAATATTCCAGTCTGGTCTGCAAAGTAAACATTTTTCCGCGCATCTCCTCCGTCATTCTTCGGGCAGGCCGTTCGTCACGCCACAAATTGATCATCCAGTAAGTAACGCAGCCCAGATACGCAGCCATGCGGACATGGGACAATGCAGTAAAGGTCGGTAACTCTCGACCCGCGCCAAAGTAACTATGTCCGGACTCGATCAACACAGTGATCAACGAATACGCGCCCAGTCCCTGGGCAATCTTCGCCACATGCGTTTTCCATGGAAGCCCTGCATTGATGGAAAGAGCCATCATGGCGACGAAGAGCTCGCTCAGCAGCGCGGCCGCAAATAAGTTGCCTTTAGTGGCAAAAGCTTGGATCCACGTTCGCGCCGGCGGACTTGCCAGCCAGGTCAGAGCAAAAGCTACCGATAGGCTCAGGCCCATCAGCCAGACGAAACTGGTTCGCAGGTCGTGTGCCCACACGTCCAGCGGCCGGAAAACGCGAGAGGCGATCTCGTAGACGACACAAAGTTGCAGCGTCGTATCCAGCACGATCAGCGACCAATAGGTATAAAAGTAGCTGTTCTTGGTTGCATAACGCAGCACCAAATACAGAACAATTGTTCGCCCAACATTCAGCGTGATGAGCGCTGTCAAGAAGGGGAAAACCCGGGCCCGGCGGCGATACCAAAGAACAAAGAGCAGCCCAAGATTCGCTACGAAACCTGCCGCCCAAAACAGCAGGTCCAGACCAGTGAGACGCACCCCGGGGTCCCCCTTCAAGGCCTCCAGCAGAGAGCAGGCGCGGCGTTAGCGGTTTCACAATCGATGTAGATGAGGGGAAAGATCGCTGGTGCCGGGAAAACCACGTGCGATCTTTATCAAGCCACAATGATTGTGAAACCGCTCTAAGAATATCTTACGCCAAACCCAAAAGCGCCAGGATGGTGTGGACCACTCCAGGCTCTGGGTCCGTACCGGTAGGGGAGGAGGCGAAAGCGGCTGGCGTAACCAGCGCCACGAGTGTTACACAGATAGCAACCTTGCGACCAATTTGTTTGAGCATTGAGGTTTCTCCTTAGTAGCGCAAATGTGCACTGCCTGGAGATTACGGACCAAAGCCGAAAAATTTGAGCTATTTGTAGAGGCTGTTGCTTAAACGTAACAGTCGAAATTGTTAGTCACGTTGTCCTATTAGTCAGAGATGACTGTTTGTTTCAATAGCTTTGCGGGTCTCAGTTTATCTTTTTGTTTCCGATACGAAACAGTGCGCAACGCTTCCTCGCTCATCGGCCCATGGCAATGATTTATTGATCTGTCGGACTGTATCTCCGGACTAAGCGTGCAGTGCTGTTCTCTTCTTAGTCCCCTTCCTTCCGCCGTGGATACGTAGGGTCTTAGTGGCAATTAACGCGCCATTGCGAAAGAAATAAGATACAATTGACAGAGCAAATGAAGTCTGTTATTGCTCTTGCACGATGTAAAACTTTTGTACCATCCTTCATGAGATTTTCATTTCTGTCTTGTGTCTTACTCCTCGCCCCATTGTCCACGCGGAGCTCAGAACAAGGCTCGGGCTTATTGAAAAACTTACGGGATGCGATCTCCGGTTCTCAGCGAGCTTCTTCAATTCCTGCGAATCTTGACTGTGGCGCTTCAAGACTTATCGCAGTGTTGCAAAGGTGATCGCGCCTGACCGCTGCGGTGGTTTCGTACTTTGTTCCGGGGCCAGTTTCTTCCTGGAGGTACTCATGAAAGTACTCACTTTCCTCCCCCGCTGTGATCTGCAAAGAAGAGTCGCAAAGGCGCTCAGCTCAGCCCAGTTTGTCGTGGAAACAGTAGTTTCCGCGAGGGAGTGCCTGCAGCTTACCCGGTTCGCGCCCTACGAGGGTGTCCTCGTCGATTCCGATTCCCTCATCTTTGGGGACATCGTGCTCCTGGTAAAGCTGCTGCGCCAGGAGAACTCAGACGCATCGCTTTTTGTTTTTGCGCGATATCTTGACCTGGAGCAGCGCTTGCAATTGTTTGAAGCTGGTGTCGATGATTGCGTACGGGAGCCGTTCTTTGCCTCGGAGTTGGCAGTCCGCCTCGGCCTTTCGATAAGGTTGCGTCAGGCAGCTGCCGATCTCGCCGCAGCCAATACCGTGAATTTGCTTCGCTCTGGAGACCTCGAGCTCGATCTTGTCCGCAGAAGAGCCTCGCGACTGGGAAAGACCATCGATCTGCGCCCGAAGGAATTCCTGCTGCTTGAATACCTGGTAAGGAACGTCAACCGTCCGGTCACGCGAACTATGATCCTTGAGCACGTATGGAACTCCTCCTTCGAGGGTCTGACCAACGTGGTCGATGTCTATATCAGCGCGTTGCGAAGCAAGGTCGATCGCGGCTTCCCCCAAAAGTTGATTCAGACCAACCGGGGCATCGGCTATACCTTTATCTCCACAGGTGCTGTGCCGCCGGCGGCAAACGGTCATGGCAGGCAGCCCCCCCAGCCAACCGCGGTGCCCTTGGCCGGGCAAGTGCGCGGGGCGTGATGCAGCTCTGAAGCTCTCACACACCCTCTAAAGCCGCGGGGCCAAAAGGTCTGCGTGAGACTGGAAAACTGCGGGATTTGTGGTGGGAGCCCCCGCATTTATGCGGGGGAAGGAGCGTTTCAACGCTCCGGGAAAGACTTTCGACTCTGATCATGCGCTTTAGCGCCGGAAATGCCAGGGCCATAAAAAGCCCCTGATGGAGCGATTTTCTTCGCCCGCAAGACTTTTCCCCGCAGACTGTTGAGCCCGTATTTATATCGGCAAAGTATCGATTGCCTTTAGCCTACTGCGGTCCGGTCAGGCGACACCCGCATATTTCCCTTCAGCCACGAACACCCCCGTTCACATCGGCGGCGCCTCAATGAATCATTTTTAATCTCGCCCCGCATAGAGGTTTCAGGTTTTTCTACTAGTCTCCGTTTTACACCCAGACATCCTCGGAGGCGCCAATGGCTTCGGTAACCGCAGTTCCGACAGAAGCGCCCTTTCCGCTCATTGGTCTACCAAAATTCAATTGCCATCCGTTGCTTTCCTCCGGAGTCTTCTTTGCCTGCGATACGGTCGCCATCGCGCTTACCGGCAGCCTGGTCTTATTGGGCAAACGCGCCGGCGGCGGAAGCCTCGACCTCCACCGCTACTTCGCCCTGTGGCCGGCTTTTGGAGTATTCATCGCGATATTTTTCTCAACTAATCTCTACCCGGGTGTCATCTATAACGCGGTCACCGAACTTCGCCGCCTTGGCCTCGCATTGACCCTAAGCTTCCTGGTAATCGCGGGTTTAAATTTTGTTTCCCGAAGTGCCGAGGACTATCCCCGTCGGCTTCTTCTCCTCTGCTGGGTGGTGGCGATGATAATCACCCCGCTGCTGCGATCCGTGGTACGGGGGCTCATCTGCCATAGACCCTGGTGGGGAATCCCGGTAGCTGTCTTTCACACCGGCAATGAGTCAGCCGAGATTCTCCGGGAACTGGAGCTACACCCGGAAATCGGGCTGAGGCCGGTAGTCATTCTTTCGGCATCTCATGCCGTTCGACCCAGGCATCCACTTCCGGTTCTCGACCTGCGGCTGGCTGCCGCGGTGAGGGCCCGCGGCGTAGAGCGCGCGATGATCGCCCTGCCCGATGAAGGTTCCAGCAAGCTTCTCGAAGATCTGGAGAAGTTCGAAAGCATTTTCCCTCGTTTGATGATCGTTCACAGCTCGGCGGCTCCCTACAGCCTCACCGTAGACGCCCGGGAGCTCGCTGGTTGTCTGGCTGTCGAAGTGAGAAGAGACTTGCTTCTACCCCTCCCCAGATTCACTAAACGGGCGATCGATCTGCTGATTATTGGCCTAACCATTCCGGCGGTTGCGCTCACCATTCTTCTGCTTGCCGTGCTGGTAAGACTTGAATCGCCTGGACCTGTTTTTTATGGACATCGCCGTATCGGCCGCGATCACTCGACATTTCGCATCTGGAAAATCCGGACGATGCAAGTGAACGGGGACGAGCTGCTGCAAAATGCCCTGGCTAAAGACGGAGCCTTGCGCGAGGAATGGCTACGGGACCGAAAGCTGCGGCATGACCCTCGTATTACCCGCGTGGGCAGGTTGTTAAGAAAAACAAGCCTCGACGAACTGCCCCAGGTCTGGAACGTATTGCGGGGAGAGATGAGTCTCGTCGGCCCGCGCCCGATTGTAGAGGAAGAGATTGCAACTTATGGACAGAACTTCTCCTTGTATTGCCGTGTTACGCCGGGCCTGACTGGTCTATGGCAAGTCTCCGGACGCAACGCGGTAAGCTCCCGTGATCGCGTCCGCCTGGATAGTTATTACGTTCGCAATTGGTCTCCGTGGCTCGATCTTCATATCCTCGCGCGTACCGCCAGAGTGGTGTTAACCGGAGAGGGAGCTTACTGACTTACTCCGGCAGCACCATGGCTTAACTCGCGCTCCGCATCCCATGCAAAACAAGCACGATTAGTGACTCGGGGGAGAAATACTCCCGGCAGGTGAGAGAAAAAATGATGAAGCAGGCAAAAGAAAAACGAATCCTGGTCACCGGTGCCGCTGGTTTCATTGGCGCCCACCTTGTTCACCGGCTCCTCACGGATGGGTTTGAGGTAGTTGGTGTAGATAACCTGAATAACTACTACGACCCCAGGCTCAAGGATGCGCGGCTCAGGAAGCTCTGCATCGGGCCCCGATTCTGGTTCTTCCCCCTTGACCTGGCAGATAGGGCGCGTGTGGAAAGCCTTTTCCGCAACGGTGATTTCGAGGCCGTGTTTCATCTGGCAGCGCAGCCCGGCATACGACGCTCGATTACCAGTCCCGACGAATACGTTGCCAGCAATCTCGTCGCCTTCGTCAACGTACTCGAAGGCATTCGCGCTTGCAAGTGCCGCCATTTCGTCTTTGCATCCTCCAGTTCGGTGTACGGAGCGCACAATAACATCCCCTTTGCCGAAGAGGACTCGACCGATTATCCGGTCAGCCTCTACGCAGCGACCAAGAAGAGCAACGAGGTTGTGGCCCATGCCTATAGCCACCTCTTTCATATTCCAACTACCGGACTGCGATTTTTCACCGTCTACGGTCCTTGGGGCCGGCCGGATATGGCGGTCTTCAAATTCGTCGATGCGGTCATGGGTGGTCGAGCCATTGAGCTCTATAACTTTGGTCGCTTGCGGCGCGATTTCACCTTCGTCGACGATATCGTAGAAGGGATTGTTCGCCTTCTGCCTCTTCCTCCGGAACCGGACGTGACCGGCGGCCCAGGGGCAAAGGCTCCGATGCGTCTCTGCAATATAGGGAACCAACGCCCAGTCGAGCTGCTCCACTTAGTGCGCACCATTGAGTCCTGCCTGGGCCGATCGGCGGACATTCACCTGATGCCCATGCAGCCCGGCGATGTCTACGAAACTCATGCCCGCGTCGATCGTCTGAAGGAAGTTACGGGCTACAGTCCCGGCGTCTCCATCGAAGATGGCATACGTAAGTTTGCAGACTGGTATCTCCACGAATATCTGCCTCTCGGCCTGGCAGACTCGCCCCAGTTTCCTCTACCGCCGTCGGCACAGAACGCCTATCAGACTGTAACCTCGACTGCTCCCGGAGAGGTAACCGATCACAGGCAATGCATAGTTGGGTCCGGAAGGGGAATGAATGGACACTATAACCGTAGTTGAGTATATCGACGATTAGCTGCGTGTTGGTGCTTGTGGTGCTCTTACAGGTGCGCAAGCTTTCGAATTTCACAGCCAAGGCAATCGACCTGTCGCTTGTCCTCACTCGGATCGATTGGCTGCAGACACTTCGCGAGCAAGCCGATCGTTCAGCCAGGGAAGATGCAGCGCGGGGCCGCCAGGAGCAGATGGCCCAATCGCAGGGTCTTCGGAGTGAGGTTGTGAGCTCGCTCACTGGAATCGGAGACTCCGTTTCCAGCCAGGTAGAAGGGTTTACCAGGTTGAACGATCAGCGGCTTGAGCTTCTTCGCTCGGGAATGGAGCACCGGCTTGATTCCTTCAGTACGGAGTCGGTTCGCAAAGTCGATGCGCTAACCCAGGCCGTCGCGGCTTCGTCCGCCGGGCTGCAGGAAGTGCTATCGAGCAGGCTGGTTGACTTCAAGTCTCTGCTGGACGAAACCATCAAGCAAACCCACACACTTCAAGGCCAGCAAACCGAAGCTGTTGCGAGCGCGATCCGAATGTTGCAGTCAGGTATCGATAGGAACCTCCTGCAACTGCGCGAGGAGACGGGAACATCGTTCAAGAACCTGGGCGACAGCGTGTTGTCGATGCTTACCGGTATCTCCCAGATGCAGAAGGCGGAGCTGGCGGAGATTCGAACCACCGTTGATATCCGGCTTGCCAACCTTCAGGTTGAGAACGAGAAGAAGCTGGAGCAAATGCGGCAGACGGTCGACGAGAAGCTGCAGGGTACGTTGGAGACCAGGCTGGGAGAGTCTTCAAGCGGGTCAGTGAGCGCCTGGAACAGGTCTACACGGGCCTGGGTGAAATGAAGACGCTGGCTACAGGGGTAGGCGATCTGAAGCGAGTGCTGACCAACGTCAAGACAAGTGGGACGTGGGGAGAGGTACAGCTAGGCGCGATCATCGAAGACATACTTGCTCCGGACCAGTTCCGTAAGAATGTGGCCACCGCGCGCACGGATGAGCGGGTCGAATACGCCGTCAGATTGCCGGGCCGTGATAGCGACGGCGAGCCAGTCTGGCTTCCTATTGACGCGAAGTTTCCTGTCGAGGACTACCAACGTTTGCTGTATGCGTCCGAGCTGGGCGATGTGGAATCGGTCGACAGAGCCTCCCGAAAATTGGAATCGACGTTGCGTGGAAGCGCAAAGAATCTATCCGAAAAGTACCTTGCACCGCCAGGAACAACCGATTTCGGCATCATGTTCCTTTCCACCGAAGGGCTATATGCGGAGGCTATGCGACGTCCCGGTCTTGCTGACTCTATCCAGCGTGACCATCGCGTCGTGCTGGCGGGACCGAGCACGGTGGCCGCGCTCCTGAGTGCCCTCCAAATGGGGTTCCGCACGCTGGCCATCGAAAGACGATCGAGTGAGGTTTGGGAAACCCTGGGTTCCGTCAAGGTGGAATTCGGCAAGTACGCCGACGTACTGGCCAGGGTCAAGAAGAAGCTAAGCGAAGCACAAAACACTATCGACAGTGCGGAGACCCGCACCAGGGCCATCCAACGCAAACTGAAGGACGTGGGAGGCGCCGAAGATCCGGAGCTTGCCCGAGAGGTCTTGGCCGAGGAGGAAGCTTTGGAGGAGATCCCTGTACTGACGGGTGGGAACTGAGGAACTTAAGCTTGCCGGCCTGCATCTAACAACCAACAGCAGCGGTGCCATTGAGTCATGTCCATCCGTACACGTATCGGTTTCCTTCTGGTCAGTCCCGTGATATATACCGCTGTGTTGATCGCTCAGCAGAGCCTCCCGCCAACGCAAGCTCCTTCGTCCAGAATCGATCTCGATGTTGTCGTCACGCCCAAGTCGGGGCCGCCTGTCGCCAATCTGCAGCAACAGGACTTCACAATTTTTGACAACAAGACCCCAAAGCACATCACATCCTTCCGCGCCGTCAGCGCTGGCCAGGACCCCATCCACGTCATCCTGCTTATCGACGCCGTCAACGACTCCTTCCAGAACATCGCTTACGAGCGTGGACAGATCGACAAGTTTCTACGCGCCAACGGCGGCCGCCTGCCCCAGCCTATGGCGCTCGCATTCTTTACCGATACAGGCACGCAGATCCAGCACGACTTCACTACCGACGGCAACGTCCTCGGCGCTTCTCTTGACCAATACGCGGTTGGCCTGCGCGAAATCCACAGGTCCTCGCAATGGGGCGCCAGCGATCGCTTTCAGCTTTCTATGAATGCTATTCGCGCGATGGCGGAGCAAGAATCGAGTCTCCCAGGCCGCAAGATGATCCTTTGGGTTTCTCCGGGCTGGCCCCTGCTTTCCGGTCCCGGCATCGACCTTGACTCCAGGCAGCAGAACCAGATCTTTGCCACCATTGTCGGCCTTTCAACGCAGCTTCGGCAGGCCCGCGTGACTCTGTACGGCGTCGATCCTTTGGGCGCCGCTGAAGGAGTAGGTCGCACATTTTACTATCAGGATTTCTTAAAGGGCATCAGCAAGACGAGCCAGGTAAGGTTGGGCGACCTCAGTCTGCAGGTGTTGGCCATCCAAAGCGGCGGTCTCGCCCTCAGCTCCAGCAACGACGTCACCTCCATGCTGCAGAATTGCCTGGCGGATGCTGAGGCTTACTACGAAATGTCGTTCGATCCAGCTCCCGCTGATCATCGCGACGAATATCACAATCTCGTAATCCAGGTTTCAAAGCCTGGCCTGACCGCACGCACCCGCACAGGCTATTACGCGCAACCATAAGAAAATCTGGCCCAGGGGCAGGGAAGGCCTAGATAGCGCGAAGCAGCCGCACGGGCAGCGAGATCAGGGCGACAACCAGTTCCAGCGCCCCGTGCACCGCGATGCCAGCCAGGCGAAATGGCAACAGAATCAACCACACCACCGGATACAACACAATCGCCAGCAGGGCCACCGGCCAGCAGAGGAGGAAAAGAATACACCACAGCAAGAACTTGATCATCGGTCATTTACCCCATCGTTTCCCTGCATCGGCACGGCCTTAGCCATGCCGCAAATGCCTCAAATGTGGGGCAGTTTAGAGCAGTTTTGCAATTACTGTGGACTGAAAAAGATCGCGAGGTGTGGTTTTCCTTGGGAGAAAACCACGAAAAGGCCTGTCGCTTCGGTCTACACCAATTGCTAAACTGCTCTAGCCCCAGAGGGACCGGCGTTCGATCCGCCTCCCTGTAAAGATACGTAAGTCTGGCTCCGCAGGTTCCAGCCGCCTTCCCACTCGGCAGCGAGCCACTTTTCAGCCCTCTGCATTGAGAGAGACTTATCCTGAGGCTCGACATCTGACCTGCAGAGCGACTGCTAGGAGGAACTCGTGGCCAACAACGGAATCGTTAGTAAATCCAGCAAGCATTCTGTCGATGAGACCCTGGCGAAGCTCCAGGCTATCCTCAAGGCAAAAGAAGTAGCCGTTTTCGCACTCATCGACCACAGCGGGGAAGCGAAAAAGGTGGGAATGGAAATGCATCCGACCAAGCTTCTCATCTTCGGTAACCCAAAGGGGGGCACTCCCCTGATGCTCGCAGCGTCGACGATTGCCATCGACCTGCCGCTCAAGATCTTGATTTGGGAGGATGACATGGGGAAAGTCTGGGTCTCCTACAACAGCCCTGAATATTTAGCCCAACGGCACGGGCTGCCCCAGAACCTGGCGCAGAATATTGCTTTTGTGGAGACGCTGGCGGCCAACATTGCGGAGTGACCATAGACTGTAGTGGATGCCTGAAGCCGCAATTCACCATCAGATTATCGGGTTGGCTCGGGAGGCAGGCTTTTCCAAGGCAGGCATAGCTCCGATTCCACCGCCCGGGGAGGAGCCGGATTACCCCGAGCTGAGCCATTTCGAAGCCTGGATCGAGCGCGGGTACGCCGGCGAGATGGAGTACCTCAAGCGCCGAGACCAGGACAACCGCCCGCTGCGATCCTCTCTGCGGATTGCCGTTCCGTGGGCCCGATCCGTCATCGTGTGTGCCGCGAATTACAACGCGGACGCGCCCAAATCTATTGATCCAGCCTCAGCGGCGAGCGCCTGGATTGCCCGTTATGCCTGGACTGCGTATGCCCACACTGCGAATGCTCCGACCGGTTATGCCCAGCAGGACGCCGGTCCAGGGCGGCCCAGCGATTACCACGATGTTCTGCTCGGGCGCCTCAAGCAGCTGGAGCAGAATTTGCAACAGGCGCTGGGTCCCTTTCCGGCCCGCTGCTATGTGGATACCGGTCCCCTGGTAGAGCGCGTTTACGCCAAATACGCAGGAATCGGCTGGATCGGAAAGAACACCTGCATCATCGACCAGCAGCTTGGATCCTGGCTTTTCCTAGGCGTGATTCTCACCGGCCTCGAGCTCCCATCTGCGGCCCCGGTCAGGCTTCCGGAAGATCGTTGTGGCAGTTGCACCCGATGCATCGATGCCTGTCCGACGAATGCCCTGGTTGAGCCGCACAAGATGGATGCCAGCCTCTGTATCTCTTACCTCACGATCGAGAAGCGAGGCCCCATTCCCGAGTCCTTGCGTTCTCAAATGGGTCGCCAAGTCTTCGGCTGTGACATTTGCCAGGACGTGTGCCCCTGGAATCGCCGCGCGCCGCTGAGTCATGATGCGGAACTGGCAGTGCGCACAGAACTGGTAAACCCGGCCCTCGCCTGGCTCGCAGAATTGGATGCGGAGAGCTTTCGCCACTGGTTCAGGCAGTCTCCTGTGCAGCGCGCCAAGCTCAGCGGCTTGTTGCGCAACGTAGCTATTGCCATGGGGAACAGCGGACTGGCGAGCTACCTGCCCAAGCTGCGGGAGTGGGCTGCCGGGTCCGATCCAGTGCTTGCGGACGCGGCGCAATGGGCCTTAGCCCGTTGCGAAACCCCGGCAACCAAGGAGTCCTGATGCCCTCGCCTACACCTGACGTCAGGCGCTGCGCACCACGTTTGCGGCGTTGAGTCCTTTGGGCCCCTGCTGGCATTCGAACTCTACCGCATCGCCCTCGTTCAGTGTCTTGTATCCATTCTCCTGAATAGCAGAGAAGTGTACGAAGACATCCTCACCAGTGGAACGCTGGATAAACCCGTATCCTTTGGCTCCGTTGAACCACTTGACCACGCCATTTTCCTTCAAGCGAACTCCCTTTCAGACTTGTTTCACCACCAAGCACCCTGTGAGACACCTCAAGCGGCCCGTCACTTTTACGGCAAACATTCGTTCACCTGGAATGCTTTGGCAGCGGTGAAACAATTACATCAATTGGCCTTCCGAGCATTTCGAACAATGAACTTTTGTTCGAGCTTGATGATGTTATGGCAGGAATTGGAATTGAGTGCAAGAAAAATTTGCCTGCCGGAACCACACACCCGAAGCCGGTGATCGATGCGTGGCAGGAAATCCGGGCCAAGGTTGTAGTTGCCGGTTCGTGTGGGTCATTTCGAGAGGCCTCCCCGGCTGCTAGCATGGATGCCTATGACGTCTAGCGTATCCATCCCCCGGATTGAGGCAACGCTTGAAGAAAATGACGCCCTGGCCGGTGTTCCTCCCGAGCCCAAGCCGCCGGCGAGATTAGCCAGCAACGCGAGCCTGGGAGAGGAGATTTGGAGCCTCGTCCGCTATATGGCACAGACGGAGGTCCATACCTACGCCTTCAGCGTCGCCGCCAACACCATCTTGTCCTTGTTCCCGTTCATCGTAATGATGTTCACCATTGCGCGCCTGGTGTTCCATTCCCACGCCATGGAGAGCGCGATCGCGGATATGATCCGCTACTTCCTGCCCACGGGTCAGGAGTTTGTCACCAAAAACATGGAGATTGTCGCCCATGCCCGCACGGGTGTGCGATTCGCCTCGGTGGTCATGCTGCTGATTTCGTCGACCGGCGTCTTCCTGCCTCTGGAAGTGGCCTTGAACCGGGTCTGGGGGGTAACCAAGAACCGATCCTACCTCATGAACCAGGTTGTCGCCCTGGGCCTGGCTGCCGGCATTGGAACCCTGGCTTTGCTCAGCGTCGCCCTCACCGCGGCGCAGCAAACGGTTCTGCAATCCGTCTTCTTCGGCCACACCAACAATGTCGTGTTTGCCTTTATGTCCCACTGGCTGCTACAGATTTCGGCGGCCATCGCCAGCATATTGCTCTTCTTCCTCATCTATTGGATTCTCCCCAACCGCAAGCTGCCCGTCCGTGCCGTACTACCCACTGCGATCGTGATTGGCCTGTCATGGGAACTGGCAAAGATGCTGTACGTCGCGGCGCTCCCCTGGATGGACCTCCATTCGGTATATGGCCCTTTCTCCGTCTCGGTGAGCTTGATGTTGTGGGCGTTCGTGACCGGGCTGTTGCTCCTGGCTGGGGCGCATTACTCCGCCACGCGTCACGCCCTGCGTCTCGCCTACCTGGCCGATCTCGAACGGGCTCGGGTAGAAAAGACAAAATCGTAGTCCAAACGGCCCAGTCCCACCCGGAGCGTGTCTCCAGCGGGACCAGACAAGGATTGGGACGGGTGTCCCACGTTCGCCCCGGCGTACGTAGGACCAAAAAGACAGGCGAAGCCCAACGATAGCTTCTGCGTATAACCAGCATGCCGGGCCCTAGCGGACCAGGAAAGCTTTTAGGACAATGTCATTCGGCGCGCGTCCGGCGGGGAAAAGCGTTAGCAGGGAAGCGGGGTTGGTGCCGGTGCGCACCACAGCAATATCCCCCGATTGCGCATTTACCACCAGAAGAAAACGGCCGGACGCGGAAAAGGCCAGTGCGTCAGGACCCTCGCCCACTTTAACCCCCGGACCGATCAGCTTGCCATCGTCGATGCTGTAAATGCCCACTCGGCCCGCACTAAAATCGCTCACATACAAGAGCGAGTTATCCGCGCTTACCAATCCGCGCACGGGGCGGGCCCCCACCAGATATGCGCCGCCCACTTCGTTGGACGAGGTGGTGAGTTCGGAGATGGTGTCGCTGTCGTAATTGGACACGAACGCTTCCCCGCCATCGGGCTTCAGGGCGATATGCAGCGGTGTCTTGCCTACATCGAGAAAAGTAAGAAGAACGTCGGCAGGGAGAGGATAGCTGCCCGTGGAGTGGGCCAGTCCGATCACCATGATCTGGTGTCCTCCCGAGCAAGCGATAAAAGCCTTGGAAGAATCCGGCAGGATGATGGCATCCGTTGCCCCCGGGCAATGATCGAAGCTGCTTCTCACTTTGAACGAGTGCACGTCGGCGATACTCACGCTGCCGCTGTCATGATTAGTAATGATCAGCGTCTTTCCGTCGTTCGCTATGCGAGCCATACCGGGCCCCTCACCGGCACCAATGACGCCAATCTCGCGGCGACGCGCCAGATCCAAAACCGAAACATTGTTGGATTTCGAATTGGCGACATAGGCGCGCTCGCCCTCCGCATCCACGTCGATGAAGTAAGGCCGCCGTTGGACGCGCATGGTAGCCGCGACGGTGTTGCTTTCCGCATTGATCACGGTGACAGTATTGCTGCCGGAGTTCACCACATAAACCTCGTTCCGGCGAGGGTTCACCGCCAGCCCTGATGGTGCGGCGCCGACCGGGATTACCCGGTCCTGGCGCATGTTAACCACGTCCAGCACAGTTACGGTATTGCTGCCCCCATTGCTGATGTAGGCGTATTCGCGATAGTTCGCGGGATAGTTCGGGAAATCCCGTTGCCGGCAACCCCCGGCGCCCAACACCAGGCAGCAAAGTATGAGTGCCCCATATCTCGCGCGTTTTCTACGCGAGACGTGGGAAAGGATGGCTTGTCTTTGACCCCGGAACATTCAGCGAGGGGTGGGTTCGGCGACCGTGATCCCGCGGGGCACAGACCGGCGAACGGCCTGGGCAATCTGGGATATCTCATCCATCAGTTCAATAAATTGGTCGGGATACATGGATTGGGCGCCATCGGAGAGGGCCTTGTCCGGCTGGTGGTGCACCTCGATCATCAGGCCGTCGGCCCCTACCGCAGCCGCAGCGCGAGCCAGCGGCAGAACCATGTTACGTTTGCCCGTGCCATGACTGGGGTCAACGATGATGGGCAGATGGCTAAGCCGCTGCACCGCGGGCACGATGCTAAGGTCGAGCGTATTGCGGGTGTGATCGGCGAAGGTGCGTACCCCGCGTTCGCACAGAATCACCTGGTAGTTGCCTTCGCTCATCACATACTCGGCAGCCATCAGGAGCTCGTCCAGAGTCGCTGACATTCCACGCTTCACCAGCACCGGCTTGCGAGTCCGGCCGGCGCGCTTGAGCAGAGAAAAATTCTGCATGTTGCGCGCCCCGATCTGGATCACATCGGCGTAATCCGCAACCAGGTCGAGACTCTCGTTGTCCAGTGCTTCGGTAACAATCCGCAGGCCGAACTTGTCCCGTATCTCGGCCATGATCTTTAGGCCGTCCTCGCCCATGCCCTGGAAAGCATAGGGTGAAGTGCGCGGTTTGTACGCGCCGCCGCGAAAGAACTGGGCTCCTGCGCGGGTGATCTGCTCCGCAACCGCAAAAGCCTGCTCCCGGGATTCGATGGAGCACGGCCCGGCAATCATCGCCAGGTCCCGGCCCCCGATGCTCGCATTGGTACCGGGGAAGCTAACGACGGTGTCCTCTTGCTTTACGTCGCGGCTGACCAGCTTGTAGGGTTTCGAGACCCTGATCACCTCTGCGACGCCGGAGAGCTCTTCGAGGTCGCCCTGATCGACAGCGCCACTGTTACCGGTGATTCCGATGGCCGTGCGTTGTGCGCCGGGCATGGGATGGGCGCGAAAACCCAACAGCTGAATCTGCTCGCAGACGGCCTGGATTTCTTCCGGCGTGGCCTGCGGTTTCATGACCACGAGCATGGGGATGAACGACCTTTCCTTGCACTCTAAGTGTACTGGCTGCAGTGAGCTGCGGCAAACATCTGGTATACCTGAGCAGATGAATCACGGATCGATGAATCACGGATCGAGGCTCCGCGCTTTGCGCCGCCAGATGAAGCAACGGGACGTCGACAGTTTGCTGGTCACCCATCTGGCCGATGTGCGCTATCTCTGCGGCTTTACCGGGTCCAACGCTTTCCTCGCCATTACTCCCAACCGTGCCGCCATGTTCACCGACGGCCGGTACATCGCCCAGGCGCGGCAGGAGACAAACGCAGCCCGGGTGGTGATTGCGCCCAAGTCCGCGCGCGATGAGTCTTGCCGATGGCTGGCGTCGACCGGAGCCAAACACTGCGCCTTTGACCCGGAAACGACCACGGTTGCCGACCTCGCGTTTTACCGTAAGGCTATGGCTCCGGGGCACCGCGGATTCTTCCGTCCCCTCGCCCAGCCCCTGGTGCGCGATCTTCGCCTTATTAAAGACCAGGACGAGCTCCGGCTGATGAAGCAGGCTGCTCATCTCGGGGTGGAGCTATTCCACGAACTTCTGCCCCAGCTCCAGCCGGGAATGGCGGAGACGACGGTAGCCGCACTGCTGGAGCACAGCGCCCGGGCGCGCGGAGCCGAGGGCATGTCCTTTGAGACCATCGTTGCCAGCGGCCCACGTTCCGCCTTCCCGCATGGCCGCGCGACCTCCCAGCGCCTGCCCCGTAAAGGCTTCTTAACCCTGGACTTCGGTGTTATTCTCAAAGGTTATTGTTCAGACATGACGCGCACTGTCTTCCTCGGGCAGCCAACACGCCGGGAGCGCTTCACGTATGATTCTGTGCGGGAGGCGCAACTGGCTGCCGTGGAAGCGGTCAAGCCTGGGGTCTCCTGTGGAGAAGTAGACGAAGCAGCACGCAGCGTCCTTCGCAAGGCTGGCTTGGCTGAGTACTTTACTCACTCCACCGGTCATGGCGTCGGGCTCGAGATCCATGAAGCACCCCGCATTGCCGCGGACCAGTCGCAGTCCCTTTTGCCAGGTATGGTCGTCACTATCGAACCTGGCGTCTACATTGCAGGTCAATTTGGAGTGCGCATCGAGGATATGGTTGTCGTTACCCGGCAGGGCGGGCTGGTTTTGACGCCGGCATCCACCGGTTGGACGCAACTCTGAAGCAGACGAGAGATTCATGACGCCTGATGAAATGAAAGAGTTGAGGGAGCTGATTGAGTTCCTGAAAGAAAACGATATCGGCGAGTTCGAGTTTGAACGCGGCGACTTCAAGGTTCGTTTAAAGTTCGGGCAGCTGTCGCAGTCGCCGCCTGCTTCGGCTCTCGATATTGCGCGTCTGGGGCAGTTGTTATCCCCTGGGCAGCATGCGTCCACCGCGGTCTCCCAGGGCATCCATGCTGTGGCTTCCGCCGGTTCGGCTGCCGCTGCGGATGCGCCGGCTGCCGAGCCCGAGGAGGAGCAGCTGCATATCGTGAAGTCGCCGATCGTGGGCACGTTCTACGAGTCGTCTTCTCCCGGAGCCCCCGCCTTTGTCAAGATCGGGGACCAGATCGAGAGCGGCCAGGTGCTGTGTATCGTCGAAGCCATGAAGCTGATGAACGAGATCGAATCGGATGCAGCCGGGGAAGTGGTTAAGCGTCTGGTTACCAACGGCCAGCCGGTGGAGTACGGCCAGCCGCTTTTCGCTCTGCGGGTGCACTAAATCCTTCCGTGGTGTAAACGTCGCCGCAACTGTACGAGCAAAATGCATTAAATGGAACCTATGTTTCGAAAATTGCTCATCGCCAACCGCGGCGAAATCGCACTTCGCGTAATCTGCGCTTGCAAAGAATTGGGGATCCGCACGGTTGCCATCTACAGCGAGGCGGACCGCAATTCGCTGCACGTGCGTTTCGCCGATGAAGCCATCTGCATTGGGCCGCCGCGATCGGCGGAGAGCTATCTGAATGTCCCTGCAGTCATCTCGGCTGCGGAAATCGCCGATGTCGATGCCATTCACCCCGGCTACGGGCTGCTGAGCGAGAATGCGAACTTCGCCGAGGTGTGCCGCGCGTCGAATATCAAATTCATCGGGCCCACTCCCGAAGCGATGCGGCTTATGGGCGAGAAGGATAAAGCTCGCCAGGCGATGAAGAAGGCGAAGGTGCCCATCCTGCCCGGTTCCGAAGGCGTGCTGCAAAATGAGGAAGAGGCCGTGGCGTGGGCCCGCTCCGTCGGCTTTCCTGTCATCCTCAAAGCCTCCGCGGGCGGTGGTGGACGCGGCATGCGCGTCGTTCGCTCCGAGGAGGAGCTGCCCCAGCTCTACCAGGCGGCGCACACCGAAGCGTCCAATGCCTTCGGCAACGGCGACCTGTACATGGAGAAATTCATTGAGCGGCCCAGGCACATCGAGTTTCAGATCCTGGCCGACGAGCACGGCAACGTTCTCTCCCTGGGCGAGCGTGAGTGCTCCATCCAACGCCGCCACCAGAAGCTGATTGAAGAGGCACCCTCGCTGCAGGTCACGCCCAAAATCCGCGAAGACATTGCCAAAACACTCAAAAGATGTCTGACCGCCATCGGCTATCAGAACGCTGGTACGGTTGAATTCCTCATGGACGAGGACGGCAAGCTCCACTTCATCGAGATGAACACCCGCATTCAGGTGGAGCATCCGGTCACCGAGATGGTGACTGGCATTGACCTGGTGAAAGCACAGCTGCGCATTGCCGCGGGCGAAACCCTGGCCAGCATTCTTCCCGAAGCGGTGACCATTCGCGGCCACGCCATCGAGTGCCGGGTCAACGCCGAACATCCGGAGAAGTTCACCCCCTCTGCAGGACGCATTACGGCCTTCAACGTTCCTGGCGGCAACGGCGTGCGCGTGGATACTGCGCAGTACGCCGAAGGCATCGTGCCGCCCTATTACGATTCGCTGATCGCCAAGCTTATCGTCCATGGCAAAGACCGGGCGGAGGCCATGGCCCGCATGTCGCGGGCGCTCGAGATGTTCGTGGTCGAGGGCATCCACACCACGATTCCCCTGCACCGCCGCATCCTGGATGACCCGGAATTCCGCGAGGGAACCTTTGACACCAAGTTCATGGAGCGCTTCTTCGAACGCGAGAAACTTCGCCGCGAGTCAGTGTAAGCTGCCCCGCCTGTATCCCATTCTGGATGCCGGCCTGCTGCTGCGGGCCGGCATTTCGATGGAGGGCTTTGCCCGCCAACTGCGTGACGCCGGCGTCCGTTTCCTGCAATACCGCGACAAGGAATCCCGGGACGACGTCGTGCTGGAGCGGGCCGCGCTGCTCCGCGGGATCTTCCCCCCGTCCGACAGCTGTTTGATCCTGAACGACCGGGTCTCACTGGTGCGGGCTGCAGGCTATGAGGGGATCCATGTCGGCCAGGAGGATCTTTCTCCGGCCGAGGTCCGCGCCACGCTCGGGCCGAATGTTCTGATTGGCGTATCAACGCACGGCGAGAGCCAGCTCCTCAGCGCGGCGGAGAGTCCGGCGGACTACGTTGCCATCGGGCCCGTCTTCGCGACTTTGTCCAAGCAGGTTCCCGACCCCGTGGTTGGTCTGGAGGGGGTCCGAGCGGCCCGGGCCATGACAACCAAGGCCTTGATCGCCATAGGAGGGATAAACCGGTCGAACTGCGCCGCTGTGATCGAAGCCGGTGCGGACTCAGTCGCCGTCATCTCTGATCTGATCCCCAACCCGGGCAATCGACTAGAGGAATTCT
>CAWCKO010000051.1:0-45373 GCA_963796145.1 uncultured Acidobacteriaceae bacterium | reverse complement strand
CTGCAGGTTGGGTCGTTCGTTTACGGCAAGTAGTAGCGGAAGGAAGTCCAGAACATGTTGTCTATGCCCTTGGTGCCGACGCCGTTAGAGCCGCTGCCGGAAACCGGCGCGCCGGTCCAGCTTTGGCGCAGAGCGTAAGCGTACTGCATGCCCAGGCGCACGCGGCCATAGTCGCCCCTGTAGAAGTCGTACCAGTAGCCCGCGGTGGCTTCCTGGACGTCTTTGGTCTGGGCGCCGCAGCTTCCGCCGGGGTAGAAGCCGGTGGAACTCCCGTTGTAGCCGGGAGCGGTAGTGGTGAGGCAGGAGGAGTTGTTGAGGTAGTAAGAGCCGTAGCCGACGGGCGCGACGGCTGGCGCAGCCCAGTGACCGCCCCATACCTTGGTGGTGGGATTCTGCGCTGCCGAGGGCGCGCCGAGCGTAGTACCGTGCCAGGAGCTGCGACCGGCGTAGTCCCCGCCGTAGTTCAGGTAGATCATGAGGCGGGGAGTGGCGGCAAACTCTACCGTGCCCAGGCCGGAGGTGTTGTGCAGGGGTGAGAATTCGCCGCTGACCGCGGAGGTAACGTCGGAGAGCGAGCTGTCGCCATAACGGCCAACACCCGGTCCGTAGAGGCCCTTGAGGCCCAGAGTCAGCCTCTTGTCGAGCACCGTAACGCGACCGCTCGCGCCGATGCCGCCCAGGGCGATCTTGTTGTTGTAGCTGCCGGCCGTGGTGAGCGCCGGGGCGACCGTGGCGCCGGTGACGAATGTCCTTCAACCCGCCATAGAGGTTGCTGTTGGTGGTTTCGCCCGGGTAGACGGTTTCATGAGCGAACCCGCCGATACCGAAGATTTCATAGTGGCCCCAGCCCGGATCGAATGCGACCTTGGCAAGAATGTCTGGCTTGGTTTGAAGGAGAGGGTGGCGATATCGGCGCAACCGTTGAGTGTCTTGTAGACCGGAACCGCAACGTTCAATTGTTTGCCAGTCTCTTGGTTGGCGTAGTTCACGATGGAGGTAGCCGGCGTGCAGGTGCTGATGGCAGCGTTGTAGTTGCCTCCGTTGGTGCCGGCGCTGCCAAGAACGGCGTAAGGCTCGTTGCCGGCAAGCGAAGCGGTGTAGAGGAGCTGCGGATTCTCGGCTGAGATACCGAAGGATGCGTATTTACTTGTCTTGGACACACGGAAGCCGTACTGCCGCGTCCACACGAAGCCTGTTACGTAGTTCGGGTCTATCGTCTGAGGCGTCAGGATGTCGCCGGAGAATTTGGAGATGCCCTTCTTGTCTTCGGTAGCGAGGGACCACAATTGGCCGCCGGTGAAGGCCCAGGGTTGTTGGGCGCAGCCGCCCCAAGAACGCGCTGGCGAAGGACGTAGCTGTTGGACTGGTTGTTGTTGGAGGTGATGCCGGTGCCCAACCAGTCAGCCTCGTAGTATCCGCGAAGCGTTCCCCAGCCCTCTTGCCCTCGGCCATGAGCCGACGCGGGACTGACGGGCGCTTCCGAAGAACTCACTCATCGAATAGGCATCTGCGCTCTCGTACGGAATCGCGTGAAAGCGGCGGGAATATCGCCACCTGTGGCCTTGGTACGATAAATTGTTTCCGCCGCCGTGAAACCTCCCGGTCGGGGAAAGCGTGATGCCTTTAAAGTGGATTGCATCGGGATTGTTGATCTGCTTTTCCACCTTGGTCTGCTGCTCCTGGATGGTGGTGGCCAGCGAGGTGTTGTTGGTCTTCAGGTCGTTCACCGCGCCTTGCAGATTACCCACGGCCGCTGTGTTCTCGCTCAGGACCGTTTGTTGTTGGGCTGCCTGTTGCTGTGCCTGAGCCGCCGCTGCCTGAGCCGCTGCCGCGGCCTGTTGGGCCTGCTGCAATTGCTGGTCTCGATCGTTGAGCTGTTGCTTCAACTGCTGGATCTGCGTCTGCATGTCTTCCCGCAGTGATTCAATCTGGCTTTCCACCGAAGGCTTTTTGGGTACGGGGGCTTTCTTGGTGGTCGTCCGCTTATGGGTCGTTGAAGTGGTACCGGACGCTGTTGTCTGTGCCAGCCCGGCAGACAATGCCGAGACAAGCGCCAGCGTCGCCAGCGTCTTCAGTTGGTTCTTCATTTGGCCTCTCTTTGCTGTTTAATCGCAGTGCAACTACGACGAGTGCAGGGCAAGTCTTCGACAAAAACTCACGCGAAAGTCTCCCCCTATCTAAGGGGAAACTAGAATGCCACGCGGAACCCGTTTTGCTCCTGTGAGGTTCGCAGTTGCCTGTGAACATCTGAAGAATTTGCCGTGAAAAACAGAAGAAAGAGCCCTTTTTCGCTTCTCAAGACGAGGGAACAAGACCTTTGTTTTGAGTAAGGTCGCGCTCTTCGCGGGAAGGGCGAAGGCGGGGATACCCCAAAAGCGGCAGAGCCAGGCGTGCAGGACCCATGGCAGACTGGCGCAGGCGCCCGTCTCAGGCAAAGCGAACGCGAACTTCGCCAAACTGGGGGAAGCGAGCCATTACGGTAGAACCGCTGTCAGCCAGGATCTTGCCCGTCCAGCTTCCAGTGGTGATCCATTGCCCGGCCAGCAAGCCCCCAGTGCGAGTCTGGGCCTCATTGGCCAGCCATAAAACCAGGCGCAGCAAATCCCCACCTGCTGAATTTTTACCGTTGCTCACGCGCACAAAGCCGTCCACATTCATTTGGGCACTCTCGTTGGCGAAATCGAAATCCCGCCAGCCATCCACGGGCTCGCCGGGAATGAACCCGGCATTTGACTGCAAATCCGCAATCACGGTCAGCCGATCCGCAGCATCGGGGTTGAGAAGAGCCGATTCGAGCAGTTCGATGGCGGGGTGACAACTGGCGATGGCATCGATCAATTCGTCCCGCGAGTACGGGGTAGAGCGCGGAGGCAGATCTTTTCCCATCAGGAAGGCGATTTCGGCTTCGACGCCGCGCAGCCGGCGGAATTGCTGCGCAATCGAGTCTCCATTGGCGGCGAAGCCTTCCACAGGCATGGGGGCATAGAGCGGCGTTCCATCCGGTGTGGCCGCGCCGACCTTCCAGCCACCCACGTTCCCCAATGCCTTGATCATCAGATCCTGGACAAAATAGGCATCTTCGAGTGCTTTTGGGCGAAGCGCAGGGGGCAAATCGTCGATCGGCTGCAGGGTTCGCCGTGCTTCCAGCAGCGTCTCCGCCGCTTGGTACAACCGGTCCTTGTCGACTCCTGGTTCTAGTCCTGGCAAAGACGTCGACTGCGTGCGATCCATGATCCCTCCCCCGGGCGTTTATCAATAGAGAGCTGAATGCCATCCCATTCCAGGAATAGGACAGCTCCTGCGAGCGTAACCTAAGCAGAGGGACGAGCGTCCCATTGGCGGAGCTATGCTTATGAAAAAGTCAAGCTATATTCCGTATTCTGAAATTACACCCAGGAGCGCCTACCTCAATCGGCGGACTTTCATGGCTGGTGCAGCAGCTCTTGGGGTCGCCAGCCTGCTGGATTCGCCACAGAAAGTGGCTGCGGCCGACACTAAACTTGCGACGGTGAAGAGTCCGCTGTCCACCAATGGGTTGACGCCTACCTCCTACAAAGACATCACCTCGTACAACAATTTCTACGAGTTCGGAGTGGAGAAAGACAATCCAGCGCGGAACGCCGGAAAAATGCAGACGCGGCCCTGGAAAGTCACAGTGGATGGTCTGGTAAAGCAGAAGAAAACCGTTGGCATCGACGAGTTGCTAAGTTTTAAGCCCATCGAGGAGCGCGTCTATCGCCACCGCTGTGTCGAGGCCTGGAGCATGGTGATTCCCTGGGCTGGCTATTCGCTATCGGAATTGATCAACTGGGCCGAACCTATGCCCAAGGCGAAGTATGTGCAGTTTCTTTCCTTCGAGGATTCATCGATCATGCCCGGTTTGTCGGAGATAAACCTGGACTGGCCTTATTCGGAGGGACTGCGTATGGATGAAGCCATGCATCCCCTCACGCTGCTGACCTTCGGTTTGTATGGTGAGGTGTTGCCCAACCAGGATGGGGCCCCGGTGCGCATCGTGGTGCCCTGGAAATATGGTTTCAAATCGGCGAAATCGATCGTAAAGATCCACTTCACGTCTGACCAGCCGCGTACTGCATGGAACGAGATGGCTCGCGGGAATATGGCTTCTATTCCAACGTAAACCCCGATGTCGACCATCCCCGTTGGAGCCAGAAGACCGAACGCCGCATTGGCGCATCGATCTTCGAGCAGCGCCAGGCTACCCTCATGTTCAATGGTTATGGGGACCAGGTCGCCAGTCTCTACAACGGCATGGATTTGAAAAAGAATTTCTAACCAGGAGGAGGAACCGCAGATTTCTTCTACGCTACTTTTTAGTCGTGCCTTAACTGCTTGAAAATCTTCCGGGCTCTACAGGCTGCGGAAAAACTCTGGATTGAGAATACGTCGGGCCTTAGAGCGTGTGTGAGAACCCTCCATTCACCGATTTAGTCCCGGAGGGACGTCTAAGAGTAGCCCAGGACGCAGTCCTGGGAACCATGCACATAACGACGAAAAGTCCCGCAAGGGACGGCTGAAAGTTACCCAGGACTGCATCCTGGATAATTTTCAGCCGTCCGTATTTACCTCACTAATCATGAACAAGCGCGCTATTGTTGCCCTGAAAGTCGCAGTCTGGCTGGTCTGCTTGGCCCCGCTCGGACTGCTGGTTTACCACGGCTTCACGAATAATCTCGGCCCTGACCCTACAGCCACGGTTACCCATGCCACCGGGTTCGCTACGCTTCGCTTGCTGGTGATCTCGCTGGCCATCACTCCGGTTCGCAGGCTCTCTCCACGACTCGCCTGGCTGGTGCGCTTCCGCCGCCTGATTGGCCTGTTCGCCTTCTTCTATGGCTGCCTGCATCTGCTGACATGGCTCTGGCTTTATTCCGGTTTCAGTCTCGCAGCCATGGCGGATGACCTGGGAAAACGGCGCTACATCATGGCGGGCATGGCTGCCTGGCTGCTGTTGGTTCCGCTGGCCGCGACCTCTACCAACTGGTCCATCCGGAAACTGGGGGGAAAGCGCTGGCAGGCCCTGCATCGGCTGGCGTATGCCTCCGCTATCTGCGGCGTGATTCACTATTGGTGGATCGTCAAGAAAGGCGTTCGCACCCCGATCACCATCACCCTGGTGCTCGCGGTGCTGTTTCTGGCCCGCATTGCGTGGTCGACGCGCGAGAGAATCAACCGGCAGGCGGAGATTGCCACCGCCAGGTAATCATTCTTCTATCCCGGCAAACATATCCGTCTCCAGTGGAGAGGAACGGAAGCCCGGCGCGGCTGCCAGCAGATATTTCTCCTCGCCGCCAGTTTTCTCAAACACGACCTTGACCTTGGCCAGAAGCTCAGCCTGGGTCTTGTGCTGCATGAACGCCTCCAGCTTCTTGGCCTTCAAGTCGCCCAATTCGAGCGCCAGCGAGGCGGGCATGAGCGCGATTCTTCGCGCCTCCTCCGCGTCCGCATAGGCCAGGAAGGGGGCGGCTCCGTAATACAGCTTTTGCGGACGGTAGGGAAGTAAGCCCGCGGCTATCTGCTCCGAGGCGAAATTATTACGCCCTGCCCAGTAAAACGCCGCGGTTGCGAAGAACGACACCATGGTGTGGTCGGGATGCAGATTTACGTTGCCGTCGCCGCCGAAAGTCAGCACCACGTGGGGACGAAAACGGCGGATCCGCTCGACCAGCACGGTAGTGACGGAGTTAAAGTCCTGTGCCGCCAGGCCACCATCGGGGTAATTAAGCACCTCACCGTGGGCGACCTCCAATACTTGCAAAGCCGCGGCGAACTCCTGCCGCCGCAAATTGGCCAGTTGATCGTCGTTGAGGGCAACGCCCCGGTGCGATGCAGCGCGGCCTTCCGTGAGGCAGACTACGCTGGTTTCCACGCCCCGCCGATGGGCCAGCATCAAGGCCCCGCCAAAGGCTCCACACTCGTCGTCCGGGTGGGCGGTAAAACACATCAGGCGCAGTGGCAAATTGAAGGCTAGTCCCACGGCAGGCAATTTTCAGCTACCGGGCGAAAGCTCCTGCGATGCAACGGACTGGGCCCATGCTCCAACAGCGCCTGCTTGTGCTCCGGCGTGCTGTAGCCCTTGTGAGAAGCAAGACCGTAGACGGGGTAGTCGCGATCCAGTTGGCGCATGCGGTTATCGCGGTAGACCTTGGCCAGGACGGAAGCAGCGGCGATGGAGATGCTCAGCGAATCGCCATAAATGATGCTGGTCTGCGCGCAGGCGAACTCGAGCCGCATGGCATCCACAAGAAGGTGGTCCGGGGCCAACGGCAGGCGGCAGACCGCGGCGGTCATGGCCGCACGTGTTGCCTGGTAGATGTTGATACGATCGATGGTTTCGGCATCGACTTCCTCGATGGCGATCGCCAGGGCTCGACGCTCTACGATGCGTGCCAGGCGCTCGCGTTCTTCACGGATCAGTTGCTTGGAGTCGCGCAGGCCGGGAATGCGACAGCCCTCGGGGAGGATTACTGCCGCCGCGACTACCGGCCCGAAGAGAGCGCCACGCCCGACCTCGTCGACGCCGGCAATTACCTTGGCTCCAGTGGCGCGGGCCGCCCGTTCGTAGCGGTTTCCACACACCAGCGACTTGAGCATGCGCATCTTGCGTGCCGACGCGGAAAGTTCACGCTCCAGTAGTTCCGGTTCTATAAGTGACTCTTGCATCGCCAAAATCGAGTTTAGAGCATTTGATAATTGCCTGCGTGGTTGCGTCCCGCGTTTCCCACAGCTCGCAGCTAAGTTTTGCCGATAGGGAATCCACGAAGCAACGGGCACCTTGGCGGAACATGGGTCAGCAAGAAAAAGCCCCGGCTTTGATAAGAGCCGGGGCGGTTAATAGGAATTTGTTGAAGGAAGCGCTATTTGCGTTCCACTTCTTTCAGGCGGGCCGCTTTGCCACGCAGGCCGCGCAGATAGAAGAGTTTGGAGCGCCGCACACGTGCAGACCGTACCTTCTCGACTTTGTCGACTACCTTGGAGTTGAACGGGAAAATGCGCTCGACACCCTGGCCGAAGCTCATCTTGCGCACCGTGAAGCTGCCTTGCGCGCCGTTCTTGAGAGCAATGACAATGCCCTCGAACGCCTGTAGGCGCTCCTTGTCGCCTTCTTTGATCTTGACCTGCACCCGTACGGTATCGCCGGGCTCGAATTCGGGCAGGTCGGTGCGCCGAAGCTTCTCGGCGAGACGCTGCATAACTGGATGAATAGACATAGTTGCTTCCTGGACGCGGTAAAAACCTGGGTTACGTCGAAGTTCTTAGTTTACACGGAATCTTTGCTTTGCGCGCCCTCAGGACCCACTTCAAGAGCGCGCAGAAAAGTGCGATCTTCGGCGCTCAACTCGGCGTGGTGGAGCAAATCCGGGCGGTTGCGGAGCGTTTTCTTGAGCGCTTGCTCCCGCCGCCAGCGGCGAATCTGCTCATGGTTGCCACTGCTCAGTACTTCGGGCACAGCCAGACCGCGAAACTCGGCCGGACGCGTGTAGTGTGGGTAGTCCAGCAGCCCACCGGAACCATGAGTCGAGCTCACGCCGGCCCCCACCCTGCTTTGCAACAGCTCATCCGTTGCACCGAAGCTTTCGTATTCCGCAGATGCGTCGTTGCCCAGGACCCCTGGCAGGAGGCGCATGGTGGCGTCCAGCACCACCGCGGCAGCCAATTCACCGCCGGAGAGCACATAGTCTCCAATGGAGAACTCCTGGTCCGCGATCAGTTCGCTCACCCTCTCGTCGACCCCCTCGTAACGCCCGCACAGCAGGACCACTCGGCTGGTCCCGGCAAGTTCACGGGCGGTCGCCTGGGAAAACCTTTTTCCCTGGGCGGAGAGCAGGATCACCGTTTCCTGACGGGCCACCCTTTCTGGCTTGGGCTGAAGCTGCAGGTGCTCAACTGCCTCGGCCAGAGGTTCGGGCTTCAGCACCATGCCCTCGCCGCCGCCAAAAGGCCGGTCGTCCACGGTGCGATGGCGATCGTGGGTGAAGACCCGCAGATCGTGCACCACGACGCTCAGCAAGCCGCCCTGGATAGCCCGCTTGACCACACCATGTTCGAAGATGCCGGCGAAGAATCCGGGGAAGATGGTGATGATGTCGAAGCGCATGGCGGTTACTCCGATTCGTCCCCAGACGCGGTCTGCACGGTCAGCAGACCCTGGGGAAGATCCATTTCCAGCCGTTTGGATTCGATATCCATCTTCCTCAGGTAGGCGCGGACGAAAGGGATGAGCAGTTCCTCGCCGGCCGGCGTGCGTACAACCAGCATCGCCGGACCGGTACCTTCCGGCGCCACATCGGTGATCTCGCCTGCGTCCGCGGCGCCACCGCGGCTGACGTCGATCACCCTCACCCCCAGCAGGTCGCTCACATAGACGGCATCGCCCTCGAGCGGCATGCGCTCCTCGCGCGGAACGACTACATCGAAGCCGCGCAGGTTCTCAGCATCGGCGATGGAATCGACCTGGGAAAATTTCAGGACTACTCGTCCCTTATGGAGCCAATGGGAGTCCACCTTCGCTTCCCGCATAGCGTCGACCCGCCCCCCGGATGGAGGACGAAGAAATAATCGCTTGCGTTGGGCGAAGCGATCGGGAAAGTCGGTAAAGATATCAGCCAGCACCTCACCGTGACGGCCCTGGGGGCGCACGATGCGAGCGAGCAGGACCCAGGTTGCATGGGGCGCTGTCATTTTCCGGCTCCGTGCCTATGAGCCCAATGGCCCGGTTCAGGATGGGAATGTCATCAGAACGTTGGGGCAACTTCGAGGGCGCGGCATTGGCATAGCCGCATACGGCACCCCTAAGAATCGGCCGGCTTTCCGGCCTCATCTTCTTCTTCCAGAATGTCCAGCGTGTACCGATGGTGCAGCTTCATGCTCACCGCACTCAGGATGGTACGCATGGAGCGCGCAGTTCGTCCCTGCTTACCGATGACTTTGCCTACGTCCGCTGAAGCGACACGCAGGCGCAGCACCGTGTTCTCGTCTCTGGCCACAGCCTGCACTTCTACCGCTTGCGGGTCGTCCACCAGGGCCTTGGCGATCTCTGTCACTAGTTGCTGCATATCATTATGATTCGCGTCTGGCATCATCGTACGGCCTCAAAGAACCAACCAATGCAGGATCGTCTCAACAATCTGCCGCCAGTCCTAAGCGCTTCAGAAACAGGCGATGGCTGTAGTCCCTTTCATGACCGAGCATTAAACCGCTTTTCCTGTGGTTGTGTCCAGAGGGTTTTACGCCGCGGTGGCAGCCGGGCTGTAAGCGGCCAACAGCTTGGCTACGCGTTCGGAGAGTTGCGCGCCATTGCTGGTCCAGTGCTGAATACGCTCGCGCTTCAGATCGACGGTGGCCGGACTGGTGCGCGGGTTATAGGTACCCACAACTTCGATCGACCGGCCGTTACGTGCGCGGTCCTTTTCAATGACTACTACGCGATAATACGGCTGCTTTCGTGCACCGAAGCGAGCCAGACGAATCATTAACACAGACGTTAAATCCTTTCAGAAATTCTTCCCTGACGGGGCGAAATCCGGGTGGGGTTTCGGATAGCGAACGGCTGCGGAAAAAACCGGGGGGCGAGAAGTCGCTCCCTCGGCAGCTGAAGCCGCACCTGTTTGCAATAGTTTATGTACGACCTAAAGGTCGCACCCTTCAAAAAGCCGGGCCTGTTGGGTTTTCCGCAGCCTGAAAAGCCTCATCGGGCGCGTACTCCGCAACAATCAAGTATCGCTGGATCAAGCGTATTGCGCAAGTCTCGGTTCCACGCCCGCGCTCTACGGTCGACAGTTAAGCGACAGCGTCCAGATAGCTGGGGAACAGGGGGGTCGAATACTCCTGGATGAAAGCCGTTAGCCGGACCAGCATGACGCTGTAGGTGGTAACGGCGCGATGGGCATTCACGGACGCTCCGATGGATGAAGCGGAGAACACATACTGTCCCAGCGCCAGCAGAACGCACAGCCGGATCTGGAAAGCATCGCTGCGCAGACCTTCCAGCATTTCCTGATCGACGCTTTCCCCGTGCTCGGCGGCATAATCTGCGAGTTGAACCAGGACCGGGGAATTCTTATACATCGCCCACAGTCCCTTGCAACCCTGGATGCGCTGCCACACGTCTTTCGGAGTTACCTGAACTTCACTTTTATACAGGAAACGCTCAGTGATCTCTTCAATCCCCCAGTCGTTGCCACACAGCTGACTGATAATTCCGTTCCAGGTCCTGGCACGGCGCTTCATTTGCTGGCGACGCCAGAATGCAGCGTAGCCAACTAGCAGGGCAGTAAGTATTACCTGAAGCAGCGGCAAAATCATGTCGTTATTTCACCTGCATGCGTACCAAAGCCGTACGTGCGAGCTTTGCCCGTCCAGCAAGTGTAACCAAAAACTGTTCCATTTGTGGACTGAATTCACGCCGGCGTACATCTTTAGTTGTAAACACCCACACAAAAAAGCCGAGTTGGAGGGTGACAGCTATCATTCGGATGGCCTCCAACTCCCTGGAGGCGCCGGAGTGTCGCTCAACCAGGCTCACAATCAGATCCACCGCGCTGTAGAAAGAGAGGCCGGTGGCTAGTTGCAAAACTTTGTTTCGCCAGCCGATCCCCAGCAACTGGGCAAAAGCGGCGGTAGACACAAAGATGAGCATGCGCAGCAACCCTACCATGAGGTCAAGCGGGGCCTTGATGTACTGGATTTTGTTGCTCGTATAGCCGAAATGGTAGGCCAGTAAAACGCCACCCAGCAAAGACAACGTCATCGCAGTCACAAATGCACGAATGCTACCGGGAGGAAGCGAGACATGAACCGGCCGCAGAACATTCCAGCTGATTTCGAGAAGAACGGCGAGATCGAGCAGGTACTGGAGCGGTAGCAAGGTAAAGGCTACCGATTGCTCAACGTGAATTGGAAACGCCACCGCCAACGCGACGAAACCAATGTCGTTCAACAGATTAAAGGCAATGCAAAGGGTAAAAACCGGGAAATTCTTGTACTGACGGCGCACTATAAGCACGACAAACAGGCTGATCTCGGCTATCAGCCCCAAAAGATAGAATGTAGCGTATAGGGCTCGCACGCTCATATTGCACCTTGATAGATGCAGAATAGCCTCAAGAGCTGCGGATAGCAAAGGCCGGTTTGGTTAATTGACGCCGAAAGATCCCAAATTACAAATCACCATCCGAACAACCACGCCAAGCCGAGTGGCATTGCATGAGCCGTGGCGGACATGGCAACGAGTCCAGCTACTGTGAGAGCGCGAATCAGGGTCAGTTTCACGGAATACTCCTGGGGCGCAAGTGACGCGCATGCAGATAGTACCGTTGGGGATGCCTGGTCGCTACAACTTTCGTGTGATTATTACTTAGTATATAACCAGGAGCACAGGTAACGCGGTGGGCTGTGGATGGAAGGCTCTTCCGCTGCATGCGTGGGGCGGTTGCTCAAAATTACGGGGGAAGAGGTAAAACTCTAAGGTACCAGGCAGCGTAACTTTAGTACTATGGGGGTCAGAAGGTGGCCTTTTTAGGGGATTCCCGTCCTTCCCAGATCTGATTATGATCAGGGCATGGATATCTCAACCGCAGTGGCCACCGAACGTCCGATCGAACTCCGCGCTGCGGTTCGCTTTCCCCTATGCGTACCGATTACCATTAGCACTGAAACAGGGGACTTACCGGCGGTTACGGAAAATATTTCAGCCAACGGCGTTCTGTTTGAGCTCGGTACTTCTTTAGAGGTGGGCAGTATTGTAAGCTTCACCATCAAGATGCCGGCAGAGGCCATGGGCACCCCCACCGATGTTGTATTGCACTGCACCGGCCGCGTGGTACGCTGCACACCAGATGTAAAACCAGACGTACAGACGACGCATGTCGCTGCAGTTATAGATAAATATCATTTTAGTCACTGAAGCTATTTTTGGTCTTTGAACCTATGGTATCTGCCAAGCCTGAACTTCCTGATGCCGGTCCGTCTGACGGCGCATACGAACCCGATGAGGGCGCAGACAACGCTGCGATACGAATCGTTCTCGCCGATTCGCAGGCGATCTACCGGGTAGGCATCCGGAAGATCTTTGCGCTCGAAGACGATATCCGTGTCATCGCGCAAGTCGATACCCTGGCCGGCCTTCACGGTGCCATCCAACGCTTTCCAACCGACATGATCCTGCTCGAGGGCAATTTGATCGCGGGCACGGTCGATGCTATTCCGGAACTGGTCCGCCGCGCCCCGCAGTTGAAGATCATTGTGCAGTCGGCCCAGAACGATGAGTCCAATACCGTCGAGCTCTACCGGCGGGGGGTCCGGGGCATTATTCCTCGCTCGATCTCGCCCGATCTGCTGGTCAAGTGTGTGCGCAAGATCGCTGCCGGGGAAACCTGGATCGATAACCAGTCGATCAACTGGGTGATCGAGGCTTACCGGTCGCAGGCAACGGCGCTGACCAGCCCGCGAACCCAGCCGCGTCTCTCACCCAAAGAGCTGGCCATCATTACCTGCATCACCCAGGGCAAGCGCAATAAGGAGATCGCCTATCAGCTCGGCACCACGGAGCAGGTAATCAAGAACTATCTGCGCAAGGTGTATGACAAGCTTGGGGTCTCCGATCGCCTGGAGCTGGCGCTCTATTGCCTGCATCATCAGCTGCACAAAAAGGCTGCCGGCACCGTGCCTGCGACCAACCCGCCGGTTGCTGAGGCGATCGCGGTAAACAACGGCAAGCTCTGAATTGCTCTCGGGTAGGTCCGGGCTTTAGCCCGGACAGCCAACCTCAAAATCGATCGGCCTTCAGGCCCTGAGGCACGTTTTTTTCTCCATGACTGGGGAAAATCAATGAAACGGGCACCTCAGGGCCTGAAGAGCGTGTCTCGATGTGGTGGGTTCTCACACACGGGCTTTTAGTCGTTCCCCCTCGTTCAGAGACCTTCTCTGCACTGAGCGCTTTAGCGCTGCACGCTGAAGAGCATCCAGACGATCAGGCTGATCAGTGCAGCAAAGAAGACCAGCAGGAAGCCACCCAATGCCAACGCCACCGTACGCTGCTGTTCCGGCTTGGGCCTGGTAATGCCGAAGGTTGCGATGAAGCTCTCTACCAGGAAATTCAATAATTTCATCGCGGCACCGATGCTATTATCGCCTCCCGGCAGCTGTGATAGGCTCATTTGTCGTGAGTGATCGAGAAGTACTGCCGGACCCCGCCCGCGAGGCTATCGATGAGCCTCATATCCCCGCCGAAGATCTGGAGCGGGAAATAGGAGATTCTGAAGCCTGGGATGAAGCCTCCGAGGATACGGGCAGCGATCCACCCAATGACCCATAACACTTCGCCGATCAAATACGGTTACAGATAGATCAGGTCTTAGATCAGCTCTTATCAGCTCGGGGCGTCTCCCATGCGCCCGACTTCCCAGCACGAAAAACAGCTTCGATCACCGCCATGTTCTTGATCGCGTCGGTAAGCGGAACCGGCACCGGAGTGCCCTCACGCAGGGCTCTGGAAAAGACGTCGCCCTGAATCGTGTATTGGTCGCAGGTAGGAAAGGTCTCTACCGTGATGCCGCCCCCCATGAGGTCCCGCCCGTCGTCGATAAAAATCCGGCAAGGCCGGTCATTGGGCGCATTGAAGGGGATTTCTATTTCGATACGGCCCCTGGTTCCCAACATTTGCATTCGCTGGTAGGGAACAAGCTGTGTGCTGCAGGTAAACGTCGCGTGTCCGGACGGGAACTCGAGCATGGCTGAGGTCAGCCGGTCGACCTGGAAGTTGGGGTCTTTCTCCAGCATGCTCGATACCCGCAACGGCTCTTCCGCGAAGATAAATCGCGAGGTGTTGATGGGGTAACACCCGATGTCCATGAGACCCCCACCGCCGCATTCGGCAATGTTGCGGATGTTTTTGGGGTCGGTATTGAAATAGCTGAAGAAGCCCTGGATGGAACGCAGCTGACCAATGCGGCCGGAGGCAATCAGCTCGCGGGTTCGTAGCCACTGCGGATGGGTGCGGACCATGAAGGCTTCGCCAATCGTTACCCCGGTGCGCTCCTGCACCGCCAACAGAGTCCTGGCTTCCGCCACCGTCATGCTGATCGGCTTCTCGCACAGCACATGCTTTCCCGCTTCGGCAGCCTTGATCGACCAGGGGACGTGAAGCTGGTTGGGCAGTGGATTGTAAACCGCCTCAATCTCAGGGTCGGCGAGCAACTCTTCATACGAACCATAAGCCCGGGCGATGCCCAGAGCGCCGGCAGCTTCCTCGGCCTTGTGAAGGTCACGTGAAGCGATCGCGGCCACCACGGTCCAATCACCCTTTTGCATGGCCGGCAGCACTTTCTTAATGCCGATTCCGGCCGTGCTCAGAACTCCCCAGCGAACTTTGTTTGGCATATCGGGAAATGATACATCTAGCTTTGCTATCGACTTGCCTGTCGGCCACACCGGGTCGCGCTTATCCAGAAAGGCCTGTAAGCCCTCGTGGAAATCGGCGCTGTTGCGGATCTTTTCACTCCATCGCATCGCGCGCGCCAAGTCGCGATCGAGCCGCTCCTTGGCAAAGGAGCTAAGCAATTTTTTTACTGCAGCCATGGACTCCGGACTGTTCTTGATCAACTGTGCAGCCAGTGCATGGACACGCGCGATCAGCTCGCCTTCGGGCACCACCTCGGTCACCAGACCCATCGCCAGGGCTTCCTGGGCGTCCAGGATTCTACCCGAGAGCAGCAGAGCCTTAGCCTTCTTTTCCCCAATCATCTCCAGCAGAAATACGGAGACGATGGCGGGTATGAAGCCAATTTTTACTTCCGTATAGCCGAACTTTGCCTGGGGCGCAGCCAGGGTGAAGTCGCATAAAGTTGCCAGCCCGGTCCCACCCGCAATGGCCGGTCCGTTCACCGCGGCGATGGTCGGCTTGGTCAGCTCGTAAAGCCGGCGCATCACCCACATGGTCGACTCGGCATCCGCCCGCTGATCTTCCGGCCGCTGATGGGTGAGCGACTTCAGATTCTCCAGGTCCATGCCGGAGCAGAAAGCGGTTCCTGCGCCGGTAAGCACAACCACTCTGCAAGGGCATGTAGCCGCCTCGCCCAGGGCGTGGATAAGCTCGGCAATCATTTGCGGATTCAAGGCATTCCTGCGCTCGGGCCGGTTCAGGGTGATGGTGTGGACGCAGTCGGCTTCCTTGATTTGCAGGGTTGCGTAGTTGATGGCCACGTTCTGGAATGCTCCTCAGTGTTTTTATAGCTCCCCGGCCTGGATTGGCTGTGAAAATTGTCTACCCGGCCTTGGCTGCACCGAATCTATCAGCGATGGCACGCCCCATGGTGAGTAACTCTTCGAGTGGGCGCAAATGGGGCAAAATGGCACCCAGCTTGCCGAGCTCGGTTAAGGCTGCCTCGGTGGCAACATTGCCCACCAGCGCGTCCTGGGCGAAGGGACAGCCGCCCTGCCCACCCAGCGCCATGTCCAGACGCCTGCAGCCCGCCCGGTAGGCCGCTGCGACCTTCTCCGCCGCCTGCTGTGGGCTGGCATGCAGGTGGGCACCCAGCTGAATCCCGGGGACCGCGGCGAGCACGGCCCCCACCAGCGACTGGATCTGCCCCGGGCTGGCCATGCCCACGGTATCGGCGAGCGAAATTTCCTGGATGCCCAGTTCCTGCAAAGTAAGGCAGGCGGCGATCACGTCCTGCTGCCGCCAGGAATCGCCGTAGGGGTTGCCGAAGGCCATGGACAGATAAGCCACCATGCCCATGCCGGCTCGCGCTGACCGGGCGCAGATCTTGTCCAACGTTTGCAGGGCCTGCTGCGGTGTCTGTCTCTGGTTGCGTTCCAGAAACGTGGCGGAGAGCGAATAGGGAAATCCCAGGGTGGTTACCGCTCCAGTGGCAATGGCCCGCTCCGCGCCCTGCTGGTTGACCACGATGCCGATTATCTCCACCTCGCGGCTGGGGTGAAACAACGCCAATACGCGTTCCGAATCGGCCATTTGCGGTACCGCGGCTGGGGAAACGAAGGAGACAGCGTCGATATGCCGGAAACCGGCGGTGACGAGAGCACGGAGGTAATCGGCCTTGACCTCGGCCGGAATATGTTGCGGCATGGACTGCCAGGCGTCCCGCGGGCATTCGATAATCTTCACCGGCTGAGTGGTCACCGCAGCCTTCCCCGGGCGCTTAGTTTCGCGCCAGTAGCCACAGTATGCCGAAGCCCAGCAGGTGTATTGCAGCTATCTGCATCAGCACTCCCCACAACGGCTTCCATCTGGTCGCGATGCTTGCATACAAGCCATAAAGAGGATACTGCGCATATAGCATTATCTGCGACCAGCTGTCACTGGCCGGTTCGGAGAGGCCGAGCTGGGGCTGCTTGAGGAGGAGTGCGTAGGGGTAGAGAAGCTGCAGCCGGAGTAACCCACCCGCGCCCATCAAGGGCAGGATTTCCGCCGTCTTCACCGCCGCCAGGGTAATCGCGACCCCGGCCAGCAGTGGCCACCACGCTGCCCAAGCAGGGGCCTTCTTTCTTTTTCTGTTGCTGGTTGCGGATCTCTTCGGACGGGCTAATGTCTGCGAGCTCATGATCCGAGGATACCGGCCAGGGGTTGGGCAAGGTTCCGTAATCAGCGATCCCGCACCTTAGTGATCAAATTCTCGGTTTAGCGGGCTTCTCGCGGAAGTGTTTTTCGACCGAGTGGAGCGACTGTCTGAATTGTCAAGGCTTGCACCAGGGCACGACTAAAGCCGTGCCCTGATACAAAGCAAACCGCGTACAAGGGCCTCGCGGTTTTCTTTTCGGGTCTGCAGCAAAACCTAGCGGGGGACGAGAAAGCTATCTGGGATTGGCGCTTCGTCAGATTCCTGCGGCTTGTTCAAGCCGCCGTAACGGCGTTCGCGCCGCTGGTAGTCGGCGATGGCCTCGAGCAGATGGATGCCGCGAAAATCGGGCCAGAAGCGTTCGGTGACGTAGATCTCGGAATACGCCATCTGCCACAACAGGAAATTGGAAACGCGAAACTCACCGCTGGTGCGCACCACCAGGTCGGGGTCAGGCATGTGGGCCGTGTAGAGGTGGCGGCGAAGGTCTTCTTCGCTGATTTCATCCAGCGAAAAGTTCTTCGAGGTGGCTTCCCGGGCCAGGGCCCTGACGGCGTCTACCAGCTCCGAACGGGCGCCGTAGTTGAGCGCCAGCGTGAGCACCGTGCCGGTGTTGTGGGCAGTGGCTTCGGCGGCCCACTTCATCTTTTCCTGCACTTCTGAGGGCAGCTCATGGGTACGGCCGATGTAAGCGATGCGCACATTGTTGTCGTTCATGCGTTCGACATTGTCCACCAGGTAGGAGCGCAGCAGACGCATGAGGAAGTTGACTTCGGTTTTGGGACGGCGCAGATTGTTCTCGAGGGAGAAGGCGTAGAGCGTAAGCCAGGGCAGGTTGATACGCGAGGCCGTCTCGACCACATACTGGACGGACTCGGCGCCTTGCTGATGCCCGAGAAAGCGCCTGAGGCTACGCTTCCCTGCCCAGCGCCCGTTGCCGTCCATAATGATGGCTACATGCTGTGGCAGGCGAGCCGGATCCAGTCTGCTATAGATGGCCTGCTCTTCGGGAGATAACTCGGCTACGCGGCTCGGTGGCAGGAAGCGCAAAACGATTGCCTTTCCTTACGACCGTAGCACATGGTCCCCTCCCCCGCAAAACCGCTCAGCGACATCCGCAGCGGGGGAATCGTACCTACACTTCAGGCAGGGAATGGCCGCAGCTTAGGCGCTTCTACGGCGTCCCATTGCCAGGTCGCGCACCTGGTTGAGGAACATGGATCGCTGCAGCGTATCCATCTGCGAGATGTACGGGGCAAGCTCGGCCAGGAAAGGATCGCTGAGAATCGAGGCGGTCTCTTCGTGGCGGCGGCTGCGCGCGTCACGAAGCAGGTTGCAAATGTCGATCTCGAGCGCCGCGGCCAGCCGTGCCAGCGAAGACAGCGTCGGCATCGCCTTGCCATTCTCGATTTTGGAGATGTAGGTACGCGGGACTTGCATACGGCCTGCCAGCTGACGTTGGCTCAGATTGCGGCCCTTGCGAAGATCACGCACCGCGCGCGCCACCTGAAGGCCGTTATCTTCGGCCACAGCTTCTTCCGGCTCGCCGGCGAATTGCGGAACGAGCCGTTCCGGTTCTTCGACTTCGAGCGGTTTGTGGCAGCGCCTACATAGAGAGTTTGCAGTGCGAAACTGAACCAGAGTGCAGCGTTCACACCGTAGAACCTCACGCGCCTCGACGGTTGCTAAGGTAGTAGCCATAATTTTTATAACGGAGCGCCAGAGCAAGGCGGTCCTGATAAGAAGCGCCGCTTTTAGATCACCTTGCACGCCCTGGTGCCAAGTATCCGTTTAACGACGGTCCCTATCTGATTCATGATTACAGTGATGCAGGGTATCCTCAATGTCAAGTTAAAAAGTAGGGTCAAAGCGGAAAACGTGGTACGAATTTCGGGAGAAACCCTAAAAAACACGGAGTGTCACGGTTGTGTGTGCAAAAAGATACGAAATGACCGGAACAAGATACACGCGAACCGAAGCGTGGAACGTGCTGAACGAGTACACGCAATCGCCGAGTTTGCTCAAACATGCGCTCGCTGTGGAGGCTTGCATGGGAGCTCATGGCGAGGAGCAGGCAGCCAGTCGCGGGCTCAACGGAGAAGATGCAAACGCGTTGTGCGAGACGTATCGCATCACCGGTTTGCTGCACGATTTCGATTACGAAAAGTATCCCAGCGCCGAAGAGCACCCTTTCATCGGAAATAAAATTCTGGCGGAACAAGGATGGCCGGAAGAGATACGCGAGGCGATTATGGGTCACGCGCAGTACTCCGGTGTAGCGAGGAAAACGCACCTCGCCAAAGCGCTTTTTGCGTGCGATGAATTAGCCGGTTTTTTGACCGCTGTGGCGCTGGTCAAACCCACCAAATCGATCTTCGACGTCGACGTGCCGAGTGTGCGTAAGAAGCTGAAAGATAAGGCTTTCGCACGCGGTGTACACCGCGAAGATATTATTTCCGGCGCGCAGGAACTGGGCCTGGAACTGGATGCCCACATCGCCTTCTGCATCGCCGCCATGCGCAGCCACGCGGAGGTGCTGGGTCTCAACGGCGTAGCGGCTTCCTCTCCTCTGCCGTAATTTTTTCTACTTTGGCCGGAACCAGGAGGCTACCCGATCTGGGTGCTCATGCGAGCCGGCGCGAACCCCTCTTAGTGTGACTATTATTGTTACGTTATCGATGGGCGAGCCCAGCCTGAGCCCGGTCGCCAGGATTATTTTTTTCGATCAGCGAAGGAGTGAACCTGCAGGCCGTCGTTTTCGGATTTTTCCTGCGTGGGTAGATGAATGAAGGCGTGCGCACGCAATTGCTGCGTTTGCAGCCGCCGCAAATTTTGGCTCCTCTTTGACCGGCGCGGAATTGGGAATGGGACGAGAAACCCTGTCCCACTTTGGTGTTATTGGCGTGTGTGATTCATTGGGCGCCGCGATATTGTTCTGAGCGCAGAGGATCGGAGTTTTCAGGCGCCTGAGGATCGATGGCGAAGTCGAAAATCTCTCCCTCGGCAAACCCGGGGCTGGAGGGTAGCGGAACCAGGGCATACTCGCCTGGGGAGAGAACCTGCAGTAGGGAGAGCCGGTACCAGTCGGTAGTGCCCACGCGCTGCTGCTTGATGCCGATTACATCCGGGTACTGTGTATCTTCATGCTTTGCCCGCTGCTTGAGTTGAGCCATTCCATCTTTCGTCACTTCGCGCCGCGGCCCGTCGATGCTCAGGCGTACTACGACCAGATCGGAGCGGCCATCGTCATTGCCGGAGACTCCGCGCAGGAAGAAGAGCGGCGCCGGATCGTGCACCCGAACCGTGGCTGCCTCACCCTTGAATTCAATGGTGTGCCGCACTTTGAGCGAGAAGCCGGGTTCATCCGCGGTTGTGTCCGGGGGCTTTAACCGGACTAGCTCGCGTACGCCCTTCCAGGTGTCGAGCGCCCAGACATGTCCGTAGGTCGGAAGCTGGAGACCTTCCGCCACGCTGATGTCATCGGAAGAGACGCTCTCCCGCGGTGTGACCTGAGCTTGACCCAGGGCGAACGCGCTGTAGCCGAGGATCAAAGCCAAGGGGAGAATGCGATGGGTTTGCATGCTTCGTGTTTCTAATTTGGGATGACTGTCGAGTGCCTTTTCGTGGCCCAGACCATCCTAGTGTGCTGTTGCGGAAATGCAATGCATGAAAGCCCCAGGGCTAAAGGCTGCGGAAAAAGTCGCTCTCGGGTAGGCCGGGCTTTACAGGCTGCCGAAACCCCATGTTTTTGAGGGTACGACCTTAGCGTCGAAACTATTGCAAAAACATGCGGCTTTAGCCGCTGAGGGAACGACGCTCACCCCCTCAGGATTTTTTCCGCAGCTCTAAAGCCCGGACCTACCCGCGAGCGACTTTCCGCAGCCTCTTCGACCGGCACGGTTTCGCCCACTTTCGGTGGGTACATGGAGATTGGGGGGAGCGGGGGTCTAGAAGGCGTAGAGCACGTAGCCGGCAAGCAGGGCGAAAACGGTCATAACCAGGATCGCCTCCAGCTTCTCGTAGTTCGAGTCGGCGCCGTTAAAGTGATAGCGCGCAGGCTTTTTGGGGTCATATTGAACCGCCAACCGCTCGCCTGGAGTGTAAGGCGCGATGTGTTGGGCCCCGTGATGACAGAAATCCCCGTGATTCACCTGTCCACCTGCCTGATAGGTGAACTTGACCTGGTAGTGCCCCGCGATGCCTCCCAGGTGGTCGTGGAGTCGCACCCACTGACAGGAGTCAACGGTAGCGTCGGTAGTGGGCCAGGAACGGGAGGAAGTCAGTTTCGATAATAAGCTAGCCATGGTGGTTCTCTTTCGATTGGGCATCTTTCAGCCATCGGGGTTGGCCGAAAGATAATCTGATGCAGTATGTCACGTTTGGGGGATGTTGAAAAGGGGGAAATTGTGGTTGGCCAGCCCATTTTGGGCAAAGCGATTTGCTGGTTGTCCAAGCACGGCAGCGGCTGAGATGCTATGCTGGCGAGTTTCTTATGGCCGCCCCAAACCCAGACCAACCCGTTACCCCAGCAGCGGCCGAGCCGCCTCCGCAGTTCTCTAACCAGCTCGCTTCCAGACTTGACCCGCAGACCAAAAAGGGCCGCGCCAATACGGCCGGACTGGAGGCGCTACTGCTGGCGCTAAGGCAGCAGGAGGACGAAATCCGCCTGGGGGGCGGTCCCAAAGCAATGGAAGCCCAGCATGCGAAAAAACGGTTAACGGCCCGGGAACGGCTGTCCCTATTGCTCGATCCCCACGAGGAGTTCCTGGAACTGGGCCTGTTTGCCGCCTACGGCATGTATGAGGAGTGGGGTGGCGCGCCAGCCGCCGGAGTAGTGACCGGCCTGGGGTGGGTCGCGGGGCGGCTGGTGATGGTTATTGCCAATGATGCCACGGTCAAAGCGGGTGCATTCTTTCCCATGACGGCCAAAAAGGTCCTGCGGGCCCAGGCAATGGCCATGGAAAATCGGATTCCTACCATTTATCTGGTTGATTCCTCGGGTGTTTTCCTGCCCTTACAAGAGGACGTATTCCCCGACCAGGACGATTTTGGGCGAATTTTCCGCAACAACGCCGTGATGAGCGCCCGGGGTATCCCGCAGATCACGGCCATCATGGGCATGTGCGTAGCCGGGGGAGCCTATCTTCCGGTCATGACCGACCACGTATTGATGACCGAGGGTAGCGGTCTGTTTCTGGCCGGACCGGCCCTGGTGCAGGCGGCGATCGGCCAAAAATATTCGGCCGAGGAGCTGGGCGGAGCCACCATGCATGCCGAAATCTCCGGCACCGTGGATTTCAAGGAACCCAATGACCACCTGTGCCTGGCCCGGCTGCGATCTCTGGTGTCCAGGCTGGGCCATGGAGCCGGGGCGCCTTTCGACCGGGCGGCCTACGATCCGCAGCAGGACGCGCCCAAGTTCGGGCCGCAGGAACTGTATGCCCTGCTCGATCCCGATCCGGCAAAGGGTGCAGGCAACAGCTACGACATGCACGAGGTGATTGCCCGGTTGGTCGACCGTTCGCAATTCGACGAATATAAGGCGGATTACGGCAAGACAGTCCTTTGCGGATATGGCCGGATCGGAGGCTTCGCGGTAGGGATCGTCGCCAACCAGAAGACGCACCAGACGCATACCAGCCAGACGGGGGAAAAGAGGGTTGAGTTCGGGGGCGTGATTTATGCCGAGAGCGCGGAAAAGGCGGCACGCTTCATTATGGACTGCAATCAGAACCTGATTCCGCTCATCTTCCTGCATGACGTGAACGGCTTCATGGTGGGTCGCGATGCGGAGTGGAGCGGTATTATCCGCGCCGGCGCGCAGATGGTTTCGGCAGTGTCTAATTCCACCGTGCCCAAGATCACGGTGATCCTCGGCGGTTCGTTTGGCGCCGGCCACTACGCCATGTGCGGCAAGGCATACGATCCGCGATTCCTGTTTGCCTGGCCCACCGCCCGGTACGCGGTGATGAGCGGGGCTTCCGCAGCGAGCACGCTGGTGGAGATAAAGATCCGCCAGTTAGAACGCGGCGGCAAGCAGCTGAGCGAGGAGGAGAAGAGCCAGGTCTTTGCCTCGATTAAGGCAAGCTACGACGAGCAGACGGATTGCCGTTACGCCGCTGCCCGGTTGTGGGTGGATGCGATCATCGATCCGGCAAAGACGCGGGACGTGCTGCTAACGGCGCTGAAGGCGGTGGCCCTCAATCCCGAGGTTGAGAAGTTCAATCCCGGAGTGATCCAAACCTGAACTGTGGCTATAGCGCTCAGTGGGAGTTACTTGTTACGGGTGGCACTGGCTGGGGTTCGGCCGTCCGGGCGCGGATGCGTTGGCTGCCTGCAACTGCGCCAGTATCAGGAACGAGTTTAGCGACGGGCCTCCCGCGCCGGGTGATGACGATTTCTTCCCCGAGCTGCACACGATCGAGCAACCTGCTGAATTTGTCTTTTGCTTCGATGGCACCAATCTCAATCAAAGTATTCCTCCATGCAGCTTAAGCTTGATGATAGCAAGGGCGCGTGTGGATGCTCACGAGAAGTGACCGTGTATGCTTCTCTAAATCGTAAAGTTTCTACATTTCAAAGCGGGTGGATAGATCCAAAATCTGCAAAATGCGCGAGTTTTCTGGTAGTCACAACTGTAATGCTTTGTATCAGGGCACGACTTTAGTCGGGCCGTTTAGGTCCTATAAAGATCTGGGCTTTAGCCCCTGCGCTCTTTTTTTTCCACGCAGGTGCAGCCAGGGGCTGAAGCCCAATTCTTTTTCAGTCCTTTATGGCCCGACTAAAGTCGTGTCCTGATACAAAGCCAACCACGGCATCCAAAGGAGCTTCTCTTGTTCAAAATGTCTTATCCTTCCTCCCTGAAATGTAGAGACTCCATCTAACTTATGAAACGGGTCATCACGGCAGCCGTCCTTGTTCCTCTGGTTCTGCTGCTTCTGCTGAAGGGTGGGTTTCTGTTGGTCATCGTCGCGACGGCGTTGGTCGCAGAGCTCGCTACCTGGGAGTACCTCTCCATCGCCGATTCCCACGGATCGCGGATACCACGCCTGCTGGTTCTGGTAGCCATCGCGGTCCTCTTTGCCGCCACATTCTTCAACCTGTCGCTGGTGCTGCCGGCAATCGGCCTCAGTAGCCTGGCGCTGCTGGTGGTGTGCAGCTTTCGATCGCCACTGGAGCGGGTTCTGCCGGATACTGCTTTTTCGATTTTCGGTCTGCTCTATTGCGGTTTGGGCATGGCAACCGTGCCCATGGTGTGGGCTCAGCCGGATGGCCCGTCGCTGGTGGTCTTACTGTGCTGCATCGTGTGGACCGGCGACACCGCCGCCCTCTACATCGGCCGCACCTTCGGCCGCACTAAACTGTCGCCGCGAATCAGCCCCAATAAAAGCTGGCAGGGAACTGCGGCTTCGCTCGTCGCGAGCCTGCTCATCGCCACCGCGCTGGTCAACCTGGCCCGCGTTCAGCCGGCCGGTATGCTCCACTACGCTGGTCCGCTGGCTCGCTGGCTGGGGCTGGCGGTGGTGCTGAATCTCTTCGCCCAGGTGGGCGATCTGGTTGAGTCCGCGATCAAGCGCGGCGCCGGGGTGAAGGATTCGGGCGTCATGCTTCCGGGCCACGGCGGCGTTCTGGATCGCATCGATGCCCTGCTGCTGGCCGCTCCCGCCCTGTGGTACGCTCAATGGATTCAACAGTTTTTTGAGCGGGCTAGCTTGCGTTGAAGCACATCTGCATCCTCGGTTCTACCGGTTCCATCGGGACCAGCACTCTCTCCATCATTGAGCGTTATCCAGAGCGGTTCGCGGTGGCGTCGCTAGCCGTGGGCAGAAATGTGGATCTGGCATTCGCGCAATGCCGGCGATGGCGCCCGCTGGTGGTCTCGGTGGCCACGGAACAGCTGGCCGGCGAATTAGAGTCGCGGCTGAACGCTGCAGGCCTCGCCGGAATCGAGGTGGTTTACGGCAGCGCCGGAACGGTGCGAGCCGCGACACTATCCCAGGTGGATTTCGTGGTCTCGGCGATTGTCGGCCTGGCGGGACTCGAAGCTACCTATGCCGCAGTGGCGGCGGGGAAACCCGTTGGCCTGGCCAACAAGGAAGCCATGGTTGCCGCCGGAGAGATCCTCATCCGGCTGGCTCGGCGCGGCAACGTGCCCGTGCTGCCCATTGATTCTGAGCACAACGCCATCCATCAGTGCCTGCGGGGAGGATCTGCACAGGAAGTTCGCCGCATCTGGCTGACCGCCTCCGGCGGCCCCTTCCGCCAGCTTCCAGCGGACCAGTTTCAGTACGTAACGGTGGAGCAGGCCCTGCGCCACCCTACCTGGATTATGGGCCGGCGGGTTACCATCGATTCGGCCACCCTGCTCAACAAAGGCCTTGAAATCATTGAAGCCTGCCGCCTATTTGATCTGCCTCCCTCGGCAGTCCGGGTGACCGTACACCCGCAATCCGCCGTACATTCGTTGGTGGAGTTCGTGGACGGCAGCATCCTGGCGCAGATCTCCGTAACCGACATGCGGCTGCCGATTCTGTACGCCATGAGTTTTCCAGATCGGGTGGGCAGCGAGCTGACCTTTGACATGGCAACACTCGGCCAGTTGAGCTTTGAGCCCCCCGATTTTGCGCGGTTTCCCTGTCTTCGCCTGGCCTACCAGGCGGCCGAAGCCGGCGGCGCTGCCTGTATCGCCCTCAATGCGGCGGATGAAGTGGCGGTGGGCGCATTCCTCGAAGGCACCATTCCTTTTACTGCCATCCCGCGTACAATTGAGGCAGTTCTCGAGGTGACGGCGCCGAGGCATCCTGAGACTATCCAGGAAGTGCTTCAGCTGGATGAGGAAGCACGGCGGGTAGCCCACCGCGTGGTAGCGGGGTTTTCGCCTGCGCTGCGCTGAACTTGTGTTTGCTGCGGGCGTTTGGGGCCAGAAAGACGCGTGCTCACCGTAGGCGGTTCATTCCAGTCAATAATCCGGTAGCTCGGTTTTCGCCCGGCTGGATCCGGCAGAGAGGCAAATGAGCGGATTGCTATGTCATTTTTCTTAACCAGCACAGTTTCCATGCTTGTTGTGCTCGGCATCATGGTACTGGTGCATGAGTTTGGCCACTTCGCCGTCGCCAAGTTGTGCGGCGTGCGGGTGGAAGTCTTCTCCGTCGGCTTCGGCAAACGTCTTTTCGGCTTTCGCCGCGGGGACACCGATTACCGGCTCAGCCTCCTGCCTCTCGGCGGCTACGTCAAAATGTCGGGGGAATCTCCGGGCGAAGTGTCCACCGGCGACCCGGCCGAGTTCAACGCCCATCCGCGCTGGCAACGTATTCTGATCGGCCTGGCTGGTCCGGTGTCGAACTTCCTGCTCGCGCTGGCGCTCATGACCGGCTTTTACATGATGCATAACGAGGTGGAAGCTTTCCGCTCCCAAGCGGCGAGCATCGACTTCGTTTCCGATCACACTGCCGCCGCCGCTGCCGGTCTCAAGGCGGGAGACCTCATGACCCGCTTCGACAATGTCGAAAATCCGACCTGGGAGCAGGTGTCGATCCGCGCTGCCATGAACGTGGGCCAGATCATTCCGGTTGACGTCAAACGCGATGGGCAGACGGTCAGCACTGAGATGATGATTCCCAGTCCTCGCGGATCGGACGAGTTCGACTTTGACACCATTGGTTTCGTGCCCCGGATGCAGGAAGACCCCGTACGCATCCGCCAGATCGAACCCGGCATGCCGGCAGCCAAGGCCGGCATGAAGCCTGGCGACCAGATTCTTTCCGTCGATGGGCTTACGCTCCACTCCTCGGACGCCATGCTCGCCTTTCTGCAACAGGACAACGGCCGGCCCATCCAGCTGACCGTGCTGCGCGACGGCAAGACCTTTCAGATTTCCTTACAGCCCGTCATGGCGGATACCGACAGGCATAGACTCTACCGCATTGGTTTTGCTCCCAACCTACCGCCTTTCAAGATCCAGCAGCTTCCGCTGCCCGCGGCCTTGAAACAGTCGGTTCATTTCAACCTGCGCTATTCCGGTCTGATCCTCGAAGTTCTCCACCGCATGGTCACCCGGCGCTTCGCCGTGCAGGACCTGAGTGGGCCGATTGGGATTGCCCGGGAAACCGGCCTCGCCGTCGAGCAACCCGGGTGGCAGCCGATTATCGGCCTCATGTCCATCATCAGTCTCAACCTGGGGATCTTCAATCTTCTGCCCATCCCGATTTTGGACGGCGGGGTGATCGTGTTGTTGCTGATTGAAGAAGTGATGCGCCGCGATCTGAACCAGGAGTTCAAGGAGCGGATCTACCAGGCGGCGTTCGTGGTGCTGCTGATCTTCGCGGCGTTTGTCATGTTTAATGACATCTCGAAGCTGCAGGTGTTTAGCAAGCTCAAGCCGTAAGTCGTTGCTCTGCGGACGCCTTGTGCGGCGCCTGCTCGATGACAAGATAAGCGTTCTTTGGATGCTGTGTTTTTGGTTTTGTATCAGGGCACGACTTTTTCCGCAGCCTGTAAAGTCGTGCACTGATACGAAGCATCAGAGCGGTGACTACCAGAAAACCGCGTGGGTCCTCCGCTACTTCAGGCGTTCCTTCGGGACTCACACCGACTCTTGCCTCCTGAGCTTTTCCGTCCGCCCATTGGGTGGGGCGTTCGCTACACTGATCTTCACCCATGCCAGTTTCCCAGACCCGAATCCGCGTGCGTTATGCCGAAACCGATCAGATGGGAGTCGTCTACTACGCCAACTTCTTCATCTGGTTTGAGCTTGGCCGGGTTGAGCTCCTGCGCCAGCTCGGCTTCCAGTACAAGCAAATGGAGATCGACGACGATTGCCACATCCCGGTCGTCGCCGCTAATTGCCGCTACAAATCTCCAGCGCACTACGACGACGAACTGCTGCTCGAGACCACCGTGCTGGCCATGCGCCGCTCGGTGATCAAATTCGGCTATCGCCTGCTGCGCCCGGAAAACGGATCCGCCAGACTGCTCGCAGAAGGGGAGACGACCCACGTCACCGTAAACCGGTCATTGCATAAGGTGCCTCTGCCCCGGAAGTATGCAGACGTCCTCGAGCAATTTCTTGTCTAACCGCAAACTCTCCTTGCTTCTTCCGGCCGGCTGCCTGTGCTTTGCCATCCTGCTCGGTCTACCGGGAGCCTTCTACGCGCCCGATGCCGGACAGTATCGCCTGCTGGCGCTGGGCCAGCGGGGTGCCGTGCCCGCACCTTTTTCCGCGCGCATCCTGGGTCCGGCCATTGCCGGCTGGCTGGGCCGCTTTACCGGCCTCGGCGTCGATTCCGGTTTCCTGGTGCTGGGCATCGTCTGCCTGATCGCGCTGCTCGCGCTGGTTGCTGGGCTGCTGTGGTCCTGGCAGGCCCCCACGATCATCTTCGCTGCCATCTTCCTCATGCCCTTCTGGGTCGATATCTTCCACGATTACTACCTGCCCGACCCGCTGCATGCCGCCATCCTGGCAGCCATTCTGCTATGCCTGCTCTTCGGACATACCGGATTGGCCTTGCTCCTGCTTTTTCCTGCCTACCTGGCGCGCGAGTCGACGCTCCTGGTGGCGATCTGCCTGATTTTTGCCTGTTGGCGGCGGATCCGGCTGCAGTCCGCGCTGATTGGGGTGCTGGCTCTGTTATGCGCTGGCCTGGTCAGCCGGCACTACGCCCAGGGCGGACCTGCCAGCGTCCACGGCATGAGCGGCGGGGCCTATATCCTGGGCAAGCTGGTCTGGAGCTTCTTCAAGAATGTTCTCGGGCTCCCGCTCTGGAGCAATACGCTGCCGGAGTGCAGCCCTGTCTGGGTCAAGACGATCCCTCCCGGTTACCATCTCGGCGCGATTCGAGCCATCGGAATGTGTCAGCCATCCCTATGGGGACCCTCGCGCCTTCTGCTGGCTTGGTTTGGCATCTTCGGGATCGGGCCCGCGCTCGCGCTGGCCCTGTGGCGGAAGATGGTTTCGCCCGCCGTTCCGGCGGATAAACACCTCCCGGGAGAACTCATCGTCTTTCGCTTTTCGATCGTCTACGGGGTCATCAGCATTCTGATGACCCCGCTGCTCGGCGCCAGCGCCGATCGCCTGGTCGAGTACGGGTGGCCCTTCTACCTGGTCGTCCTGCCCTGGTTTCTCTCTACGACCTATGACCTCCGCGGTCTCCGTGCCGGGGGATTCCTTCTGCTTCACCTGCTCACCTGCTGGCTGGCCTGGTTTGGCTTCCGGCTGCAGACCCCCGGCTTTCTGTTCGCCGGGCTGGTGGTTTTGGCCTTGAATGGGGTGGGTTACGCCCTGATCAGGCGGGCCCGGCCGGCTTAAATCAAGGAACCCCCGTCAGTAAGTTACTTTTTTATCCACAATGTGGATAACCTGTGGATTAGGCCCGGGCTTAAATCCGCCACTGTGATGATTTGGCTGTTTTTTAGAGAGCATGTAATAAACATGGTGGCACATAGGCGAGGAGCCCCTTGTCGCCGCTCCTCAACTGTCACAGACACGATGGCGAATAGGAAAATTTTAGACTGCAGCTTGTTGCGGTGCTTTGGACGCGGATCGCGAGGCGATCGTGCGCTCTTTGAGACGTAAGGCGGCGAAGAGAATCATGAGGGCAAAATACCCTCCGCAGACGTCAAAACCAACATCTGTAATCGTGCTTGTCCGTTGGGGAACATATCTTTGGTGGAGCTCATCGGCGGAGCTCAGCAGCATGGTCAAAACCAGCGCCCAGCCGGCAGCACGGTTCTTAGATGCCCAACCGCCCAGTGGAGATGGCCGCCGGCTGAGCCACCAATACGAGGTGGCAAAAAACGCCAGGCCGGCCAGGCCATAACCGATCAAATGGCCCAGCTTACGCAGAGCCTCGACGAACTCCCAATAGCGCTGGTAAGGCAGCGATCCGAAGTTACGGAACCAGAACGGCGCCACATAGCCGGCCGTGTTTTGAATGGAGAATCGTTGCGTCCCCTCGCCGAGAACCAGCAGGATAACCAGAACTGAGGGTAGGAAAACAGCGAACTTCCGGCGCCATCCGGGTGCTGCCATGGGCTCAGTATAGGGGAAGGCCGCGCGGCTTAACTCGGGTGCGGATGAATGCGACAGTACTTTCGAGGCTCGTGCCGGGTCCGAAGACCTCCGCCACCCCTTGCGCCTTCAGGGCAGCGATGTCGTGCCCGGGGATGGTCCCGCCCAACACTACCAGAATATCCGTCGCGCCCCGCTCCTTGAGCAGGGTGAGGACACGGGGAACAATGACATTGTGCGCACCGGAGAGGATGCTGAGGCCGATACAGTCGACATCCTCCTGCAGAGCGGCGTTGACGATCATTTCCGGAGTTTGCCGCAGACCGGTGTAGATCACTTCCATGCCGGCATCGCGCAGGGCCCGGGCGATGACCTTGGCGCCCCTATCGTGACCGTCCAGGCCTGGCTTGGCAACCAGCACGCGTATAGGGACGGTGGCCGGCTTTTCCTGTTCGGACATAGACGGTTACTTATCGCGGGCGACGACGAAGTCCGGCATCCACAGCAGAGCCCGCTTGTAGTCGGAATCAGGTAGCCCGGCGATGGCCGCGCGGGCAACTTCGGCGTATTGAAAGGCGGAGTTGAGAGCGTATTGCACCGATCCATGGCGGTCGAGGATCTTGAGCACTTCCTGGTGGCTGGTTCGCTCGAAGCTGAGATCGTCGAGTACCTTGCCGATCGCCTCGTGCTCGTGCGCCGTCCCGTGCTCCATTGCGTGGACAATGGCCAGGGTGGTTTTACCCTCGCGCAGATCGCTGGCCACCGGCTTACCGAGTACCTGCTCCGTGGCGGTCAGGTCCAGCACGTCATCCACGATCTGGAAGGCGATACCCAGGTTACGGCCGTACTCCCCCATCTGCTCTTCTGTTTCTTCGGATGCTCCTGCCAATACCGCACCCAGGCGCATGGAGACGTCGAACAGGCAGGCGGTCTTGCGGTAGATCAGATCGTAGTACTCGGCTTCGCCCACCATCCGGCCCAGCTTTTCCATCTGCACGAATTCGCCCTCGACCATTTGCTGGGTCAGACCGATCAACAGGTCGAGCACCTTGAACTTGCGTTCTTGCAGGGCGATGTGAAAGGCCTGCATATAGAGCCAGTCGCCGGCCAGCACACATTTTGAGTTGCCCCAGGTAGTATTGGCGGAAGGCCGGCCGCGACGGGTGTCGGCCCCGTCGATAATGTCGTCGTGCACCAGGGTTGCCGTATGCACCATTTCCACCACGGCGCCCAACCGCACCATGCCGTGGCCGTCGTGACCCAGCGATTTGGCCGCCAGCAGCAGCAGGGAAGGGCGGATCCGCTTGCCCCCGCCTTCACGCAGGTGGTCGGCGATGTCGGTGATGGCTCCCACATTGGAAACGGCGTCGCGCACCAGCTCTTTCTCTATGGCGCTCAAGTCGTCGCGTAGCAGGTCGAAGACTTCCTTTGCCGTCGCTATCGCTTGTGTGCTCACTCACTCTCCAGGTGCTCGTTCTCTACAGGGCCGAAAATCAGACAAAACCGTGCTTCACCCTCGCTAGTTCGACCGGTAATTGGTGAACTGCATGTCAATCCCGAAGTCATGACCCCTGAGCAGTGCAATCGTCTCTTGTAGGGTATCGCGATCCTTGCCCGTTATGCGGACCGTATCACCCTGAATGGAAGCCTGCACCTTTTTCTTGGATTCCTTGACCAGCTTAACGATCTCCTTGGCCTTATCTCCGGGTATGCCCTGCTGCAGTGTAATCTTCTGCCGAACGCTGGAGCCCGAGGCCGGTTCGATCTTGCCGTATTCGAGAGACTTCAGCGACACCCCGCGCTTAACAAACTTTTGCTGCAGAATCTCCGTGACCGCCTTGAGTTTGTACTGGTCCGACGAGGCCAGCTCGATGGTTTCGTCGCCCTCGAGCAGCTTGATTTCGGAGTGGGAGTCTTTGAGATCGAAGCGAGTCCGCACTTCCTTAATGGCCTGGTCCATCGCATTGCGTACTTCCTGGACATCGACCTTACTGGTTACATCGAACGAGTTGTCCGCCGCCATGGTGCTGCCTCCTCGATTATGAGCGCAAACGCTGTTGCCGACCCCCGACCTACCAAGACCTACGAATCCGCGTCCGCTGTTACACCAAAAAAACGGAAGAAGTTGTTGGCGGTGCTGGAAGCGACCCGCTCTGCCGTAACGCCGCACACTTCCCCCAGCTTGTCTGCCACCCGGCCCACCCATGCCGGCTCGTTACGCTTGCCGCGATAGGGCGATGGGGCAAGAAACGGGGCATCGGTCTCAATCAGCATCCGGTCCAACGGCACTCTGGCTGCTACCTGTCTGATGTTGTCAGCCCGGGGAAAGGTGACATTGCCGGCAAAGGAGATCAGGAATCCGCAGTCCATCGCCCGCCTGGCATGCTCCCATTCGCCGGTAAAACAGTGCAGAATTCCGCCCAGATTGGTCCCCGCCCAGTTGGTTTCAATCATCTCCAGCGTATCGTCCCATGCGTTGGTGCTGCCCTCGGAGGGCCGGCAATGGATAATGATGGGCCTATGCCGGGCCGCGGCAATCTCCATTTGCTGCGCGAAAGCCTGCTTCTGTAGCTCCCGCGGCGAGTGGTCATAATAATAATCGAGACCGATCTCGCCCACGGCAAGCACGTCCGGGTTGACAAGCAAACCGTCTAGTTTATGGAGAGCTGCCGGATCCGCGAGCTGGGCCTCATGGGGGTGGACGCCCGCCGTGGCCAGGATGCGGGGTATCCCCGGCTTGCCGGCGTAGCGGCGGCTCAATTCCAGCGCCTGCTGCATGGTGTCCGGGCCGTCTCCGATGCCAATGGACAAGACGGTACGCACACCCTGTTGCCAGGCCCGCTGCAGCAGCTCATCCCGATCGGCATCGTACCTCGGGCTGTCAAGATGTGCGTGTGAGTCGACCAGCACCACTCCTTCTTGCTTAGAGAGCAGTTTATTTGAGCCGTGCGCCTATTTCGACGTCTTCCAGAAAGCCGGCAAGGACGGGCTTGCCTTTTTCTCCCACAGATGCCGCAACGATCATTCCATTCGATTCCAGACCGCGCAACTTTCTGGGCTGCAGGTTGGCCACAATCACCACCTTGCGCCCTATGAGCTTATCCGGCTCATAGGCCCCGGCAATGCCGGCGACAATCTGCCGCACTTCATCCCCCAGGTTGACTTCCAGCCGTAAGAGCCGGTCTGCTCCCTTGACGGGCTCAGCTACCTGCACCTGTCCCACGCGCAACTCGACCTTGGCAAAATCGTCGATGGTGATGGTCGCGGGCCGGACGGCCGGCGGGGCCTCTGGAGAGGAGGTTCCCACGGACGCCGCCGGCGTCAACGCTGCCGGTGTTTTGGCCAGGACTGCGTTCGTTGTCTGTGAGGCAGCAACGGCTGCGGATTGGTCCGCAGGAGTGGGCCGGGGGGCTGGTCCCGGTTCTGCATCCACGCTCTCGCCAGTGTTGTTGGTTTCCAGTTCCTGCATGCGCTTCACCGTGTCCTTTTCTGCCCGGGGAAAGATGGGGCCCGGTTGCCCGAGTTTGGTGCCTGGCGTCAATTGCCCCCAACGCACGTCTTTGAGGTCTGCCTGGGCGAGATCGCCCAGCCCGAGCTGGGCCCATATCCTGGCCGTGGCCTCGGGCAGCACAGGATACGCCAGAGCGGTAATGATACGAAGCGCTTCGGCGCAGGTGTACAGAATCGACGCCCTACGGATTGCTCCGTCTTCCACGGTCCCCAGCTTCCAGGGAGCCTTTTCGGTGATGTAGCCGTCAACCACCGCGACCAGGGCCCAGAGAGACTCCAGGGCACGGGAAAAGTCCAGAGCATCAAAGTGCCCGGCGAATTGCTGCGACGCCGTCTCGGCGGCAGCCACCACCCGGGGGTCGGATTCTCCCGCCGGCACCACTCCACCGAAATACTGGGTGATCATGGCCAGGATACGGCTGGTCAGGTTGCCGTAGCCGTTGGCCAGATCCGCGTTGTAACGCTGCACCAGGGCGTCAAAGGAAAAGCTGCCGTCCTGACCGAAGACAACTTCGCGCATCAGGAAGTAGCGCAGGGCGTCGACGCCAAGGGTGGCCAGAATGGTCTCCGCGCGCACCACATTTCCCCGCGACTTGGACATCTTGCTCTGCTCAAAAAGCAGCCATCCATTGGCTGCAACCGCCCTGGGCAACGGAAGGTCTGCGGCCATGAGAAAGGCGGGCCAATAGATGCAGTGGAAGCGCACGATCTCTTTGCCCACCAGCTGCAGGCTCGCGGGCCAGAAGCGCGCGAAGCGCTGCTGGTCTTCGGGCCGGTCGCTGCCGTAACCGAGGGCCGTAATGTAGTTGGCCAGCGCGTCCATCCACACATAGATCACATGCTTTGGATCATCGGGCACCGGAATGCCCCAATCGAAACTGGTGCGGCTTACGGACAAATCCTTCAACCCACTGCGCACGAAGGAAATCACTTCGTTGCGACTTGCCTCGGGCCGGATGAACTCCGGATGTTGTTCGTATAGTTCCAACAGCTTGCGTTCGAAGGCAGAGAGCTTGAAGAAGTAGTTTTCCTCGCTCACCGTTTCGGTGATTCGGCCGCAGTCAGGGCAGGGCGAACCGGGCGGCGCATCGACATAAAGCTCGTCGGATACGCAGTACTGTCCGGTGTAGCTGCCCTTATAGATGAAGCCGCGCTCCTGCAATACCGTCCAGAGCTTCTGTACCCCTTTGCGGTGGCGCTCCTCCGTCGTGCGTATGTAATCGTCGTAGCTAAGCCCCATGCGGTCCCATAGAGCGCGGAACTGGCCGGAAACTGCGGTGGCGAATTCCTGTGGCGTTTGTCCCGCCGCCCGGGCGGAGCGCTCGATTTTCTGCCCGTGCTCGTCGGTTCCAGTCAAAAGCCAGGTATCAAAGCCCAGGGCTCGTTTGCGCCGCGCAATGGCGTCGGCCACAATCGTGGTGTAAGCGTGGCCGATGTGCGGCCGGGCATTCACGTAATAGATCGGAGTGGTGATGTAAAAGCTGGGGGTATCGGACATGGGCAGGGCAGTCTCTCAATCTTAACAGGACCAGCCGTCTGCTAGAATCGGCAAGAAAATCAGGGGTTTTGCGTGTATCGCAAACAGCAGAGACTTCTTCGCGAGCGCCTCCGCTCGGTTCTTCAGGCCAAATACCAGGTTGAACTCCCGCAGATCGCCATCGAGCAGCCGCCCGATCTGGAGATGGGTGAGTACGCGTTGCCGGTGGCCTTCGAGCTGGCCCGCCGTCTGAAACGGTCGCCGCGCGATATCGCCGGGGAACTGGTTGCGGACCTGATGCCATTGCAGGGCTTCACGTCGTTTGCTGTGGCCGGCGCCGGTTATATCAACGGCAAGCTTGACCGCCAGGCGGCGGCGCAACAAATCGCACGCGACGATGACTCCGCCGATTTCCATGACGACCAGAGCCATCTTCATTCGCTCGTTGAGCACACTAGCATCAATCCCAACAAGTCCGCGCACATCGGTCATTTGCGTAATGCGATCCTGGGCGACACCTTTGTTCGCCTGTTGCGTGCCGCCGGGCAGCGCGTAGACGTACAGAACTACATTGACAACACCGGTGTTCAGGTCGCAGATGTGGTGGTCGGCCTGACTCACTTTGAAGGGTACGATCTCGCCGGCGTCAAGCGGTTGCTGGTCGACCTCAAGGCGCGAGGGGAACGGATTGACGACTACTGCTGGGACCTTTACGCGCGGGTCTCGCAATGGTATGAGGCTCCGGACCCGGAGGCGCAGGAGCGGAAGAAAATCCGTCTTGATACCCTGCATGCCATCGAGGCCGGCGGCAACGAGACTGCGGAAATTGCCGACCGGCTCTCCACCGCGGTGTTGCGCCGGCATCTTGAGACGATGCTACGGCTGGGCATTGAATATGATTTTCTGCCCCGCGAAAGCGAGATCCTCCATCTCAAGTTTTGGGATCTCGCTTTTGCCCAGTTGAAAGCCAGGGGTGTCCTCTATCTGGAAACCGAGGGCAAGAACCAAGGCTGCTGGGTCATGCGGCGCGCCTCGACTGCTGCGGCGCCCACAGAAGACAGTGTCGATGACGATGCCAAGGTGATCGTCCGTTCCAACGGAACCGTGACCTATGTGGGGAAGGACATCGCCTATCACTTGTGGAAGTTTGGCTTGCTGGGTCGAGACTTCGGCTACGCGCCCTTCTTTGCCTACAACGATCACATGTGCTGGATCTCGACCGAAGTGGGTGAGCCTCACCATCCTGATTTCGGAGGTGCGCAGGCCATCTACAACGTCATCGACAGCCGCCAGGCCGACCCCCAGGCAAACGTGATTGAAGCTCTGCGCGGGCTTGGATATACCGAAGCTGCGGCCCACTACGTCCACTTTTCCTACGAAATGGTTGCGTTGACGCCGCGATGTGCACTCGAGCTGGGCTATCAGATTTCAGAAGAAGACCGGGGACGCCCTTTCATCGAGGTCTCCGGGCGCAAGGGTTTTGGGGTGAAAGCCGACGCGCTGCTGGACAAGCTCACGGAGGCGGCGAAGGAAGAGGTCGACAGCCGGCATCCCCAGCGCAGTCAGGAAGAAAGGCAAGGCATTGCCCACCAGATTGCGGTCGGGGCGTTGCGGTACTTCATGCTCAAATTCACCCGCAACACGGTCATCGCCTTTGATTTTAAGGAGGCGCTCAGCTTCGAAGGCGAGACCGGACCTTACGTGCAATACGCGATCGTGCGGGCGCGCAATATTTTTCGCAAGGCGGGCACGACCCCGGAGGCCTCGCTGGTCGATGTGAACCTCGGAGACTACCTGGAGGGCGAAGACGCCGCCGGCCTTTGGGAGCTGTGGATCATGTCTTCAAGGCTCAGCCTGTTGCTGGAGCAGTGCATTGCGGCTGCCGAGCCCGCGTATCTCGCCCGGCATGCTTTCCAGCTGGCGCAGCTTTTCAACAATTTCTATCACCGTCACCACATCCTCACGGAGGAAGATCCCCAGCGCAGGCAATTTCTGCTGGCCACTGCAGCGATAGCCGAGCGCGCGCTGGTGCGTTCGCTGGCGTGGTTGGGAATCACTGTCCCGGAAGTGATGTGACGCTCTGATGCAGAGAACTCTACGGGCAAAGGAGAAACAGCAGGTCCTCCGCTGCGCTCCGCCGGATTTTCTACTTCGCGATGCCACGCATGCGCCCGCTCCGCGCTAGAAGCGCCTAGCGGACTATTAAGGTACCGCAGTCGCAATCTTTTTCAGCCTCGCCAGAAGCTCCTTCTTGTTTCGGAGACGTAAGGCATCGGGGGCACAGCATTGGTTGTAGACAATCAGATTTAACCCACTGCCGATGGCACTCGGGAACAGTAGGCCATCGACGCCACTTTTCACGAGAAGATCGCCCAATTGCTGTGACCAAGTGATGTCATCGATGGCAAGACATTTGTCCGGATCGGCGCCATACCCCTGGCCGGAGGCTTCATCGTAAGATCGACGACCTTTTGCAACGTGAACTCAACGGTAAAGACTATACGCGGATACTTGTCGAGCGAAATCTGTGCTGCACCGCCGAGCCTTGCCTTTCTTGCGGTGACTTCGTGAGACGCAACTGCATCGGATTCGGCAAGGTAAACAGCGACAGTTCCGACTGAGGCGAAGCGACCTCCGTAGAGCATTGCGCCTTTGCCTTCAAGTACTGTTTCGGGGTCCATGTATTGATAGCTAACGCTGCGGTAGAAGACGCCGCTGCGCGGCTGAACTTTTTGGACCCAGGCCGCGATTGCGTCAAGCTCATGCCGGTTAAAGGTCAAACGGGTTGCCCTTCTCTGAGTCGCAAGAATTCAACAATCAAATCTCGCGTCTTGCCCTCGGCCACTGCTTGAATTGGCTTTCTGTTTTGGATCGCAGATAGCGGCGTTTCCAGCCATTCTTGTTCCTTTGGAGCGATGACAAACTCGTCCATCAACGACAAAAGCTCCCTCAAGTCTTCTGTCTTTTTCGGCATTTGGCTCGTACCGATACCACTCTCCCAGTTCTGAACGGTTCTTGGCGCAACCTTGAGCGCTTTTGCCATCTGTTCTTGCGTCAGACCGAGTCGCTTTCGCGCCGCGGCTAAATCGAAGTCATTGATTTCATGTGATTTGACATGGGCGAGAACATTTCTTGCGCGGAGAATCTGTTTAACGTGTTGCCAATTGAAAGCCCAGTCCGTCTTTTCTAAACAATCCTTTCCCACCATTTGGCCCCATCGAAAAGCGAGATGTGATGAATGGTGCGGCATATAGAAAAGCAAGAATTCAACTTTAGGACTCTTAAAGCATTCCAGGAAAGAGGCGTGATCCTTTTGAGGTTCAGCGTGTCCTAGGTAAATGATCGATACCCGCATTTTGGGCAGATCCTGTGAACGGCACGTTCTTGGAATCGGTCGAACTGTAGCTTCGTATGTCGAAAAAGTGTTCTTCGCCTCGGCAAGCACACTCGGGTCGGCCCAAACGACTAAATTCTGGTGGCTCGTAACGGCTTCCATGGTCTCCTCCGTTCCATTAGGATACCACGCACTTCTGCGTGTTACACGCAGAATGTGGTATAGTGTTGGGCTGGGGGGTCTACCAGTGGCCGACTACGCGTTCATTGTCGGAATTAGTACTACCCGGTTACAACAAGTTCTTGCTCGTGATCTTCAGCGCCGTGCTTCACAGGAATGGCGTACGGCGTGGTAGACCTGGTGTACTGCCTTGGAGAGCAGCCCATGACGCGGCGGAAGGCTTTACCGAAGGCGCTCTCGGATTCGTAGCCGAGCGACTGCGCGATGGCGGAGAGGCCGTCAGAGGAGTTCTTCAGGCGGTCGGCAGCCAGAAGCATGCGCCAGCGGGTGAGGTACTCCATGGGCGTGGCGCCGACGGTCTCGCGGAAGCGCTGGGAGAAGACCGAGCGCGACATGCCGACGCGTTCGGCCAGCGACCGCAGCGTCCAGGGATATCCTGGGTCGTTGTGCATGCTGGCGATGGCGATGCTCATGTGCTTGTCAGACAGCGCAGAAAGCCAGCCGCGACCAACGTTGGCGGCGTCAGCCAAGTGCAAGCGCAGGGCCTGGATGAGCATCATGTAGGCGAGCTGCTGCGCAATCAGCGAACCGCCGGGTTGTGGGTCGCGGAGCTCCTCGCGCATGCGCTCGAGCGACCAACGCATGGCCGCCTTGTCCGACTCGCGGCGGATATGGACGATGGGCGGCAGCGAGTGCAGGAGCATCTCGGCGTGGCCGCCGGTCAGGGCGAAGTGGCCTCCTGCAATGTACCGCGCGCCTTCGGTGACTCCCGGGGCTTCGTTCTTTACGCCGAGCCGGGCGCGAGCGACGGTATAGTGAACCGGTTCGAGTGAGAGGTCGGTGGCGAGCCGGAACGGAAGTCCACGCGGGAGCAGAAAGCAGTCCCCGGCGTGGAGCAGCACCGGCTCGGGCACACCTTCGACGGCCAACCAGCACTGGCCGGCGAGCATGGCGTAGCACTTGATTCCCTGATGCTTTGGAAAGTGGATGGCCATGTCGCCCAGCACCGCAAAGCCGCCGGAGACGTAAACCTGCGGCTTCATCAGGGCAAGAACCTCGGAGAGCGGGTCCATACGCTGACTCGGTCCCAGACCTAGTTGCAAGGGCGGCGTCCCAAATCTCTGAGTCTCGGATCTCTGAGTCTCGGGGTTCTGGGGCGGCAGGACGATTGAACCGATCATACGGACTTTCAGTATAGATCGTCCGCAGGCCGAGGCCCATCTACTGATCGACGGCTCTGATTAGCCGTGACTGATCGGCCGCGTATTCGTGGGACTTAAAGGAGACATCATCATGCGTATCTTTGTGACCGGGGCACCGGGTTTCATCGGTTCGGCGCTTATTCCGCAGTTAATTCAGGCAGGGCATCATGTGCTCGGGCTGACACGATCAGAGGCCGGTGCCGAAGCTTTGCGAGCAGCTGGGGCCGATGTGAAGTACGGCAACCTCGAGGACCTCGACAGCCTGCGCGACGGAGCGGCCAAGTCGGACGGCGTCGTTCATCTGGCCTTCAACCATGACTTTTCGCAGTTTCAGAAGAACTGTGATGACGACCGCAAGGCGATCGAGGCGATTGGCGAAGTGCTGCTGGGCTCGAACCGGCCGTTCGTTATCACCTCGGGTACGGCGATTGCGGCCAATGTGGACGGCAATCCATCGACGGAGGACGGCCCGACCGCTTCGTGGAATCCGCGCGCGGCTTCGGAAGCGGTGGTGAAGGAGTTGACGGCGCGCGGTGTCAACATTTCCGTGGTGCGGCTGCCGCAGGTGCACGACACCCGTAAGCAGGGCCTGATCCCCTACGTGCACGCCGTGGCGCGCGAGAAGCGTGTGTCGGCCTACATCGGCGATGGCGGCAATCGCTGGCCGGCGGCGCACGTTTCCGACGTGGCGCGGCTGTACCGTCTGGCGGTTGAGAAGGCGGAGCCGGGCGCGATATACCACGCGGTCGACGAGGAGGGCGTGTCGATGAAGGCCATCGCCCATGCGCTGGGCCGCGGGCTGAAGGTGCCGGTGGTCAGCATCAAGCCCGAGGAGGCTGAGGCACACTTCGGCTGGCTTGCCCGCTTCGCCGGGCACGATATGCCGGCCTCCGGCGCGCTCACGCAACAGAAGCTGAACTGGAAGCCAATGGGGCCGGGCCTGATCGCCGACCTCGACGGCATGGACTACACGCAAGCCTGAGTCGGCCGACGGCGCACCGGTGGCTGCCTGCAGAGTGCCGGTGCGCTTTGCGTTAAGTTAATAGGCTTCAATAGGCGCCGCACATGAGCGGTGTTTCCGCCGCCAGCCAGCAGTACTAGATTGCATCCTGTACCTCCCCAGTCGAGCGCTTCGAGCCGCAATTCCGGCGCAACAGTCACAAATCTCTGTTGGGGATACGTGTTGATTGACTCAATCGACTTCTGCGAATAGCAGGTGGCGGGCAACACTAAGCACACCATTTAATAACCACCACGACTGCCTCACAATGCTGAGACGTCGAGTTGCAAAGGAGCGGCTGGCTTGGCTGTCCGCCATAGCTCGATGATCTCCAAGGCCTGCCACTCCAATTCCGTGGTTGATTGACGATTTGGGCAACCCTGGACCGCAGTGATCTGCGAGCTGACTCAGAACGTTGGGCGGAAGGGCGAACCCTAGTCAAACCCAGACACGCCCCGGATCTGTACAGAGAGCTGTGTCAGGTCTGATCGAGTTTTTACCCGAGGTTCCCAAACCGGGGACATCAGCTCCGGCATCGGCTCCGCGCGGAACATCTTGCGCGTCTGGTGGGCAATCCAACGAGCCCAAGTCTTCGCCTTTTTCCGCCGGGCGCTGTCCGTCGAAATTTTTGGGGGGGCTGGTATAGAGGTCTCCTCGTGTTGATCGTCTGTGGGATCTGAATGAATCGGCTGCCTGGATTGGCATTGCTGGGAGAGTTTGATCTGGCTTCTCTGCGGTATTTGGAACTCGGTCATTTTTGATGGAAGAATTTCCTATTGATGTCGGGCCAGAACTCTTTGAAGACGAACGTTCCGCCATCGATCGCGACACTCGTAATCAAGCGTTGATAAGTCTTAGTAAAGGTGCGCTCAGGGCTGGGATAGTAGAGGCTCGAGATTCCCGCGGCGGCGCCTGCCCCAAATATCTCGGAGGCGTTGAATGCTTCATGGCCGCTGTCGGTTCGGGTGATTGCGATACGTGAGAAGGAATATGCGAGCCGCTTGGGAAAGCCGCCTCTGCCTAGCGTGTAGTAACGGGAATCCTGATGCAGAGCTGCGGGCAAAATAAATTCAACCCAAAGATTTTCGTCTGCATAGTCTGCGTAGGTATGCCAGTAATATCTGCCATAGCCTGCCGCGCCCTGGCGAAATTCTGGGTTGGCATTGCGAGCTTCTGCGATTCCGCCCTGAACAGCCACAAAGATAAACGAAGAGTAGTCCACACTATCAAGCGTCGCTGTCTTGAACTTCTCTTTGACGGTCTGCGGTGGAAGCACCTGATCTGCGCTGACTGCCCGGAAGTTCGGAACGATATAGAGAATTCTCTTAGTCTGCTTTCCCGTTTCCGAGGCGTTGATTGTACCCGGATTGCTTTCAGTGCCAGCTGGAGCAGGGCTCGCCCGGCCGTCCTTCTGTGATGCGGTGCTTGGAGCGTCAGGCAAGGTGTGGGCGTCGCCCTCCCGATCTGGTGTGTTCGGAACCCAAGCGACGACCTTTTTCGTGCAGATGTCCAGGCCGCCTGTTGTTTGATCTTGTTGCCCTCGCGCCTTCGAAGCAGCGAAGAACACCGTGCTCAATAGCAGAGCCGTCATGATTGTGGAGGACAGTTGTCGAAGAGTCATGGTGAGTCACAGATTCGCCCGCGGCCGGTCCCCGGCGGGATGATAAAGATTCGAAATACCAACCCGCAGCAAAGCTCCCGAACATCTGCTGTGCGTGCGGATTCCCCCGTCAGACCACGGATCAGCAGGACGACGATAAGGAACCAATTGTGGACAGTGCTTTGTAACAGCGATGGGCTCGCGCTGGTGACCTGAGGCCGCGAAGAACCGTTGCCTATAGCCATACGCCCTGGCCCCGCATCAATCGTCGCCCGGGTTTTTCCGGAAAATAATGGCAACCATATTCCTCATCCGCGAAAGACAATCGCTTATACTTAAGTCTTAATTGGTTAAGACATGGGAGTCAAGGGGAAACGCCCTCGAAGTGGCTGGCGCGGTAGGCGCGCCAGAAGAGTGGTCGCGGTAGCTGCTGTGAGGAAAACCTGCTGAAGCGCGTAGAGGCTCCTTGTCGGCGGAATACTTTAGAAACGCTGCCACAACGAAATCGAAGTTCATCCCGACATTGAGCGGGCGAGAACAGCGAGTTCGCGAGGGTGCTACAGATAACTAACCTAACAACCGTGGCCGAAGAAGCATTTTTTTCGAAAGCGTTGGCTGTGGGGATGGGACATCGTTGCAGACTAGGAACACGGACGGCGATAGGCATAGCATTTCGCGGGAATTGTCGCAGAACCTTCGACCTGATCGACGGGATTTTGCGCCTATTCCGATTCTTGAAGCAATACGGATTTCTCTGTACTTCTTCTACAAAGGGCACAGCACCTGCCCATCCCCGACGCGTCCAACCGTCAGGTTATATTCAGCCACATCGGCTGCAGTTAAGCGTGAAGACCCCGGGAGCATGCGGATCAACGCGGCGCGGCTGAGCTGTCATCCGGAAGACCCAATCCCTCCGGCTGCTCCATCGCGCCGGCACACGTGCCACGGGAATAACCTCCTGGACGAGGCCGGAAAATCTGTAGCAGATACATATCCCCTACGTCCTGAGGTCTCCTCCTGCATGATGTCCCGTCGGGTTCTCTCGATCTTTCTGTTTGCCTGGGCCTTCGCCGGTAGCCTACCTGCACAGATTGTAGCTTTCCAAAACCAGTCCACCTCTCCACAGCCATCGTCCGAACCCCACACCATTGCAATGACCGTTCCCAACGGCACGCCATTGCAGATTGCCCTCGATAAGGAAGTGAGGGTCCGGAAGGCGGGGCAACGCATCACCGGGCGAGTCATGCAGCCGGTCTATGTCTTTGATCATCTCGTCATTCCCGTTGCCACTGTGGCCACCGGACGCATCGTGTCGATTGCGCCGGTTCCGGGCCGCACCCGGGCGCTGCACGCGCTGAATGAGGACTTCACACCCGCCCATCAGCTCACCGTCGCATTCGAGGAGCTCATCTTGGCCGACGGCCGCCATCTCAGCCTGCATGCCACCGTGGTTCCCGGGTCTGGACAGGTCCTTCGGCTTGTAACCGCGGACCAACACAAAAAGAACGCCGTGAAGGATGCCGCCGCTCAGAAGATGGATCAGGTTCGCGCGCAGTGGAACGATGCCAGGAAACACGTGGAGTCGCCCGGCCGGATGCACCTCGTGACCCGCTATATCGTCGCCCAGCTTCCCGTGCATCCGCAATATATCAATGCAGGAACTCTGTACTCCGCGGAACTCACACAGCCGCTCGATTTCGGCAGCGAATCCGTATCCGCCGATACTCTTGCTGCGATTGGCACCCCGCCTCCACCCGGAAGCCTGGTCCACGCCGTTCTGCTGACGGCGCTGAACTCGGCGACCACAGCGAAGAGCGCCGACGTAGAAGCAGAGCTCTCACAACCGCTTAGGGACCAGGGCCGCCTGATTCTTCCAGCCGGAACTCACCTCCGCGGCTCCGTTCTCCAGGTGCGTCCCGCCCGCCGTCTGCATCGCAATGGGCAGTTGCGCTTCGTCTTTCGCGATATCCTCCTCCCGGACGGAGCCGTTCAGGCCGTGGATACGAGGCTCCAGGGCATTCAATCCGACTCGGCAGACAATGCCCAGCTCGATTCGGAAGGTGGCACCAAATCGACGTCTTCCAAAACCCGCTATCTCTCCACCGGCGCCACCGTAGGCCTGGCCCTGATCGGAAGCGGCGGACGGAAAGACGTCGGAGACGCAAGTCCGATCGCCGGGGGCGCCACCGGGTTCAAACTTATCGGCCTCATCGTAGGCATCGCCTATCGCTCTCACACCTACGGCATCCTCATGAGCGCCTACGGTGGTAGCCGCTCCATCTATAACAACTTTCTCGGAAAGGGCCGAAACATCGCCTTCCCGAAATTTACCGTTATGGAGATTGGCTTCGGCAACAGAACGTCCCTGCCCATGCCGGCAGCGGGTCGCGGGGAATCACGATGAAGCAGCAGACCATGCTGCCGTTGTCCATCGTACTTCTGCTCTGCGCCGCGCTCCCCGCAGCGGCGCAGAACCCCGCGCCGGCCCGGCAAACCCAGCAGGCCAGGCCACGCTCTCCCGCCGCATACACCCTGCGTGTCAACGCCGAAGAAGTCGTGCTGAACTGCACCGTGCTCGACCGCAAAGGAGAGCTCGTAAACGATCTGAACACAGGAAACTTCAAGGTGTTCGAAGACAAAACTCCTCAGGTCGTAATCTCTCTGCAGCATCGGGACACTCCTGTTTCCATCGGTCTGGTCATCGATAACTCAGGTTCGATGAGCAGCAAGCGTGCCGCCGTCGTCTCCGCGGCACTTGATCTGGTCAAGGCTTCCAATCCTCAGGACGAAACCTTCGTGATCAACTTCTCCGACCAGGCCTATCTCGACCAGGACTTCACCGCGGATCTCGGTCTATTACAGAATGGACTCACCCATCTGAGCCTGGCCGGTAGTACTGCCCTCTACGACACGGTTGTGACCGCCGCCGACAAGATGGAGCGGTCCGCAACTCGTCCCCGGAAAGTCCTGATCGTCATTAGCGATGGGGATGACAATTCCTCGAAACTAACTTTGGAGGACGCGGTTCATCGCGTTCAGGACATGCAAGGCCCGATCATCTACTCCATCGGCCTCCTCTTCGGCGGCGACAAGTCGCGGCGTGCCAGGCATGACCTGCAGACGCTCTCGAACGAGACCGGAGGAATCGCCTTCTTCCCGGGGTCGCTGAAGGATATCGATTCGGTCGCTGCCGAAGTTGCCCGCGATATACGCAACCAGTACGCCATCGCATACCACTCCACGCGACCTTCCAGAGAGGGCTATCACACGGTCAAAGTCGAGGCCCATAGCCAGAGACACGGCAAGCTGACTGTTTATACTCGGTCGGGCTACCTCGCGAAGCGCTCTTCGTCTCCATAACCCGTAGACCAATATGAAACAACCACCGCACCCCGGATTAGTCTTGAGAAGTCGGCCGGCGTACCGGGATATCATCACCGAGTCGGGGAAGGACAATCGGACCCTG
>CAWCKO010000050.1:0-20973 GCA_963796145.1 uncultured Acidobacteriaceae bacterium | reverse complement strand
TTGTTTCCCTTCCTGGCGGTACTCACTTACATTCCGCTCTTTCATTTCTATGGGAAATTACTATACCCGGTTCCATTTCAAGCAGGCTTCAAGGCAATCGTCACTTTTTACGGTCGCAGTTTCGATTCCGTCTCCCGGGTGGTGCTCCTCGCAGTCCTGGCTGCACTCCTAATTCCAGCGGCACCGATGGAGCGAGAGCCCGTCAAGGAAGGCTTTCGTGCCGAAGATCTGGTTTTGTTTGCAGTGTTGCTGCTCAGCCCGATCCTGCTCAATTTTGAGCTCATGAGAGGGCACGGTGCTTTCTGGGATCGGTACTGCATCACCGCGCAGGCTGGGATCTATGGTGGAATGGCAGTCCTATTGGGTATTCGCCTAGGCAGGAGCCGACTTGCGGGATACGCTGCGCTGCTGATTGTGGTCATCTTTCTCTTGCACCAGGATCTGCGGGCTTTCGACTACGAACGCCCAAAGATATACGCTGTACTCGAGCAGGTGCGACCTGACCTTCCGATTGTTGCGGCGGGTGGCTTGACCTTCTTTGAGATGAACCATCATGAGGATGCCCGCTTACTATCCCGGCTCTACTACCTGAAAGACCGCTCACTCTCAATTCAATATGTGCATACCAACTTCTTCGATGACTTCGACGACTTCGATGCTATGCGTGACTTCTTTCCGATCACGGCACACGTCGCGCGGTATAACGAATTCATTCGTGAGCATCGGGAGTTCCTGGTCTTAGGGTCCGACAACGCCTACGAGTGGCTGTTACCGAAGCTGCACGATGAGAATGCGCAGATTTTGCTGATAAAGGATTATGCTGGGCAAACGCCTTACATAGACTCGGGTTTATATCTTGTCACGCTTCCGCCAGAGGTTAAGTCCTTCTGACCGTGGCGGCGCCGCGCGGTATGACCCTCAAGTCGGGACCTGCCCGTAGATCTTCGTGGCCATGATTGGTCGCCTGGAAGTGAACCAAGCTCTGAGAGGATGAGTGCTGGTGAACACTTCCCCCGATTTGCCAGCGCAGCGGCCACGGCTCCGCAAGAGGGCACTCTTCCCTTAAACTCTACGCTTCGGGTACATCTGTACAAGCAACGCTTTCTCGGCGACACTCAACTAGCCTTGATACAGCGGTCCGGCTGCCGCGGACTGAGGAGCAGTTTCTCAAAGGCACTGCCAGCGATCTGCATTAGTTCAGGCGTCGGTATAATTCGTATCTCCCCACCTCAGCGTAAGGCTGCCAATTCTTTTGCAGATTCTCCTCAAAACGCATACCGATCGCATATGGCTGACGTTTCATCGGATATGGCGAGCGATATGGCAAACGATGCCCAAGGTACGGAGCAACGCTGTCTTGCGTTTCTGTGAACATCCCTATCGGGCCTTCCGGAAGGAGCGCCCATGTCGACGCATTCATCTCTTTGATTTGGCGATCTTCGGCAGAAGCGTCCAGGATGCTCCACTCCCGGTCGTAGAAGGTTGGGACGAATTGTCCCGAGCCCATGAGTGCTTGTTCCACTGGCATTGGCACCGTTAGCGGGAGCGCCACTGGGGCTTTGCCGACGATTGCCTGCAGGCTCTTGAGATCAAATTGTTTGAAGTCTGCAAAACGGCCGGCGTCGGCAGGGAGAAAGGGCTTTTCGGCAGCAGGAGAAAGTCTCCGCGCGATCACATGCGCCGCCCGCATCAGTTCATCGTCTTGCCAGTGGCTGGTGTCATAGTTAATCCTTGCGCGCAACACGGGCCAATAGAAACGGTCGTTGACAAAGGCTGTCCATGTGAGGACCAGAACGACGCAAGTCACCCATGCAATCTGCTGATAAGGTCGCAAAGGCGAAATGGCTACCAAGGATAGAAGATATATCCCGATTCCATTGAAAAATACATGCCCGGGGTCGGCCCTTCCAAAAGCTACCGGCAAGAGCGCGACAGAGAAGACGTACAGTGCGGCGAGCAGTGGCGCTTCGGGGCGCGCCTCTAAAAAAGTGTGCCAGCATGAGGGGTACTAACCATACAAGAGCGAACAGAATAGAAGCACGTATGGAATCGGCTCGACGACGAAGTTAGCTATTCCACGTGCGAAAAGCTTCAGCATGCGCAGGTAGCCAGAGCCGGCCAGTACAAGAAAAACTGCAGTCGCCGCAAAAGGTGCAGCAACTGCAACCAGCCATGCTCTTCCCGCTATGAAAAAATAATAGGCCGCATAAGCTATGCTGCTGGCACCGAAGGCAAAACCCATTTCCGGCGAGAGTGAAAGGCTAACAGCCTGACCAACAAACAGGCATGCTCCCAATGGCCAAGGCTTGGTTTGTCTGGAAGCCAAGACTAGAAATGCGGTAGGAAGGACGAAACGAAGAAACGTGTAGTTGATACCAAAGCCGAATGGATAGGTATGCAGAAGACAGAGTAGTAAAAACACGATCTTCCATTTGCGCAGGATGGGTAAGCGATCGAGCACGTATGCAACGAGGAGCAATCCGATAACGTGCTCAACCACTAGTGTCGAGTAGTAAGCAACTACGGTGGAAGCATGGAGCGGGGACAAAAGTGCGTGAACAATAACGGGACTATAAAAGAGCAGAGGTCCATACGGTAATTCGATCTGGTCGTAGAGTTTGCGTCCATAGTCGATATGCATGCTGATCTGATGGATGAAATAGCGCCCATCGCCATAGTGTTGGCGGGAAATAGCAACCAGGTAACTGAGCACTGCGACCATGCAGCCACAAAGGATAAGCGTAGTCAAAAGAAGCGGCCGTGGGAGCTTGCCGAAGTCCGCATCGTTCGCCTCCTGCTTCTCTGGCGGCCATCTGAGCGCGGCGAAAAATACGAAGGTTCCTAACGCTGCAGCGGCCAGTGCGGCAACCTTATTATTGAAACCGGCGACATTCGCCGCAGAGACGCCAGCGAGATACGGCGGGGGCAGCAGAAAAGGCAAAAGAAAGACGCCAAAGCAGGTGGCCAAAAGGATACAGAGGGGAAAATACCAACGCTGCGTGTTGATCACCCATCGAGTATAGCTGCACTCTGGATCAGCGCCGCCAGCTCCTCAGCTCCGGGTAATTGAGGAGGCACCGAATTCGCTTCCAGAGGCTGGCCGGGCGCGATATTACGTGGGAGTGCACTCATTATCATTTATGCACCTTCCAAAGTGAAATCCCCGAAGCGGGGATTTCGCTCTTCGCCGTCTTCGTTTAATCTTGGATATGCTGACCTGTGAATGGTAAGTTCGACATCGCGATTGCGGGAACCTCCAGCGTGAGCTCTGGAAGTGCTGACCGCACTATCTCGAATGGTATTTCGTGGCCTTTCAACCAAAGTCGAGGGACAAGGGAGGAACTTCGGCCAACATGAGGGCTTTAGGCGAGCCTGGCGGCGATCTGGATAGCCCTCCGGGCCTGTGTGAGAACTGGAAAAGAAACACAGCAGGTTCCTCCACTACCCCGGATTTCCTGTGAAACTTGGTGGCGTTGGCGAGGTTCATGCGGCTTTCTAACAAGAAACAAGGCCCTCAGGGGCTAAAGCCCAACTCCGTTTAGGCCCTTATGGCCCGACTAAAGTCGTGCCCTGATACCTGGATCCGGCGTGAATAACGATGTTTCAGAGTATCAGAGGCCGGAGTTTGGTCAGGCAGGTCGATGAACTTCTGCAGCAGTCGATCATGAACACGATGAAGCCGATCCGGAACCGGAGTGGTGCTTGAAGCAGGAAGCAGCGCAAAGTTTGTGGGCGGGGAAGCTAGGCAAACCGGTCAGGTACGGGAAAGTGCCGTTGGAACGCAAGAATGACGCGGTCTCCAAGTGACCCAGGCCACGCACAATGGGCAGACCAGAGCGAGCATCATTCGGGGAACTTGTATCGGCAATTATGTCGGGATAAGCAAGATGGCGACCAAGAAAATCGCGGACTGCAGCAGTCGGAGAAATTCCTGAAAGAAATGGGCGCCCCCAAAGTGCGTCAGCCCCGCATGATTGCAGGCGATTTTGAGGTTTCTAGGCGATCTTCGCGCCCTGAGCCTTACCTAACCAAAAGTGAGGTAAGGCTCAGAGTAGCAAAAACCGAGGGGAACAATGATAAACAGAGCCTTCGGCGCATCCCGGAGGCACGAGAATGCGCCGGATCCAGGTGATACAAAGCCCAACTTTGGTAAGTGTCGAAAGCATTCGCACACCCCAAATGAGAGAAACTTCAGTGTCCGGGCTTTAAAGCCCGGACCTGGAGTTTCTACATTTTTCTGAGTCGAAGCGTGCCGAGAGTGTCTGAAAAGGAGGGGCCAGCAGAAGCGGTCACCCTCAGCCTCGAACGATGGCGGAGTTCCCCTCCCGCTTATCCACATCATTATTTGATAGCCCTCTGGACGAGGGTCCTGGTCGCCTATAGCGTGACAGCAGGAAGCAATAAATCGATGCAAAGTGGGCCGCGGTCATGCATCTGCATGATCGTGTGCATCGGTCTTGGGCTGTCGCGGTACAAGCAGCTTGATGGGCAAGATGATCAAATAAATTGCTTGAGCATCTTGAGCATCTTCGTCGAAACAAAGGACTTATTTGAGCATCTTGAGCATCTTGACCAAGCAAAAGGACTTATTTGAGCATCTTCCAAATCGCTTTGAAAAACATTTGCCCGAGGGGCCGAAGAGACCGGCTGAACTGCAGACCCCATCATGCGGCCTTTGCTTAAGAGAAGGGAATGACCATTCATTTCCAGGAAGTGGTATTTCTCTTCCGGTGAAGTGGTGTTTCGCTTTCAGAGATACAACAAAATTGTCATCCCGGAGCGCACCCGGATTTCCTGCCACGCAGCACAGGACAAGGCCGCGTATGCGCCTTTCTGTTAAGGAAAGGCGCATGATGTTCGCTAACACCACCAACTTCAACAGGGAATCCGGGGGAGCGTAGTGGACGGACGTGCTGTTTCACTTTTCCAGTTCTGACACGGACCCTGCCGGGCAGAGGATGTCAGCAGGCGAAGCCGTCCTGATCTGCTGTTCTTTGTTATCTCTGGTTGTCTCCTGCGTCCTTTGGTCGTCCCGTAAGCAAGAGTGGGTCGACGAGATTTATACGTGGACGGAGGTCAACGACCGCTCCCTGTGGCACCTGTATTCCGCCATCCAACACGGCGCTGACGGCGGGATGCCGCTGTTTTATACAACTGCATGGGCCTGGGCGAAGATCTTCGGCGGCGGCACGCTGGCGCTTCGGCTCTATTCCTGCCTTACCATCTGCGGCGCAGTGGCCGTTGTCTGGCGAACTCTTCGCCGGGCGTACGGCGTGGGTTCGACTGCGTTTGGCACCCTGATGGTCTTCGGTACATCCGTACTTGTCCTCGACCAGAATGCGGAGGCGCGTTTCTACGGGCTTTACACCTTAACAGTGGCCATCGTCATTGCCTTCTATGCTCGATTGGCGGAACAGGAAAACCCAACGAGAAAGCTGCTGGCCGGGGCAATGCTGGCGCAGGCAGCTCTTGTACTGTCGCATGTTTTTGGCATCCTCTACGGAGCGCTCGTTCTCCTGGCTCTTATCCTCTTCGATGCGGGCAAACGGCGCTTCCGGGTGAGAGTTTACCTGTTCCAGGCGGCGGGCTGGCTGGCACTTCTCATCTGGCTACCGGCGATACTCGCCTCCATAGCCGCCGGCAGGCCGCATGGCTGGATTCCCATGCCAGTCATCGGTGATGTCCTGACTTCCTACAATTTCGATATGTGGCTAAACCCCATCCTTCTGTTGCAGACACATGCTTCTTTGACAGAACGCCACTACGAAAGCCTGCTCGTCCTGGCGGTCCAGGATTCCCTGCTGCTCATGGTGGCCGCCGCCATTCTCACCGCGTTGGTAAGACTATGGCACGACCTTACCGGCGATCGGAGCAAGCGGGAACTGGGCAAGCGGGAATTCGAAAGAATAGCTCTGATGATGGTCGCGTTATCCATACTCACCGTTCCTCTCATCCTTGTCATGCTGTCGCACCTGGTAACCCCGGTTTACGTTCCGCGTTATACCCTCCCAAGCGCAGTGGGGATGGCGTTTATCCTGGCTGCTTTTGCAGATGCACTCGGGCTCGATCGCATTCGCAAGCTTCCGTCTGTTGCAGGTTTGGCATGGGCCATCGTGCTCGTGATTTTAGTCAGCATGCCCGTTATCTCGGCACTCATTCTCGACTCCAGTTCGGCCAGTCCGGAATACCTTGACGTCTCTCAGCTGGACGCGGCTGTACCCGCCAACGTGCCCGTAGTCGTAGGCTGGCAGCATGACTTTTTCAAAGTGATGCGCTATTCGAAACGCAGGGATCCATACGTCTTTCTGCTCGATTGGACCACTGCTCTGAAAGGAGACGCGGAATTCGTTCCCGACTTTCATCTTATGAGCAGCTACCGCCAGGCAGGCTACTATTCTGACAACATCCGAGATCAAACCGACTTCCTCTGCAGACATTCTTATTTCCTGGTACTCGACAATCCGGACATGAGCTGGCTGGATGTCGTGGGCAAAGAGGTACCCGGTTTGCAACGAGAAGTTATCGCAACCATCGATGACGACCGAACGCTATTTTCGGTCCGCAGGACCGGGTCCTACGCTGCGTGTGACGCCAGATAGTCCATTCACGACGATTGCAGGATCGCGGGTCGCTCGGAAGTCACGCGAGCTGTGAGAAGATGAGTGCCGGTGAAGACTTCCCCCGAGTTGCCAGGCGCAGCGGCCGCGACTCCCGAGCGAGGACGCGGAAGGCCGGGCCTGCCGGAGTGGGTGGCCCTTGGTTTGTACGCGGCCGCGGTGGCATTCGCTATTCGTTTCCATGAGCCGTGGGCAGATGAGGCGCAGGCATGGCAGATTGCTCGGTCGCTGCCACTGTGGCGGATGTTCCATGTACTTCGTTATGAGGGTTCGCCTGGACTGTGGCATCTGCTGCTCTGGTGCCTGAGCCGGCTGCATGTGTCCTATGCGGGGATGCATTGGGTGACAGGCGTGGTGGCGCTGGGGGGAGTGGCAGTTTTGCTCTTCGACTCACCCTTTCCGCGATGGCTTAAGCTGCTGCTGCCGTTTGGTTTTTTTCTGCTCTTTCAATACGCCGTGGTCGCGCGGAACTATGCGCTCGCGCCCATGCTCCTTTTTCTGCTGGCCGCGTTGTGGAGCAAGAGATTTGAGCGGCCCATTGCGATTGCTCTGGTGCTGGGGCTGCTGGCGAATGTGGCACTCCATGCGGCAATGTTCTCCGGAGGGTTTGCCATCGTCTACGCCTTGGAGATTTGGCGGGCCTGGCGAAATGATGGCGCCTGGCCGGCGCCACGGCGTCTTGGCGTGGCGGCCGTGCTGTTGCTGACTTTCTATGCGGTGGCGATCGTAACCGCGAAGCCGCCCAAGGATGTTGCGTTTCCGCAAGGGCAGTCGCCGGTGACCGCGGTAGAGGCACGCAAAGTCGAGCAACTTAGGCTGTTGCGCCATGGCCACTCCCTACGGGCGATTGCCTACCAGTTTGAGGAGCGGCTCACCCCGCCGCTTGCCAGTGGCCTGGTGCTTCCACTGGCGGCGGCTTTGATGTTCTGGGCGATCCTTGCCTGGGCACTCTTCAAGGAAGACAAGCTTCGCTATCTGATCCCGGGGGCGCTGTTTGTGTTGTTTTGCCATTTTGTGGCGGCACGGCCATGGCATACCGGGCTCATGACGCCCTATGTGATTGCCGTGCTGTGGATGATCTGGCCGGATCGAGTTCGATTCAATGCGCGTGAGCGACACGAGCAGGCCGTGCTGGCTCTTTTTTTCCTGATCACGCTGGTGCAAATTTACTGGGCGGTGTTCGCGCTCAAGTTCGACCACGAACAAGCTTATTCGCCCGGCAAGCAGACCGCAGAGTTCTTAAAACCATACGTGGATCGGGGCGCGAGCATCCTGGAGACGGGCAACCACTTTGACTCGGTAGCAGTGGAGCCCTACTTCGAACACAAGGTGTTCGCGAACGAACCCTACGCCTTCCACTGGTGGAGTATGTGGAATGGTGCGGAAGAAGACTATTCTTCAATGATGCGTCAACGGCCGGGCCTGGTGTTGGTGCAGTGGCTGGCAGACGGGAATACCGGGCCATCCCAGGAGGCGATCGACCTGATTCCCGAAGTGCCGGAGCTACTTGCACTGGGCTACCGGAATACACATGTCTTCTGCGGAGAAATGCCGGTGCAGGGCGCGACCGTTCTCGAAAGCCATTGTGAGCTGGTTTTTGAGCCGGTACCTGATGCGCAAAAGGTCAGGTGACTGACCCCCAGGGGCTGAAGCCCAATTCTTTTTCAGCCCTTAACGGCCCGACTAAAGTCGTGCCCTATACAAAGCCAAAAACAGGATCCAAGGGGGCTTCTCTTGTTCAAAATGTCTTACCCGTCGTCCCTGAAATGTAGAAACTCCAAAACCGGGTACTTCGAAGCCTCTTCTGCCCACACTGTTTAAGACGGACTGTCTTCTCTCCCTGCGGGCTCCGGTCGGGATGACGATTGAGACGACGGGAAAGTTTACAGCCAGGAGTGTATGACACGGTACCTGGACCTGAACAACTTCAGTTTCAAGCTGAGCGCCATATTACGCCGGCTGCAGGAACTAATAATCATTTATGCACCTTCCGAAGGAAAATCCCTAAGCAGGGTATTCCGTTCTTCGCCGCCCTTCGTCAATCTGGGAAGTGCCCCTCGGTAAATAGCCGGTTCGACATCGCAATCGGTGCGACGCAGAATTGCAGGCAGAACCTACCATGTTTCATCGCTTTTAACATAACAAGGACCGTGACAGATACAAAAGGAGCTGATCGTATGCGATCTTGTATTGCTTTTCTATGGGTGGCCTCTCTCTTTATAGCTTTGACGGGTTGCAGCGGCGGCAGCGGCAGCAACTCAACGAATGGCGGGACGAGCACGTCGACGACGAATTTACCCGCAGACTTTACGCTGGCTATCGTTCCCTCGACGATTACGCTCATTCCGGGCGGCGCCGCTCAGGCAATCGCGATCAGCGCCTCGCCCACGAACGGATTTACGGGAAATGTGAGCGTGACGGTTGGTTCACTGCCCACGGGAGTCACAGCCACACCGATGACCTTATCGATGACTGCCGGTTCGCTGCAGCAGATTACGGTAACCGCCGGCCCCACCGCGACAGCGGGAACCGCCAGCATCGCCCTCCAGGGCACCTCCGGCTCGCTCTCCCATAGCGTCACCGCGGCATTGACGGTCAATGCCGCGCCGCCATTGTCGACGACGGCTTCGTTAAGTGCTGCTTCCTTTAACTTCGGCAATAACCTGGTCAATAACACTGTCACCCAGTCAGTGGTTACGGTTACAAATACCGGCACGGCTGCCTTGACGCTGAACCCTAGTATTACGGGCGATGCAAGCTATGCGCTGGTGAGTACCGGCTCCTGCGGCGCACAGGTGGCGGCGGCGGCAAGCTGCTCCATGATGGTCAGTTACACTCCCAAAACAGCGTCTGCTCCGGGCACGCAGAACGCGACCCTGAATCTTGGGTTCGGCGATGTGCCTGCCGGAACCGCGCAGACCGTGGCCCTTTCCGGAACCTCGGGCGCGCTGCCGGCAGGACAGGTGACCGCCACGGACAACCCTCAAGTGGCGCTGTACACCTTGACGCTGCCCTTTCCCGGAAGCATGACGGTGAGCTTCGGCCCAAGCACCACTTACGGGTTGAAGACATGGGCGCAGTCGACAGCGGATAGCGGCGGCACGGTAAGCATCTTTGTCGCCGGAATGCAGGCGAACACCACCTACCATATGCAGGCCGCGGTTCAGTTCACCAACGGCATCAATGCCAACGACGTCGACCACACGTTTACTACAGGGCCTGTGCCGGCCAGCATGCAGATCAACGTGAAGGCAACCACAGCGACGGGAATGACTCCACAAAGTGGAGTCGAGTTGCTCAACCCGGTCAATAGCAGCGGCTCGGGAACTGTGGTGACAGATTTGGCCGCGAACATACTATGGGCCTACGTGAGTCCCGGAGGCTCAAACGGCTTCACGCAGGGGGTCAAGATGCTCCCCAACGGAGACTTCCTGATGGACATCGGTGAGAACTCGACCAACGCTCTCACAACCAATCTCCCATATTATGTGGTCGACGAGATTCGGGAGGTGAACCTGGCCGGTGACACGGTGCGGGAGATCTCCATCACCGATTTGAACGCGGCGCTCAAGACTGCCACGTGTGCGGAATGCAACGTGGTTCTGCAGACGTTCCATCATGATGTGACGCCGCTGCCGAACGGTCACTGGCTGGTGCTGGCCAATACACTCGTGCAGCTAACCAGCACCACGACCCCGCCCCTGACCAACAAGCCGGCGACCTATGTGCTGGGCGACGTGATCGTGGACCTGGATGAGAACATGAATCCTGTTTGGGCCTGGAATGAATTCAATCACCTGGACCCCAACCGGCATCCCTACATGTTTCCCGACTGGACCCATACCAACGCGGTGCTTTATTCGCCGGACGATGGCAATATTCTGGTCTCCATCCGCCACCAGAATTGGATCGTGAAAGTGGACTACCAGGATGGGAAGGGCTCAGGGGCTATCCTCTGGCATTTGGGCGAGGGCGGCGATTTCACGCTGAAGAATGGGACGGATCCCACCGATTGGCAATACGCGCAGCACATGCCGAGCTTCTTCAGCACCAACACTACCGGGGTGTTTTCGCTGGGGGTGATGGACAACGGCGACGACCGCATCTTCCCGCCAGGCGTTACTTGCGGCACCACGGGAGCTCCGCCTTGCCTGTACACGACGGTTCCCATCTTCCAGATCGACGAGAACGCGAAAACGGCGACGCTTCATCTTTCACCAGATTTTGCCTACCAACCTCTACAGCTATTTCGGGGGCGGCGCCGATCCATTGGCCAACGGCAACGTGGAGTATGACCTTTGCGGGGTGGGGAGCGGCTCCTGGGTTTATGAAGTGACGAACCAGAGCACACCGCAGACGGTTTGGACTATGCAAAGCACAGGGACCAATCTTTACCGCGCATTTCGCTTGCCCAGTTTTTATCCGGGGGTGCAATGGTAGAGGCAAGGAGGATATTTTCAAGCAATCGGGGCCCGACTGAAAAGTCGTGCCCTGATGCAAAACCAAGGTGCAATGGAGGGATGGTTCCTCGGCCGCTACAGGGTGGTTGACTTGCTTTCGACCAGCGAGCGCGCCCGGGTGATGAAGTCTTCGAGCGGCATTGCGCCTTGATCGCCCTGGCCCCGGACGCGCAGGCTGATGGCGCCGGTTTCTGCTTCTTTGTCTCCGGCTACCAGAATGTAAGGCAACTTCTGCAGGGTGAAGTCGCGGATCTTGGCGCCCATTTTTTCGTTGCGGTGATCGACCTCCACACGCAGGCCGGCGTTCTGTAATGTTGCTTGTATCTTTTTTGCGTATTCGAGATGACGCTCGCTGATGGGGACTATGCCGGCCTGCACCGGCGCCAGCCAGAGCGGGAAGGCACCGGCGTATTGCTCCACCAGGACGCCGAAAAAGCGCTCTACCGAGCCGAAGAGCGCACGGTGGACCATGAGGGGTTGATGACGCTCACCGTCTTCACCCACGTACTCCATCTCAAAACGCGCCGGCATGTTGAAGTCGAATTGTACCGTCGACAGTTGCCATAGGCGCCCCAGCACGTCCACCAGCTTGATGTCGATCTTGGGACCGTAAAACGCCCCCTCCCCACGGATGGTCTTGTAGGGAATGGCCTTCCGCGCCAAGGCCCTCTCAAGGGAGCCGATGGCCAAAGCCCAGTTTTCGTCCGAGCCGGTATAACTCTTGCGGTCGTTCGGATCCCAGGTGGATAGCTCCACCTTGAAGTCGGTAAAGCCGAAAACGTTGAGCACCAGCTGGGCGAACTCGATGCAGCCCACAATTTCGTCTTCGACCTGGGCCGGGGAGCAGAAGATGTGGGCGTCATCCTGGATGAAACCACGGACGCGCAGCAGCCCATGCATGGTGCCGGAACGCTCGTAACGATAAACATTCCCCAGCTCCGCGTAGCGCACCGGCAGATCACGGTAGCTCTTGGGTGAGTTCTTGTAGATGAGAATGTGGAAGGGGCAGTTCATCGGTTTTATCCGGTAATCTGCGTCGTCCAGCTCCATCGGGGTGAACATGTTCTTGGCGTAGTAGCCTTCATGCCCGCTGATCTGCCACAGATTCACCCGGGCGACGTGCGGGGTGTACACCAGCTCGTAGCCCCGCTTTAAGCACTCGTCACGCATCCAGTCTTCCATGATCCGGCGCACGGTGGCGCCTTTGGGATGCCAGAAGACCAGTCCCGGTCCGGCAACGTCCTGGATGGAAAAAAGGTCCAGCTGCTTGCCCAGAACACGATGGTCCCGGCGCTGGGCCTCTTCCAGACGGGCGAAGTGCTGCTCCATTTCTTTGCTGGAAAAAAATGCTGTGCCGTAAATGCGCTGGAGCTGGGGATTGTTTTCGTCCCCCAGCCAGTACGCGCCGGCAAGGTTCATTACCTTGTAGGCCTTGACTCTGCCGGTCGCAGGCACGTGGGGCCCGCGGCAAAAATCTTCGAAGGCGCCGTTGCGGTAGAAAGAAATATTTTCGCCCGGCTGGGTGAAGCGCTCGACAAAGTGCGCTTTCATAAAATCATTGCTCGCCTTGAAGCGCGCCAGGCTCTGGTCGCGAGGCTCCCACTCACGAACGAAAGGCTCGTTGCGCGCGACCACTTCCGCCATCCTGGCTTCGATCGCCTTAAGATCTTCCGGAGTGAAGGGCGTTGGACGGTAGAAGTCGTAAAAGAATCCGGCATCCGTGGCGGGACCATGGCCGAGCTTGGTCTCGGGATAGAGCTCGAGTACCGCAGTCGCCATCACGTGCGCGGCGGAGTGGCGCACCACTTTCAGAGCGTCAGCATCTTTCTCGGTGAGAAGCTGCAACGACACGTCTTCATTCAGCGGGGCGCTCAGATCCACCAGGCGTTCGACGCCTGCATGGTCGGCGGCATACATGCCGGCTTCGGCTTCTTCGTCGGCCTGGGGCAGCCCGTTGCTGGTTGGCGCGGCGGTTACTGGTCGAACGCGGGCGACAATGGCGGCGGCCGCCAGCCGCGGGGAGATACTCTGGGCAACGTCGAAGGGAGTTGATCCGGCGGGGAATTCTTTGATAGAGCCGTCGGGGAGATGAACTTTTATTGAGTTTGCGATCGGTGTCATTTTCCTGGTCAAAGCTTTAAGGATAACCTCATCCAGACAAGAGAGATTCCGAAATGCCTAGACCAGCGCAGTGTGGGTCATGGCTTGAGGACGGAGAGAGGCGAGGATTCCGGAGAGACCATGGCCTGGTGTTCTACCAGGAAGGTCTGCTCCAGGGCGTATCGGCCGGAGAGCACCGCGTGGGGAACCATGTCGGTGTAGACCATCCAGCTGGAGCCGGGGGGGAACTGCAGGTACTCCTTGCGGCACTGGGTTTGGAATCCAGCGTTTTCCTTAAGGAAGTTGTGGAAACGCATCATGAAGTCGTCATAGGGCGACCGCTTCAGACTTGGGATCGCAAATCCGAGGCCGGCAGTGTTGGCCAGGGAACGCAGCGCGCGGCCGGCGGAGTTGCCGGGCGCAGGCAGCGGTATCTGTTGCGGCGCATACATGGGCACGAGCGCCGGAAAGGGGTCGCTGACTACCCAGTCGCGCGAATGCGGCGGGGTTAATGTTGTTGAAGAAGCGCAGGATGCGCGCTCCCCGGGTAGGCCGCGTAGGGAAAGCGTCGGTGTGCAGCAGGTCATTGCGCCGGCGCAAGGGCAAGTCCCGGCCTAATTCTTCCTGCGGCCGGAAGCTGGCGTAGTCCAGCTGCCAGCGTCCCTTGTAGGGCGACAAAAAGCCAGTGAGAAAACGGGTCACATCCTGCGAGTACTTGCGCATGACGGCTTGCAGCTGCTTGAGTTCTTCAGCGCCGGCGGTGCCGGCATCCAGGCCGCTCACTCTGTCCAGGCTTGGCTTGTAGGCGATGTTCTTGTGCAGCTTGCTGCCCGTCTGCTGCTGGCCCAGCAAAAATGACAGGTCCTGGGGCCGAATGTGAATGGGTGTCTGGGGGAAGTAGAGGATGTCGCCCGCTTCCAACCGCCGGCACCAGGCTCGCGCCTGAGCTTCGGGATCATCAGGGTCGCCGGGTTGGGGTGGGATGGTAACAAGAGCCATGAGAGAAGGCTTTTCTTTCTAACCTCCGGAGACTTTGCGGCGCAGCCATAACGTGCCGAAGAAAATGAGACTCGCGACCAGCACAACGCAGCCGGCGGGGAACGAGATGTACTTGTAGCTGTCGGCGAGGTCCACCTGGTGGCCCATGCCGTTGTAGATCATGAGACCGACGATGGCCAGGAAGGTGAACAGGAAGAAGCTCAGAAAACCTACCGTAAAGGCCATGAGAATGCTTGTAAACAGACCAAGATCGCCGAGGGGAACGCCGAAAAACTTTCCGCCAGCCTGCGGGGGGCGAAGCTGCTGCAGGTTGTGCTGCTGCGCATTCATAAGTTGGCCTCAGAAAGGGGAATGTGCACACCCCTCCACTCAGCTAGAATACTAGGTTATGGCTGAAGCCGCCCAAATGGAGTTGTTACCGGCGTCGCTCGTGGCGCAGCAGACGCCCGTGCGGCAGTCCGAAAACCGCCTGTGTTACGCCATCTTTGCCGATACGCACATCACGGAGCAGGAGTTGGCACCGATCGTGCAGGCGGTGCCGAATGCGATCGCCGCCGCGCTCACCCGGCATGCCTACTACTTTGTCCCGCTTACGATTGGCGAAACCGAGGAGACGATGGTGGCGCCAGGCTACACCATCGACCTGGGCGATCGCGCGATGTGCCACCGCAACGTGCAGTTTGACGGCTCGGATTGCATCTTTATCTCTACCCGGCTGATGCAGGACCGGTTTGCGCTGGCCTTCGAATTCTTTATCAATGTGGGGCACCACTTTGTAGAAGCTGCGGGGGTGCCGCAAAGTTTCTGTGACCTGGCGTGGTCGCAGGCGCTGGCCGAGGTGCGCGGGGAAACCAGCCAGGACAGCTACGAAAGCCGTCGCCGGGCACTGGATCGCGGGCGCAACGAAAGCCCCGGCGCGCGCATGGCGGAAAGAACCTTCTCTCGCATAGACCAGCCCTTCGCAGCCCGAGGAGTGGAAAAGGGCCGGATCGACGAAAAGGCCAAGAGCAGCTTTTTTGAGTCCGCCTTTTCTGATGCCCTGGCGATTTACATGCTCTCGCTCACGCTCGATTTCAACTACACCGATTTGCGGGAGCGGGAATATCCTTTGCTGGCCGCACCCGCGCTGGCAGAACGTCTGCGCCATGTGGCCGGGCTGTTTCCGCCCAACCCCGGCTACGACTTTCAAATCTCCTATCGGCACAAGTTTTAAAGCATGATTGCGCATCTGCGCGGACGGCTGCTGGTGAAGCATCCCCAACAGGCGATCATCGAGGCTGGGGGCGTCGGCTATGACGTGGTGATCAGCGTGCCCACGTTCAGCGCCCTGCCGGCGGAGGGAACCGAGGTTGCCCTCTTTATCCATACCCACGTGCGCGAGGACACGCTGGCGCTGTACGGGTTTCTCAACCGTGACGAAAAGCGGGTGTTCGAGCGATTGATCACGGTGAGCGGGGTTGGGCCTAAGCTCGCCGTCACTATCCAGAGCGGTTTGAGTACGGAGCGGTTAGTGGGCGCGATCCGGGGCCAGGATCATGCCACTCTGTCGCAGATCCCAGGCATTGGCAAACGGCTCGCCGAGCGGCTGGTGGTGGATCTTAAGGACAAGCTGGAGGATATGGCCGCCGGGCCGCGGACAGTCGAGACCGGCCCATCGACGGAGGACGTGCTTTCGGCCCTGGTGAACCTGGGATATCAGCGCCCGCTGGCGCAAAAAGCAATTGCCGCGGCGGTGGCTAAGGATAAAGCTGTCATGGACAATTTTGAGACGCTTTTTCGCGCTGCCCTGGCCGGAATGCGCAATTAGAGCCGTGTGGGATTCCGCTGCACTGCGACTAGTACAGGTTGTGAAGGGGCGACCAACCGTCGCCCCCCACATCTCGCGAAAAACGAGCGAGATACCCCGAATTTCCTGCACGCAGCACCGGACAAGACCACTTGTGCGCCTTTCTTTAAGGAAAGGCGCATGAAGTTCGCGGAACCCACCAACCTCAACAGGAAATCGGGGATATGGGGCACCCGGCTTTGTTACATCGCGGGATAAACCGCATCTGTGTGACGCACTACTCCAGGTAGATTTTTCCCAGAAGCGAGTAGATTGAGGCAAGTTCGGCGATACGCAGATATCCACAGGGAGGTAAGTTGCTGAAACGACGTTGGTCCTCACCTGCCCGTTTGGCATGGCACATGCAGTAGCAAAGGTAACGCCAAGCTCAAAAGCGCCTGCTCCCCCCGGCAGTTGCTAGAGTTTGCGGCCCACTTCGGTGATGCCGCGGAGAAGATGCCCATGCCAGGGAGGTGTGGGCATCTTCTTTTTTGCGCTCCTTCTTTTTGCACTCCAGGTCACTCTGACGCTGGCTTCATCTGTGCCTGATTGCTACACCCAATCGCCTTAGGCATATCCTCATTGTCGCGGGAACTGGCCCCGGTCTCGTGCATGATGTCCTGCTGAAACTTCTGCAGTTCAGGAAACGAGTAGTGGGTGCAAAGATTGAGCTCCCAGGTATCGGCGGTTTTTTTGGAAACTACATACATGCGAATGGTTTCGTCCGGCCGCGCGGCCGAGTCGCTCTCTCGAATGATGGAAAAACTATAGTAGCCAGGGATAAAGCCGGCATCGGTCCGGGTGTCCATCGAGTTCATCACGATCGTGCGATCGTCCACCGTGATGTTGTCGTGTCGGGCAACGATGAGCGCGATCTGGCGAGCCTGATCGAACTCCATCTCATGCACACGCGCACGCGCGCACAGGGTAGCAGTGGCCAGAAAAAAGAAAAAAAAGGCAAGTTGTCTCATGTATGTGAGCAGCCGGACAGCCTTGTCAGATTGAGGGAGGCAAGCAAAGTCTAGTGCACAACCATCGAAACATGATCTGTTGTGGCGTCGCAAGTCCATTACTTTTGTACTTAAAAACGAGAGTTTTAAGTATATGCTTCGAAGTTACCTGGCCCAGGTTACCTGGCCTAAGCTATCTGCCGTTGGCTACCTATATGACGCTTTCAAATTGCTCCAGGCCGCGAAACTGGTGCGTTTCGCAGGCATGCGATCAACTTTGCAATACTTGTTTCTGATTATGATCTCAACTTTTCCACATGTCGCCGGCGAACCATATTTTCGTGAAGCCGGGCTGAAATTTTTGCGCAGCCTGAAAAGGAATAACCGCCGGGAGTGGTTCGAGGCCCATAAGCCGGAGTTCGAACGCGAGCTGAAGCAACCCATGCTGGCGCTGATCGAAACGGTGAACCGTGCCATGGAAAGCTTTGCTCCCGCCCATGTGCGTCCGCCTCAAAAATGTATGATGCGCATTTATCGCGACATACGATTCTCTTCTGACAAGCGGCCTTACAAGAGTCATATCTCCGCTTGGTGGTCGCGGGAAGGTTTAGAAAAGACTTCCGGGGGTGGCTACTACATGCATATCTCCCCGGATGAAGTGCTGCTGGCGGCGGGCGTGTATATGCCGGAGCGGGAGCAGCTGCTGGCGATCCGGGGATATATGCTGGTGCATCATGCCGAGGTGCGGCTGCTGCTTACCGACCACAAGCTCAGGCGCACGATGGATTCGTTTAGCGGCATGCCGCTCAGCCGGCCGCCAAAGGGCTTCCCTAAAGAGCACCCTGCGATGGATTTGCTTTTGTGCAGGCAGTGGGGTGTGGAGGCTAAGCTCGCGCCATCGACGGCGTTGGAGAAGGATTTTGCGCAGCAGGTAATCCGATGCTTCCGCCTCGCGACCCCCTTGGTAAGTGCGCTGAACACGCCTTTGCTGACCAGCGTGGAGAAAAAGCGACGGCCACTGTTCGGCTTCCAGCCGCCGCGCAAGAGCGCGGAATTCTAGGGAAGGCCCATAAAATTAGGCGAAATCTTGGAAAAACAGGCCAAAAACAGAACAAATCTCGGTTTTTCGATTGACAAACGCCGGCCAAAGCCGCATCGTAAACGGCGGTGGGTTCGTTTTACCCGCATAAACACTGGGTTTCCTGATGATCGATGCGCGTTTTCTGCGAGCATCCGATTGGAGGAGAACGGGCAAGACATGGATTCTCAAGGGTGCGGAACACCGCGACCGATGGGCCATGAACTAACAGAGGAAAGAAGGACACAATATGGCAACAGGCATGACCAAGACAGCACTGGTCCGAACAATGGCGGAAAAACTTGAGTTGACCAACAAGCAATCGGCTGCATTTCTCGATCTGCTGGCCGAGACGGCAGTGAAGGAAACGAAGAAGAATGGCGTGTTCGTCATCCCTGGGCTTGGCCGGTTGGTAAAGGCCGAGCGGAAGGCCCGCATGGGTCGCAATCCACAGACTGGCGAAACCATCAAGATCAAAGCCAAGACCGTGGTCAAGTTCCGCGTGGCCAAGGCTGCCAAAGACACCATCGCGCCGCCCAGGAAGTAGCACCGCTTTCTGCGTGGCTGCGGCCGTCAAGAAGGTCAGGCAAGGAGGGCAGGCGCCTCGCCGCGCCCTCTGTACCTCCCAGCTATTCTTGCCAACCCCAGATCCCGCCCTGGGACTCTTTACCTGCCTAAACCGAATCCGCTTTCGTATCAGCCATGGGTCGTTTTGTTAGGGCTCGAACCACCAGCGAGAGCCCATAGCAGATGAGCACGCATCGGATGAGGATTCGCGCGTTATAGCGCCAGGCGAGGACCGCGAAGCAAAGCGTGATCGCGATTGGATAGGTCTCCGCAAAAAGAGCACGCACCCACTGCGGGCGGGCGGAAGAGGTGGCATTGCCGGCTGACCTACGGGGCAACAGACGGGGGACACGGCGGAGATACTGCTGGTAAGGATCCCCTTGTTTTGCAGCGAGGAAACGCTCTTCCACGGAAATGAGAATAACTACGAAAACGCTGAAGGCGAGCAGGAAAAACGCGGCGCCGCTGGGCGGCATCAGGATGGAGACACCCAACGCCAGCAGCCACGCCCCGAGGTAGAGCGGATTGCGAACATAACGATACGGCCCGGAAGCGACGAACACGTCGCCCTGCATGGCAAAACCGCTCATGACACCGGGACCGATGAATGCAGTACCCCACACGCGCAGAATCGTGCCCGCTACCAGGCAGGCGAGAGCGGCGAGGGTTACTGCAAGGGTGGCGGTTGCCAAACCGATCCAGCCGGTGCGGGCCAGCAGCGTCGATGCTGCGAGCCAGAGCGTGCCGCGACTGCCGCTACGGAAGTCCCAGGGCGGGAAAAAGCCGACAAAGTAGAGCAGGACGAAGATGAAGACGCGGAAGCGAAATACCAGCGCCGACGCATTCATAAGCTACCCCTGCGCTGCCAGCGCCGGGCCGCAATCCGATAATGTAACTGTTGCAGTGCCATATGCAGGAAACTACTCGAAGCTTCGCCGGCTGGTGACCTACTTGCCGGCTATGGTTTCGAGCAGGGCGTCGAAGTCTTCCAGGCGGGAATATTCGATGATCACTCGTCCGCGGCCGTTCTTGTCCTCGATCGAGACTTTCAGGCCAAGGGCGCGCTGCAGCAGATCACGCGCCTCGCGCACATTGGGATCGAGCGGAGTCTTCTCCTTTTCTTCACCCTTGGGTTTCTTCTCCGGGTTCAGCAGGCCCTGTACATAACTTTCGGTCTGGCGTACCGACATGGAGAGCGCGCCTACTTTCTGCGCCGCCTTCAGGATGGCCTCGGGCGACTCCAGGCTTAAGAGCGTGCGCGCATGACCGAAGCTCAGGTTTCCGGTTTCCACCTTTTGCTGGACTTCGAGCGGCAGCCGCAGGAGGCGAAGGAAATTGGCGACGGAAGCGCGGTCCTTGCCCGTCCGCTGGGCCATTTGCTCCTGCGTCATTTTGAAGTGGTGGGCGAGGCGATCGTAGGCTCGGGCCTGTTCCATGGGGTTCAGATCGGTGCGCTGAAGTTTTCGACGATGGTCATCTCCATCGCCTGCTCGTCGGATACGTGGCGCAGGATAGCGGGGACGGTGGCCTTGCCGGCCATTTTGGAGGCGAGCCAGCGGCGCTCGCCCGCGATCAGCTGAAAACGGTTGTCAGCGAGCGGCCGCACTAATATGGGTTGCACGACACCCGTGGCCGCAATCGAGGCAGAGAGTTCGCTGAGAGCATTCTCGTCCACGGTAGCCCGAGTCTGAAAGGGATTCCGTTCGATCTGGTCAACGGGTATTTCTCTTGGCTTGCCCTCATCAGGGACTGGAGCTGCGGCGGCAGAAGGAGCAGGAGCAGGGGTAAATCCAGATCGTCCGGGCAGCAGGGATTCGAGACCTTTGCCGAGGGCGCGGCGTTTTGGTATTTCAACGGAAGCGGTCATTGTCTTGGTCCTAAGAGCCGGAGGTTGATAACTGCGATTCGGTTGCGGCCATGTCAAAACAGTTGGCCGGAGTTCCTTGAGCTAGCGGGCGTCAAGCGTAGGGCCAGAAACGCACCTTGGTTTCCTGCCGCGTTTGCGCCTGGGCCTGCGAGGCTGCTTTGCGTTCCAGGGCCCGCGGACTCTCGATGTTATTGCGAGCCAGGATCTCTTCGGCAAGCTCACGGTAGCTTTCGGCGCCGCGGGATCGAGGATCATAGAGGACGACAGGCTTGCCATAGCTTGGGGCCTCGGCCAGACGCATATTGCGCGGGATCGCCGTCTTGAGCAGCTTGGCTCCGAAAAAGCGGCGCAGGTTTTCCGTGACCTGCTGGGCCAGGTTGGTGCGCTCGTCATACATGGTGAGGATGACGCCCTCGATGTCGAGGGTGGGGTTGAAGGCGGCCTGAATGCGGCCAAGCGTGGTGAGCAGCTCGGAGATGCCTTCCAGGGCGAAGTATTCGGCCTGCATGG
>CAWCKO010000049.1:0-114184 GCA_963796145.1 uncultured Acidobacteriaceae bacterium | reverse complement strand
TGCGCCAATTGCGAAAGGCACCTTGCGTTTTTGCCGAGTTGCGCTAGCCTGTACTGTGAGGAGCCCGATGACGCCCCGGCCGTGGCGCGTTGTTTCGCCGGAGCCTTTGGGCGCGAGCCGAAAGGAGAACCTCGGTGATGAACCTGACCGTAAATGGCAAGAGCCTGCCGGTAGCATCCCCACCAGACACCCCCCTTCTCTACGTATTGCGGGATGAGCTGGGAATCGACAGCCCCCAGTTCGGGTGTGGCCTCGCGCAATGCGGCGCGTGTTCCGTACTGGTCGACGGTCAGGAGGTTCGCTCCTGCGTTACTCCCGCTTCCATGGCGGTGGGTAAGGAAGTCACCACCCTGGAAGGTTTGCCCGCCCGCTGGGCAGCCCGGAAGCACCTGCCGCAAAATCAGGCGACCAAAATCAGGCGAAAGAAGCGCTTCATCCCGTGCAGCTCGCCTGGATCGAACAACAGGTCCCGCTTTGCGGCTTCTGCCAAAGCGGCATGATGATCAAGGCAACCGAGCTCCTGGAGCACAAGCCGAACCCGACGGATGCGGAAATCAGCGAAGCCTTCACCACCGGAGGCGTGTCACCACGCCTGTGCCGTTGCGGAACGTATATCGCGATCAAAGATGCAGTACGCCATGCCTCGAAGCTCATGGCAGAGGGAGAGGTCTAATGGAACACCTTCGCGAAGCCTATGAGCAGATGACGGATGTGTGCGGTGCGCGCCTCAGCCGCCGCAGTTTCGTTAAGGCCGGTGGTGCGCTGGTGGTAGGGTTCGGCGTCTTTCGAGGACGAAGCGCGCAAGCCGCTGCGATGATCAAAGGCGATGCGTTCGACGTATCGCTCCCCGCCTCGTGGATCGAGATTCGGCCGGACAATACCGTCCTGTTTCGCACCGGCAAAAGCGACTTCGGCCAGGGGACCATCTACACCGCCTACCGCCAGATCGTAGCCGATGAGTTGGATATGCCCTTCGAAGCCATCACAACTGTAGTTTCGGCAGATACAGATACCACGCCGGAGGGCGGTGGCACCTTTGGCCTGTTGGGCGAAGGAACCCCCAATATACGAAAGGCCGCTGCGTACACAAAGCAGGCTATTCTTCAGCTTGCCTCTGAAAGGCTCGGTGTACCCAAAGACCAGGTACGGACCGCCGATGGGAAGGCCTCGGGCGGCGGCAAGGAAATCAGCTACGGTGAGTTGGTAAAAGACCAGGACCTGAAATTGACCATTCCGGTAAGCGGCGACCTTACCAGCATTTTCGGCCTTCGCATCACCGGCGACCCGCCGCTCAAATCAGCGAGCGAGCTCAACGTGGTGGGCAAATCATTCAAGAACAGCATGGTTTCCGAAAAAGTGCGGCACGATGCGTTGTGGGTCACCAACGTCAAGCTGCCCGGCATGTTACATGGGCGGGTGGTGCACCCATCTACGCTGGGATCACAACTTGTTCAGGCCGGAACGGTCGATCAAACAAAGTTTCCTAACACGCGCCTGGTGGTCAAGGGCAACCTGGTGGGTGTGGTGGCTCCCACCGAGTGGGAAGCGATTCAGGCCTCGTACCAGGTCGCCAAGGCAACCAAATGGAGTGATTGGAAAGGGCTGCCGGGTAAAGACAATCTCTTTGCCAGCTTGAGGAATGAATCGGACTGGAAGGCTGCCCCCGTGCAGAAGAGCCGCAAGTCCAAGGGTGATGTCACCGCCGGCGCACGGGGAGCGAAGAACAAACTGGCGGCCACCTATCAGCTGCCGTACTGGAAGCATGCTCCGATTGGTCCCACCATGGCCCTGGCCGATTACCGCCCAGACGGCTCGGTGACAGTCCATACGCACACCCAGAACGCCCAGGCGTTGCGTGGCCAGCTTGCCATGATGCTGGGAACGAGCGTTGACAAAGTAACCGTAAAGACTTATCCCGGCGCAGGGCACTACGGCCGCTCGAATGGCGGCAACGCGGGCGCTGAAGACGAAGCGGTGTTGCTGTCGAAGGAAGTGGGCAAGCCGGTTCGCGTGCAGTGGATGCGCGATGACGATATGAAGTGGTCGACGCAGTCGGCGGCAGCTTACGCCGATGTGAACATCAGCCTGGATGAACACGGCCGCATTGCAGCCTACGAGATCGATCATTACCAACCGGCCATGCAGGACGATCGCCTGATCGGAGCCGTCCTTGCGGGTCTGCCCACGATGCCCGCGCCGTCTGAGAAGGGCGGCCCGATCAACAACATTGCCAACGGCAGTTCTGACATGTGGCTCTACGATGCTGTTCCCAATCTCGACGAACGCTGCCACGGGACGTACCAGGTTGGCCAGCAAAAGTCTCCACTGGCGGTGGGCCTGCGCGATCACAGCATGCGTACCCCCGGCCAGTTTCAGCAGAACTTCCCCCGGGAAATGGCGATGAATGAAGCCGCGGCGCTGGCCGGGGCTGATCCGCTGCAGTTCCGCATCGATCATGCAAAAGACGAACGGCTGTTGAACGTGTTGCGGCATTTGCAGACAGAGGCAGGGTGGGAAACAAGGAAGACCCCGAAAGCTGCTGCAAGCGGTCAGGCAACCGTGCGTGGACAGGGTATGTCGGCCATGTTCCGCTCAGGAACTTATTGGGCCTGTGCCTGCGAAGTGTCCGTCACACCGGCGACTGGTGTCGTGAAGGTGGAAAAGTACACGGTTGTGGTCGAGCCCGGTATCGTCGTCAACCCGGAACAACTGAAGCGCCAGGTGGAAGGCGGCGCGGTCATGGGTATCAGTATTGCCCTGCACGAAGAAGTGAACTTCAATCAGAGTGCCATTACCACTGCCAACTGGTCTTCTTATCCCATCGCCACCATGGCTGACGTTCCGGACATCAAGATCGTCATGTTGCACCGGCCTGAGGTAGGCCAATACGGCCAGGGCTCCGAAGCAGCGAACGCGCTTGCCGCTTCCGCCATTGCGTCCGCCGTATTCGATGCAACGGGAAAGCCGATGCGTAAAATGCCGCTGCGACCGGCCAACGTGATGGAGATGCTGAAAGCCTGACCGGCACACCCCTTTCATCACCGAGCTTTCCAAGGACAGATCCAAGTCTCTCTACTCCGAGTTACTCGGGGGCACGATGACGTTTCAGGGCTCGTACCCGTTCGCGTTCGTCGTCACGCTAGTAGATACTCCTTAAGGTCATGTGACGGTTACAATTGCAAACTCTGGCGTTTTTTTGGCGGTGTAAAGTCGCTCTCGGGTAGGTCCGGGCTTTAGAGTCTGCGTGAGAGCTCCGCACTGAGTCCCGAAGGGACGGCCGAAAGTAGCCCAGGACGGTAGTCCTGGGTAAACATAAGCCATTCGATCAGTCCCGAAGGGACGGCTGAACATGCGGGGCTAAAATTTCAGCCGTCCCTGGCGGGACTAGTCCGATTCGTGGCAGTTACCCAGGACTATCGTCCTGGGCTACTTTCGGCCGTCCCTTCGGGACTCAGTGCAGAGCTCTCACGCAGACTCTAAAGCCCGGACATCCAACCTCAACATCGATCAGCCTTCAGGCCCTGAGGTGCGTTTTTTTCACCCTAGAATCGCCGATCCAGGTGTGGATACCACGTCAGCTGGAAAGTGGTGCTGGTGTCGGTCTGCCGGCCAACCTTGTAGATCGGAATGAGCCAGCGTTCGTATTGCACGTTGGCCTTCAACTCAACGTTGGGAGTCAGGCGCTTTACCAGGTCAAAGCTGAAATCGGTCTGGGTCGTGCCTCCGGGAATAAAATCCTTAGCGGCCTTGGCACTGCGGAAGTTAACCTGCAGCCATTCACGAGGCGAGAGATGGTACGTGAGCCAGGCCTGGCCTCCCTTGTCTTCGCGCCCGATCCAGTCCCCCATCAGCAAGCCATTGCTGGTGTAGCCGTTCCTCTGTACCACCTCGATGTACTGATCCTGACCGCCGGTGCTGAGACCGGTGTCAGGATCGGTGGAGACAGCCTCGGCGCGGAGGTCGAGCTTGGGAGCACCAGGAAAATGGGAAAGGTAAAGGCCGGGCCGGATGGCGGCGTGGCGCGGCGCGGAGAGAGGAAAGACGTCATCGTGTACTTCGGAATCGGTGTAAAGGGTAAGCCACTTACGGAGATAGGGCAGGCGCCAGGAGAAGTCGAATGCGCTGAAGCGGGCTCCGGGGTCGTTTCGCCCAAATTTCTCCGCTCCGTTGGTATCGCTGATGCTGTAGAAGCTGTGCCAGAAAGTACCTAGTGTGATGGGCGCGTGCCCCTTGCCGCCCCAAATGACCGTGCGCTGAAGACTCAGTTCAATATTGGGCGTTGGCTTGAGAGCGATTTTTTCCGCATGGACCCAGGGGCTCACCGGATCGTTATGGCCCTTAAGCGGTCCTACGAAAAAGTCGTAACGAATGAGCCCCGCGATGCGGGAGACGTACGGAATGTAGAGCGGCTCGACCCGGTTGATGCGAAAGCTCCAGACATTTTCCGCATTGTTGCTCCAGGCCATGCCACCACCGACGCCCGGCCCATACCAGTTGTCCATTTTTCCGAAGGAGATTTCGTTGCCAACAACGTGGGCCGAAACGTAACCTTCAAGGACCGTAAAGTTGTTAACCGAGGAAACCGGGCCCAGAGGGATGGTCGTGTTGCCGGGCAAGGGAACGGAGCTGAAGGTGGCGAAGTCGTCAATTGTGGCCAGGGTTTCCGCAAGGTTGAGCCCATACCCTTCCCAGGATGGGGCGTGCTGGAATTCTCCGCGAAAGTAAACGGAAAACATGCCGTAGTGAGCGCGCGCGCTCAACCCGCTGTAGCTGTTAAAGCCACTGGCATAGGGGCGGCCAAAATCATTAATATCGGTCTGGCCGAGATGGAAGCTGTCACGCAAGGGAGTGCCGCCGATACCCATGACACGCTGGTACACCGACTCGAGCCCGACGCGGCCAAACCTCTGGTCCAGAGGGATGCGCATATCGGGCTGCAGATCCCTTTCAATGGCGGAGTAGATTTCAATGGCTTCGTCGTTGTTACTGCTGGTGATCCTGTCCGAGCCTGCGTCCAGCATGTGGGCCACGCTCAGGCGGGTCCATGGGCGCATACCGAGAAACACCGTGTCGACAAAGCCCATGCCATACAGGCGCATCACGGCGGGGTAGATCCAGCTGTCCAACGGAATATAGGCGGAGCTCACGCCCTCGATGGATTTGAGCGGCTCGTAGGGCGCAAAGTGAATCTTCTCGCGCGGCGGGGGAAGCTGATCGGCAGGAGGCGGTGGTGGCGCCTCGGCCGGCGAGGGCGGTTGCTGCGGGGCCGATTGCGTCTGCGTCGACGGTGTCTGATCTGGAAAACCGGGGGTGGTTGAGGCGGCTGAGATTCCAGTGGTCATTAAGGCCAGCACACACAGAACAGCGGGGAATTCCACTTACACCTCAAATACGAACGCGGTTAGTGCCGGATATGCCTGGCAGAGAGACGAATCGTTCACCTGTGTTCAAGCTAACGAAACCCAGACTACGGGTCAATCGTTTGCAACGGGCTGTGAAGCGCGAAGATAACGGGTAGGCTGGATGCCAAGTTCCCGGTTGGCGGCTTGGTTGGCGGCCTGGTTGACGGATTGGACGGCGGCGTCCAGATCTCGCGAGAAGCGATTTGCCAGCTGATTCTTCCAGCGCGTGGTGAAGAGTTTCTTAGCCCTGAGGTACCGTTCCATGTGGGGCAGAGGATCGCGCTCGGTGCGGAGCAGGGCTTGACCATCCTGACGATATGTCTTAGCCTCTAGCAGCACCGGGCCGCCACCCTGACGCACGCGCTCGATGCTTTCACAGGCTACACGGTAGACGGCAACCACATCGTTGCCGTCTACGGTGATACTGGTCAAGCCTTCCTTCTGCGCCTTGAGGGTGAGGTCCACCCTTCCGTTGCGCGAATGAGAAGCGGCCCAGGGATTGTTCTCGACCACAAAGAGGATGGGCAGGCTGCGCCTGGCGGCGAATTTGAGCGCTTCACGCCAACCGCCCAGAGTGGTTGCCGCTATACCGTTGAAAGCGACCACGACGTTGGTATTGCGCTTCTGCTTATTGGCTAAGGCCACATCGTTGGCTAGCTGGAGTTGCCCGGCGGGACCCGATGCAGGGCTGATGATGTTGTACTCCACGCCACCCGGGTTGCTGCGGCGCGCATACAGCTGGGCGACAATGTCACTCAGCGGTACTCCCTTGACCAGGCTGGCGATGGAGTCGAGTGGGGCCAGGGCGATCGTGTCCTGGGGCCGCAGATCGATGACGCATCCGGTAGCAATTGCTTCCTGCCCCAGCGAAGCAGAATAGAGTGCTCGACCCTGGGTACGCTGACTGCGTGCATGTTCCGTGAGCAGCCGGCATTGCAGCATGGTGGCGTATAGCTGCTTCAATTTTGCGTCGTCGATCAGCGAGCCGCCGGTTGAGCTGCCAGCCATGCTTGGGGTGTTCTCCTCAGGGTGAATGAGATGTGGAAAGCCGCCTGGAGTTTTTCACAGATGTGTGAAAAAGCCTGTGTATTTCCCGGTCTTCGATGCCACGCAGTTCATGAATCAATGGGAGTTTTAGCAGTCTGCACTGCTTTCGATGCTGGGTTCTCAAATGGTTCATGTGGAGTAATCCGAGTTGATGCGGATATATTCCGTGGTAAGATCCGTGGTCCAGAAGCGGCACGTGCCTGGCCCCAGACCGAGATCGACATGAATGATCAGATTGCGTTGCTTCAAATAGTCGTGCGTAGCGGCCTCATCAAAGCGTGGAGAGAGGCAGCCCTGGTGACAAATCTCGAGCTCACCGAATGAAATGTTGATTCGGGCGGGATCGATAGCTACACCAGCATAGCCGATAGCCGCCAGGATGCGACCCCAATTTGGATCGCACCCAGCCCATGCAGTCTTGACCAAGGGCGAGTGGGCGATGGAGCGGGCGATGCGCAGGGCATCCGCATCGCTGAGCGCCCCGCCGATGGCCAGCTCGACTACGTGCTGAATGCCTTCCCCATCCTCCACGATTTGCTTAGCCAGCGACAAGCAGACTGTCTCCAGTGCGGTGGAGAACGCTGCCGTGCGTTGGTCTGCGACGGTGCGCGCTGTCGCGTGGTCATGGCCACGGATGGCGACTCCGCTGGCCCCGCTGGCGAGCAACAGAACAGTGTCGTTGGTCGAGGTGTCGCCATCGATGGAGATACGATTGAATGAGTTGTTGACAGCGTGGTGCAGCAGATCGGAAGCAGCGGCGGGCTCGAGCTCCGCATCGGTGAATAGATAGACCAGCATGGTGGCGTGCAGAGCGGTCTCGGCCGCGGATTGCAGTTGCGGATGGATCATGCCCGCGCCCTTGGCAATTCCGGCAATACGAACGGTTACTCCCTCCACTTCGAAGTCTGCCGCGGCAACCTTGGGCCGGGTGTCGGTAGTCATGATGGCGCCTGCCATCTGTTGCATGTGACCTGCGGAGGAGCCCAGGGCAGCATGCAATGCGGGGAGGGCGGCAGTCAGCTTTTCGACCGGAAGGAGCACGCCGATGATGCCAGTCGAAGAGGGGAAGACGGAATGCGGGTCACAGCCGAAGAGCGCGCCTGCGCTGGCGCAGCATTGCTGCGCGGCGGAAATACCGGCCTCACCGGTGGCGCAGTTGGCATTGCCGGCATTGACCAGCGCGACGCGGAGACGTTTTTGACTCCGTTCGAGGTGGCGCTGGCCGACGATCAACGGCGCGGCGATTACTTTGTTGCTGGTGAACATGGCGGCGGCTGCCGCTGGCTGGTCGGCCACCGCGCAGGCAAGATCAGGATTGCCGCTGGCTTTTAAACCGGCGCGCACGGCGGCGAAAGAGAAGCCCCGAGGCACTTGATCATCACGAATGAGGGGAGCCGGAGACGTGTCAGTCATGTGGCCTTTACTCTATCAAGAACCAGTCATGATGATGACGATGCAAACAGAGTTTCTCAGCATGCGCAACGTGGATGTTGCGCGCGGCCAGAAGGTGGTGTTGCACGATGTGGACCTGAGGATTGGAACCGGGGAGCATATTGCTATTCTGGGCCCTAACGGATGCGGAAAATCGACCTTGATCAAAGCCATGACCTGCGAGTGCTATCCCATCGTTCGTCCGGGCATGGAAATGAAAGTGTACGGCCGCGACCGGTGGGACGTGCAGGAGCTGCGCAAGCATCTGGGAGTGGTGGCTGCGGAATTGCCCGGGGAACGAACCTCGGTGACGCGAGGTCTTGACGCCGTGGTCAGCGGTTTCTTTTCCAGCTCGACCTTGTGGCCGAACCTTGCGGTGACAGAGTCCATGCGCGCCAGTGCCATGGATGCGCTTTCCCTGCTGGGGGCCGTCCACCTGCGCGATCGCTGGGTGGGGGAGATGTCGGCGGGCGAGAAGCGCCGGGTGATGATTGCGCGGGCACTGGTGCACCGGCCGGAGATGCTGCTGCTGGATGAGCCCAGCAATGCGCTTGACCTGGCGGCGCAGCGCGAGCTAAGGGAGATTTTGCGCGATGTGGCGGCCGGGTCGGGCGACCGCCGTGGAACCGGCGTGGTGATGGTGACGCACCACCTGGCGGATATTCTGCCGGAAATGGATCGCGTGGTCATGATGCAGGACGGCCGTATCGTTGCCGATGGACCTAAAACGGAATTGCTGCAGGCGGCCAGGCTGGAAGAGCTCTTTGGCGTGGAACTTGAATTGACGGAGCGCAACGGGTACTGGCATTCCTGGTGACTCATTTGCGGACACCGCTTGACCTCGGGCCGGGTGCCGTTTTACTTTATGGCTACACGGGAAAGGAGGATGATCCAGCTGATGAAAATTTCTGATGGTAGTTGTAGATCTATACGTGAGGTGACTGAGGCTTAGAGCGTTCGCTCTAGACCTGGCGGTAAAGCAATTCGTCCGCCGAGGCCCACTTCTTAGGAAGAGCGGACGCCTCAGCCAAACTCAACAGCTTCACCGGTGATCAAGGCCCGCGGCCAATATGGCGCGGGCCTTTCACGTTGGTGGAAAGGGAGCTGCGGTTCTCTCGCTTGGCTCTCCTGCAGAGGCTTACAATTAAAGTATGGAACCACTGGTAATCGCGGGTAAGGCGTTTCAGTCCCGGCTGATCGTGGGTACGGGAAAATATAAGGACGGCAAAGAGACGCAGGCGGCCATTGAAGCTTCAGGAGCCGAGATGGTGACGGTCGCGGTGCGGCGGATCAACCTCGATCGCAGCCAGGAGTCGTTGCTCGATTACATCGATCCGGAGCGCTACTTTCTGCTGCCCAATACAGCTGGATGCTACACCGCGGATGAGGCGATTCGCGCGGCCAGGCTGGCACGCGAGGTGGGGATCTCAGACTGGGTAAAAATTGAAGTCATCGGAGACCAGGCAACTCTCTATCCGGACGTACAGGCAACGCTCGAAGCAACACGGGTTTTGGTGAAAGAAGGTTTTACCGTTCTCCCCTACACGTCCGATGACGTGGTGTTCGCGCGCCGGTTGATCGATGCCGGAGCTGCTGCAGTCATGCCCCTGGGCGCGCCCATCGGGAGCGGCATGGGGTTGCAGAACCTGGCTACGCTGCGCATCCTGCGCGAGATGATTACCGAGGTTCCGCTGATCGTCGATGCCGGGGTTGGCATGGCCTCAGATGTGTGCCTGGCGATGGACATGGGGGCCGATGCGGTGTTGATCAACTCGGCTATTGCGCACGCCGCCAAGCCGGTGCTCATGGCCGAAGCGATGCAACACGCAGTGCTCGCCGGACGGCAGTCGTTCCTTTCGGGACGGATGCCCAGGAAGCTTTACGCAACCGCCAGTTCACCCCTCGAAGGCCTTTCGAAGTAGCACCCATATGACTATTACAGGCGTCGCCCGGCGTGGGTTAGACTCGGCACATGCGCGTCTTTGGCATTGATTGCGGCACCAATTGCACCGGGTATGGCGTGGTGGACGTGCAGTCCGGGCGGCGCGAAACACGCCTGATCGCCGTGGCCGCCGGCGGTCTCAGACTGGCCAAGGATCAGCCTCTGCCGACGCGGCTGGCCTATATCTATGCAGAGCTCTCAGCGCTGCTGGAACTGCACCGCCCCGACGTGGTTGCAGTGGAAGGGGTGTTCTACTCGGTGAACGCGAAGTCTGCGCTGAAATTGGGACACGTGCGGGGAGTGGCTTTGCTGGCGGCTGCGATGCAGGGACTGCCGGTGGCGGAATACGCTCCGCTTGCCATCAAATCAGCAGTCGTGGGCTATGGATTGGCGCAAAAAGAGCAGGTCCAATTCATGGTCGCACGGCTGCTGAACCTCGACCGTGCGCCGGAACCTGCCGATGCGGCCGATGCCCTGGCCATCGCGATTTGCCACGTGCATACCGCACAGACGCTTTTGTTGCAGGCGGAATCCCGCGCTTGAGGTGGAGTTGATTCTGCTGCGAAGCCTGGCATGGGCAGTCTTGCCCTTGATGTTTGACTGGCGAACCTGCCGCCCGGGGCGCAGATCCGCTTTACCTACGAAAACCCCAAGCTGCAACCGCACAAGTATGTGCTGACCGTGGGGGAAGACGGCAGCGGGCACTTCCGCTCGGAGGGGGCCGGCCCGACTGACGGCCAGAGCATGGCGTCAGAGCCCCTGTCCCTGCCCCTCGATCGTCCGATCCACATCTCCAAAGCGCTTCGCGACTCCATGTTTGCCGCCGCGCGTAAGAACAAACTGTTCGCCATCTCCTGCGATGACGGGGGCAAAAACATCGCTTTCCAGGGAACCAAAACGTTGGAGTACGAGGGTCCCGAAGGCAAGGGAAGTTGCATGTACAACTGGAGCAAGAACGCTCAGATTGATAAGCTTACAGACCAATTTGAGGCCATGGCCGCAACCCTGGACGAGGGCAGCAAGTTGGAGCGTGAATATGAGCACGGGCGCCTCAGCCTGGATGCGGAGATGGAGATTCTGGAGCAGATGGTGCACGATGGGCGGGCGATTGAAGTGGAGAATATCGCCCCCATTCTGCAGACGCTGGCTGGAGATGAGGCGGTTTTGCAGCGAGTGCAACGGCGCGCGCGGGCTCTGCTGCAGGGAGTGAAGAGCGATTGACCGTCGACGCGAGTCTAATGGGTAGGAAACTTATTGCCCGAAATGTTGTTGAAGTCAATAGGGGAAATGGAGGTGCTCCATGATGCAGCACCTGAAAATTAAGAACGTGGTTGCAGTGTCCTTGGTTTGGCTGCTGGGAATGGGCTTTGCACGGGCGCAGGGTGGCCGCGCCGAATGTTGCCCGGGTGAGCTTTGTGCAGGGCTCGGTGCAACTGCTTGCCGGGCAGGGAACCAATTTCCAGCAGGCGGTGATCAACATGCCGGTGTTGGATGGCTCGCGTTTGCAGACCGGCGGCGACGGCCAGGTAGAAGTTGAGTTTGGCGACGGAAGCGTGGCCCGGTTAACCCCGAACAGTTTGCTCCAGTTTGATCACCTGGGACAGGACCAGGTTCAGCTGGAGCAGGTGTCGGGTCTGGCCTATTACGAGTTCAATGTGGGTGACGGGCATCCACCTTTCAGCGTGCAATTCGCCAATGTTTCCGTGCAGCCGACGGCGAACACAATCGTGCGGATGGGTCTGGATGCGGGATGGGAAGTTGCGGTGGTCAGCGGCTCGGTCAGCGTGCAGGGACAAGGTTTTCCCGCCGTAGCTGTGGCGGAGAACCAGAGCATCCGTTCCGGTGCTGACAATAGCGGGGCTCCGTACACCGTGGCCCAGGGAATCAATGGCGACTCCTGGGATAACTGGAATCAGGACCGGGATCAGGCGATCGCCCAGGAAGCGTCTCAGCAAACGCCGGTGCGCGATGACTCGGCGAATCCGCAGAATGAAAATTGGAATGATTTGGATGCCGACGGTAACTGGTATCCGGTGGAGGGTGCGGGCAATGTGTGGGTTCCGGCCGGGGTCGGACCGGGCTGGGATCCCTATGGGGCTGGGTACTGGGCCTACTATCCTACGTTCGGGTACACCTGGGTTTCCAGCTATCCATGGGGCTGGCTGCCTTACCATTGCGGCGCCTGGAATTACTATTCCTTCGGTTGGGGATGGGCTCCGGGCGGCGGTTGCGGCCGGGTGTGGTCTCCGGTGATTGTGGTACGAGCTCATCCTCCGGGGTGGACCATGCCGATCCGGCCGGTCTATCCTCCTGGCGGTGCGCATCCGATACCGGGCCGGCTGGTGGCGGTGGATCGTGGGCCAGTTGCCAAGGGTCCATGGGCGTTCGGTAGTGGCCCCGCGCCGCGACCAGATCACCAGGCGGCATTGAATTTTAATGGGCGCACGATTACACCGGTGGACCGAGTCGACGTTCGGGCGCAGGCATTTACCGCGGCGAGGGGCACAGCGCCGGGATCGCGCGCTGTCTTGAGCAGCTCTTTTGCCGGGGGTCAGCGGGTGAGTCCCAGTAGTTCGTACGTTGGGGGTGGCAATCCTTCGCGTGGAGTCGAAAGCACGTTTGGAAGACCGGTTCAAGGAGTGAACGAACGACCGAGCGTAGGGTATCCAGCGACGCAGTCGTACAACCAGCGGTCGACGTACGTGCCCCGGGAGACGCCGACAACGCACTATTCGTCCCCGCCACCGCCTCATTACTCGGCGCCGCCGGCACCCTCGCATGCAGCGCCTTCTGGCGGGTCGCCGTTGAGGCCCTGAAGGGTACGGCCTTCAGCGGCCGTACGCACGCTTACTTCGTAACGAACTCGGGTTTGAAGCGACGACCTTCTAGCCGAACTTCAACTATTGCAAACGGTGCGGCTTTAGCCGCTGAGGGACGACCCTTGCCCCCTCCAGGATTTTTCGCGCTCTAGCCGCTGAAGGCAGGGCCCGGAAGAGACACGCCATTGCTTCCAACGACAATGCCTCTGCCCGAACTTGCGCGTCCACCGCACAGTGGGTGAAGGCGGCATTCACGGCGGTGGGGCTATATCCTGAGGCGCGGAGATTGTTGGCCAGGGTCTTGCGTTTCAGAGCGAAGATCTGGCGCAGAAAGCGCTGGAAGTCCACCGCTTCTACCCCCAACTCTTCAAACCGCGAGTGCATGGTCAGCCGGATGACCGTGGAGAAGACATCGGGTGGCGGGGCAAAAGCCTCCGGCGGCAAAGTGAAGAGGTTTTCAACCCTGGCATACATTTGCGTGGTGGCCGACAGTAGGCCGTAGGCGCGCGAGCCCGGGGCCGCCACAATGCGTTCCGCTACCTCGCGCTGGGCCATGAGGACGGCCCGGTCGATCACCGCGCTATGGGCGTAGAGATGCATCAGGATGGGGGACGAGATGTAATACGGCAGGTTGCCGATGACCTGCAGGCGAACGCCACGTTGGGCAGCCAGTTGGGTCAGGTCGACGCTCAAAATGTCCTGGCAGATTACCTCGACAGAGCTGCTTACCTCCAGCGATGCAGCCAGGGCCGGGTCGATTTCGACGGCGATCAGCTGTTTGGCGCGAGTCGCGAGCAGGGTGGTGAGGGCTCCTCTGCCGGGACCAATTTCGAGCACGGTGGCCTGACTCAAGTCGCCCAAAGCGTCCACGATCGCGCGCGGCGCGGTAGAGCTGACGAGAAAGTTCTGCCCCAGTTTGGGCTTATGGCGCCGCGGATTGCTGAGACCATATCTCGCAGGTAGACTACGCACTTGCGGTGGCTCCTCCTCTCTGCATCATACGGAAGGGTCAAGAAGGGGTGTTGGCAATGCATATCGTTTTTGCCGCGTCGGAGTGCGTTCCTTACGCCAAGACGGGCGGAGTAGCAGAAGTAGTCGGCGCGCTGCCCAAAGAACTGGTGCGGCAAGGCCACCAGGTGACCGTCTATCTGCCTCTCTATCGGCAGGTGCAAAAACATTTGAAGGAACGCAAGGTCGCGATTCGCAGTCTGACCATTCCTTTTTCTTATTACAACCGTTTTGCGACCGTCGTGAATGGCGGCACTCCGGACGGAGTGCAATTTTATTTCATCGACTGCCCGGAGCTTTTTGATCGCGAGTTTCTCTATGAGACCGCGTCGGGCGACTATGCCGATAACGCGGAGCGCTTTGGGTTGTTTTGCCGCGCGGTGCTGGATAGCACCAAGTTTCTCGGGGTGCCGGATGTCTTTCATATCCACGGCTGGCCGGCTGGAGTGCTGGCGATTCTGCTGCGGACGGTGTACTACTTCGATCCGGTACTGAAGAACGTCGCCTGCCTGTTGACAATCCATAATTCCGACCGCCAGGGATGGTTTCCCAGGGAAACAGTCGAAAAGCTTTTGCTGCCGTGGGATGTGTACACGATCGACCGGGCGGAGTATTACGGAACATTTGATTTTTTGAAGGGCGGGATTGTCTATTCCGACGCCATTAGCACGGTGAGCCGCAAGTACGCCCAGGAGATTCAGACACCGGAGTTCGGGAACGGATTGGATGGTGTGCTGCGAGCCCGGGCGCAGGATCTTCATGGCATTTTGAACGGGATCGATTACCAGGTGTGGGATCCGGCGAGGGACAGCAAGATCGCGGCTCACTACACTCCGGAGCGCCTGGAAGGGAAGTCAGCCTGTCGCAAAGACCTGCTGCACGCATTCGGCGTTTCCAACCTGGCTGAGGACACACCGCTGGTGGGTATGGTTTCACGCCTGGCGACGCAAAAGGGTTATGACCTGCTGGCGCAGATTTTCGACTCGCTGGTGCAGGAGAACATGTTCCTGGTGATCCTGGGAACGGGCGAACCGTACTATGAGAATTTGCTGCGCGGCTGGCAGGAAAGGTTTCCGCATAAGGTCGCAGTCGCGATTACGTATGATGAAACCCTGGCGCACAAGGTAGTAGCCGGGTCGGACATGATCCTGATGCCTTCACGATCTGAGCCCTGTGGATTAAATCAGTTCTATGGCATGAAATACGGCACGGTCCCGGTGGTGCGGGCCACGGGCGGCCTCGATGACACGGTGCAGCAATGGTCAGCCGAGGCGGAGACGGGAACGGGCTTTCGCTTTTACGATTATCGGCCGGAGGAGTTATTGAATGCGTTGCGCTCTGCCTTTGCGTCGTTCGCCGATAAGAAACAGTGGCGGAAGCTGATGGGCAACGGTATGGCGCGCGATTACTCTTGGACCAAGCCGGCTAAGGAATACATCCAGCTTTACGAGGAGATCGTGCGCCGAGCGATCTTAAAAGGAAACAGCAGGTCCCTCCACTTCGCTTCGCTCCGGTCGGGATGACAGATTCTGCTTGGCGAATCAACCATTTCCCGCTCCAACAGAATTGTCATCCCGACCGGAGCGAAGCGTAGTGGAGGGACCTGCTGTTTCTTCCCCCTCGTAACTACTCTCCATGGAAGCGTCGCCTTCCCCTTTGTCATCCCGAGCGTACCCGGATTTCCTGCCACGCTGCACCGGACACGGTCGTGTGTGCGCCTTTCAGTAAGGAAAGGCGCATGAAGTTCGCCAACGCCACCAAGTTTTACAGGAAATCCGGGGCAGCCGAGGGATCTGCAGTTCAGCGGATCTTTCGTGGAAATGTTTTTCGCCTGCTATTACGACCAACAAGTTTGTTATGGGTTGGTTCTTCCTTCAGTTCCCGGCCCGGATTACGAGGTAGAGGGGTATGCCGGCCAGGATGATGAGTGTTCCCAACAAGGAGCTGCGCAGGTTGCTGGCGAAGGAGTAGTAGAGCAATACGGCAGCGGCAACAATGAAGAGCGCCGGCAGGACGGGATATCCCCAACTGCGGAACGGCCGCTCCGCCGCAGGGATGCGGCGCCGGTAAATAAAAATCGTCGTAGTGGTGAGCAGATAGAAGAGCCACTCGGAAAAGATCGCAAGTTCAAACAGTTGCTGAAACCGCCCCACCAGCAGCAGCAGTAGTGTGCTCAACAGCCCCTGCGCCACCAATGCGGTGGAAGGGCTTTGAAAGCGGGGATGAATGTGTGCCATGCGGGCCGGGAACAGCCGGTCACGCGCCGCGGCGAAGGGCACCCGAGCGCCGGACATAGTGGTTCCGTTGAGCGTGACGAGTATGCTGAGCGCCATAGCGGCCGAGACCAGAGATGCTCCCCAATGCCCTGAAACAACCGACATGGCAACGACTGCCGGACGCGGGGAGTCGGCGATGCGGGCCGCCGGCAGGATGTACTGAATGGCCGCGTTGGTGGCCATATAGAGCACGCCGACGACGCCCACGCCCGCGATTAACGCGATAGGCAGGCTCCGCTCGGGGCGCTTCACTTCGCCGGCCACCATGGTGAGATCATTCCAGCCGTCATAGGCCCACAGAGACGCGATGAGGGCAACCATGAACCCGGAGAGTCCGCCCTGGGCGCCGGCGAAGCTGGTATGGAAATTGGCTAGACCACCGAGTGGACTGGCGAAGCAGAAGCCGGTGATGAGCAGCACCAGGACTACCTTGAGCCAGGTGAAGAAGAGCTGAAAGTCACCCGCCTTCTTAATTCCCAGGTAGTTGAGCCCGGTGATCAGCCAGGCAGCGGCGATGGCGAAGATTTGGGACCAGGTGATCAGCAGAGGAGCGCGCAATGCCACTCCGTCGAGCCAGGCGAACGCAGGGAATATGCCCAGGACACGGGCCAGGCCGGTGGTGATGCTGGCGATCGATGCCGGCTTGGCGACCGCAAACCACGTCCACATGTAGAGAAATGCGGGCAGGTCGCCGTAGGCGTTGCGGAGGAAGACGTACTCCCCGCCGGCCCGCGGCATCATGGCGCCAAGCTCGGCGTAGGTCATGGCGCCGAAGAGAGTGAGTAACCCACCTACGATCCAGGCCAGGTAAACCATCCGCCCGGAGCCCACGGCGCGCATCATCTCCTGGGGAACGAGGAAGATGCCACTGCCGATGATGGTGCCGACCACGATGGCGGTGGCGTGCCAGACACCGAGCACACGAGGAAGGTCCGGTGCCGAGGACGAGCTCGGCAGGGCATGAGTTTTTTCGTGCACAGGATGACAAATTGTACTGCGTGCTGCTTAAACAGTCTGGCTGGGCGGGGACGCTACCGTGTCGGTGGGATGGAAGTAGCCATGGATTGCCGCAGCCAGGTGAGGGGCAACCACGGAAGCAAGCGCCTGCAGGCTGGCGTCCTGAATCCCACGCAGGCTGCCAAAGTGGGCAACCAGCCGATTGCGGGTTTGCGGGCCCACGCCGGGAATGGTCAGCAGGTTGGCCTCGCGGTCCCGAATCTCACGGCGTTTGCGGTGGTAGGTGACAGCGAAGCGGTGAGACTCATCGCGAATTTTCTGCACCAGGTGCAGCACCGGGGACCGGCGGTCAAGCACGATCGGCTCATCCTCCTGCCCGTAGACGTAGATGATTTCCTCTCGCTTGGCAATCGAGGCCAGCGGCTGGGTGGTGATGCCCAGCAGTTCCAGGGCTTCGGCTGCGGCATGCAACTGGCCCAGTCCGCCATCGATCAGGATCAGGCTGGGCATCGGCCGCTGCTCCTCCTGCACCCGGCGATAGCGCCGGCCGACGACTTCGCGCATGGATGCGAAATCATCCACCCCTTCGACCGTCTTGATCTGAAATTTGCGGTAGTCGGACTTCTTCATGGCGCCGTCTTCCCAAACCACCATGGAAGCCACCGTTTCCGCGCCCTGGATGTGGGAGATATCGAAGCACTCAATGCGCTTGGGCAAATCCGGCAGCGTCAATAAATCCTGCAGCGCCTCCTCGATCACTCTCCGGGAAGGCTGCAACACGCGGAAGCGCTGATCAAAACTCTGCTTGGCATTCTGGCCTGCCAGGTCGACCAGGGAGCGCTTTTCCCCGCGCCGGGGCACGCACAGCTCAACTTTGTGCTGGGCACGCTCGCTCAGCAGCGCCTCCAATGTTTCGCGATCGGCAAAGTCTACTGGGATATAAACCGTGCGCGGCACATATTGCTGGTCGATATAAAGCTGCTTCAGCAGGGCGGAGAAGAAGACGGACGCATCGAAAGCCTCTCCCAGGGACTGGGACCCCAATTCGGTCGCGTCCATCTCGGGCGGCAACTCGGGCAGCTCTTCCCAGAAAAATTCACGGCGATCGACGATCTTGCCGCCGCGCATATGGAAGAGGTTGACGGCCAGCATACCGTTCTCGTGATGGTAACCGTAAACGTCGGCGTCGTCGCCGTCCGTGGTCGCCATGCGTTGTCTCTCCTGCACCTGGTTCAGGGTGATGAGAAGGTCGCGGTACCTGGCAGCGAGCTCGAATTGCTCTGAGGCTGCTGCGGCCTCCATGCGCTGCTCGAGCGAGTGGCTCAACTCCGTCTGGCGGCCCTCAAGAAACATTTGCGCGTCGCGCACCGCTTCGCGGTACTGTTCGGGGGTAGTGAGCCCTTCGACGCAAGGGCCAAGACAGCGCTTGATGTAGTACTGCAGGCAGGGACGGGGATGGTAACGCGAGAGATCGACCTTGCAACTGGGGAGCAAAAAGCTGCGGTGTATCAGGTCGACCACCCGATGGGCCAGGTTGCCGGGAAAAAAGGGTCCGTAGTAGGCGCTACCGTCTTTGCGCAGCCTGCGGGTCACAAATACCTTGGGGTAGCGGTCGGCCAGGGTCAGCTTGACGTAGGGGTAAGTCTTGTCGTCGCGCAGCAGGATGTTGAAACGAGGCTTGCGCTGCTTGATGAGGTTGTTTTCAAGCGCCAGCGCCTCGCCTTCGTTTTCTACCAGGATGTAGTCTACGTCCACGGCTTCGCGCATGAGCGAGCCGGTCTTGGCGTTGGCCTGGGCTCCATCGAGGAGGTAAGAGCGTACCCGGGAGCGAAGGTTTTTGGCTTTGCCGACGTAGATCACGTCGCCCTGGGCATTGCGGTACAGATACACCCCTGGCCGGGTGGGCAGGGTGCGCATCTTTTCGTGCAGATCCATGAATAATCCCTAACTAAAGTTTAGACGTTACGACCGTCATGCGACAGATTGCGCGGCAGCAGGTAAAAGTTTCCTTGTTTGCTCTTTGCCTGCGGCACCAAGTTGGACACTTTCCGGCGCAAGTGATTGCAAGCAAACTAGTAACGAGAGTGCGGCATTTTGGCAACAATCGTGCTACATACGTACGGATGGGCGAATTGTGCCCTTTAGGTATCAAAGCGTTGCGGCCAGGCCGCACAGGGAGCAGAGTCTATATGAACCGAATCGATATGAGGTCGCAACACGCAGCTATCCTGTTGGGGGCCGTGTCTTTATTGATGACTGCCGGCTGCTCCACGAAGAACTATGTGCGGTCGCAAACCGCTCCCATCGTGCAAAAGACAAACGAACTGGACGATGCCGTCGCGACCAACAACCGGTCCATCCAAAGCACCAATGATCGCGCCCAGGCGGGAATCCAACAGGCGCAGCAGTCGGCCAACACCGCCACCCAAAACGCTACTGCGGCAACCCAGGCGGCGACTCAGGCGCAGGGGAGCGCGCAGGAAGCCGTGAATCGAGCGGACTCGCTGGCGAGCGTGGTAGCTAACCTGGACAATTACAAGCAGATCGGTGATGTCTCGGTGACCTTCGGATTCGATAAGACCGTCCTGACCAAGAGTGACAAGGAGCAGCTGGATACCCTTGGGACCCAGCTCAGTTCGGCCAAGAGCTACATCCTGGAAGTGACTGGGGGTACGGATTCGGTAGGCAACGCGGAGTACAACTACCAGTTGAGCCAACGCCGCGCCGAAGCGGTGGTGCAGTACCTGGCGGCCAAGTTCAATGTGCCGGCGCACAAGTTTTACCTGATCGGGATTGGGAAGGATCAGGAAGTGGCCACCAACCGGACAGCCGCTGGACGGGCGCAGAACCGGCGGGTTCAAGTGCAGATCCTCTCCAATGCAGCGGGCGTCACCGGAACGGCCGTGTCACAAGTGCGGTAGCGCATAGAAGTCGCTCTCGTGTAGGTCCGGGCTTTAGCCCGGACACTCGAGTTTCTACATTTTCAGCACCATATTTGTAGCAGGCTACAGCTTGATCCGTGCCAATAGGTGCTAATCCGTTGTGTAGCCCCGGACTTCAGTCCGGGGGAGCGGGTTTTCAAACCCGCGGGAACGCTTTATCTTGCAATGACCGGGCTTTAGCCCTGGTGTGAATGCCCCAAGCTGCCCCATCGACCCGTACATTTTTCGTGACCTCGACGACAATCGGACGTCGCGCGCTTCTCCAATCCGATCGCATGGCTCAGCTTCTGGTGGATGTTCTTGCGGAAAATCGGCGAAAGAAGCGGTTTCTCCTGCATGAATTTGTGATCATGCCCAATCATTTCCATCTGCTGCTGACACCTGCAGCGGAAATACCGCGGGAAAGGGCACTGCAGTTCATCAAGGGGGGGTTCTCCTATCGCGCGAAACGGGAACTTCATTTCGCTTTGGAAATATGGCAAGCAAGTTTCGTGAATCACCGCATTCGCGACGCAGAGGACTACCAACACCACCACGCCTACATTTGGGAAAATCCGGTCAGAGCGGGCTTGAGCGAGAGACCGGAGCAGTTTGCCTGGTCATCGGCGTCTCCGGGGATGGAATTGGACGCCCCGCCACCAGGGCTAAAGCTCTGAATTTATATACTGGAGCGTTCTCGCGGATTTGAAAACCCGCTCCCCCGGACTGAAGTCCGGGGCTACACAACGTATTGGCACGGATCAAACTGTAGCCTGCGACCAATGTGGTGCTGAAAATGTGGAAACTTCAGGGGCACGACTTTAGTGTGCCCGCTACCAGTGGTACGGCACAGTTCGCGAGACCGGCTACATGTGGAGGCGACTTCCCCTCACGTCGTATAGCCTCATTCGTTCCTGCGAGCTTTGATCATCGCCTGAAGATCCTGAGCTTCTTTGTTATTCGGGTCGATTTGAAGAGCCTTGTTCAGCGTTGCTTCGGCTTCGGCAAAGCGCGATTCGCTTGCCAGGATAGCGCCGAGATTCACGAAAGCGTCTGCGAATGTTGGTCTACTCTCAATCGCTTCACGAAACAACTTCTCTGCCTGCGCATCCACACCTAGCTGTCCGTAGAGCGTGCCGAGATTGTTCTGTGCTTCCGCATCGTGTGGATCAAGCGAAATTGCGGTTTTGAATTCATTCTCAGCCTCGGCGGATTGCCCGGACTTGTCACCTCGCGCAGTCGTCTGTGTTCACGAATTGATCTCGCGGATGAGAAAAGGCCAGCGTATCCCAGAGTTCATTCGGACCGCAGAGCCACCATCGGATCGACTCTCGCGGCCCGGTGCGCCGGGATGACGCAGGCGAGCAAGACCACACCTAGCAAGCCCATTCCTACAAGTACAATCGCCAGAAGACTCATCGAACCGGATCCATAAAGCGAAGTCTGCATGATTCTGTCGCCGAAAAACGCTCCGGCAAAGCCGAAGACCAACCCGACCAGCGCCAGCCTGGCGCCTTCGCTAAGTACCATTCCTACAATGGAGCCGCGGCTGGCGCCCAGAGCCATGCGGATGCCCAACTCCGGAGTTCGTTGAGACACGACGAAGGCCATCAATCCGTAAATGCCCACAGCACAGAGCACCAGGGCCAGGCCCGCGAAGCTGCCGTACACCCAGGCCTCGAAGCGGTTGAAGCCAAGCCGTTCGCGGATGATCTGGTCCATCGTCTCCACCTTGGTGAGGGGCAGGCTGGGGTCGATGGTATGAACGGCCGCAGTGATGCTCTTGACCGTGCGGTCAGGGTCGCCCGAAGTTCTGACTGCCAGAGTTGTGAAAGGCTGCGGGTACTGGGTCAGGGGCAAAACCATCTCCGGTGTGGTCGCACTGCCGAACTCTTCGGCGTTGTCGATATCGCGAAACACTCCTACGATGCGGACCTTCAATGGAGGACTAGGACCGCGTTCGCCTCCTCCCACAACGATCTCACGTAGGAGCGGATCGACACCTGAGAGATAAGTTCGCACGAACCTCTCATTTACCATGATCACGGGCGGGGTTCCCACTCGGTCGTCTTCGGTAAAGAAGCGCCCTGCGCGCAACTGCACACCAAACGTCTGGAAGAAGCCCGGCGATACCATGCGGAGTATGACCGGAGGCGGTGTGGCTTCTTGCGCCGGCATGCCGGTGATAGTGAAGGGGAGATGCGCGGGACTCATCGCGGTCAGGGGAACTCCGTAGACTGCCGCAACGTTCTCGACGCCGGGAATCGCTCGCATCTTATCGAGCAGCAAGCGGTTGTATTCCGTAGCTTGCTGCGAATTGGGGAACCGTCCCCTGGCGATCGGCAATTGAAAGGTAAGAATGTGGTCGATGCGTACGCCGAAGTCTGTGTGAGTTTGGTTCCAAAGCCGCTGCAGCGTGAGTTCTGCGGTAGCCAGCAGCGTCAGGGCGATGGTCAACTCCAACACCACCAGCGCCTGGCCCAGGCCATGCCGTGAACGGCGCATGCCGGCCCGCCCGCCGCTCTTGAGGGCATCGTTCAAGTCGAGCCGGGCCGTGCTCCAAGCCGGCGCACAGCCAAAGATGACTCCGGCAACCAGCGTGGTGCCCACCGCAAACAGCAAGACCGGCAGATTCAGACCCACTTGCGCGTTGGGATTCAGTGCGTAGGGTGGCAACAAAGCAAGGAAGACCTTGATAATGATCCAGCTTAGCCCGGTCCCTAGCAACCCGCCCAGAATGGACAGCATAAGACTCTCATTGAGAAATTGCCTGAAAATCTGGGCTCGGCTTGCGCCTAAAGCCAAGCGCGCCGCAACTTCATTTTGGCGCGATGCGCCTCGCGCCAGAAGCAGGTTGGAGACGTTTACGCAGGCAATCAACAGCACCAGAGAGACAGTCCCCATAAGTAGCAGGAGATTAGTCAAGGTTCTCTGGTCGATCCAGCTGCTGGCTGATGGTTTGACATCGACGGTCCAGCCGGCGTCAGACTTCGGATAGAGGTGTGCGAGCCGCTGGCTGATGTTGTCCATCTCGGCCTGAGCCTGCTGGGCAGTCACGCCGGGTTTCAGGACGGCCAGCACCGTCAGGTACCGTTCGTCCTGATTTGGCATGTTGGAGCTCACTACCAGGCATGTCCAGAGCTGCTCAAGCCTTCTGTCGCTCTCGCCAGGTGGTCGCACGCCGACGATCGTATAGGGTGCGCCGTCCAGTCGAATCTGCTTGCCCAGAACATGCGGATCGCTGTTATATCTCTGCTGCCAAAGCTTATGACCGAGGATTACTTCGTGATCTTTCCCCGGCGCGCCTTCCTCGGCAACGAAGTCGCGACCCATCATGATGGGCATGCCTGTGACGGTCATTAGACCCGGTGTATAGGACTGAATCGTAATGCGCTGTGGATTCTGCGCCTGGTCGTCAAAAGTCATATCTGTCTGGATCACGGCGCCCATTCCTGCAAAACTGGCGCTCAGCCGCCTCCACTCCAGATAATCGCGCGGAGAGACATGAATGTTTCCGCGGTCCCCGTACCCCTGCTCGCTGCCATGCTTTGACCACAGGATCACAGTCCGGTCAAATTGGGTCGCTTCCCGCGGACCCCATAACAAGCCGTAAATTGTGCTGAAGATTGCAGTATTGGGGCCGATGCCTAGCGCTATGGTCAGGACTGCAACCGTCGTGAACCCGGGATTCCTGCGAAACATGCGGAGCGCGAAACGAATATCCTGGCCGAGAATTTCGAAAAATGTGATACCGCGCTCTTTGTGCATCATTCGTTCCCGCGAGCTTTGATCATCGCCTGAAGATCCTGAGCTTCTTTGTTATTCGGGTCGATTTGAAGAGCCTTGTTCAGCGTTGCTTCGGCTTCGGCAAAGCGCGATTCGCTTGCCAGGATAGCGCCGAGATTCACGAAAGCGTCTGCGAATGTTGGTCTACTCTCAATCGCTTCACGAAACAACTTCTCTGCCTGCGCATCCACACCTAGCTGTCCGTAGAGCGTGCCGAGATTGTTCTGTGCTTCCGCATCGTGTGGATCAAGCGAAATTGCGGTTTTGAATTCATTCTCAGCCTCGGCGGATTGCCCGGACTTGTCAGCTCGCGCAGTCGACAGCAACGCGATGCCGAGATTGTTATGAGCTTCGGCCAAACGTGGATTGATTTTGATGGATGTTGCAAATTCTTGTATCGCCTCGTCGAGATGGCCCTGCTTGGCCAACGCGCTCCCGTAAGCATTGTGGATATCCGCTGACTCGGGATTAAGTTCGCAGAGCCTTTTGAAACTGAGGCACTGCCTCGTCCGTGCGCCCGGCCTTCATCAAGGCGGCCGCAAGGTTGCCATGAACCGAACTATACTGCGGGTTGAGATCGAGTGCTTTCTGATATTCCGGGATAGCTTCTTCCAACTTGCCGGTGCGGGCCAGAGCCGCACCCAGGTTGTTATAGATGCGCGCTTCCTCCGGGTTCGCCGCTGCCAATTGCCTCCATTCAGCGATTGCGGCTGCATTCTCACCCTTTTCTCCCAATTCGACTGCGTGGTCAAACTGCCGATACATGTCGACCGCCGGCGTGCTGATCTTCACCAAACCATCCGGCGGGATGTTCACGAATTCCGGAAGGTTCACGGCGCGATTTGCTGCCGTCGAGTTGTCTATCAGGATCGCGGGGCTGTCGTTGCCCGCTTCATCGATATGCGTCAGATACATCTTGGTGTAAGGTCCCCGGCTCTTCGACGAAAACACCAGCCACCGTCCATTGGGAGAAAAGCTGTGCCATGAGTTCATAGGCGACATGTTGGCGCGCATACGGCGCGCCTCCCCTCCTTCAGCCGGAACGATGTATAGCTGGCTATCGGGACGCATCACCTGGCCATTGCGGCACTGCACAAACACGATCCAGCGTCCATCAGGCGACACTTTGGGAAAGGAATTGCTCATGCCGTTTGCCGACGCACCGGCTATCGGTTCCGCCGTGCCCCCTTTGCCTCCATTGAACGGAACTCGATAAAGATCGTATTGAATCTGAGCCTCATTTGGGTCGTTGGCATAGGCAGCCATCTTCACATTGGCTGGGTATGGATCGATTGCTTTTGCCCTGGCAAAGACCACATACTTCCCGTCAGGGCTCCACACTCCATTTGTTTGAACAAATTGCGGATCGTCGGCGCCGGGCAGCGGGTGACGCTGCCCCGTGGCGCGGTCATACCACGCCAGGATCCCGCGCGTCGGATAGAACACTTGAAGAAACCGATAGTCTTTGAAGTTCGACACGTAGTAGTTATTTTCAGGAGCGCGGTCAGATTTCGTAACCATGGTCAACACGTACTTGCCGTCCGGCGAAACCTGAGACATAAAGCCGACCCGATTCAATCCGAACTGGCGATCCTGGGATGGATTCCACGAGACCATGTCCTTGTTGCCGATGGTGATCTGAGGCTTGACCGGGACAAGTGCATACAGGCCCTTATCGTTCCGCGGTCCATCCATATCGATGCCCATCGTCTTGCCATCCCGGGAAAAGGAATGGCAGTTGGCGCAGGTGTGCATGCCTTCAAGAACTACGTGGCTCTGGGGTTGGTCGATGCTGCGCAATCGCCATTGGATCAGTTGAATCGCGTTTGCGGCCAGGGGCTTGATAACGCCTTTTTCGGTTTCTGAAGGCATCAGTGGCACATCCCGGTAAAAGATGGGTGCTCCGACCGGGTCCTTTGAGGTCTGAATCGAAACCTGGCCGCTGGGCAATTCGTGCCTTGGATCGCTCCGGCTGAAGCCGGTGATAATAATCTGCGCCGGGCCAGTGACCGAGTGTTTCTTGATCTTTTCCCAGGTTTTCGTGTCTGGAATCCAGGTGTGCGCAGCTGCCTGCACCGGAGTAAGTTTCGGCAATTCGTTGTTTGCTGAAATACAGCGTTGATCGATTTCGCCAACGCTCAAAGGGGGGCCGGCGGAATCGAAATGCATTGCGGCTGAACCGTCGGCGAACTTGATCTCGATCCGCCAATGACTGGCCTCCGCAGCGTCGCGCCAGAGGAATGTTGGTGGCGTAATCTCGGGCGGAAAGATTGAACCGTTCAGGGGATAGTCGATGATGGCCGCGGTCGGATTATTCTCTGTAGTCAGGACCGCCGAACGGGCATCACGCATAGCGAATGCGAGAAGGCCCAGTACCGTGGTGGCGACAACGGTTATGAGAAGCGTGATTTGAATTTTCTTCATAAAGATGGTCCCTGGCGCGTAAAGCAGTTAACTTTCGGAATCGGCTACATCCGGTTCCGCGCGGAACATTGCGATGGCCTCGATCTCCACCAACAGCTCTGGCCGGCAAAGTGTGGCCTGGATTCCGGTCGAGGCAGGCAGCGGGTCCAAGCCCTGCTCCGTCATGAACGCAGTCCGCACCTCGTTGAAGACGGCGTAGTCGCGCTCTATATCCCGCAGATAGCAGGTGGTGCGGACGATGTCGTGCCAGGTGGCGCCCTCGCTGGCCAGCAGGCCGCTAATGTTATTGAGCGTGCGCTGCATCTGCGCACGGAAATCTCCAATGTGAATGCTCCTGCCCTGCTCATCGATGCTGGCTGTGCCGGAGATGAGAAGAATAACCAGGCCGTTGAGATCGATCCTCATGCCACGGGAAAACGAACTCGGTTTGGCATAGGCATATGCCTCGTTGAGCACACCGTGATTGGTGATTGCGCGCTTCTTGACGGCCGAGTGCGCGATGGTTTTCAGCAGGTCAGCAATTTCGTCCATCGATGAATCTCCTTGGATCCAATCTCGCTTTCCGAGCCCGAGGATCCCTTGCCTCAGGGCAGGCCAAGCCGATCCTTTCAGTTGGCTCCACTCACATGGATGTCCTCGGTCTTTAGATTCCAGCCTCTTAAACCGACTGAGGGCTTGACTGACTCTCCCGGGAAACTGATCACGACGCTTCGAGTCTCTCCTGGCAGCAACGAAAGGTAGTTTTCGCTGTAATTGGCCGGCAGGATGCGCTCGCCTGTCGTCGCATCTTTCAGAGTCAATTTGATCATCAGGGCCGGCGTCGATCCGCCGTTGCTGAGTTCGACCGTCACCTTTCGTTCTCCATTTTCGGAAGCCAAGCTTGCCGAAGCTGCGAGCTTGGCTTCCGAAAGAGCATTCAACTCACTTAGGCTCGATTCTTGAGCGGACCACCAATAGAGGTTGTCCGAAACCGGCCGCCCGCCCGCATCGCTAACCTTCAACTTCACCAGCACGGTGTGGCCGGCCGCAAGATTGTCCAGGTCCAGCGTTCCAACGCGCGTCCGCGCGTTGGCCGCCGCCGACACATCCTGCGTCTTATCCAGCAAGACCTTCCCGTCGAGGCCTTCGACTTGGCTGGCGACGTGAAACAACTGTGCCGGGCCCAGATCAATCAGGTCGACGGCGTTGTTCGTCAGGTCCAGTTGCGCGTGGACTGGTTCACAAGCCTTCTGCACCCCGTAGAAGCTGGCCTGTGTATCGTAATCTGAGCTGAAGATGTTCCACTCCATGCTGGGCCATGCCGGTTGGGTCATCCACAGCATTCGTCCGGAATTGGGTTGCCACAGATGCGCCGCGAATCCCTCGAAGATGGCGCGGTGCCCAACATAATCCAGCATCTGCGCCTTTCGTTCAAAGTCTTCCAGGCTGGTGGGAGCGCCGAACTCGGTTTCCATATGCGCCAGGAATGGGTGCGACCGCTCCATTGCCCGACTGATGCCAGTCATGGTAGGCCCAGGTGTCGCTGACCGGCCATTGATCCGGTTCGGGGATCCATGACTTGATGCTCTCAAGTGTGGGTACGCTGGGAATGCCTAACTCAACACTGAAGCCGCGGTTGATGCGGTAGTAAGTCTCCAGCGCCTGGTACTTATAGGGCCCGGAGTTACGAAGATTCACTCGATTGGAACTGCCGGTGTAGTAGCGTGTGTGATCCAGCGTACGGTTAAGCTCCGCCAGGCCCTCATTCACGATTGGCTGTGGCACTCCCTCGTTTCTCCCACACCAGACCACGATGGAAGGGTGGTGACGATAGCGAAGAATTGTATCTCGGGCATTGCTGAGAAAGAGTTGCTGGGTCCTGTGCCTCGAGGTTGTAATTCTGCGTCGATTCCCAGAAATCATTCCAGACCATGAGGCCATACTTATCGGCGAGGGCATAGAAATTTTCCTCGGTGTCCTGCCCCATCCAGTTTCGGATCAGATTCAGGTGGGCATCGCGGTGAAGCCGGAAATACGGTTCAAGGTGCTCCAGGCTGACACGTTTGCGGCTGTCATCCATTCCCCAGTTCCCACCCCGTGCGGCAATCCGAATTCCATTGACCTTGATAACCAGATCGGTGCCGACCCAGTCTCCTCCTACATCGCGAACCGAGGCTGAGCTCTCGGCGTCCTCTCGCAAGGAGTGCGCCCAGCTTGGCCGCGGGTCATCTAGAACGCCCCGCGGGACGGACGGCAGATTCTCCGGAGCCGAGAGATTGGGCGTTCGATCGTCAATCTCGCGAATTCCTTCGTGGGTTTCATTGATGAGTGGCAACAGTTCGTCGTGCGTGCGCCCCGGCAGCACTTCAACCCGCCTCAGGTGACCGCCCTTGCCGAAGAGCGAAAGCTCGTAACTCAGTTCCCGCATCCCGAAGTCAATTTGCTTTTGGTCGCTTGGTGAGCCTGAAGACCTGAAAGTGACAGTAAGTGTGTGCAGGGCAGGCTCGCCGTATCCGTTGGGCCACCACAATTTCGGGTTCTGCACCTTCAGTGCACTGAACTCTTCGGGCCGGAGACGAATGATGGACTCACCAGGAAGAGCGTTCACCCGCTTGGTAATCTTCACGTCGTCAAAGGCGGCGGAAAGGTCGCCTTTGACGGCTGAGGTGCGAGCGTTGCTCAAGGGCACTTCGATCTCAACATCTGCTTCACTGCGATCGGCTTTGGGCAGCGTGGTCACAACTTGAAGATCGCCAATCTCGACGGGACCGGTCGCAGAGAGTGTGACATCCTGCCAGATTCCTGTGTTCCTATCGCGGACTCCCGGAATCCAGTCCCATCCTTCGGTCGCGGAAAAGGTTGGGCCATCGATCACCTGGGTACCGCCGTTTTCGCCAGGACCGCCCTTGATCGACTGCTCATGCGGAATGCCTGGGTGGGGCGGTGGACTTACACGCACGGCGAGCGCATTGAGTCCTGACGATGCCGCCAACTTTGTGATGTCGAACCTACCCCGGAGGAATGCACCTGTGACAGTGCCGAGACGTTGACCATTGAGCCACACCTCCGCGGCATAATTAATGCCCTGGAAGGTGAGCGTTAAAGTTCGTTTCCGCGCCTGCGGCGGTACTTCGAATTCAACCCGATACCAGTAGCTCTGACGCGCGAGACTCTCTGGAATGGCCATATTGTTCAGGCCGTAATCGGGGTCCGGATAGACCCCGCGATCGATCAAGGTTGTGAGTACGGTCCCAGGGACCGTCGCGGCATACCAGTCGCTCGCAGAATAGCCCGGCTGCGAGATATGCATGCCCGAATCTTTCACTTGAGGCGCAGCCTGTAACTTCCACCCACCCAATATCGACCAGGGATTCGCACCCGCCAGCTTCGTGCCTCCACTCGGCGCTGGCTGAGCCTTTGGCTTCTGTGGCGGCGCGATCGCGCGGGGCAACGTTGAAGGATCCTGTGGGGCGCTGTAGCCGGCCTGTGCGCGTGTCTGTAGTGGCCAGGAGGGCGAAGCGTCTTCGAAAACCGCCAGCGATATGTCCGGCCGCGCGGCGAAGGCTTGTTGGATCTCAGTAGCCGTGAGAGGGATGCGATAGATTTTTAACCCCGAGATCTGGCCACCAAAGTGACTGTCGATGATGGGGGGCACAGCAGATGGCGCGAAACGCAGCAGCGGCGCTACAGGCCCGGGTCCGACTTCTTGACTACCCGCTGCAATCCCGTCCGCATAAAGGGTCGCGATCTGACCATCGCAGACGATTGCAGCGAAATGCCACTCCCCGGGAGTCAACTCGGACTGAGACCTGAGGCTCTTCTCGCGGCCAAGCCAAAGGATCAGGTGATTGCCTGAAAGTCCAACATACCGGGCGTTCCCTGCACCTGGATCTCCAAAGCCCGCCAGGAGTGTAGAGCCGGACAGAGCCTCACTGGGGCGGAACCAGAACACCATAGACCAGCGGGCTCCCTGGTCTGACAAAAATTGCTCGCCCTCGAGCTGCTTGCTCAACCCCCGTCCACCCGGCAACGAGTTCACATTGTATGGACCGTAGGTCTCAACCGGCGTCGCCGGAGACTGCGCGTATATCGGAATTGCAAACGCAATCGCCATGCTGAAGACGCAGACCAGGCGGCAAGTAGAACTGAAAAGTATGCGATTCATTGTTCCACTTACCACAATCGGCATCGCGGCTGGAGCTTGATGATTCATCGAGTTTGCTTGGACCGAATTCTAGTGTAGTGATTGATCTGCCACCAACCTGGGTGCCCCGTATCTCGCTAGTTTTTCGCGAGATGTGGGGGGCGACCGTTGGTCGCCCCTTTACCACCTGGACGGATACCAGTCGCAGTGCAGCGGAATCTGCGATCCTGGCTGGATCCGCCACATCACATACGCGATGCTATGAGTGACGCGTCTTCCCATGAAAATGAGGCTGGAGAGCCTATGAAGGAGCTCTCCCAGCCTCGTTAAAGTTAATATGCAATGCCTCTGCGGGACAACTTGCAGTTCCACGGGTTACGGTTGCGAAGTGGAAAAAAGACCACTTACTTTGGCAGAAAACTATGCGACCCGCCCAGGATGGCGCGGGCCGCATAGTTGCTTAGTAATAGAATTTGGCAGCCAACTGGATCTGCCGGGAACTGTTGCCGAACGAATCCGGTTGGAACTGTACCGAAGTTGCCGCCGGTCCGGTTGCCGTTCGAATCGAAGGTTTGGTCGCCGAAATTGGAGTCGACCGAGCCAAGGTTAGGATGGTTGAACGCGTTAAACATCTCCATCCGGATCTGGACGTTATATCGATCGCCAAACCTGGTGTTCTTGGTTAGCGAGAAGTCGAAATTCTGAGAATCAGGGTTGTGCACCCACCCCAGCGCACGGGGTGCATTTCCGATGGTGTAGGGAGCCGGCTTGGCGAAATCCTGCCAATCGAACTTTGTGTATGGAGCCGTACCGCTGCTCGACGATTTCCCATTCCACCCTGGACGCTGCGCGAGAGTGAAGATCGTTTCTTCCGTGGTTCCGTTGTCGAACGTGCCCAGCACGACCGGATTACCAGTGGTCCAGTTTTCGATTCCGGCCACCTGCCAGCCGTTCACCAACAGGTTAGCGCCCTTTCCCGCGCTGTTGAGGTATGCCTTGCCGTGCCCGAACGGAAGTTCATAGATTAGCACTCGAAACGATCTGGTAATTGACGTTCTGAGCACCTATAGCCCATTCACCCTTGGGGTTGTACTGGTCAGCGTAGGTCGAGCTGACCGGGCCCAGATAAGTCACCGCGGAGGCCGCAGTTGTCGTACTCCCGGCCATCCGTGAACGAGAGAGTGAAGGCCAGGCCGTTTGACAGCTGTTTATTAGCGCGAATCGTAAACGCATTGAATGTAGAGGAAGCTCCGGGCTTACGGAAGCTCATAACTCCATCATACTCAGGCCATTTGCGCAGCAGCTTGCTGGCCTGAATCATTGGCTGGGCAAGATCTGATCCGGGAGTGGTAATAACGCCGTAAAACGGGTTCGCGACCTGCGTATTCTGCAGCGCGGACCCGTGGCTGAGATAGCTGTCAGGCAACTGGTCATACGGCTTGCCTGGATCGCCGTTGATGAGATAGATACCGCGGTTGCCCAGGTACCCCAACTCCAAAATGAGATTACCGGGGAAAGCATACTGCACATTGCCATTCCACTGAATGGTGTACGGCGAACGGTGAGAGTCGAAATACGATTGGCCAATTCCCGTGCCGACGTCGATCGCTTGAACGCAAGCAGCCACCGCAAGGCAAGCTGGGTTCTTGCCCTGCGGCAAGTTATACCCGCTGGGATAAGGATTCGACAGATCGAATGTGGGAGCCGTCTGCTGGTTATTGAAACTTGTGGCCAGATTGGTCTGGCTGGTGAATCCCTCGATGCCAGGGGCTCCGCTGGTGCCGGCAGCCTGCAGTGCCGAGGGTTGAAAGACGAGGCCAAAACCCGAGCGAACCACCAACTTGGGTGTCGGATTCCACGCCGCCCCTAGACGCGGACCCCAATCGTTCCAATTCGTCGGTGCCTGATGGCGACCGTACTGCGAGGCTGGGGTACCGACCAGCACCATCTGACCTTTTAAGTTGCTGCAATTCGGGCAGCTGGCGCTGGAGGCGACCAATCCTTGCAAAGGTGAGGTCGCATCGGCATTCCAGTAAGACAACTGATTGAACTTTTCAACCCGCGGTATTTCGGCGTCCCAACGAAGGCCGGCGTTGACCGTCAGCTTGCGGGTAACCTTCCAGTCATCCTGCACATAGAAGGCCATGTAACCACTGGTGGAAACAACGGAAGGCTCGTTTGGCTGATCGCCGCTATTGGGCAGACCCAGCAGCAAGGAAGCGATGGGGTTGCCTGTGCCATCGTTATTTTGCGGATTCAGCTGAGTCCAGCCGGTATTGGAGACGAAATTACCCGTCGGGTAAGCATACTGGTAGAAATCCAGCAGCAACTGCGCGATACTCGCCGCCAAACTTGATGCTATGGCCACCCATGATCTTGACCAGGCTGCCATTCACATCCTGCGCCACCGGATTTTCTTTTAGGGCAACGTAACCGTCCGTCCCCAGATCTGAAAAACTGTTGGAGAAGGTAAAGCTCGGGAAAACTGAAGATAGCCCTCCCTCTGCCTGATCGGCAACAGACTGCGGAAAGCCCAGGCTGGTAAGTGTGAAGCCATTCGAGGGGAATGGCGTGCGCAGCACTTTGGACTTCGAATAACCATAACGGAATTCACCCAGCAAAGTAGGGCGTAAAGTTCACAGTGTTATTGAAAGAGGCGCTGATTGCCGAGGAATGGGCTGGCCCGTTGTAGCCGCCGGGTGACGCCGCGTTGTTGTAGTCGTTCAAAGGGGCGCTGTCATTGGAAAACTGCGAGAAGCGCAGGAATGCGTGCCACTTCTTGGTCACATCGTGGTCCACGCGTGCGTCGTAGTGCCAATAGTTGTTCAGACTTGAACCAACCTGGAGAAAATTCCCGGTAGATTGAGGGGTAGCGCCAGGCACGTTGGGTGCAGGGTAATAGGCCAATGCTGCTTGCGCGATCTTGGAACCTGCCGAGGTGAGAAGGCTTTGAGGTATTACGTTACCGGGGAAGGGATCGCGCACATAGCTCGTGGAACCATCGGGATTGGTGACCGGGTGTACCGAGTAAGGATTGTAGATCGTCCCGCTGATGTCAGAAAAATCGCCGGTCAGCCAATTCTTATTGGGAACCGTATAGTGATTCGCCACTCCGTTCGACTGGCGCGAATCCTCAAAGTCGAAGAAGAAAAAGCTCTTGTTATGGCCATTGTAAAGACGGGGCAACACAATGGGGCCACCTACCGTGGCGCCGGTTTGGTACCGGTAGGCATCTGGCTTGACGGAGGTGCTGCTGCTTCCAAAAGGCAACGCGTTCAGTGGCGTATCCTCAGCAAACTCGTAGAAGGTTCCGTGGAGCTGGTTGGTGCCGCCCTTGGTAATCAGGCTGATCGTGCCACCGGAGAAACGTCCGTATTCGGCGGGCAATACACTCGTCTGCACATTTACCTCCTGCACCGAATCGATGATGGGGGTATAAGCGCTCGAATTGTTGCCGACATTATTTTCCGGAAGGATGTTGGTCATGCCGTCGATGAGTTGCTCGTTGTTGCCATTGCGGCTGCCGCCAATGTGCGGGGTTGACGCGTTCCCTGTGTTGTTCACGGCTGGAACCAGAAGCGCAAAATCGAATGGGTTGCGGCCATTATCGGGCAGATCAAGGATCTGACGGGCCTGGATCGTCTCGCCAACGCTCGAACTGTCTACGTCCAGGGCCTGGGTGGTTGCGGTCACCTGGACAGTCTCGGAGGCGGTTCCCACCGACATCACGAATTCCACGGCCCGTGTTTGGGCAACGTCGACGACGACACTTTCCTGCCGTTCTGACCGAAAGCCTTTGGCGTCCACGGTAACCGTATAAGTGCCGGGTTCAACGAAGGGCAAGATAAAGCGGCCCGACGGGTCGGTGGTCGCCGTGTGGCTCTCATTAGTCGCATTGTTGGAGACGGTAACAGTTGCAGCCTGAATCGTGGCCCCGGTGCTATCCGTTATCGAGCCCTGTATGGTTCCGGTGGGTGTCTGCGCCATAGCCAGGCCTCCCACGCAGGCGATTGCGATCAGCCCGACAAACCAGCGAATTTGTTGCATGTTGCCTCCTTAAGTTTTGATCGGGAATGGATGCGCACTGGAGCTCGACTCTGCTAATCTGTCATGCCCGCCGATCGACATCGTGATACCGCTATCACCTATAGCTAGTTATGATATCGATATCATGAGACGAGGGAAGTTCTACGTCCCGCGAAACACAATTGTCAAGAGGATTTTTTTTAAAGCTCCACTCGACTGTGGGAATCGTGCTACAAATGGTATCGATATCTTCCGGAGAGTCAGCTTGGCGGTTAAACCGGCACATCGGCTGTTGTCCTACGATATCGGAGGAAGTCACATAACGGTCGGGCTTTGCCTCCTCGAACCCATGACCCTTCTGCGCATGGCAGTTGCGCCGCTACCCGACACCATATCCAGCGATGCTTTCATCGGCCTGCTGCACGAACTCGGCCAGCAATTGGTCGGCGGCCCGATCTGCGGCCCGATCTGCGGTATCGATCAGGCCGCCGGAGCCTCTATAGCATTCCCAGCCCCATTCGCTTATGCCACTGGCATCAGCTACATGCGACACAAGCTGAAGAGCCTTTACGGAGTGGACCTGAAGACAGCGCTGGCTGATCGCTTCGGATGGACCCCAGACCAGATCCGCTTCCTGAATGATGCCGACGCTGCCCTATTCGGTGAAGCTGGGGCGGGTGCTGCCAAAGGCGTCGCGAAGGCTGTCGGCATCATGCTAGGCACCGGTATCGGCTTCTCCTTTGTCCAGGACGGAAGTCTTAATGACACAGCGCCAGGAGTTCCGCCTGACAATGAAATCTGGAATCTTCCGTTCCTGGGCGGAATCGTCGAAGACTCGCTTTCATCGCGCGCCCTGGAGGGCGATTACCAAGCGCGCACGGCCAGATATCAGTCGGTTAAAGCCATCGCCCTGGAGGCCGCGACCGATCCGGACGCGCGTGCGGTCTTCAATACTTTTGGAGGCCGCCTCGGTCAAGTTTTAAAAGAGATCGTCGCTCCCATTGGCCCCGAGGTGGTCGTGTTTGGGGGTGGCATCTCCCGATCTTCTCATTTGTTTCTCCCGGCGGCGCGAAATCAGATGAACGGATTAGGGATTCGATTGGTACCATCAGTTCTGCTGGAAAAGGCGCCTTTGCTCGGTGCCGCGATGTATTGGCGCGATTGCGCCTCTCGACCCTCGCCGAGCCATTCGACCTTCGCCACGCAACCTTGACCGGCAACCTTGACCCGCAACCCTGACCCGAAACCTTGATTGATGCGTAATAGCGATCTCATCACCGCGTTTGTTTTGGTCTTGGCCACGCACTGTGGAATGGCTACACCGCCGGCTTGCCGAGGACCGGAACCGCTGGAGCAGGAAGTGCGCAATCACCCGTCGGCGACGGCGTGGGGGGCTCTCGGAGCGTGGTTCGGTGAACAACAGCAATTTACGTGCGCTATCTCTGCCTTTCAAGCCGCAGTGCGCCTCGACCCTCAATCCGCACGTTTCCGCTACTTTCTGGGGATTACCTATTACTCTGCGGGGAAAACAGAGCTTGCGATCGCGGAACTAAATCGCGCTGCCAGGCTTGACCCCCACGACACCCGCTCGAGACTGGCGCTCGGCACCGCCTTGAACAAGGCCGGGAGGGGCACGGAAGCCGAGGCCGCTTGGCAGGAAGCTCTTCAGATTGATCCGTCCTCCGTCACTGGCTTGGACTGGTTGGCAAAATCCCGCATTTCGCGCCGGGACTATGCCGGAGCTATCGATCTTTTACGATCTGTCCCACCCGACGAAGACCTTACACTCGATCTGGCTCTTGCCTATTCAAATGCCGGCGACCTTGACACGGCCGCGTCAGTTTTGAGCGATGCAATTCGCGCGAGACCTGGCTCCCTGCGATTGGCCACCGCGCTGGCAACGGTCTTTGCCCGAGCGCATCGCTACGAAGAGGCGATCTCCACCCTCAAGACCGCTCGCGCCGCTCATCCAGACGATACAGCCCTGCAATTGCTCGACCTGCGCTTGCTGGTTCTGAAGGGCGACTACGAATCCGCACGGCCCCTCGCGCGACAACTGTTGGCCACACATAGCGATAACTTCGAAGTTCTCTACCTCTCTGGGCTCGTGGAGCGGGAGGATCAGGAATTTGCTGCAGCCAATGAGCATCTGCGCAAGGCGATAGCACTCGATCCCCAACACTACGATGCCCGCTACAATCTCGGTGTGGTCCTGGCGCGCATGCAGCAGCCGCAGGCAGCTCTGGAGCAGCTGCAGTTAGCCGTCAAGCTCGATCCCACCCAGGCAGAGGCGTATTTCCAGCTTGCCCAGGTTCTGCGTACCTTGGGCCGCAAGGATGAGTCACAGGCCCAACTCAACATCTATCGCCAGAAGATGCTGGCGGCCGAAAAGCGCGATCTCTCCATTACTAAATCCAGTGAGGCAGCACAAGCCTTGAGAGCGAGAGATGCAGCGAGAGCAGTCGAGCTTTACCGCGAGGCCATCGCTGCCGATCCGGAAAGCGCGGCGCTGCAGTACAACCTCGCTTTGGCGCTTGATCGCACAGGAGATTTATCTGAGGAGCGGGCAGTCCTCGAGAAAGCTCTTGCTCTCAACCCCAATCTTTCCCAGGCCGAGGATCAACTTGGTGTTCTCACAGCGAAGAGCGGCGAGTTGGCCGTGGCGGAAGAACACTTCAGGCGCGCTCTGCGGATCACACCGCATTTTGCCGAAGCATCCATCAATCTCGGCACTCTGCTCGGCCAGCAGGGTAAGGATCGCGAAGCGGAACAACAATTTCGCGACGCTCTAGCCTCGAATCCCCGTTCAGTCCAGGGTTGGACTAATCTCGCTGCCACGCTGGCCAGCGAAGCAAGATACACTGAGGCGCGCGAATCGGCGCAGAATGCGATACGGATAGATCCCACAGACGAGCCTGCGCAGCAGATACTCAGGATGTTGGCTTCGGGCGCATCCGCTGCTCCCACGCCATAGCAAGTATCTACAAGACCCCATGGCACCATTTCCCTCCCGCCGGCGATTTCTACATACTCTGCTTGCGAGTACCGGCTCCCTGTTTGCCCCTCGCGTGTCAGCGTTGATCGCCCCCGGTCCGCTGCCTCCATTTTCCCGCTTCACGGATGTAGCTGTGCAAGCTGGTCTCACTCAACCCATCCTCTACGGAACACCCGGTGAAGTAACTTATATCGTCGAGTCGATGGGAGGTGGCTGCGCGTTCTTCGACTTTGACAACGATGGCTGGATGGATATTTTCGTCGTTGGCGGCCGTCAACTCGGGAGCATCCTGCCAGGTTCCGGAAATCGCCTCTACCGCAACAATCGCGACGGAACCTTCACCGATGTTACCGCCAGAGCGGGTCTCGCCGATCCCGGTTGGGCGACCGGAGTTTGCGTCGGCGACTATAACAATGACGGCTGGGAAGATCTGTTTCTTACTTACTACGGCCATAACCGTCTTTATCGCAACAATGGCGACGGGACCTTTACTGAAGTTACGCTCAAGGCTGGCCTCCTCCACACGGGAAGCCGCTTTGGAGCTGGCTGCACATTCCTTGACTTCGATCGTGACGGAAACCTGGATCTGTTTGTGGCGAACTATGTGGAAATCGACCTGGACCACGCCTCGAAGCCGGATAGCGCCGGTTGAACTCGGTGATGTAGTACTCATTTAGAAACTTGTTGGCCCCTTCCAGGGTTCGGATCCCGTGCAATCGCAACTCCTGGGGCAGCCGTCCCTGCCAGGTGGAGAAGTTGCGCTCCGAGCGGCCTCGGGCCTGCGGAGAGTAGGACGGAATCATATTCACTCCCAGCTCCTTCATGGCACGGCCCACCTGCGTAGGGCGCTCATAATCGACCTTGCCACCGCTCTTCGGCGTAAGCCAGAAATGGGCTCCACGGTCGGAATAGAGCGAACAGAACAACCCCTTCCGTTCGATCACTGCACGCAGTCCGGCCATCACGGTCGCGGTCGATTCCTCCGGCGCCAGCTGCGCATAGTAGATCTCGCTGGTGGCATCGTCCAGGATTACGATCAGGTCGTGCCGCCGCTCATCCTGAAACCACTGATGATCGCTGCCGTCGATGTGCAGCATCATCCCCGGTAGTGGACGCCGCTCACGCCGCTTGCGATGCACGCAACAAAACAAAATATAGAAAGTGAAGAGATATCCACGTAGTCACGTGCTCCTACGAGGGATTGCCGGTATATTGTGGTCCGCGCGGCCTGAAAGCTCCTCGGAATGCCCTCTATCGCAACAATGGAGATGGCTCGTTCACAGATGTATCGATCGCGTCCGGCATCGATAGCGTCTCCTCTTCTTATGGCATGACGGCGGTGTCATTTGATGCAGACGAGGACGGTTGGCCTGATATCTTTGTCGCATGCGACTCCACCCCAAGTCTACTGTTCATGAATAACCACGATGGCACTTTTCGCGAAGAGGCGTTGGTCCGGGGCCTGGCGGTGAGTGGTGATGGCCAGGAGATGGGCGGCATGGGCGTGGGACTTGGCGACTACAATCTTGATGGTCACACAGATGTTTTCAAGACTCATTTCCAATTGCAGTCCAGTGGACTCTACCGCTCATCCGGCAAAGGTGACTTCGAAGACGTATCGATTGCTGCCGGAATTGGCAACGAACGTCGCTTCGTCTCCTGGGGTGCGGGAATCGTCGACCTCGACAATGACGGACTGCCGGACTTGTTCTGCGTCACCGGAAATGTATATCCCAGTCTGGAGCGCACCTTCGCCAAATATCCCGCCAAAGGTCCGGCCATTGTTTTCCGGAACCTGGGGGACGGCAAGTTCCTGGAACTGGGCGACGATGCCGCTATGATGGCGCGCCATATTAGCCGCGGATGCGCCTTTGGCGATTTTGACAACGACGGAGATATGGACATCTTGATTATGAATCAGAACGAGCCGCCGTCACTTCTGCGCAACGATGCGCCCCGCAACAATCACTGGCTGAAGATAAGGCTTGAGGGCACCAAGAGCAATCGTAGCGCTATCGGGGCGCGTGTTGTGGTCCGCTACGGGAACAGCGTTCAGGTCCAGGAGCTGTTGAGTCAAAGCAGCTATCTTTCTTCCAACGACCCGCGCCTGCATTTCGGACTGGGTTCATTTACCACCGCCTCGGTTGAGGTGCGTTGGCCTTCCGGCTTGATCGAGAAATTTAGCAGCGTTAAGGTCGACCAGCTGTTAACCCTTCTCGAGGGCAAGGGCCCGGTACCGGGAAGGTCGGTCCATTCTGCACCTGGGGAAGGGTACGGTACGAAATCGCTCCCCCCGGTAAAAACCAAGTGAGAATAGGGAGCGTCGCCTCACCAACCATGCCTTAAAAGGGGAATAACCGTGCATCGAAAACCCACTATGGCCGACGTCGCCCGGTTGGCTGGCGTGGGCACAATGACTGTTTCCCGTGTTCTCAGCGGAACAGTTCCAGTCGCCGAAGAAACTGCACGCCGCGTGCAAAAGGCAGTCGAACAGCTGGCGTATCGCCCTAATCAGCTGGCGCGGGCCTTTCGTGGCCAGCGAAGCCGCAGCATCGGTCTCATCATCCCCTACCTCTACGACTCTTTCTTTGCTAACTGTGCTCATGCGGTTACTACGGTCGCGAAGGAACATGGCTATTCGGTCATCACGACCACTTCCAACGAGGATCCGGAGATCGAATTTGCAGAAGTCGAGCAAATGCTACAGCGCCATGTGGAGGGATTGATGTTGATCCCGGCCAGATTTCGCCAGTCGCGCCTTACCCGCGCTCTATTTGGAAGGACTCCTGTCGTCGCCTTCGACCGTCCGGTTTCCGACCCGTCGGTCGACGTCGTGTTGGTGGAGAACACCTCCGGCTCTCGACGCATCGTGCAGCATCTTATTGAACATGGGCACAAGAGCATCAGCTATATGGGACTTAGCCGAAATCTCTATACGATGAACGCCCGCTACCTTGGCTATCACCGCGCTATGCAGGAAGCTGGTTTACCGCAAAGCGTCTTTTTCGGTTGCAATTCACGCGAGGATACTCGGCGCGCCGTGGAAGACCTGCTGAATGGCAAGAATCGCCCTACTGCCTTCTTTTCTTCGAATAACCTGGCTACTCGATATGTCTTTGCCGCGCTGTTGAGCCTCGGCGTAAGGGTGCCGGTGGACGCTGCCCTGGTTGGCTTCGACGACTTTGAGCTAGCGGAGTTGACTTCTCCGCCACTCACGGTTGTCCGACAACCTGCACAGGAAATGGGTCGAGTTGCAGCCAGCCTGCTATTCGAGCGCATCGAACGGGCAGAATTACCGCAGACTGGAGCACGGATCGCACTGCCGGTCGAGATCGTGTTACGCCGCTCCTGCGGATGCAAGCACCGCACTGCCGTCGTGACGAAATAAGCGCCGAGTGACTGAATCGTTTAAATGGGGGTCGTGTGAGAACTCCGCTCCGGGCCGGGCTTTACCGCTTGCGGAAGTTTTGATCCGGAGCAGGAGTTCCACTCCCGCTTTTCCACATCTTTATTCCTCCGCCGCTGGACGGCAGCTCTTCCCGCCAGTAGCTTGGTGGCAGCAAACAAACGAGGACGCTAGGGCAAGATGATCAAATTAATTATTTGAGCATCTTGAGCATCTTGAGGAAACAAAGGACTTATTTGCGCACCTTGAGAAAACAAAGGACTTATTTGAGCATCTTGAAACAAAGGACTTATTTGCGCACCTTCGGAAATCGCTGCTGACCAGGTCTCTGTCAACAACGTTGGGCTTTGTATCAGGGCACGACTTTAGTCGGGCCATAAAGGCCTAAACAGAGTTGGGCTTTACAGGCTGCGGAAAAAAGGTCCGCATGAGTCCCGAAGGGACGGGCTGAAAGTAGCCCAGGACGATAGTCCTGGGGAAACATCTGTGATCCGAACAGTCCCGTCAGGGACGACTGAACAATAGCTACAGGGATTTCAGCCGTCCCTGACGGGACTAGGTCCATTTTGGCCGGTTCTACCCAGGACTGCGTCCTGGGCTACTTTCAGCCCGTCCCTTCGGGACTCACGCAGACTTTTTCCGCAGCCTGTTTAGCCCCTGAGGGTCTTGTTTCTTGTTAGAGAGCGGCACGAACCTCACCAACGCCACCAAGTTTCACAGGAAATCCGGGATAGCGTAGGGACCTGCTGTAGCCAAGCAAGGGGTGCCCAACTTGTTCCGGCTTGCCGTGGATATCTCGTGTTGTTACGAGATGTGGGAGACGCAAACGTCATTGTGAGGTGCCAATAACCAATCAAAGCTAAAGGGAGGCGCTTCCTTTTACAAGGCGAAGTGGCTTACGTGCTCGGCACGTAAATCATCGGCGCTGAACAGGCGGTAGAACGGCGCTCCTTGCGCCGCGGCTTCGACCGCAGGCCGGCCCTTGGCATCCTCCCGCTCCACCAGGCAGATCACTCCGATAACGCGCATCCCCGCCTCGCGCGCGGCTTCGATAGCGGCTATTGTGGAAGCGCCCGTGGTACAGACGTCGTCGACGATGACCACGGGCGCGTCGGTCTGCTGAAAGCCCTCGATACGCCGCCCTGTGCCGTGTGTCTTTTCTGCTTTCCGCACCAGAAAACCATCCAGAACCGGCGAGCCCGGAGCTTCCAGAGCATGCCAGGCGCTGGCGGCTGCCACATTGCAAACGATGGGGTCGGCGCCGAGCGTAAGACCTCCCACGGCTCGCGGCCGCAACTCGTGCTGGCGGATGAGATCGAGCACCGCCAGGCCGGTCAGGCGACCACCCTCGCCCGTAAGGGTAGTGGTTCGGCAGTCGATGTAGTAATCGCTGGTGCCGCCCGAAGAGAGCTTGAACTCGCCCAGGCGGAAAGAAATGCGGGCCAGCATCTTCAGCAGTGCTTCACGATGGGCAAGGGTCATTAAGTGATTTTATCCAGATGGCGAAAGCCGCCGGTGACGAAAAACAGGATGGTAAAGATGGTGCCGTTATACGTGGCGTGAATCAAGGTGCTGGCAGCCAGGGACTGGGTCCACAGGCGCACCCCGCAGAGCACCAGGCTGACTGCGAACAGTACCGCTAACGGAGCCCAGGCGTGCGCCAGCTGATCGGCATGGACCAATGCGAAGGCGATGCTGGTGAGGGCGCAGGAAACAGCCAGAGCAGCAATGCTCCAGCGCGGATCCTTACCCGCGCTCGCCTCATCCTTCCTGCCCTGCAGCCAGTCCCAGGTGGAGGCTAACGAGGGCAACAGGAAGCCACGAAAGGCCAGCTCCTCAAAGACGGGAGCCATAAAGGTTCCAAAGAGGGCGACGAGCCAAACGTCAGCGGATGTGCGAAAGAAGTCGTCGATGGGGAGTGTCTTGGGAACGGGAAGGAAATTGGACAGAAACTGAACCACCAGACTCAGCACAACGCCACCGGCGAGCAAGGGAATCCAGCGGCGGCGCACGACGGCGAAGTTCCAGTGCAAGGCGCCGCCGAACGACTGTTGCCAGAGGTAAGTGAAGATGGCCCAGACGATGGTCCCGGCGATGAGGTAACCGATAGCCATCGTCGGGATAAGGAGGCGCGGCTCCCGGAGTAGCTGCTCCGGCGTCTCCGGCCCGAACAGATGAAGACCCATCGCCAGAGCAAAAACGGAAACACTGGTGAACAGCAAAACAATGATGGCCACCGTGAAGAACAAAACGGTGTGACCAAAGTTAGGGATCCGGCGCGGGGGTGGTGGCGGTGGCGGCAGGTCACCGGGTGGGCCGGGTGAGGACAAAATCTCCAGATCATCTGACAAGGGCGGATTTCCTATCTTGCCGCACGCCTGCGCGGGACGTGATTGCCATTGGCTCCGGAGGCAGAAACCGCGAGGGGCTTTAACTCATGCGGGGGAAAATAACGACGGAGAAATTCCCCGGTATACGAGCCGAGTGTAGCAGCTACCTGGGCAGGCGTGCCCTTGGCGATCAGGTTGCCGCCGCCTTCTCCACCCTCGGGGCCCAGGTCGAGGATCCAGTCCGCGCTGCGGATCACATCCAGGTTGTGTTCGATGATGATCACGGTGTTGCCCAGGTCGGCCAGGCGGTGCAGCACTTCCAGCAACCTCCGCACGTCGTCGAAGTGCAGGCCGGTGGTCGGCTCATCCAGCAGGTAGAGCGTCTTTCCGGTTTGCCGCTTGGAGAGCTCCCGGGCCAGCTTCATGCGCTGGGCCTCGCCTCCGGAGAGCGTGGTCGCGGCCTGCCCCAGATGGATATAACCGAGCCCCACATCCACCAGCGTCTCCAGTTTTTGCCGCACCTGCGGTATATCGATCAGCACCGGCAGAGCGTCCTCGATGGCCAGCTCGAGCAGATCGGCGATGGAGTAGCCGTTGAATTTGACCGCCAGGGTTTCCTGATTGTAACGGCGGCCGTTGCACACCTCGCACAGCACATAGACGTCGGGCAGGAAATTCATCTCAATGCGGCGCTGGCCCTCACCCTGGCAAGCCTCGCAGCGGCCGCCGGAGACGTTAAACGAAAATCGGCCCGGTTTGTAGCCGCGTTCCCGCGACTCCGGCAGGCGAGCGAAGAGGTCGCGGATGGCGGTGAACACCCCGGTATAGGTTGCCGGATTGGAGCGCGGCGTCCGGCCGATAGGGGACTGGTCGATACGGACCGCTTTGTCGATGTTCTGAAAACCCTGGATGCTCTTGTACGGGCCAGGCAATTCACGCGAACCGTAGAGCTCCCGGGCCAGGGCGCGGTAGAGGGTGTCGTTGACCAGGGTGCTCTTGCCCGAGCCGGATACACCGGTTACTACGGTCATTACGTTTAAAGGAAATTGAACCGTTAGATTTTTTAGATTGTGGCCGCTGGCGCCTTCGACGGTGATCCAGTTACCGTTCAATGGACGTGGCGCTTCGCGGCTGATGGTCTGCAATTCGCCGGAGAGATAGCGGCCGGTCAGGGAAATGTCAGTTTCCATGATTTGCTGCGGGGTTCCGGCGGCGACCACGTGGCCACCGAGTTTGCCCGCGCCGGGGCCGAGGTCGACGACGTAATCGGCATGGCGAATGGTGTCTTCGTCGTGTTCCACCACCAGCACGGTGTTACCGAGGTCACGGAGCGATTTGAGGGCTTCGATGAGCCGCTGGTTGTCGCGCTGGTGTAGACCGATGGATGGTTCATCGAGCACGTAGAGGACTCCGCGCAGACGGGAACCGATTTGCGTGGCCAGGCGAATGCGCTGTCCCTCGCCGCCGGAGAGGGTGGCGGCGTTGCGATCAAGCGACAGATAGCTCAGGCCGACCGAGTTGAGAAACTCCAGCCGCTCCACCACTTCGCGACGAAGACGTTCGGCGATCAGCGCCTCGCGGTGGGAGAACTCGATCGCGCGCGCCGCGTCGAGAGCCCTGCGCAGTGGGAGCGCGGTGAAATCGGCAATGGATAAGGAGCCCACCTTGACGGCCAGCGATTCAGGCCGCAAACGCTTGCCCTGACAGGCTGGGCAGATGGTTGCCGACATGTAGTTCAGCAGCCAATCGCGATAGCTTTCCGACTTGGACTCTTCGAGCGAGTCGCGCAAGTAAGCCAGGATGCCGTGAAAGCCGGTGCGCGGCGCCTCCTCACGGCCAGGCCCATAGAGCAACAGCTTTTGTTGCTTCTCAGTGAGATCCTCGAAGGGCTTGCTCAGATCGATCTTGTATCGTTGTGCGGCCAGCTGCAGCAGGCGATTGAGATACTGCGATCCGCCGCCTGGGCCGAGCGCGCCATCGGTCAGCGGCTTTGACCAATCGGTAATCACTTTGGCTGCATCGAAGTCATAAATGCTGCCCAAACCATGGCACTCCGGGCATGCGCCATAAGTGCTATTGAACGAAAAGCTTCGAGGCTCCAACTTTGGAATGTCGAGTCCGCAGTCTGGGCACGCCATAGAAGAGGAATAAAGCTGCTCTTCTTCACCCACAACAGCGGTGAGGACGAGACCGTTGGCCATCTGCAGAGCCTTGGCCACGGAAGCTTCGAGCCGCTTCTCTACGCCCGGTTTGAGGACGATGCGATCGATGACGGCTTCAATGGTGTGTTTTTTGTGACGTTCCAGGTGAATAGAATCGGCGAGATCGCGCATCTCACCATCAATGCGGGCGCGAAAGCCCTGCTGATCTAATTCGTCGAGAAGGTCCTTGAACTCGCCCTTGCGGCCGCGCACGATCGGCGCATAGATGATGACGCGTTCTCCGGCGGCGAGCGAAAGAATACGCTCCACGATCTGCTCGGCGGACTGGCGCGAAATGGGTTTGCCGCAGTTGGGGCAATGAGGCACGCCGATCGATGCGTAGAGGAGACGGAGGTAGTCGTAGATCTCGGTGATGGTGCCGACAGTGGACCTGGGGCTGCGGCTGGTAGTTTTTTGCTCGATGGAGATGGCAGGGCTGAGGCCTTCGATGGAATCGACATCGGGGCGCTCGATCTGATCCAGGAACTGGCGGGCATACGCGGAGAGCGTTTCCACGTAGCGGCGCTGGCCCTCGGCATAGATGGTGTCGAATGCGAGCGAAGATTTGCCTGATCCCGAGAGGCCGGTGACCACGGTAAGGGTGTTACGGGGAATTCGTACATTGATGTCGCGCAGATTGTGCTGACGCGCTCCCCGCACGGTGATATGAGTAATGGGCATGAAGGTTCAGAGGCTACGGGTGACGCAGAGCGAGTGGCACGAGTAACGCTATACGTATCTTATTCGGCAATAGAAACGAGGGTCAACGCAACCTGCTGTCTGTAACAATGACACACTGATGCTTACCGACAACGAGAGTGCGCGAACGACGCACGATGGGCGAGCCAAAACTCCGGGTTTGAAGGGCCATTATGGAAAATGAAGTAAGTATGTTGATGGTGTTTTGTGCGGCGATCGCCGCCCTCGCGCTCGGTGTGATGCTGGGCTATATGTGCTGCAAGACCTTGTTTGATGTCTTGCGTTTCCATGCTCGGCTGTCTCCGGCAGAGGGCGCAAAGGCGGAGACGCAGGTGGTTCAGATTTGACCCTGGGGTCGAACTCTTCGGCCCTTCTTTCGTAAATGATGCTCTAACTTCTCCCCCTGCTTTTCTCCCCCATCTTTTTCCCCGAGACGATTGTGCGGATAGTTTGACGGTGCCTACTGCTGCGGTGAGTCCTGCTGCACAGGCTGTTGCCCTGGCTGCTGGGTTGCGCCCTGGCCTTGGCGCATGCGCTGCAACTGCTCGAATAATTGCTGCGGAGTTCTCACCCCTGGTGTGGGGGGCGGCGTTGTTCCGGGTGCCGGCTGCTCCGGCTGTGGTGGTGGCGACCTCCACGCTTTCCTGTTCATTGCTGGCCTCGTCGGCGTTGACTTGAGGCGCCGGCGATGGAGCGGCAGCACCGGCGTGGGTTGCGGGAGAGAGAATAAGTTCTCGCGGTGCTCCGTTGCTCAGATCTCCGAGCAGGACCAGGTTGTATGCAGTTCCGTCCAGCAGGTCGGCAAGCACATCGCGGGGTGCGCCCGGCCCGAAGCTGCCGAAGACGCGCTCGTCGCTGCCCAGCCCATCGATCTTCATACCGCTCCTGGCGGCGACCTGGTGGAGAATGGCGGCCAGGCTGGAATTGTCAGCGTGGATCGAGAGGCTGTTGTTGTCGAAGACAATCTGGGCTTCTCGCGCCGGCTGCTGCAGCATGGAGGGCGGAGTCTCGGGCTGCTGCAGGAGCAGGTTGGGGTTGCGGGGAAGCAGCTGGCGGTTGAGGGGCAGGCGTCGGAGCAGAGGGCTGTTCTTGGACCTGACCGCGCAGGCGAGGGTTCTGCGCAAACATCGTCGACCCGTACAGGGTCGACAAGAGCAGGAGTGTCCATCCGCCGTTCGCGATCGCTCGAGTCATCCCCTTCCACCCTCTGTGTACTAGACTAGCAGTGGTCTAACTTCTATGCCTCGGTTCCGCTACTGCTTTGAACTCCTCATTACTCTGGTTACGCTTCTGGCCCCCGGCCGGATCTTTGCCGTATCGTGCACTACGCAGGCACAGATGACGGAAGCCGAGCGCGCAGCGCTGGTGCAGACGGCGCGAACCCTGGCGTCCGCGGTGCAGAGCGGAAACAGTGCGGCGGTGCAAGCGCTGACCATTCCCAAGGTGAAAGCCCAATTTGATTCCATCGCAAGCACTATCGAGCAGACAGCTCCGCTGCTGGCGGGGGCCACTATAACCATAGACGCACTGTACGACCTGGACGCTTCCGATCTGAAGGGAGGCGTGGAGGACACGGTCTTCTTTTGCGGAGCCGCAAATTCGCCGGTGCACGTAAACGTCACCATCCCTCAGCTTCCCCAAGGCAAATATGCCCTAACCCTGGTGCATGCCACCGGAGTACAGAAGCCGCAGCAGATAGCTTTTTTGTTGCAGCAGAACGGAGACTGGCAGCTCGCGGGGTTTTTCATCAAACCACTCCTGGTGGCGGGACATGACAGCGTTTGGTATTGGACCAAAGCGCGCGCCTTTGACCAGAAAAACCAGAAGTGGAACGCATACTTCTATTTCACAACTGCGGCCTACCTGGCGACTCCGGCCGATTTCATGACCAGCGCAAACCTGGATAAATTGAACCAGGAGGCGGCGGCGGCCAGGCCCGACGGCTTACCCGGGGCGCAGCCCATGATAGTAACGGCCGGCGGTCAACCCTATTCCGTCAACGACCTGCATACGGATGGCTCCTTGGGCGGCCTGGATCTGGTCCTGCGATATTCCACTGCGGATTCGACCGACCCCGTCGCCACTCGGGCCAGGAATGTGGAATTGATGAAAGCAATGCTCGCAGCGCACCCTGAGCTGCGGGAGGGATTCCACGGGTTATGGGTCTTCGCCGAAGCCCCGAATCAACGTCCCTACGGCAATGAGTTGCCGATGAGCGAGATTCACTAATGGCCTACGAGACGGAGAAGACGCTGTCCCGGGCTATTGCCGAGAGAAGGGCATCGCCCAGTTTTGATGAGAGCCCGATTCCCGATGCCGATCTGCTGAAGATTCTGCAGGCAGGGTTGCAGGCTCCCAGTGGTTACAACCTGCAACCGTGGCGGTTTATTGTTGTGCGCAGTCCGGAGCAGAAGAAGAGGCTGCGCGCAGCCAGCTTCAACCAGGCCAAAGTGGAGGAGGCCTCGGCCATCATCGTGGCTTGCGGCGATGCCGACGGATGGCGCAGCGGGGACCTGGACGAGATGCTGCGGCTCGGCCGGCTGGGCGGCATGCCGGAAAACTACGCCGAGCAGGCCAAATCCACCATTCCCAACTATTTATCGAACCACCCCAACATGCCTCTGTGGCTCAATCGCCATGTCATGCTGGCCTTCACCCACATGTTGTTGATGGCCGAGGTCCTGGGGTACGACACGGCGCCCATGGAGGGCTTTGAAGAGGACAAGGTGCACGAGGTGCTCAAGCTCCCACTCAGCTACTCAGTGGTGGCGCTGCTGGGCATTGGGCACCTGAAAGGCTCGGACAAGTATTATGGGGACCGTTTTAGTATGGCGCGTACGGTTTTTGCTGAGGAATATGGCAAGCCGATCAAGTTTTCAGAGTAATATTAATCAGGCTGTAACAAACTTCCCTCTGCCAGCTTAAAAGGATGAGTTTTCAGGGCAAACGCCCTTGAAGCAGTTCGCAATGGGTGTGGACCGAAGCGATAGGCCCTGTCGTGGTTTTCTCTCAAAGAAAACCACTCCTCGCGATCTTTATGAGACCACGTTATTGCGAAACTGCTTTTAGCAGGAGCACTTCTGTGCGTCGAGAGTATCCAGAGGCGCCGATTGTTGGCGTAGGCGCCGTGGTGATCGACGGTACAAAAGTACTGCTGGTGCGTCGCGGCCAGGAGCCGCTCAAGGGCCAGTGGTCGTTGCCCGGAGGCGCCCTGGAACTGGGGGAAACGTTACAGCAGGGCGTGGTTCGAGAGGTGCTGGAGGAGACCGGCCTGATCGTAGTCCCGGCCGGAATTGTCGAAGTCCTGGACAGAATTACGCAGGAAGAGGCATCGGGGCGGGTTCGCTACCACTATGTGCTGGTCGATTTTGTGTGCCATGTAGCCGGTGGCGATCTGTGCCGCGGGTAGCGACGCGGATGAGGTACGGTGGGTCGCTCGCGAGGAATTGCATCAGACGGGCGATTACCGGGTGGCGCAACTAACGGTGCGGGTGATCGAGAAGGCGTTTGAGATGGGCTTGGCGGGCGACCGCCCTATGAGAGGTGAGGAAGCGCATGAAGGTTGATGGAAAGGTGACCGAGGCTGTTGACTCTACCCGGCGGGTAGGTCTCGTTGCCTTGTTTGCGATGCTTTCGCTGGCGTTGGGTTTTGGCATCCTGGCGTGGCGAAATCCACTGTGGCTGGTGGAACAGCAAATCGATGCCAGGCTACGGCTCAATGGTGTGCACAGCGAGTTTGTGACCGTGAATGGTTACAAAATGCATTACCTGGTGGGTGGTACAGGGCGGCCCCTGGTGCTGGTACACGGGCTGGGCAGCCGGGCCGCTGACTGGGCCAACCTGATTCCCCAGCTCGTCGACGGCGGCCACCGCGTGTACGCGCTGGACTTATTGGGCTACGGAATGTCTGCGCAGCCCAGGGATGCGGCCTACTCCATCTCCCAGCAGGCAGCGATGGTCGAGGGTTTTCTGAATAGCCAGCATCTGCAGCAAGTGGATCTGGCAGGTTGGTCCATGGGGGGATGGATTGCGATACGGGTTGCGTTGCAGCAGCCGCAGCGCGTCCGGCGTTTGGTTCTGTTAGACAGCGCGGGTCTGCGCTTTAAATTGGGCTTCGATCCCTCTATCTTTCAACCGGCCTCGCCTACGGATCTTGCGGCCCTGGAGGAGTTGCTGGTCCCGCACCCGCGGCCGCTGCCTCGCTTTCTGGCCATGGCGATGCTGCGCAAAGGCGACCACGTGGGGTGGGTGGTGCGGCGCAGTGTGCAATCCATGATGACCGGAGAGGACCTGGTTGATGGAAAGCTAGGGGCGCTGACCATGCCCGTGCTTATCGGTTGGGGCGATCAGGACCGGCTGATCCCGCTCTCGGTTGCCTATCAACTTCATCAGGAGATATTGCAATCTGTGCTGGATGTATATGCCGGCTGCGGGCATCTTGCGCCAGGGCAGTGCGTGAGCCAGGTAGGGCCGAGCGTGGTTGATTTTCTGAATGCACAACCTGCCAGGATGGCGATGGTACGGCAGATCCCGAGCACCGACAACGTGTCCACAGGTCAGTAACGCGTGGGGGGATCCACCGCCGGGCCTTTCCAGACATAAGCGTCGGGTTGCGGCAATCCAATGTGCGCCAGCACGCGACACACGAACTGCTCCGCCATCTCTCCCGCGTTCATGGGTCGATTGTAGAAAGCGGGGATGACGGGGAAGATGACCGCGCCTGCGTCGGCGGCCAGGGTCATGTTGCGCAAATGGATCTTGTTGAAGGGCGTCTCGCGAATACAGAGAATGAGCGGACGGCGCTCCTTCAGGCTTACGTCGGCCGCGCGTTCGATCAGGTTGGAGGCGAGTCCATGGGCGATGCCGGCAAGCGTGCCCATGCTGCACGGCAGGATGATCATGCCTGCTGAAGGATAGCTGCCGCTGGCCGGGCCGGCGCCGATATCGCTTTCTGCGAGTTGCTGGATCTTGGCGGCCGGCTTACCCAGCAGTTTTGCCACCAGTTCGCTGCGGCCGCTCAGCTGCAGCTCCTCGGCTATCACCCGCAGAGAGTTTTCCGATGCGATGAAGTTGACGTGGGTGACTCGCGGGTCGCGCTCCAGCGCGCGCAGCAGGCATTGGCCGAAGATGGATCCGCTGGCTCCGGTAAGGCCTACCGTCAGATTCACGCCAGAACCCGTTCAAAGATCGCGTCCACGTTGGCCAACTGCCGCTCGAGCTCAAAGGTCTTGTCCAACTGGGGAAGGCGGCTCCTGATTGCAGGGTCCCGCTGCACCAGGTCGCGGAACACCAGGTCTTCTTTCCAGGCCTTCATGGCGTGCTCCTGCACTCGGGCGTACGCCTCTTCCCGCGACATACCGGCTTCTGTCAGATCGAGCAGAAGCTGCCCGGAGAAGATGAGGCCGCCGGTGCTCTCGAGGTTCTTAAGCATGCGGCGGGGATAGACCAGAAGCTTCTCGATCAGCGAAGTGGTCTTGGCCAGCAGGTAGTCGGTGAGGATGGTGGAGTCGGGAAAGATGATGCGCTCTACTGAGGAGTGGGAGATATCCCGCTCATGCCAGAGGGGAACATTCTCCAGGGCCGCCTGGGTGTTCGATCGGATCACGCGCGCCAACCCGCTGATCTGCTCCGAGGTGATGGGGTTCCGCTTGTGGGGCATGGCGGAGGAGCCCTTCTGCTTCTCGGAGAAGAACTCTTCGGCCTCGCGCACTTCGGTGCGTTGCAGATGGCGGATCTCGACAGCAATTTTATCCAGAGTGGAAGCCAGCACGGCGAGGGTAGCGATGTAGGCGGCGTGGCGGTCGCGCTGGATCACCTGGGTGGCTATCGGATCCGCGCGTAGTCCCAGCCTGGCGCAAATGCTCTCTTCGTGCTCGGGCTTGAGATGGCCGAAGGTTCCAACCGCGCCAGAGAGCTTACCCACCCGCATGTCTTCCGCGCTCGCATCGAAGCGGATGAGGTCGCGTCTTAACTCGGCGTACCAGTTGAGCAGTTTGAGGCCGAAGGTGGTCGGTTCGGCATGGATACCGTGGGTGCGGCCGATGGTGGGTGTGTGCTTGAATTCCAGGGCCCGCTGGCGGAGTATGCCGGCGAGCGCGAGAATGCCCAACCGGATGATCCCGGAGGCCTCTTTGATCTGCAGCGCCTGGGCGGTGTCTACCACGTCGTTTGAAGTAAGACCGTAGTGCAGCCAACGGGATTCCGGACCGATCTTTTCCGCCATGGCTGTGGTGAAGGCGATGACGTCGTGCTTGACCTCGGCCTCGATCTCCTGGATGCGGGCGACGTCGACATCTCCGTAGGCGCGGATGGCCCGGGCGGCCGAGTGGGGTACGATGCCGGCCTCGGCCAGGACCTCGGAGGCTGTGGCTTCCACTTCCAGCCACATTCGGTACTTGTTTTCTTCACTCCAGATCCGGCCCATGGCCGGACGGGTGTAGCGAGCGATCAACCAAAGCCTCCCCAGCCAACGTACTATTCTATCGTTGCTGCATCTCACTGTTTTGGGGGATCGATTATGGAAGAAGAACCGGAACTGGTAACGATCGAACGGTATCGCGATGCTATGGAGGCAGATCTGGCCAAGACTCGGCTGGACTCCGCGGGGATTACCAGCTTTCTGGTCGGGGAGAATTCTGCAATACTTTACGGCACCGGGTTGGGAGGACTGCAGCTACAGGTAAGCCCGAAGGACGAAGTGGATGCACGCAGCATCCTGAACGACCCTGCGCCGCCGGATGGTGAGGTTTCATCAGTTTCGTAAGCTTAGCGGGGATGGAGCTGGAAAAACTCGGTCATTTCCTGGTGAAGGAAGCCGCGGCCCGGACGGTAAGGCTGAATCCATTTGCCGTCCACGACGAATTGAGGGATGGCCCGTTTGCCCACTTGGCGGATGACTTCGTCTGCCGCGCCGGGGTTGGTCTCGATATCGATCTCGGTATAGGGGATCTGGTGCTTTTCAAGGAAGCGTTTCGCCTCGCGGCAATCGCGGCACCATGTAGCGGAATAGACCAACACATGCATCTCTTGATCATACCAACCGCTTCGCTTTGCGCCTAATCCCACCGCCGGGGAAGGGAGTGCGGGGTCCCTCCACTACGCTGTACTCTGTCGAAAACATTTCCACGCGAGGTCCGCTGAACTGCAGATCCCTCCACTACGCTGCGCTCCGGTCGGGATGACAAAGGGGTGGACGGCGCTTCCATTGAGGGCAGTTGCTAAAGAAGGGGATGAAAAAAGGCTCTGCTCCCTTCTGCTCATCCACTACTCTCAATGGCAGCGCCTCCCTCCCCTTTGTCATCCCGAGCGCAGTCGAGGGATCTGCAGTTTAGCGGGCCTCTCGTGGAAAATGTTTTTGCTTCTCCATGTCACTCTCCGATTACTACGCGAAGGGACAGGTCGCGATTAAGCTGGAACGATGGAAAACCAAATAAGGCTGGTTGTTGGTATTGCTACCCGGAGTCGCCCCACAATACTCGCTGAAACGATAGCCTTTTTGGCAAAGCAGGAACGACAACCCAATCAAATCGTAGTGGCTTATGCGGAGCCGGTGGACATAGGCGATGCGCCCGACTGGTTCCCACACGTGACGTTTATTCAAACGCCACTGGGGCTGACCCGACAACGCAATGCCATCCTGGCTCTAGTTCGCGACAGCGATGTTTTGCTGTTCATCGATGATGACTTCTATCTCGATCCGCAATATCTAAGGATCACGGAGCGTTTCTTGGTGGAGAATCCCGCTGTGGTGGCTTCCACCGGCAGAGTGCTCGCAGACGATGTAAAGGGACCCGGTCTTACAGTGGCCCAGGCAAAGTCGATCCTGGCCGGCAGCGCCGACGCGCAGTGCGCGCAGCGGATCACCCCTACCTTCCTGGCTTACGGATGCAATATGTGCCTCCGCCTGGCTCCCATCCGCGAGCACGATCTTCGCTTCGATGAGACCCTGCCCCTCTACGGATGGTACGAGGATTGGGATTTCTCCCGGCAACTGGCGTCCTTCGGGTCAATCGTGCACATCTCCAATGCCTGCGGAGTCCACCTCAGCACCAAGGTCGGACGTGTCACCGGCGCCCGGATGGGATACGCGCAGGTGGCCAATCCGATCTATCTCGCGCGAAAGGGAACATTCCCGTGGTCCCAGGTGCTCAAGTTCATCGTGGGCCCTTGCCTGAAGAACCTGGTAGGTAGTCTTGCGCCGGAAGCACACGTGGACCGGCTGGGGAGATTTTGCGGAAATCTCACCGCCTTCCGCGATCTACTCGCGGGTACGCTCAATCCGACACAGATGGCCGACCTTTGAGCCACTCGCCATACTGCAGCAGGATGTAGTTGTCCGTCATCCCTGCGATATAGTCGGCAACCACACGGGCCACGCCCTGGCCGGCGATCTGCGACTGATTAGCGGCCGGTAACAGCGACGGATCGTTTATCCAGCAGGCAAATAGATTTCGTACCACCATCGCCGCCTCCTGCAGGTCTCGCTGTAGCTCCTCGCTGCTGTAGAGAGTGGCATACAGATGTTGCTTGGCCTCGTGGCGGAGCTCCTCGATATGTGGGGAAAAGGCCACCAACCGCTGCGGCGAGCGCCGGATATCTCCTAGAGTGGCCACTCCCGCTGCGGCGACTCGGCGGGCAGTCTCACAGATAAGATCGCCCACCAGGGTATTCAACATCTTCTTCAAGGCTTCGTTGGAGAGCAGGTTTTTGGCAGCGGTGGGATACTCCCGCTCCGCCGCGCGCAACGATTCATCGAAGATGCGCACGTGCTGCCGGAGCGTCCCGGGATGGAGCATCCCTGCCTCCATACCGTCATCCATATCGGCCGTGAGGTAGGCGATCTCATCGGCCAAGTCGATGAGCTGCGCCTCGAGCGGCGGTTGCTGGTCAAGGAAGTAGGCGCGCAGCTCCGGGTGCTCAACGGGGGAATAACTGCGCGAATGCTTGACGATGCCTTCACGCACGCCCAGAGTGAGGTTCAGCCCGCGAAAAGCGGCATAACGAACCTCGAAGTACTCGACCATGCGCAACGCGTGCAGATTGTGATCAAAGCGCAGGCCAAATTCCTGCAAGGCTTCGTCCAGGGCCCGCTCACCGGCATGCCCGAAGGGCGGGTGCCCAATGTCATGCACCAGCGCCAGGGCTTCGGTCATGTCCTCATTCAGCTTGAGCGCGGTGGCGATGGCACGCGCGATCTGCGCCACTTCCATGGTGTGGGTGAGGCGGCTGCGGAAGTGATCGGAGTAACGGTGAGTGAAGACCTGGGTTTTGCCCGCCAGACGGCGAAATGCCCGGGCGTGGATTACCCGTGCCCGGTCACGCTGAAACGGGGTGCGATAGGGATGGGCGGGTTCGGGATGCTCCCGCTGTATCAGCGGATTCCCAGCATCCTCGCCAGCCGCACAACCAGGGGGAGGCGAGGGCAAAAATCTCGCCGGCTCCAGCTGTTACCACACTACTGCTTCGGGCTGGCGCCCGTTTCTTCCTTGGCCAGTTTGACCCGCGCGGTATCCAGCTTCTTCTGCACCTTGCTCACGTCGCCGGGTTCGGCGTCCGCAGGCACCGTGCGGGCATACTCCTGCAGGCTCTGCTCCCATTGGGCAGCGGCCATCTTCAATCGGCCCGTCTTTTCGAACAACTCGCCCAGGTGGTCGTGGACTGCCGGGTCCTGCCCCATGCGTTCGCTGGCCTTGCGCAGGTTGGCTTCTGCCAACGCATATTGGCCCATCTTGAAGTACACCCAGCCGAGCGAATCGAGATAGGCGCCGTTCTGGGGATCCAGCTGCACTGCCTTCTGCACCATCGCCAGTGCATCGTCCAGCTTCACGCCGCGATCTCCCAGCATGTAGCCCAGGTAATTGAGGGTCATGCTGTTGTTCGCATCGATGGTCAGGATCTTGCGGAATTCCTCTTCAGCGGAATCGTAGTGTTTCTGCCGTTCAGCCAGCGCCCCGCGCAGAAAATAGATATAGATTTTGTCGTCCTGGTTCTCTTTAACAGGGCCAGGTGCGCCTAAGCCTAACTTTTCCCGCGTAGGTCGGGCCGGAGAGAGCGTCGGCCGCATCGATCTCGTCGGAGGCGTCCTTCCAGCGGCGCAGCCGGGTATACATCTGTGCCAGCGCCAGGTGTACCTCACGGTCGCCTGCGTTGCCGTGTAGTTGCGCCTTGGCCAGCTTGATGCCTTCCTCCGCCTTGCCGGTATCGGCAAGCTGCCCAGCCAGCATCAACTGGACACTCTTGTCTTTGGGCATGGCCAGCGCGGCCTGCTGGGCTACCTGCGTGGCCTTGTCATACTGCTTGCCATCGCGGTAGGCATCCACCTGGCCCTGGTACCCGCGCTCGGCGTACTCCCCACCCATGGCCACCATCAGCTGATAGGTCTGAACCGCCAGCTCGGTCTTATTCTGCTCGCGATAGATATTGGCCAGCCGGTCGAGGAAGATGGAGCGATTGTTCTTCTCCGCATCTGCGTATTGGCCATCGGGATGGGTGGTCTGCTTGACCAGCAGCTGCAGAGCCTGCGCAGCCTCGTCGTAGTGACCGAGCGAGTCGTCGATCAAGGCCTCATTGAAACCGATTTCTAGTGAATCTGAGGCCAGCGCCTTGGCCTTCTTGAGGGTGGTAAGCGCCTGTTCGTAGTGACCCTCACGGCGCTCGATCTCCGCGATCCGAAGATAAGTCTGGGCGTCCTGCGGGTCGGCGGTGGAGATGGCCTCAAAGTGCTTGAGCGCCGGGCCCAATTGATTGTCGTTCAACAGCGCCTGGGCCAAGCCGCGTTCGGCATCGAGGTTATCCGGCTCCGCATCGAACGCCTTGCTGTAGGCATCGATGGCGTTCTTGTTTTCCTTGAGCTGGTCGTAGCTCATGCCCAGCGCGTAGTCCATCTTGGCCGTGCGGTCATCCTCAGGGACCGCGCTCAGCACCTGGATGGCATGTGTCATATCGCCGGAGTCACTGTAGAGCCGGGCCAGATTCAGCACTACATCTTCTGAGTTGGGATCGATGTGCTGCGCCGCCTTGAACTGCTCTTCCGCATGCGGTGTGTCGTGGGCCAGAGTGTAAAGCTGGCCTAGAAGCAGCCGGCTCTCGATGTCGTTGCTCTGCAGCTCCACGATCTTGGTGTATTCGGCGATGGCGAGCTGCAACACCTTCTCCGAAGGACCGCCATTTTGAACATTTCCCAGGGACTGCAGGTAGACCCGGCCCAGCAGCTTGTGGGCGTCCAGGTTGTTGGGCTCGGCCTTGAGTATTTCCTGCGCCGCCAGCACAGCCTCGCGAACCCGGCCAGTGCGCAGATAGAGTTCCGCCAGACCACTGTTCAGATATTTCGAATTGGGATCGGCATCAAGCGCCAGCTTGTACTCTTCGATGGCGCGGGTGGCGTACTCGGGGCGGCCGTAATTGGTGGCCATATCCTCGTACATGTGCGCCAGGCCGAAATGGTAGTAAGCCGCAGCGCGGTCCGGATTTTGGGTGGCCGAAGCGGGGGCAGCGGACTTGGCAGGCGCGCCTGGGGGTGCAACCGTCTGTTGCGGCGAACCGAGGGCGACGCCGGGTATGACGATCGCTGCAATAGTGAAAATGGCCGTTTCGCGAATTCTACGGGAGATTTGAGGCTTAACCTTGATGGTCATTTATGGGAGTTCCTGTACCCGGGCTTCGGTTCCATTAAACAACTGACGCCCGGCGGTCCAAACGCGGTGCAGAGGAACCCGCATTTTTTCGTCATATACGCTCGCAGTCTCGCGCCAGCGCACCATCTGGTCCTAAAGCGAATTGTAATGCTGCCCAAAAAGTTCGGGCACTCCCCAATTCGCGGTATCCGGCAGGCTTGATCTGGTACACCATTTCTGAGTTTAGACTATTTTCCTTCAAGAACGGCGTGACATATCGGGCACCAAACCGCCTTTTTCCACATGGCCACAAAACATGGAACCCTGCTCTAGTGACGGAAGTGGCGGACCCCGGTAAAGACCATCGCCACGCCAAGTCTGTTCGCGGCGTCAATGACTTCCTGATCGCGCATGGAGCCGCCTGGTTGGATCACCGCCGTGGCGCCGGCTCCCGCCACTGCCTCCAGGCCATCAGCGAAAGGGAAGAAGGCGTCGGAGGCGGCCACGCAGTTGGCCAGAGGCAACACCGCTTTCATGGCGCCGAATTTCGCCGCATCCACCCGGCTCATCTGGCCCGCGCCGACGCCTATGGTCTGGCCGTTGCGGGCATAAACCACGGCATTGGACTTGACGTGCTTGGCCACCCGCCAGGCAAAAAGAAGCGCCTCCATTTCTTCCGTCGACGGCTGGCGCGTGGTCACGACCTTAAGTTCGGCGGCCGTGACGTCTTCCACATCCGCGTCCTGCAACAACAGCCCTCCGGAAATCTGCTTGACTACCCTTCCTGGAAGCGCATGCTTGACCACCAGGAGCCGCAGATTCTTCCTGGCGCTCAGTTTTGCTTTCGCCCCTTCGCTGAAGGAGGGACCTGCGACGGCCTCGACAAATAGCTTGGCAATCTCCTCCGCCAGCGCGTCGTCGACCTCGAGATTGACGCCAATCACGCTGCCAAAGGCGGACACGGGGTCGGTGGCCAGCGCTTTCTGATAGGCCTCAACCACGGAGGAAGCGATGCCCACGCCGCTGGGATTGCTGTGCTTGATGATCGCCACGGCGGGCTGCTCAAACTCGTGTACCAACTCCCAGGCGGCGTCCAGATCGACCAGGTTGTTGTAGCTAAGTTCTTTGCCTTGAAGTTGCTGGGCCCCCGCCACCCCGGTGGTCGTTCCGTCTCCATAGAGGGCGGCGGCCTGGTGCGGGTTTTCGCCGTAGCGGAGATCTGCTGTCTTGGAGAGGGCGATGAGCAGGGTAGACGGGAATCGGGCGGGAGCGTCTCCGAGGTCATCCTGCCGTTCTGCAGCGATTTTGTTGAAAGTCGTGGCGATGGCCGCGTCGTAGCCCGCGGTCAGGGCGAAGGCTTGCCGCGCCAGCCTCCACCGGGTCTCCAGCGACAGCGCGCCCTGGTGAGCCAGCATCTCGGCCGCCAATGCTTCGTAATCCGCAGCTGTGGTGACCACGGCGACGTCTTCGAAGTTCTTGGCCGCCGAACGCACCATGGAGGGGCCCCCGATATCAATGTTCTCCACCATTTCGCCGAAGGACGCGCCCGGCTTGCGCGCAGTCTCTTCAAAGGCGTAAAGGTTCACCACCACCATATCGATGGGTTCGATTCCCTGTTCGGCCACGGCCGCCAGGTGTTCTACGCTGCTGCGGAGATGCAGAATGCCGCCGTGAACCTTCGGATGCAGGGTTTTTACCCGGCCATCCAGCATTTCAGGGAAGCCGGTGAGGTCGGCAACATCGCGTACCGTAAGCCCAGCCTCACGCAAGGTATGGGCGGTACCCCCGGTGGAAACGAGTTCCACGTTCATGCCCGCAAGTTGGCGACCGAAATCGACCAGCCCAGTCTTGTCCGTAACGCTTAAAAGGGCTCGCTTAATCTGCTTATATTCCACTCAAGACCTGCCCTCATCCCGATTTTTAGATGTCCCACTTGGCACCGTTGATAATGTGATGAAGCTGGCAGCTGAAAGCGCTTCACAATTACGTGGCCTGATAAAAATTGCGAGGTGTGGTTTTCCTTGGGAGAAAACCACGTAAACTCCTTTCGCTTCGGTCAACGCCTATTGTGAGCGCTTTTAGCGAACCATCGGATCGCTCATTTGTCAGACAACCTTGCTCAGGATAGCTTAGCCCTATGCCGTCAGACTGGCCCGGAAGCAGACCGTCGCAAAGCCCAGCGGAAGTTCTGCCCCCGGACAATCGCGCCAACCCTGGCTCCTACCCCGGCGGGAGAATGGCAGGCTACGACGGGGATCCCGGACCCCTGCCGCCGCGGCCGTCGAGAAGTGCAAGAGGCAACCGCTGGGCCTCCGCTCCGGCAACGTACACGCTGGTGGGCATCAACTGTGCGGTGTATATAGCCATGGTGGCGCGCGGAGTTTCCCCCAGCAACCCAAGCGTTCAGGACCTGGTGAACTGGGGCGCCAATTTCGGCGGCTATGTGCTCGCTGGACAGTGGTGGCGTCTGCTCACGGCTGCCTTTGTCCACGTCGGCATCCTTCACCTGGCGACGAACATGTGGTGTTTGTGGAATTTAGGATTGCTGGGCGAGCCGCTGCTCGGCCCGGCCGGGGTGGTTGCTGTCTACGTGCTGACCGGAATCGCAGGAAACCTGCTCAGTACCGCTGTCCATCCGCAGATAGTCGGCGCCGGCGCGTCGGGCGCAGTCTTCGGACTGGCCGGAGTCCTCATCCTGCTGCTGAAGGCGAGATTGCTTCCCGTGGCGCCGGAGGAGGTTCGCCGGCTGCGCAAGAGCGTGATTTACTTTGCTCTTTTGAATTTCGTGATCGGGGGCACTTCGATGTTCCTGCGCACCAGCATTCAGATCGACAATATGGCCCACTTGGGTGGGTTTCTTTGCGGACTGGCTTTGGGAGCGCCGCTGGTGCCCAGAATCGGCGCAGCCAGGAGCCAATTCGCCTTCCGCTCCTGGGCAGCGTATGGGAGCATGACCGTTCTGCTGCTGGTTTTCGCCTTCGGCATCGCGCAGTTCTGGCGTTGAATGTGAGCTGTGGCGCAGGAGAACGGGTTTCGTCCAGGTTCGCTGGAGATTAGATTTCCGTCTAAACGACCTAGCGCACTGCGGTCGCGGCGAACTTCTTGACCATGGCCAACAGCAGCTTGCGGTCACTGTCATTGAGGTTGGTCGCGTACCGCCGGATCTGGGTTAAAAACCGCAATTCGTCATCGGTCAGCTTCTGGGTGTTCATCTCCCGGCCCAGCGAATCTTCAGCGAAGAATTGGGCCAGCGGGATATCCAGGGCCTGCGCGATCTTGGCGAGAGTGTCGAGCGAGGGAACGGTATGCCCGTTCTCGACTCTCGACAGGTAACAGCGCAGCAGGCCGGTGCGCTTCTCGATATCTCCCTGCGACAGACCCTTCTGCAACCGGTATCCCCGGATAGTGATTCCTATCTTCATAATCTAATACCTTCGTTCACACGTTCACCGTAATCGACCAGAAGCAAGGTTGTGTCGCTGTAAATGGTTGATGGTGCATTTCCAGGTGTTGGCAGCATAGTTAACACGCCGAAGAGACGACTAGCAAGAATTTTCTTCAGGGGCGCAATCATATTTTTCCGAATTCGGGATTTTGTATCTGCAATGGTTCATTGCGTCAGTTCATGAACAGGCCGCCGTTCACGTCCAGCACGTGCCCGGTGATATAGCCGGCCTGCGGGGAGGCGAGAAAAGCCACTGCGTGGGCCACATCCTGATCTGTGCCCGGACGACCCAGCGGGATATGGCTCAGCAGCGCATCGCGCTGCTTTTCGTCCAGCACCGCGGTCATCGCGGTTTCGATATACCCCGGCGCCACGGCGTTGACCGTGATCGAGCGCGAGGCCAGTTCGCGCGCCATTGACCGGGTGAATCCAATCAGCCCGGCTTTGCTGGCGGCGTAGTTTGCCTGTCCGGCTTGGCCTGTGCGTCCCACCACGCTGGTGATGTTGATAATCCTGCCCCAGCGAGCGCGCAACATGGGGTTCAACAGCGCCTGGGTGAGGAGAAAAGCGCCGGTCAGGTTGGTGGTCATGACCGCTTCCCAATCAGCGCGCTTCATGCGCAACAGCAGGGTGTCCCTGGTGATGCCCGCATTGTTCACCAATATGTCCACACTGCCGAAATGAGCGATTGCGGCCTTGGCCGTGGCTTGGATCGAGGCTTCGTCGGACACGTCCATGATGAAAGATTTGGCCTGACCGCCGCCGGCGGCAATTTCTGCAGCCACGGCTTCCAGTTTGGCCTCATTGCGTGCGGCCAGTGCGATGCGGACTCCTGTTTTTGCCAGCGCAAGCGCACAGGCGCGGCCGATTCCCTGGGATGCGCCGGTTATCAGCGCTGTCTTGCCTTCGAGGTTTTCCATGGTTTCTCTCTACAAAAGGTTGAGGTTACCAGATGGAGAGGGGACGACAAACCGGTTGGATATTGGCTGTGGATTTGGATATTGGCTGTGGATAAGGAGGAATTAAACAATTTCTGCCGTACGCACCGCGGCTGCTTCAAGGACGGGCAGCTTGCCCCACACTTTGTCCAGCGACCATATGTAGACCACCAGCTCGCGTGAGTAATGCAGGAGAGGGGGAGTAGAGGGAAGTTCAATGCCATACGTAGCGGGAAGGTCGTTCAGTTCAATTTCCGCCTCGGCAGCTTCCAGCGGCCAAGGCATGTGGTGAATGTCTCCGCGCAGCAGTTGTCCGCTGCGATTGGTGGTGAAGAGGCAGTAGCGTTCGGTAAGGAAGTGCTCGATCGTACCTGGGCGGCTTTGATCGATGGTGCGTACCTGCCCCAGGCCACGATAGTGGGCGCGGAACCTTACCGGCTTGGAACTCAAAAGACGCTCGCTCTGGTAGGTGAATTCGCGTTCGCTGCGCACCCGGATCGACATGCGGGCCCAATGATAGGGCAGATGGAAAACCGCCTTGGCAAAAACGACCGCCAGCGGATTGGAGGCCTCGAGGCAGAAGAAATATACGCCCGCGCGATTGGTGTTTCGTTCCCGGACATAGGTTCTCAGGTTCAACTCAGGAAAGCGGCTGGCGCCGGGAATCCGGGGTACTCCGCGCAACTGGACCCGGTCCATCCAGAAAGGGACAACCCCCAACCAGGCGGATTGGTCGAAGGTATCTACCTGTAGACCGGAGGGGAGCAAAGATTCCAGCTTGGCGGCCGGGATCGGCCAGTGGGCAAACAGCAGGTCGTTCCAGCGCTGCATCATTGTCCAGGGGCGCTTGGGCAAAGCGTACGGCCGATGCTTCACCGACGACAGGGTTTCTTCAGCCTGGGAAGAGCGGGTCAAATTGCGGTTTACGGCCATAGGAGGGAACTCACTCGATAAAGGCTCAATCCGCACGCAGCTCAATCTTATCTTAGTTCCGTGCCGCAGGCATGGGGCATTACTCACCAGGTAAGCGAAGGTACTCTGGGGCCGCACGGCGGGCAAAATGCTCTATCCTGAACTTCAATGATGGGTACTTCCATCATGGGTACTTCAATCATGATTCAAGGCGAAACCGCAACCGCTGCTTTATCAACCCCACCCGAAGCGCCGCGCAACCAGACCGAGGTTTATGCCGTGCATGGGGCCGATCCTGAAGTCCTGGCGTATGCCATGGCAAAGTACTCCCGATCCGCGCTTTCGATGAAGGAATCGCTGCGGGAAATCTCCAGCCAGCGCGCCGAGCATTTTCTGAACACGTTTTACTTTCAGTATGGCCACCGCTCGATCGCGGATTTGGCGCACGTGGCGTTCGCCATCGAGCGTTTGTCGCTGCTGGCGGCCATCATCCTGGTCGACGAGCAACGCTGGGATGGCCAGGAGCGTTCCACCCGCTATCAGAATTTTCAAAAGAGCGGCTGGTACCTGCCTGATTTTTCCACCAGCCCCGCCAGCCGTATCGTCTTCACCGAGGCCATCGAAGCACTCTTCGCCGAGTATCACTCCAGCACGGAGACGATGTTGGCATACTTGAAAGGGCGCACCGTACGGCCGCCGGAGATGAAAGAGGAGGCCTACAACCGCACCCTGAAGGCGCGCGCTCTTGACGTTTCCCGCTACCTGCTGCCGTTGGCCACCAACACTTCGCTGGGCCAGATTGTGAACGCGCGTACGCTCGAAGCCCAGATCTCCCGGCTACTCTCCGATCCCCATGAAGAAGTTCGCCAGCTGGGCGAGCGGCTGCGGGAAGCCGCCGCGGGTTCGGCGTGGAATGCGCAGGGCGAGGCGCTCAGCGGGCTGCAGCGCGACATCGCGACGCTCGACCCCGCATTGGGAGCCAATGCGGAAGCTCTGCTGACCCGCGAGGTCAAGATCGCTCCCACGCTGGTGAAGTACGCGGCGCCCAACAACTACGTGCTGGCCACCCGAGGCGAGCTGGCCCAGGCCGCCGCCGAGCTGATGAACGGTGCGCCCATCGAGACTCCAGCCGGCCCGGTCGACCTGCTGGATGACCAGCCGCTCGAAGTCGACCTCGCCACCACGTTGCTCTATGGCGCCAGCCATTATTCGTATCGCCAGATTGCGCGGCAGGTCGGGTCGCTCGAGGAAGCGCGCCGCAACGAGATCATCGCCCTGGGAGCAAGGCACCGCGGCCGGCACGACGAACTGCTGCGCGAGTTCTCCGCGGGGCAGGGCCTGCGGTTTGACATCCTGATGGATATCGGTGGCTTCCGCGACATGCACCGCCACCGCCGCTGCATTCAGATCCTGCAGCCGTTTACCAGTGTCCACGGATACGAGGTTCCCGAGGGCCTAGCCGAAGCCGGGCTGCTGCGGCAGTATGACGCCGCCATGACCCACGCACATGAAGCATTCGTTCATGTTTCGCGGGCCGGCCTGATGGAGAATGCGGGCTACGTTCTACCTCTGGGCACGCGCACCCGCGCGCTGTTCAAGATGGACTTTGCCGAAGCCCTGTATATCGCGGAACTGCGCTCTACGCCTGCCGGCCACTTCTCTTATCGCCGCGTTGCCTGGGAGATGTACCAGGCGGTGGCGCGCAGGCATCCGGCACTGGCTCAGTACTTTCGCGTTGCCGACATTCATGAGCCGGTGGACCTGCTGCAGCGATAGCGTGGCTGCGGTGGTATGATCCACTACATTCCCACTGGAGATTCCCCATGGCAGATGATCGTTCCCGCGCCATTGACCTGGCATTAGCACAAATTGAAAAGCAGTTCGGCAAAGGCTCGATCATGCGCCTCGGCAACAAAGAGGCGATCGTTCCCATCTCGGTTATTTCCACCGGCTCGATCTCGTTCGACGCTGCTCTCGGCGTGGGTGGTGTTCCCCGGGGCCGCGTGATTGAGATTTTCGGTCCTGAATCCTCGGGCAAAACGACCATCACGCTGCAGATCATCGCCGAAGCGCAGAAGTCGGGTGGCATGGCGGCGTTCGTCGACGCAGAACACGCGCTCGATCCGCAATATGCCAAGAAGTTGGGCGTGGATGTGGATAACCTGCTGGTTTCGCAGCCCGATTACGGCGAGCAGGCGCTCGAAATCACCGAAGCCCTGGTGCGGTCGGGCGCGATTGATGTGCTGGTGGTCGACTCGGTGGCTGCGCTGGTGCCCAAAGCGGAACTGGATGGCGAAATGGGTGACTCGCATATGGGCCTGCAGGCGCGCCTCATGTCGCAGGCGCTGCGCAAGTTGACGGGCACGGTCTCGAAATCCCGCACGTCGCTGATTTTCATTAACCAGATACGGGAAAAAATCGGGGTCATGTTCGGCAACCCGGAAACCACCACTGGCGGCCGCGCGCTCAAGTTCTATTCCTCGGTGCGCATTGACATTCGCCGCATCGCGGCGGTCAAGGAAGGCGACGTGGTGGTTGGCTCGCGCACTAAGATCAAAGTGGTTAAGAACAAAGTGGCCGCGCCTTTCCGCGAGGCCGAGTTCGACATCCTCTACGGCGAAGGCATCTCCCGCGAGGGCGATGTGCTCGATCTTGCAGTGGCGCAGAATATCGTGGAGAAGTCCGGGGCCTGGTACAGCTATGCAGGGGAACGCATTGGCCAGGGCAGGGAAAACGTTCGCAGCTTCCTCAAAGACCATCCGGATATCTTCACCCGGATCGATGGGCAACTTCGGCAAAAGCTCGGACTTACCGGGGTGAAGCCGGCGGAGATTCCGGCGGTTCCGCTCAACGGATCGACCCAGGCCGCGGAAGCTGTGAAGGCACCGGTGCGCTTGCGGCAGTAAGTCTTGAACACAGTCAAAGCCATTTATCCGGGCACCTTCGACCCCTTGACCAACGGTCATCTCGACCTGGTTGCGCGTGGGGCGAAGATATTCGATCACCTGGTAGTCGCGATCCTGAAGAATTCTGAGAAGGCTCCGCTCTTTTCTGTTTCGGAACGGTTCGAGATGCTCACCGAAGCGGTGCAGTCCTTTGGCAATGTTTCGGTGGCGACTTTCGATGGTCTGCTGGTGGAGTTTGTTTTGGAACAGCATGCCCAAGCCATCCTGCGCGGGGTCCGCGCTATCAGCGATTACGAATATGAATTGCAGATGGCGCTGATGAATCGGCGACTGGCCCCGCAGGTCGAGACCGTTTTTTTGATGGCCGACGAAAAATATTCCTATGTGAGCTCGCGGTTGATCAAGAATGTCTTCGAGTTGGGCGGCTCAGTGGAAGGGCTGGTCCCGGAGACGGTGATCAGCCGGTTGCAAGCGCGCGTGATGCCCAACAAAATTCGTTAAGCAATGGGCAGGGAACAGCAGGTCCCTCCACTACGCTCCGTTTCCATCGCGTAGGTAGCGTTGGCGAAGTTCATGCGGCTCTCTTCGAGGCCGCCACCCCTGAGTCTCTGCAAATCCGGTGCGCTCAGTCGGGATGCATTTTCGGGTACCGCCTCCAGGCTTCCAATATGAATTGTCATCCCGACCGGAGCGCAGCGTGGTGGAGGGACCTGCTGTTTTTCACTGCTTTTCCACTTCGATGTAGTCCACCGGTGCTGGTTCGCCCTGGTTCGGTGTTCCCCGCAGAGTGAGCGTATCGCTGGGCTTGAGGTGAATGCCAGGCACGGTGAAGAGGGTGCTGGTGCTGCCATCGAGGTGTAGATCAACCGCGGCCGGAGGTAGGGTTGCATTCGCCGTCCAGTGCGCCAGGGACTTGCCGTTGAGCAGCAGGTCGTATTGTGCAGCGCCGGTGCGCAGGTCGAAATAACGCACGCCAATGGAGTAGGTACCATCCGGTCTGCCGGGTTTGGTGGTGAGGGTGCACGGGGCAGGGCGGTTGCAAACGACCGCCTTGCCACCCGACGCCGTTTCCCAGGGAGTGACGTCAACCGTGGTGTATCCGTCAGCCTGCATGGACTCGGCTTCAATACGGTTAGGGTAGTGGCCGACGCGGCCCAGCTTATCCGGAATCCCGGAGATGTGCTGGAACCATTCGGTGACCGCATCCCTCCACACCACCGCGTGGCCGGCCTGGTACTCAAAGAGCCCAAGGGTCTCGTCGTAGCGCTGGTCGTCGATCAGGCCGTGAAGTGTCTTCCATCGCGACGGGTACGAAGCAGCCAGTGCGGCGCCCTCATAGTGCGAATCGTAGACATACTGCACCAGGGTCTTGCCGTTGTGCAGCATGTAGTCGTAGGGGACATGGTGCATGAAGAGCAGGAGACTGTCGGGACAAGTGTCTAAGGACTCGTAGACCTTTGCCAATTGGGGTGGGTATTGGCCGATGTAGCCGGTGCCGGTGGCGACGGTGCGATCCATACCGATGCCTTTGCTGTCGGCGCGGAACCATTGCCCCCAGCCGTTACGCTCAGCGGACTCGATGCCGGGTCCGTAGTGGATGCCAAGAATATTGGTGAGTGTTCCCATGCCCAGCGGGCCTGTGTATAGCTCATACACTCGCCAGGAATTTGCCTGCAGACCGTTGACGATGAAAACGACCTTCGGATCGTTGCCGAAAGTAAGCCGGGTCCAGGAGTCTATGATCTCGGGGGTGGTCAGCTCAGGATTCCACGCCAGCTTGCCAAAGCCGTAAAGGTTGGCCATGGCCATGGGGTGATGCAGCCAGTTGGCGTCGAGGCCAACGTTGGCCACGCCGACAAAACCACCCAGAGGCTGGTGGAAGGTCTTGCCCTCGACAATTTCGCTGACCGGCGTGCTCCGATCCTGGGCCCGGAGGTCAGTGTCGAGCGCGACCTTCCACATGGGGACGAGGAACACCATGTGGCGTTGTTGGCCGGTGTACTCCTGCGTAATCTGCAGTTCGATTGCCTGGTTGGTGTGACGAAGAGCGGCAAAGAGGGGCGACACTGGCTCGCGTACCTGGAAGTCAATGGGGCCGTGTTTGATCTGGATGACGACGTTGCGATCAAAGGAGCCATCGAGGGCGCGGAAATTATCGTAGCCGGCTCGGGCACGGTCGGCCTTGGGGTCGTTCCAGTCGAGGTGATTGTTGTAGACAAAGCCGCGATAAAGCACGACGCCACCGTGCGGCCGGAGCGCGCGGGCAACGGTGTTAGCAGCCTGTGCTGGTGTTCGGCCGTATTTCGATGGACCAACGCGGCCCTCCGAATCGGCCTTGATCACGAAGCCGCCAAAGTCCGGGATCGCTTGGTAGATTTCATCAGCCTTCTTCCGCCACCAGGCAGCAACCGCAGGGTCTACCGGGTCGAAGGTGCTTAGGTGACCCACCGCCTGCGGGCTCGAAAGATCGACCGCGAGCGACATACGTACGCCCCAGGGACGAAACGCATCCGCGATACGGGCGAGCTCGTGGATCATTTCCGGCTCGAGCGTACGCAAGTCGGAGTTGACGTTGTTGACGGTGGCGCCGTTGAGGCCGACCGAGGCCAGCAGCCGGCCGTACTCCGAGACCCGGCTAAGGTCGGGCCGCACGTGGCCATTGTCGAAAAAAATGCTGCGCCCGGCGTAGCCGCGCTCGATGCTGCCGTCGAAGTTGTCCCACTGGTTGACCCAGCGAATGGGCGAAGAGGGAGCTTCGGTGCTCGGGCGCGAGCGGCTTTTGTTGTGCGATCTGCTCCAGGATGCGGAAGACGCCGTAGAGTTCGCCCCGGTCCGTCCCGCCGGCGAGCACCCAGTAGTTATGGCCCTCCGCGGCAAACCGGGAGAGGGAGAAGCCTTCGGGCGCAACTGTGGATGGGAGGGGGATGGGGATTTCCAGCTGGGCACGAGATGCTGAATCTCGGCCGGAGTTCCCAGGATGAACGAGTCTTCCCCGGGAAACGTAGACGAAATCTGTGGGTTTTCGCCGAGTATCGAGTGCAGCCCACGGGCCAGTTCATTCGCCGCACTGTGGGCGACGGCAGACTGGCCGGTGGTGACGATACGGTGGGGGATGTTGTTGTATTGCTGTGCGGCTTGCCGGGGCAGGGGTGCGTAACGAAGCCAACCTTCTTCGCCTGTCTCCGCATGAAGACAAGGCGCGATGGCGAGCAGACTCAAGGTCAGCAGGGCGAGGGCATCGCGGACGAGCATCGTCCTTATCATAGAATCAAACAATCAACCATGGCTCAGCACATCGGTATCGTTGCCTGCTCCGCTGAAGGAGCCGCTCTTTGCTATCGCTCCATCTGCCTGGGAGGTGCGGATCTCCTTGGGCCGCACGATCATCCCGAGATCTCGATGCACACGCACTCGCTGGCCGAGTACATGAGATGCATCGACCGCGATGACTGGCAGGGGGTGGGGGAACTGATGCTCTCTTCGGCCAATAAGCTGGCCAAAATTGGCGCCGATTTTTTAATCTGCCCGGATAACACCATTCACCAGGCGCTGCCCTATATCGAATCCCAATTGCCACTCAAGTGGTTGCACATTGCGGAGGCGGTCGCCGCCCAGGCCGTTGGCCGCCGGTTTCGGCGCCTCGGCTTGACGGGAACCCGCTATCTGGTCGAGAGCGAGGTGTACCCGGAGAAGCTCAAAGCGCGTGACCTGGAATATGTGCGCCCGAACCCGGCCGAACGCGAAGAGATCAATCGCATCATTTTCGATGAGCTGGTTTACGGCGTTTTCAAGCCTGAAGCGGTCGTAGCCTTTCAGCAGGTTATGGAACGGATGAAAGATGAGGGCTGCGACGCCGTCGTGCTCGGTTGCACCGAGATTCCGCTGATTATGAATGACTCCAATTCTCCGCTGCCCACGCTCGATTCGACGCGATTGCTGGCGCGGATGGCTCTGCGCCGCGCGGTGCAGAGCCGGGCAGTGCCGGCGTAACAGGAACGCGCAACCGACTTTTACGGAGAGGTCGAGGGCTTCTCCCCAATCTTTGGCGCAATCATTTCATTGCGGGCAGGAGTGGTGGTGACTTCAATGCGTGTGTTCTTCATAAACGCGACGTTTTTGCCGCGCGCCAGCCAAAGGTCGTAGAAAGCAAGCGCGGCCCCGTAAAGCCCGATTCCTGCCGCAACATTTCGTGAGCTCGCCACGATGCCGACGACTCTGCCGACGATGCCAAAACCATTGGATGCGACCGCGCTATGAGCGATTTGGCTTCCGTCATCGTCGAACGCACGCCCGGCCAGAAAGGTCAGTACCAGCGGAAGAGCAACGCGGTTTTGTGGCTTCGGCTCAATGCCGCCCTCGGAGTCGATTTGCAAATTCGCGGATTTGTCGGAATCGACTCCGGCGAGTGTGCCCTCGACGGGCTGGGAAAAGCCGTTCGGCAGCTTCAACTCCCGGAACCGAAAACGAAGCTTTCCCTGGCGTCCAAAAGAACGAGCCGGTTTAGCCCGCGTGATCTCCCCAACCAGCAGGGAACCCTGGGGAACAACCAAGGCGTGCTCGGCGCTAAAAACTGGTTCCGAGACCAGCGCCTGGAACGTGTCCCCTGGCTTTCCATCAGCGGAACTGATCGTCTGCTGCAAGTAAGCGCGTAGTCGCCATTCCGGCGCCGCCGGTTTGCTGTCTTTCGGAATCACAGGATCGGTATCATCCTGCCGAGGGTTTGCGAGCTTGAGATTCAGGGGCTGGGCCAGGTCAGTCACCCATGCGGTTCCGGTCTCGATCCTTTCCGGGTGATACGGCAACTGGGTATAGATGAATTGAACCAGACGGTCCCCGCGGCCAGGTGCGGTGAATTGTGCGGCAGCATCTTTCACTCGCTGCTTTTCCGCAGCAATCTCGCGGGAGATGAGCGAGCCCTTTTTCTGGCCGGGCGGAGGCGACAAGCGCAGGATTGGGGCGCCATCTTTCGCGCTATCACTCACAATCGGCTCGACGGATCCGTCAGGGAGTACCAATTCGTCGAAGCGCACCACTGGGATATGAAATGGGGTGAAATCCCCCCTGAGACGGGAATGGATCCGGCGGCTTCGGTTCGAACCGAGCTGTACTACGCTGCCGCGAAGGATGGCACCCGCAGGTATCGCGACCCGGTTGTCGACGTAGACCGGATAGAGCAGGCGCCCTTCCAACGCTTCCCCGGTCTTCATGGGAACGTGCCGGAGCAGCTGAATCGATAACGGCGTTGAGGCTGGGACTTGAATGGAAGCAGTTTGACCATGCGACGAAGCGCAGAGCAGGGTCAGCAAAAGGGCGACCGGGACACGACTCGGCTTCCGAATACTGTCCTCTTTGGCACTCATTCTTCGTGGACCACGATTTAAAATCTAGTTTTCCTCTCACCAACATGTAGAATTCTAGTCTTTAGACATTAAGAGTTGGGCTAAGCATAATCTTAAATTGTTGAGAGGTTCAGTGAGGCGCCTATGCGAAACAAAAAGCTTCCCGTACCGACCATGGCGGAGATGCGTCTTCTACAGATCTTATGGGATTTGCAAGAAGGGACGGTTGAGGATGTGGTGAATGCACACCCGGAAAAGGAACGGCCCCACTACAAGACCACGCAGACGCTGCTGCGGATCATGGAGAAGAAGGGCTTTATCGCCCATGAGTCTCGAGGCCGGGTTTTTGTCTTCAGGCCGTTGGCTTCTCGAAAGACCATAGATCATCTGTCGGTCCAGGCACTGGTTTCCCGGAACTTCCACGGTTCGGCAGCGGGGCTGCTTATCAATCTGCTGGAGTCCAGCTCGATCAAAAAGAAAGAGTTGGATGAACTCGAATCGTATATGCGGGAGTATCGTAAGAAGTACCAACTGGGTGACCGCGAATAATCCAGGATGCTATGAATCCAGAACTCTCGCTAGGTGTTGTGACCGCTCTTGCGGGCTTCGTGCTAAAGACGACACTCGCCTTCGGGGTCTGTCTAGCCTTAAGTTGGCTAGCCGCTTCACCAGGCCGAAGATTTTTGATCTGGGCAAGTTTTCTTTACGGGACGGCAGGGTATTGGTTCTGGGTGGCCAAGGGCGTTCTGGTGGGTGTACCGTTGTCAGCCAGCGAACCCCGGTTCATGGCTCACCAGGTCATGCCTCAAACGCTGACTTCGACTGTTAGCGCCTGGCAGCTTCCGGGGTCGTGGGCTTTTCCGCTGGGCGTTGCGCTGCGGGTGTTGGGGATCGCCTATGTGCTGGTCCTGAGCTATATGCTGCTTACGCATATCCGACGGCTGCGGCAACTGGAATGGATTCTGGGCTTCACCAGTCAGCCGCCAGAAGAAGTTGCAGCAGCCTTTCAGCCACTGGCGGAGAATCTTCATGTGGGACGTTCGAGATTGAAGGTGTTGTCGGGGGCTACGTCCCCGGCAACGTTTGGCTGGATTCGGCCAACCATCGTGCTGCCCGATGTTTGCCTCGAACAGGATCCCTCTGAGCTCGAAGACATTTTGCGCCATGAACTGCACCACGTTCGTCGCTGGGATTTTGTCTGGAACGGGTTTGCCGTCATATGCCGTGCGCTTCTTTTCTTTCATCCGGCAGCCTGGTATGCAGTGCGAAGAATGGAAATTGACCGTGAGCTCGCATGCGATCTGGCGGTTGTCTCTGACTCTCCAAAAGGAAGAGCCAAGTATGCAGAATGCCTGATTCATTTTGCCCGCTTGAATTCAGCCCAAGACTCGAGGAACTGGGGGATAGATTTCGCGGCGTCGTCTGAACATTTGAAGACTCGCGTGCATTCAATCCTGGCTGGATCCAAAAAAGCATCCCCCTGGCTGGTTGGTTTCCGCGCTGCTTGTGGACTGGCCCTGCTTGCCGGTTTCCTCGGCATCGAACCGTCTTTGGGAGTTCTGCTTACCTACGCTCGGCAGCAAGTATCCCAACCCGTGACGGCAGAATTTCGCACCGCGGACACAAGAATTGGGACTGGAACGAGAGCAACCAAAAGAGGAAGTTTGCCGAAGACCTCAATCCCCACCACCGCGGATGCAGCGGTTGCAAGCTTGAGCCAGACAACTCAGCCCACGGATTTCCCGGCCGAGCGCAAGACGGATGGCTCTCCTGCCGCGCAGAGCAGTGTGGGCCCGCAGCTGCTTCATCGTGGCTCGCCAGCCACCGGCAACAGTACAAAACAACAAACAGTGGCGTTGATCGACTCGGATGCTTCGGGGCAAACTAGCAAGACTGGGGATCACGATGGCAAACAGGTCCTGCAGCAATCCGTCACTGCGGCCGCGGGTATTTATAGGCGACTTTCTGACTTGGATCGCCGCTAGTCCATTCGCGCGATCTCATCTGGAAATAACGATGAAGAAGGTGCTGACTGCGGCAATCGCAATGACGACCATGACCGCGAACACATAGAGCAGGTACTTGGCCGGAAGATCTTCATCGTCAGGATCCGCTCTATTTCGCATCTCACCCATGAGTCTTAATGCGTTAAGATTAATTGTCAAGCAAAACATTAAAGTATTAAGAACAAGGTGGCGGTCCTGTGCGGATCGATCGTGCTGGTGGTCGCGGTCGTCATCTATCATTAGGTCGCGAATCTAAACTGTAGTAAGGATCGGATGCTGGCAGGCGAAAGTCATATGCGTAAGTGTTGCGTTGCTTTCCTGCTTGTGCTTCTCGGTATTCGCACCGGGTTTGCCCAAGGTGAGACGTTTTTGGTCAACCCTGACCAGAGTGAGGTTGCATTTTCGCTGGGTGACGTACTCCACCAGGTCCACGGCACATTTCATGTTCAAAGTGGAAGTGTGCAGTTCAACCATAGCTCCTCGCAGATGTCCGGCGCCATTGTGGTTGCGGCGGGAAGCGGCAAGAGCGGGAATGGCACTCGCGATCACCGCATGAGCGTCGACATCCTCGATGCCCCACGATTCGCCGAGGTGACTTTCAATCCGAGACACCTCAATGGAGCGATTTCGGCCAGCGGCGACTCCGCCGTTCAGGTGGATGGAGTCTTTACGCTCCACGGCACCCCGCATGACCTGACGGTTCCCATGCAGATTCATATTGACGGCAAGACCTGTACCGCAAAGACGAACTTCGTGATTCCGTACGTGAAGTGGGGGCTAAAAGACCCTAGTACATTTCTGCTGCGAGTCAACAAAGAAGTCGGCATGGAGATTACCCTTGTCGGCCAACTCTCGACCAACACACCGCAGTGAGGTCTGGACCTGGTTCATCGTATGCGTTACACGGGCAGGATGGCTTTTGTCGGGGTCGGGAGAGCTTCCCTTCCTCTTTTTCTGCTGGGCTTGTCTTTGGTCAATATGCGGTCACCTTCCCAGGTTCGACCACTCCTCTCAGCCGCGCAGGTGGTCGGCCAGATGGTGCAGGCTGAAGCGGTTGCGAGAGGGAAGCGTCAGCACTTCCTTTATAGAAGAGAAGAAAGGTCGCTGCGGACCAAGGGCCATCTTTGGGATGAGCTGGTGGTGGAGACCACGGAGGGCCGGATGCACCGCCTCATTTCTGTAGATGGCAAGCCGTTATCCGGCAGCGAAGAACGGACCGAAGATAATCGCATCACCTATTTGGCGAATCACCCCGGTGATTTTCGGCGGGAGGCTCAGGCACTGAGAGAGGACGAGTTCCGGCTGTCGGATTTGCTCAAAGAAGTTCCACGAATGTTTCTGTTCCAGACGGCGGGTACCGATGGTGATTGCACGCGCATCACCTTTACGCCTAATCCGCAGTTTAAGGAGGAGAGCTTTCAGGATCGGGTGGTTCACGCCATGTCCGGGGTATTGCTCATCCACACCTCGGATATGCGTCTGTGCGGGATTGATGGGCACCTGGATCATACCGTGGAGTTTGGCTTTGGCCTTCTCGGCAAGGTGAGTGAGCAGAGCCACTTCTCCGTTGTGCGCAACGAGGTCTCCTCCGGGGAATGGAAAAACACAAAAATCCGCGTACATGTGGATGGAAGCATTCTGCTCCTGAGGAGCGTTTCTCGCGATGAAGACTCTACGCATTATGGTTTCAAGTTAGTCGCCCAGGATCTGACGGTGGCACAGGCAGCAGCCATGGTTCGATCAACGACCTTTTGACGTCCAAAGGAAGTGCTCTTCGGGTTCGCGTAAGACTCTTTAGCCCCGATCGAAGATTCACTAAGTTTCCCTCACTGGCGTGAACTCGAGCTCCAGGCCTTGATCCTGCGGTAGGATCCTGATGCTCACTCTAGCCAGCGATTCGACGATCCAGTCGGCTGCTGCAAGCTGATCGACGGTGTGGGAAAAGGTGGTGGCCAGAACCTTGCACCCCGCAGCGTGGCCGGCTTTTGCGCCTGAGGTCGAATCCTCGATCACGATGCAGTCTGCCGGCGCCAGGCCGAGAATTTTTGCGCCTCTGAGGTAGGGCTCTGGATGGGGCTTGCCGTGCGTCACCATGTCGGCAGTGACAATGTGCTGCGGCACCGGAATGCCGGCGAACGCGAGCCGGCTGCGCGTCAGCCGTTCGGTGGCCGAGGTGACAATGGTCCAGAATTTCTGCGGCAGGGATTGAAGAATCGATGCCACGCCATCCAACACCTGGAGCCCTTCGGTATCTCCAATCTCGAGGTCTTCAATCACTTTGAGCTCGGCCGCGTGGTCGGAATCCGGGCGCAGCACGCGCACGGTTTCGATTGCCCGCATTCCGTGGGCGGTCTTGATCGTCTCCCGCACGTCAATGCCATGGCCTTCCGCCCAGGTTTGCCAACTTCGCTCGACCGATCCCAGCGAGCTGATCAGCACCCCGTCCATGTCAAACAGCAGACCCTTGGTTCTTACCTTCATGATGCGTCTCCCATGGCAAAATTTCGCCCTGCCTCAAGCAGAGCATGAACCGATTCGCGAGAGCCGCTCTCAGCGTATATGCGCAGCAGCGGCTCGGTGCCGGAGGCACGCAGCAGCAGCCAGGTCTCTGCAGGTCGTGGGAGATTGCCAGCCTCGGGATTCTGAAGATAAAACTTCATTCCGTCGAGGGTTTCCTGGCGCAAAACACGCATGCCGGCAAACTCGCTTACGCCGGCCCTGGCGCGGCGGATGGCCGCCTGCTTGGTCTCCTCCGGAATGTGCAGGTCGAGCCTGCCGTAATGATGCTCCCCATACTCTTCCTGCAGCGCGACAACCAATGAGCCCAGGGTGCGGCCTTCCTCGGCCATGATGTTGGCCAGAAGCAGCGCATTGAGCAGCCCATCGCGTTCCGGCAAATGCCGGCCGATGCCAATGCTGCCCGATTCCTCACCGCCAATGAGGATGTCTTTTTCGAGCATCAGTTCGCACACATGCTTGAAGCCGATCCCGTGCTCATAGACTTTGCGGCCGTAACGGGCGGCGATGCGATCGATCATTTTTGTGGTGTTGAAAGCGCGCGCAACATCGCCCGGCCACTGTTTGCGTTTGAGCAGCCACTCGAGCAGCAGGCAGTAGATCTTATTGGCGTCGACGAAGCGCCCCTCCTCATCGACCGCGCCGATGCGATCCGCGTCGCCGTCGGTGGCAAAGCCGGCCTGGCAGCGGTGCTCCAGGACCGCTACCTCGAGGGCTCGGATGTGGGGCGGAATCGGCTCCGGCTGAATCCCGGGAAAAAGCGGGTTCAACTCGGCGCGGATCTCGACGTGGTCGATGCCCATGCCGGTGAAGATGCCCGCGAGCACGCCTCGCCCGGCGCCATACATGCAATCGATAGCATACTTTTGCCGCGTGGCGGCGATTTGCTTGAGGTCGGCGAATGCAGAGATGGCGCTGATATAGGGACTGACGAAATCGGCTTCGGTAATGACGGCGCTGGAGGCTGCTGTGGGCGATCCCTGGCCCAGATAACCTTCGATCGCTGCCATGATGGCCGGACTGCCCGATCCTCCGTAGAAGGCTTTGTACTTTACCCCATTCCAGTTGTAGGGATTATGGCTGGAGGTGATCATCACACCGCCCGCCGCGCCCAGATGCTTCACCGCGTAGGAGAGAGCAGGTGTGGGGGTGATGCGGTCGGCGAGACGCACGGGGATGCCGGCCGCGGCTGCCACTTCGGCGACGATCTGGGCGAAGCGCTGGGATAAGAAACGGGTGTCGTATCCAATGCAGAGCGCCTCGAGCGGGGTCCTCGCGCTCGCAGACATAACGGGCGATTGCCTCGGCTGCGAGGCGCACGTTGCGCTCGGTGAAGTCGTCGGCGAGAATTCCCCGCCAGCCATCGGTCCCGAACTGGATGCGTTTTTCTAACACAAGCAGAGAAGAGTCAAATTAATTCGTCGTGCTTACCGGCGAGCTCGCTGACTACGCGACGCACGTCTTGCGAACGCTCCCGCGTAGTGATGAGAATAGCGTCTTCGGTTTCCACGACCACCAGGTTATCGACTCCCACCAGCGCGACAAATTTTTCCGGACTATAGACGTAGTTGTTTCGCGCATCGAGAGCCAGCATGTCCTTCGCCTCGGTGACGTTGCCATCCTTTGCGTTACCCTGCGCCAATTGGTGTTCGTACAGGGCTTCCCAGGAACCCAGGTCGTTCCAGCCAAACTCTGCCGGCAGGCAGTAGATGTTGGAACGATGTTCGCCTTTGGCCGAGCGGGGTTCGAGCACCGCGTAATCGATGCTGATGTTTTCGCAGGAGGGGTAAAGCTCGCTAAAAACCTGCTGGAACCGCGGGGTGCCATAAGCGTCGGCTATCTGTTGCAGAAAGGGCGCGGTCTCTGAAAGATGCTCGCGGATGGCGTTGGCCAGGGTGCGCGCCGTCCAAAGGAAAATGCCGCTGTTCCAGAAGTATCTGCCGGCGAGCACGAACTCTTCTGCACGATCCCGGTTGGGCTTCTCGGTGAAACGGCGGACCCGCTTAACTCCGTGCGGCAGTGTCTCCCCAGTCTCGATGTAACCGTACCCGGTCTCGGGGCGGAGTGGCTTCACACCCAGCACCACGATGTTTTCGCCGGCTGCGGCCAGGGCGATGCCTTGTTCGATGGTGGTCTGATATTTTCGCTCGTCGGTGATCACGTGGTCGGCAGGGAAGATGCCCAGCACCGCATCGGGAGCGGTTCGCTCGATGAGGAAAGCGGCCAGGCCGGCTGCAGGCGCGGTGTTACGCGACGCCGGTTCACAAATGATCTGCTCGCCCAGCATGGTTTGCAGTTGCTCGGAAATGGCTTTGGAGAGCAGGTCGTTGGTGATCACCCACAGCTCGTTCGAGGTCGCCAATGTGCCCAGACGGTCCACCGTGCTTTGGATCATGGTGCGCGCGCCATCTAGCACCAGAAGCTGCTTGGCCCGCCAGCGGCGGCTCCGTGGCCAGAAACGCGTTCCGCTTCCGCCGGCCAGGATGATGGGCCGAAACTCGACGTTAGGTTTCATGGGTTCCTACGAAAGACTGGCGAAGAAGTTCTTCATTCTGACCATGCCCTCTTCCACGTCACTGTGCGAGACAGCGTAGGAAAGCCGGATGTGCTCCTGGGTGCCGAAGGCCTCACCGGGGACCGCGACCACATGTGCTTCATGCAGCAGGCGGGAGGCGAGTTCGGTGGTGCTCTTTACACCCGGTTTGCCCAGGAACGATGACACATTTGGGTAGACATAAAACGCGCCATCCGGCTTGGTGCAGGTGATGCCGGGAATTGCCGTCAATCCCTCCAGGATGCGGTCGCGCAATTTGAGGTAATCCGCGCGCATCTCAGCAACGCAGGCTTGCGAACCCGTCAGCGCGGCGATGCCCGCCTTTTGCACCATGGCCGCGGTGGAGGACGTGGATTGGCTCTGCAGCTTGCTCATGGCGGCAATGATGGGCTTAGGGCCAAGAGCAAAACCAGCACGCCATCCGGTCATGGCGTAGGTCTTGGAAAGGGAACCGAGCACAATCACGTGTTCCTTGGCCTCGACAAAAGAACCACCGGAGATGGGCGTGCCGGCATATTGCAGGTACGCGTAGCACTCATCCAGAAGCAGGAAGATTCCCCGCGCGTGGGCCAGCTTCACAATGTGCTCCAGGTCGGCGGGGGAGACGACGGAGCCGGCCGGATTCGAGGGCGAGTTGAGAATGATGGCCTTGGTTCGCGGGGTAATCGCGGCCTCAATGGCATCCGCGGTGATGCGAAAATTCTCCGCCTCTTCCGTGGGCAGATAAACGACTTTTCCGCCGGCGTATTGAATGATGTCCTTGAAAGACACCCAGTAGGGCACGGGTAGAATGACCTCGTCGCCGTGGTCCACCAGCACCTGGATGGCGTTGAACAGCGCCAGCTTACCGCCGGTGGTGAAGACGGTCTCGTCCGCGGTGTAGTCGGAGCCGAAGTCGCAGGCATGGCGTTGCACGATCGCCTTTCTGAGCTCGGGGATGCCGGCCACGACCGTGTAGCGGGTGAAATTGGCTTCGATGGCCGCAATGGCGGCGTCTTTGATATGGCGCGGGGTAGGGAAATGGGGCTCCCCGGCGCCGAAATCGACCAACTGGGCGCCCTGGGCGCGCAGCCTGGCAGCTTCCGCAGTAACCGCCATGGTGGCGGAAACTTCAATGCGGCCGATGCGGTCGGCGAAAATTTTGGTGGCAGTCGGTGCGGTCATTCCTACTATCTTGGCAGACTCCTGCCTGTTCGTGAAAGCGGCAAAAGCGAGAAATGGGGCAATAGAGTACTCAGCCGTCCCGTAAGGGACGGCATGCTGTCAGTATCAACCGGTCAGAGAGGTAACAACTAAATCCTTAGCACCGGGCGATACAGGCTGCGAAACTCCGGAGATCGACGGGCACGGCTTGAATCAGGCTGCGAATAAGTCGCTTTCGGGTAGGTCCGGGCTATTAGAGTCTGGGTGAGAAGCCACCATTCGCTCGATCTAGTGCCCGGAGGGACGGCTGAGTCGCCCAGGACGCAGTCCTGGGCAGAGATCGAGAGACGGACCAGTCCGCAGGGACGGCTGAAAATCACCAGATGCAGTCCTGGTACAACTGCTTACCTTTCAGCCGTCCCTTGCAGGACTTTCGTGTTATGTGCATAGTTCCCAAGACTGCGTCCGGAAGCGCAGCCGTCCCTCCGGGACTAATCTGTGAACGGTGGGTTCGCCCACACGCTTAGTCCCTGAGGACGCTCTCTGATATGCACGGGTAACAACCGTAAGGTTGCCGCCTGGCCTATCGCGACTGCTGCCGCAAAATCCGTTCGGCGGCCAACAGGTCTTCCTCAGTATCGACGCCGATGGTGTCGAAGGTAGTGTGCACCACATAGACGCTGATTCCTTCTCCAGCAGCGTAATTGTTCCAACCGCTCGGCCGATTCAAGGGGGCTTGGCGGCAACTCGGCGAAGCGCCGCAGGGCAGCTTTGCGGTAGGCGTAGATGCCGAGGTGTTTGCGCGGGGCCAGGCGAGTGCCCCGCTGTACGGAATCGTGGCGCGAGAGAAGTAAAGCGCTCGGCCGTCGTTCGCCGTGACCACTTTCACCGCGTTGGGGTCATTGATCTCCGCGGCGTACAAGGGGTCGAAAGCGTAGTGACCTCAGCAGCCGTGCGGGCGAAGGGGCGAAGCAGGGCATCGATGTGTTCCGGGCGAAGCAAGGGCTCGTCCCCCTGGATGTTGACGTAAATATCGGCATCAACCAGGGCGGAGACGGCATGAACGCGGTCCGTGCCGCTGGGGAGATCGGCCGAAGTCATAAGACTGGGCCAGCCCTGCGAATCGGCGTATGCAACCACCTCGGTGGAATCGGTGGCGATCAGCACCTGATCGAGCTGCGGGCAGGCGAGTGCCGCGCGATAGACCCAACCCAACATAGGAACGCCGGCGATCGGGCGCAGCACCTTGCCCGGAAGCCGGGTGGACGCAAGACGAGCCGGGATGACCGCGACGATCCTCATGATGCGTTGGAGTGGAAGGGGTCGGACCCCAGCGAGTCCGTCTCATCCTCGGGACTTGGGATATCCAGATTGACGACGACAGGTTCCTGCCCACTGCGAACGATGACGGCTTCGACCGGTTGATCTTTGCGGGCGTTCAGCTCCTGGTGGGGCGCAAATGGGGGCACATACACAAAGTCTCCTGGGCCGGCCTCGTCCACAAACTCCAGATGCTCGCCCCAACGGAAGCGGGCGCGGCCGCGGACGATGTAAATGACGGTTTCCAGCTCTCCGTGGTGATGAGGACCGGTTTTGGCGTTTGGATGGACGACAACGGTGCCGGCCCACAGTTTCTGCGCGCCTACGCGAGCGTAGGAAATAGCCTCGGCGCGGGTCATGCCAGGGGTTTGCGGAGTGTTGGTATCGAGTTCACCGCTGCGCACGATGCGCAGGCCGGGTGGTGTTGTTGCGGGTTCGAATTCGGACATGAACTGGACCGTGAAGGCTTGGCGCAAGTGTAAGCGTGCAACCGCATTGGTGAATGGTAGAAATATCACATATGTACAGAAAGGAGCCGCCATGCGATCTCTCAATGTAAAGAATCCGGAGGCTCATCGTCTTGCTGCAGCTATAGCTCGGGAAACCGGAGAAACCCTGACGCGTGTGGTGACCGAAGCTCTGCGGGAACGCTTTGAGCGGCTGCCCAGCCGCCAGGGGAAGGCTAGTCTCGAGGAACTCCAGGCGATCGCGAAACGTGCTGCTGCCTTTGTCAAACGCCCATACTCTGATCACGCGGAATTTCTGTACGACGACCACGGCCTTCCGGAATGATTCTTGATATGTCAGTGTGGGGTGCCATTTAGAGTTGGAGGGCTGTCAGCAATTTACCTTATACAGACTGCCGAAGGAGAATCCGGTGGCGATCAGCAGCCACAGCAAGTCCGGCTACAACCCCGATTACGGTATCGATGCGCCGAATGTCCTCCGCAATCTCCTGGTCATTGGCGTAGCGTGTCTTTTGATCGGAGCTTTCGGGCCAGGCCATCTTCACTTTGGGAAGGTCGACTTCCTGCCGCAGTCAATGTTCTTCTGGACCGGCACATTGTTGGTCCTTGAAGGGCTGCTCTTCCTTTTCTACGTGAAGTTCGGCAAATTCCATCATCGGGACCTGATGCTTTCGCTCCATCCGTGGCGTGGTGACGAGGAAGTGTTGGATGTGGGCTGCGGTCGTGGGCTCCTCTTGGCGGGCGCAGCCAAACGGCTGGCCGCCATGAACGGCAGCGGAAAAGTTACTGGCATCGATATCTGGTCGAACCAGGACATGGGCGGCAATTCAGAAGCCGCGACCCGGCATAATCTGGAGCTGGAGGGCGTCAGCGATCGCTGCACCTTGCTAGGGATTCCTGCCCAGGAAATGACCTTTCCCGACGTATCCTTTGACGTCATCGTCTCCAACCTGTGCCTGCACAACATCTACGACCGCAAATTGCGCCGGCAGGCCGTGCAGCAGATAGCTCGGGTGCTCAAGCCTGGAGGCGTTGCCATCCTGTCGGACTACAAGCACACTGGCGAGTACTCTGAGCAGCTCCGCCAGGCAGGTCTGATGGTCGAAAGGCGGTGGGGTAATCCCCTCTACACTTTTCCGCCTCTTCGCATCGTCATTGCCCGCAAGCCTCAGCTATCCTTGCGATAGAGCAGCTCGCGCATCGCTCGCCGCCGGGCCTCGTTCATTTCGGGGTCGACGCGATCGCCGGTTGCCGTATCAACCTCTTCAGGTTCGCTACAGGAGGGACAGCGGTTTGCGAAACCGGGCTTGTCCGGCTTCAGCTCAAATTCTTCCGAGCAGATGACGCAGGTTTTGACCGGGAAAGGCATAACCCCTCCATTATAGTGGATGCCCTCCAACTGTTGTAGAATCAACACAAGGCGGCGTAGCTCAGATGGTTAGAGCGACGGACTCATAACCCGTAGGTCGGTGGTTCGATTCCACTCGCCGCCACCAGCCCAACCGACCGTCCCCTATCTGGTTCCGGACTGCGTCTAACCCAGTAGTATTATTTGTCTATACCATCCTTATGGTCCAAAGTGGTGCTATGTCCCGAACCTTCAAACGTGCAGTATTTGGCGTCTCGATCCTGTTGGTAGCGTTGGTGTTTCTCGGCGGAATGGGTCCGAGCCGGGTGCGCGCGGATTCGCAACAGGACGGCGCCTACGCCGAGATGGAAGTCTACAGCGAGGTTCTGAAGAAGGTTCAGACGGACTACGTGTCAGATCCAAACATGACCAAAGTCACCGTCGGCGCCCTGCATGGCCTGCTCGAGTCACTGGATCCCGATTCCAGTTACCTGACGGCGGACGAATACAGCGCGTATAAGCAGCACACCAACGAGGGTGTCGCGCAGGTTGGGTTGAATATCTCCAAGCGCTACGGATACGCGACCGTGGTCTCGGTCGAACCCGGAAGCCCGGCGGAAAAAGAACAGATTGAAGATGGCGATATCGTCGAGGCCATCGAGGGACATTCGACCCGGGAGATGTCCCTGGTGATGATCCGCCTGTTGCTCGAGGGCAAGCCCGGGACCAACGTAACCTTCTCCCTGGTCCGCCCCCGCAAGGCAGAACCGGACAAGATCACCCTGACTCGGGTTGTGTCGCAGGCTCCGCCCCTGGGACAAACGGAGTACGAGAGCAGCAGCATTCTGTATCTCAAGCCGGTGGTGCTCAACAAAGAGCGAGTGAACGAGATTGCCAGCCGGCTGAAGGCGATGCAGAAGAACGGGAACAAGAAGGTTTTGTTGGATCTGCGCGATGTTGCTGAAGGGGATGAGGAGCAGGGCGTGCGCCTGGCCAACTTTTTCCTCGAATCAGGCACCATCGCCACCCTCTCCGGTCAGAAGTTTCCCTACGAAGCCTTTAATGCAGATTCCTCCAAGTTTATTACCGGCGCTCCTCTCGTCGTCCTGGTAAACCATGGCACCTCGGGGCCGGGGGAGATTGTCGCCGCGGCGGTTCTCGATAACAAGCGGGCCGACGTTGTAGGCGACCGCACCTTCGGTGAAGGCTCAGTGCAAAAAACCATGGAGCTTCCGGACGGCGCGGCTCTGATTCTTTCCGTTGCCAAATATTCGTCTCCGTTGGGGAAGAAGATTCAGGACGAAGCGGTGACCCCGAACGTCGTGGTCGCTGCTAATCAGGACAACGACGACCAGACCGGCGGGGTCAAGGCGCCTAAGCCGGATGATCAACTAACCAAGGCGCTCGATATCCTGAAGCAGAAAAGCGCCTGATTAAGCGGATCCCTCATTGATTGGGCAAGCTCCATCTTCGGGCAGCGCTCGCTTTCGTCCGCCCGGCCAGTCTGCGTTGGCGCCCATGAAGCTGGCCGGCAGCATTACCTTCCTTGCTCTGCTGGTCCTTGCCATCATCGCCGGATCGTTGACCGGCCTGATGCTGGTGTACTCGGTAGACCTGCCGCAAATCGCTGACCTGGAACGCTACCGCCCTATCACCTCGACCGACCTGCTCGACATACACGGACGTGTCTTCGGCTCCTTTGCCCTGGAGCGGCGCATCGTTGTTCCCTATGAAGCAATTCCTCCCATACTGCGACAGGCAGTGATTTCGATTGAGGATAAGAACTTCGAGAGCCATTGGGGGGTCAACGTGTTCCGTGTGTTGGGCGCCGCCTATCACGATCTGACCTCGAATGGCCGCACCCAGGGCGCATCTACGCTGACCATGCAACTGGCGCGCAATCTTTTCCTCTCCAGCCAACAAACCTTCGGACGCAAGCTGCAGGAGGTTTTTCTCTCCATTCAAATCGAGCGGGCGTTTACCAAGCAGCAGATCTTCACCCTGTATGCCAACCAGATTTATCTGGGCCAGGGAGTGTATGGATTCGAGGCCGGCGCGGAATACTACTTCAGCAAGCATGCGCGTAATCTGACGCTGCCGGAAGCAGCTTTGCTGGCAGCCTTGCCTAAGGGGCCGGTGGCGTATTCTCCGCTGATCAATCCCGATCGCGCCTTCCGGCGCCGAAATATGGTCATCAACTCCATGCTGGAAGATGGGGTGATCACCAATGCCCAAGCCAACGCAGCCAAGGCAGCACCGCTGGGTTTGCGTATCGAGCCCCCGTCCAACAGCGTCGCTCCGTGGTTCGTGGAAGACGTCCGCCGGGAGCTGGAACGGCAGTTTGGCAGTGAGCAGGTACATGAGGAAGGCTTGCGGGTCTACACCACGCTGGACCTGGATCTACAGCAGGCAGCCAATCGCGCGGTGCTCAGTGGATTAGCGGCCCTCGAGCGTCGTCATGGATGGAAGGGCAACCTGCTCAACGTGCTGGCTGCCGGAGGGTCGCTGGATGATTTTCGTCATCCGGATTGGCGCCAGCCCACGGGGCCCGGTTCCTACGTGCACGCGCTGGTGACCAATGTTCTGCCTTACCAGGTGACTGCGCGCATCGGGCAGCAGCAAGTGATCCTCGGTCCGGATGATTTTGCCTGGACCAAGCAGCGGGATGCGGAGAATTTTCTTCATCCCGGCGACATCATCTACGTGCACATCGTGCCCTCGTCCGATGCGAACTTAGTTCTGCATGCTGTGCTGGAGCAGGATTCCGGTGTCCAGGGGTCTTTGATGGCCGTGGATAACACCTCCGGCGAGGTACTGGCCATGGTTGGCGGCCGGGACTTCAACCTGTCGCAGTTCAACCGCGCGACCCAGGCTGAGCGGCAGACGGGATCTTCTTTCAAGCCCTATGTGTACACCGCCGCGGTGGAGGAGGGATCACGCCCCGAGGATCCGATTGTCGATGCGCCGGTTACGTTTTCGACTGCAGTGGGCCCGTACACACCGCACAATTACGACGATACTTTTGAAGGCACAGTCTCGCTGGTGCACGCCTTTGCCGATTCGCGGAACATCCCGGCGGTTAAGCTTGCGGAGCGCGTTGGTATACGCAAGGTGATCGAGACGGCACACCGGTTTGGCCTCAGCAGTACCATTCCTCCCTTTCTTCCCGTCGCCCTTGGTTCAGTGGAGGCTACGCTCCAGGAGCAGGTTGCGGCTTTCAGCAGCTTTCCCAATGATGGGGTTCGTCTGGGGCCGCACCTTATCCGCAAGGTAACCAACGCGGACGGGCTCACCTTGTCGGAGAGCCCGGCGACTGTGGCTGAATCCACCAGCGTGAAGACGGCGCGCACCATGATGACCTTTCTCAAGTCACCCATACAACCGGGTGGTACCGCCGCCGACGCCGGCGCGCTGCATCATCCTTTGGGGGGCAAGACCGGCACCACCACTGATTTCAACGATGCCTGGTTCATCGGGTTTTCTCCCTCGATCACCTGCGGGGTGTGGGTGGGTTACGATAACCGGCAGACGCTGGGTGATAAAGAGAGCGGCGGCCACGCGGCGCTGCCGCTGTGGATGGATTTTATGAAAGTAGCCATCGCCGACCGGCCCGACGAGCATTTTCCCGGAGACGTACGCCAGCCGCCGGCAACGAATGTGGCCAGCAGCCATCCTGCAAGCCGTCCGGCGGCGGTCACCGCGCAGTAAGAAACTGAGAGAAAACCCTGTCTTTCCACGAACAGGGTTTAACAGGCTGCGGAAAAGCCCAATGTTTTTAGATCGTACGTAAACTATTGCAAACAGGTGCGGCTTTACAAGCCTGCGGAAAAACTCCACGGGAGTCCCGAAGGGACGGTTGAACCTAGCCCAGGACGCCAGTCCTGGGTTAAATATAACGAGCTGAACAGTCCCGTCAGGGACGGCTGAACACAGGAGCACAGCATTTCAGCCGTCCTTGACGGGACTGGATCCTTTGGATCCGGTTAACCCAGGACTGACGTCCTGGGCTAAGTTCAGCCGTCCCTTCGGGACTCTGGAAGAGTTTCCCCAGCATGTTTGCCCGGACATCAAGGGGGCAAATGTGTGTGGCCTTTAAGCCAGCAGGCGCATCAGGTGCAGGTAGCGTTTTGCCTGGCCAACATCGCGCATAATCTGCTCCTTCAGAGCCTCCGGAGAGGGCCAGCGCCGTTCCTCACGGAGGCGCCGATGGAAGAGAAGCCTTAGCGGCGTGTGGTCTTCAAGCTTGATCGGGCGAAAGTCAAGCAGGTGCGATTCCACCGCAAAGGAATCGGCGCCAAAGGTAGGCCGGTTGCCGATGTTGGTCACCGCATCGAACCATTCCCCCGCGACACGCAGCTGGGTGACATACACGCCATTTGGAGGCAGCAACTCCCGGTAGGGCGCCAGGTTGATGGTAGGAACCGTGAGCGTGGAGCCAATGCCGCGTCCGTGGGCAGGCGTTGAATCGATAAAGAAACCATGCCCCAACAGCGCCCGGGCAGTGCGAATGTCGCCCCGGGATAGTAACTCCCTGATCTTGCTGCTCGAGCAGGTGAGTCCTCTTACCTGACATGGGGGGTGAATGACCACTTCGAATCCCAGAGTACGGCCCAGGTGGCCCAATTCGGTGGTGCCGCCTTCGGCGCGGTAACCAAATCGAAAGTTGGTGCCCTCATGAACCTCGACCGCACCCAGCGCATCATGAACGATCGCGGTGACAAATTCCGCAGCCCGCATGCGCGAGAGCTCCGCGGTGAAGGGGAGCACCAGGACTGCGTCGATGCCAGTGTCTCCGAGCAATTCCAGTCGCGTTTCCAGCGGCGTGATCAGCCGGGGGCAAGTCTCCGGACGTAAGAAGCGCAACGGATGGGGATCGAATGTAACTGCTACGGAACGCAGGGAACGCGCCTCGGCGCTTTGCCGAAGCCGGTCAAGAATGAACCGATGGCCGAGATGGACACCGTCAAAGTTTCCAATGCTTACGACCGTGGGTCCCAAGCCGGGGGATATCTCGCCGAGATTGCGGAAGACTTGCATGTCAGATTTCGAAGGGGATACGCAACCCGTCGTAAGCGAGCTGGATGTGCGGGGGAAGTTCGTTGTTGGTTTCGGCGTGAGGCAGATCGTGGGACATGTGGGTGAAAAACGCGCGTCGTGGCTGCATGCGGCGCACGAATTCGAGGGCCTGTTCCAGCGTAGCGTGGCTGGGGTGGGGCCTCTTGCGCAACGCGTCAAGGATGACGACGTCAAGGTTCTGAAGCAGCGCCAGGCTGCTTTCCGGGATATCGCTCATGTCGGTCAGGTACGCGGCATTGCCAAAGCGGAAGCCCGCGACTTCAATCTTGCCGTGGGTGAGTGGGACGCGGTGGAAAACCGCTCCCTCGACCTCGACCGATTGCCCCAGGCGATGCATCTCCACCCGGGCGCGCGTCGGGTACCCGGCGTCGGTATCGAAGGTGTAATCAAAAATGCGTTCAATCACATTGGCGGCGGCATCATCCGCGTACAACGGTAGTTTGGTCTTGTGCCTGAAGCTGAGCGGCCGCAAATCGTCCAGGCCCAGGATGTGGTCCGCATGAGAATGGGTATACAGCACGGCGTCGACATGATCGATACCTTCGCGCAGGGCCTGCATGCGAAAGTCCGGCCCGGTGTCGATTAACACCCGGTGTCCATCCCAGGCGACGGCGATGGATGGGCGGGTGCGGCGATCGCGCGGGTCAGTAGAGGTGCAGACCCGGCAGGTACAGCCAAGCGTCGGCACACCCATCGAGGTGCCGCTGCCAAGAATCGTGATCTCTGCTCGATGGATGAAACACACTCCCTAGCGGAGTTTCCCTGGCTGGGGCGGCCGCTGGGCAGAATTGGCGATGGCATTCGTGATCTCGAGAAACGACATGCGCAGATCGAAGAGCGCGTTTTGCAACAGGCGCTTCTCCTGCTCGGTAAGATTGCCCTTGGTCTTTTCATCCAGCACGCTAAGCATGTCAATGCTTTGCCTGGCCCCCAGGATGTCGATGCGGGGCTGCTCGTTGGGAGCAGTGCCTGCGCCCATCTGCACCGCCGCAGTCATATAGAGGGACTGCACCAGGCGATCGAAGTTCATCCCCGGAGGGGCCGGTTGGCCGGGATTGGCCTTCTGCAACATGTCGTCCAGGCGGTTCGCGGAGGCATGGTATTCCTTGCTCTGCTGGGCGGATTCCGCGGCGGTGGGCTCAGGGATGGTTTCATCCCCGTTCATCATCTCTGGTTCATCCAGTTCCACTTCCATAGCCTGGGGCTTGGCGGCTGGCTGAACTCGCTCGGCAACAGGCGGCGGTGGGCTGCTTTCACGTGCCTGGTCTTCGCCTCCGCGCAGCTCGCCGTCGGCAGTGAACTTGCGGCGGTCGGTAACGGTGAACTGGGGCTCTTTTTCACGCATGGTGTTTTCCAATCGTCTTTTGTAACGCTGACTGACACGTACTCTTGTCCGGCAGGCTAAGGTTCAGTTGCCTGGTTAAGCCAGGGGCCGGGCGATCGCGGGCGGCGCGGCCAGCACAGTTGCCACCCCTCCGTCGTAGGCGATCTCCTGATTGCGTTCCAACACTTCGACCCGAATAAAGCCGAGCGCCAGGACATGCGGGAGTCCGTCGCTCGAAAGCGATGCAGTGCTTGTAATCCGTCCGACGGACTGGTCATTGCTACGCAAGTCAACAGGCAATGTCTCAGGCCGGTTGCCGTGCAGCTCAAATTGCCGGAACTGCCGGTTAACCTTACCCCGGGAGCGGATGCGCTCCACGATTTCCTGGCCCAGGTAGCAACCCTTGCTGAAGTTGAGCGCACGCGTCTGGGCTGTTTCCTGCGGCAGGTCGCGGTCGTTGAGGTCGACGCCGTACAAAGGGGTGCCCTCGAGCACACGCAGGGCTTCCATCGCTTCCCATCCGCAGGGGTTGGCTCCGGCTGCCTGCAGCGTCTCCCATACGGCAAGCACGTGCTCGGGAGCGAACCACAACTCATAACGCGGCACGGAGACACGACCGGCCTCGATGAGGGTGCAGGGGACTTCGCCGATCGTGGCGCTGGTCATCCTACGGTTTTCCAGGCTCGAGTTTTCCAGGGGGGAACCTGAGGGCGCAAAGCCTAGCGTTGCCAGGATGTGGGGCGCATGTGGCCCGGACAGCGACAGGGCTGTCCATTGCCGGCTAACGTCTGCCAGCTCCACATCGTCCATTATTACGAAGTGATCGAGGTGACGCATCAGGGCGGGGACCTGGTCAATACTCGTATCGAGCAACAGATCGGCGGCGCGGCGGTAGACGTAGCAGTCGCCCTGAATGCGTCCCTGGACGCTGAGCAGAAAGCTGTAATTCCCCTGTCCTTCGGGGAGCGACTGCACCGCGTTCGATACCATGCCATTTAGCCAGCGCAGGCGGTCGCTGCCGGCAACCAGAATCTTCCCCCGCCACCCCAGGTCGCTGACCCCGGCGGAGTGCAGAAGGGAATCGAGCTCCCCCTCGAGACCATCAAAAACGCGAGGAGTCAACGCACCGCAATGCAGGCCTGGAGCGGCTGAGGTCCCAAGCGCGGCGCTTAGCGCCGTGGGACCAGCTTCTTGTGCAGCGAGCGATGCGGTCGTCTGATCGGTCTGATTCATGGCAGAAAGCACAATAAAATTATAGCCTTGCAGCAGAGCAAGTGCGGCGCACGTCAGGGTGGAGCCCGGAAAAGGTCGAAGAATGAAGCTTATCTGCAGTAAGTCATGCAATTCAGGAGCGGCGGTGCTCCTGCTGGCCTTTGCCGTGTGTACCTTTGCCCAGGATGCTCCTCCGCAAAAGGACACCCGGATTACCCCGGAGCAGACCAAAGAGCTGTTTCGGTCTTTGAATCAGATCCTTTCCTTTGCCAGTGATGATTCCCAACTGCCCATTCGCCATGATGTCAAGCGGCGGCTCATTACCCGTGAGCAAGTGGAAAAGTACATCCTGGATAAGTTTCACGAGGACAAGGACGCCAAGCGCATGCAGCGCGAAGAGATCGTGCTCAAGAAGTTTGGGCTTCTTGACCGGGATTTTCAGCTGCAGCCCTTCCTGGTGAGTCTGCTGAAGGAACAGATTGCCGGCTACTACGACAATAAGACCAAGACGGTGAATCTACTGGACTGGGTCTCGCCGGAAGAGCAGAAGCCGGTCATTGCCCATGAGCTGACGCACGCGTTGCAGGACCAGCACACGGATCTTGACAAGTGGGAACCGGACGAGCCGGATTCGATTTCCAAAGACGTTACCGAAGACAATCAGCGCCTGGCCATCGACGAGCGGGATACGGCTCGGGACGCAGTGCTCGAAGGGCAGGCGATGGCGGTGTATCTGGACTATACCCTGAAGCCCAAGGGCAAGAGTCTGCTCACTTCTCCGGACGTGATGCGAACCCCCAAAGAGGACCTGGATACTTCCGGGAGTTCGCCCGTCATGGACCGGGCGCCTCTGATGCTGCAGCAATCGCTGCTTTTTCCCTACCGCGACGGGCTGGGATTCGAGCAAAGGCTGTTGAAGGATAAAGGGGCACAATACGCGTTTGCCGGGGTCCTGGACCGCCCGCCTTCAACCAGCTACGAAATTATGAACCCGAGCGCCTACGAACGAAAGGCAACGGTTCCGCTGTTGACCATGCCCGATGTGCACCCGCTGCTTGATGGCGATTATCAGCCTTACGACGTTGGCGTGATGGGCGAGCTCGATGTGCGTATTTTGACCGAGCTTTTTGGGGGTCCGGAGATGGCCGCGGTCCTCACCCCGCAATGGAAGGGGGGTCTGTACTACGCGGTGCAGAGCCGCAAGGCCGTCACCCCTGCCCAGCAGGCAGCAACCTCGTCGGTTGCGCTTCTTTATCTCTCTGCCTGGCGGAGTGAAGGCGCGGCACGGGAATTCGCCAAGATGTACGCCCGCGAGTTGAGCAAGAAATATTCCGGTGTGGTGCGCGATTCCGCTGCGGAATCAATTTCGGACGAGCGGGTTTACAACGGCAGTGAAGGGCCGGTTTTGATCGTGCGCCAGGGCACCCAGGTATTCGTGAGCGAAAGTTTCGATCTGACGACGGCGCGCAAACTGCAGTTCCTCTTCTTTGGAGCGCAACTAAACGGGGATAACCAGCAAGCGGCACGCGCCACCCCTGCAGCCGACGAACTCAACGCGCACCTGACGCGGCTGATGGCCAGTTGCGGCATGATGAGAGCTTCGTTACGCCACTAATAAGGGAGAGCGGAGGGACCTGTCTGATTTGTCAAGGTTTTGTATCAGGGCTACAATGATTCGGGCTATTAGCCGCTAGGGCTTTAGCCCCTGTTTACTTGTGCTTGGGTCAGAAAAAGCGCAGGGGCTGAAGCCCAGATTTTTGTTAGGCTTTATGGCCCGACTGAAGTCGTGCCCTGATACAAAGCTAAAGGCGCAGCGGATCTGTCCCGGCGTGCCGTGGAGGGATCTGCGGTTTTTCCCTTTCCCGCGGGCAGGTATACTCAGAACGAAACGCAATTATCCTCAAGAGAAGCGTTCGGAGCCGGTTTGCAGCAGGCGGAAATTGGAATCATAGGCGGGAGCGGGCTCTATGCAATGCCCGGCCTCAGTAATCCTCACCAAATCGAGGTAAGCACGCCCTTCGGCGATCCCTCGGATGCTTTTGTTGCCGGCGAATTAGAGGGGCGGCAGGTGGTTTTCCTGGCCCGCCACGGCCGGGGCCATCGGCTTCTGCCCACCGAACTCAACTTCCGCGCCAACATCTTCGCGATGAAAAAGCTAGGCGTGGAACGCATCATCTCCGTTTCCGCCGTCGGGTCGCTCAAGCTGGAGCATAAGCCGACCGAGTTTGTTATTCCCGATCAATTCATCGACCGCACTTCGCTGCGCCCCTCCACGTTTTTCGGAGATGGGATCGTGGGCCACGTGTCGTTTGGCGATCCAATCTGCGCGACGGTTGCCAAAGCAATCCAACTCGGTGCGGAGAGTGCCGGCGTGGTGACAAAACAGGGCGGCGTCTACGTATGCATGGAGGGCCCGCAATTCTCCACCCGAGCGGAATCGAATCTCTATCGCAGTTGGGGCGCAGACGTCATCGGCATGACCAACCTGCAGGAGGCCAAGCTGGCCCGCGAAGCAGAGATCTGCTACGCGACCATGGCCATGGTTACAGACTACGATTGCTGGCACCAAGCGCATGAGGAGGTCTCCGTTGACCAGGTGATTGCCGTGTTGCATCAGAATTCGGCCAACGCCACCACGGCAGTGCGGGCCGCGGTCGCAGCCATGCCTCGAGAGCGCGCCTGCGCCTGTGCGACGGCGCTGAAGTTCGCCATTCTTACCAGCCGGGAAGCGATTCCGGCGGCAACGCGCAAGAAGTTGGACGTTCTGCTGAGCAAGTACAGTTTCTGAACCGAAAGAAAATCATGTCCATTCTCGTCGTAGGCAGTGTTGCATTTGACACCATTGAGACGCCGCAGGGGCGGCGCGACCGGTGCCTGGGCGGTGCCGCAACCTATTTCTCGCTGTCCGCAAGTTACTTCACCGATGTTCGCGTCATCGCTGTCGTGGGCGAAGACTTCACCGCGGAACATGAAGCCGTGCTCACTCGTCGCGGAGTGGATACGCTAGGTCTCGAACATACTGCGGGCAAGAGCTTCCACTGGACTGGGTCTTATGTGAAGAGCCTGAGCGAGGCCCAGACCCTCAACACCGAGCTGAATGTCTTCGAAAGCTTCGCGCCCAAGGTGCCGGCGGCCTACAAGGACAGCGAGTTCCTGTTTCTGGCCAACATCGATCCGGTGCTGCAAAGCAGTGTTCGCCAGCAGATGCCGAAGGTCCGCATGGTGTGCGGCGATACCATGAACTATTGGATCACCGGCCATCGGGATAACCTGGCCAAGGTGCTCACCGGGCTCGATGCGCTGCTGATCAACGACGGAGAGGCTAAGCTTCTGGCCGACAACAGCAACCTGGTCCTGGCCGCGCGCAAGATTCTGGCCATGGGTCCTAAGGCTCTGATCGTTAAGCACGGCGAATACGGGGCCACGGCGTTCTTTGGCGATCAGTCCTTCGACGGAGCGGCAGCCGGCAAGGTGGCGATGCCTTTTCGGGCTCCGGCATTGCCGCTGGACCAGGTGGTCGACCCCACCGGTGCCGGCGATTCATTCGCCGGAGGCTTCTTCGGATACCTCGCCTCGCAACCCGAGGTCACCTTGCAGACCTTCAAACATGCCATGTTCTACGGTGGCGTAATGGGCTCCTTTGCGGTGCAGCGCTTTGGTACGGAACGGATGCAATCGCTCACGCGAGAGGAGATCGATCAGCGCTTCGCTCTCTTCCGCGAGCTTTCTCATCTTGACTGAAGTACTCAGCGAACAGGAGTCGATCCGGCGCGAAACCATGCTGGTTGCATGGGTGGCTCTGGCCATCGCCCTGGTATCCCTCGCCTATTGCGCGCGCCATGGCACGCTGCTGCTTTACGGCGATGCGGTGGCGCATCTGCACATCGCCCGCCGGGTCTTCGATTCTCTCACCCCGGGCTTTCGCCAGCTGGGGTCCGTCTGGTTGCCGCTGCCGCACATTCTTCTTCTGCCTTTCGTCTGGAATATTGCCTGGTGGCGAAGCGGTCTGGCCGGCGCCTGTGTTTCCATACCCAGCTATGTGCTGGGGTGCGCGGGGATCTACCGGCTGGCTCGCATTTGGCTGTCTATGCCCGCCGCAATCGTGGTGGTGGCCTTCTATGGGCTGAATCCGGGGCTGCTGTATATGGCCACTACGGCCATGACGGAGCCACTTTTTTTGGCCGAGATGATCTGGGCGGTGCTGTTGATCGTTCTGTTTCAACGTGCGCCCGAGGACAAGCTTCTGATCGCTGCCGGGCTGGTCCTGGTTTGCGCCATTTTCACCCGTTACGACGGATGGGTTTACACGGCAGCAGCGTGGTTGTTCGCCAGCTGGCCGCTGCTTCGGGACCGCCCTCCGTGGCGAGGGCCGGTGGTGGGCGCATGGGTGTTGTTTACCGCCCTGCTGATTGCCGCTCCTTCTTTGTGGCTGGCCTACAATGCGAAGCAATTCGGGGATCCGCTGGACTTCGTCCGTGGCCCCTACTCGGCCCGCGCCATTGAAGCCAGAACTACACCGTCCGGTTCGTCACCTCATCCCGGCTCTCATAACATGCGCGTCTCGGCGCTCTATTTTCTTAAGGCTGCGGAACTGGGTGCGGCTCCCCTTCCGCTGGGAAGGCTGCTGTGCTGGCTCAGCGCCGGCGGCACGCTGGCCGCCTTGTGGGCCTTTCGCCGCCAGCAGATCTGGCCGGTGCTGCTGTTGTGGCTGCCGCTGCCCTTCTATGCTTACTCCGTCGCTTACGGATCCGTGCCCATCTTCATTCCCATCTGGCGGCCTTTTTCCTGGTACAACACGCGTTATGGCATGGAGCTGCTGCCCGCCTTCGCACTGTTCGCGGGTTGCCTGCTTCCGGTGCTCACATCGCAATTACCCAAAGTGCGGCGCTACGCGGTGCCGGCGAGTTTATTGTTAGTGGTAGCCAACAGTGTGGTCCTGTTGCGAGCCCGTCCTTTGGTTTTCCAGGAAGCGGTAGTCAATTCGCGTACCCGCGTTGCTTTTGAAACGGCGCTGGCCAAGGTTCTAAGCGGCCTGCCACCGCAGGGATTGATTTTGATGCGGGTCTCGAGCGATGTTGGCGCGTTGCAGCAAGCGGGCATCCCGCTGCGCCGTACTGTGAACGAAGGCGATTATCTGACCTGGCAGCGCGCACTCGACGATCCAGCGCGAAACGTGGCCATGGTGGTCGCCCTCGATGGAGACCCCGTTTCCCAAGCCATTCAACGTCATCCTCAAGGCTTACAGCTGGTCAACGTAGTGTGCTCCAGCGGCCAGCCCTGCGCCCGCATCTACCGGTCCGAGGTTGGGAGTCGGCGCTAGCGATTCTTTTCTCAACGTTTGAACAAAACTGGTTACACCGAGGCGTAGCCGCGCGATGTTAGCATCACGCTCAAGCAGATGTTTCTAAGTGTATTTGCGTTGATCACCTTTCACTACGTGGAGGACGAGTGATCCCGTTTGTGAAGGCGCACGCCTGCGGGAACGATTTTCTGGTGGTCCAGGAAAATCTCGCAGGCACCGAGGCCCGGAATGAACTGACGCGAAGACTCTGTCACCGCAACCAGGGCGTCGGAGCCGATGGAGTAGAGTTCCTGACCTGGGAGGGGAAGCGCCAGGGAAAAATCCGCCTGCATAATGCCGACGGCTCCATTGCCGAAATATCAGGCAATGGGACACGCTGCGTAGCTGCCTGGATTGCCTACGAAACCAAGGGTGGCCCGGGCGACGAGATCGTCCTCGAAACCGATGCGGGGCGGCGTGTCTGCCGGATCGACGACCGCACCGGGCAGGTCTTTCGCATCACGTCTTCGATGGGCGTTCCTGAGATAAGTGGCATGGCCGACTTGGCTCTCGGGGGTGGGGAACGAATCGAAGGCGCAGTGGTATCAACCGGGAACCCCCACTTCGTCATTTTTGTCGACCGGCCGAACTTCTACGATTACCCCTGGGAGTCGATTGGACAAGAGATCTGCACCCACATCACGTTTTTTCCCCAACAAACAAACGTGGAATTCGTGCGAATGATCAGCCGTGATGAAATCGAGATACGCATTTATGAGCGCGGCGTTGGCCCCACCTCCTCTTCCGGTACCGGCACCTGCGCCGCGGGAAGCGCGGCCATTGCCATGCGCGGCGCTGCACCTGTGCTGCGCGTGATCGCCCCGGGAGGCGCGCAAACCGTGGAATGGCAAGGACCCGGTTCCGAGATTCTGCTGACCGGGCCAGCGGAGCTTATCTGCTTCGGGGAGACATGGTGAACCTCAGCATTCCCGCGGTGCGCCGCGGTTCGAAAGTGACCGTGCTTTCCCCAGCCAGCTACCCCCAGCCGGAGCGGCTGGCGCAGGGAGTCGAAGCGCTGGGCCGTCTCGGCTTTCTGCCCTGGGTGGGGCGGCACGCGCTCAGCAAGGCGCATCATTACTTTGCCGGCACCGCACCGGCCAGGCTCGAAGATCTGCATGCCGCCTTCCTTGATCCTGCGGTCGGCGCGATATTTTGTAGCCGTGGAGGTTACGGTTGTAATTATCTGCTCGGTGGCCTCGACCTGGGGCTGGTGCGGGAGCATCCCAAGCCGCTCATCGCCCATTCCGACATGACCTGTATGCAGACCTGGCTATTGGACCAGTTGGGCCTCATATCCTTTCACGGGCCCATGGTAGCCGGCGATTTTTCCCAGCCGGAGGGAGTCGATGAAGCCAGCCTGCTGGCTGCGCTGGGCGGGGATCGCTGGTTTGTGGGGGAAGCCTCGGGCCTGCGTGTGCTGCAGCCGGGAAAGGCCAGCGGAATCCTCTACGGAGGCTGTATCACGCTGCTGGTGGCATCGCTGGGCACTCCCTATGCGCCGCGGACGGAAGGCAAGCTGCTCTTCTTGGAGGACCGCGACGTGAAGCCGTATCAACTGGATCGATTGCTGCGGCAAATGGTTCTAGCCGGAAAATTCGAAGGGGTCAAAGGAATCATCTTCGGAGAGATGCTGGACTGCATAGCTCCGGGGCAGAAGCCGGGCCTGCTGGACGAGGTCATCCTGCGGGTGTTGGACTGGTTTCCCGGGCCCATCGGCATCGGCCTGCGTTCCGGCCACGTATCACGACGCAACGTGACCCTCGCCTTCGGCATGGAAGCGGAGTTGCATCTGGAACGAACACCCGTGCTGAGCTTCCTCGAGCGGGCGACTGAGAAATAATCCTATGGCCAAACACGTTCATCTGATCGGCATTTGCGGCTCGGCAATGGCGTCCCTTGCGGGCATGCTGCAAACCAAGGGCTACCGCGTTACCGGCTCAGATGCCGCCGCGTATCCCCCCATGTCTGACCTGCTGCAGGCGCTGGGTATCACTATTATGGAGCCCTACGCCGAAGCGAACCTCTCTCCTCGACCTGACCTTGTGATTGTGGGCAACGCGATCTCGCGCGGAAATCTGGAACTGGAGGGTGTGCTTGATCAACGCATACCTTTTCGTTCCCTGGCCGAGACCATCCAGCATGAGTTTCTCACCGGAAGAGAGTCTCTGGTGGTTGCCGGAACCCATGGAAAGACCACGACCACCAGCATGTTGGCCTGGATCTATGAAGTCGCTTCGCGGGTCCAGCCGGAGTTCGCGCCATCCTTTCTGATCGGCGGCATCGCGGAAAATTTCGGCACCAGCTTTCACGTCCGCGACGGGAAGCGGTTCATCCTCGAGGGCGACGAATACGATACCGCATTCTTCGATAAAGGCCCGAAGTTCATGCACTACTTTCCCGATGCCCTGATCCTGACCCATGTGGAGTTCGATCACGCCGATATCTACGACAATCTCGACGCAGTGAAGACCGCGTTCCGCCGGCTGGTGAACCTGGTTCCGCGCCGCGGCCGGGTGATTGCTTTCGACGGTAGTCCCAACGTGGATGAGTGCGTGGCGCGTGCCTTTTGTTCCATCGAGCGCTACGGGTTCAAAGCCGGATCTGCCTGGCAGCTGCAGGATTTAACCCACAACAACCGCAACTCCAGTTGGAAGATCTTCCGTTCGGGCCGGGAATGGCTGGAGGTAACGCTGCCGTTGCCGGGAGAACATAATGCGCTCAACGCCACCGCGGCTGCGGCCCTGGCTGCGGGGCAGGGAATCGACCCGGCGGCGATCGTCGAAGGCCTATCGACCTTCCGCAGTGTGAAGCGCAGGCTCGAGGTGCGCGCCGTGGCCGCAGGGGTCACGATCGTCGATGACTTTGCCCACCACCCGACCGCGATTCGGGAGACGTTGAAAGCTTTGCGTGCCGCCTATCCGGGCCAGAAACTCTGGGCGGTGCTCGAGCCACGGTCGAATACGCTGCGCAGAAATGTTTTCGAGCGCGAGCTGGTGGAGAGCCTGGCCCTGGCGGACGGTATCGTCGTGGCCGGCGTGTTCAAGCAGGAGAGCATTCCTGAGGGAGAAAGAATGCATCCCGAAAAGGTAGTCGCGGCTCTGGTGCGCGCCGGCCACGACGCCACCTTCTATGACACTGCGGACGCTATCGTGCGGGGACTTACGCCCCGGCTGAAGGCCGGCGATGTGGTGGCGATCCTTTCCAACGGCGGCTTCGACGGGATTTATGAGAAACTGCCCACGTACCTCGAGCAGCGGACCTAGGTCCAGGTGGCTCACGTCTGATGTTCAGTTCTCTCACTATGCTTGTTACGTATGTGGTTTTTGGTCTGCCGGTGGGCGCCGTCGGTATTCCCTGGGCGTTGCTGTCCGGGGATATCAATCCTCTTTACCGCTGGAGCATGTGGGTTGTGCGCACCGGAGTGAGGCTGGCGCGCATTCGTGTCCAGGTTGTAGGCCGCGAGGATATTCCCACCCGGCCTTGTATCTTCATGGCCAATCACGTTTCGAATCTCGATCCGCCTATTTTGCTGCCTCTGCTTCCGTATCGGACTGCGTTCTTTATTAAGCGGTCGCTGCTCAGGATTCCCGTCGTGGGGTTGGGCATGCGTCTGGCAGGCTTTGTTCCGGTGGACCGCAGTGGCCGGTTGGAGTCGGCGCGGGAAAGCGTGGAAGCAGCCAATAAAGTGTTGGCTTCCGGCGTCAATATCTCCACTTTTCCTGAGGGCACGCGCTCGCGCACCGGTAGATTGCTGCCTTTCAAGAAGGGGCCCTTTTACCTGGCCATGGAGTCGGGCGCCCCGGTCATCCCCATCTCTATCTGGGGATCGGAACACATGATGACCAAAGGCAGCTTGCGCATCAAGCCCGGCACAGCGCACCTGACTTTTCACCCGGCGGTCTATCCGCAGCAATTTGCTACGCGTGAGCTGCTCGCGGAGGCGGTTCGTACGGCCATCACCTCAGGATTGCCCCAATGGATGTGGGGAGACGAGGCGGAACAGCCCCGGGAAGCGAGTCTCTAAATCTCTCCTGCCCTAGGCAACATGGGAGTCTTGTGTCCGACAAGATTCGTCCAGTTCTTCCGGTCGCGCCCTTACTGCTTGATGATCGCGTTGTAGCCGTCGGAAAGCAGCTTCTGCTTCATTGCCGTAGCCTGCACGCGGTCGGCAAAGGGGCCGACCTGAACGTGCAACAGCTTGTCCTGAGGCTCATTGCGCACCACAACTCCATAACCACGCTGACGCAGAGCAGAGACCAGCACATCCGCATCCTCGGGGCGGGCGACGGCCGCAATCTGTACCATCGGCTTCCCGGTAGCGCTAGGGGGTGCATCGGTGGGGGGGAGTAGGCTGCCGCCTCCCGGCCGGCGGCTGGCTTGTTGCTGACGGGGGTCACCGGCTTGGCCGGGGCCTCATCTCCTGGTGACTCTTCACTGGAAGCATCCGGCGCAGGGCCATCCGCAGGTTTGGCACGAGTGACGGCCGGCGATGGCGCGATTTTTTGAGTGGCCTGCGCCTCTTCCGGCTGCTGCGTTGGCACCGGGGCGGGAGGGTTTACCGCAGCAGCGGTCTCGTCCGCTTCCGCGGGCTGGCTTGCCAATGCCTTCGCCTGGGATCCTGACCCCGTGCCCCGGCCCATGGAGTAGCCAAAACCAAAGAACACGCCACAGATCAACACCAGGCCGAAGAAAATACCCAACAACGACGCCGTGCTCAGGGTAATTTCAGACGGTTTGCTTTCGATCTCTTCTTCTTCATCTGTGTCGAACAGGGTTCTCATCGCTATTTCTCCCGCGTTTCTCCCATTTTATTAAAAAGCGTCATCATTTCTATCGGCAGCGGAAAGACGATGGTCGTATTTTTTTCTACGCCAATCTCGGTCAGAGTCTGCAGATAGCGCAACTGAAGCGTCATGGGCTGGGTGGCGAGCAGGGCGGCGGCGTCCACCAGCCGTTGGGCGGCGCTGAATTCACCCTCCGCATGGATTACTTTGGCACGTTTCTCCCGTTCGGCTTCGGCCTGTTTGGCTATGGCGCGCAGCATCGATTCAGGCAAGTCCACCTGCTTTACCGCGACGCTGACTACCTTTACTCCCCAAGGCGTCGTGTGCTCGTCGATGATGGTTTGGATCCTCTGGTTGAGCGCTTCCCGGCGCGAAAGCAGTTCGTCCAATTCCACTTCCCCCAGCACCGAGCGCAGAGTGGTCTGAGCAAACTGCGAGGTCTGATAAACGTAGTTCATCACCTCGATCACGGCCCGCGACGGGTCAATAACCTTCAAAGTAATGACTGCATTCACTTTAAGGGTCACGTTATCGCGGGTAATGATGTCCTGGGGCGGTACTTCGAGCACTTCCTGGCGCAGGGAGACTCGCACCATCTGATCGAAAGGACGAAAAATGAGGATGACACCCGGGCCCTTGGGTGCAGACAAAATGCGCCCCAAACGGAAGACCACGCCGCGCTCATATTCTCTGAGAATCTTGATGGAGTTGATCAGATAAAGAGCAATGACAAAAATAACAATCAGGCCGGGAATGCCAATACCCATGATCATGGGGGCCTCGCTCTGCATAAATTGTACAGGATCAGTAGACTAGACCGATCTAAGGAACTTTTACGGAACCCGGTCCACTAACAACGTAAGGTCGCGCAGCCCGCGTACGCGAACCTGCTCTCCTGCCGCCGTCGGGGTGGCGGACTCGGCTTGCCAGAGTTCCCCGTTCACCAGTACCTGGCCGCTGGGGGCGAGCGGCTGGGTGACCACCGCGATCTGGCCGATCATCGCGTCCCCTCCCGTGCGCACCTTGCTGCGTCGCGCGCGGAGGGCGAGCCGTAATAGAAAGACCGTGATCAACCCGAAGGCCAACCCAGTGCTCAGGGCGGTGGCCCAACGGACTCTCAGCTCTGGAATGGGGCCGTCCACCAAGGTCAGCGCCCCAAAGACCATGGAGACGATGCCCGCAGCGGCCAGAACCCCATGGCTGGCAAACTTGGCTTCCAGGATCAGCAACACAAATGCCGCCACCAGAAGCATCACGGATGTGTAACGTACCGGCAGCAGATTCAGGGCAAACAGGGCGAGCAGAACCATGATCGTTCCCAGGGTTCCAGGAATGATGGTGCCCGGGGTATTGAACTCGAGGTAGATCAGCAGTCCTCCGACCATCAGCACCAGGACCGCCAGGTTGGGGTCGGTGAGCCGGTCCAGAATCTCTTCCCGCAGCGTCGGATCGACCGGTACCAGCTGCGCACCGCGGGTATGCAGCACCACCTTGGAACCGTCAAAGCGAGTGATGGTGCGCCCATCCAGGGTGTTCAACAAGCTCGCGTCATCGGGCGCAATCAGGTCAATCAGCTTGAGTTGCAGCGCTTCGCTGTCGCTGTAGGACTTGGAGGAGCGGATGGCATCCTCGGCCGCCTGCACGTTGCGCCCCCGGCGCGCGACATAGGAACGCAGAAATGCAGCCGTGTCGTTCTCCAGCTTCTGCTTCATGGTGTCGTCGAGCTTGGCTCCCCCCTCGACCACAGGATGGGCGGCTCCCGCGTTGCTGCCGGGCGCCATGGCGGCCACATCGGCGGCCTCAAGAAGGAAAAATCCTGCCGATCCGGCCCGGCTACCGGCGGGAGCGACATAAACGATGACCGGGACCGGTGAGGCGATCACCTTGCTTACCATCTGACGCATGGAATCGAGCAGTCCGCCGGGGGTATTGATTTCTATCAGGACAGCGCTCGCATGCTGAGCCGCGGCCGCGTCCAACCCGCGCGCCACATAATCGGCGCTGATGGGCTGAATAGTGTCGTTGAGGCGGATCAACACCACACGCGGCTGCTGCGCCTGACATGCAAGAGCCCAGCAGCAGCTCAGAATCAGCGCACTAAAAAGGCGGTTCATGGAACCGGTTGCCCTTTGCTCTCGATCTGTTGCTTGATTCCCCGCGCGGCTGCATTCTGCGGCTCCAGCTTGAGGGCGCTGCTTACGTCCGCTGCGGCCGCGGGCTTCTGGTTGGCCTGCAGGTCGAGCCGGGCCAATATCAGGTATGCGGTAATGTTAGGCTGCGTTTTGAGCGACTCGGCAGCCTGCAGACGCGCTTCCTTGATGTCTCCCTCGTGTTCCCTCACCAGCGCCAACCCGGCATGGGCGTCGGCGTTATCACTCTCGGTTTCGAGCGCCGCCTGAAATTCGCGTTCCGCCTCCAGGATCAGGCCCTGGTTGAAAAACCGCATTCCCGCTTCGGTTTGTGCGGCCGCGTGCTTCTGCGGAGGCAGGGTTGCCAGGCGCTGCTCATCCATCTGCTCCATTTCAAAGGCCGCCTGGCGGAACGACGCTTCGTTGAAGGTCCGCTTGATCCGTTCCAGGGGCGCACTCTCTGCCGCCGCGGCGGGATCGAACGCAGCGTTGACGCGATTGCTTGCCTGTGCAGAAACCGCCGACGGGTGAGGCGGCTCTACCCGAAGCGTCTCCTGGAAGGTCTGGGCCTCGGTATCGGTTGGGCGGAGCTTAATAGTTTGCCCGATGGCACGCAGGGCCCCCGCCACGTCTTTCTTTTTGTTGAGAGCCAGGGCGAGGTTGAACTGGTAGTCCGGATCATTCGGATCGGCTGCCACTGCCTGTTGGAAAAAGGAAGTGGCATCCAGGCCCCGGCGGCTGGCCGCGACCCCCTGGTTGTTGACTACTTCCGGTAAGGGCAGCTGCTTACTCACAAAGGCGAACGCATCTTCCGCCTTCACGTAGCTTCCTAAATAGAAATAAGCCAGCCCGCGAAGGAAGTCGGCTTCGCGCGCATTCGGGTCATTGCGCGGCAGGCGTCCCAGGGTGGTGGCCGCCAGGTCAAATTGCTGGTTGGCAAAATATGCCTTGCCCAAAGCGAACAGTCCCGGCGAGAAGCTGGGGTCCAGCCGCACCGCCTCTTTCAAGTGGCGGATCTGTTCCGCGGGATCGGCCTCCACCAGTCCGCGGATGTAGTTCTCAAAGGCGTCCATCCGTAACCCGGCGTTGGCGGTAACGAAGGTGCTCCGGGCCACCGCGAATTGTGGATCGATCTGCTTAGCCAGCCCCCAGGCGAGGCTGTTCAGCACATCCAGCAGATGCGTCATATCCGCCTCTTCCTGAAGCGGGGCGGACAAATGGAGGGCATCCACTCGGAGGATCTGGGCCCTGGCCTGGAAGCGCGAACCGCTGGTCGAAAACGAACCCACAATCACGTAATCCGCGTCCAGCGTCTGCGCCAGGCGAATCGCGCTGGCGCGGGAAGGTTGAAAGGTGGCTGGCAGCCCGAGATGGTCGAGCGCGTACAGTCGATCGTCACGGCTGATGGGCATAAAGCCGGCTGATGCGAGACGCCGGTTTAGGACCTCCGGGACAGCTTCGCTGATCCAATCCAGGTTCGGCTGGTCACTGCGATTGTTGAAGGGAAGCACCAGCAGCAATCGTCCCGGAATGGCCGCGGGGCTTTGCGCCATCATCCCGCAGGGTAAGAAAAGGGCCACTACCAACAGCACGATGCGCATTAATGCATTTTCCCTTCTACGCTGCCCAGGAGAGCGCTGTGACGTGCGTCTTTTCTTGAGGAAAAGCCGCCAAGGGATTCGTTCCTTTGTAAACACCAGAAGCGAAAATGCTGGAGGCCGGGGGAGCACCCCCTCAGTATAGTTCTCCGTTATGGTTCAGGGGATTATCGATTCTGACCCCTCGTGCATGCTCGCGACCTGGGGACGGTTGAAGTGCAGAACCGCGGCCCACTCCCCTTGCCGCTCGTCGCGCCAGACGATCCTGCCATCAAGGAGGTGGGCGATCGCGCCCGGTTCCAGGTCGCGATGAAAATCGAAAAAGCGGGTGTCGAGGGCCTCATTGCGTGCTCCCAGATCGAGCCACAGGTGGGGAGGGTCGTATTTAGTTGAAAAGGCGAAGCCGACACTGAAATCCTGGGCGGAAGCGGCAGCTTTCTGTATTTCGGGCAGGGAGAAATTCGCCACGGTTACGACAGCCAGCGGCTTTTTCACGTAGCCCAGCTCGGGTTTGGTGAGCTCATCCGTGGCCGGCCAGGCGGTCAGAATGGTGCTCCCGGGAAAACGGGTCACGATTTGCCGGATCCCCTGTTGATGCAGACGGATCACGTCGGCGTAGTTGAGGTTGTCTTCGGGCGCGAACTTGTAGGGCGGGTTCACGAACAACCCAATCAGAAAAGCAGCCGCGCTCAGCAGAACCAAGCCCCACCAGTAGGGGACGCGGCGGTAAAACGTGGATACGCACAGCAGCAGAACCAGAGGATAGAGGGGCAGCAGGTACCGGGTCAGCAGAGCACCGCCGAGCACAGAAAAGAAGAGGATGTTGGCCACCATGACGGCATAAAGAATCGCCTGGTTCGCGGGGGAGATTCGCGGACGCAGGGTGCCGTCCGGTTCCCGCAAGGGCAGCAGGAGCATGGCCCCCAGCATGCACAGCACGGGCACGAACATGTTCATATGCGCGGTGAGCTGCAGTATGCGGTGCGCCATGGCAATCAGGATCCGAAGCGGCGAGAGGGTCGAAGTAGCGTTGTAACGCAGGAATTCAGGGTTTCCGAAAACATACCCGGTGCGGTGGCGGAAGTAGGCATACCAGGCCAGCAGAGTGGCCGGCGGCAATAGCATCAGCAGCGCGGCGCGGAGGTGCTTGCGGCGGTCGTTACTGCGATCGGGGCTGCGGACGCGCAAGCAGAGATGGATCTCCCACAGCGCGATCGCCAGGGGTGTAACAATGGCTGTTTCCTTACACCATGCGGCCACGGCAAAGCAGGCCGCCGCAGCCCACCAGGCTGGGGGGCGGCGACGTCCAGGAAAGACGAATACCAGCCCCCACAAGGTTGCGGCTGCAGCGAACATATCCGCGTGCGCCAGGGTGCTCTGGGCAAACCAGACGGGATAGATCGCGGTCAGCAGAGTGGTGGTGGCCGCCACCCGGGGGCGGCCATTCAGCAGCATCCCGAGACGGTATACGGCCAGGAGCCCGATTGCCGTGATCAGGCACATGGCGGTGCGAGTAACGGTTGGCGTGAACCCTGACTTCCACCATAGCGCAAGGTAGAGAGAGGGAAGCGGAGGGTGAGCATTGGCCAGGGTGGTCGAGGGAATCACGTCGCCGGTGCGAAAGAAATCGTAGGCGGCAGGGATGTAGTAACCAGCTTCATCCCAGTAGTAAGGCAGGCGCAGCAAGGTAAGATGCGCCAGGTAGACGCCCACAAACAGCAAGGGGAATATAAGCCTGAGGGGCAGCGGGCGGTCGAACTGTGCTTGCTCTTCGGGAAGTTCGGCCACGAGTCTCCGAAACGCTCTAGTGGACTGGACCTTGAGGCATGATCGGGGGCCGTGGTTCGAGGGAGATGGTGCCAAAGGCGTGTTCATATTGGAGCAGGTTTTGCTCCAGCACACTGCACAATGCTTTGGCCTGTTGAGGGCTGAGATAGACGGTTTGGAAGGCGTTGATGGTTATCTCCTCGGCCGTTTCCTGGTAGGCGGTACCGAAAGTAAGGCGGAAGTCCCACACGCTCTTTTGCACCTGAACGCTGTTGGCATAGCCCTCGCGGTAATCGGGGGTTCGCACCAGACTGACCTTCGGTTGAGAAGTGTCTTGGCTCATGCGGTATAGACTAGAACATTTCTCTGGATGGAGAAAAGAAACCTCAGACTCTCCATTGCGCTACCGGTTGTGCAGGCGACCTGAAGGGTACGGACTTTAGAGTCGTGTGAGAACTCTTTTTTGAAGGGTACGGGCTTCAGCCCGTACGTTAAGCGTGCAACATAGGATGGGCTTTAGCCCCTGAGGGCAGTTCTCGGTTGAGCAGCCCACTAAAGCCGATTCATCGTGACTCCTTACGTACGGCCTAAAGGCCGGACCCTTCAAAGAAAGGAGTTCTCACACAGGCTCTAAATCTCTCAACTGCGGCCCGCCTCAGCCCTCGTGATGGCGGCGGAAGATGAGCGAGGCGTTGGTGCCTCCGAAGCCGAAGGAGTTGGTCATTGCATACTCCATCGTTGTGGGCCGGCCTTTGTCCTTGATCAGGCAGAAGCCGCAAGCCTCGTCGACATCCTTCAGATTTGTCATCGGCGGTGCCACCTGATCGCGGAGCGCAAGGACCGTGATGCCGGCCTCCAGACTGCCGGCCCCGCCGAGAAGATGGCCGGTCATCGACTTGGTCGAACTGACCAGCAGGGTCCTTGCCGATTCGCCGAAGGTCTCGCAGATGGCCCGGGCTTCGGCCCGATCGCCCAAGGGAGTCGAAGTAGCATGCGCATTCAGATACCCGATGTCGCTCGGTGCAACTCCAGCGTCCTGCAATGCCAACTGCATCACGCGGCGCACGCCCCGGCCATCCTCAGGAGGAGCGTTGGTGTGATAGGCATCGCTATTGGCGGCGTAGCCGACGAGCTCGGAGAGGATAGTCGCTCCGCGTTTCACCGCGTGCTCGAACTCTTCCAGAATCAGCACGCCGGCTCCTTCACCCACCACGAACCCGTCGCGGCCGTGATCCCACGGCCGGGAGGCGGTCCCAGGGTCATCATTGCGAGTGGAAAGAGCGCGCATGGCGGCGAAGCCGGCGACCGAGAGCGGGGTTACCGCAGCTTCGCTTCCACCGCAAATCATCACATCTGCGTCGCCGCGTTGAATCACGCGGAAGGACTCACCCACCGCGTGCGCACCCGTGGTGCATGCAGTGGCGCAGGTCAGATTGGGTCCGGTCGCGCCGTAGCGAATCGAGATCTGGCCGGCGGCCAGATTGGCGATGGTAGCGGTGATGAAAAAGGGTGATACCCGGTTTGGCCCGGCAGACAGCAATTTGCTGTGCTCACGCTCAATAACTTCAAAAGCGCCAATGCCGCTGCCTACGTAAACCCCAACCCTGCCTGCATCCTCCGCTGCCATGTCCAGACGGGCCTGATCTACGGCGAACTCCGAGGCCGCTAGCGCAAACTGAATGAAGCGGCCCATCTTCTTGATTTCCTTGCGCTCGACGTAATCTTCGGGGCTGAAGTCCTTGACCTCGCCGGCGATCCGGCAGCTGAAGCCCGTCGCATCAAACAGGCTGATATGGCCGATGCCAGATTCCCCCTGCAATAGAGCCTTCCAGGTGATTTCCGTCCCCACACCCACCGGGCTTACCAAACCTACCCCGGTTACTACCACGCGACGCTGCTGAATGTTCATCGTAATAAGGGCGCAATCGTACTTGTTCCCTCGGTACAGGTCAGCCCATGTCTCCGTTCGCAAACCTTCATCTTTTTATCCTATTACACTCCGCGGCTGTGTCTTCGCGAGCGTTCCCGGCGCTTAGCCCAGGTTTCGGTTGGTGCGAAAGGGGGGACTCGAACCCCCATGGGTTGCCCCGCCAGATCCTAAGTCTGGTGCGTCTGCCAATTTCGCCACTTTCGCATTTCGGTGCCGCATTTCGGTGCCTGGATTGATGATAATCGACGTCCTTGGTCTCAGACGAGCGCAGCCTGGGCTTCTTCCGGGACCCGCGCATATACATAGGGGCCCTCCGGCACCAGCGCCACTCGAGCTCCGGCTGGGAGGCCATCGAGAACGGCAGTGATCGCCGCACTCCAGCTGGGAAAGGCACGCGATGCCAGGTTCCCCAGTTTGTCACTCGCGATCCCAGGCATGTAAAAGAAAAGCTCATTTTTTTGCCCTGCAAGCGCCAGTTTCTCCAGCTGCCACTGGTCGATTTCCACTGCGGCGCTCTTGATCTCATCGAGGAAGCTGTCGTAACTCGAGAAGCGCGCGACCTTCCCGGCAAATTCAGGAGAACCCACGCCCTCGGCGCATTCGCCCAGGATGAGTATTCTTCCGCCGGGCTTCACGATGTGCTGGGCGGCGGTCAGGCCCTTGATGGTTTGGTAAAACGTCAGGTCCAGGGGATGGCCGGCGGCACTGGTGATGACTACGTCCGCCAGTCCAGAGAGCCGCTCGAGGGAAGTGGTGCGCAGAAACTCGACTCCGGCCGCATGCGCCTGGACGGGGTCACCGGCGAAGATGCCCGAGATCTCGCGGTCCTGGGTCAGAGTTACGTCGAGAATGAAGTCGTGCCTGGCCATCCTGGCGATTTCCAGCAGTTCCGCATGCAGAGGATTGGCTGTGATCGATCCCTCGGTCGCCATCGGTTCCCGCATGAACGTAGGGGAGTGGATGACTTTGATCGTCTCCTGGGCCGCGAGCCCCGGGGCCACCAGCTTGCGTCCTCCGGAAAAGCCGAGCATCAGGTGCTGTTCGATAAAGCCCAGGGTGATGTGCAGATCGGCGGCCATGAACCGTTCATCGATATAAACCGGGATGCCCCGGCGGGTAGTTCCCAGCCGGCGATGCTGGTCCAGGGCCCGCGCATCGTGGTTCACCACGCGGTATTTGGCAGCGATCTCCGGTCCCAGGATGGCGTCGATCTCGCTTGGAGTGGCTTCGCGGTGGAGTCCGGTCGCGATCAGAATGGTCACACCGTCTACGGGGATGCCGGCATCATGCAGGCGCCGAAGCAATGGGGGTAGCGTCAGCCAGTTGGGCGCAGGCCTGGTGATATCGCAAACCGAGATGCCCGCGGTCTTCTTGCCGGCGGCGAGAGCGGACAGCGGCTTGCTGCCAATGGGCTGGTCCAGTGCCCGGTCGAGCGCCGCGGTCACATCTGGTAACGCAGATGCGGAGCGGCTCTCGATCACCTCGTAATTGGGTCCATCCGGTAACGTGACGTGGAGGCCGTGTCGGCCAAATGCAAAGCGTAACTGCATACCCCTTTACTTTACCGGCAGGAGAGCATTTTTGAGAATTTCAGTTTTGTAATGCTCACTCACGGCCTTCACAGGGTGTGTGAGAACCCACCATTCACACATTAGTCCCTTCGGGACTTTTCGTCGTTATCTGCATGGTTCCCAGGACTGCGTCCTGGGCTACTTTCAGCCGTCCCTTCGGGACTCACATCCTCTACGGTCAGCCTGGAAGGGATCCGGGAAGACTAATAGCCGGCGGCTTTTCCGAAGCTGTGGCGTTTGTCCTGGCCGCCCTCGATCAGTCCGGTTTTTGGATCTACGGCGATGCATTCTCCATCGCTCCAGTAGTGACCGTCTTCGCCACCGTCGATGGTGTAGCCCATGGTCTTGAGAGCTTCCAAGGTTTTTGGAGGAAAGCCGGGCTCTACAAAAACGACATCAGGGAGGTACTGCTGGTGAAAGCGCGGAGCATCCACTGCGCGCTGGATATTCAAGCCGCCATCGGATGCGCTGAGAAAAATGTTGGCAACGGTGGTGATGATGCGAGATCCGCCTGGAGAGCCGATGATAAAGCGAACTTTGTGGTTCTCGAGCACAATGATGGGCGTCATGCTGGACAGGGGGCGCTTCCGGGGAGCAATCGCATTCGCCGGGCCCTGGATCAGCCCAAACATATTCGGCGCACCGATCTTGGAGGTAAAGTCGTCCATCTCATCATTGAGCAGGAACCCCAGTCCATCCACTGTCGCCCCGGAGCCGAAAGTGTTATTCAGGGTATACGTAACTGACACTGCATCACCGGCCTGGTCGAGTATGGAATAGTGCGTGGTCTGCTTTGACTCCGCGCCGGGAATGTAGCCCGGCGGCCTGGTGAGAGCACTGGAGGGAGTCGCCATGGTCATGCTAATGCTCTTGCGCCAAGCCGCGGCATAGCCCTTGTCGATAAGCTGCGCGGTCGGCATGGACTCAAAATCCGGATCGCCTAAGAACGAGTTCCGGTCGTCGAAGGCTCGTCGAAAAGCCTCGATAATCAGGTGCATGGAGTCAGGCGTGCGATCGCCCAGGGCCGCCAGATCATAGCCTTCCAGGATGTTCAGCGTTTCCAGCAAAGCAATCCCCCCGGACGAGGGCGGAGGCGGGGCGAGAATTTCGTACTGGCGATAGGTGCCGGTGAGAGGTTTGCGATCCTTCACCTGGTAGAGCGACAGATCCTTCTTGCTGATCAGGCCGCCATGCTTCTGAATTGCCCTGGCCAGCTCGCTGGCCAAGGCGCCATGATAAAAGCTCCTTGGGTTCTGCTCGATGCGGGTGAGCGTACGGGCCAGCTCCGGCTGCCGAAAAACTTCCCCGGCCTGGTAGAAATTGCCATTGCGCTGGAAGATGCGCCGCGACTCCGGGAATCGGGTCAGCAGGGGATTGCGAAGCATGGCCGCTTCTTCCGCGCTGAGGACATAGCCTTTTTCCGCCAACTGAATGGCGGGCGCCATTACCTGGCTCAGCGAGAGTTTGCCAAACCGCTTCTCTGCCTCGGCCAGCCCGGCGACTGTTCCCGGAACGCCGACGGAGAGATAACCAACCGTCGAAGATTCGGGAATGATCTTGCCCTCGCGGTCGAGATACATATCGGAAGACGCCCGCAGGGGCGCCCTCTCACGGAAGTCGAGGAAGTGCGACTCCCCGTTGGCCTTGCGCAGCAGCATGAAGCCGCCTCCGCCCAGATTGCCTGCGGCGGGGTGGACGACGGCCAGAGCAAAGCCGGTGGCGACCGCGGCATCAACCGCGTTTCCTCCCGCCTGCAGCATCTTCAATCCGGCGTCACTGGCCTCGTGATGAATGCTGACCACCATGGCGTGTTGCGCCTGAACGGGGGCGACGTCTGGTAACGCGCCGGACTGTGCGCGCGCGGACGGTGATGGGAAAAGAGAACAGGCAAGGAGCAACAGGAAATGAAGCGCGGGCTTGGCCAACTTCTCTCCTTATCCTAGGACTTTTTTTCTGTGCCACGAACGGGGAAGAGAAGCTTACGCGCTGATTGAATTTCCTGTGGCAGAACGGTGTGGGGGCGGCCCTCATAGCGTTGCGTGTGTACTTCAGCGCCCATGGCGGCGAATTGCTCCGCCGACGCTAAGACGCGGCTCCAGGGCACATGCGGGTCGGGATCTCCGGAACTAAAAAGCGCGGGCGTTCCCGCAAGACTGCCTGGATGGTGCAGGTCCGCGTCGGGCGGGCCGATGAGTCCACCGGTGAAAGCTATGACGCCGCCGTAACGAGCGGGGTTTCTGGCGACAAACTCCGAGGATAGACACGCGCCCTGGGAGAAGCCACAGACAAATATGCGCTCGCGCGCTATGCCTGCCTCCAAGGCCAACTCGACGGTCGCCCCCACCTTTGCCAGGGCCGACGATAACCAGGGTTCGTTCTGATTGATCGGCGCCAGGAACGAGTAGGGATACCAACTATGTCCTGCGGCCTGCGGGGCGAGATAGGCATAGTGCTCGTCGAACATCTCCGTTGCCAGCCCGAGGATGTCTTCTGCCGAGGCGCCACGGCCGTGGAGAAGAATCACGGCAGCGGACGCCTGGTTGAGCTTTGCACCCAGTGTGAGTACAGGCTGATCACGATGTGGGTCGGTCAACGAATATCCTACTTTCGCGTGTGCAGGGCAATCGGCGGCAGCATGCGTTCCACCCGCGAACGCTGGCGCTCCAGCCAGGGAGGCAGCTTGAGCGTCTCACCCAGCGATTCCAGCGGTTCGTCAAGAGCAAAGCCTGGCGGATCGGTGGCCAACTCGAACAACACGCCGCCCGGCTCGCGAAAGTAGATGGAGTGAAAGTAGGTGCGGTCGAGCACCGGGGTCACATCCAACGAATTCGCTACCAGCACTTCGCGCCATTCGAGCTGCGCAGCATCGTCGGCGGCACGAAAGGCGATGTGGTGCACACTGCCCGCGCCCATCCGGCCGTAGCTGAGCTGGGGCTGAACCATCACATCGATGTGGTTGCCGAGGGCGCTGCCCTCGGCGGCAAAGCGAAAGCGAGTTCCGTGCTCACCGATCTTATGGAAGCCCATAGTGCCCAATACGGCTACCGTCTTCTCGTAGCCCCCCTCACAAAGGGTGACGCCGAAGAAGCCGCGAATCGCGTGCTCGGCCGAAACATCGCTGGTGCGCGGCGCCTTTGCCTCCCCTGCGTCCTGATGGCCCACAATCTCCAGGCGCATGCCATCGGGATCGGCAAAGCCGAGCACCTCCTCCTGGAACCGCTCGCCGGTGCGCTCCGCTGGAATGCCGGCAGCCAGCAAACGTCTTTCCCAGAACTCGAGGGATGCGCGAGGAACGCTGAATGCAGTCGCCGAAGTTTCTCCAACGCCCAGACTGCCGCGGGTGGCACGCGGCCAGGGGAAGAAGGTAAGGATGGTTCCCGGCGAACCGGCATCGTCGCCAAAATAGAAGTGGTAGGTGCCGGGATCGTCAAAGTTGATGGTGCGCTTGACGAAACGAAGCCCCAGCACTTCGGTGTAGAAGTCGAGATTCCGCTGGGGGTCCGATGCAATCGCCGTTACGTGATGCAGACCGACAATAGGTTTTGGCATGAGCAGCCTCGAATGGTCTTAGTGTATGTCAGAGCGTGTGAAGCGAAAAGGGCCACCCGCCTTACGCGCCCCTCTTAACGCTGGGTCGTTGTCCCCGGGGGAAAACGTGCGCCATAAGCGCCATAAATCCCCTCCTACGGTGTCGTTTCCGCGTCAGGAGACGGCGGGTGGGAGCGACGATGCTCTTCTACTGAATCGCTGGCCTATCCGGGACGAGGCCGTGAGTCGTATTCGAGGGTAGTGGAGCGTGCCGTCGTGAGCGCGTACTTGCTGGGAGAGCATCCTTTGCGGGACACCCATGGAAGGGAGGAAGGTGGTGCAGAATAGTGCGTACTAAGTCCCCTCCTGCGGTGCAGGATCGCCGTTGTACGTGCCGGCGAGGAGAGAGAGGCCCCGCGGAGAGGTCTACTCCGGCTTGTCAGCACTCGGAAAGTTGAACCAGCGATGAGCTGGGTCCGAACATAGAGTTTCGTAACAGTCTCGGTCGTCCCGGCTCTTGCGTTGCGCATCATAGTTCGGCACTATTACCGTTTCGAATATCTGCCGATGGGGCTAACCATTTTCTTGGACACTCATTAGTCACCGCGCGATTGGTGACTGAGTGGTTGCAACCTTAGGATTGCGGATGCATTGCTTAACGGATGCTTGGAGCATTGCCTGATAGATGCCCGATGCATCGAACAAAGAGTTGCGGATGGCTCATGCGATGACAGTCGCCGAATTACCCTAAGTCAGATCGCGCCGGTTAGCGTTTGAAGAGTCGAGAATCGTACAGATGTTTTTCGATCTGGAGTATGGCGGCCTTCCTGGCCTCAGCGTGCCTTGGGTTGAGAAGCCACGTGTAAGTCTCCGGCATGATCACCGAGGGGACACGGAGCAAGGCACTCGTCGCTCTTTCCAACCAGTCATCCCCAATGGCCCGCGTCGCGTCTTCGTTATTCTTCCAATCCGATGACAGCGAAGTTAACGATACAGTTTCGGAGATCATATTGTCAGCCGTCTCAACCTTGAGGATTTGGTAGCTATCCGGACGATCCTCCTCATCGGCCTCAAGGTGGAGGAGAATCTCGAGAAGGGCTGAGGAGGGATTCTCTGCAAGGTAGACGATTGGCCGGCCGGCGCTGTGCCATCTTGCCGAAGCCTCGATGCCTCCAATTCCCAGCAGGTCTGCATAGTTGCTGATCCTCCAAAGAATCATCAGGCAAACATGCCTTCGTCGAGTTGAATCAGCATCTGTTCAACCAATCGAGCTCCTGCCTCTGTCTGCAGCATCTGCATTGGGGTTTCCCCGTCAAAACGCTTCTTGGGCTTTCGCATCCAAGCCAGGGCTTTGTCCCGGCTCGCAAAAACCCGCTCGGCAAGCGCCAAGACCCGCGCGGCGCGCACCGCCTTGTCGGACTCGTCAGGAGTGAGCATCTCCTGCAATCCCTTGTTCAAGCGTTCCTTGCGGTGCCGAAAGGTGCGAAGAGGAATCACAATGTGATGAAATTCGTCTTTCGTCAGTCCATGCGAGAGGAAAACCGCCTGAGTGGTTAAAGGAAGACCGCGACGTACAACCTGAGCCAGTTCAAACTCGGTCTTGGGCTCCGCTCCAAGCCATTCC
>CAWCKO010000048.1:0-128655 GCA_963796145.1 uncultured Acidobacteriaceae bacterium | reverse complement strand
TTACCCTTCCTTTCCTGCTGGAAACCCGCAAGCATGCCTCTGGAGCGCCCCCCAAACTGCAGCAGGAGCCAGAAATCGCGTCTGCGGTTTTGGACCGAAATCTCCGGCGCTTCGGAAAAATGTTGCATGCGCTGGAACCGAAGGAACGCGATTCGCGCTGGAGCGAGTACCAGGCGGCCGCCGATCATTACAGTGACCAGCAGCGGCAGCGCAAGCAGGAATTTGTCGATCGCGCCATGCAATTGCTGCGCCCCGGGTCGGTGCTCGATATCGGGGCAAATACCGGTCAATACTCGCGCATTGCCGCCCGCGTTGGCGCGCGCGTAGTCGCCTGGGACACCGATGTCGCTTCTTCCGATCGCAACTGGAGGGAGGCCAGGACAGCTGGGCTGCCCATACTTCCTTTGGTCGCTGACGTGGCTCGCCCGACTCCGGCCGTCGGATGGCGCAACGCCGAGTCTCTCACTCTGCTGGAACGGGCACGCCAGCGTTTCGATTGCGTCATGATGCTGGGTATCTTGCATCACCTGCTGCTTGCCGATCAGATTCCCATCGCAGATGTGTCCATGCTCTTGGCATCGCTCACCCGTCGCTGGAGCATTGTGGAGTGGGTTCCCAGAACAGACGTGCGCTACATCGACCTTTGCCGCGGGCGAGACGAACTCTACGCGCATCTCAGTGAAGATCTGTTTGTCAAGCAGTTCACCCGCTATTTCACCATCGTGACGCGTGAGGAATTGACCAACGGCCGCGTGCTCTTTTTGTTCGAGAAAAGATGAACCTCAAGACTTTCGTCCAGGGCTTTGGAGCAGCCATACTGGTTTTGATTCTTCGCGTCTGGCCGCTCTTGTCCAGCTACCATCCGGTGATTTATCACAGCTTTCTGCCCATGCAGAGTGTGATCTGGGGCATCCTGATCGACCTGGCAGCCGTCACTCTGCTGGCTGCATGGCTCTTCCGGTATCTGGAGAAAAGCGAGACCGGCCTGCGCACCGCGGTGTGGGCTTTCGTAGCCGCTGAGCTTGCCTCGGCGCTGGTCACTGCCCTTGCGGCCATGCGGCGGGCGCCGATTCCTCACCTCAGCCCCGGTTCGGTTTACATCGTGACTCTGCTGGCTGCGCTGCTGCTGCGCTGGCTTCGGCCGCTGGACTATCGCCGCGCGGTACGCGGGTTTGGGGCACTGCTGGTGCTCGCCGGTTGCACCATGGTATGGATGGTCCCGGAGCTCCTTTACCAGGGGCTGCGGGCGCAGCGAGCCGATGCGCGGGTGCCGATGACGCATCCCGCCCTGGTTTCCGGCCGTCGGGCTGGGGATGGTGGCCGCATCGTGTGGCTTCTTTTCGACGAGCTCTCCTTCGACCAAACCTTCGATCATCGATTTTCCGGGCTCGCCATGCCCGCCTTTGACAAGTTCAAGAGTGAGAGCGTGGTCTTCAGCGATCTGAAGCCGGCGGGGTATTACACCGACCGGGTGATTCCTTCCTTCTTTCTGGGCACGCCGGTCGATAACATCCGCGGCGGTCTGGATGGAGAAGCCATGGTCAAATTGGCCGGGGATTCGCGGTGGCAACCCTTCGATGGCCACGCCACACTTTTCTCCGATGCCCGGCGCCTGGGTTGGACCACTGGCGTCGTGGGTTGGTACAACCCCTATTGCCGCATTCTGGCAGGAACGCTCAACTATTGTTTTTGGAGGATGGGGGACGGCCAATCGGACGGAGCCATTTCCGATCATTCTGCGTTGCAGAATGCCGTGGCGCCGTTGGTTGAAATCGGGCGCGGGTTGAAGCATGAGCCCGGCTTTGCCGAGGAAAAGCATGCCCAGGATCAGGCGGCGATCATGCCCGAGGCCGAGGCGTTGATTCGCGACCAGAGCATCGGCTTCGTGTTCATCCATTTGCCGGTGCCTCATCCTCCGAGCGTGTACGACCGTAGGCACCAGCGGGCCACCGGTTCCTATATCGACAGCTTGGCCTTGGCCGACAGGTCCTTGGCAGCATTGATAGGCGCCCTGAGTGGAACTGGTTTGGCGGCGAAGACAACGGTCATCGTTTGTTCCGACCACTCCTGGCGCGTGCCCATGTGGCGGTCAACCTCGCATTGGACCAAGGAAGATGAGGCTGCGAGTCAGGGCCGCTTCGATCCGCGTCCGGTCCTGATGATCCACTTTCCCGGGCAGCAGGCTGAGCGCGAGGTGACGGCGCCCTTCGACGAGATTCGCATCCACGAGATGATCGAGCGCATGCTGCGCGGCCAGGAACCGGAGCTCGATAAAGCACTGCTGGCGGGCGGCGCAGCTTGCCGGTCGCAGCAAAGCCTTAGGGAGTAGGGATCTGCAGTTCAGCGGACCTCTCGTGGAGATGTTTTCCAGGAGATTCGATCTCCGCCCAAGACCAGCAATTGCGAGATTTCCGCCTCTGTGCGAGCGAACTGCACTTCGATGGCCTTGCCTCGAAATGGCCGTTCCACACGAAGAGTCCGAAGCAGCCTTGCCTGTTGTGCATCATTCAAATGAGGAAGAATGAACCAGAGCTTGGATCCGATTGGAACGTAGGTTGGAGCGCCATTGAGGACGACTTGGAGCATCGGGCTAACCGTTACGGTTCCATCGAAGAAGGCGCAAGTTACTTGCCAACGCAGCAAGTCCGTGCACGAGATCTGGGGTTTATTTTCGATCTCCTGCGTGACCGCGTTCAGGTCCTTGTTGTTTGACGAGCCAATCAGGATTGCAGGAGTTTTAGCATTGCCGGAAATAACAAGATCCTGTAGGAAGAGTCGAAGGTGAGGATCCGCCGCGAATTGTGTGGCCAGGGTTGCGTCGGGGGCGGTCACATCAGGTGCCTTGGCTCCTAGCGATTTTTTCTCGATTCGAAGGGAAAAAAGCTTCGGTTCGTTCTCAACATTTGCAGTGACTCCATAAGAAGTGATCGTTGTGCCTTGATAGTCCGTAGAGCGTGGTTGCTCGGAATTGTGGGAGCCATAAAAATCGCGTTCTATGCGCAATTGCATACCAGGCGCCAGGTCGACGTACCCCCCAGGCCCATAACCGTAGTGGTAAAACAACGTATCGCCAGCGGGCGCAGACAGGCTCGCGGCAATTCTTTGCTTCACAAAAGATACTCATCCGGCGATGAAAAGCACCGCCTCTGCTGCATACCGTTAAGAGCTGCTTCAAAGCTCCGCCACTCGTCCTCCATGTCGACCGCGCCGCCGCTCTTTTCCCATGCCGGCGCAGTGGGTGTCTCTGCTGTCCAGGAGTTATTCTCTGGACCTTCGTAGAGAGAGAACCAAGGCCCTTTGATTGAGCAATCCGCCATAGGAGAGCCGTTGGGGTTGTCGTCCTTGCGAACACGAGGAATGCGAAGCGTCTGATGCTCTCCCTGCGAATGAGCAGCGTCTGGCGAGAGCAGAAAATACTGGGAGTTAATTTCGCTCAGGCGGTAAACGCCCCTAGATTGATGTGCGGCACAACCCGTGAAAGCGGTGAGCAAGGCTGATATCCCTGCAAGCAAGATCTTTCGCCTGAGCCGTTGCATGGGATCACTCTGCTCGAAGCGCTTCCATAGGATTCACGTTCGCGGCTTTTCGGGCGGGGAAGTAAGCGGCCAGGCCGCCGCTAAAGAGCAATACTAAGGCGGCGACCATGAATGTCAGGCCGTCGTGCTCAGCAACTCCGTAGAGAAAGCCGTGCACAATTCTGCCCGAGGCGATCGCGACGATCGTGCCGATACAGACGCCGGCAATTACCAGGACACCCGCCTCCCGCAAGACGAGCCATACCACCTGCCCGCGTTGTGCGCCGACGGCAACCCGCAGGGCCATCTCGCGGGTGCGCTGGCTCACGACGTATGCAAGCAAGCCGTATAGGCCCGAAATGCAGAGTAGCAGTGCCGTTCCTCCGAAAACTTCGAGCAAGTGCGCTGCCAGCCTCTGGCTTCCATAGGCGCCTTGGACAACCTCATCCATGTTGGTAAAGGTCGCGTCTGCAAGTTCCGGACTGGCCTGGCGAAGCAAAGCACGCAGCTCCGGAATGATGGAAGCATAAGGCCTCTCCGTACGAAGGGCGAGGTCCATTGCATTTCCTTCGACAGCGAGGTATGAGTTGCTATCCGGCGCAATCTGCGGAATGCATATCTCAGCCTCAGGCTCCGATCGCAGGATGGAGCTTTGTCGTGCATCGTCCAGCACGCCAACGACCACCGCCTTACGATCCTTCTGCAGGTCAAGAAGCTGCATGCCCAGCACCGACCTTAGGTTCTGTGGGTCCGGCGCATAAAGCCGGGCGAATGCGCGATTTACCACGGCGACTGGCTGAGAGCCAGCCGTATCTTCTTTATTGAAGTAACGCCCCAAGAGCATATTGAGGCCAAACACCGCTTGCGCTTCTGGACTGACGGCCCGGAAATTGGTCGTGATGAGGTCATCCTGACTACCGCGACGGCCATATCCCTTACCTTGCAGGGTTAGCTGCATGTGGAATGTTTGGCCCAGCGGTACTTCCGTCATGAGCGCGGCAGACTGCACCCCGGGCAAATGCTGGACCCTCTCAAGCAGAGGCTGGTACAAGACTCTCGTCATGTCCCGATTGGCAAAGCGATAAGAAGGTATAGACAGGTTGGCGACGACGATGTGGTCCGTGCGAAAACCCAGTGCTACATGACGTAATGCATAGATTGTGCGCAGAAGGAGTCCACAGGCCGCAAGCAGTGTGAGCGACATGGCAATTTCCGCAACCACCAGCGAACTGCCAATACGATGCTGGCGGCGGCTCCTTCCGCTTTGCGGTCCACCCTGCCGGAGCGCGGGTTCGATGGGCATGTGTGCGGCGAAGAGCGATGGCCACACCGAAGAGAACACCGTCGAAAATAGCGTGAGCGCGACCAGGGCCAGGAGGATCATCCCATTCGCGCTCGCGGATAATCGAATTGGCATGTGTGCAGGGATTTGCTTCTCAAACACTTTGATCGCTGCAAACGCAACAAGACTTCCCAGCAGTGAAGCTGCGCTGCTGAGAACTAGGCCCTCTGCGAGCAGCTGCTGTAGGATCCTTTCACGACTGGCGCCGAGCGCGCCGCGCACTGCAAGTTCACGTTGTCGTGCGCCGGCGCGAACCAGGAAAAGGTTGGTCACATTCACACACGCAATGAGCCAGAGAACCCCGGCTGCCGCTAAGAGCGCGATCAGTGCCGTCTTCAGGTCTGCCTTGACGAGCGAGTCGACATATCTTCGGGCAATGACAGTCGCTCTGCGTTCGCGAACGTCCGGATCTTCATACGTTTTGGCAATCTGCGCTTGCAGCGTTTTCAAGTCCGCCTCTGCAGCGGCCAACGCCACGTCGTCCTTCAAACGACCAATTACCTGATAATCGCGCTCATCAGCTTTGCGGTCTTTATCGGTCGTGTCCAGCCGAACTGACGTCCAGACTGCCGGCCGGTCCGGTTCAAATCCAAATGAAAATCCGCGTGGCATCACGCCCACAACGGCATACCCCTTGCCGTTGAGCAGCACCCTCTTGCCCAGGATCGCAGGATCGCCGCCGTACATCTGCTGCCACGCGGAATCACTCAATACCAGCGTATTAGCATTCTTACCATCGTTGAACGGCTCGACATCTTCCTCAAAGCCATGGCCCAATCCTGGCAGAACGCCCAGAGTGCGAAAGAAGTTGGCACTGACATTGGTGACATGTACCGCTGCCGATCCCGCATTGCCTTCGAGAAAGTTAAACCGGCCTGCAGATGGACCACCGGCTGTGTAGTACGCAAGCTGCTCAAATGTTGTGTTCCGCTCTTGCCACGTTCTCAGATCGAGATAGGTTGCGCCGTGCGCCACAATGTCGAGCGGACCGCGGAGACTCGCCTCTTCAACAGTCACGAGCCGTTCAGGGTGGGGATAGGGCAGCGGCCTGAGCAGAACATGATCGACTACGGTGAACATGCCTGTTGCCGCGCTGATACCGAATGCCAGGGTCGCGACCACGGTCATGGAGAATCCCGGTGATCTCCTCAACTGGCGCAGAGCATACATGGTGTCTCGTTGCAGGGATTCCAACCAAACCCAACCCCACATACGCCGCACCACGTCTTTTACCAGCGCTTGATTGCCAAAGTCCCGTTCGGCTTCGCGTCGCGCTTCGTCTGGCGTAGCCCCGCGGTCGCGTTTGTCCGCGGCGGCCAGCGCCAGATGCGACGCGATCTCGGCATCGAGGTCTGATTTAGCGCGTTCAGGTCGAAGGATACGGCTCCAAAAGCCCATCGCGGTCCTCAGCCTTCTGGCGTTGGAGACAGGATGTTACCGATTGCCGTGACCATCGTCTCCCACTTGGAACGATCACGAGCAAGTTGCTTCTTTCCTTCCGCGGTGATGCGGTAGTATTTGGCGCGTTGATTTTGTTCAGTGTGGCCCCACTTGGAAACGATCCAACCTTGACGCTCCATGCGATGCAATGCCGGATACAGCGAGCCGGTCTCCACCTGCAGCACCTCTCCGGACTGAGCACGAAGAGCCTGCCCGATGCCGAAGCCATGTTGGGTGCCCCACTGGAGCGTCTGAAGAATGAGCATGTCCAGCGTCCCCTGCAGGAGCTCAATTCGATTTTGATACGGCTGGCGCTCTGCGACCACAGTGTAGACACTCTACAGCCTGTCGCCGTAGAGTGTCTACAGGGATGATAGCGATAGTCATACCTGGGAGGGAAGGGACGCGCCCATGCGGCATGCGATCAGGAATGCCTGTACGGTGGCCTCGACATTAGCCTTGTTCTGACCCGCAATGTCGAAGGCGGTGCCATGCGCCGGGGTCGTAATTGGGATAGGCAGGCCGCCCTGAATCGTTACGCCTCTTTCAAATCCTAAGAGCTTGACCGCGATCTGGCCCTGGTCGTGATACATCGTGACCACGCCATCGTATTGGCCGTCACGGGCTTTCAGAAATATAGTGTCGGCGGGGAACGGCCCCGCGACGGGATAGCCCTGCGCCTTGGCCTCCTTCACGGCAGGCGCGATGATGTCGATCTCCTCCCGGCCATACGCGCCGCCCTCGCCGCCATGCGGATTCAGAGCGGCCACGGCCACCCGCGGATGCTCAAACCCAGCCAAACGCAGGGCATCGTGGAGCAACTTAACGGCGTTGACAATCCGTTCCTTGGTCAGATAAAGAACAATGTCCTTGAAAGGAACATGCGATGTAATACGAGAGGTCCAAAGGTTACCCAACGTATTGAACTCGCAGAGATAGGAACTGACCTTGAGTTGGTCGGCAAAGAAGTGCAGCTCGTCCGCGAACTTCATGCCCGACATCTTCATGGACTGTTTGTTCAGAGGGGCAAAACAGATGGCGTCGATCATACCTGTCGACGCGGCGTCCAGGCACATTTTTAATACCTTGAGTACTGAGGCGCCACCGGCGATGGACACGGTAGAGCGCGGAACTTCGCCCGGCCGGACACTCTCCACCGGAAGAAATAGCGGAGAACCGTCGGGCAGCGAGCGCACCTGATCGAAACCTTGGATGGTACGCGTGGCAACGCTCACTCCGGCAATCGCCTGGCCTTCCTCCCACAGCCACGCGTCTCCGACTAGAACCACTTTGGCGCGCTCGACGACGTCGCGGCGGGCTAGCAACTTGGCTATCAACTCGGGACCGATCCCCGCCGGATCACCTAGGGTAAGCGCCACCGCCGGCTTCTCCGAAATATTCACCAGATCTTTCCTCTCGCCATTGGAAGCCTTCTATGGTCCGGGTGGTCCACCGTAATAGTGCCAGAGCACTCCCCCAGGCCGATGCTAGCAAATCCTGGCCGCTCACAGTATCCGCGCAACATGACCTCGTCGCCGTCTTCCAGAAAACCGCGCCTCTCGCCGGTCGGCAACGAGACTGGTTCGCGGCCATTCTGCGTAAGTTCGAGCAAACATCCGCGATTTTCATCCTTGGGTCCGGAGACGGTACCGCTGCCCAGCAGATCACCAGGCTGAAGGTTGCAGCCATTGCTGGTGTGATGGGTCAGCAACTGCGCGGCCGTCCAATAGAGGTTGCGCAGGTTGCTGCGGCTGAAGCGAATAGCATCAGCTCCAGCCTCGCGCATGCGGGCAGACCGGAAGTAAACCTCCAGGGTGAGGTCGATGCCCCCCTCCTGCATGTCCTGTTCCGAGGCGAGGTAGCCCAGCGGCGGCGGGTCTTGTGGCGGGCGCGCAAACGCTGGCGCGCGGAAGGGGGCCAGCGCTTCCATGGTGACGATCCAGGGCGAGATGGTGGTGGCAAAGCTCTTCCCCAGAAATGGCCCCAGGGGCTGGTACTCCCAGGCCTGGATGTCGCGCGCCGACCAGTCATTCAACAGGCACACGCCAAAGAGGTGCGAGGCGGCGCGCTCGATGGGAATCGCCTCTCCCAGCCGGTTGCCGGGGCCGACAAAGAAGCCGGCTTCGAGCTCGTAATCAAGCGCCTGGCTGGGCGCGAAGTGGGGCGCCGCACCCGGGGAGGACACAATCTGACCCGCGGGCCGCTTCACGGGTGCGCCGCTGACCAGGATCGACGACGCCCGGCCGTTATAGCCGATGGGTACGTACTTGTAATTGGGCAAGAGCGGATTCTCCGGACGGAAGAGCCTGCCCACATTCGTGGCGTGATCAATCGAGGCGTAGAAGTCGGTGTAGCCACCGATCATGGCTGGCTTGAGCATTCTGGCTTCCGCCATCGCCACCAGATGCGGAGCTAACGCGCGCTGGTGATCGGCAGCTTGAGGATGATCGGCGCGGAGCAGATCGCTGAGCCGGGCGCGCAGCCCGGACCAACACTCGCTGCCGAGGGCCATGAGTGGATTGAGCGTGGCGGCGGCACAGGCCTGTCTGGTGGCCTCCGGGAGCGAGGCCAACAGGTCCACGCAACCGCGGAGGTCCAGAATCTGATCTCCGATGGCAACGCCGGCGGTGGGTCCCATTGGCCCCTCAAACACGCCAAAGGGCAGGTTTTGTATCGGGAATGCGCCACTAGGGCGATTGGCTGAGGCTACCCAGCTTTGGCGCTGAGGATCATGCGTAGCATTCATGGTTACATTTACTGAATGGGGCTTCCCGTGAAACGCTTCTTGAGCGTCTGCCACACTTGAAAGTAGTCGTGCTGCAGGCCATCCGTTTCGAGCGCAAAGCGCGTGGGGTGGAGCACCAACTGGGTCTCAAACATGAAGGCCAGGGTACCGCCGAGATAGTGAGGCTTGAGTTCGGCACTTTCGGCACGCTCAAAGGTCTCCGCATCAGGCCCATGCCCCTGCATGCAGCTATGCAGGCTGGCGGAGCCGGGAACGAAGCCTTCGGCTTTGGCATCGTATTGGCCGACGATCAGGCCCATGAATTCGTTCATCGCATTGCGGTGGAACCAGGGAGGGCGAAAGGTGTGCTCGGCCACCACCCAACGCGGGGGGAAGATGGCAAAATCAACGTTGGCTGTGCCCGGCACCGGGGTGGGCGCGGTGAGCACGGTGTAGATCGAGGGATCCGGATGGTCGAAGCTGACGGTGTTGATGCAGTTGAAGTTTGCCATGTCGTACTTATAAGGCGCGTAGTTGCCATGCCAGCCGACTACGTCGAGGGGGGAGTGATCGATGCCCGCCGACCACAGCCTGCCCTGGAACTTACACAGACTCTGAAACTTGCCTTCGATATCCTCGAAGGCGGCTACGGGATAAAGGAAATCCCTTGGGTTCGCCAGTCCGTTGGCGCCGATCGGACCCAGGTCAGGCAAACGAAAAGGAAGGCCGTAGTTCTCGCAGATATAGCCTCGGGCAGAGTCTTCGAGCAGCTCCACCCGCATCTTGAGGCCGCGAGGCATCACGCATAGTTCACCCGGCGCCACCTCCAGAATGCCCAGCTCGGTGAAGAAGCGCAGTTTACCCAGCTGGGGCAGGATCAACATTTCGCCGTCGGCGTTCGAGAAAAAGCGTCCCGACATGCTTCGGTTGGCGGCATAGATATGTACCGCACACCCTGTCTGCCCCGCTGGGCCGCCGTTGCCGGCCAAGGTGATGATGCCGTCGAGGAAGTCGCAGGGGGCAATGGGAATGGGCAACGGATCCCATCGGAGCTGGTTAGGGGTGGCGGAAACCTCGTCAAAGGGACCGCTGCGCATGTTGTTGCCCTCGAGTTCGACATAGGGCCGGTGGGTCACCGAGGGGCGGATGCGATAGAGCCAGGCACGGCGGTTGGTGGCCCGCGGGGCAGTAAACGGGGTACCGCTGAACTGCTCAGTGTAGAGTCCGAGAGATGACTTCTGGGGCGCGTTCTGGCCCTTGGGTAGAGCACCTGCAACCGCTTCGCTCGCAAACTCGTTGGCAAACCCCGATTGATACTGCAATTTCGACATGACTCCCCCCTGTAGGTGTATACCGGACGCCGCTGGCTATTGCCAACTGATACCCCTTTTTCCGGTGATTTCTGGGGGAAGCCGCACAAAACTTGTCATCCCGCCTGTCCCGGCTTGCCGCGGGATTACTTAACCGCCACTGCGACGGTTACGGTCTGGCTCGCCGCTCCCGGCGACGTGAGATTGATAGGGACACTGTAATTACCATCCGGAGCTTGATGATCGCCGCGGCCGCCGCAACCGCTCATCGCGACCGCGAAACTGATGCAAAGCATCGCCAGCATCCCCATGCGTGCGATCCACCGTTTGCGCCGTTTGCGCCGGCCGCCGGCCAGGAGCCCCGCGAAGGCCGGCAGCCAAAGTGCCGTTGCCGTCACGATTCGGCTGGCAAACCCGCCTAAACGTATCGTGGAAGCAGTCGATGCCAGGGCGGTATTGATGGTGAGTGTGTTCGTCACAACTCCGCCGGTTGGGCTTAATGAAACCGATGGCGCAGCAAAGCTGCAGGAAAAAAATGGGGGAAGTGTTCCGCAGGAGAAATTCACCGGGCCGGTAAGTCCACCTTGCGGCGTGATCGTTATGGTAACCGTGCCCGAGTTTGCAAAGGGAACGGTTAGACTGGCCGGATTTACCGTCACGCTGAATCCGGGAGTCACAATCGTTACCGTCAAAGGCGCCGACGTGCTTCCGGTAAAATTCGCATCTCCGCTATAGACCGCCTTGATGGTGGCTGTCCCCGCGCTGCCAAAAGAAGTAGTGAGGGTCGCCACGCCGTTCCCCAGCGTACCGCTTCCGATGGATGTTGTCCCGTTATAGAAGGTTACGGTGCCGGTTGGCACTCCCCCCGCGCCCGAAACGGTCGCGGTGAATGTAACGTTCATTCCTACCCCCGGCGTTTCCGACGAGGCGGTGAGCACGGTTGCACTGGCTACCGGCACCGGCGCCGGCGCCACCGTCAAAGAAAGAGACGCCGTTGCGGTGGCCGGAGTGCTCTCTGCGTCCGCAACCTGGACCGTGAAGGTTGAGGTGCCGGCCGCCGTCGGAGTTCCGGAGATGACTCCGCCGGCGACCAGCGTAAGCCCCGCGGGCAAGCTGCCGGAGACGACACTCCAGGTGTAGGGTGCAATTCTGCCGCTTGCCGCCAGCGTTTGCGAGTACGCCTTGCCCACCACACCCTGGGACAAGGTGGTGCTGGTGATGGACAGCCCCGACCATTGCGGCGCGTTCACCAGTGCGTACACATTGGGCGTGCCCAATCCGGTGGCGAGATCGTAGCCTGGAGTGGCTGTGAATGCGGGCGAGGTGGCATCATCCGCGGTCGAGAGCACTCCGTAGTAATTAGGAGTGGTCGTCAGGCTGCTTCCCGCTCCGGTGACCGTGATCTGGTACCCAAAGCAGTTCTCGGAGTTGGATGCCGGGTCCGTGCTCATATCCGTGAACACTCCTGCCGCAGTTGCGCTCCCGGTGCAGGGGACTGCGGTCGTACCCATGACGAAGGGTGTTTGCTGCTGTGTCGTCGGGATCAGGGTTCGGGGTCGCGCTGACGTCGTGAAAGTAACAGGCCGGCAGAACACCGGTGCCCAGGTAGGCGGCGCAGGTGGTCAGATTTGGCTGCGTCGTGCTGCTGTTGTTGACGAACTGCTGGGCCGCTAGCGGATAGAGAATATTGTTGGCCTGTCCCTGGCGTCCGCCGGTCTTTTGGTTGATCAGCGCGATGATGCCCGAGAAGGCTGGAGCAACGAACGAGGTACCACCATCTGTATTGACATACACTGTGTTCGCGTTTGAGAAGTCACAACCCTGGCCCGTTCCGGAGTAGCAAAATATCAGAGAGTGTCCCCACGTCAAGCCGGAGGAGGAGAACATGGAGATATCCGGCAAGGCGCGTGCATTGCCTGCAGGCAGTCCGGTAACGCCGCTCTGCCAACCGGGCCGGGCTGACACCGTGCTCAATCCTCCGCTCCCGGCTGACCGTGTAAACGTTGGCGAAATCATGAAGAAGTCAAGTGGTAGCTTGGAGGCGTAGGTGCAGAGACCATTCGCGCCCGAACTCGAATCGAAACTGGTGTTGTTCATCTTGTTGAATCCCTGGAGCACCAGGGGACTGCCGCAACTTTCGTTCCAGGGTGTTTCAGGAATATAGGACTTGGCGCTCTCGAGAGTGGCGCTGTTGGTTGCCGACCAGTAGTTGGCGGTGGTTCCGCTGAAGACATCGCTGAAGTCCGTGCCCCCCGCTGCTACGTTATAGGGCGTTGAGGCTTCGCCACTGACAGCCAGGCCGTGGGAGACGTAAGTAAAGCTGACCGGCTCGTCGCATTCCGCCCCGCCCGCATCTCCAGTAGCGACCACCACCGTAATTCCTTCAGCCGCTGCCTGTTGCCAAAGCTGAACATAGAATTGGTTGGACTCGCTCAGAGGATCTTGTTCACAGTACCCGTAGCTCGAACTAAGGACCGCATCCTGTTTCGCGTGGGTTGCATCCTGCACGATGAAGCTGGCGGCCAGATCCGTTCCTGAGGTTACGCCGCTGTTGGCGCAGGTCACAAAGTCGATGGTCGCATCGGGAGCGGTGGCGCCTGCCCATTCTGAATCGATGTAGCCTTCCAGGTCGGGAGCCGTAGGATCGGGAGCTGCGCAGACGGTCGTGGGGGGATGATCGACCACGACCGAACCGTTGGGACCGAGGGCCGTGATGCCGAACTGATCGCGGAAGTTTTGAATATCGCCGGACGCAAGATCGGTGTCGCCAATGACTCCGATGGTCTGGCCCGTACCGACGAGCTTTTGCGCCCCTGATGGCGAGTTCAGGCTTTGCTGCCAAACCTGGTTGACGTCGTAGATCTGGGCAAAGTCCTGCGGGCCGATGACGTAGTCTGTGCCGGCGCCATAATCGGTGGTGAAATGGCCTTGCGCCCCACGCGACCACTTGCCGCTAGCTCGATCCAGGCGCGCAATCCCTGGCTGGTGAGCCATAGGTTTGGGATGAAAGTCGTTCAAGGCACGAAATCCCGAGACCACCTTGGCTAACGCCGCCGGGATCGTGGGATCGCTTGCATTCGCAAAATGCTCTTCGCCGGAACGCCGGTAGCGATGGATTTCCGTGTGAAAGGAGGCAGCAACCTGACCCGCCGTGCCGCCGAAATCAACGAATGTGCGCCCGGCAGCAACCCGATTTACGGTGAATCCATGCTGCGTAAGCCAGCCAGTGATCTGGTTGATGTCCTCCATAGACGGGCCAAAGAGCGAACCGTACTGTTCGGGCGTGAGCCACTTGTGGAAGTTGGTCGAATGGGGATCATATTGCTCTTGCATAAACTGCTCGAGTGCCTGCTGTTGAGCAGTTCCACGCTTGAGCATCATCAGAATGTGCTCTTGAGGAAAATCATTGGGCACGCGGCCGAGGTCGGTGGTTATCCGCAGTGACGGGCTTGGATTCCCCGTCAGCCGCTGCAAGTTCAATTCATCAATTGGTTCGGAGATCTGTCGCGCGGCCGGTGGCACCGAAATGTCGGCCAACGATTGCGCATTCGCTCGATATTTGATTGTGAAAAGAACGAAAACAAGAACCGGATACACTACCAGCCGCCGAAAGGTAACGAACATGAGGATTCTCAAAATAGGATTGCCCCTTAACGTCTTACCAGATGTCGAGTGGGAGGGCAAAGTGGAATGCGAGATGATCCTCCGACCATCATTTCCCGAACTATTGTGCAATCTGATATTTGAGGAAAATTCGAGCCTGGGGACAGAAATGGTGGGAAAAGATGCCGGTTGGGGGGAATAACCCTCTACTCCCGCAGCCACCGGCCCCGGCTGGAACGGGGTTGCCAACTCGAGCCCATGCCCTCTTTATTAGGCAACTTTTAACGCACTCGGGGGCCAACACCGCCGATACTCCGGGCAGATGCGCGACTTCTCCCAGCAGCAATCGCCTGTGGAAGTAGTTGCGGTCCTGTCCGATTTGGTCCTCCACCCGGTGCAGACCTTTTACTACAGCTGGAACTGGAAGGCTGCCCTGCTGAGCGCGATGCTGCGCGCGCCGATCTTCTTCTTCGCCACCCTGCGCCAGGGTCTCGAGGCCATTTCCATCGCAGTTGTGGTGGAAGCTGTTTATAGCGCGGCCATCTCCGGATGCTACGGCGCCTTCGTGCAAAAAATGCGCAGCGCCCGCCCACTTTGGGCATCCGGTCTGCTGATCGTGGTTGTTTTTCCGGCTGTGGTGCTCTTTATCGACTATTTGTTGCATCTTTATACAAGGATGCCCAACCTGAAGGGCGGCATGGTGGCCGTATCCACCTGGTGCGTGCTTTCGTCGTTGTTCAACTGGTACCTGATGAGCCGGAATAGTTTGCTGGTCGGTAAAGAAGGCCGCACTTTTGCCTCCGACCTGAAGCGCATGCCGCGCATGTTGATCGACTTCATTTCCTGGATCCCGCGGCATTGCTACCGTCTTTTGCGCAGCACCACCGTTCACCTGCAGGCCTAATGGCGATCAAGACGCTGCATCTGACCAACGCATTTCACGCCCACTCGGGCGGCATCTCCACTTTCTACATGGCCATGCTGCAGGCGGCCAACCAGCAGCAACGGGAAATGCGGCTGATTGTTCCTGGAACAGAAGACCGCGAGGAGCAGGTGGGCGGCCACTGCAGAATCTACTTCGTGCGCGCGCATACGGCCCCTCTTAATGGCAGCTACCGTTGTATCTACCCGACGCAGTACTTGTGTCCCGAGGACACGATGCGCAGAATCCTGCGCGAAGAACGCCCGGACGTAGTCGAAATCTGCGACAAGTACAACCTGCATTACCTCGGCGGCATGATCCGCGAGAACCTCCTCAAAGATCTGGACTTTCGTCCCGTGATGCTGGGGCTGAGCTGCGAGCGCATGGACGAGAACGTGGCTGTCTACGTGGGCAACAGCGTGCTCCATCGCTTCTTCTGCCGCTGGTACATGCACTGGATGTACTTTCCCTTCTTTGACCATCACATGGCAGTCTCAGAGCATGCAGCGGCTGAGCTGGTGATCGCTTCGCGGAGGCACCGGGTTCGACGAGGGATTTGGATCCGCCCCATGGGAGTCGATGTGGCCCGGTTTTCACCTACCCGCCGGACCCGGGCGATGCGCCAGCACCTGCTCCAGGAATCCAAGGCGTTCCCCGGCACCACGCTGCTGCTCTATGCCGGCCGCCTGGCGCCGGAGAAGAATCTTCCCCTGCTGATTGAGATGATGCGGTTTCTTGCCGATGACCGTGAGCGCGATTACCGGCTGATCCTGGTGGGCGATGGCATCGAGCGCGAACGCCTGCAGCGGCTGACTATGGAGCAGGCGCCCGGCAAAGTTTACTTTTTTGACCACATCACTGACCGCGAGCGGCTGGCCGAGGTCTACGCCAGTTGTGACCTCTTCGTGCATCCCAATCCGCGCGAACCATTCGGTATCGCACCGCTCGAGGCCATGGCCTCGGGCTTGCCCCTGGTAGGGGCAAACGTCGGCGGGATCACCTCCTTCGCGAGCCAAGGCAATGCGTGGCTGGCTGAGCCCGATGCTGCGGCCTTTGCTGCCGCGGTCCGGCAGGCGCTGCAAGACGATACGGCACGCCTCGAGAAGGTGCGGGCCGGCCTGGCCACAGCCGCTGAGCATAGTTGGGATTCGGCTGCGCTGGCTTACTTCGCGCTTTACGAGGCAATCCACGCCCAGTTTTGGGGTTTGGATATGCCTGCGCATTGTCCCCCTTACGCTTGGTCTACGAGGGGAAGCAATTTCTCCGACGCCGTGATCCATGCATCTTGCGCTGCTGGCGCAGACGCTCTGCCGCACCGCGGTGCGCTTGAGCAGCCAAACCAGGGCCTTCGGACCGGAAAACCCATCTCCGCGTTACATGCATATGGTGCCATCCGTAACCGGCAAAGAAGAGAAGCAGAGGCCATTTTGTATCCAGGAGGGGCAGACTTAATGTGACTGCACATTCAGTCTGCCCCCACCAAGACCGCAAGGAATGAAACCGTTGTAGGGGGATCAGATGCACACAACCGGCTGGCGGGGTAGACAGAACCAGATGTCGCTGCGTAGGACAGGCCCGAAATCCTGGTATTCCACGATGCTGTTGGCAACACTGGCGTGCGCGCCTGCAGCCTGGCCGCAGGCCGAGCCTGCCCCGCCCGCACTGAGTGGGGACCAGGTAGTGCAGCATCTGATGGAGAAGAACCAGGAACGTGCGGCGGCCCTGCAGCACTACATAGGTAAGCGCAGCTATCGCCTGGAATATCACGGTTTCCCCGCCGCTGCAGAGGCGACGATGGAAGTAGAGGTGAATTTTGACGCGCCCGCCTCCAAGCACTTCACCGTCGTGAGCGCTAGCGGGTCGAAGCTGATCCAGAATCGTGTCTTTCACCGGCTGCTGGAAAGCGAAGAGCAGGCCGGCGACTCAAGTAACCGAAAGAACACCGAGCTTGGCCCAGACAACTACACCTTCACGCTCGCAGGCACCGACGGGACAAACTACGTGCTGAACGTTGAGCCCAAGGTGGAGAGCAAATTCCTCTATCGGGGCAAAATCTGGGTGGATGCGCACGACTTCGCAGTGACTCGCATCGAGGCTCAGCCGGCCCGGAATCCATCGTTCTGGACCACGAAGTCCCTGATCCATCACACCTATCAAAAAGTGGACAATGGATTTTATCTGCCTAAGGAGAACAAGACGGTAACCAGTGTCCGGCTGGGAGGGGTGGCGACGCTGACCATCGAATACCAGTCTTACCAGGTGACTGCCGCCAAGCCTGTCGCCCTGGCAAGAAAGCCGATCCCGTCCTCTGCGGGATTCGGGTGGCCCGACGGTGGACTCAATGAGCAAGTAGCAAATTTCATGTCATCGAGAAAGTGATGCGCCTGCGGGCGGCCGAGGGAGATTCGGCTTGATATGGAAATGGGCGCTGCCCCAATCGCAGAGCGACTCCATCATGGGTACAAGCTTTTCACCCTCGGCATTGAGCGAGTAGGTGACCATCGGCGGCACCGATTGCGCGGCATAACGTTGGATCACCCCATCCTGTTCCAATTGGCGAAGCTGGTCGGTCAAGACCTTTTCCGTAATATCGAAAAGTTTGTTACGGAGTTCGGCAAAACGCATGGGGCCGAACGAAAGATGCCATAAAATCTGCACCTTCCATTTGCCTGAAAGTACGTTGATGGTGGCCTGCACGGGACATCCGTGATGGTCTTTCATACGCCCACCTTTCCTCGGGCTTACTTATTTGTGCGTACTTACGAGAGCCCACATCGCCGTTGTACCATACCGCCTGTTAGCAAAGGAGCAGGCATGATTTTGGTCACTGGAGCTTCGGGAAACGCCGGTGGTGCCGTGGTGAATGAGTTGCTCAAAACCGGCGCGCCCTTTCGTGGGATGTATCGCAGTCAGGAGGATGCGAGTAAAGCGCCCGCGGGCGTCGCGACCGTGATTGCGGACTTCTCCTCCAGGGAAAGCATGAAGGGCGCGCTGGCCGGCATCGATTCAGTTTACCTGGTGTGTTCACCCATCCCGGCGTTAGTGGACCTGGAAAGCAACGTGATTGAAGCTTGCCGGCAGAGCGGTGTGAAGCACGTGGTGTTGAACTCTGCCCTGGGCGCGGGCGATTATCCAAAATCGTTTCCTGCCTGGCACCGCGTTGTGGAAGACAAGCTGAAGGCGTCCGGGCTGGGGTTCACGATCCTGCGCCCGAATTCATTCATGCAGAACATTGTGTCATATCTCGCCCCCAGCATCCGGCAGCAAGGTGCGTTTTTCGCGGCCATGGGAGACGCGCGAACCAGTTATCTGGATCTTCGCGATATTGCCGTGGTCGTTGCCAGGGTCCTGGCGTCACCACGTGAGCATCTGGGAAAAAGCTATGAGCTAAATGGACCCGAGGCAGTTACCTATGCCGAACTTGCTGAGCGTATCGCGCGCGTCTGCAACCGGGAGGTCAAATTTGTGGATATACCAGAAGCCGCTCAGCGGGACGCGATGTTGGCTATGGGTATGCCTGCGTGGCAGGTGGATGCATTGCTCGATCTGCAACGGTATTACACCAAAGGCCAGGGAGGGGAAATCACCGAGGTGTTAGAGCAATTGCTGGGCCGGGCTCCGGTGACGCTCGATTCGTTCCTGGAAGAATTTAAAGACAGCTTTTCGCGCATAAAGAGGATGACGATGCACGATGAAGAAGCCGTGAATCCCAAGACCGGCATGACCGCCGACGAAATCAAGGCGTTTGTGCGCAACCATTTTGAGCAATTCGTGAATCGCAAAAATCTTGACATTGCGGACACCAACTTCGCACCCGAGTTCCAGGATCACGGGGCGGATGTACCACCCGGAATGCCCCCAGGCCCCGCAGGCGCAAAGGCGTACGTAGGCGGAGCCTACAGGAAATTCCCTGACATTCACGTCGAGATTCTGGATCTGATCGCGGAAGATGATAAAGTCGTCGTCCGCAATCACTGGAGAGGCACGGAAGCTGCCTCTGGCACGGTATATGAGTTTTCCGGGATCGTGATCTGGCGGATCGCTCACCGCCGGCTGGTCGAGCGTTGGGCCTACCTTACGCCGCCGCAGCCAGCCGGGTAGGAATTTCAAAGCACGTCAGCGCTGTCCTCGGTGGACAAGACGACTCGGCGGCGGCCGAACATGCGTGCGTCCAGCGAATAGCCTCCCGGGCCGAGCAATCCCAGGGCTGCGGTGTTGACAATGGCGAGGAGCGTGTAGAGCGCATCGACGCCGCGCAGGCTGAACAGGGCGGCAATCTCCAGGCAGCAGCAGAGGGTACAGAGGACCGGGGTAAATGCTCCCACGACGACAAAGGCTGCCAGCACCGCAAGCCCGGCAAAAACCCATTGCGCAGAGCTCACCTCCGCCCGCGGAAATGCCAGCATCAGCAGCATGGCGGCCGCGGATAACCTCAGCAAAAATAATGCAATCCCCGCCGAACCCAGGGGAAACATGGTGAACAGTCTCTGCATTGCACCGAGGGTATCCGCCTCTCCCCGGTTGGACAAACGTGAAAAGGGGGACGAAGAAGCGATCCTTTTGAGGGGGGTGGGGCAGGTTACCAGGGAGTAGAATCTTGGGCGAGGCAGCATCATGAGTGGCCAGCACACGATCCGCGTGCTCACCGTAGACGACCATCCCCTCTTGCGGGGCGGGATTTCGGGCGCGATTATGGCCCAGCCCGATATGACGGTGGTGGCTGAGGCAACCGATGGCGAAGAGGCGATCGCCTGTTTTCGAGCTCACCGGCCTGACATCACGCTCATGGATCTGCGCATGCCCAAGGCCAACGGAATCGAGGCGATCGCAGCCATTCGCAAGGAGTGGCCCAATGCTCGCATCATTGTCCTGACCACTTATGGAGGAGACGTGCAGGCTCTGCGGGCGTTCAAGGCCGGCGCCTCCGGGTATCTTCTCAAGAGTATGTTGCGCACGGAGTTGATCGATACCATCCGGCTGGTTCACGCCGGCCACCGCCGCATTCCGCAGGAAATCGCCGTGGAGATGGCCGAGCATGTCGCTGACGATGCACTCACCAGCCGGGAGCTGGAAACGTTACGCGGCGTGGCTCGAGGCAATTCCAACAAGATCATTGCCGAGAATCTCGGCATCTCAGAGCACACCGTCAAAGGACATCTCAAGAGCATTCTCTCCAAGCTCGGAGCCAGCGATCGTACGCACGCAGTCATGATCGCAATCAAGCGCGGCTTCCTCGACATGTAACAAGTTTCGTCCCTCGATCGCCAACCAGCAACTGATGCTGATGGAAGTCGCCCTCTCCCCTTTGTCATCCCGACGCGAAGTGGAGGGATCTGCAGTTCTCTCAATCAGCAACTAATCCAGATGAAAGCACCCAACCCTGCTCGCCATTTCAATCTGTCTCCGCGGCGATGGGTTGGTCGCTCACAGACATGGTTTGAAGAGTCTGTAACTCTGTCTGAACCCGAGCCCACTCAGCGGGATTCTTCTTAGTGTGGATGGGTGCCTTCGGGTCGGCGTAGTAGTTCATGATGTCAGACTTGAGGCCAGGAGGTATTGTGTGGTGGGGATCAACCACCAGGCGGTGAAGCAGCTTGGCGTAGGTGTCGTCCGTCAGGCGATAAGTCCCGGGACGGACCGGTGCGCCGGTATCGAGGTCACGGTTGGCAAGCGTTTGATGCGACTTACCAAGCCGGTCCATGGCGGAGCTAAGGGCGTCGGTCGATAGGTTCACGCTGCGAACGTATTCCTCTTCAGTGGCGGCGTTGGGACCTTTGATCGCGACCAGTTTCAGCGGGCCGATCTTGGGCACGATATAAATAATCCCGGCGAGGGTATAGGTTCCGATGCCGGCTTTCTTACGGTACTGGTCCCAGTTATTCTCCGCTGCCACCCGCGCGACCTCGCTCTCCAATTTCTGCAGCTCGGGACCCGCTGTGTCTTCGGGCATATGGCTGCGATGCAACAGCGTGACGGCATAGGCGACGCGAGGAACGAAGCTGCGGACGGCAAAGCGAAAACCGCCGACATTAATGCGGCTCGATTTGGCTTTAGAAAAGTCCTCACTCAGACCATACGTCTCGTAGAAGGCGCTGGCTAGCTGCTGCGTGGGGACGTTGAGGCCGACGTGGCGAAGGTAGTGAACGGGCGCAAAGCGGCGGTGTGCAATCTCGTTGATGTCGAAGGCGAACTCTGTCTGTACGTGGGCATGTTCATCCTCCCCGTAAGTTACGACCTGACCGTATTTTGCGGCCAACCTGGGAAATTCGACCGGCACCGCGCGATTGGTGGCCATGGAATGGCCTATATTGTCGCCAATGTAATGAGAGAGCGCGCCAATGGCAAAGGCCAGCTGATTAGCATTCTTTGCGTCGCGGAAGAGATGGACAATGAAGTCGCCGGTGCGGACATAGTGTGTCAGGTCGGAGAAGAATGGGTCGCCGAAAGGATAGTAGCCAATATCCTGAATAACGGAGCCTGCATAGGCGTAGGACCGTGCCTGTTCCAGCTCTTCGGGGGTGATGCCCGGATACCGGCTGCGCAGTAGCGGCGCGATGGAACTCTGCCAGGTCAGGTCGATCAGCTGCTCGTGGGTTTGGAGCGAATAAGCGCCGGCGGGTCGACCCACTAGCAGGAAACATAGAAGTAGAGCGGTGGCCCTGAAGAGATTGCACATTGCGTCCAGTATCGCAGAGCGCCGTCCTTAGAAGTTGAACTTCAGCGCACCCTGCAGGATGCGCGGAGCCGCGGCGCTGATCACATCTCCGAAAGTCGAGCTCCCGATATCGCCGTCAACCGACGTAGGCCCATTGAATTGCGTGTGGTTGAAAATGTTGAACGCCTCCACCCGGAAGAGCACGGATTTCGATTCTGTCAGCGCCAGCTTCTTGGCCACCGCCATGTCCCAGTTATCCGCGCCGGGGCCATAGAAGAAGCGCCTCTTGGCGGTGCCAGGTGTGCCCAGCGCATTCAGGCTGAAGACTGTGGTATCGAAATAGTTGTTCCCGTTTTTCCGTGGATTACCATTCAGGCGAAGCGGACCGCCGTTGTAGTCGGGTTCGTCAATGCTGGCGTTGTTGATGCCGTTCGGATTTGTCCCGATCAGCGAGTTGTCTCCATTGTTGATCATCGTGATGGGGAAGCCGCTCGCGAATCGCGTGATCCCGGAGAGGGACCAGCCGCTTGTCAGGCGGTTGGGACGAAGGAACTGATCGAACGGCAGCTGATACTCATAGCTGACGACGAAATTGTGTTTTACATCGAACGATGAGATGCCGTAGCTGAGCGCGGGATTGAAAGGATTAACCTCTTCGCCCGGGTTCGATGACTGATCCATCGACTTGCTAAAGGTATAGGCGGCGCCGAATTCAAGCCGCCCGCTGGTATGGCGGGCGCTCAGCTCGAGGGCGTTGTAGTTGGCGGAGCCAATGGTCGACTGGAGCGCGTTGCTGCCGAAGTTCGGTCCCAGCGGTCCGCGCGTTCCGTTTACCACCCCGCCGTTGATGGGGTAATAGACGCCGTTTTCGCCGCCCGGGCCGCAGGTAGGTGTTCCCGGCTGCACCTGGCTGGGCTGGCTGAGGCTCAGGCACAGCGCTGGATCTCCGGGATTCGGCTCAATGAGAACCCGCTGCCGATGGGTGGACGTGCCGATATAGCTCGCGCTTAAGACCGTATTGCGGCCGGCCTGCCGTTCGATCGAAAACATCCACTCTTCGGTGTAGGGCGTGTGTCCATGGATGTCATACCCGGGAATGCCTTCGATGGGCTCGTAAGTGCTCCAGTCGATGTTAGGGTCAGGATTCCGCGGCGAAGAGTTCAGCGGGGCGAACTTATAAGGAAAGGGTTGCCCGTTATCCTGCCCGGTGGATGCGCTGATGAACGGTGTTGCAAAAAGCGGTGGCAGCGGGCTGGTATAGGTCGTGCCGTAGGGTGCGTTGGCAGCCAGTACACTAATGGACAGCGCATCGATTGCGGTGTAAAAGTTTCCTGCGCTCGCTCGGATGCTGGTCGTCCCCGGTGCCCCCAGGATCCTCCCCAGGAAGCTTCCCGGCGCCGCTTGCGGTGCCCACGCTACACCCACGCGCGGCGCAAAGCTCAGGTTGCCAATCTGAGCCAGCGTATTCGGTACACCTGGATCGCCGGGATAAAGGATGCCCGCAGGCGCGCCGGGAAAGACCACCGACTGCGCACCAGCGACAAAGGTTGAGATCTGGTTGTACTTTTCCGACCACGGTGCGATGCGATCCCAGCGAAGGCCGTAGTTCAGCGTGAGGTTGGGCCGCACGTGCCAGCTATCCTGCGCGAACAGGCCAACGTATTTGTTCCGGGCATAGAAGGGGTTGAGCTGGCTCTGGTTGTATTGGCTCGGTACGCCGACTAAAAAGTCGGCAAAGTCGATGCCGGTTTCCTGTCCGGTGAAAACGAAACTGCCATTGAACTGGGCGATGGGCACGGCATTGACCTGGTCGGCATGAAACTCTCCCCCGAACTTTACTGTGTGGTTGCCGAATACCTTGGAAAACGCATCGGTCACCTGATAAGTATTGTTCACCTGGATGAGCTGGTTGGCCGCGGCGCCGGTGGAGTATCCATTGAAGTTCAGGTTCTCGACGCCTTCGCCTTTAGGATCGAGAGCCACGATGCTGGGAGAGCCATCGGCATTCTCGAAGCCTTGCGAAGTCAGGCTAACGCCGAGGCCGCCCACGGGCTGGCCGAGATTGGTGTAGTTGCGCATATAGCTGACGCGAAGGTCATTGACAGCATTGGCATTCAACGCCTTGGTAACGCCAAGAGCGGCAAGTTGCGCGCGGCCGGTGGTGATGGCATTGAAGCCAGGGACGCTGGCGCCGCTCTGCGCTACCGGATACGGGTTGTCGAGATTGAAGTCGTCGACAAAGTAGTAGCCGGACAGCAGGCCCAATCGGGTATTTCCATCAATCCGCACCGCTCCCTTGTCATCGCGGACGATCTGGTTGAAGGAGGAAGTGGCGAAGCCGTTGGCGGTATTCGGGGCCGGGATGTACTGCAGCATGCGCTGGGCCGGCACTGACCACACACTCTGCGGAATAATGCCGCTAGGGAAAACGCCGGAGTAGAGTTCGCCGGGCTCGACCGCGTAGCCCAGCTTCTGCGTTAGCAGGTTAGCCAGGTAAGGGCCGCTTACGAAACCGCTCAGATCGCTGAAGTGGGTGGTCGGGTCGATAAAATTGCCGGCGCGCTGGGCCGCGCTGGGGACCGAGATGGTGCCGGTATCGATGCCCTGCGTCTGCCGTGTGCCTTGATAGTCCACAAAGAAGAAGATCTTGTCGCGGCGAATCGGTCCCCCGATGGTTCCGCCGAACTGGTTCTGCCGGAAGGCTCCCCGAGTGGGAGAAAAGTAGTTGCGGGCGTCGAGATCGGTATTGCGCAAAAAGTCAAATGCGTTGCCGTGAAATGCATTGCTTCCAGATTTGGTGATGACGCTCACCTGCCCACCGCTGAACTCCCCATATTCGGCGTCGAAGTTGCTGGTGATGATGCGGAACTCGGCGATCGCATCCAGGTTGGGAATGACGGCGGTGCCGGCATTCACATCCTCTTCCACGTCAGCTCCATTCACGCTGAAGTAGTTAGCGAACTCCCGCTGCCCGTTGACGGAGATGGTGCCTGGATTGAGAGTTCCCGAAGGATTGAGAACCGTCGCGCCCACATCCTGCACGGTGGTAGAAGTAATCGTCGTCAGCGGTGCGACTCCGGGCTGCAGAGAGAGCAGGTCGGTATAACTGCGGCCATTGAGGGGGACTGCGGTCATCTGCCGCCCGGTGATTACCTGGCCCAGCTGCGTGCTCGTGGTCTCGACATGCAATGTGTTGTCGACCACGCTCACCGTTTGCGCGACGCCGCCAACCTGCAGCGAAGCATCGAGAGTGAGCGCCGCGTTTGTATCCAGCACAACGTCCGTGAGCTGATAGCCGGAAAAACCCGCAGCCTCCACATCCAGCTCATAATGGCCAACCGGCAGAACCGGAAAGCTGTAGTACCCCCTGGCGTCGGTATGCGTTTGGTGAGAGAGCCCCGTGCTGGTCTCTCGAAGGGTCACGCCGGCGTTGGCAACCACACGCCCCGAAGGATCTTTCACCGTGCCCGTGATGCGTCCGCCCACGCTGGCCCAGGCGAATGCAGCGGACAGAACTCCAATAGCGCAAAGAATTCTTGCCGTCTTACTCGCTACGCGACTGACCTTCCTCGACATGCTCATCTCCTGATCTCTTCGCTTACTGGATCGTGATCAGCTGGTCCCCCGGGTTCACCCGGAGCGTGGGCGATTCGAGACCGGTATCCGTCACGAAGCAACAGCGGTCGAGCCCCTGTGAATCGGTTGCGGTGAGGAATTTTCCTTCTCACCAGGCACACGGTTAGCATTCAGGCCACGCCGAGTAAGCGGCGGCCATCATGACGGTTGAAACCTTGCGGGTGGGGTCCTATAGTGAAGGAAGCCCACAGTCTATTCGGCTGGGTCCCCAGGTCCTCGCGGTCTCCGCCAAGAGATTGCCGCGGGGATCTGGGTCATTGGGTCAAACAGTCATTAGGAAGCCTTTTGCTGCGCAGCACACTGTCTGCACAGACCTCCTACTTCGAGACGCATTACCTGTATTTCAAAATCTTTTTGAGCGCCGATCTCCCGTTTCAAACGTTGGAACGTGGGACTGTCGAACTCCTCGATCTTTCCGCAATGGAAGCACGCCAGATGCAGATGGTCCTTTTGCGTTTTGACTTCGTAATAGTGCTTTTCCCCGTTGAGGTGCATTAGATCCAGCTCATCGATCAGGCCCAGCCGCTTCAACAACTCCAGGGTCCGGTAGACGGTCGCGCGATCGATGTTTGGGTCGCGCTGGCGCGCGCGCGACAGCAGGGTGGCGGCGTCAAGATGGGCATCCGCCCGCTGGATGGTTTCGATCAACGCACGTCTCTGCGCCGTCAAACGAACGCCCTTCGCCTCTACCTCATTCAACAGATCGCAGCGCTTCAGCATCGTTTCCAGTTGCGACTCATTCGCACTTAGTACAATATACGACAAAATCGGTCCGATTACAACTGCTAGGCTAAACTCTTGACCGGAAATTCGTCCAGAGCAGTTTGGCAATCGGTGTAGACCGAACCCGGATTTCCAGTCGCACATAATTGTTCTCGGCCAGTGCTGCGCCCGAAGGAAATCCGGGGAGCGATAGGCCTTTTCGTGGTTTTCTCTTAAGGAAAACCACTCCTCGGGATCTTTATCAGACGACGGTAATTGCGAAACTGCTCTAGCGAGGCGTCCTGAATCAGGCCGCTTCCCCCTGCGGTTCCTCCTTTTTTGATCCGATATTCCTCCCAGGTGCTATCTCGCCGACAGAGAACCGGCCGAAGTTAGACGGTAGATAGTGCTCAAGTTCGTGCCAGGTTGAAGGTGTGATGAGGGGAATCGGCGGCCCTGCGCTCATTGGTTATTACGACTATCGGCTGGTCGCGCTGTCGGTCGCGATTGCGATCGTGGCCGCGTACGCGGCACTCGACCTTTCCGGACGGATGACCATCGCGCGGGGTAGAGCCCGGCATGCCTGGTTGTGCGGGGGCGCGTTCGCCATGGGAATCGGCATCTGGTCGATGCACTACATGGGAATGGAAGCCTTTCGGCTGCCCGTTCAGGTGCTCTATGACTGGCCGACGGTTCTGCTGTCGATGGTAGCAGCCGTCCTCGCCTCCGCGGTAGCGCTGTTAGTGGTTACTCAAGCCCGTCTCACCATGTCGGCGGCTATTGTTGGCAGCGTCCTGATGGGCGGCGGTATCGCCGCCATGCACTACGTCGGAATGCACGCCATGCGGCTAGCCGCCATGTGCATCTACTCCGGCGGAGTTGTGGTTCTTTCCATACTCGTCGGTATCGTCATCTCGTTTGTGGCCATTCGTCTGGCGTTCGCCGTCCGGGAACAGACCTCTCCCTGGAGTTGGCGAAGGTTGCGCAACGGCCTGCTGATGGGTTTGGCCATTCCCGTAGTGCATTATGTGGGCATGGCCGGCGTGGCTTTCGTGCCCGCTACGGTGACAAATGCGGATCTGAAACACGCTATCGATATCTCCGACCTTAGCCTGGTCAGCATAGTATTGGGTACGCTCCTGATTTTGCTGACCGTATTTGTAGTGGCCGCCGTGGACCGGCGCTTTTCTCTGCACGTCATGGAACTCCAGCTCAGCCAGGAGCGTTTCCTCCTGATCGGAAGAAATGAATGTGGAGCGGGAGAAAGCGAAGATAGCTGAAGCCGGGAATCGGGCTAAGAGTGAATTTTTGGCCAACATGAGCCACGAGATTCGCACTCCGCTGAATGGCATCATCGGGATGACTGACCTGACCCTGGAGACAGAACTGACCGCGGAGCAAAGAGACTACCTGGAGACAGTCAAGCTTTCCGCGGACGCTTTGCTGAACGTGATTAACGACATACTTGACTTCTCCAAGATCGAAGCGGGCAAGGTCGACCTGGAAGAGACGAAGTTCGACCTGACCGATTGCATTGAGGGCGCCTTGAAGACGATGGCGCTGCGAGCCAATGAAAAACGGATTGAACTGCTGTGCGAGATTGCCCCGGAAGTCCCGGCGATGGTCACGGGAGATCCAGGCCGCCTTCGTCAGGTTGTTATCAATCTGGTTGGGAACGCCCTCAAGTTCACCGAGCAAGGAGAAGTCGGCCTGAAGGTAGTGGCCGATGCAATCGAGGAGAAGGACTTGATCCTGCACTTTCTCGTTTTCGATTCCGGGATGGGCATTGCCCCTGAGAAACTGGATATGATCTTCGATTCCTTCAACCAGGCCGATGCGTCCACGACCCGGCAATTTGGAGGAACAGGCCTCGGCTTGACCATCTCCAGGCGCCTGGTAGAGATGATGGGAGGACGTATCTGGGTGGAGAGCGAGCCCGGCGTAGGATCTCGCTTTCACTTCACCGTGCGGTTCGGCACTGTACCGATGGAGGCGGCCGTGATCGAGAGGCCCGCTCTCTCATCTGTGCTTCATGGGTTGAGGGTCCTGATCGTCGATGACAACGCCACCAACCGCCGTATTCTCCAAAACACCGTTGAGCGTTGGGGAATGAACCCGACCGCGGTTTCCAGTGGCGAGCAGGCTTTGGATGCGCTATCGGCCGCGGACAAAGCAAACCATGGCTACGGATTGATCCTCACAGACATGCACATGCCCGGAATGGACGGCTTCGGGCTCGTTGAACAAATCCGGGAGCGGGAGACCGTCAAACTTTCGGCCGCGGCCATCATGATGCTCACTTCCGGTGGTCAACGAGGCGATGCGGCACGTTGCAGCGAGCTGGGAATCGCCGCCTATCTGTCTAAGCCGGTGGGCCAGGCAGACTTGCACGCAGCGATGATTCGTGTCTTGCAGGCCCTACAGGAGCCATCGCCGATACCATTGATCACTCGCTACTCTTTGCGGGATAAAGATGGTTTCCTGAAAAGCCTGCACATTCTTTTGGCGGAGGATAATCGCGTCAATCAAAAGCTTGCGACTCGCCTGCTTGAGAAACGCGGTCATCAGGTGGTCCTGGCCATCAACGGCGAAGAAGCTCTTGAAGCTTTAGCGCGGCGTTCATTCGACCTGGTGCTGATGGACGTGCACATGCCTGGCATGGACGGCATCGAAGCAACCATGGCTATTCGCGAGAAGGAACGGTCTACCGGGTTTCATCAACCGGTCATTGCCCTGACCGCATTGGTTATGAAAGGTGATCACGAACGGTGTACTGCGGCTGGTATGGACGGTTACCTTTCCAAGCCGATCGACATACAAAAACTTGATGACGTTTTAGCCGTTTACGGGGACCGGCGTTCGAGGGACCTTGGCGCGGCCCCGGTCCTGAACCATTCTGCCGCCCTGCTGAATACCGCAGAGCTGCTCCAGCGGGTCGATGGGGATCGGGACTTTCTTTCCGATTTGATTAGCACCTTCCGTGAGGAGTATCCAGGACAGATCCAGGACGCACAGCAAGCCATTGCACGACGAGATGCCGCCGGAGTCGAACGCGTGGGGCATGCGCTCAAAGGAGCACTGGGCAATCTTGCCGCATCGGGCGCGTCCAAATTTGCAGCCGAAATTGAAACCATGGGGAAGTTGGGAAACCTGTCGCTTGCCGAAGCCAAGCTCGCTGAAACCGAGAATGAGGTGCAACGCGTGTTGAAGGCGCTGGATGCTCTGTTGGAAAGCGTCTCGTGAGGATTCTTGTCGTTTCGGCGGAACAGCCGGGTCTGAAACTATTGCAGCATCAATGCATCCAATCTCCGTAATCCGTCGCCCCCCGTCGCCCTCCTGGACACGGAAAAGGAGTTAGCTTGCAGATCGGCATTGACAGCTTTGCAGCATCCATTCCAGACCCTGTTACCGGTATCGCCTTAAGCCCCGCGGAACGCATGCAGCATTTGCTCGAAGAGATCGCGTTGGCGGACCAGGTCGGTCTGGATGTGTTTGGTATTGGCGAACATCATCGCCCTGAGTTTCTCGATTCTGCCCCGCCGGTCATTCTCGCCGCGGGCGCTGCACTTACCAAACGTATCCGCCTTACCAGCGCCGTCACCGTGCTGAGCGCAGCCGACCCGGTTCGCGTTTTTCAGCAATTCGCTACTCTTGATCTGATCTCGCGGGGCCGGGCGGAGATTGTTGCCGGCCGCGGCTCCTTTATCGAGTCTTTTCCGCTCTTCGGTCTCAACCTCAACGACTACGACTCGCTCTTTGCCGAGAAGCTCGAATTGCTGCTGAAGCTTCGGGAAAAGACAGAGGTCTATTGGTCGGGCAAGCACCGCCCTGCGCTCACTGGACAGAGCGTTTACCCGCGCCCTTTACAGAATCCGCTGCCCATCTGGCTGGGTGTGGGGGGAACGCCTGCTTCCTTCGCTCGTGCCGGTGCGTTGGGACTTCCTTTAATGGTCGCCATCATCGGCGGCGAGCCACACCGTTTTCGTCCGCACATCGACCTTTACCGCGAGGCCGGGCGCCGCGCCGGCCATGCCCCTGAGCAGTTGCGCGTGGGCCTTCACTGCATCGGTTTTCTCGGTGACACGACCCAGCAGGCAGCGGACGACTTTTTTCCCGGCTATGCCCACACCTTCACCGAGATCGGTAAGGAAAGGGGATGGCCGCCAACTACGCGAGCACAATTTGATGCCACGCGCGATCCGACAGGAGCCCTGATTATCGGTGATGCCGAAACCGTGACCGGGAAGATCCTTTACATCAACCAGGCGCTGGGCGGCATCTCCCGCATCACCTTCCAGATGGGTGTGTCGACGCTTCCTCATGACAAGATGATGCATGCCATCGAAATTCTCGGCGATCGCGTCGCCCCCATGGTGCGTGAGGAACTTCTGGTCAGTGCCAAATGAGTGAGCTGCGCCGCTGCGCGTGGGCAGAAAGCGACCCGCTTCTTCGCGCTTATCACGACCGGGAATGGGGAGTTCCGGAGCACGATAGCCGCGCGCTCTGGGAGCTGCTTATGCTGGAGGGATTCCAGGCCGGTCTGGCATGGATCACCGTCTTGCGCAAGCGCGAGGCCTTTCGCGAGGCGTTCCGTGGCTTTGATCCGAAGGTAGTTGCGGGATTCGGCAAACCAGATGTGACCCGGCTACTCGGCAACCCCGGCATCATTCGCTCTCGCGCCAAGATCGAGGCGACCATTGAAGGGGCCAAAATCTATGAAGAGATGAGGCGCAGCGGCGAGGATTTCTCCAGCTTTGTTTGGAAGTTGGTTGGGGGAAAGCCAATCCAGAACAAGACTGGCCATGTGCCCGCGAAGACGTCCCTCTCAGAGGAGGTCTCAGCGGCGCTCAAAAAGCGCGGTTTCAAGTTTGTTGGCCCGGTCATTGTCTATGCCTGGATGCAGGCGTCAGGGATGGTCAACGATCACGACCCCCGCTGCTTCCGGCGTAAGGTCTAGCCTTTGTCATCCCGTATGTAGTCTCCGCTCTTGCCTCCGGATTTGCGCACCAGGACAATCTCGCGAATCTCAATCGATTTGTCCAACGCCTTGCACATGTCGTAGATCGTCAGCGCTGCCACTGCGGCTGCCGTCAGTGCCTCCATTTCCACGCCGGTGCCGGCAACCGTCGCAGCGGTGCTGCGGATCTCAATGCCTCCGGCAACCACGGTTGCCGACACATCGATGTAGCTCAAGGGCAACGGATGACACATAGGAATCAGGTCTGCCGTGCGCTTGGCTGCCTGAATGCCGGCGAAGCGCGCGACCTCGAGCGGGTTGCCCTTGGGGTTTTGCGGTAACGCGGCAAGCACCGCCTCGGACAGCACGACAAAGGCTGAAGCTTCGGCCTCCCGCCGGGTGGAAGGTTTGGCGCTTACGTCGACCATATGCGCGTTGCCTTCGGCGTCGTAATGGGAGAGCTTTTCCATGGTGTCGCTAGTGCTATAGCAGTATCGTGACCGTCTCACCAGCGGCGAGCAGCGGCCGCTCGGCCGGAACCACAAGAAAGCAATTGGAGCGGCTGGTGCTCGCGAGGTCACCGGATCCTTGCCAGGTAACCGGCTCCACCATCAAATCAACCAGCCGGGCCGGCAAGAAGCGCGTCAGACCGGTCTTAACCTGCACATCGCTGCCCAGACGGGCCTGCGCGAAACGGGGTTCGCGGCCGCCATCGCCGCAAAGCGCGCCCAGCAGCGGCTGAACAAAAAGCAAAAACGTAACCATGGTAGATACTGGATTGCCGGGAAGCCCAAAAAAGTAAAGCCCGCCAATCCGTCCGAATACGACCGGCTTGCCAGGCTGGATCAGCGCGCCGGTGAAAAAGAACTCGGCCCCCAGGGCAAGCAGAACCTCCTCCACCAGATCATACTTTCCCATCGAAACTCCGCCGGACAGCAGCAACAGATCACTCTCGAGCGCACTGCGGATGATGGCTTCAAGATGCCCGCGTTCATCGCGAGCGATAGCGAGCCGCACCGGCTCCGCTCCAGCGGTGAGAACCTGCGCTGCGAGTGAGTAGCTGTTGGAGTTACGAATCTGCCGGGTTAGCGGCTGCTGGTTCACTTCGACCAGCTCGTCGCCGGTGGCGACGATGGCGACCCGCGGCCGCGCAAACACGCTGAGCTGTGCCGCTCCGCAGGCTGCGGCTGCTGCGATCTGGGCAGCGGAAATGCGCGTGCCCCGCGGCAGGATCACTTCTCCCGCTCGAGCCTCGGCTCCCATAGGGACGATGTTCTCGCCAGGCGTGATGCTGCGGCCGGGGGAGAGGCGAAGCGTATTGCGGTCACGCTCAACGTGCTCCACCATGACCACGCAATCGGCGCCGGCGGGTACGGGCGCCCCGGTCATGATTTCGACCGCCTGCCCCGCGCTGACCGCCCCCGACATGGCCTCGCCGGCGCGAATTGACCCGATCACCTCGAGCGCCAGGCCGCCTGAAAGATCGGCCGCGCGGCAGGCAAATCCGTCGCGTGTGGAGCGGGGAAACGGAGGCTGGTCCCGGTCGGCAAGAACCGGCTCCGCCAACACCCGGCCCAGCGTTTCGAGCAACCCGGCGGACTGCGGAGGATGCCGCGGCGCGAGCCGATCCGCATGCTCGCGGACGATCCGGCTGGCGTCCGCATAGCTGACCACCCGGGATGGAGCGGAATGATTCAAGAGGTTTTGCCCCAATACAAGAAAGGGACGCCGATACCCAGCGTCCCTTCAACCTTTACCATCTACCGATCGAGATCAGTGTTTGTTGGCGTTGTACTTGGTGTTGACCTTCTCCCCAATCTCCGCCAGAATCGACTTCGCTTCCGGCGCCATCGGCCCGTTGGGGGCGAGTTCGAGGTACTTGTTGTAGGCCTCCGCAGTGCCCGGGGGAGCGACGATCTTCTGCGTCTTTGGGTCGACGGTGGCTTTGGAAATGAGCGCCTGTCCCTTCAGGTAATAGGGAATCGGTCTGTTCGGATCCGCGGCGATGGCCTTATCCGCGGCCGCGATGGTCGCGTCGGTTTGCCCAGCACGGCTGAGGACGATGGTCTCGTTGGTATAGAACATGGCCGCGTTCGCAGGTTGGAGCTTGGCCGCAGCGTCATACGATGCAGTCGCGTCGGGGATCTTGTTGGTGTTGGCGTAAACCTCGCCCAACGCATTGTTGTCGGCCGCTTCGACTTCAGGATTGGGCTTCTTGGAGTTGGTGTCGAGATCCAGCGCCTTCTTGAGCGAAACCAGGGCATCGTCGTACTTCTTCTGCCCTGTCTGCGCAATGCCGTACTCCAACCACAGCACCGCAGCATCCGGTTTGATGGTCGTTGCCTGCTGCATCGCCGTGGCCGCGTCGTCGTACTTCTTCGCCGAGTTGGCTGCCCGCGCCTGCTTGAGCAGGTCATTCAGCTTGCCGACGCTTTGATTCTCCTTCATGATTTCGGCGTTCTTCTTCTTGGCTTCTTCGAGCGCCTTTTGCTGCTCCGGAGGCAACTTCTTCACATATTCCTCGCGGCTCAGGTCGAAGTCCTGGAGGGTGTCGGTGCCGGTCGTGAACTTCACATTGTCAAAGCGGTCGACGGCCTTACCCGGAGTGGCGTAGAGCGTGACGTAGTAAGTGCCGGGCTTGATGCCCTCGCCCTTATAGTCGCCGTTCGCGTCGGTGGTGAAGGTGTAGAGGGGGGTCTTCCCGTCCGTGCTGAGTATGACCTGGCCGTTGGCTATCGGGGCGTTGGCCGGGTCTTGCGCGTGCCCGTGGATCTTGGCCGTGGTGTCCTGGGCACCCGCAAGGGCCGGAACGAGGACAAGCAAGACGACAGCGAGCCATAAAGTAGGTTTCGTACGCATAATAGATCTCCTCGAAGCGGGCAACAGATAGCTCGCCCGTATAGCACGACCACGTTAAATGGAAGGCAAGAACAATTCAAGGCCGGCGCAAACCAGCCGCTGCTCTGTTTGGATGTGTCTTATCGCCAAACCGTCGAAAAAAAGCCCCTCCAGCCTGGATTGGGGACGGCGGAAGCGCGGTCAAGCCGGCGAAAGTGCCGCTTGCTGCAGCCACCAGGCGTCAAAAAGCGCCAGGGCACGGTCGCACTGTAGCCGGTGGCGCTCCCGCTTGTCGCGGATCTGCTTGCGCACGGTCTCCTCCAGCGGGACCAGCAGATCAAAGGTGATATTGGCCGGCTGGAAGTGGGTGGCCTCGGCATGGGTAATGTAGTGCACCAGCGAGCCCAGGGCGGTCCCGCGAGGCACAGCAGACGCTGACTCTCCGTGGGCAACCTGGGCGGCGTACAGGCCGGCGAGCATGCCGGTAGCAATGGATTCGGTGTAGCCTTCCACCCCCGAAAGCTGCCCGGCAATGAAAATGCGGGGGTGGGCGCGGAGCGCGAGGGTTTCGGTGAGCACGCGGGGCGCGTTGACATAGGTATTGCGATGGATCTGGCCGAAGCGTAGGAATTTTGCCTTCTCCAGGCCGGGAATGAGGCGCAGGACGCGCGCCTGCTCCCCGAATTTCAGGTGGTTTTGCAGGCCGACCAGGTTGTAGGAGTCGGCGCGCAGGTTCTCGCAGCGCAATTGCACCACCGCCCAGGGAACCTTGCCGGTGCGCGGATCGCGCAACCCGACCGGCTTCATGGGGCCAAAGCGGAGGGTCTCCCGGCCGCGCCGGGCTAATTCTTCAATCGGCAGGCAGCCTTCGAAGTATTCCAGCTTCTCCCATTCCCGGCTTTCGACCGCTTCGGCGGAAATCAGGGCATCGTAGAAGCGCTCGTACTCCTCCTTGGACATGGGGCAGTTAATGTAGTCGGCGGTGCCTTTGTCGTAGCGGGCGGCGAAGTAGACCCGCTCCATGTCGATCGAATCGGCTTCGACGATGGGGCTGATGGAGTCGTAGAAGGCCAGCTGGCCGCTGCCGGTGAGCCGGGCAATCTCCGCACAGAGCGCTGCCGAAGTCAGCGGGCCGGTGGCCACGATAGTGAGTTGGTCCGGGTCGAGAGCGGTTACCTCTTCCCGGTGAACGGTGATGCGGCTTTCCTGCTCGATGGCTCTGGCTACCAGGCGGGAGAATTCCACCCGGTCGACGGCCAAAGCGTGGCCGGCGGGCACCGCGCTCGCATCCGCACAGGCCAGCAGGGCACACCCCGCGCGGCGCATTTCCTGCTTAAGCAGCCACGGCGCGCTGTTTTCACTCTCCGACTTGAGCGAATTGGAGCACACCAGCTCGGCAAAGTCGGCCGTCTGATGCGCGGGCGTGGAGCGAAGGGTCCCATCCACTCGAGAACGCATCTCGTAGAGGTCGACCTGGCACCCGCGCCGGGCTGCCATCAGGGCAGCCTCGGGGCCGGCCAGGCCGCCGCCGATGACACGTACACGGGCTGAACTTTGCCTGCTCAATGCGCCGGCTCCCTTTCCGCCGTCATGCTTGCCAGGGCGCGAATGCCGCCATCGTTGACCCGCATGATGCGCCACTCGTCGAGGAATTCCGCGCCCAGCCCCTGGTAAAAGTCGATGGCGGTCTGGTTCCAGGCCAGAACGTCCCACTGCAGCCGGACGCAGCCTTGCTCCGCGGCGCGCGCGGCCACCCTTGCCAGCAGCGCTTTGCCAATCCCCAGCCCACGGAACTGGGGCAGCACGAAGAGATCTTCCAGGTGGATGCCGGAGCGCCCCCGCCAGGTGGAGTAGTTGTAGAAGTAGAGCGCAAAGCCGGCAGCTTCGCCGTGTTCGGTTTCGGCGATCAGGCACTCGAAGCACGGGTGCTCGCCGAAGCCGTCGCGCAGCAGGTCGGCTTCGGTGGTTTTGACCGCGTCGGGCTCCCGCTCATAGCTGGCGAGAGCGCGGATCAAATCGAGAATCAAAGGAATGTCGGCGGGAGTAGCGGCGCGGATTGAGTGCATCGTCGGATCTTCAGTTTACAACTCCGTGTCTTATCAAGACTCGCTGTCGTGGTAGCGCGCCTGGTGTCTTCGCGCCTTCATCCGATTGCCGCAGGTCTTCATGTCACACCATCGCCGGGTGTGGTTCTTGCTCAGGTCGAGGAACAGCCAGCGGCAGGTTGGATCGCCGCAGTCTTTGATCCGTTGCGCGTCACTCGAGACCAGCAAATCCGAAGCCGCCTGGGCCAGCTTCCACAGTGGAATCTCCGCTTGCTGCTCGGCGCCTGACCAGGTCCAGACCAGGTGCGAGTTGCCCGCAAGGAGCCTGCGGTGCAGGGCCGCGGCATGAAAGTGCTTTTCCAGCGTTTCCACCTGCGCGGCTGGTGGCTTGCCACCGTCAATGCGGCCGTAGAGAACCGCTGCCAGCGCTTCGCGCAGTTCTACGGTGGATGCCAGCACCCGCTGGGCATCCTTTGCGTCGATGGTGCGAGTCAGTTTTCGTGCCTGATCCGCGGTCAGCAGCCGCAATTGCGCTGTCAGGCGGAGAAGATCGCTATAAGCAGGAATCAGCTCCTCGGCATTCGCCGAAAAGCGCAAGTCCAGGGTATTGACCAGCTCGAGCGCCGGGTGCCCGGCATGCAACTTAAACGGCTCCGGAAACGGCCTGCTCATGGATTTCATTATAACTCTCAAAAATAGTTTCAAGGGTTACTCAGAAGTGGTTTACAATATAACCAGTCATGGCAACTACAACGGTTATACCGGCGAAGCAACAGACGAGGCTCGACTTCCGTGTATTTCTCGCTTTCGCGGCCATTTACGTTTTGTGGGGATCGACCTACCTGGCGATTCGTATTGCGGTGCAGCAGGTACCTCCCCTCTTTGCTGCGGGGACGCGCTTCTTTTTGGCCGGCACCCTGCTTTACGCCGTGATGCGTTTTTGTGGACGGCCGCGTCCCTCGGGCAAAGAATGGGGCAGTCTGATAGCGATTGGCTCGCTGATGTTCGTGATCACCTATGGCGCGGTGTTCTGGGCGGAACAGTATGTGCCTTCCGGTTTTACCTCTGTGCTCGAAGCGACGCTGCCGCTCATCACGATCGCGCTCGAGGTCTTTGTTTTTCGTCAGCAGCGCTTTCGCTGGAGCCTTCTGGTTTCGATCGTGGTCGGATTTGCCGGCGTCCTTCTTCTTCTGCTGCACAATGCCCAGCACGTTGCCATCCTGCCCTGCGCCGCGATCCTGGCTGGAGGCACCGCCTGGTCACTCGGGGCCGTGCTCACCCGCGTCTTCCCGCTGCCTAAGTCCAAGGGAATTACCGCCGGGGCGGAGATGATGTTTGGCGGAGCAATCCTGCTCGTTCTTTCTGCTTTGACGGGAGAGATGCACCCCTTCCCGCACATTTCCGAAAAGGCCGTGGGCGCTCTTCTTTACCTGGTGGTTGCCGGTTCGCTGGTTGGCTTCAGCGCTTTCGTGTGGCTGCTCGGCCGTATGCCTGCCACGCGCGTCGCCAGCCATGCCTATATCAATCCCGTGGTGGCTGTGGCCCTGGGCTACTTTTTCGCAGGTGAGGTGGTAACCCCGCGAATGCTCTTGGGCACCGCACTGATTGTGGCCAGCGTTGCGCTGATTCTCATCAAAGACAAGGCGGACGCGCCTGAGTTGCGCGCTGAGCTTGAAGAGGTCGCCTAGTTGAGATACGTCTCGTCGATATAGCACCAACGCCAGTCTTCCCCGGGCTCGACAGAGCGCATGATCGGATGCCCGGCCGCGTGAAAGTGGGCCGTAGCATGGCGGTTCTTGGACGAATCGCAGCAACCGACCTTGCCACACTCCAGGCACATCCGCAGGTGAACCCAGCTGTCTCCCGTCTTGAGACATTCCTCACAGCCCTTGGTATGCGGCTTAACGTTTTTGACATGATCTTTTGCGTGGGAACACTTCGCTCCGCTCATGGAAATCCTCACTCTCCATAAGCAAAACTACTACATAAAACTCAATAAAACTGGACGGGTGCTCCACGTTCGCCAAAGCGTACCGGATTTCCTGTTACGCGGCACCAGTGACGACCGGTGTGCGACTTTCATTAAGGAAAGTCGCATGCAGTTCGTCAACGTCACCAACCTCGACAGGAAATCCGGGGTACGTGGGCCGAATAAGACGGGCGAAGACCAAACGATCGCTTTCTCGCGGGACGGGGCACAGCACTAGAACACACCGTGAACGGCGGTTCCCGCGGTCCAGTCCCGCAAGAGTTTTTTGCATCTCCAACTCACCACAAAAACGTCATCCTGAGCGGAGCGCCTCACAGATTTATTGCGTGACACAGCGCTTGATGGCGCGGAGTCGAAGGACCCCGAGGGTGCCTATCTTACCCATGCCGCTCGGAGCTTTTCAACCACGAAGCCCGCACCTGGCCCACCCGCCACGGTGGGGCCGCGAACAAGAACTGCTGGCATCTTGCTATGGCTGGCGGCTACATCCACATTCTCGGCAGCCATCACAGGCACGCTTTACATTGGCGTCGCCAGCAACCTGAATCTGGAATAATCGGAGCAGTCCCGCCGGACGGCTGGAGCCCATTAGGGACTAGTTTCCCGCTTCGCAGATGAATGGAAGGCGATCCCCTGGGGCAGGGAGGCGTCAGCAGTTTCGCAATTGGTGTAGACCGAAGCGACAGGCCTTTTCGTGGTTTTCTCTCAAGGAAAACCACTCCTCGCGATCCTTATGAGACCACAGTAATTGCGAAACTGCTCTAGTACCTGCGGAGCCGCGAGCCTAATTCACGGTTGGCCCGTTGCAGCTTCTCTTCAAAAAGGACGCCGATAGAGAAAGGCCCAATAATCAGGCCCATGATACAAAACCAAGAACCAATGGAGTTCCACATGGCACTTACTCCTTGCTCATCCACGATGAACGCGATAGCGAATTCATCGACGATCCCATGAAAAAAAGGGTCGGGGAATAGCAAGAAAGGTGCACTACTTCTCTCTCGCGCGCACCTTGAACCAGATTGGGGAACCCCGAAAGCCGAAAGCCGCACGAATCTGGTTTTCCAGGAAACGCTGGAAGGCGAAGTGCAACTTGACCTGCCTGTTCGTGAATAGGACGAAGGTAGGTGGGGCCACGGCGGCCTGGGTCATGTAAAAGATCCGCATTTTGTTGGCCGCCGGCACCGTGGCTCGCTGGAAGTCGATTTTCTCGAGAAAACGGTTCATCTGCCCCGTAGAGACACGCTTGCGCCGCTCGGCCGCCACCTCTTTCACCAGCTTGAGCACGGTATGGATGTTTTTACCCTCTGCCGCGGATATAAAGACCACCGGCGCATAGGCCAGGTACTTGAGCACCTTGCGTAACTGCTCTTCGAAGATCTCCTTGTCGGCCGGCGGCTTGCCGTCGGTTCGTCCGCTGGTCACCAGGTCCCATTTGTTCACCACCAGGATCACGGAGCGCCCGCTCTCGTGCGCATAGCCGCCGATCGTGGCGTCGGAAGAAGTAACCCCCTCGGTGGCATCGATCACCAGCAGCGCGACGTCGGCCGCCTCCAGATGGCGGCGCGCCATCACAACGGAGAGCTTCTCCGCCATCATCTTGGTCTTGCCCTTGCGCCGGATCCCGGCCGTGTCGACGAAGCGCAGCAGACCACCGTCATATTCGATCACCTCATCCACCGCGTCGCGAGTCGTTCCAGGGATGGGCGAAACAATCGCCCGCGAAGAGCCCGTGAGGACATTGAGCAGCGTGCTCTTGCCCACATTGGGGCGGCCGATGATGGCAATCGAGGTTTCGTGCTGTTGGAACTCACCATGGGTTCGGTGCCGGCTTTCGCCCTCTTCCGCCACCTCCTCTTCCATCGGCGTGGCAACGGAGCTTTCCGCTTCGGGAAAAGTGGCGAAAACATGATCCAGCAGCTCGCCGATACCAACTCCGTGCTCTGCGGAGATGGGGAGTATCTCGCGAATCCCCAGCCGGCGGTACTCGGCTGTTTGTTCTTCCATGCGCTCGGTGTCGATCTTGTTGACCGCCAGCAGCAGGGGCTTGCCCCCGCGCAGGAGCAGGCGGGCAAGGTCATAATCGGGAGCCGCGAGCGGAGTGCGTCCATCCACCACCATCACGATGGAGTCGGCCTCATCGAGCGCGACTCGTGCCTGGCGAAAGATTTCCGAGGGAATCAACTCCGGCTCGTCGGGAAGGATTCCACCGGTATCGACCACCCGCGCATGCTGACCAGACCATTCGATCTCGCCGTAAATCCGGTCGCGGGTGATGCCCGGTTCATCCCCCACGATGGAACGGCGAGAGCTGGTGAGGCGGTTGAAGAGTGTGGATTTACCTACATTGGGGCGGCCGACAATGGCCAGCACCGGCCACCCGGAAGTGTCGATGGGCGCCTCGCGTCGGATAACGGGGGCTGCCGGCGCCGCCGGATCGGGCAGCTCCGCATCGATGCGAACCATCGGTCCCTGATGCGGGACGGGACGTTTACGGATCTTGCCTAAACGCGCCGCTGCGCTGGCTTCGGCGGCGGCTTTTGCCGCTTCCGCCCGCTTGACCTCGGCCCGGGAGTGCTGGCCGCGGGTGGCTGGCGTCGCCCGGCGCGCGGCTTTCGCCACCGCAGCACGCTTTCCTCCCAGCGAGTGCGGCTTGGGCTTTCTGGCTTTGGTTCCCTTTACTGGCTTCATGGTCACTTTTAGTCTTTCATATAACGGTAGACTTAGAGTTTCACCGGGCTTGCCTTTGTCGACCGCCACCATCTCCGCTCAGCCGTTGCCTTCGCTGCACGACTTCTTCTCCCCCGGAGGAATGCTCTCGCGCTCCTCGCTGCCTTACGAGTTCCGGCGGGGCCAGTTGGATATGGCCCGGGCGGTGGAGCGCAGCCTGCAGGAAAACAAGCATCTGATCGTCGAAGCCGGCACCGGGACTGGCAAGACGCTCGCCTACCTGCTTCCCGCGCTGCGTACCGGGCAGCGAGTCATCATCTCGACCGGAACCAAGAATCTGCAGGAACAGCTGTTTTTCCGCGACGTGCCGTTTCTCGAGTCGTTGCTGGGACCGCTGCGCGTCTGCTACATGAAGGGCCGGGCGAACTACCTCTGCCGCCATAAGCTGTATGCCTTGCGCGATCAGCCCATTCTGAACGGCCTGGAAGAGATCGACCAGTTCCAGCAAATTGCCGCCTGGGAGAAGACCACCCAGACCGGGGACCGGGTAGAAATCGACGCGCTGCCCGAATCGAGCCAGGTCTGGTCCAAGCTCGATGCGCGCGGCGAGGCTTGCCTGGGGCAAAGCTGTCCCGATTATGAGCGCTGCTTCATCACCGAGATGCGCAGGCGGGCGCTCGAAAGCGATGTAATCATCGTCAACCACCATCTCTTTTTTGCCGACCTGGCCATCAAGCAGCAGGCTAAGGCGGCTCCCGACGCAGGCGTGCTGCCGGAAGCCGCGGCCGTTATCTTCGACGAGGCCCATGAGCTCGAAGATATTGCGTCCAGCTATTTCGGTATCAGCCTGAGCAACGTCCGTCTGGAAGAGCTGGTGCGCGATGTAGAAACGGTGCTGCGCGCCAGGCAAGCGCACTCCACCGCCTTAAAGGGCTGTGGAGACATGCTGCGGGAGCGGGCGCGGATGTTCTTTGGCGCGCTTCCGCGGGGTAGTGGTTTGCAGGCCGAAGGCCGTATGCCCTTCGAGCAGCGGGAACAATTCCTAGAGGAACACGGTGACGTCTACCTCGCGGTGATGAACGCCTTGCATCGGCTCGAAGGGGAGCTGGAGAGGCTGCGCGGCGTGGAAGAATCGCTGGGATTGAAGAAGCGGGTGGCCGACATTCGCGAACATCTGCGCTTCCTGATGGAGGCGGAGAGTGTCAACACCGTCTTCTGGATCGAACGCAGAGGCGGACCCTCGTTGCGTCAGGGTGCGCGTAATACTTATCTGCAAGCGACCCCCATCGACGTCTCCGATTTGCTTTCCGAGCTGCTCTTCGAACAATACCCCAGCGTGATTCTCACCTCTGCGACTTTGACCGTGCAGGGTGGTTTTGCTCACCTGAGAAAGCGGCTTGGTTTGCGCGATGCGCGGGAACTGGTGGTGCCGTCCCATTTCCGCTATGAGGAGCAGGCGTTACTGTACCTGCCCCCTGGGATGCCGGACCCGCGTGAGCCCACGTTTGGCGTGCAGGCAGCGCGCAGCATCCGGCGAGTGCTTGACATTACCCGCGGCCGGGCTTTCTGTCTGTTTACCAGCTATCAGCAGATGCGCGACCTCTATGAGCGCCTGCTCCCGGAGCTGGATTATCCATGCCTGCTGCAGGGTACGGCGCCCCGCAAAGCGCTGCTGGAGGAGTTCCGCAACACCCCCAACGCAGTGCTTTTCGGAACCTCGTCGTTCTGGCAGGGAGTGGACGTGCAGGGCGAAGCGTTGAGTTGCGTGATCGTCGACCGGCTACCTTTCTCTGTGCCGACGGACCCGGTGGTTTCGGCGCGCATGAAGGCGGTCGCGGCCAATGGAGCCAATCCCTTTTTCGACTACCAGGTGCCGGCGGCAGTGATCACGCTAAAGCAGGGCTTCGGCCGGCTGATCCGCTCGCTCGAAGACCGTGGTGTGCTCGTGCTCCTGGATCCGCGGATAGAACGGCAAAGGTACGGAAAGGTTTTTCTCGAGAGCCTGCCACCCTACCGTCTAACCCGGGACATTGCGGACGTAGAAAAATTCTTCGCGGAAGCTTGAAGCATGGTCAATCCCGGTCGCTCCCGGGTAGGTCCGGGCTTCAGCCCGGACACCTATACTCAAAAGCCATCGGCCTTTAGGCCCTGAGGTACGGTTTTTCCTCTGCGGAAATTCCATGAAAAGCGTGCCTCAGGGTCTGAAGGCCACACAATTTGCCGCTTGGATGTCCGAGCTAAAGCCCGGACCTACCGTAACCAAAAAGTAACTTCCAACGCTTACAGCGCTTTTGGCGCATAAATTCCCTGAATCGTGATATTGGAGCGCAGCCGAGTGATACTGGACTGTCGCTGGAGTGATGCTTTCGTATGAAAGGCGCAATGTCCCGGAACCTCTATCTGCTCGCAGCGTCACTGCTGCTGTTTTCAGTCATTTCCTGCGGCATGAGCCTGGTGCCCAACCCCTTCCAGCCTGGCCTGCCGGTCAACGGTTCCCTATGGAAGATGATCGGCCTGGTTTTCCTTCTCGCCTCCCTGGTCTCCGCTCTGGCCGGAATATTGACCGCGATGTTCGAACAGGTGGAGCGCAGGAGCGAGGAGCGCATGCGAAGGGAGTTGCAGGAAGGCCTCGCCAATCTGGGCCGCAAAAACCGGCGTAAATGAAACAGCTACAATCAGGAAAGTATGTATGAAGTTACGGTCGAATCGGGCTTCTCCTCGGGCCATTATCTGCGCAACTATCGTGGCAAATGCGAGAACCCCCATGGCCACAATTACAAGGTTCGTCTCACCCTGCGCGGCAGGGAATTGGACGCGACCGGCCTGCTGTTGGACTTCAAGCTGCTGAAACAAGTGCTGCGTCCGGTGATCGATCGCATCGACCACCAGATGCTCAATGATCTTGAACCTTTCATCGAACTCAACCCGTCAGCAGAAAACCTGGCGCGGTACTTTTACGACGAAACCAACCGCCAACTCCGCGAGATGACCGGCGGCCGGGTTGCGGTCAAAGACTGCACCATCTGGGAGACGGACGCGACCACGGCAACCTATTACGAGTAATTCTGCTTCTAGTTCGCAGCCGTAGCGCCGTGCAGGTATTTATCGAAGGGAATCTCAAAGTAGAAGAGTTCCTTGCCGTCGGAATTACGCAGCATACGCAGGTTGAGCTTGCCTCCCACCAGCGGATTGGCCAGCCCTTCCACATCGTAGAAGAGAAAGCCGGCGCGGGTGGTGTGCGCCTCCACAGCGATCGCGGCGTATTCAAAGGTTTTGAAGTCCTCATCGACGTCTTTGTTCTTGGTCGAGGACTTGTTGCCGATTCGCGGCAAGGGGCCAGGCAGCTTGTAGCCGCCATCCGGGCGCTTCACACCCCCAAGGCGGCGCTCTACATCTTCCGGCTCGGCAGCAGGTATCTTGTCCCCGAAAGCAGTAATGAAGTTGATGCGCGCATCGATCAGGGAGATGGGCTTATCTCCGTTATTGGTAACAATGATGCGGATGGGCATAAAACCGTACTGCAGATATTTGATGCGGAAGATCGAGGCTTTTTCCTGGGTATCGTAGGGTTCGGCGGCAATCGCGACCTGCTCGGCGGGATGCAGGTCAAACGCCGGATAGCTGGTCGCCACCCCTGCAGGAGGCGCTGCATGGTCGGCGGCACGGGCCCGGAACAGCAACAGCGGACACGAGAGCAGCACAGCGAAGAACCACACAGCAAAAACGAATCGGCGAGACATTCCCGCCTCCGATTATGAGCTTCTGCGCTATTGCGAGTAAAGAGGGCTAGCCCGTGGCGCTCATCATCTACACCTTCGCGTTGTTCGTAGTGGTGGCATTGGGGCTGCCTTATTGGCTGCTGGCCATGGCCTCCAACGGCAAGTACCGCGAAGGGCTCAGCGAGCGCCTGGGCTGGGTACCCGATCGGCTACGAGAAGGCGACCCAAGAAAAACCATCTGGGTACATGCGGTGTCGGTGGGAGAGGTGTTGGCGGCCAGCCGGCTGGTGAATGAGCTGAGCGCCAGCGCCCCGCAATATCGCGTCTTGCTCTCGACCACCACCCGCACCGGGCAGAGGTTGGCCAGGGAACGTACCGGCGTCAACCATGTTTTTTACTTCCCGCTGGATTTTCCCTGGATCGTGCGCCGCTACCTCCGGGCATTGGATCCCGTGCTGCTGGTGCTGGTCGAGACCGAGCTTTGGCCTAATCTGTTGACTGCATGCCGCCGTGCTGCGATTCCGGTAGCGGTGGTCAACGGACGGATCTCCGATCGCTCCCTGACGCGCTATATGCGACTGCGCTCGGTCTGGAAAGGAATCCTGGCAGGGGTCTCGATCATGCTGGCGCAGAGTGAGGAGGATGTGAAGCGGTTCAAGGCGATTGGTGCCCCCGCGGGCCGGGTTTCTTTCGCCGGCAATCTCAAGTTCGACGTGCGAAGCGCCGAGCCGGCGGCGATCACCACCACCCTGCGCGAGAAGCTGGCCCCCGGAACCCGCGTACTGGTGTGCGGCAGCACGCTGGAGGGCGAAGAGGAGATCCTGCTGGATGCTTTTCAGCAGTTGCTTAAAACCGTCCCGGACTGCGTCATGATTCTTGCGCCGCGCCATCCGGAGCGGTTCGGGCGGGTGGCCCAGCTGCTGAAGCACCGGAATCAGCAGAGTGTGCGCCGCTCTAACTGGATGAAGCGGCCGGCAAAGATAAAACCCGGCACCGTGGTTCTGCTGGATTCGATCGGCGAACTGGCCTCGGTGTATGCGTTGGCCTCGGTCGCATTCGTGGGTGGGACCCTGGTTCCGGCTGGAGGTCATAACCCGCTGGAGCCGGCGCAATTCGCCGTACCCGTGGTGATGGGCATGCATTATGCGAACTTCCGGGCCATCATCGATACCTTGCTACAGGCCGAAGCGTTGAAATTGGCCACCCGGGAAACGCTGGTGCCCATGCTGGAGAATCTGCTCACCGATCCTGATGCGGCCAACACGCTGGGGGTGCGGGCGCTCGAGGTGTTCCACCATCAATCCGGCGCGACTGGGCGAGCTATCACCGCCCTGCTGGGCTTGTTACCCGCCTCATGACCCCGCTGCTGCTGGCCCCGCTGGAGTTGGTGTATGGGTCGATCGTCCGAGCGCAGGAATGCGCGCTTTGACCGCATGCCTGCCCAGCGGTTGGGCTGGCCCGTAGTCAGTATCGGCAATCTCTCGGTTGGCGGTGCGGGTAAGACACCGCTGGTGATCTGCCTAGCGAAGCTGCTGCTAGGGGCGGGCCTGCGTCCCGACGTCTTATCCCGAGGCTACGGGCGATCCCAGCAGACGGCAGAGCGCGTCGATATCGGCGGGAGCGCAGATCGATTTGGGGATGAACCCCTGCTGATCGCGCGTTCGACCGGAGTGCCGGTTTACGTCGGAGCCAGCCGCCATGAAGCCGGCCTGCTGGCCGAAAGCGAAAGCGGAGGACAGGGCGTCCATCTGTTGGACGATGGATTTCAGCATCGCCAATTGGCGCGCGACCTGGACATCGTGGTCATGCACCGCAGCGATCTTCGCCAGCGTCTGTTGCCCGTGGGAAGGCTGCGTGAGCCGCTCTCTTCGCTGCGGCGCGCCGATGTGATCGTGCTCCGTTACGAAGATGAAGACCTCGAGTCCCAGCTCCGTTTGCATGCACGCAAGGAATGCCGCTTCTGGCGGGTGCGGCGCACCCTGGCGCTCGACAGCCCTGTGCAGCGGGCGGTTGCCTTCTGCGCGATCGCGCGGCCGGATGAATTTTTCCGGGCCTTGGGAGCGGCTGGAGCTGAGGTGGTGGAGCGGGTTCGCTTTCGCGATCATCATCGCTATACAGCGGCCGACATCGACCGCCTGGCAGAGCTCGGCCGTCGCCTCGGCTGTGATGGGTTTGTGATCACGGGCAAGGATGAAGTCAAGCTGGACTCTGCCATGCGGCTGCGCCTCAACCAGGTGGCGCCGCTCCAGACGGCAGCGCTCACGGTAGAACTCGAAGACGAGGGTGCGGTCCTCGACCATATGAGAAAATCACTCATTGTCACCGCACGATGAACAAACCCGCGTCCTGATTGTGCGGCTGGGCGCGATGGGCGACATTCTGCATGCCCTGCCGGGGGTTGCCGCTCTACGGCAGGCCCGCCCAAAGTGGTATTTGGGCTGGGCGGTCGAGCCCCGCTGGCGCGCTCTTATCTGTGCCGACCGCATCCACCTGGTAAACGCAAAAGCCTGGGCTCGCTCACCCTTCCGCATCGAGACACTGCGGGAGATCGGCGCTTTGCGGCAGGAACTGCGCGCCGAGCGTTACGACATCTGCATCGATCTGCAGGGAGCGGTTCGTTCCGCGCTCGCCGGACGGCTGGCCCGCGCTCCGCGGATGATTGGGGAAGACCACCCCCGCGAATGGGCCGCACGCTGGTTGTTCGGCGAACGGGTTCCAACCAACGGCGTCCACGTAATCGAACAAGCGGCGGAAGTCTGCGCCGCGGCTGCAGGCGAACCGCTATCCCCGATTCTTCCCTCGCTTCCGGTCAACCGCGAGGCGGAACTGTGGGTGGACCAGGAGCTGCGAGAGGCGGCCCGCCGGCCAGTGGTGCTGCTGAGCCCAGGCGCGGGATGGGGAGCAAAACGATGGCCTGCAGAGCGCTACGGAGCGGTAGCGAGGGATCTGTACCAGCAAGGATGCATGGTACTGGTGAATGCCGGCCCCGAGGAGCAGGCGATGGCTGCCGAGGTGGTGCGTGCCAGTGGCGGCGTAGTCCGAGGCGCCGCAGTTTACTCTGGAGCGGCTAATCGCTCTTACCCGCCGGGTCTGCCTGGTCATTGCCGGGGATACGGGCCCGTTGCACCTGGCCTGTGCGCTAGGCAAGCCGGTAGTAGGAATCTATGGGCCTACCGACCCCAGCCGGAACGGCCCTTTTGGCGTGCCCTTCCGAGTGCTGCGGCACCCCGAAAGCAAGCGCGATCACACCCGGCACGAGGAGCCGGAGGCAGGCTTGTTGACGATCACTCCGCAGCAAGTGGTCGAAGCGGCGAAGGAACTGCTGCAGAAAAAGCAATGAGCAACCTCACCGGGGATCTGTCCTTGCCGAGGAACCATGGGTGCCCCATTCTCGCTCGTTTTTCGCGAGATGTGGGATACCACTGCTCTGGACCGGCGAGTTGTGGGCGCCACATGCGAAAAGTTGAGGTTCGTGGTATCCCACATCTCGCGAAAAACGAGCGAGTGGGGCACCCGTGATCCGCAGCAGGGACAGGGGGTGGCGGGCAATGCTGGCTAGCTGGAGCAAAATAGCGCGCCGCATTCGCGTGCCGGCAGGATTCCTCTTTGCCGCCTTCTATCTGTGGAGAGCCCGGCCCAGCGCCGCCTCGCTGGCCTGGAGTCTGCTGCTGGTAGTGCCCGGACTCCTCTTGCGCGCCTATGCCTCGGGCTACGTGAAGAAGAACACTGAGCTGACCGTGACCGGCCCCTATGCCTACACCCGCAATCCGCTCTATCTTGGCTCCATCCTGATGGCGTTCGGTTTTGCCGCCGCCTCGCGCAGCCTTTGGATCACCCTGCTCCTGGCGCTACTCTTCATCCTCATCTATGCGCCCACCATCTATGGAGAAGAACAATTTCTACGCTCCACCTTTCCCGCCTACGAAAGCTATGCCCAGCGCGTGCCTCGCCTGCTACCGAGGGTTACACCTGCGGGAATCCCAGGTGACGGTAGCTTCTCGGGTGCGCTCTACCTTCAGCACCGCGAGTTCAATTCACTTTTGGGTGCCTGTGCCGTTTACGCTGTCTTAGTGGCTGATCTGTGGCTCCGCCATTGATTCGTTGGGGTGGGTTGACGGTGATAAGGTATCCCGGACTTGTCGCGCGCGTGGCATGCTTTTGGGCGCTGACCGCCGTAGCGCAGTCGCTTCCTCCCTTGCTTCCTCCAACTGCAAATTTCTCTTTCCCCGCCAAACAGACCCTCACCTACTCGGTAGATTGGCGGGTCTTTCCCGCGGGCACGGCCACCTTCCACCTGGAGCAGGTGGGCAGCATGCAGCACATCATCGCCACCGGCGAGTCGATCGGCGCCGTCAATCTGCTTTTTCGCGTCAACGATCGCTTTGAGTCCTACTTCAATCGCGCCACTGGCTGCTCCTCCAGCTTTGCCAAGCAGCTCCAGGAGGGCAGACGGCAGGTAACCAGCACCCTGCGATTTCTCGAAGGCAAGCAAGTGCTGGAAGAAAAGAATCTAGTCACCGGAACCAGCAAGCACCAGGAAGCGCCCATTCCGCCCTGCGTGACCGACCTGATGTCCGCTATTTTCTACGGCGGCTCGCAACCGCTACAACCAGGAGGCAGCTTCCGCATGCCGTTGGCGGACGCCATGCGGGTGGTGGACGTGACCATGAAGGCCGAGGCACGCGAACAAGTGGTGACCCTTGCCGGAACCTTTCAAACCATCCGCGTCCAACCCATAGCCGATGCCGGAGTGGTCAAGAACCGCGGTAATATCTGGATCTGGTACACGGACGACGACCGTCATATGCCAGTGCAGATGCGCGCCCGGCTTTTTTGGGGAACCATCACCATGCGCCTGGTCAGCATGGCATCGAAGTGACTCGTTATTGAATGCGGTACCGCTCCCGCATCAACCGCTGCAGCCTGGGCTTGTAGATGATGTTGTAAGCCAGCTCTTTATCGGGGAACATGGCCAGCGCAGCTTTCTTGCTGTCGGCTACCAGTTCCGCAGCCTGATCGACCGTAAGGCTGCCGTCCTGGCTGATGACCGACATGACCATGTCCATCATCATCTGCAGGCGGCGGATTTTACGCTGCTCCTCCATTTTTTCCTGGGGGGACTGGGCGGAAGGTGGTGAACTGAGCGTGTGGCAGGAAGATTCGTGATTGCGATCGGACTCGCTTGACCCCATTTGGAAAACCCTTCCTCCTGATTTTACTTCCCTTGCTTTGTTGCGAATGTATACCGGAACCGGCGGCAGGGAAATACAAAAAAAGGTGATTACCTGGAGGCCAGGGGCCGGGCGCTCACCGAGCTTCCATCGAGATAGAACGACGTGGCGCCCAGGGCATCGGTGCGAAAGGTCCGGACGCGGTCCGCCTGCAGGCGGTCGAGGATTTCCATTTTGGGATGGCCATACGGGTTGTGGTGGCCGACCGAAATGACAGCATAGCTGGGCCCCACCGCGGCCAGAAAGCGGGGAGTGGTCGACGTCCGCTGCCATGGTGGCCCACCTTCAGAAGGTCGGAGTGGAGCTCCTCGGCGAGCATCCGCTGCTCGCTGGCCGCCTGGGCGTCCCCTTCCAGCAGCACCGAAGTGTGTCCATAACTTACGTGGAGCACCAGCGAATCGTCGTTGCTGGCAGCCGGGCCCGGGACGTAATCGATGGACGGAGCCAGGACATCCACCGCCGTACCACCAAACGCAAAGCGGCTGCCGGCCGCCATGGATTCGACCGGAATGCCGAGCCGCTGTGCCTCGGTCAGGAGTGCCTCGTAGGCGGGGATGCCTGGATTGGTCCCCACCCACAGCACCCGGGGACGAAAATTGCGCAGGACAGAAGGCATTCCACCCATGTGGTCGCTGTGCGCGTGGGTCAGAGCGATGGCATCGAGACGGCGGATATTGCGCGACCATAATACCGGCGAGACCACGTCTTCCCCGATTTCAAAGTTACCGCTGGAGTCCTGGGAGCCTCCACCAGTGGGACCGCCGGCGTCAATGAGCAGGGTTTTTCCCTGGGGCGAGACCAGCAGCAAAGAATCCCCTTGCCCAACGTCGATAGCCGTGACCTCGAGCACACCAGGATGGTAGGCCAGCGCCCGGGGATAAAAGACACACGCCGCGGAACAGGCAAGAGCCGCGATGGGAACCAACACCGGAAAACGGCTATTGCGCGCTGCCCAAACCGCGAGGCCGATGAGCACAATGCCGCCAACGATGGCCAGTGTCCCCGGGCTCGAAATGCGAATGTCACCCGCGCCCATGGCGCTGAACAGCTGCACAATTCCACTGATAGTGTGCAGCAGGGCCGCCGTCACAGCTGCCGGCACAATGGCCACCGAAGGCCAGCACAGCAGGGTGGCAAAAGTGATGAGGGCGGAGGGAAGGGCCAAACCGATCAGCGGCACCACCAGCAGATTGACGGGTAAGCCGAGCGCGGTCACGCGGTGGAAATAGATCGCCATGGGAAGCGACATGGCTAATTCGATCAGCGCCGAGACCAGCAGCAGTTCGAAGATACGCAGTATGAGACGGACGAATGCCGGGGGCAGGATGCGGGCAAGCCATCGGCCGACAAAAGGTTGCAGGTGGCTGGCGATGAGCCGCAGGGTGACGCGAAACTGCGCGATCCGGGGCGGCAAGTCAGGGTCGATCACGATCAGCCCCAGGTTCTGCGCCGCGTGCAGGTAGGGGCCAAAGGTGTGCTCAGCTACCGGCACAGCGACCCCGGCGACGATCAGCACCGAGAGCAGCGTCATCTGGAAGCTGGCTCCCTGCAGTGAGCGGGGGTCCAGGGCTAGAAGGCAGAGTGCCGCGAAGCCGATCGCGTTGAGGCTATTGCGTTCACGGAACAGCAGGCGCGCCAGCAGATAGAGCGTCACCATCCAGAAAGAACGCTGCACCGGTTCGCCAAAGCCGGCCAGCAAAGCGTAGCCGAATGAGCACGCAATGGTCACGGCCGTTGACCAAAGGCGAGGCAGTCGCAGTAAGGCAGCAAGCCCGAAAATGCAGCCAGCGAAGATCGCCAGGTGCATGCCGGAGACCACCAGCAGATGAAAGGAGCCGGTACGTTCAAAGCCCACCCGGGCCTGGTGATCCAGGTAGGTGCGATCACCCAGGATCATGGCGCTCAGCATGCCCGCATCGGCGTAGCTGAGCAGCATCCACCGCGGCAGGCGTGAGCTTGTGGAAGAGCCGGCGAAGTCAATCAATCGCTGGCTGCCGGCCTGCTGCACGGAATGCAGCCAGCAGGTAAAGCCGCCGTGTCCGTGCCCCGGCGTCAGCGTGACGGCGGAAACTTTGAGCGAGCCCACCACCCCGATGCCCTGCTGGCGCAGCCATGCGGTTGCATCCCAAACACCCGGGTCGAGATAGCGTTCAGGCAAGCGCATCGCGATCAGAGCGTGGATCCGGTCGCCGCAGTGAATGGCAGGGAATGGGTGATCCGCTGGGCCGTAGAGCGTGGCCCGGAGGCCTCCGGTTACGGGGCGGCCGTCCGCGGAAGCCACCCGCAGATCCAGACTCTCGCTCTGTTCTTCCCGCGCAGTATTGCCAAAGGGCAGCGTGGATTGGGTGAGTCGGATGGGTGTGGTGCGAGTGACTCGACCCTCAACGGCGGTAACGCCGCCCGCGTCCGCGATCAAGCTGAGCTGGGTTTGCGGATTGGGTGCGGGCTCAATCTCGCTGAGCAAGAGGCCCAGCAAAAGCCATGTGCAGGCCAGGGGCAGGAGGGCAACGCGAATAGCTTTTCGCGCAGCAATGACGGAGATCAAAGCGAGCAGCAAAGTGGCGGCGATGAGTACGCCAGGGCTTATCCAGATAGTAACCCGCTATCACGATGCCGCCGGAGAGCCAAAGGGCGCCATAGAGCGCCGGCGCGGTGGCGAAGGACAGCCGCTCCAGGGTACGACGGCGAACCGCGCTCCCATAGCCTATCTCCTTAACCCGCAAACAACCACCGCAGAAAAACATTTCCACGAGAGGTTCGCGGAACGCAGATCCCTCCACTACGCTGCGCTTCGGTCGGGATGACAAAGGGGAGGGGCGGCGCTCCCATGGAAAGTAGCTGACGGCGGCTCAAGAGCTCGTTTTCACATCAACCCCTTCCATTGACTGCTCTGAGTGGAAGTAGTCGCCTTCCCCTTTGTCATCCCGACCGAAGCGCAGCGTAGTGGAGGGATCTGCAGTTCCGCGAACCTTTCCTGGAAATGTTTTTCGTCCTTACTGTGCCCGGGCAAGGACAGTAACAGTCTCCAGGTGGAACGTCTGCGGAAACAGGTCCACCAGATTCATCGTCTGTACGAAGTACCCGGATTGTAACAATGGCTGCAAGTCTCTGGCGAGAGTTGCCGGGTCACATGAAATATAAATAATGTTCGGGGCCGCAACCCGCGCCAGATGTGAGCAGATCTCCTTGCCCAGGCCGGCGCGAGGCGGGTCCACCAAAACGAGTTCGGGCTTTGTTTGCGCCGCAGCCGGGCTGCGCAGGAAATCCAGCGTGCTGGAGCGGATAACGCGGTGTGGCTTGCTTTCTAAATTTTTCTTTAGATCGTCAGCCGAAAATCCTTCCGACTCAACCGCGGTTACGTTTTCGAAACCCAGCGCTCGGGCGAAGAGACCGGCGCCGGAGTAGAGATCCCAGGCCAGCCGTCCCGATCTGTCCTTTACCGCCAGCTGCAGCAGTTCCGGCAGCAGAAACCGATTGACCTGAAAGAAGCTGCCCAGGCTTACCTGGTATGGGATTCCAGAGACCGTGTAGGTGAGAGAGCGCTGCCCCCAGTGCATCATGGTTTGGGGCGAGAACGAGCCCCACGCCCGTGAGTGCTGGAATCTCCACCCTTAGTTGCTCGGCGAAAGCTTCCAAGGTACGTTCCAGGGCTCGTTCGCGGAGTCGCTGCCCCGGACCGGGCCAAAGGGAGACCAGCAGCTGGTCCTGCTCGCCATTGGTAAAGAATTCCACTTCATCGCACAGGCTCTCGAGGCCCGCGATCGACGCGCGACGGCAGCGATAGCCTGTTCCAGCAGGGGAGCAGCGATGGGGCAGTGGGTGACCGGCAAAAGTTTGTGCGATCCGCGCTGGCGATAGCCAAGCGCGCGTTTCATCACATGCAGCCGGATGCGGTTGCGATAGCCCCAGGCTGGCCCGGCAAGGCTCGCGATCTCACTCGGCACCGGGACATGCGCTCGCGCCAGCGTCTCCTTCAGAATGTCCAGCTTCATCTGCAACTGGAACGCCGGGTTTGCGTGCTGATACTGGCAGCCACCGCAGCGAGGAACGTATTCGCAGCCGGGCACGACACGCTCCGGCGAACGCTCGAGGATGGTGTTGAGTTCGCTGGTAGCGAAGCTGCGGCGGTCCGCGGCAATCGTGGCCTCCACCAGTTCGCCGGGTAGCGTCCCGGGAACAAAGATCGTTTTGCCAGAGTCGCGAGCCAGCCCATCGCCGCCATAGATTGCTTTCTCGATGCGCAGCTTCATCCCTGGCTCATATAAAACAGGCTCAACCGCGGCAGGTTGAGTTTTTCCAGCAGCCGCTTGTGCAGAAATTGCTGCTCCACCTGGCGGATCTGCATAGCCGGCATGCGGCTGCGGTAAGGAGCCAGTTCCGCAGCGGCCTGTTGACGCAGCGCGAGCAACTCAGCTTCCGGCGTGGTGGTGAGGATGATGGCGAAGAGCTTTTCTTCTAACACGGTGAGGGACTGCTCCAGCTCCTCGAGGTGGGGCAGTCTGCTTCTTGTTTCGTGCGCGAGCGCCTGCAGGCGATCGGCGATCTCGGCAAATGAAGGCGCCGCGCGGAGCTGCTGCGCGGCTGCCTCCAGGTGGGCTGCAATCCGTTCCTGTTCAAAGCCCTGCTCCGCGGTGCTGGGCCGTGCAGGGGTAGCGCCGACGGCGGCGTCCTGCATCGCTTCCATGGCGGAGATAACTTCCTGGGCGCAATAAGCCAGGCCGTTCACGCGGCGCACGCGAGATTTGTTTTTCCTGGCGTCAAATTTGTCGAAAGCAGCGTCGATGCCTTGAAGCACAGCTGCCAGTGGGATGCCCGCCTCGCGCCAGGTCTCGATCAGCGCCCAGTCGATGGTGGAAAGCAGAAGCAGCGATCCTCGGCGGCGCTGGAAGTGTTCTTCAATCTCAGTAAAGTAGTTGAAATAATTTTGCACGAATGCGTTAAACGTGCTTTCCGGCCGCTTCGCTGTGGCTGTGCTTGACCTTGGCTACGCGGTTGCGCTCGTAAATCAAGCGCAAACCGTCGAGCGTGAGCATGTCATCGATCGTCTCGATGAACCTTGAATCCTCGGCGACCAGGCGTGCCAGGCCGCCGGTGGCAATGATCTTTGGCGCCGGTGAATCCGGGTTCCGCGTCTCGTTTAACATGCGTTCCAGAATGCCATCCACCAGGCCGATATAGCCGTAGTACAACCCGCTTTGTATGTGCGCGACGGTATTGGTGCCGACCACTTTGGCCGGCTTTTTCACGTCCACCCGGGATAGCCTCGCCGCCCGCGCGAAGAGTGCCTCGGCCGAAATCGCCAGGCCTGGCGCAATCACTCCACCCAGGTATTCGCCCTTGGCTGATATCACGTCGAAGGTGGTCGCGGTACCGAAGTCGACCACAATGCAGGGGCCACCATAGCGCGCGAAGGCCGCGACGCCGTTGACCAGGCGGTCGGCGCCCAACTCGGCCGGGTTATCGACCAGGATGGGCATGCCGGTCTTGATGCCAGGTTCCACAAACATGGGCTTGAGGTTGAAGTATCGCTCGCACACCTGGCGCAGTGTGGACTCCAGAGGCGGCACCACGGAAGAGATGATGATGCTCGAGACCTCAGTGGCTTCCACCTTCCGCATGGAGAAAAGATTGAGAAAGAGCACGCCATATTCGTCCGCCGTTTGGGTCCTGAGCGTGCTGATGCGCCAGTGAGTCACCAGCTCGTTGGAGGCCAGCCGGTAAAGGCCGAGGACCGTATTTGTATTGCCTACGTCGAGGGTGAGCAGCATAGACTTTTCCGTCATTGATCCCGGACGCCGCCGGAGTGTACGGTCTGAAGGCCCTGGGGTGTGCGCACCCGAAGAAAGCCGCGTGGGTCAAGGCCTGCGGTGACGCCGGAGTAGCCTTCTCCTTCGTCTACATGCACGTGCCTGCCGCGAATCCAGGTAGAAGCGCCTTCGAGGCGGCTGAGGATGTTCAAGGCCGCGCCGTTTGTCTCCGCACTGAGCGCTTGCGCTTCCCGATACAGCGATTGTAGCAAAGCGATCAGCAGATCCTGCCGTGGCCACGATCTGCCGGTTTCGCTGCGCAGCGAACAGGCGATGAGCCCCAGTTCACCGGGGAAGCTTTCCTGGTGAACGTTGATGCCGATGCCCACCACCGAGTGGCGCACGCGGGTGACCTCGGCGTTCAACTCGGTAAGGATGCCGCAGAATTTTTTCTTGCCGAAGAGTAGATCGTTGGGCCACCGGATATCGGCTTCGAGCGATGTGACCTGGCGCACCGCCTCACGCACCGCGAGACCTGCGGCCAGCGAAAGCCAGAGTATGTCCGCAGGCGCAACCCGCGGGCGCAGCAGGACGCTGACGTAGAGGCCGGCGCCACGAGCCGAGTGCCAGCCATGGGCTCCGCGGCCTCGTCCCGCGGTTTGCTCGTCGGCCAGATAAACCATCCCTTCCGGAGCGCCATCGTCAGCCTCACGCATGGCCAGCACATTCGTGGAATGAATAGAAGGGAAGTAGCGAATATTGCCGGCAAAGGGCGTCCCGGCCAATGCAACGTCGAGTGCCGGCAGATCGTAACCGTCTTCTTCGGAGGGATCAGGCATAAAGTCTAGAATTCACTTCTGCCAACGGATCATTGGGTGCCCCACATCTCGCTCGTTTTTCGCGAGATGTGGGATACCACGGAACTAAACTCCCAGCTTTCCGGCTCCAATGGCAAAGGACGTTAAGATTCGCGGCATCCCACATCTCGCGAAAAACGAGCGAGATGTGGGGCACCCAATGATCCGTTGGCATAGATCACTCTAGAAAATATCCGTGGTCACCCGCATGCTCAACTCAACAGCAACCGTAGATTGAGTCAGAGCGCCGACGGAGATGTAGTCAACACCGGCAAGCGCATACTTGCGGATGTTTTCCAGCGTGATCGCGCCCGAAGCTTCGAGTGGGATGGCATGGCCGCCGCCACGCACCATGCTCACCGCCTTCTTAGTCTCGGCGGGGCTCATGTTGTCCAACAGCAGCGACTCCGCGCCCGCAGTCAGGGCCTGCTCCAGCTCAGTCAAATTGTGCACCTCGCAGGTAACCATCTGCCCCGGCGTTCGTCCGGCAATGGCGCGGGCAATGACCTTGGCGATGCCGCCCCCGAGAGCAATGTGATTGCTCTTGATCAGAATGCCGTCGGAAAGATCGATCCGATGGCTCTCGCCCCCGCCGCAGCGCACCGCGTATTTATCCAGCACCCGAAGTCCGGGAACCGTCTTGCGGGTATCGAGCACCTTGGCCCTGGTTCCGGCAATCGCATCCACGTACTGCCGGGTGGTGGTGGAGATGCCGCTCATCCGCTGCATCAGGTTCAGGATGACTCGTTCACAGGCCAGAATGGCGCGGGCATTACTCCGAATCACTGCTACCGCCTGACCCTTCTTGACCCGCACACCGTCGAACATCTCGGGGTGGTTGATGACCTCGAACCGGCCGGTGCTCTTCTTATCCAGGCGGAGGAAAATCTCCAAAAAGCGGGGGATACAACCCAGCCCGGAGATCACACAATCCTGCCTGGCCAGCACGGTGCCAGAAGCCCGCAGCCCGGGTTCGATGGTGATGGCAGTGGTGACGTCGCTGGTCGCCCGATCCTCTACCAGGGCTTGTTCCAAGGTGGCCTCAACGCGCCTGCTCTTCCAATCCATTGGGTAGCCCTCTAGTTGCCGCAGTTGAGACTGTCGAGCGCAGCCCGGGTCTTGGGAATCAGCACACTCAGCTCCGCGGCGCGGCGGCGCAGTCCTTCTACCACGTTCGCGGGAGCCTTGGCGAGAAAACCCTCATTCGACAGCTGGCGATCGGCATTGGATACTTCCTTCTCCAGGCGGGCCAGCTCCTTGTTTAGGCGCTCACACTCTACCCCAACATCGATCGTACGCTCATAGACCACAGCCACATCAAATCCGGGGGCGGAGCGCACTGCCGTGCCCTCGGGCATGGCTTCCACAAACTCAATGGCCGAAACCTTAGCCAGGCGTCCGATGATGTCCTGATTCTGTTCGATGCCGGCCCGCTCTTCGGTCGCGACCCGAAGCACGATAGGCACGAGAGCCTTTTCTTCCACCCCGAGCTGGCGGCGCATATCGCGCACCGCGACGATCAGCTCCTGCATCCGCTCCATCTGCCGCTCGGCCGCGCCGTCCAGCAGATGGGCGCGGGCCTGCGGATACCGCGTGAGCGCGATGGACCTGGCGGGAGGGTGATTTTCGTAGAGCGCATGCCAGATCTCCTCGCTGATGAACGGCATAAAGGGAGACAGCAAACGCAGGGCCGATTCGAATACCGCCAACAGTGTGCCGATCGCCGACCGTGCGCCCGCGGCAGAAGCACTGAAGTCCAGACGCAGCTTGACAACTTCCAGATACCAGTCACAGAAGTCGCCCCAGAAGAAGCGGTAGAGTGTATTGGCCGCCTCGTGGAAGCGATACTCCCCCAACGCCTGGTTGATCTCGCCCGCGGTGCGATGCAGCCGGGAAACGATCCAGCGAGCCTCGAGCGTGTCGCTCCCGGCCTCAAGCTGGCTTAGGTCGCACACAATCCCGGCCTCCGCAGCTCGTTCCATTTGCATGAAGATGAAGCGCGCGGCATTCCAGATTTTGTTGGCGAAGGCGCGATAGCCATCGGTGCGGTCTTCACTGAAAGCAATATCGGTGCCGGGCGAGGCCATGGCGGCCAGCGTAAAACGCACCGCATCGGTGCCAAAGCGCTCGACGATCTGGATGGGGTCGATAACGTTGCCCTTGGTCTTGGACATCTTCTGCCGGTCCGCGTCACGCACCAGGGCGTGGATGTACACCTCGCGAAACGGCACCGCGTCCTTGAGGGTGCGCTTGCTTCCGTCGGCCAGCGGCTCCTCAAGCATGAAATGGCAGCCCAGCATGATCATGCGGGCGACCCAGAAGAAAAGGATGTCGAAGCCGGTCACCAGCAGCCGGGTGGGATAAAAAGCGTCCAGATCGGGTGTGTGCTCCGGCCATCCCAGGGAGGAGCAGGGCAGGAGGCCGGAGGAAAACCAGGTGTCCAGAACATCCTTTTCCTGCTCGATACGGCCACTGCCGCAGTGGGCGCACACTTCAGGAGTGGTGCGCGCCACAGTGATTTTCCCGCACGCCGCGCAGTGCCAGGCCGGAATGCGATGGCCCCACCAAAGCTGGCGCGAGATACACCAGTCGTGGATATTGCGCATCCATTCGAAGTACGTCTTGGCGTATTGCTCCGGCGTAAAGCGGATGTAGCCCTGCTCCACCGCGGCAATCGCCGGGTCGGCCAACGGCTGAATCCTGATGAACCACTGGGTCGAAAGCAGGGGCTCAACCACCGTCTTACAGCGGTCGCATTTGCCGATGGAGTTCACGTGGTCGCGCACTCCTGCAAGCAGATGCTGGGCTTCGAGATCGGCCAGAATGCGCTGCCGCGCCTGGTGGCGTTCGAGCCCGGCATAGGCTCCGGCCGCGGCATTCATGTGCGCCGTCTCATCCATCACGCTGATCGAAGGCAGGCCCTGGCGTTGCCCCAGGGCAAAATCGTTGGGGTCGTGTGCGGGTGTTACCTTCACCGCGCCGGTGCCGAAGTCGGGGCTGACCCAGCTGTCGGTCACGACAGGGATCTCGCGCCCGGTCAGCGGCAGGCGGAGCATTTTTCCGTGCAAGGCTGCGTAGCGCTCGTCATCCGGATGGACGGCAACGGCGACGTCGCCCAGCATGGTCTCGGGCCGCGTAGTCGCCACCGTGACGAAGCCCGGCTCCCCCACGATGGGATAGCGAATCTCCCACAGCTTGCCTTGCTGTTCCTCGTGGACTACTTCCAGGTCAGAGATAGCGGTCTGGCAGCGCGGGCACCAATTGACGATATAGGCGCCGCGATAGATGAGCCCCTGTTCATACAGCCGGACGAAAGCTTCGCGAACGGCTGCGGAGCGGGGGGCATCCATGGTGAAGTATTCGCGCGACCAGTCCACGCTTGTGCCCAGCCGTCGCATCTGGTCGAGGATGGCGGCGCCGTAATGCTGCTTCCACTGCCAGACGCGCTCGACAAAGGCTTCGCGTCCCAGTTGCTGGCGCGTTTTGTGCTCTTCGGCAAGCTGGCGCTCGACCATCAACTGGGTGGCGATACCGGCATGATCGGTGCCGGGAATCCACAACGTCAGATCTCCGCACATGCGGCGCCAGCGAGTGAGGATATCCATCTCGGTGTGTTCCAGCATGTGCCCCATGTGCAGCCGGCCGGTAACGTTCGGCGGGGGCAGCAACATGGTGAAAATAGGCGCGGAGGTAGGGTCGTCTGTGCGTGGCTGGTCGAACAGCGCTTCTTCGACCCAGTAGGCTGCCCAGCGATCTTCGATCGCGGCAGGGTCGTAGGCTTTGGGGAGGTCACGGGGCATGGGGGCGTCTTGCGTGCGCGTCTTTGAGGGTTTGGGCCGAGGCTACGGAAAAGCTCGGATTTGGATTACGGCGCGATTAGTCGTGCCGGTTGCAAATATTCCCGAGCTTTAGAGTCTGCGTGAGAACTTTGCGCTGAGTCCCGAAGGGACGGCTGAAAGTAGCCCAGGACGGTAGTCCTGGGTGAACCGCCACGAATCTGGACTAGTCCCGCTAGGGACGGCTGAAATATTAGCCCCAATGTTCAGCCGTCCCTGGCGGGACTGATCGAATGGCTTATGTTCACCCAGGACTATCGTCCTGGGCTACTTTCAGCCGTCCCTTCGGGACTCAGTGCAGAGTTCTCACGCAGACTCTAAAGCTTCTGAGGCATCGAAAGCCCTTAGCCCCTTAGAACGGGTTGAGTTTGTCGAGGCCCTTCTTTTTCTTTTCTTTGCTGCAAGATTCGTCGTTCGTATTACATTTGGGCGCCTGGGGCTTCTTCTTTTTGCCGTTGGTCGCGGTGGTGCCGGCATCAGTGCCGGTCTGCACCTGCGCGGGATGGGGCACATCGTTGGTTTGTGCCGGAGCCTCTGCCGGTTTTTCTATCGGAGGCAAGGGCTGGTTATTGGTTGGCCCAACCGCCGTCAATCCGCCAGTATTCTGCGCGCCCGGAACTCCCGCTGCGGCCGCCGCGGCGGCTGCGCCTTCCGGGGTTACGGGAGGGCCGACGGGCGTCGAGGTGGGCGGACCCGAGGCCGCTGGAGCCTGACCTGCATCACCTTGACCCGTACTGACGATGCTTGCCCCGATCGCAGGTCCCCCGCTCGTCGGCGCGCCACTATCCGCGGAGGGCACATTTTCCAATTGCAGCGTCCCACCAGCAGCAGGTGCGGGTGCCGACGCATCTCCGCTCGGAACTGCAGTGGGCGCCGGGCCCAATGCTGCTGGTGCCGGGAGCGGCTGGTTGTTGAGGGCCGCGGTGAAGAGCGCCGCGTCTCGCTTGTGGACGTCTGGCGCCGTGACTGCCGGAGGGTCGGTCAGGGTCGGTTCGCCGATACGAGCGGCGTTCACCGTCACCGGCCCACGCTTGACCAGAATCATGACGCGATCCTTGAAGGCGATACCGGTTCGGCTCTGCTCTTCCGCCTCGCTGTCGGCAAGTTCTTCTTTGCTTGGTTCGGGCACGGGCCGATTGAGCGCGATCAGGCGTTCCCGGGCATCTTCAACGTGCGCCGCCATGGAGTAGTGCGTGACTACGCGAGCGTAGGCGTCCGCAGCCTGGTCATCGTAGGCCTTCATCAGTTCCTGCTTGGCCTTGGGATTGATTTGCGCCAAACCCTGAACGTAGCGCGCCTCAGCGGCATACGCGTCTCCGAGCCCAATCAGCGCCAGGTCGCTGTGGCTGTAGAGAGGATAGCTTTCGGTAACTGTCTGCAGGCGAGCAATGCTCGCCGCCCAGTTCTCATGCGAGGCGTAAAAAGTCCCCACCTGGAATTGGCGCTCGGCCAGCACTTCCTGCACTTCCCGCAGACGCTGCTTGGCGCGGGGCACAAAGGTGGAGTCAGGGAACTGCTGGATCATGGTGCGGTATTCCTGCTCCGCCTGCTGTGCATTCTTGGGGTCGCGGTCAGGTTTTTCCATCTGCATGTAGTAGATGTCGGCGACCTTCATCTGCGCTTCGGCCGCTTCCGGCTGATTGGGGAAAAAGGTGATGAAGTCCTTGTACTCCGCCTCGGCCTGGGTCAGGGCGGCGGTGCCCCCTTCCTTGAACCAGCTATCCCCGACGGCCAGCTTGGCCCGCATCTGGTACTCGGATTCCGGGTAAGTGTTTAGGAGTGTCTGCAGATCCAGCCGGGCCACGTCAAACTTGCCCTTCTTCATGGCCCCCATGGCCTTATCGAAGAGCTCCTTATCCGGCTGCTTGGAGGCGTTGCCGGCGAGCGGATCGTTGGGCGTCGGCTTGGTCGCTGGTTTGGATGGCTTGAAGATGCCGAACTGAGCGCACGCGGGGAGCGCGCAAAGCAGACACAGGGTAGTGATCCGGAATAGAAAACGCTGCATAGCACCTCATGGGCGGAAGCCCCACCAGGGAGCCTTTGGTCCATATTACTTACTTACTGAATGTTAAATGGCGGCGGCCCGCCTGGAGTGGAAATTTTGGCCCTGGGAGCGTTGTTCCGCCTCCTGCGCCAGTTGGAGGAGCTTCCGGGCCTCTTTTTCGGGGTGCCCGGAATCAAAAACGGCGCTCCCGGCGACCAGCAGATCCGCCCCGGCCTCGACCACCGAGGCAATGGTGTCGTGGGCCACCCCGCCATCGACCTCGATTCTAAAGTTGAGATCCAGGTCGGACCGGAGTTCGGCCAGCTGCCGGATCTTGTTCAGGGAAAAGGGAATGAATTTTTGGCCGCCAAAACCCGGATTGACGCTCATGACCAGCACATGGTGCACCATGGGCAGGATTTCGACCAGAAAATCGACCCGCGTGGCCGGGTTAATGACCACGGCGGGTTCCATCTCATGCTGAGCGATGAGTTGCAGGGTGCGGTGCAGGTGGCGGCAGGCTTCATAGTGGACCGCGATCCAGTTGGCTCCGGCTTCAGCAAACTCAGCGATAAAATCAACTGGATTATCGATCATCAAGTGGCAGTCGAGCGGCAAATTGGTGACCTTGCGCAGAGACTTGACCACCGGCGGCCCCATGGTGAGGTTGGGGACGAAGTGCCCGTCCATGATGTCGATATGGATAACAGAGCCACCACCGCGCTCGGCGGCCTCGATTTCCAAGGCCAGCTTCGAGAAGTCGGCGGAGAGGATGGATGGCACCAATTCAACCATGATTCCTCCTCAAGTTGCCCCCAGTGTAGCAGGAGTCTCCTGGTCCCAGTTTGGGTTCCACTTTCTTACGCGTGCCATTGGATCGGAGGCTTGGCGAGCTCTTCCGGGTTGGCGCTGTTGGCGCGCGCGGCCACTCGGGAAATAGCGCGCAGCAGCGGCTTGCGTGCTACCTCCCCGTCGGCTCCAGCAAAGAGCATTTCCCCTGTGGACCGCGCCGCGGGCCGGTAAAACCATTGCGTGAAGAGCGCCACGTGGTCCGATAGTGTCTGCGAAGATACGGATTTCGGGGCGGACCGCGCGAGCACCGACAAAGCCTCCTCGAGTCGCGACTCCAGCAGATCTTTCGCCATTTGCCCCACAGCCGGACCCTCCAGGGGAACGGGCTCCAGCGCAACGGGATGAGCGAAGAGGGAACTGGACCCGGATCGCTCATTCGCCAGCCGCATGCCAACGATGGAATAGAGCGCAGGTCCACTCCACACCCCGCGGCGCAGAGCGAAGAGCGCGACATGGCCAGGTTCGGGCGACGGCTGCACCAGGATGCCGCTCAGCTGCGACAGGGGGTGCACCGCCTCGCTGGCCAGGTGAGCCACGCTTTGAACTTTCTGCATCCGTTGGTGGATGGCCGCGGCGCGTTCGAACTCCATCGCCTCCGAGGCGGCGTCGCGTTCGCCTTCTAACCGTTTGAGCATCGAGCCGCCCCCCGTGGAAAGAAAGGCGAACACCTCAGCGGATTCCTGCTGGTACCGCTCATCGGAGCAGCCCTTGAAGCACGGCGCCAGGCACATCTTCATCTCAGAATAGACACACCCAGGAAACGCCGGATCGGGGTTGAGATCATCAGTGCAGCGCCGCAGCAAAAACAGGTTCAGCATCTCATCCGCGTAACGCTCGGCTGCGGTTCGCGACGGGAACGGACCAAACAGAGCGTTGGCCGCGGTCTTGCTGATCCTGGTTGTCACGTAAACCCGCGGATACGGGTTGTCGACCGACATGCGCAGAAAGACCGGAGGGCGAAGCCGCAGCCGCTTTTGCGCCCGGTCACCGAAAACGTGCAGTGAAGCCTGATAAAGGCACAAGGAGGATTCAAACTCCGAGCCGGTGACGCTGTACTCGATATGGTCGACCATGTGTGCCAGCTGCAGGCGCCGGGACGCGACACCAGACTGGGGCCCGCGCAGAAACCGCATAAGACGGCGGCGCAGATTGGGGGTCTTGCTGAGGTAGGGTTCAGCCGCGGGGTCGGCGGCGCAGAGCGCGAAAACAGCCGGGGCTTCCGGAAGCCCGGCCAGGCTGGCAGTCGGATCGGCCGGGTCGAAGCGGATGGAATGAGCAAGACCGGCTCTCATAGAAAACCAGCCCTATTCCCCGGCGATGGTCATTCCGTCGATACGCAGGGTGGGTGAGGCAACCGCTCCACGAAATTGCAGGTCGTCGGCGATGGCGGTGATGTTGTTCAGCATCTCCTTCAGGTTGCCGGCGATGGTCACTTCTTCTACAGCGAAGGTTAGCTCGCCATTCTCGATCCACAGGCCGGCCGCGCCGCGGGAATAGTCGCCAGTTACCATGTTGACGCCGAAACCCATCAGCTCCGTGATATAGAAGCCAACCTTCACGTCGGCGAGCAGCTGTTGCGGCGAAACAGTGCCGTTCTGGAGAAAGAGGTTCCCGGCTCCGATGCCGGGAGTTCCAGCCAGCCCGCGCGAAGCGTTCCCGGTGCTCGGCATGTCGAGTTTGCGTCCGGTGTATGTATTCAGGAGGTAGTTTTTCAGAATGCCGTTTTCGACAATGACGGTGCGCCGCGTCGGCAGACCTTCCCCGTCGAACGGCGCAGTGCCGAACAGGCCGGGCATCGTACCGTCATCAATCACGGTTACATTTTCGCTGGCGACCCTCTGGCCCAACTGGCCGGTCCAGAAGGAGGCGCCGCGATAAATACTGTCCCCATTGGCGGCTTCAAAGATATTGCCGATAAGCGACCGGGCAATTTCGGGAGCGAAGATAATCGGCACCCGCTGGGTCGCAACCCGGCGGGCATTCAGGCGGCGCAGCGTGCGCCGGGCTGCCTCCGCTCCGATACTCTCCGGAGAATCGAGCCGGGTCAGCGTGCGGGCGCTCGAAAACCAATAATCCCGCTGCATTCCACCTTGCTCCGTCTCCGCGATAGGCATGGCGGAAAGTGAGCAATAGGAGCGGCGATACTCACCCACAAAGCCGCGTGAATTGGCCATGACCTTATGCCCCGTCGCCGCGTCGAAGCTGCCACCGTCACTCTTCTTCAGTCGCGGGTCGGCGGAGAGAGCCGCCGCCTCAGCGCGTCTCGCGTGCTCGATGCGCTGGGCAGTTGGCATGGAGTAGACGTCTTCGTAGTAAAGATCGAGCTCGCCGGCTATCTGGCCCATGGCGTCCCGTTCGGGCAAGCCGGCGAAGGGATCCTGTGACGTGACCTGAGCCAGATCGACCGCGCCGGCAATCATATGGGCCAGGCCTGTCTCGGAGAAGTCGCTGGTCGACGTGCTCGCGGTGCGATACGACCCGCTGGAGCCCAAAAAGACGCGCAGACCAATACCGCGCGCACCGGATTCCTTCAGCGTTTCCACCTGCCCCAGGCGGACCAGGGTAGAGAACTCATCCCCTTCGCGGATCACTACTTCGGCTTCCGTGGCTCCCGCACCCAACGCGCGCTCCACCACATCAGCCGCAAGCTGCTGCATGTCTGTCTTGCTTTCGGCCGCGGAGATAGGTGTGGCTGTAGACATTTATCTGCCCGTGCCGCCCACGGTCATTCGGTCGAGCTTGATGGTGGGCATGCCTACGCCAACCGGGACACTCTGTCCGTCTTTACCGCAGGTGCCGATGCCTTCATCCAGGGCCAGATCGTTGCCCACCATGGAGACATACTTGAGCGCTTCCGGCCCATTGCCGATGAGCGTGGCGTCCCGTACCGGAGCCGTGATCTTACCGTCCTCGATGAGGTACGCTTCCGAAGCGGAGAAGACGAACTTGCCGCTGGTGATATCCACCTGCCCGCCGCCGAAATTCACCGCGTAGAGTCCCCGCTTCACGCTGCGCACAATATCCTCCGGGCTGTCTTCGCCCGAGAGCATGTAGGTATTCGTCATGCGCGGCATGGGGATGTGCTGGTAGCTTTCGCGGCGTCCGTTGCCGGTGTCGGCCATGCCCATGAGGCGGGCGGAGAGCTTATCGCTGAGGTAGCCCTTGAGGATGCCGTTTTCGATGAGCACGGTTTCCTGCGTAGGCGAGCCCTCGTCGTCAACATTTAACGACCCGCGGCGCGAGGGCATGGTGCCGTTGTCGACCACGGTCACCTTGGAGCTGGCGACCTGGTGGCCAATGAGGCCGGCGAAAGCGGAGGTCTTCTTGCGATTGAAGTCGGCTTCAAGCCCGTGGCCCACCGCTTCATGTAACAGGACGCCTGGCCAGCCAGGGCCCAGAACAACCTCCATATCGCCTGCCGGAGCGGGAACAGCATTCAGTTGCAGGATGGCCTGGCGGGCCGCTTCCCGGGCGAAGTGTTCGGGAGACTTGTCGCCTTCAAAGAAGCTCAGTTCGACTCTCCCACCACCTCCAGACCCGCCGCGCGAGTTTTTCGTCCCATCGCGGGCGATGACGTAGCAGTTCAAGCGGGCCAGCGGTTGCGTGTCGTGGGCGAAGGTACCATCGGAGGCGGCGACGAGAATGTGACGAAGCTCATCGTTGTAGCCGGCGCGGACCTGCACGATACGCGGATCGTAGGCGCGGGCTGCGCGATCGGCGCGCATCACCAGTTCCAGCTTGGGAGCGACCCCTGCGTCTGCATCGGCGGCGGAGATGGGGTAGAGGCTCGCTTTCGGCGTCTCGCGGAAGCCGGCAACCTGTTGTTTGGAGGGCCCATCGGCGATCAGGGCCGCGGTTCGGGCGGCACGCATCAGCCGTTCGGCGGAGAGGTCGTCGGTATAGGCATAACCGGTGCGGTCTCCGGAGCAGACGCGAATACCGCAGCCGGCGCTAACCCCCTGGCTGGCAGACTTCACCAGCGACTCGTCGACCGAAATGGAAGTAGACGCTATGGATTCGAAGTACAGGTCGGCAAAATCGCCACCGGCGGAAAGCGCCTCGCCCAGGCACCTTTCGATCAGCCGTCCGGTCAGTCCAAACCTCTGGAAGAAATGGAGTTCGTGCTCGGGAAAGGTCATCGGCGCCCTAGCGAAGCAATATTTACCATATCGTCATTCTAGACCGCAGGTTGGAGCAGGTAAACAGCGAGGGTCCAGTGCCCATGTGAAGCCTGGATTTTACAACCGGGAAAATAGTGTGGCCTTCAGAGCGTGTCGGAGAACGTCACCATTCACTGATCTAGTCCCGGAGGGACGGCTCGAGAGTAGCCCAGGACGCATGTCCTGGGAACCATGCACATTAACGACGAAAAGTCCCGCAAGGGACGGCTGAAGCGTTAACCAGGTTGCTACCCAGGAACGGCATCCTGGGTAATTTCTGCAGCCGTCCCTGCGGCGACTGTGTCCGTCTCTCGAATCTCTTCCCATGGACTGCGTCCGATGCGGCTACGTCTACAGCCGTCCCTCCGGGTCTAGATCAGTGAATGTGGGTTCTCTAGACACGCTCGTGAGGGAGCCACCTCGTGGATGCATCTGCGTGGTAATTTCGAAAAGATCTTCACGGGCTTTAAAGGCATGCCCTTCGTTGAAAGACTTTTTTCCCGGGCTACTTGGTGAAGATATCGTGGTCCTGGTCGTACCGCTTTTCACTCCTCCCGGCTCTTTCGGCAGCTCTTTCAGCCGTGCGATCAAGCTTGTTGTCCTCACCTGTCTCGGAGGTGTGAAATTCCTCCTCGAGGCGCGATGGATTTTCGATCTTGGATTCGTCAGCCATGGTTATATCTCCTTAGGTAGGTAGATGCATGGAGTAAGGAGGAGGACGTGCAGGGCGCGATTATCCGCTATGCTGTTTTGGCCGGACGAAGGAGGACTCTCCTATGAAGATCGCGTTCTCGGTAATTGCTTCGTTGACCTTAATCTTTGGACACGCCGCGGTTGCCCAGGAACCGCTAGTGCACGGACTCTGGGTCTGGAAGACGCCAACCCTTCTCGACCTGCCCTCCAGGGGCGAGGCTTTACGCGACTTCTGCCGGTCGCAACAAATCAACGAGGTTTATCTCTCATTTTCTTCGCAGAACGGTGGCGCGGCGGAGCAACAGGAGATAGAGAAGCTCATCGGCCTGCTCCATCATTCACACATTCGCGTCGAGGCCCTGCTGTCGAGCACCGATGCGGATGAGCCTGGCAAACACCGCGACAAGCTGATGGCCCACGTCAACGAAGTCTTGTCCTTCAACCAGGGACATCCGCGCGAGCGCTTCGATGGCATCCATCTCGACGTGGAACCGCAACAGCGCCAGGAAAACAAGGGGCCAGGGAACCTGGGCTTCTTACCCGACCTGCTGGATACCTATCACGCCGTTCGCGTTTTGGCTGAGCAGAACCAGATGACAGTAAACGCCGACATCCCCAACAAATTCCTCAAGGGCGACTTGAATCAGCGTCGCGGGTTGATGTCCTCCTTGCCGCGGCTGACGTTGATGCTCTACGAGCTGAGCAGCCCAGGCGACGGGGAGAGCACAGCAGCCCAGGCAGACAAGCTTCGCCAGGCCAGCGCGAAATACATGGAAATGGCCTACCAGGGTCTCAACGGAGCGAATCTGGCCAAGCTGGCCATAGGCCTGCGCACCCCTGACTATCAGCAGCAGCTTCCCGACATGCTGAAAGTGGTACAGGATGCATTGAGCGGAAACCCCCACTACCTGGGCTGGGCGTGGCACTCGTATAACGACGTGCAGCAAGCCTCAAATTAGTGATACAGCGTAACCTTTCCATCGACGACGCCGGCAACGTAGCGGCCATCCACGAGAAATTGCATAACCTTCTTGCCTTCTCGCGCGAGCTTTGCCCAGCGTGAGTGGGTGTTCGGGTTTTGCTCCACGCCGCGTAACGCTTGATCGCCGAATTTAAAATCCACTTCCCGCAATTTGGATCGGCTGGTTCGTCGGATCGGGTAACTCTGATCTTCGAGAGTCACCGCTTTCGCGTTTTCAGCGAACACCTGCCGCCAAACGGAAATCAGAGCGTCTTCGAGGCTCATGGCCATAGCTGCTACTCGGCACGCATCACAGCGCTAGGATCGGCCCGCACAGCACGAAGCGCAGGGAACAAGGTCCCCAGCAGCGTGGTAATGAGACACAATGCTGCTGCAGTCGAGAACGTAAGTGCATCGGCCGGCCGAACGCCGGCAAGCAGGCTTTCCATGAGTCTCGCTGCGATGTACGCCAGTGCCAGCCCGGGCAGCAACCCGGCCACTGCCAGGCCGGCGCCCTGGGCTAAGACCATTTTAAATATATCGCCTTGGCCGGCGCCCAAAGCCATGCGGATGCCAAACTCCTGCTGCCGCATCGAGACCGTGAACGCGAGCAGCCCGTATATGCCTAAACCCGCCAGTACGATGGCCACGCCGGTAAAGACAACCAGCACCCGCATCTGGATGGTGCGCGATTCCGTTTCTCCGGCGACCACCTCGTCCATCGTTCTTATGTCGGAGATAGGCTGCTCCGGGTCGGCCTTGTAAATGATCTGCCGGATTGCGGGTAGCAAATGCTCCATGGGCTGCGTGGAGTGGATCACCAGATCTCTCGGTGCATAATGGCTGAACCAACCGTCGGAAACCTGCTTGTAGCTGAGATACACCTGGGGTTCACTGGTTCTCTCCAGGCCCCGCGCCCGGATATCCCCGACCACTCCGATGACCTCGCGGTCGTGAAAAGCGAAAGTGAAATGCTGGCCGATCGGCTGTTCGTGTGGCCAGTACCGCCGCACCAGCGACTCACTCACAACCGCAACATACGGCCGATCTGCGGTGTCGGATTCACTGATTCCACGTCCGGACTTAATCGGAATACCCAGGGTGGAAAATAACTCAGGAGTCACGAAGCGCATGCTGGCAACATTGCTTTCGCTGCGAATCTGGCTGCGCCCGTTTACCAGGACCGGCCAAATGCCGCCGCCCCAGGTTAAGGGAAGAGCGCTGATGTATGCGGCGTCCGCCACGCCAGGCTGGCTGCGAACCCCCGCCAGCACTTTGCCATAGAACTGTTCGCGCGTGGTGGTCTTGTCGTATTTCGGGAACGGCAACTCCGTTCGCAGGGACAGGATGCTGCTGGTTCTGAATCCAGGGTCCACCGATTGCACCCTCCACAACGCGCGGACCAGGAGCCCCGACAGAACCAGGAGCACGACGGATGCCCCGACTTCCGTAACCACCAGCAGCAGATCGTCCCCGCTGACTTCCCGCTCCTCCTGTTCGCACGCCAACCTTAAGTCCGCTTAAACCTGCATCTCTGCAGGCCTGCAGTGCGGGGGCGATGCCGAAAGCGATGACGGTCATCAGAGTCAGACCCAGGGCAAATAGCAACATCTGTACGTCCACCGGGGGAACCTGCTGCACCGGAAGCCGGTTGGGCACCAGGCGTGAGAGCAGCGGCAATGCTGCGATGGCGACTCCGGTTGCGCCGATACCTCCGGCTAACCCCAGCAGAAGGCTCTCCGAAAGCAGGCGGCGCAGAAGATTACGACGGCTGGCGCCTAACGACAAGCGAATCGAGAATTCTCTTTGTCGCGCCAGCGAGCGCGCGAGCAGAAGATTTGCCAGATTGGCGCAAGCGATGATCAGCACGCAAAGCGCGGCTCCGCACAAGCCCACCAACAGCAGTCGGGACTCCGTGGTGAGTTCATCGCGCAAGGTGACCACGGAAAGGTCTACATTTTCGTTCTCCCTTGGGTATTGCCGTCGCAACCGGGCGGCGATCAGTAGGAGCTCGCTGCGCGCCTGGGCGAGCGATACACCGGGCTTGAGCCGGCCAATCCCAATCAGATAATTGTCATCGCGGTCCTGGTAATCCTCCTCCTTGAATCGATAAGCCGTCCAGAATTGTGTCTCGCGCGTGGGAAAACGAAAATCGTGGGGCATTATCCCAATGACCGTGTAGGGCTGATTATCGAGCGAAATGGGTTTCCCGAGTATCTCTCGATCGCCTCCGAACGCTGCTTGCCATAACGAATAGCTCAGCACGACCGTGCCCGGGGCGCCCGCCTTGTCGTCATCCGTACTGAGAAAACGGCCAGTCAGCGCCGGTGTTTGCAAGACAGAGAACAGATTCGCAGTGACTGAGGCGCCTTCAATTCTTTGCGGCTCTCCCTGACCGACCAGGCTCACCGACGTTTCGTTGTAAGCTGCTAGAGCGGTGAACGAATTGCTGGACGCATTTAGATCACGATAGTTGGCCGGAGAGAGTTCCATCCTTGCGTAGCCCGGATGTTTTTCCCAAACATTCATCAGCCGTTCAGGCCCGGGAAACGGCAGTGGCTTTAGCAACACGAAATTCGCCAGAGTAAAGACGGCCAGGTTGGCGCCTATGCCGATGGTGACCAGCAGAATCGCAGTCAGGGTAAAGCCAGGGGAACGAAGCAGCGACCGCGCGGAGTAGTACAGGTCTCGTCGGGCGATTTCCCAGTGCACCATGGCCGCATTCCACAGCACCTCGGCGAATGCGGAAAGCCAGAGCCCGCATCTGCCGTGAAATCCGCTGCTTCGGCCAAGTTCCAGGGCAAAGATAGCGCTCATCTCTTCGCCAAATTCCGCCCGGAACGACGCGGGATAGAGGTGGAGAAGCAATCGATAGAAGTTCATCAGGTAGTCCTGGGCGCGACTCCGCACAAGCGCGCCATTTTGAGCAAGTCCCGAAGGCGTCCTGCCTCCGCCTCCGCAACAGTTTTTCCCAGGGGGGTTATGCGGTAGTATCTGCGCCGTTCATCGTCCATTTCGGGCGCGGGGCGGGTCCTGGTCTCAACAATGAGGCCCAGCTCGAGCATCCGCTGAATGGAACGGTAGAGTGTGCCTGCACTCAGCTTGAGTTCTCCCTGTGTGCGTCTGGCCACTTCGAGAATGATGGCGTAGCCATGCCGGTCTTCGTCGGTGAGAGACAGAAGGATATGGAAGGTGGTGGGTTGGAGCGGGAGCAGAGCCTTGATGTCGTCGGCCATGGCTCCATGCTATATGCATAGTGGCTATATGTGCAACGAATACACTCTGCCGTACTATCATGGGCGCGATGCAAAAGTCCCGTCGCAATACGCCCTTTGCATTTCCGGTAAAACAGCGCAAACCCGTGCCCTACGAGTTTGTGCTCGACGCCGTCTCCCAGATCCCCATCGAAACCCGCCCCATGTTCGGCTGCCTCTCTGTCTATGTTGGCGACAAGATCGTTCTCATGCTTCGTCAGAAGCAAAAACAGGCCGAAGACAACGGGGTGTGGCTTGCTACCACTGAGGAGCACCACCAGAGCCTTCGCCGCGAATTCCCCAACATGCGATCCATTCAGTTGCTCGGGGGGAAGATTACGGGCTGGCAGGTTCTTCCCGCCGACGCCCCGGATTTCGAATCAGCGGCTTTGCGTGCCTGCGAACTGATCGTCGCCCGCGATCCTAGAATCGGCAAAGTACCGAAGAGCCGGCAGCGGGCTAAAGCAAAGGCAAAATAGTTCCCTTGCGAACGGTCTCTCCAGTACGCTTACGCTCCGTCGAAAAACATCTCTCAGGAGCGGACCCGTCCCCTGCGGGACTTTTCGTCGGTGCGCACGGTAGCCCAGGGCTGCGTCCCATAAGCACTAATTTGTTTGGCAGACTATAGAAATCCGAGGACGCTCTTTCTTTATCTCCAACTCACCACAAAAACGTCATCCTGAGCGGAGCGCCTCACAGATTTATCGTGTGACACAACGCTTGGTGGCGCGGAGTCGAAGGACCCCGAGGGTGCTTATCTTGCCTATGCTGTTCAGGGCTTTTCGGCCACAGAAGCCCGAGAACAGGATCTTGCTGCGGTACGAACTTGATGGTCATAGCAAGATGCCAGCAGTTCTTGTTCTCGACCCCAGGGAAGACTGTGGCGGGTCCGCCAAGTGCGGGCTTCAGTGGTTGAAAAGCTCCGAGCGGCATGGTTAAGATAAGCACCCTCGGGGTCCTTCGACTCCGCGCCGCCAAGCGCCGGTCACGCGATGAATCTGTGAGCGCTCCGCTCGGAGCCTGTGAGTTAATTCAGCTTTTTTGAGGCCGAGAGGATTAAGGTATATTTTTCAGTGGCCGGACTGCTAAGCGGCCATCCGGCCCGAGGTGCCGTGTCAAAGGGTACTGCGTGCCATGTAGTGTCAGATCCTCTCCCTTTTGCCCGGTTTTGCTCTGCATTCGTTCTGCAGCCGGGTTTTAGCTCAGCAACGCTTTGCTGAAGTGCATCAGGTTGTAAGCCAAGGCGCACCACAGCGTCACGCATTTGATTTTGTTCAGGCCGCGCACCGTGAACGGGGCCAGCCCACGATAAGTTCGTAAGTCGGCATTCACCGTTTCGCTGGTGGCAGCTCTTTGTTTGTAGATTTCTTGCCCCTCTTTGCTGGCCATGCGTCGCTTCCATGCTTGTACCGCTTCCGAGTCGCTCGGCTTGGGTTCCAACTCCCGCCCCCGATTCTGTGGATTCCTTGCCGGCTTGGAGGGCACGAACAACTCTACCCCTTGCTGGTGCGCCTGCACGATATCCTCTGTTCGCAAGTAGCCGCCGTCCACCAGGTGTTGCTCCACCTTGCCCCCAGTGCGTTGTTCCACTTGCTGGCGCATCGGTTCACTCAGCCCTGCCGAATCGGAACCCTCGTTGGTGACTTCCACCCCCAAAATGGCACGGCTTTGGGTATCAGTGGCCAACTGCACGTTTACCCCAGGGCTATAACCGCCGTTGGCCATCTTCATCACCCGCGTGGCCGCATCCGTGGTGCTCACCCGCGGCTGCCTGGCCCGGATCTGATCCCCACACTTACCTTTGCCAGCCCTCTGCGCCGCTTCCGCCTGCTTCTGCTTCAGCTCCGGCAACTGCGCTATCGCCTGCTCCAGCCGCTGCTGTCGCGACTCCGCCGCTCGATCACGCGCCGCCTTCTGACGCGCCGTCACAGCCGCTGACTCGGCAGGCGATTCCAGCTGCTTACGCAACTCCATCACCTGCTGCCGGGCTTGCTCCAACAACTGCTGCAAACGCTCTTCCCGACGAAAACTGCTGCTTCCCGCGCTCACACGCACCCGCACTCCATCTTGGCTGATGCGGCTCACTCGCACCAGCTTCTTGTCCACCAACGTCACTATCACCTGCGTAAACAGCTCGTCCAATGCGTCGGCGTGATCGATGCGAAAGTCGGACAGCAAATGATGATTCACGGTCACTCCGCCGCACAACCAGCGGAACGGCGCGCTCTCTGCGCAACGACGCGCTAACTCTCGCGCAGATCCAATCCCTCGGGTACACCCATACAGCCATAAACCCACCAGCAAACGCGGATCGGTCGCATCACGACCCGCTTGACCCTCTCGGGCACGAATCCGCTCGCAAAAACCACTCACCTCCAGCTTTTCCACTACCGCCATCACCGTGCGCACTGGATGAAGCGCTCCCACCAGATCATCTATGCAATGCGGTTCCATCGACAGCTGAAGACGTTCTGCCTTGCGCAGACGAACCCTTCTCTTCTCCTGAACACCTGCTTCTCCACTGTTGCCCATGTCTCTTCATACAACCTCATCCCCCCAACCAATCAATTTGTTTGGCAGGATGCACCAAAAAAGTCACAGCCTCTCAGGATGACGTTTTTGTGGCGAGTTGGAGATGAAAAAAAAGACGGTTTTGTGGGAGTTGGAGATAAAAAAAGAGCGTCTTCTCGGATCTCTATTGTCTGGCAAACAAGTTAGCTAGACCTGCGGTTTTCTTAAAATCGACCCAAATGCGGAGGGAAGGCCGCCTCTCCATACTGGTATAATTTTAACTAACTGGTTAATCAATGTCGACAAAAACTCTCAATCCGAACCGGCGTGCAGATCTTACCCGGAAGGCCATTCTGCGCGCGGCCATTCGCGAGTTCAGCGCGCACGGCCTGGCAGGCGCGCGCACCGATGCCATCGCGGAATCAGCCAAGGTCAACAAAGCCCTCCTCTACTACTACTTCAAAAGCAAAACCGCTCTCTACGCCGCGGCCATCGAAGAAGTCTCAGCTGCCGTTGCGGAGCGCGCATTCGCAGCCCTTGACCCCAAACACAGCGCTGGAGACCGACTACTCCGCACGGCGTTGAGTCACTTCGACCGCATCCTCACCCAGCGCGATTTTCAAAGCCTTATGCAGCAGGAAATGGTCCGGATGCGTCGCGGCGAGAGTGACTCGATGCCCGCGCTGGTGAAGAACGTCTTCAAACCCCTGCTCGGAAAGATAGAGCAAGCCGTCCACGAGGGTATCGAGAGCGGCGAGCTATGCCAGATGGATTGGCTCCAGGTCGTCTATTCCGCGCTCGGCGCAAATGTTCTCTTTTTTCTCAGTGCGCCCATGATGCGTCGATTGCTGCCGTTCGATCCGTTCCGGCCGGCCGCGATCGAATGCCGGCGCAGGGCCGCGGTGCAATTCCTCGGCAATGCCCTGTTTGTTGACCGCGCCCGTGGCGCGAAGCTTGCCCAGCGCGTTCTTGCCGAGATGCCCATGCCCAAGGCAAATCTCGCGCAAGTTTGGAGAAAGCACTTATGAAGCCACGCAACCGGATATTTATGCTGATCGGGATCTTATTCATCATCGCTCTCTGCTGGTACTTCTTTTCTACCCAGCACTCGAATGATCTGCAGCTGATCGGCACCGTAGATGCCAACGAAGTGGTTGTCAGCTCGCGTATTCCAGGCAGGATTCAAACCCTGACCGTCGACGAGGGGGACGACGTAAAAGCCGGGCAACTGATCGCCACCATCGAGAGTGACGACCTGGCAGCGGCACATCAGGCAGCCGAGGCGACCGCGGACAGCGAGAAATTCAAGCTCCAGGGGGCCGGCGATACCGAACGCCAGACCCGAGGAGGCACGTCAAGCCAGGTGTCCAATGCTGAAGCGCAGCTGCGGAGCGCGCAGGCCGCCCTGGTGCAGGCACAGGCCAATTACGAACATCAGAATGCCGATACCTCACGGACGGTCGCACTGGCCGATCAGGGAATCATGAGCTACCAGTCACGCGATGAAGCATCCACCGCTTTGCACGCCGCGCAGGCCGCAATCGATTCGGCTAAGGCAAATGTGGCCGCCGCCGAAGCGTCCCTGAATGTCGCGGTGGCGAATACGCTTCAGGCCCAGGCCGCAGCCAAGACCGTGGCCGCAACCCGGGGCGAAATGCAGAATGCGCAGGCCATGATGAAGCAGGCGCAGGTCCAACTGCAGTATGCCCGCGTCGTCTCCCCTATCTCTGGCAAGGTCAACGTAAGAGCCGCCCGGCAAGGCGAAGTGGTTGCAGCGTCGACGCCAATCGTAACCATAACGGATCTGACCCAGACCTGGATCTATGCGCCCCTGCCTGAAACCGAAGCGGACGCCGTCCAGCTGGGAGACAGCCTGCGGGTAGTGATGCCCAGCGGCGCCACGATCCAGGGTAAGGTGATTTCCAAATCGGCGGAAGCCGACTTTGCCACGCAACGCGACGTGAGCCGCCGCAAACGGGATATCAAGACCGTCCGCCTGAAGCTCCTGATCGACAACCCCGAAATGCGCTACGTGCCGGGAATGCTGGCCGAAGTCTATATACCCAGGAACAAACTGGTGAACCAATGACCAAGCCAGGGGCGGCGATCGCGGTCGAAAACATCGTCAAGCGCTACGGAGATTTCGAGGCCGTCAAGGGCGTTACCTTCGAGGTTGCCGAGGGAGAAATCTTCGGGCTGCTCGGACCCAATGGGGCCGGCAAGAGCACGCTCATCCGCATGATGACGACGCTGATCCCCCTCACCAGCGGAAGGGCCATCATTGCCGGGCATGACGTATCGCGCGAGCCCGATGCGGTCAGGCACACCATCGGCGTGATTCCCCAGGCGCTCACCAGCGACATCGATCTTACTGTCGAAGAGAATCTCTCCATCTACGCCAAGCTCTACGAGGTTCCTAAAGCGGAGCGGGAGCGCAATATCAATGATCTGCTGGTGGCAGTGGACCTGGTCAAGTGGCGCAAGGCACAAACCAAGACGCTTTCCGGCGGAATGCGGCGGCGGCTCGAGATTGCGCGCGGCCTGGTCCACAATCCGCGTATCTTCTTTCTCGACGAGCCCACCACTGGCCTCGATCCGGTCTCACGCGTGGCCGTGTGGGAGATGCTCAACCACCTCAAGAACACGCGCAATCTCACCATGCTGATTACCACCCACTACATGGACGAAGCCGATCGCCTGTGCGACCGCATCGCCATCGTCGACCACGGCAAGTTGGTAGCGCTCGATACCCCCATGGCGCTCAAAGAAAGCGTTCCCGGGGACAACGTAGTGGAAGCGCATTTTACCCACGAATCGACGGAGTGGCCTGAGCGGCTGAAGCAGCTGGCCGGCGTAACCGCGGTGGAGTCAAAGAGCGCAGGCATGTACAGGCTGCTCACTTCCAACGGTTCGCTCACCACCACCCAGCTGGTGGAGATGGTGAACAAATACGGCGAAGCCATCAAGGCACTGACGGTGCAGAACACCACGCTCGACGATGTCTTCGTGCACTACACGGGGCGCCAGCTTCGTGACGAACAGGTCAAGGCGCTAGGCTTTGTGATGCCGCCGCGTCCGGGGATGCAACCATGAAGCGAATGATGGCGATTGTGGAACGGGAAATGCGGAAGTTTTTTCGCTCGCCGGCCTTGATGATGGTGTCGATGACGCTGCCCTTGGTCCAGCTTGTTATCCTCGGTAACGCCTTTGGCGGCAAGATACGCGGAGCCCGGATGGGCGTTGTCGATTACGATCGCGGCTCTCAGGCGCTCAAAATCGAAGAGGGCTTTAACTCCATCGCCGTCAATATCCGCACCTTCACCACCGTCGCCTATGACGATGAGCAAAAGGCCCGGGAAGATGTGCGCACGGGCAAAATCGACGGAGCGGTGATCATCCCGGCGCAGTATTCGCGCCGTGTCCTGGCCGGCGATTCTCCGGCGATCGGCCTGGTGGTCGACAACAGTGACCAGACCATGAGCAGCAGTCTGGAAGCCGAGATGCAATCCCTGGTCGACGCTTTGAATGCTCCCGTCGTTCAACCAAAGGTAGTCCAGCAGATCGCGCTCGAAATCGTAGAGCTCTATCCCTATGTCGAATACATGAAGTACCTGCTTGCCGGCTCCGTGGCCCTCGCCATGTATGTGGCCGTCATGATCGGCGGAGGCATGCTCTATATCGACGACAAAGCTCGGGGCGTGCACGAGGGCTACCTGGTAACTCCCATCACCAGGCTGGAGCTGGTTCTCGGACTGAACCTTGCCGGCACCATCAAGGCGGTGTTGTCCGGTATCTGTCTTACCGTGATTGGCTCGCTGTTAGCCGGCCTGGGTGTCATATTTCATCCGATGACGGCGTTGCTTCTCCTGGCGATGATCGTCTCCACCTCCATCGCCTTTAACGGCATGATGTTCCTGATGATGGTGCGGGTCGAGGACCCGCTGGTGCCGCGGGCCATGTTTGGCGTTCTGAATACGCTCTTGTTCTTTCCCAGCGGGGCGATTTCGCCCATCTCCGGATTACCTAAGTGGCTGCAGGCCATTGCTCACGTCGATCCCTTTACTTACGCCGTCCACGGCTTCAAGGCCATTCTTATCAAAGACGGCGGCTTTACCGCGATCCGCCTGGACCTGCTCTTCCTGGTTGGTTTTGGGATCATAACCCTGGCGATCGCGACACCTTTGTTCAAACGCACCTTGTAGCAAAAAATGCTCTAGACAAACCCTTGTCTATGGAACCTCCCGGCGATACTATTCGTATCAACAGAGAACGAATGGATGAGGTCACAGCCGCACAATGGGCAAGACAAAGGGCAAGCGCACGCTCGACCAGGCTTCTGGCCCCGTCAGTCTTAAGACGCTTGCGGCTTACCTTGATCTCGACCCGACGACGGTGTCGGTCGTCCTGAACGAGGTGCCTGGACGCTCTATTCCGGAAGCAACACGGGAGCGAATCCGCAAGGCAGCGCTCAAATTCAACTACCAACCCAGTTTCCTCGCCCGCTCATTGAGGAATCGTCGCACCATGACGATCGGCATTTTGGTTCCGGTCCTGGCCGATGGCTACCACGCAGAAGTGATGACCGGGATTGGGGATAGGCTCCTCGAGGAGAAATATTTCTACTTTATCGCCCACCACCGGCACCGGGCCGATCTTATCGAGCAGTATCCTCGCATGCTGATCAGCCGCGGCGCGGAGGGGTTAATTACGATTGATACCAACCTGGTAGACAAGCTGCCTCTGCCGGTGGTTGCGATCGCCGGTCACCGATGTGTAGACGGAGTTACTAACGTAGTCCTCGACCATCACCGGGCCGCGGAGCTATCGCTTCGTCATCTTTACGGTCTTGGGCACCGCACCATTGCATTCATGCGAGGGCAGCCGTATAGCTCCGACTCCGACGCCAGGTGGCAAGGCATTGTTCAGGTGGCACAGGATCTCGGCCTTTCCATCCGGCCGGAATTGACCATCCAGCTAGAAAAAGATTTAACTTCTCCGGAATTGGGATATCCCGTAGTCAAGCAGCTACTGGCTCACCACCGCAGCTTTACCGCGTTCCTCTCCTTCAACGATATTGCTGCCATAGGCTGTATTCGTGCGCTACATGATGTGGGGCTACGAGTTCCGCAGGATGTGTCGGTAGTGGGCTTCGACGATATTAAAGAGGCCGCCTTCCAGACTCCGAGTCTCACTACGATTCGCCAGCCCCTTCACCAGATGGGAGCCTTGGCGGTGCAGACGCTACTCCAGCAACTCGGCCCTGCTAACGGCAGGGAGTTTCCGCAGATAGCAGTAGCCCCTGAATTGATCGTCCGCGAATCAACCGGGCCCGTGGGGAAGACAGTAAGACCCAATGCGAAAAGCCGCGTGCGCCGTCGTCGCCCCTAAGACGTTGCGAAGAAGAACCTGCAGATTCTTCTCCTACGCTGAGTCCCTGAAAGTGTGTTTTTGCTTTGTATCAGGGCACGACTTCAGTCGTGCCACCACTGGCCCAAAATGATCTGGGCTTTTAGCCCCTGTTAATTGTTATCGGGCCAGGAAAGAGGCGACTTCTTCCGCCGACTGTAAGGCCCAACTCTGTTTATCCTTTACAGCACGACTAAAGTCCTGCCCGGATTCAAACAAAACGTGTCCTTTTTCATTAGAAAAAAAACGGGGTACCAGAAATCCTGGTACCCCGGAGAGACCTGCCAAGAGGGAGGGTGTGTTTAAAACTTTACGTGCGCACTTAGTTGCATGGTGCGGCCGGGATCAGTCAGGCTGGTAATCGTCGAAGTGCCTGTCGCAATCGCACCGTATCCACTGCACCCGGCAGACAACGTGCCGGACGATGGACATACAGTGAGGCTGTTGATTCGGCAAATTGAAGGCTGGATGATTGAACGCATTGTTCGCGTCGGCGCGGATCTCTAAACTGATCCCTTCCGTGAAGTGGAAGGTTTTGCCGAGTCCAAGGTTGACCCGCTCGAATGCAGGCCCGGTCAGCTGATTCCGGCGCTCGTCGCCGAAGGTTCCAGGGGTTGGGGCGGCAAAGGCAGCCTCATTGAACCACTGCTTCGGACCGCGGTTTTGCAGTTTAGGGTCCCCGATAACATTGGGAAACCATTGAAAATTATTACCACCCAGCGAGTACGAGTTGGTGCCGCTCGCCATGATCGCGCTAAAGGGTTGACCGCTCTGAACAATGATCGTAGTGGCAAGCTGCCAACCGCCGACGACCGCATCGAGCAGGGCGTTGTTGTTCAGGAATTGCTTGGTTTTCCCGAACGGCAACTCGTAAATAGCGTATCCCCTGAATGCGTTCCTAATATCGAAGTTGGAGTTCCCGTAGCTCGCAGAAGGAACAAAAGAGTTCTGGACGTACTGGGCGCCTCCATGGCTTCCCCAACCTGCAACGTCAAAATCATCCAGGAAGTGGGACCACACATAGCTGAACTCAAGATCGAGACCCTGGCTCATGCGTTTTTCGAGGATAGCCTGCAGCGCGTTGTAGTTTGAGACTGCATTCTCATTAGCCGGGGTGCCGGAGGTATTGAGCGACTGAAATTGGGGGAAGGGCCGCGATCCCTGATCATTCGCTGAAAGCAGGGCTTCCGGCACCTGGTTGACGTCAACCTGGAAGGGGAGGTTATGACCATGGGTTCCCACATACTTGAGAGAGGCCACAAAGTTGGTACTCAGTTCGCGTTGTACCTGGAGGTTCCATTGATAGGAGCCGCCGACAGTTTCGTGGTACGCGTTGTAGTTGAAGCTCTGTCCGTTGTATGCACCGGGAGCGGCCGAGTTTGATACGTAGGGAAGGGTCGACCCGGATCCGGAAAACGTAACCACCGGAGTTATGCCGTTTGTCGAATCGGTAACGCTGCCCTTTGACCCAAAAGCCTGACCCATTCCGCCGCCGTATATATCATTACTCCAGTTATACGCATAGAGGCCAAAGCCGCCTCCTATCGTGGTGACCGGATTGAGCAGGTAGGAAAATCCAACCCGGGGGAGGAAGGTGTTGTAGACGGGTTTTTGCAGGTGTGTGCGGCCATTTGCGTGGGTAGATCCGAACCAGATGGCGCCCAGGGTATTCGATACCGGGTTTTGCACTGTCGGATCGAATGAGGCCTCATTGCCCTTGACCTCGCTCCATCCGGTCTGGATCTGGTAGCGCAGGCCGAGATTCAGGGTCAGGTTGGGTTTGATCTTGTAATCATCCTGAACGAATATCTGCGGAAGCTTCTCGCGGCCGCCATACTCCGGCGTTTCCTGTGCATTCCAACCCTGCGCCTGCCCAAGAAGGAAGTCCGCGTAGGGCGTACCAGTTGTCGTGCTGCCGACATATTGCGATGTATATTGCCCGGTGAAGTTCAACTGCCCGGCATTGAGGTTGCCCCAGGCCGTGGAGTTGTTCTGGAAAATCAGGAACTCGCCTCCGAAATGCAGAACGTGTTTCCCGACGATCATGGTAACTACGTCGGATGGATCGTACGCATGCTCTTTGTAGACCGCATTGGTTTGCGAGGAAAGTATGGTATTGCCATTGAAGTTGTTGAAATTTGTGATTTGGATGTTGGGGAAGTTATCCGCCTTGGCAAACTGCCATCCGAGCTTGGCCGGGTATCCCTGGCCGAGCGTATAGGGCACAAAAAAGTTAAGCTGGTTGGTATAGCCCAACCGCGCCTCGTTGGTCACGTGCGAGGATATGCTCCACACGTCTGTCACTTGACTGTTGATCCTGCTCACATCACCGCTCTGGCAGCCGATGGGGCAGTCTCCCCAGCCGAAATTCTTGCCTGGATTATTTCCTTCTGTCACCGAGCCGTTGATCTTGTTGGTGGGGGTAACGTTGTAGTCGATGCGACCGAAAAACTTGGTGAACGGATTGATATTCGGAGCTGTATAGGTGTAGTTGTTGATTGCTTGTCCGTTGGAGACGGTCCCGGCGGTGTTGGGAGCAGGGAATAAAGCCTGTGCAGCCTTGGAGACAGCGTCGAACCGGTCAGCGGGAATCACGTTCCCCGGGAAAGCCGTGCGGCTGATGCAAGGGCATGTGGTCGGGGAGCTTGCCCCTGGATAGGTGTACGTGCCTGTCTGCTGGATCACGGTGGTGGTCGCAGGGTCATAGATGGGGGGCAGTCCGGCAAAATTGCCAGCCAGTTCGGCCGCCGTGGGGACGGTGTAGAAGCTGGCTGCACTGCCTCCGTTATCGATGATGTGATCGTAGTTGAAGAAGAAGAAGAACTTGTTCCTGAGGATCGGGCCGCCGACCGTACCGCCAAACTCGTGGAAGTGGATGATCGGCGTCGGCGTATTCGCGCCGAAGGCGTAATTGTTCGCGTTCAGGTCCGTGTTTTGGAAATACTCGTATGCCGAACCATGAAAGCGATCGGTGCCGCCCTTGCTGATCTGGTTGTAGAGAATGCCGCCCACGCCGTACTGCGCATTGAAGGCTGAGCTGCTGGTCTGCACCTCCTCAATGTCCTCCTGGACGGTGATATCGGAGTTGGCGCTGGCCGGCAGAGTGGTTTCCGCTCCATCTGCGAGTACCGTGCTGAAGGGCAAGTTGCCGTTCACCGACAGCATGGTGCCATTGGAGGTACCGGCACCCACGACTCCCTGGTTTCCCCCCGGCGCACCCGCGGCCCCTGCCTGCAGAATATTGAAGCTTGACCAATCCTGCCCTATCGAGCTTACCTGTGGCAGCTTGCCTAGGGTCTCTGAGTTGAGGGTGGTCGTTATGGTTCCGCTCTCTGTGTTCAGTAGGGGAACATCGGTATTGACAACCACCTGCGTGCTTACCGTACCCACCGCCAACTGGGCATTGATGGTTGTGGGTCCCAACGGGGACCGTGATCGAAGGCCGGATGAGCGTGGTAAAGCCTTGTCTTGAGAAGGTGACCTTGTAGTTGCCGGCGACAATGGAGGACGTGTCGTATACGCCGGAATCGTTTGTGGTGTAGTCCTTCGTAACCCCGGTGTCAATGTTTAGAACCGTCACGGTTGTGCCCGGTACCGCAGCGCCTGTACTGTCGGTAACAGTACCGCTGATGTCGCCTTGGTTTACTGCCTGTCCGAGGGCTGCTGCAAAAGATCCTGTGAGAAGAACTCCGACCAGTAAGGCCAATCTCCCTGATTTCATACCTAACCTCCCAAAAATGGTTACCGCTGTCTATAGTCTTGATTCCTGCCTATCGTCTTCCGCGCGAGAAGTTCGATAAGACAAACGGTTGTCTATCGTCATCTGGGCGCGCGGGAGCAATATAACAGGAAGCGGCATAAAGTTGTCAAGGGTTATCTTGGAAACCGTTGATGGCCTTGGGGACTACAGAACAACCGTGTGTCTTGGGCCTTGCAGCCAACCCCATCCCTGGTGTGGGACAGGCTTGACCCATCGTCGGTTGTCCGGTTCGGAACAGAAAACTGTCATCCGGTGGGAAGTCTTTCTATCCCATGGGATGGCGCGGTATCATTCGAAGGCGATGTGCGTAAAAAAAAACTCCGTACCCTGTTCCTGGTCTTCCTCCCCGCTCTTCCCCTCTTCCCGCAGGCAGCCGTTAGCAGTCAGGACCAGATTGCAGCCCATTCCCGGCTGGCCCAGCAGTACCTGAACCAGCACCGGCCCGACCTTGCCATCCCGGAATTGGAAGCTTTGGTCACTTTGCAACCCACGAATCTGGATGCGCAGGGTAACCTTGGGGTCTTACTTTTTTTTCAGGGCGACTATGTCAAGGCGATACCTCACCTGCGAACGGCCCTTGAAATGCAACCAAACCTGACCAAAATTCAATCGTTGCTGGGGATGGCGGAGAAGCGCACCGGCGAAACCGAAAATGCGCGCACCCACCTCGAAGCATCGTTTGCAGCCGTGACCGAGCCAAAGTTAAAAGTGCAAATCGGCATGGAGCTGCTTGAGCTGTATACGGCAAGCCAGGACCTGGAAAAGGCCAGCTCGGTGGTCAACGCCATGCGCGAGGTGGACCCGGTCAACCCCGCCGTCCTCTACGCCGGTTATCGCGTCTATTCCGACCTCGCCGGCGAAGCCATGCTCAGCCTGGCACTGGCGGCTCCCGATTCTGCTCAGATGCACTTGGTCATGGCGCACGAAGAGACCAGGCAGGGTAACACCGCCGGCGCTCGCGTGCAGTACCAGAAAGCCCTCGAAATCGACCCCAAACTTCCCGGTATCCATTTTGAGCTGGGAGAGTTGCTGGGCCTTTCTGAGGATCCAAAGACCAAGGCGGGTGCAGAATCGGAATACAAGGCGGCCATTGCCGAGAATGCATTGGATGAAAAAGCAGAATGCAGGCTTGGAGACCTGGCCAGCCGCAAAGGCGATTCTGCCCAGGCGGTTGAGTTCTACACAACGGCCCTGCGTTTGCAACCCGACGATGCCGAAGCAGACTTTGGATTGGCCAAAACCCTGATCGCGATGAACGAACAAACCAAGGCATTGCCCGTGCTCGAACGAGCGGTACAGCTGGAACCGACAAACGCAGCCGCCCACTTCCGCCTGAGCACCATCTATCGTGAGATGGGACGCACTGCCGACTCCCAACACGAGGTGGAGGAGTACAAAAAATACAAGATGATGAAGGAAAAGCTGGAGCCCATTTTTAAAGAAATGCAGCTACACCCGGCTGGCCTGTCCACCGAGGAGCAGGAGGCGAAGTAACGGCCATCAACATCAGCCTATGGGCGACACGGATGCCAAGAGCCCGGTTTCGTACCGTCGCTCTTTTATCCATTGGGTTCGCAATCTTCTGCTCACCGAAGACGAGTCGCGCCCGACATCCCGTTGAATCGGCGATCCCTCAACTCATCGACATCACCGCCTCCACCAAAATCCAGTTTGACCATCTTTCTTCTCCGGCAAAGAAGTACATCGTGGAGTCGATGAGCGGCGGAGTCGCGCTCATAGACTACGATCGCGACGGCTGGCCCGACATTTACTTTACCAACGCGCCTGGGATCGACATGGCCCTGGCCGGCCGCAAAGCGCGCAGTGCGCTCTACCACAACAACCACGACGGCACGTTTACCGATGTTACGGAAAAGGCCGGAGTGGGCTACCCCTGCTGGGCCATGGGGGCGTCCGTCGGAGACTACGATAACGACGGCTGGCCCGATCTGTTAGTCACTTGCTTTGGCGGGGTGACGCTTTTTCGCAACAATCACGACGGCACCTTCAGCAATGTGACCAAACAGACTGGGTTGAGCGCTGATTCCGGCTGGGCAACCGGCGCGGCCTTTGGTGACTACGACCGCGACGGATGGGCAGACCTCTTTGTCGCCCACTACGTGGATTTAGACCTCAAGGATCTGCCGGAATTCGGCTCCAAGCCGACCTGCCAGTATCACGGCATCGCAGTGCAGTGCGGCCCCCGCGGCCTCAAGGGATCGCCGGACGCTCTCTATCACAACAATGGTAATGGAACCTTCACCGAGGTTTCGAAGGCGGCCGGTGTGGACGACGCACAGCGGTTCTTCGGCCTGACGGCGGTCTGGAGCGATTTCAACAACGACGGGCGTCTCGATCTGTTTGTAGCCAATGATGGAGAGCCGAATTATCTCTACCGCAACGACGGTAACGGCCACTTTACCGATATCGCGCTCGCTGCCGGAGTCGCCGTCAACCTCGATGGCAGCGAACAGGCAAACATGGGTGTGGCGCTAGGGGACTACGATCACAAGGGCCTGTTTTCTATCGCCATCACGCACTTCAGTGAGGAGTATGCCGCGTTGTACCGCAACGACGGTGGGCTGAACTTTACTGACGTCTCTTACCCTTCCGGGATTGCCCGCGGTACCACGCCCTATGTGGGATGGGGAGACGCTTTCTTCGACCTGGACAACGATGGTTGGCCTGACCTGATTATGGTCAACGGGCATGTCTACCCCCAGGTGGATACCAAGGATATCGGCACCAGGTTTCGCGAGCCTAAGCTCCTCTTTCTCAACCAGCACGATGGCACCTTTCGCGACGTTAGTAAGCTGGCCGGTGCTGCCATACAGATTCCGCAGGTAAGCCGCGGACTCGCGGTTGGCGACCTGTTTAATGATGGCCGCCTGGACATTGTGGTCGAGAACCTGGAAGGCGAACCGATGATTCTGCGCAACCAAGCAGGTGGCAACCAGGGAGCTCCCCGCAATCATTGGATCAGCTTTGAACTTGAGGGTGCAAAGGGTAACCGGCTCGCGCTCAACGCGCGCCTGCGCGCCACGGCAGGCGATCTTGTCCAGCAGGATGAGGTCCGGAGCGGAGGCAGCTATCTTTCCCAAAGCGATCTGAGGATCCACTTTGGTCTTGCCAATCATGAAAAAGTGGACAAACTGGAGATTTTCTGGCCGTCGGGCAAGGTAGAGACGCTGACGAACGTGGGTGCGGATCACTTCTACATTCTGAAAGAAGGCCAGGGGATTGTTCCCGGGAGGGGCGGTATCTAGACAATCTATTGTCTAGCAGAATCGACGGCTGCTATCTTGTTGATTAAACGCAAGGACACAGCAGCTCAATGGGCAAGCGCAAGAGCGACGACGGTCACCCTGACCGGCGTGTCAGTCTCAAGACCCTCGCAGCTTATCTGAACCTCGATCCAACGACCATATCGGTCGTCCTGAATGAGGTTCCTGGACGTTCCATCCCCGAAGCTACGCGGGAGCGAATCCGCAAGGCGGCGCTCAAATTCAACTACCAGCCCAGCTTTCTTGCCCGATCCTTGAGAAATCGTCGCACCATGACGATCGGCATTTTGGTTCCGGTCCTGGCCGACGGCTACCACGCGGAAGTGATGACCGGGATCGGAGACCGGCTGCTGGAGGAAAATTATTTCTACTTTATCGCCCATCACCGGCACCGAACCGACCTGATTGAACAGTACCCGCGCATGTTGATCAGCCGCGGCGCCGAGGGCTTGATTGCGATCGATACAAACTTGCAGCACAAGCTTCCGCTCCCGGTGGTAGCAATCGCCGGCCATCGGCGTGTGAGTGGAGTCACCAACGTGGTGCTCGACCACCACCGCGCTGCGGAACTGTCGCTTCGTCATCTTTACGATCTGGGGCATCGCACGATTGCCTTCATGCGCGGCCAGCCTTACAGCTCTGATTCCGACGCCAGGTGGCAAGGCATCGTCGAGGTGGCACAGGACCTCGGCCTCTCGATCCGGCCCGAAATGACCATCCAGCTCAAAGAAGATCTGACTTCGCCTGAACTGGGATATCCGGTTGCCAAGCAGCTGCTGGCTCACCATCGCAGTTTCACCGCGGTGGTGTCGTTCAACGATGTTGCCGCGATCGGTTGTATTCGTGCACTGCATGATTCCGGGCTGCGAGTTCCTCAGGACGTGTCGGTGGTTGGATTCGACGACATCAAAGAGGCGGCCTTCCAGACACCGAGCCTCACCACCATTCGCCAGCCCCTTCACCAGATGGGCGAACTGGCCGTGCAACTCCTGCTGCAACAGCTCCGCCCTTCTGACGCCAAAACTCCTCCGCAGGTAGCAGTGGAGCCTGAGCTGGTCGTGCGCGAATCAACCTGTCCGGCTCGGCAGAGATTACAGCCAACACGTCCGGCCAAGCGAAAGCGTTAGCAATTTCTGCCTGCCGGCGAAAGGGGTGCCCCCTATCCCCGAGTTCTAGGCGCACACGCAGATACGATGCGGCGGCTGGAAGCACTCCAGCCGCCGCACAGCGCCTAGCGCTTAGCTTTACGCGCAACAACATCCTGGTAAAAACGATGCATATTCCCTGAGATGTATTCCAGGCAATCCTCTACCGCGAAGTGTCCTGCTTCCAAACGATGCATCTCTGACTTCGGCAGGTCTGGAAGGTAAGCTTCTCCACCTTCGCGAGTGAAAAAGATGTCGTCCTGCCCCCAGAAAATAATCGTGTCTGGCTGCTGCTCCCTGAGGAACGCCTGCCACCTGGGATAGAGAGCAACATTGGTCCGGTAATCGTAGAAGAGGTCCAACTGGATCCGGCGTCCGTGCGCGCGCTGGATGGTGGTGAAGAAGTCCATATTCCAGTTGTCGGGGCTGATCAGTTCGGGCTTTGGTGAGCCGTGCAGATAGACGGTCTTTACCGTGTCGAATTCCAACAATCCCGCGACCGCGGCCTCGTTTTCCGCGCTGCGATCATGCCACAGCGCATTGCGCAGGCCTCCCCAGGCAGCTGTGAAACCAATCTCGTAGGCATTGGTGTTCTGGATGATGAGCCACTCCAGGAGCTCAGGCTTCTTAGTGATAAGACGAAACCCCACCGGGCCGCCGTAGTCCTGGATGTAAAGCCCAAACCGGTCAAAACCCTTCTGCTGCAGAAAGTGCTCTACGACCTCAGCCAGGTTGTCGAAGGTGTAGGAGAACTTCGCGGGATCGGGGAAATCGCTATTACCGAAGCCGGGATAGTCGGGCGAGATGACGTGAAAGCGATCCGCCAGGGCGGGAATGAGATTGCGATACTGATGTGAGGACGCGGGCCAACCGTGCAACAGAACAAGTTTAGGATGGGCAGGATTGCCGGCCTCACGGTAAGCGATGTTCAGGCCGTCTACGGCTTGTGTCTGATAGGTGATAGTCCCGGGCGAGATTGCGGGGATGTAGTTCGCAGGCATAAGGCTTCCTTGGTGAGGGGTTTGTGGTTTTTAGAGAGGGCTCGATCCTCTCCGGCGCTCAGGTCACGGCAAATTGGATCGTGTGGAGAGCGATAAGTTGCGACGTTTGTTTTGCTCGCAGCCATCGGAAATACTGATAGGCTTCTCTTCATGGAATTGCGTCACCTTCGATACTTCTGCGCTGTCGCCGATCATCAGAGTTTCACTCTGGCGGCACGGCACCTGCATGTCTCGCAATCAGGGGTAAGTGGTCAGGTGCGCGATCTTGAAAAGGAGATTGGGATAGCGTTGCTGCAAAGAAATTCGCGCGACGTGTCCCTCACCCCCGAAGGCGCAATCTTTCTCCGCGAGGCGCGCGAAATCCTTAAGCATTCGGAGCGTGCGGTCGACCTGGCTGTGCGAGCCTCGCGGGGGCAGTTTGGGAAGCTGACCATTGGATTATGCGGGCCGGCCACCGCGCCATTCCTTCCGCGGTTGATCCGAGGGTTCAGAAAGCGCCAACCTGGAGTCAATCTCTCGCTCAAGGATATCGATGCGATGCAGCAGCCGGAGGCGCTCATTCAAGGGAAAATCGATATCGGTTTCACCCGCAGCATACCTCCTCAGTTCCGGCCGCTGCTGCGAAGCGAAGTGCTTTTTAGCGAACCTCTCGTTGCCGCTCTCCCCAGGGGGCATGTGCTTTCGAACGAGCAGTCCATTCAGGTGGCGCAGTTAGCGGCCGATCGTTTGGTACTCTATTCCCGTGAGGGTGCACCCGATTTGTTTGATGCGATCGTGACCCTATGTAAGAAGGCGAAGTTCTCTCCCAAAGTCGCAGACAGTCCTAATTTATGGCAATCGGTTCTGACCATGGTCGAAGCCGGTGAGGGTGTCGCACTCGTTCCTTCCTGCGTCCAGCATCTCCGCTCCAACGGCGTGACTTTCCACGCGCTTCGTGATCGCGGGTGCATGTTGGATGTGGTTCTGGCCTGGCGCAACAACGAGGCGGATGCGATCCGTGACAGTTTCCTTAATTTGCTGCGCAGTAGCCGCGAGGAGATCGTTCGACTGATGCAGAACGCTTAGTTCAATTCCAATTCCCACTCCTGGCCAATAAGATCATGGCCGAAGCTATGATGCGGCTCTTCTTTAACCAGATGGAAACCGGCTCGTTCGTAAATGCGGTGCGCAGCGGTGAGAATGCTCTGCGTCCAAAGAACGATCTTTCGATAGCCTGCTGTGCGAGCGAAACGGACGCACTCGTTTACCAAGGCGTGGCCGAGGCCTGTACCTCGGGCGCTTGGCTCGACAAACAGGAGACGAAGCTTCGCCGTGTGTGGTTGACTCGGATGCTTGACCAGAAAGACGTGGCCCACGTTCTGCCCGTCGATTTCGGCAATCCAACACCGTTCCCGGCTCGGCTCGAAATTGGCGACGAACTCGGAAACGATGGTGGCCGCCAGGGCTTCGAACGTTTCGTCCCATCCGTACTGCTCCGCGTAGCCGAGGCCTTCTCGATAGACGATCCAACCCATATCCCCAACGCGGTGGGGGCGGAGGACGTACGGTAAGCGGCGCCGGTCAACCTGCATAAGGATGCTTTCAATAGACCCCATGCAGTGGATGAGTTCCGTGCGGGCCGTGGGCGGCAGGCCCTGGAGCGCGGAACGCGCTTGCTCGTCAGAGAGTGCATTCAACTTTTTGAAGACAGACCTGCCTCGCGCGGTCAGCGTGAGTTCAGCGTACCGGCCATCTTGTTCTGACGCCTTCTTCTGCAAGAGCCCGTCGCGCTCGAACTTTCCCAGCAGACGACTCAGGTATCCGGGATCCATTCCCAGCCCTTCGGCGATCTCGCTTGCTTTGGGTGCACTGCGGGTCGCCAGTTCGTAGAGTACACGCGCTTCCGCCAGGCTGTATTCGCTATTGAGGAGCCCTTCGTTCAAAGTTCCGATGTACCGCGTATACATGCGGTTGAAGTGGCGGAACTTCGCGATCTCGCTGCTCACGTCCGAGGGCGATTTGTGAGCTGACTCCATGCCAGCTAGTTTCCGGCAAAGTAGTTGACTATGTCAACCAATATAGTTGATCGAGAAAAACTTGACCATGAAGAACGACTGTTGGTATTTTTCCCACCAGTGCAGGCCTTCCCAGGGAGAAGCCAATGAACCTCACCGAAGTACCCGAGATCGCAACCTGGCCCAAAACACAATACGTGTTTGTCGAGAAGGTTGGGCCCTTCCAAACCAATGCTCCCCAAGCTTGGCAGAGCTTGCATCGGCTCGTCTCCGGGATTCAGGAACACAATCAAATCACGGGATACATGAGCCTCTACAAGATGGGGCCAAAGGTATACCGCGCCGGAGTTGCGCTCGCGGCCCCGCCTGTGAAGTTGCCTGAAGGTCTCGACCACGTGGAATTCAGCGGTGGTAAATTCAACCGCTTTGTCCTGACCGGACCTTATGCAAACCTGGGTCAGGCGACCGGCCGAGTCATGCAGATCATTTCCGAGACAAAACTACCCGTGCGGGATGACTACTTCATTGAGAACTACGTGAATGATCCCAGAAAGACGCCTGAAGAGCAGCTCATCACCGAAATCCTGGTGCCTACGGTCTAGGGGTTGCGGAAAAGTCGCTTAGGTTGGTGTCCGGGCTAAAGCCCGGACCTACCCAAGAGCGACTTCCGCAGCCTGCTAGGTGGTCACCGCACGCTGCCGGCTGAATTCTCGAGAGCGACGTTAGAGAGCACGGCAGTATCTGGCGTGGCAGGCAGGTGTGAGCAAAAGCCGACGCCAACATAAAACGGTTCGTCGAAATGCAGGTTGATCGGTGGCCCAAGCTGGTGCATGGGTTCGCCCGTCAGGCTGACGAAGATCGCGATGGCGTCGCCGTGCTTTTCAATGCCGATGCGTTTCGCTTTGACCCCGGCGAGGGTGCCACCGAAGCGGAACTGCGCATCTTTCATCATCGCGCCCTTGTCCGCACGCCACGCCAGGTGGATCATGCCGACCCCATGTTCGCCGATCATCGCTTCTTTGGAATCATCTTCGAGGTTCTGCCGAATCACCAGGACCGCCTTGCGGTCACCGTAGCCGTTCGCGTTGGGGAACGTGACGTCGGCCGCAAGGGAAACGTCCCCCGACATTTTCTTCCACAGAAAGCGGAACTCATCGCGCGAGTACCAGATGTTGTATCCGGCCGACTGAATGGTGTACTGCTGCGTGCCCGGATCATAGTTGGCATTGCCGGCTACCACCGCGCCGCCAATGTCAGCCTGGCCCTGAAACACGCCGATCGGCGTATCGAAATTCCTGCTTGCCCGATGAAAATCTGCCGGAGGTGGAACCTGGACGTGCGTAGGCGAGCCCGGCTGCGCCCACTCCGGCACCGCAGTCTCAGGCGGCGCCTGGGCATGCAAAAGTAGCGTTGTGGCGCAAAGCAAAAGGAAGGGCATCAAGGATCGGCCCGCGAATCGGATGTAATATTCCATAGCAATGCACTCTAGCAGACGGGCGCCCAGGCAGCCTAAGCGATCGTCGGTGTCTTGAAGGTACGGGCTAAAGAAGCTGCGGAAAAACTCGGTCTTTGCTTTCCAGCCGGGGACTTGTTTTGTATCAGGGCACGACTTTAGTCGTGCCGTAAGTGCGTCAAACAGTGGAGGGACCTGCTGTTTCCTTTTCTCGGGTTCTCACGCAGACTCTTCAGCCCCTGTGGGACGATTTTTTCGGAGGATTATGAAGCACGGAGCAGCCCGGTCAGTCGCGATCTTTCTCACCGTCGCATCCATCATCGCTCCGGGCCCATCAGTCTCTGCGAAGCCTCAGGACCCAAGCCCACAGACGTCCCGAAACGCGCCGCCGGGCCCCGTAACCCAGGGCTCCGCGCAATATCAACAACTGCAAAAGCGGCTAGCGTCGGGGTGGAACACCTGGGACGTCCATAGTGTGACCACGCAGGTGCTCTTGCCCGATGGCTTAGCCATCCATGTTGGTCTGAAGCACAACAGCACTGTGTTTCAAGATGCATTTTTAGGCGACGCCCTTATCGGCAGATTGACCCTGGGCGCAGAGCAGGTCTTTCCCGGTCCACATTCCTGGGAGGGCAGCTACACCGATCTACGCCTTTCCTGGAAAGGTCACATTCTGCGCCTGCAGACGGCTCACGACGGCAGTAACCTGGTGATACTTGCGACCCCGCTTCCGTCACAGACATTGTCCGCGGTCCCTGGCACCATCGTCTTTTCTGTGAACTATCTCTGGAACCGCCCTGGGATTGCAATCAAGCAGTCCAGTCGAATCGAAGCCCGCGGCCCGCTCCATTCCGTCACGGTCTACTGCACCTGTGAAAACGCGCCCGCCACCGCACAAGAAGATGTGAACTTACCCCTGGGCGGCGCCTATTTCTCCATGGATTTCGTGCAACCCGTCGGCCTCAGCACAGGCGTCCCTCTGGGCGTCGAGAAAATCCGCGCCATCATCGAACGCGCGAGCGATGCGTATAAGCAATCCACTGCTGCCAGCGGCAAGACCGCGGATGTGGCGGATGCCATTCAGACCGTTCTGGGGTGGGACACGATTTACGAGCCGGAAGACCGCCGCGTCGTCTCCCCCGTCAGCAGGGTCTGGAGTGTCAATTGGGGCGGCTATGTCATCTTTGATTGGGATACCTTCTTCGCCGCGACCATGGCATCCACAGGCGACCGCGATCTGGCCTATGCCGATGCCATTGAGACTTTGCGCACAGAAACCCAGCAGGGCTTTGTGCCCAATTATGCCCGTTCCGAGGGCTGGAAAAGCTCTGATCGCTCCGAGCCTCCTGTTGGATCCATCACTGTGCTCGGCATCTACCAACGATTCCACGACCGGTGGTTCCTCCAGGAGGCCTTCGCCCCGCTGTTGCGGTGGAATCGATGGTGGGCCGAACATCGTGACATACAGGGCTATCTGACGTGGGGCAGTGATGGGAATAATGAGCCGGCCAACCTGGACGATACTTCGCGGGGAACGCGCGCGGGCGCCATTCTCGAGTCCGGGCTCGACAACAGCCCAATGTATGACAATGCCGCTTATGACGCGGCGACGCACAAGTTGGAATTCGCCGACGTCGGCCTGATGAGCATGTACATCGCCGATTGTGACGCGCTGGCAACGATCGCCGACGCTCTGGGAGAGGTCGCGGCGGCAAAGGAGATTCGCGGGCGAGCCGCGCATTATCGCGCCAGCCTGGCGACCTTGTGGAATAGCGATGCGGGCATATTCCTGAACAAAGACTTACACACCGGCCAGTTCGTTTCTCGCCTCTCGCCCACCAATTTTTATCCTCTGCTTGCGAAAGCAGCAACGTCTCAACAGGCTGAACTCATGATTAAGAACCACTTGTTGAACCCCAAAGAATTTTGGGGAGAGTGGGTGATTCCTTCTATCGCACGGGATGATCCGGCCTTTAAAGATCAGGAATACTGGCGCGGCCGGATTTGGGGACCAATGAATTATCTTGTCTACCTTGGCTTGCGTAATTATGACGACCCTGAAGTCTCGCGCCAGTTCGCACAGAAGTCCTACGACCTCTTTCTCCAGGAATGGAAAAAGAACGGCCACGTCCATGAAAACTATAACGCCATGACCGGAACTGGAGATGATGTGCACAGCAGCGACAGGTTTTATCACTGGGGCGCACTTCTCGGATACATCCAGTATTTGCAGGAGACCCCAGCCCCTTAGAAGGCCGGAGGGCTCTACAGGCTGCGGCAAAAACCCAATGTTTTTGAAGGGTACGACCTTTAGGTCGTACGCAAACTCTTGCAAACAGGTGCAGGCTTTACACAACCTGACCTGATCCATACCCGCAGCGTGTTGGTGCGCGCCCGAACGATGCTGATCAATTCTGCACGCGGGCTGGTTAAGAGCGCCGGCCAACGTCTACCCGCTTGTAGCTCCGAGGCGTTTCCGGAGAAGGTGCCGCCTCTCTTCTCCCGGCACTGAAGGCAGCCTGCGCACCCTTGCTGAAACAGATCACGCAGATGAACCAGACCATCGGCGTAATGGACAAGCAGATTGATCGGCTGGATAAGAAATATCCCGAGATCACCGTGTTGCGCACCGCCCCTGGAGTGGGCCCGGTGGTGGCGGCCTGCTATGTGTTGACGTTGGATAGCGCGCAGGCGATGAAACCAACCGCCAGGCCGGGCCTATCTCGGCCTCAGGCCTCGGCAGCAAAAATCTGGCGATTCCGACCCGCAGTGCAAGATCACCAGAACGGCAACACTTACCTGCGCAGCTTATTGGTGCAGTCAGCACAGTACATCCTCGCCGCTTTGGTCCCGACTCGGAGCTGCGCCGCTGGGGCTGAAGCTCTGCCAGTGGTGGCAAACGAGGCAAGAAACGCGCCATCGTTGCCGTGGCCCGTAAACTGGCCGTGACCTTGCTCAGCATGTGCGCAACCGCAAGAAGTTTGAACCATTTCCTCAACGTGGCTCAGCTAGCAACCGCCTAAACCCTTCCACTCCAAACAGTAAAGCGTAGGAAAACAGAAAAGAATTGTTGCCGACGAATCCATCTCGAGTTTGGTGACTGCGCTCAGCGGCTTGGCCATTAAAGGCCGCGCTTTAGATAGCAGCCCCAATTCATCGTCATCGACACCATCAAGCACCGAGTCAATAGCGACTCTCCTCAGTGCGTAGAAGCCGAGATGAAGCCCTCAAGGCCTCGTCAGCAAAAACAAAAGCAAAAACGCCTAAGAATAAAAAAACATGAGAAATCCCTTGAATTCCACAGCCGTCAAAAGCCGCTGAGGGAACGATTTGAGAGTTGTCGCGCCCCCCGAGGAGAGGAGCATCGTCTACTTCGAACGCATCTGGCTACTGAACCGGTCTGCGATGAACAGCGCCATCCCAGTCGCGGCTCCAAGCCAAAGTGATTGTCCGATCAGCGTTTGAGACCACATACCCGTCCACTTCTCCACGTCGAGATGAAAGATCCGTTTGCTGGTCGCTCCCCCGAGCAGCGAAATACCAATCACGCCGAACACGACAACCCACTGCCGCTGTCTGCTTGTTAGCTTCCTCGTCGCGGCAATAAATGCCGAAAGAGCGCCGACCGCCACACCGGTGCACAGCACACTTATCAGCCAGAGGGAAATTTTCATGGAAACCTCTCCCTAAGGCTTCGTTATCTTCAAATCGCTGACCGTGGCTTCCGTGTTGTGAGCGAAGCGAATCCCATAGACGCCGTCGGTAGACTTCAGCTTCCCAGCCGTCACCAGCTCAGCTTTGTCATAGGTTCCAACGACGACATCATTAATGGCGCAGCTCACCTTGTCGCCTTTCACGGAAAGGGCGATCTTTTGCGTTACCGGTTGTCCGGTACCGGCAGCCTTGTGGACGGCGTCGTTTGCTTCCCCATGGCCGTTCACCTGAAACGCTTCCGGTCCAAATCCGCGCACGATAAAGGTCCCATTGCCGTAGGCCGCACAATAGAGCTCGCTATGCTGCGGAGTTCCCATGTCGTTGCCGGCAATCACAATGCCGTATGGGTGCGGATGGGTGTTCAGGTTCATGTATTGTGGTTCCGTAAACGTGGCAGACACCGTGTAATTGCCACTTGCCTTGTTGGCGGGATTCCAATAGGTCACCGCCGGCCCGGTCGTAACTTGAAGCACCTTGCCCTCCTCGGAGAGCTTGGCATCTTTGATCGTTTGTCCGGCCTTCTCCGCTCTGTCGTCGATCTGCCCCTGCCAGCCCGGGACCGAGATGCCGCCACCTGCAACCGAGCGGGAACCATCCGTTTGACCAAGGGCAGGGAACACAGCGGGGATGAGGACGGCGATGGCAGCGGCAAAGGCGAATCTGGGGTTGAGACGCATAGAGTGTCCTTTCAGGTACGGAACTTTACACGCGAAGATTGTAATCGAACACGAGATCCAGAGGTGTAGAGGGTGACGAGTAGATTTGTTTCTGTTATGGAAGGATTTCAAGGAATGTCACGCCCGTGTTAATTGGCGTGTAAATCGGGCCCGTGAGGTCGGTGAAGGCCGCTTGAGCGGGTTGGCGTCAAGCGGCCCTCATCCGTCCCTGATTCCCGGCTCATGAACGAGCCAGAAAGGGGGCTTACTCCACGTTGTTGAGAGTCCAGATGGTAATGGTTGCCGTATTGTCATCTACCGCGGCCAGAATCGTTGTTTCTTGGCCGGGGCTTACCGCCAAACCAAACGATCCACCCTGATTCGGGTCGACGGGGATCTCCTTGACGAATTGTCCGTCCTTAGTGAACTCGACAATCTCGCTGGGCTGATTCGCGTCGGCGTTGATCACGTCGTTATTCGTGACCAGCAAATGGTCGTTCGGTGCTGGTGCCATGGCCAAGGCGCCGTGCAGATGCGTGTTGTCCTCATATACGATCGTTCCGGGTCCGTCGCTCTGGTTGCGCTCGATCGCATTCCGAACGCCGAAGACCATGTTGTCCAGGGTCGACGCAACAAAGAGCGTATCTCTGCGTTCGTCATAAACCAACCCGGTAGGTGCGTCGAACAGGGCGGCCGGATCGCCTTGATGCTTGTAGCCGGTTGCAATGGTCGTCGCACTCAGAAGCTTGAGACCTGCGGGCGAGACCGCGAAATCCAGCCGGCTCACGGTGCCGCTAAGGGCATTGGAGATAAACACCACCGCGACGTTGCCTCCGTCTACGTAGGTTGCATCCCACGGCCCGTCAATCTCCGGGCTGGTAATCGTTTGGATCAGTTTCCCGCTGCTGTTAATCACCAGGAGCGATCCCGCCTTGGCTGTCGCCGATGTACCGTCAGCCGTAGGCAGGTTGGTCACCAGCACGAGGCCGGCCTGCAAGACCCCCAGGCCGGTTGAAAGACCCAGAGGAGCGGTTCCCTTAAAAAATGTGGTTGGTGCGCCACTGGAAGGAATCCGAATAATCGTTGTGCCGGTTCCCTGGAGGTTCTGTGCGTTGTTGAAGTTTGAAACCAGGATGTCGCCGTGTTTCAGAATGCCCGATCCCGTCTGGAAGTTGTCAGCAACAAAAGCAACACCGTACGGATTCACGTCTCCGTTCGTAGGAACCGTGGAAACGCTGCGAACTGGACTGGGCAGAAACGGGTCATTGACATTCTGTGCAAAGGCCGCGACGGTCGCCATAAACAAAACCGCGCAGGTGAGAGTCTTGTTGATACCAAGAACCAGGGTATGAGGCGCAACGCGTCCCAGAAGCTGGCGGCGGGAGAGAGAGAGATGGTTTTTCATGATCGTTTCCTCAAAAGTTTTTGGATTTGCTGCTGCGATTCGCCCCTCGCGGCGTGCTTCTCAGCTGCAATCGCAAAGTAGCCAACGCGCCGGGAAAATGTCGTTTGGAAAGGCTCAGACTTTTGTGGCTTTTAGATTTTTGGGTTAATAATTTGTAATTTTGCCCCTTGGGAGCCACACATTGGCCGCGGCAGTTGCAAGTAACTCCATTGCTCTCAGCGTGTTATGCGCCTTTCATCTGATGCCCGAACGATAAGTGGTCAATCTGTGCAGCCGGGGTTAAGCTGGATGCGTCCCCCATGTTGGAAAAGTGTTAGGGATTTATTGGAGCCGTGTAAGCACCAGAAACAAAGAGGTTGGACCAGCCAGGAGGCGCCAATAGGCTGACCCGGTGTCAGGTTTCCGGGCCAGTAGCGCATACAGCGTCTTTCTGCACTTTCGTCAGGGCGACCCGAAGAACCCGCCATGTTGACCGTCACCCATTACAGTTTCGGTCCGTTCCAGCTGTATCCGTCCGAGCACCTGTTGGTGCGGGGCGACCAGACAATTCCGCTTTCTCCAAAAGCTTTCGATCTTCTTCTTACGCTGGTTGCCAATCATGGCCGGCTTCTGACCCGCGAATGCCTGATGAAGACGATCTGGCCGGATAGCTTCGTTGAGGAAACGAATCTCACGGTGAACATTTCTCTTCTGCGAAAGACTCTGGGGGATATGGACGACGGGCGCCCCTGGATTGCGACCGCTCCGAAACGGGGGTATCGCTTCGATGGTGCGGTAATTCTTCATGACGAGATACCACCCGCCGCAACCGTCGTCAAAGTTGGGACGCCCCCGCCCAAAACTCTAGCCGCCATCCAGGATCCTGTTGAGCCGGTGACGGCCGAGCCCGAACCGCAAGCTTCGGCTCCGCCCCCGGCGCGCGCCAAACATCCCGTCTTCTCACGCTGGTTGGTTACCTCACTTGGGTTCATCGTTGCGCTTTTGGTGGTGTTCACCATCCTCCGCCACCCTTCCCGTTCGCATGCCTCGCCAGGCGAGATGTCGGAGATCCGCACTCTCGCGGTGTTGCCGTTTCAATCCCTCGACAAAGGCTCGGACGACGAGTATCTGGGTCTGGGAATGACCGACGCGCTCATTACCCGTCTCAGCCGCGTTTCTCAGCTGGTGGTCCGTCCCATCGGTGCGGTTCGAGGTCTTTCGGCGACCCAGGATCCCTCAGGGATTGGCCGCAAGTTGGATGTGCAGGCGGTGCTCGATGGGACGATTCAGAAGATCGAAGGGCAAACCCGGGTGACCGTGCGCCTGCTCCGGGTGGAGGATGGCCGGATCCTGTGGACCGATACCTTCGACGAGCAGAACGCGAACGCCTTCGCCCTGGAGGACACGATTTCTCAGAGGCTTGGGCAAGCGCTCGCCCTCCGCCTTGGCGGCGAACAGCACTCGGTGGCGACGCACAATAGCGCGGCTTACGAGCTTTACACCCAGGGCCGCTATTACTGGAACAAGCGCAGCGTCGAGGCGACCAAGAAGAGCATCGAGCTCTTTCAGCAGGCCACCCAGGCCGACCCCAACGACGCCGCAGCGTACGCCGGCCTGGCCGACGCCTACATCCTCGCCGGTTCCTATGGCAACAGCTTTCTTGCTCCCAGTGTCGCCATGCCCAAAGCCAAGGCTGGCCATCGAGAAGGCCCTGGCGCTCGATGACTCCTCCGCGGAAGCGCACACCTCGCTGGCCTATATAAGGTTAGTGAACGACTGGGACTGGAGCGGCGCGGAGCAGGAGTTTAAACGTGCGCTCGCCCTTGATCCCGATTGTGTCAATGCCCACCACTGGTACTCCCATGAACTAATGGCCCTTGGCCGGGTCGCCGAATCGCATCGTGAGAGCGAAATCGCCCTCGGCCTTGATCCCACCGATGTGGTGATCAACGAACACATGGCCTGGCATCACCTGATGAACCGCGAATACGACCGTGCCATCGCGCAGGCGACCAAGGCAATCCAGCTGGATCCCAACTTTGTGCAGGCGCACCGCGTGCTCGGTTTAGCCTACCTCTACACCAACCGCCACAAGGAGGCCAGTGAGGAGTTTGAAAAGGGAGTCGCGCTCTCCCATGGCGATCCCGTTTCCCGGGCCTATCTGGCGCGCTGTTACGCAGCCTCGCACCGCGACGCAGACGCCCGCAAGATTCTCGCATCGTTGGAGCAGGACTCGGTCGAACGCTACATCTCTTCCGCGGAAATAGCCCCGATCTACGTTGCATTGGGCGACCACGATTCCGCCATCCGCCGGCTTAGCAAAGCCTTGGACGAACGGGCTGGCTCCCTCATTTATCTAAACGTCGATCGAGCCTTCGATCCCCTGCGAAACGACCCGCGGTTTCTAGCCGACCTCAAGCGAGCGAACCTGGCGCCGAAAGCAGACGAGACAGCATCTCGCTAGTTTGAGCCACGAATAGCAGACCTGCAGCCCCACTCCGTGCGGGTGATTCAAACCAGCTGAACCCGGCGTGTTGAACTGGGTCCCGAAGGACCGCTTTCGATATTTTCACCGAGCCAGTGGATGCTTCCTATTGCATTCCCATAGGTAGGTTGCTATACCTATGGGTAACCAGTGAAGGGGACTTGATGCGGAAGATCCGAGCATTGTGGTTGCGGCTGCGGGCAACCTTCGGCATAGGGCAAGCGGAAACTGAGCTCGATGCCGAACTGGAAACTCATCTTCAGGCAGGGCTCGGGCTGGCGATCGGGATCCTGGTGGGTCTGCTTTGTGTGCGATATATGCAGTCGCAACTCTTCCAGGTGGCCGGCGGAGACCCCAGGGTATTAACGGCGGCGATTGCGACCCTGGCACTCGCCGCCTGCGCAGCCGGCCTGCTTCCGGCAAGACGAGCGGCGAGGATAGATCCGGCGACGGCTTTGCGAAGCGAATGACCTTGATTGGGATTACAAAACAATAGCTGATACATGCATCCCAATGTACGCACAGCTCAGGGCCCTGCGTACACCCGCCTACTCCGTCCGCAGCGCCTGCATGGGATCAACGGAGGCAGCGCGGCGGGCGGGGATCACCGCGGCGATGAATCCGCAAATAGCGAGCAATCCGCAGACCAAAAAAATCGTGGCTGGATCGTGTTCGCCAACACCAAAGAGGAAGGCTTTGATGGCCCGGGTCGCGATCCATGAGCATGCGAGTCCGGAGACCAGGCCCAACCCCAAAAGGAAGAGCGCCTTTCTTAGGACAAACAGCATCACGTCCGTCCGCTGCGCACCCAGGGCCATGCGGATACCTAGTTCCCGGGTACGCAGGCTCACGGAATAGGCCATGAGGCCGTAGAGGCCAACCAATGCCAGAAACAGAGCGATGGCGGCAAAGATAGTGAGTAATGAGACTTGAAACCGGCGCCGCGCAGTTGCTTCCGAAACCAGGTCGCCCATGGTTTGAACTTCGCCAAACGGCAGGCCGGGATCCATGGCCTGCAACGTTGACCGAAGCCCGAAAGCAACGGTAGAGGGTGGCAGCAGAGAGCGAACGGCAATGTACGCGCCGTTGAATTCGTAATTCGGACGATAGAATTGCGGCTGCGGAGTTTCTTCCAGGCTGGAATGGCGCACGTCGGCGACGACGCCGACGATGGTACTCCATTGAGAATGGTTGTTGTCCTCACTGATGCGCCCTCCAATCGGGTTGCGATCGGCAAAATACAGCTGGGCAAATCGTTGGTTGATGATGGCTGGCCGTGCTCCGCCGGAATCGTCATCCTCGGTGAAGTAGCGCCCAGCGATCAGTGGAATGCTCATCGCTCGAAAATAGTGCGGTGTGACCCCGCGCCCTTCTGCCATTTGGTCTTTCCTGTTGGCAAATCCATCTACCTGGATAAAGCCCACGCTCTCGCTGTTGCTGAGAGGCAGGTGACTGATTGCTCCCACCGCGCTCACACCGGGAAGAGCACTGATCTTCCCAATAAAATCCTTGAAAAATGCACGACGCTGTTGCGGCTGGCTATACCGCGGGTCGAGCACGATGTTTAGGGTGACGGTGGAGCGCGAGAATCCGGTGTCGACCGATTGGACGTTGATGTAACTCCGAATCAGCAGGCCAGCACAGGCGAGCAACACCACGACCAGCGTCGCTTCCCCGGCGATCAGAATACTTTGCGTGCGGCTGTGCGTACCCGCTATCCCATGGCTGCTTCCAGCCGTGAGGAAGGCCGTGGGACTGGTCCGGGAAACAGTCAAGGCGGGCAGAATGCCGGTTAACAGGCTTGTAAGTAACGAGACGACGACAGTGAAGAGCAGGACACGCGTGTCCAACGATGCCTGATTAAGGCGGGGGATATTGCCAGGGTCAAGATAGGGCAGGATACGGAGGAAGACGCAGGCAAGGCCTACTCCGATGACGCCGGCAGCAATGCCGATCAGCAGCGATTCGGTGAGAACCTGGCGGATGATGCGGTTGCGGCCGGCGCCCAGGGCAACCCGCAGGCCCAGTTCCTGCATGCGATTTGCGGCCCTGGCCAGCAGCAGGTTGGCCGCATTTCCGCAGGCAATCAACAGCACGATCGAGACCGCAGCAAGCAGCAGCCACAGCAGGCGGCCTACTGCGCCCACAGCGTTGTCCATGAAGTGGGTCAGGTACGCGCCCCAACCTCTTTCCGGAAAAATCTCAATGCTGTGCAGCTTGTCCAGGCGGACCATGATGGTGCTCATCTCCGACTGCGCGTGGCTCATCGAAACCCCTGGGCGCAAGCGAGCGAGGGCGACATCGGATCCCAGTTCGCGCTGCGCTTTCTGCTGCGGAGTGAGCGCTAAGGGGATCCAGAGCTGTGTGGCTTTGAAAAGGTCTCCAAAGGGCAGGTCGGAGCTGAGCGGATACTCGAAACCCGGCGGCATTACTCCGACGATTCTGTAGCTGACGCCATTCAGGGGCAGCGAGCGCGCCAGGACGTCCGTACTGCCGGCAAACATCGTTTGCCAGAGCGAGTGGCTGATGACGGCCACCTTGTCATGGCCCGGCTGGTTGTCATCCGCGCCAATGGCCCGGCCAAATTCCGGCGCCGATTGCAGCGTGGTGAAGAAACCTTCGTCTACACGAGCTGCGCCCACCCGCTCTACCGACCCTTGTAACGCGAGATTGAAGCTTGCCTGCTCAAAGGCAGTCATGGCGGTGTAGGAGTGGCTCTGTTGTTTTATGTCATAGAAGTCCGCATAGCTTGGGGTCATGACCTCGGGTGGGACAGGGATATGGGGATTGGGGGTAAATAAATAGACCAGCCGGTTTGGTTCTCCGTAGGGCAACGAACGTATGAGGACAGCATTTACTAGGCTGAAGATCGCTGTGCATGCGCCGATGCCAAGCGCAAGCGTGAGTACGGCGGTGAGGGTGAAACCCGGGCTGCGCCGGAGGGTGCGCAGGCCGTAGTGAGTGTCCTGCAACAGTGAATCGAGCCAGGGAACGGTGCGGCGTTCGCGATGAGCCTGCCTGGTTTGTTCCCCGCCCCCGAGATGGATGAGTGCCTGCCGGCGGGCTTCTTCGGGCGTAAGACCGGCGCGTACGCCCGCGTCGGTATGCAGCGTGACGTGCGCTTCCAGCTCGGCGGTGAAGTCGTCGTCGGCACTGCGGCCGCGGAAGAGGCCGAGGAGACGAAGACCGAAGGCTCGCAATTTGCCCATAACGACTCCTTATGCTTCTCCAGTCGGGCTCAGGAAGCGGGCCAGGATCGCGGTGGTCTGCTCCCATTCCGCGGCGGCTTTTTTCAATTGGCGCTGCCCGGCTTTGGTGAGCTCGTAGTATTTGGCCCGGCGGTTATTGTCAGATACGCCCCAGCGGGAACGGATGAAGCCTTCCTGCTCCAGCTTGAGCAGAGCCGGATACAGGGTGCCGTAGTTCAACTGCAGAAGATCGCCGCTGGTCTGCTCGATCCGGCGCGCCAGGCCGTAGCCATGGAGCGGACCCAGGATTTCAAGCGTGCGCAGGACCATCAGCGCGAGCGTTCCTTGCCACACATCAGTTTTGTCGCCCACTGCCTTCTACTCCTATTGTCAACCAATAGGAGAAATATATCCCCATCCCTATGGGAATGCAAGAGGAAGCACCGGCCCAGGTGGAGGTATCGGGAACCAGGCCCGCCTAGCCAGGACGGCTGCAAATCACCCAGGATGAAATCCTGGGTATCGAGTTTCTACATTTTTCTGAGTCGAAGCGTGCCGAGAGTGTCTGAAAAGGAGGGCCAGCAGAAGCGGACACCCTCAGCCTCGACCGATGGCGGAGTTCCCCTCCCGCTTATCCACATCATTATTTGATAGCCCTCTGGACGACAGTCCTGGTCGCCTGTAGCGTGACAGCAGGAAGCAACAAATCGCTCCAAAGTGGGCCGCAGTCATGCGTCTGCATGATCGTGTGCATCGGACTTGGGCTGTCGCGGTACAAGCACAATGAGGGGCAAGATGATCAAATAAATTGCTTGAGCATCTTGAGCATCTTGACGAAACAAAGGACTTATTTGAACATCTTGAGCATCTTGATGAAGCAAAGGACTTATTTGGTCGAACGGTTAGCAAATCGCTTTGAAAAACATTTGCCGGGGAGGCCGAAGGGACTCGCTGAACTGCAGACCCCATCATGCGGCCTTTGCTTAAGAGAAGGGCGCAGGAGCGGCGGCATGGAAGGGTGCGGGTGAAGAGCCTATGAAAACGCGGTTTGTATCAGGGCCCGACTAAAGTCGGGCCCTATAGCATTTTCACTTCTGGTGTATACAGCGCAACCGCCCTCGACGCGGCTTTTCCTCAAGAAAAGACGCTCTTCGCCGCGCTTGCCTGTGCAGAGTAGAAGTGAAAATGCTTTAATACAAAGCCAAAACACGGCATCCAAAGGAGCTTCTCTGGTTGAAATATCAACCGCTTCGCCCTGGTTATGTAGAAACTCCAGACCCAGGATGAAATCCTGGGTGCTCTTGGATCCAACGCAAAGCCTCGCCGCATCGTCGAACCCCAACCTGATTACGCTACACTCGTCGTAGCCGCAATTTATCCAATAAAATCCCCAGAGAAAACTCTACTTCGCAGCTAAGTTGCACGGCTCTGATTTGCTAACGTATCGTCCAGGGGAGATCCTTCTTGTCTTATTTCCATCGCGCCCTAAGCGTTACAACGATCTTCGCTTTAACCTCTGCCCTCTGCATCGCGCAGCAGTCAGATCAATCGGGAACCTTCGTCCTCCACAAGTTCGCCAAGGCGATCGGGAAGGAGACTTATTCGATCGAGAGCAGAGGCGATAACTACACCTTGACTTCGCATTTTCTCTTCACCGACCGTGGCCATGCCGTCCCTCTGGAAACTACGTTCGTCGCCCGAATTGCAGACATGACCCCGGTGACATATTCCGCCAAGGGGAGCTCATCACGGTTCTCGGCGATGGATGATGTTTTGGCCGTCAAAGGAGATGACGTTGCCATCACCCACAGTGGCAAAACCGAAACCCGGACGGCCGCCGGAGCCTGGTTCATCACCGACGGTTACTCGCCCGTAGCGATGCAGGAACAGATGATGCGCTGGTGGCTCCTGCACGGCAAGCCAGTGCAGTTCACCGTCTATCCGTCGCAGACGATGGTGAGTGTCGAACCCGCGGAGACGCTGAGCATTCAAGGTCACACAGCCCAGGGCTATACCGTGAACGGTCTTATCTGGGGGCAGGAATCGCTGTGGATGGACGACACTGCAAATTTAGTTGCGCTCGTGAGCACAGACGCGGAGTTCGATCACTTCGAGGCGGTGCGTGAGCCCTACGCCGCCAGCCTGGGGACGTTCATCTCTGCCGCCGCCAAAGCGAACCTGGCCGCACTGCAGAAGCTGACCACGGCAGGGCGAACCGCTCCTGCGGGTACGCTTGTGATTGTGGGCGCGACGCTGGAAAATTCCGACGGTGCGGCGCCAGCGAAAGACAGTGTCATCGTGATCCAGGACGGCGTCATCACAGCCATTGGCACCCGCGGCAACGTGCATCTGCCCGAGGGAGCGACTGTTCTCGACGCCTCCGGCAAGTACGCAATACCTGGCCTTTGGGACATGCACGCGCATTATGAGCAGGTGGAGTGGGGACCAATCTATCTGGCAGCGGGAGTCACTAGCGTGCGCGACGTCGGCAACGAATTCGACTTCATCCGCGTGGTGCATGACCAACTGGACCGTAAAGACAATCCTGCGATAGGTCCCCATCTGGAGTTTGCCGGTGTCATTGACGGCACCGGTCTCAAGGCTCTGGGTGCAGACCTCGCGGACACTCCCGAACAGGCGCTGATGTGGGTGGAAAAGTACAAAGCCGCGGGCGCCCGCCAGATCAAGATCTATAGTTCGGTGAAGCCGGAGATCGTGAAGGCCATCGTGAACGATGCGCATGCGCGAGGCATGACGGTCACCGGCCACATCCCGGACGGGATGACGGCGATCGAAGGGGTGAACGACGGCATGGATCAGATCAACCACATCGACTATGAGGTGCCATACTTATCGCAGCCAACTGGCCCGGATGGCAAGCCAGACCGAACCAAGCCGCCGGTGTTAGAGATAAACGGTCCCCGCGCAAAAGAGTTGATTGACTGTCTGCTGGCGCGCCATACGATTCTTGATCCGACAGTGTCGCTCTTTGAAACCTTCGAGCATACGAAACCGCTCAACCAACTTGAGCCCGGCCTGGAGCACGTCGCCCCGCAGTTACGAGCGGCTGTTGACACGCCACCCTCGCCTCCGGACAAGGCGCCGTTAACCGATGCGCGATGGGCGGTCATCATGGCAACCTTGCGCGCGCTACACGCGGCGGGCATTCCCATCGTGGCGGGGACAGACCAGGCTATTCCAGGGTTACTCGCTCCATCGCGAACTGGAGTTGTACGTCGAGGCTGGATTTACGCCGCTGCAGGCGCTCCAGTCGGCCACCAGTGAGGCGGCCCGCGCGGTAGGTGTAGAAAACGAATCGCGGATCGCTTACGGTCGGAAAGCGTGGCGATGTGCTCCTCCTGGACGCCGATCCACTGTCTGACATTCACAACACGCGCAGCGTATGGCGCACCGTTGCCCGGGGTGTTGTTTACGATCCGGCCCCACTTTGGCGCAGCGTTGACTTTCTCCCCTAGGTACGACCGATTGAGTGAGCCACCCTCCGACGCCGCCCAAGAAGTGAAGGGTACGGGCTTTAGAGGCCGCGGAAAAATTCGCTTTTGCAAGTGGATGTGATTGCTCACGTACGGGCTGGGCTTTGTGCCGTCCCTGCGGGACTCGCCTCATGAACCTAATCCAACCCGGCACTGACGTGCCGGGTTACAGGTTGTTCCGTCCCTGCCGGGACTGCTTCGTTCCAGTGTCCAAGGCCCGTTTAGCCCCTGAGGCCTGCGAACCCCGGCACGTCTCACTCCATCTCAAAGGCCACATACTGCAAGACCGACTGCCGCTCCACTTCCAGCACCACCGCATCGCCCGGTTTCAACCCGGCGAGCATCTGCCGCAATTGCTGTGAATTGTCCAGGGGCGTGCCATTTACGGCCCGAATCACGTCGCTCACCGAGAGATCCGCTGCGATAGCGGGTTCTCCCCCAAGCAGGCCAATCACCAGGACGCCGCTGTCGGAGCGGAGATTAAGCATGGCGCCCACCTCAGAGTGCTTGAGGTCCATGACAAAAATTCCCAGCGGCGCGATCAGGTCTCGCTTCGGATTAATCAGGTCCGACAGATTTTCGACCGGAGGCGGCGCATTGACGGGCGTGACCGAGACCGTCAACGGCTTGCCATCGCGCAGCACTTCCATCCTCATGGCCGAGGCGCGCTTGTGGACGTAAAGAAAGGCGGTGTATTTGGGCAGCGAGTCCACCGTCAAGCCATCCATCGTGGTCACAATATCCTTTACATGCAGGCCGGCCGCCGCAGCCGGACCACCGGGGTCAATGTCCGAAAGGATGACGCCCCAGTCCTGAGGAAGCTTCAAGCCCGCCGCCAGCGCAGGGGTGATGGACTGAGCGTGAGCGCCTATGGTCACGGTAGGAATAATGCCATGCTCTTTAAGCTCGTTGTAAGCGATCCGTACCAGCGGCTCCGGGATCGCAAAACCCAGGCCCTCGCTGCCTCCACCAGAGGTAACAATGAAGGTGTTGATTCCAACCAGATTACCGTTTCTGTCGATCAACGGGCCGCCGCTGTTGCCGGGATTAATCGGTGCATCGGTCTGCACATAGACCATAGGGCGGTCCACTTCGGGCTGCCTCCCTACCGCACTGATAATTCCCTTGGTCACGGTATGGTCCAGGCCTTCGGGTGCGCCGATCGCCACCACCGTTTGCCCTAAACGAAAATGAAATTGTTCCGGCAACGGAATAAAGGGGAGGCCCTTTTCTTCTATTTTGATCAATGCCAGGTCCGCATAATGGGTGGCTCCGATCAGCTTCGCTTCATAGACCCTCTGCGGGTTGTGTAATTGAGTGTTTCCGCTAACCAGCTCAACTGTGGCCGGGGCGATGATCACCCGTATACGAAGTGCACCAGCGATCACGTGATTGTTGGTGATGATGTACCCATCCGGGTCGACGATGACTCCAGAGCCTATCGATCGCTGCCGCACCAGGGTCTGTTGTTGTCCTTGGTCCTTATCACTCTCCGGCACACCGTAGCCAGTCACCTCAATTTTCACCACTGACTGCATCGCATGCTCGGCAACCTGATCGATTGCCTGATCGTATTCTTTGAGAATGGTCGGACTCTGATTTTGCCCGTGCAGGGGCAACCATAAGATCATGCATCCGACGGCCAGCCAGAAAATCCTTCTCATCGTCGGCTTAACCAAAGGTAGGTTTGTGCTGCGGTTGCGCGTGGATGGGCGTGATAGGCAGCTCATTTTCCGGAGTTTCCCATTTGAGAATCTTGAAGTCGAGCACAAAGATGGCATACATCACCGGCACTTGCAACTTGGTGACCACGGTCGCGACCAGCAGGCCGCCGATCTGCGCATAGCAGAGCGGCTTCCACAAGGGACCTCCGTGCAATGCCAGCGGCAGCAGTGCCAGAACTGTGGCGCCCACCGTAATCAGCACCGGACGCAGGCGCAGGATACCGGCATCGATCAGCGCCAGCTCAAAGTCATCTCCCTCGGCGTGCCGCTCTTCGATAAAGTCGAACAGCACAATCGAATGGCTTACGATCACGCCGATCAGGCTGGCTACGCCCAAAAACGCCATGAACCCAAAGGGCTCGCCCATAATCCATAGAGCGATGAATGCGCCCACCATGCCATAAGGCGCCGCTGCCAGCACCAGCAATGGTTTGATCGCATTTTTAAACTGAAAGAGCAGGGCCAGGTAGATGGCCGCGGTAGAGATAACCATCACCGTCGCCAGGTTCTTGAAACCATTCTTGGTCTTGTCGTACTCGCCCCCAAATTGCATCATGTATCCGGGCGGAAGCGAAGCTTGTAAGGCCTGCAGCCTGGGCATGGCCTGCTTCAATATTTCAGAACTCAGGTGCCCGGGAGCAGGGAAGCTGCGGATATTCATGGTCCGGAACTGTTCCAGGCGCACGATACGGCCGTTGACCAGGTCGTGATCGATATTCGAGATTTGCACCAGTGGAATCTTGGTACTGTCCTGCGAGCCATAGACATACAGGTTCTGAATGTCGGAAAGCTGCGCGCGTTCATTCATTCGCAGCCGGGCAACAATCGGAATCTGCTTCTGGCCTTCCTGAAAAACACTGACCGTGGTCCCGCTTAGGCCGGCGGTCGACGAGTCGGCCACATCCATATTCGTAATACCGGCCAAGTTGGCGCGATCCGGATCGATAGTTAAAGAGATGAGCGCATTCTCCTCTCCCCACTCATTGCGCGTGCGCTGCGCGAGTGGAATGGAGCGGAATATATTTTCAACCTTGCCCGCGATGCCGCGCAGTCCGCGGATATCTGCTGCTTCGTCTTTAGCGTTTACATCGGCGGTGCTGGAGATGCGGATTTCAATCGGATAGTCGAGAGGGTTAGTGAGCAGCTGGCGTGCATCCATGCGCGCACCCGGAATGGACGCGGTAAGCACTGGCTGCAGCTCCCTTATGAACTGCGGAGTGATTTCCTTATCGGTGACTTCGATCAACACCTGGGCGTAATTCAATTGTTGCAGCTGAGGGGAGGCCGAGAACCAGAAACGCGGCCCGCCCCCGCCTAGAAAGGTGGTAACGTAGCGCAACACATCGCCGGGATGATCCTTTTGCGGGTGTTCCCTGGAAAACTGCTCCGCCTTTTCCCGGACGAGCTGCTCCACCTTTTGTGCCGTCTCATTGGTAGCTTCGAGCGTGGCATCGTTGGGGAGCCATACATCGATGTAAGACCAATATTGAACATCTTCAGGAAAGAACGCACTTGACAACCGGGAGAAGATAAATCCCCCCATAACCAGGAATAAGAGGGAGGCAAAAAAGAACTTCCAACGATGTTCGATCGAGTATCTTGCTGCCCGGGCATACAGCCCGAAAAAGCCGCTGTTGCGACGCTCCTCCAGCGTTTTTTCGACCTTCTTCTCTGGCCGGAGAAGATAGTAGCCCAGCATAGGAAGAAAGGACATCGAAACCAGGCGCGAGGCAATCAACGCCACCGTCATGACAATCGGCAGACTGTGCAGAAACTCTCCCGTGCTTCCGGTTACCAGCAGGAACGGCAGGTAGGCAACGATGTTGGTGACGGTTGCGTACATGATGGCGGTCGCCAGCTTGGTGGGCCCGAGCCATGCGGAGATGATTCTGGGTTGCCCTTCGGCCAACGCCCGCTTGATCGAGTCACCGGCAATCACCGGGTCATCCACCAACAGGCCAAGGGCGATGATCAAGGTGGCTACAGAAACCTGTTGGATATCGATGCCCAATAGGTACAGCACGCCGAAAGTCATCGCCAGGGTGATCGGAATCGAGATGGCCATCAGCAGGGCAGACCGCCATTCCCAGAAGCCGAGCCACGACACCAACACCACCAGGACAATCGCCTCGTAGAGCGCGTCCATAAACAGGCTGAGGTTCTCCTCCACCTGCAGAGGCTGGTCGGAGGTACGTGCAATGATCAGGTCCTCGGGCAGATATTGCTTCACTGCTGCCAGCTTGGTGTCTACGCTGCGGCCAAAGGCATCGATCTGCTCGCCATCCTTCATCATCACCGCCACCGTCACGGCGCGGCTGCGGCGCCAGTGGCCTTGTTTGTCGGCCCAGGTCAGGTAGTTCAAATACTTCGCGGGGCTCTGGTAGCCGCGGGAAATGTCTACCAGGTCGCGCAGGTAGACCGGGCTCTGTGCAGCGGACTTGGATGAGCCGATGATCACGTCGCCGATCTGCGGCGGGCTGGTGAATTTTCCCGAAGGATCAATCTGTATGCTCTGCGGGCCCACCTCGATCTGGCCACCGGGAAGAGTGGTGTTCCGCGCACCCAGTATGTCCTTCAAATTGGACGGGGTGTAACCATACGCTGCCAGCCTTTGTTGTGAGTAATCCAGGTAGATCTGCTCCGGCAGCACGCCTTTGCGGTCAATCTTGGCCACTTCCGGGGCGCCCTGAATGGTTCTTCCAATCAGGTCGGTAAAGTCGTCTAACTCCCGATAAGAGTACCTATCCCCGGCCACGGCGGCCAGGCGCATTTCTGTATCCGCGGGATCCCGGATGAAGGCCGCCGGCCAACTGTCGGGATGAATCTCAGAGCTGTGCAACTTCTCCATCACCAGGCGATCGCCCAGGGCGCGCAACTCGTCATCGCTCAAGGGAGAGCTGACGTCGGCGCCAATGAAGCCGCTGCCCTCAAAAAAGTGCGCATCGGAGACATATTTATTTTGCCCCCCTGCCTGCATGACCGCAACAAAAGCGTCGCGGACCAATGTCGGAGAAACGGAAAGGGGAAAGGCGTACACGATACTGACCCGCGGCTGCGGAGAGCGCGCCGTCCGCTTTATGGATCTTGAGGCGCGGGTTGCTTCGATGGCCTGGCGGATCGCCCTGGCGCGCAGAGCAATGTCGATCTCGCTCGCCTTGGGGCTGGCGATGGTCAGCATCAGCGCTGCCGTGTCGCCAAAATCGCTATTGAACTGGATCGGCCCCGCACCCTGGGGTAGCTTGCTATTCAACGCGTTCAACTTGAGATTGATATCGGAAAACTGCTTCTTGGGGTCATTCACCGAGTCTTCCAGCTGAACGTAGACCAGGGAAAGCGCCGGGAAACTGATGGAGCGGATCCCAAAGTCAGAAGCCGACGGAGATTTGACAAAAGCGTTTTGCGCCATGATCTGTTCCACCGGCCGGCTTACTAACTGTTCCACCTCCTGCGCAGTCGCCCCGGGCCACGGGATCGAAGCCACCGCTACCCGCACAGGAATACTCGGATCTTTCCGCTTGGGCATGTGCATATAGCCGTACCAGCCCCACATGCAGACCGCGATCAACAGCACCAGCGAAACCGAGCGGTGCTCGGTGAAGAAACGCGCCGTGTTGTGAGTGTGCGCGATGTATTCGGTTTCAGATTTATGGGTCATGTTTATGCGTCATGGCTTTATGGAATAATGCGGACCTTATCGCCGTTCTTAATCAGGCCGGCGCCCGTAGTGATGACCGATTCCCCAGCATTTAAGCCGCCTTTCGCGGCAATCATATTCCCGTAGATGTCGCCCAGTTCGATTGCACGCAAGCGTGCGGTCTCGGTGTCTCCGCCGCCTTCGGCAATCATCACGGCGAAGCCATTGGCGCGCTCCGGATTACGAATGACCGCCGACAGGGGAACAGCCAGCACGGATTGCGGTAGCTGCGACCCTTCCAGCGCCAGCGACGCAATCATTCCCGATTTCAATCGATCGTGTGGGTTGGGGATGGTCACCTCTACCGAGAAGACGCGGCTCTTCGGGTCCGCTGCCGGTGAAATAGCACTCACCCTGCCGGCAAACGGCTGCGCTAAAGCATCCGTAGTGATGGAAAGATGTTGGCCCAGCCGCACCCGGCTCATGGAGATATCCGGAACACCAAAGACGGCTTTCACTGATTGAGTATCGGCCAGGGTGAAGCCATTCGTTGCCGGTCCGACCAGGGTGCCCAGATCGACGTTACGACTTACGATCCAGCCATTGAACGGCGCTTGCAGCGAGCAGTATGCGAGCGCAACGTTGGCCTCGCTAACCTGTGCCTGGGCTCCGGAAACAGACGCTGTCGTGCTCGCAAGCTGCGCCTGAGCGGAGTCGTAGTCCGGCTTGGTTGCGCTCTGCGAAGCATAAAGAGCAGAAACGCGATCGAAGCTGAGCTTAGCCTTGTCGTACTCCGCCTGGGCGCGAGCGAGTTGCGCTTTCGCCTGTTGCACTTTGTCCAGATAGTCCTGCTGCCGCACCACCGCCAGCACGGTTCCTTTTTGTACCCAGTCCCCCTGATCGATGTTCCGCATGCCGCCACTCGGGTTCTTTACCTGGCGAATCCGGTCGATATAGCCACTTGATTGGAATGCCAGGTTAACCTGCGCGTAGGGAACGATGCTGGCTGAGTACTTCGCTCCATTGCCCATGGCAACGGGCTGCACCAGGGCCGTATGAACAGGGAGGGGTAGTGTCTCTGCGGCGTTCTGCTGCTTGCACGCCGTCAGCCCGCCCATAAGGGCCCCGGCAAGCACGGCGAGCAAAAGTTTAACGGATGTGGGATTCATAGCTTCACTCTTCCCCCAGAGCTTTCTCAAAGGCAGCCTTTGCATTCCAGAACGAAAGCAGGCTTTGTTCGTATTCGTGGTCGGCGTTGGCAACTGCGGCTTGCTGTTGCAGCAGGTCGCGCATCAGCACGGCTGAATGTTTAAATGCGTCGCTTACTTCGCGCAGCTTCTCATTGGCCGCGTCGCGACCCGCCTGGGACACTTCCAGCAGCGAGCGGCTCTCTTCCAGTTTACGGAAGCTGTTGTCGACATCGAGCATCACCTGGGCCTGTGTCTCCTGCAGCTGATACTGGCTCTGCTGCACCGACACATCTTTTTGCTTCACCTCGTCTCTGCGTCCTCCCCAATCGAATGGGTCCCACTTAAGTTCCAGCCCGCCAGACAGAATATTCTGTGGCAGGAACTCAGTGTTGATCGGGTCGAGATAATGGAGGGCCGCGCCGATGTCGGGAATGTACTTAGCCCGGGCCAGCCTGCGGTCGTAATCGGCGCGATGGGTATCAATCTCTGCCTCTTTCACTTCCGGCCGCTGCTGGAGCGCGGTTCGCCGGGCCGCCTTCAAGTCCATTTCCGAGGGCGAAATGGGCGGCACCGGTTCAGTGCGAAAGGCGACATCGAGATCGCGCCCCAACAGCTCGTTCAGTTGCTCCTTTTGCGTGTCGAGCGTATCGCGCAATTGGACAATCTGGTACCGCGCCTGGGCCAGCTTCGCCTTGACCTCAAGGCTATCGGACTTGAGCACAGATTCCTGGGCCAAATATTGCGTTGCCACCCTATCCGTCTCCTCGTATTGCTTGACCAAAGCCTGCGTAGCTTCTAAAGCACTCTCCGTTTGTAGCGTGGCGTAATAAGCCTGCTTCACACTGGCTACGATCGATTGCCGCTGTCCTTTGTACTGCTCGCTGGCAAGATCGGTGGATAACTCCTGCTGCCGGATGGCGAGATGGATCTGGTAAAGCTGGGAGACCGGTTGTGCTATCTGCACCGAGGCGTAGCCGGTAATCCCATTGGAAAGCTTCTCTTTTTGCGGTTGCTGGTTGTCGAAGAGGTCAGCGGGAAAGGTGAACATCGGATTTGTTAGATCCGCCGAGGCAAACAAATAAGTTGTGATTGCAGGGAAGCGCTTGGTCTTGGTTTGAGCTACCTCCCATTTCGATTTGAGTATGTCGAGCTTGGCAATGTTTACCGGTCGATTATTGTCTACCGCAGTCTGGATGGCCTGAGCCAGCGTGAGGACCGGAACGTCGCCGGCGGCTTCTTGCCCCCGCGATAGCATCCCGGTCATCAACGCTGTCCCGGCAATCGCCCAGGACAATGACCTTACGTAACTAGCTGGCATCATGATCGGACCATCATCACCTCAAGTGGGCGGAACAGGCTGCGGAAAAATCCAACATTCTTGAAGGGTACGACCTTTAGGTCGTACGTAAACCCTTACAAACAAGTACGGCTTTAGCCGCTGAGGGAACGACTCTCGCCCCCTCCAGGATTTTCCGCAGCCTGCGAAGCCGCTTTAGGAACGGCTTCTTCTCAGGCCACCCCCGCCGCCTCCTTGCGGTCCCAGGCTGTTCAGGTCATTCAACACCGCTTGCCGGTCCTGGGGACGAAACTCCCCTGCGTCCATCGTTTGTTCAATGTCAGACTTCGCCTTCTTCAGCGCCATGAACTGTTGCAGCTTACCCTCTCCGCTGGTCTTGATGTTCTGCAGGCCGTTCAAACTGTCCTGCAATGTTTTCACCTGCTCTTCAGTCGGTTTGCCATGCATTACCGCGGTGAAGATGTCTTTGCCAAGTTTTGCGCCTGGGTTCGGGGCCGGTTCCGGTTCCGTCGAGACGGTTGTTGGCTGTTTATTGGCCATCATTACCTGCAAATCCTGCTCCAGCGTGTCCCGGTCCGGTTGTTTCACCGATGCCATGATGGCCTTCATCTTTGAGACCGCGCCCCACGGCGTGAACAGGTCGACCGGCGCGCCCGGTTTCTGCTCCGCCTTGTAGTTCTTCAGGATTTCTGCGTTGGTCTGCAACTCCTTGAGTTGGGGAATCGTGATGCTGCCATTCAGGACGGCTGCCTTGATATCCGTCTGAAATTTATCTTTTGCTGGGTTCGAGTCCTGGGGGGCGGCGAATGCCTGTGGCAGTTGCGCCGTCAGAACCAACGAGAGTGCGAGTGTACCAAGAATCCTTTTCATTTTCCTGCTTCCTTTAGAAGATTGTGTGACTGTCGCTTGGGCGCCCGTCACAGCTTTACTTGACCGAATAGCCGCAAGAACCCAGGCAGGCAGACAAGTAACAAAGCAAGCCCACTGCTAACGATGCTTCTCATACCCTTCTCTCCTGCCACATGCCTGGGCCAGGTCTATTCGGCAACCTCGCCCTTATCGTTCGTCTTGATCCAGCCCTGTGCGGCCATAGACTTGAAGATTTCCTTAGCCGTGGCATCCGCACTCTTGGAAGCGTAGGCGTCCAGCGTCTTCTTGCGGTCCCCGATTGTGGACTTGGCAGCCACTGCGGCGGGGTTCATGCCGGCAGCCACGGGGACTGCTGAGCCGACATTCTTGGCCGCTTGCGTATCCGTCTGAAACTGTGAAAGCAGGATTGTGTCTGAGGGCGTCTTCAGATGCACATCCACTTTCGTCTGTACGTCTGCGTTTCCAGTGCCCATGCCGATGGAGTCGCGTTCTGCCTTGGTGCCCTCTTTCAGCGATGTAAACGAGCCTTGAATGACCATTGCGTTGTCAGTGGGCGCGGTCCCGGTGGCTACATGTTCCACGGTTATGCCGGTCTTCTCCAGCGCCTTGACCAGTTCCGCATAGTACTTCTTGCCCGCGTCCGCTGCGACCGAGTCCTGGCTCTTGTCTCCAGTAAGCAAATGTCTGGGGCGAAGCGCTTGCACCTTGTCCACCTGGACATCGTCCGGATTCACGGCAAAGTCGTAGAGCAGAATCTTCTGTGGTTTTGGTAGGGGGCTGCTGCCGGTGTAGACGGCGACTGCGGTCACGGTGATCTTCGCCCCCATAGGGCCCTGCGCAGCTGCTCCAGACACCAGCAGCGCGGTTGCCGCCGGCCAGGCGACGGCGGTGAGCCATCCGGATTTACTCATTGGTTTTTGCATAAACACTTGCTCCTTCCGCCAGCCAGGCGGGCGTTTCCCATAGAGGATTGGTAGGTCGACACGCACGCCGGTTGCCGGCCGAAGTTAGTCAGGAAATTTCAGGCCCACAGAGACCGCCGCGACAACACCAAATCTCCTGCTAGTGACCACAGTGCGCTGCTCTCTTTACCGAAAGCTGCTCGCTGATTCCACTTGGCCCAACAGGAAATCCGAGAAATTGGGAACACCGTTGCGGGATCGAGGGGAATCATCGTTCCAACGCAGAATTCGGTCAATAGACAGCTTCTAAAACCGATATAAAGTTTGTCTAACCCCGTAAAGCTCTCTCCTTCTGCGACATACCACCGGTTTCCGGTTGCGGATCGGCTATTTCGCAACTAGACTTACGGTCACCGATCCAAGTAGCAACAGGGCTCTAACCTGGAAAGAAGGGTGGCCGCGTAGAATGGCCGCGAGCGAGAGAGCTAGTTTGTGCCCGGACCAATCCGTTTCGAGGAATTTGATCTAGACATTGAGCGCTACGAACTACGCCGCTCCGGCCATGCGCTCAAGCTCGAGCGCATACCGATGGAGCTGCTCATCCTGCTGCTCCAAAGTGAGGGCAAGCTTGTCCGCCGGGAAGTTATAAACCGCCGGCTTTGGGGCGAGAATGCTTTCCAGGATACCGAGCACAGCGTTAACACAGCAGTTAACAAGCTGCGCTACATCCTGCGTGACGATCCCCGCGACCCGCGCTTTATTCAGACTGTGGTTGGTCAGGGTTACCGCTTCATCGCCAAGGTCGCCGCAGATCCGGTCACCCCCGCACCTGGCGCCCAGGAAAGCGGAGAAAACCACTGGCCGACGGGGGCCCAAAATAGTGTGAACGGCGCCGTGGGCGAGGCGACTCGAAAGATAGCAGCTGATCTACTGCCAGAGCCCTTGCCCCCGGCTTCCGTTCCGGCCGAGAACATAGGATACGAGAACGAGGGCACCCGGCCCACTTCGCAAAGACTGCTTGCCCTGGTATTAGTAGCGGTTTTCCTTGCTGCTGCCGCCGTCTCCTATCTTGTACATATTTGGTCCCCGGCACCGCGGCCTGCGGCCGTCACGGGCGCATTTCACTCCCTGGCGGTACTACCGTTCGTGAACCTGGCCCAGAACTCGGATCAGGACTACATCGTGGACGGTATGACCGACCAGCTGATAACCGACCTTGCCGGCAGCACATCTCTTCGCGTCATCTCGCGCAGCTCCATGATGCGCTACAAAGGAACACAGGTACCGATGGGCGAAATCGCCCGGGCGCTGGATGTAGACGCAGTGCTGGAGGGATCTTTCCTGCACAACGGGAAGCAGGTGCGCATCACCGCGAACCTGATTGACCCCAGAAACGATCGCCACCTCTGGGCGCAAGTCTATGAGCAGAGCGGGGACGACTTGCTGAGCATGCAGGAGCCGGTGACCAATGATATTGTGCGCGAGGTTGCCCTGGCTCTCGGTAACGGCGTATCTCCCGCTAAGCTGCGTCCGGTAAATGTTAAGGCTCGCGAGTTTTATCTGCGCGGCCGGTTCCTGTGGAACAAGCGCACCCTCGACAGCACTACTAAATCGATTGCCGACTATCAGGAGGCTATCAAGGCCGACCCTGGGTACGCGGAAGCCTACGCTGCTATGGGAAATGCATACGTGTTGCTCAGCAGTTATGCAGGCGCTCGCCCTGTTGGCGCACTCGATAAGGCACAAGAGGCCGCCGAGCGTGCGTTGCAGCTCGGGGGTGGCTTGGCCGAGGCTCATACCGTCCTGGGCGCAGTGAAAACGGACCGGGATTGGGATTGGGCCGGAGCGGAGCTTGAGTATCGACGTGCCCTGGAGTTGAATCCTTCTTATCCGACCGCGCGCCACTGGTACAGCCTGCACCTTTCCCGGCTGGGAAGAACGCAGGAGGCAGAAGTGGAAATTCAACGAGCTCGATCTCTGGATCCATTGTCGACCATCATTAGCACCGATGCCGCTGAGACTGCCTACTGGGCACGTAAGCCGCGCGAGGCCATGGCGCGAGTGGAAGCAGTTCTGGCACTTGACCCCTATTTCGCCGAAGCACATCGGGTGAAGGGAAAGATCTTCGAACAACAAGGCCGCTATGAGGAGGCGTTGGCCGAGTTCAGGATTGCATTGGCGCTTTTTGGGGGCGGTCCGAATGTGAAAGCGTTGCAGGGCCATGCCCTTGCTCTCGCGGGAGCGTCAGAGCAAGCACTGGATATGGCGAGGCAGTTGGAAGTTGCAGCGGCCCACAGTTACGTCTCCGGTGCAGACATCGCCGCAGTGTACTGCGGACTCCGCCGGCCCGACGACGCCATGCGCTGGTTCAACCGGGCCTATCTCAACCGGGACAAAGGAATGGATTTGCTGGGCGTCGATCCTCTTTTCGACGGATGCCGCGCCGACGCCCGCTTTCAGGATTTGCTCAGCAAGTTAAGACTAAAACCTGCCGCCTAGCTCGTCGTCTCATTTTGAGATCAACGCAGTCTGTCCCAAATGAAACGCGATATGACTGGTTCGGCTCAGCAAAATGGCAAACCGGTTGCGTGACGGATCCTTGGCAAAGTCTTCCTCTGAGACGGAGGCGTGTTTCTGCAGCCACTCATCGGCTGAGAAGCTTTCAAGACCGGTGAGCAGTCTGCTATTGACCTCGTCCCAGGACTTCTTAATCTCTCCAGTCGCTGGAAGTTTGACCACAGCTTTGTCGGGGCTGGAAAGAAAGAGCTCATCGAATTCCGGGTGCAGCCGTTCGCTCAGGGAAAGCAGAGGCAGCATCCGGTCGTGGACCGCGGTCAGGTGTCCCCACAGGTAGACCAGGCGATTTTTTCCTGGAGCCACCTCCTTTTGTAGCTGTTCGTCGCTGAGCGGCGAAAACAGCTTGTCCGCTCTCTCGATGGTGCCCTTCCATGCATTTACTGCAGATGTAATCAGCGCCTGTTCAGCCTTCATGACAGTTTCTCTCCAATAGTCGGACTACTCCCCATCAGACGACCGCGCAGCGAAGAAAGGTTCAAATGATAACGGCCTGGCTTAAGTCCATTGCGACCGACCCGATAGAAACCACAGACCTCTCCACTCCGCTACGCTCCGCTCGAGATGACAAATTCATTGCACAAGAAGAATTGTCATCCCGACCGGAGCGCAGCGTAGTGGAGGGATCTGCAGTTCAGCGGACCTCTCGTGGAAATGTTTTTTCGACCGAGCGTAGCGCGTAGCGGAGAGATCTGCGGTTTTCTCTCAACCAGCACCCGACCCAGACGGAGGCCCTGCCGCACCTATCCAGGCAGGTCGAACAAAGCGACGATCTCGCGACCGCTGGCGGCGTCTTCTGCGAAAGTAAACGTGCCGTGTTCGCGCATTTCTCGCGCGGCGCGTAAAAAGGAGCTGAAGGCAGCCCGGGCAAGACCGCTGCCAACGCTGACCCGCCTGACGCCAATCGCCGAGAGATCAGCCATGCTTAGCGGAACCCCCGCCAACCCCATGAGCACGTTGACCGGCCGGTCCACAGACCTGACCAGAGTGGCAATTTCCTCCTTGCTGGTCACCCCCGGTGCGTAGAGAACATCGGCCCCCGCTTCCTGGTAAGCCTGGAGCCGCTGAATCGTGTCTTTAAGATCCCGGCGGTCGTGCAGGTAATTCTCTGCACGCGCGGTGAGCGTGAACGGAAAACCCAGCGCACGCGCAGTCTCTGCGGCCGCGCGGACTCGTTCCGCAGCCGGCCCCAGCTCATAGATGGGACGCTCCGCATGGCCGGTGGAATCTTCAATGGAGCCGCCAACAGCGCCTGCGGTTGCCGCAAGCCGGATGGTTTCCGCGGCCGTCGCAGGAGCATCGCCAAAACCATTCTCCAGATCGGCGCTGAGCGGCAAGTCAGTGGCGGATGCCAGCACCGAAACATGTGCGATCATCGCATCACGGCCAATGCCATAGTCGGGCCGTCCCATCGAGCAAGCGTAACCGCCGCTGGTGGTGGCTAGCGCCTCAAAGCCGAGGTGAGCCAATATCCGCGCACTGCCAATGTCCCACGGATTGGGAATAATAAATGCTTTATCGCGTTGGTGCAGTGCACGAAACGCCTGTCCTTTTTCAATCTGCGTCATCGTCACGCGGTTTGCCCCATGGCAAAATTATCGCGCTTTCAACCAACAAAACGAGGCCTGATTTACTCTTAGGCATCACAAAGGAGAGGATTTCTTAATGTCTGCAATATTAGCTCCTGGAACTGCAGCTCCCGATTTCAACCTGCCCGTGGCCCCCGACAAGAAGCTCTCCCTCAGTGAGCTGCGCGGAAAACCGGTGATTCTGGCCTTTTATCCGGCGGATTGGAGCCCGGTTTGCGGCGATCAAATGGCGCTCTATAACGAGGTTCTGCCCGAATTTCAGAAGCACGGAGCGCAGCTGGTCGGCATTTCCGTCGATGGAGCCTGGTGCCATGCTGCCTATGCCAAGGATCACAATCTCCATTTCCCTCTGGCAGCTGACTTCGAGCCCAAAGGAGCGGTTTCCCGGGCCTATGGCGCCTACCATCAAGAAGCGGGTTTCAGCGAGCGGGCACTCTTCGTCATCGACAAAGACGGGGTCATCACCTGGAGCTACCTGTCGCCCATTCTCGTCAATCCTGGCGCGGACGGAATCCTCCAGGCACTGGAAGAACTGAAATGACCAAACTTTCCGTCCCAGTGAGCGCCAAAGATCATCGCCAGGGAGATCCAGATGCGCCCTGCACCCTGGTTGAATATGGGGACTATCAATGCCCCTCATGCGGGCAGGCCTATCCCATTGTCAAACGTGTGCAGAAGCATTTCGGCAAACGCTTGTCGTTTGTCTTCCGCAACTTCCCCTTAACCCAGATGCATCCCTATGCGGAGCCGGCTGCGGAGACCGCAGAGTTTGCCGGCGCTCACGGTAAGTTCTGGGAAATGCATGACCTGCTGTACGAAAATCAGGATCGTCTGGACGAGGAGTTACTGGTAGAACTGGCCGAGCAGCTGCGTCTTGTTCCCGCCAAGCTGGTCCAGGCCCTGGAGTCGAAGGAGTTTGAGCCACGCGTGAAGGCCGACTTCAGCAGCGGCGTGCGCAGCGGCGTCAACGGAACCCCGACCTTCTTCATCAATGGCCAAAGGCACGACGGCTCGTACGACTTCAATTCTTTGGTGGATGCCATTGACCGCGTATTGGAATAGAACCGTCTCACTTCTCCGCATCCGTGTGCCAACCGGGGTTTGTCCACTGGCCATCATGCAGCACGAAGACTTCAGTGGCGCGGCCGGAACTCACCGAATGCTTACCCTTCATTTCCGTTTCAACAATGTACTCGCTATATAAAATCGCCACCTCACCAAAGCGCTGAATTTCTGTTCGGGGAAACTCGAGGCGGACTAGCTTGCCGCCCTGTGCTTGAAATTCCACCGCGGATTGGAGCACTTCCGCCTGGTGTTTCCACTGCGGTTCGCCGGCACTGATGACGATGGTCCCTGGCGGCACGAGTTCTCTGAGGGTGCTTACATCGTTGGCGAACCAGGATCGCCAGACCGCTTCACGCACTTTAAGCAGTTGCCCATCGTCATCCGGGTTTGTCGCGAACGCTGTGGCGTTGCAACCGCCCAGGATCGCGATAACCGCCACAATGGTGAAAAGTCTGCGATGCATATTGCCTCCGATCAGTTAGGTTGTGGCCTCGGTTCGCCCAGTGCCAGCAGGATCGCTGCGGCAGACGCAGAAAAAACCGAATAGTCCAGAGGTGACTTGGCGCCAAAGGAGATAGCCATTGCAGTTCCAAAGAGTACAAGCAGAACAGCACTGGCAACGAGCCGTCCAGCGCGGCCATATCCCAATCAGCAGCAACACGCCAAGGACCAACTCCGCAGCGGTCGCAGCCCAGGCGAGCAATGGGATGGAAGATGCAGGCATGAAGGAGTTCACCTTCGCGGTGTAAGCAATGAAGCCGTCAAAGTTTCCATAACCTACGTTGCGGCCTCGCCACAGGCCGAAACGGTCGGCGATCCCGGATAAGAATCCGATTCCAAGTGTGACCCGGGCATAAAGAAACGCCATCTTTCTTAACCGGATGGGATTCATGGCTGCCCATGTCCTGCCGATGGATCGCCTGGCACTTTGGTGGAGAGAGGAGCGGAATGATCGCAGATAAAGTACGCCAGGAAGACGGCCGGTTCTTTTCCGCTTGCATTTGCCGAAACCAGATGCACGCCATTGGGCGCTTCATAAAAGCTCTCTCCAGCCTGGTATACGGATTCCACGCCACCCTTGACCTGCATCCGCACCGCGCCGTGCAGAACGTAGCCGATCACAGGGCAGGGGTGGCTGTGGGGCGCTGACGAACCGCCCGGCGGATAGGTCACTTCGACCGTCGTTACTTGCATATGGGCCGGGTCTAGTTGGGGTAACGCCTGTGAAAACACGATCCGCGTGCGGGCTTCCAGGTGCGAAGAGGGAGCCGGAGTGGCCGCAAGGCTGGTGAGGCCACAATGTGCAGCGAAGACCAGGCTGAGACTTAGGAGTCGTTTCTGCATGCCCACAGCCTAGCAACAAGTGGTACTGTCACATAGGGCCACTCCAGGTAAAATCGGCTGTACCACTTTATTTTTGTAATGGCCAAACGCACTGCTTTTAACCTGCTGCTGCCGGCACGCGACCCCAGAACGACCGCCCTGCGCTGGCTTTACGTGGCTTTGCGTACAGACATTTTGGCCGGCCGTTTGCGGCCGGGATCAAGATTGCCTGCCACGCGGGATCTGGCCCAACAATACGGGCTGTCTCGCGGAACCGTAGTCAGCGCGTTCGACGAGTTGAAGTCAGAAGGATACCTGCACGGGAGCCGAGGATCAGGCACTTATGTAAGTAGTGTCTTGCCGGAACACTTGCTGCAAGTGGCGCCAGAACCCGGCCGGAAACTCGCCGTGAGCAAGCAGCGGCCGCGTCAGCTTTCAGATTATGCATTGCGGGTGCAGCCGTTTCCCAACCTGGAGAGCCGCTCTACCCGGGCGTTTCGCGCCAACCTGCCCGCCCTCGATCTATTCCCCACCAAAATCTGGACGCGGATCGCGGAGCGTCGTTTACGACACCTATCGATGCCTCAACTGCTGGGCTGCGACACCATGGGCTACTTCCCGCTGCGAACTGCCGTCGCCGACTATCTGAATACTTCGCGCGGAACTCAATGCAAACCCGAGCAGGTAATGATCGTTTCCGGAACCCAGGAAGCGCTCGATCTTGCGGCGCGGCTGATCCTGAATCCGGGCGATCAGGTGTGCGTGGAGGAGCCGGGATATCCCGGCGCTGCCATGGTGTTTGCAACCCTGGGGGCGAAGATCTCCCCGGTGCCCTTGGACCGCGAAGGAATGCAGTTGCCGGGGCCGCGGGCGCGCAAGGCCAAACTGGTCTACTTAACCCCCGGCCATCAATTTCCCGTGGGCACAACCATGAGCCTGGCGCGCCGCCTGCAACTGTTGGAATGGGCTCGCCGCTCCTGCGGTCTGATCTTCGAAGATGATTACGATAGCGAATTTCGTTATGCGGGGCGGCCAATACCCGCCCTGCAGGGCCTCGATCGGCAGGGGTCGGTGCTCTTTGTCGGAAGCTTCAGCAAAGTGCTCTTTCCCTCGTTGCGTCTCGGCTACTTAGTGCTTCCACCCGATCTCGTCGAGCCCTTCGCAGCCGCGAAATCTGTCCTCAACCGCCATGCTCCGCCCTTTGAGCAGACCGTGCTATGCGACTTCATCGTCGAGGGCCACTTTGGACGCCATCTGCGCCGCATGCGCGAAATTTATGCAGAACGGTTATCGGTATTGATGGAAAGCGCGCGGCGGAGGCTTGCGGGATTGCTGGAGCTCTCGACCGTCGAAGCTGGACTGCAGACGGTCGGCTGGTTGGGGCAGGGAATCGATAGTGTGGCGGCGAGGCGGGCAGCTGCGGCGCGCAAGGTGGAAGTAATTCCGCTACGCGTTTACAGCCGGGCTCCTATGCAGCGTCAGGGGTTGCAGATGGGCTTCGCCGCAGTGAATCCGCAGGAAATCAAGCGTGGCGTGCACCAACTTGCCTTGGCGCTTGAAGAGCTTGCCCGCTCAAGTCTATGATGTTGCCCTAATGCCCGATCAGATCAGTGAAGTCTTTCTTTCCGCCTCGGTAAAGCGGATGCAGCTCTCCGAGGACGACATCAATCGATGTCTCGATAAGCTTTCAGAAGACCAGATATGGTGCCGTGGCGGCGACCACGAAAATTCCATTGCCAACCTTCTGCTTCATCTTGACGGCAATCTGCGTCAATGGTTCCTGCACGGCATTGATGACCAGCCCGATGTGCGTCAACGTGATTCGGAATTCACCCTCTCGCCGTCTCAGCGATGCGCAGAAATTCGCGGCCGTTTTGCCGCGACCCTCGCCGAGTGCCGGAAAGTTATCGGATCGCTTCCGCCCGAGCGCTTGCTTGAAACGATCAATCCGCAACCCACGGGGATCGCGGGGCCGATGACCATCCTCGAAGCGATCTACCGGATTATTGGTCACCTGCAGTTGCACCAGGGTCAGATCATCCTGCTGACCAAGCAGCTAACGGGCGCCGATCTGGATCTGTCACTTCCGCGGAAACGATAGCTGGAATTCTCCCTACCACAAATCAAAGGGTGCCCCACATCTCGCTCGTTTTTCGCGAGATGTGGGATACGCGAACCTTGACGTCAATCCGCCTATAGGGCAGCGGAGTTGACGGTGAGTCCCTGTTCATTAGGACCGAACGTAGCGCGGTGGAGGGCGCACGAAGTCCGACAACGCCACCAAACACCCTTTAACCCTCAGTCGACAATTCGTCCAACCTTTTCATCAGAAACCGCCGTGCTGGGTCCGGCTGCTTAAGGCTGAGAGCCCTTTCATAAGACTCGCGAGCTTCCGCCGTTCTTCCTAGCCGCCGGCACAAATCCGCACGCGCCGAATGCGCAAGGAAAAAATCTCCGAGCTCGCCGCGCCCCAGGATTGCGTCGATGAGAGTGAGACCTGCCTCCGGGGTGTCGCGCATTGCGATGGCTACTGCCCGGTTCAGTTCTACCACCGGGGACGGGTTCGCACCCAAAAGGGCGTTGTACAATCCGACGATCTGCGCCCAGTCCGTGGCCGCCGCCGTGGCCGCCTCGGCATGCACCGCCGCGATCGCTGCCTGCAACGTGTAGGGACCGAACCGGCGCGACGCAAGCGCTCGCTCCACCAGCAAAATGCCCTCTTCGATCAGATCCCGGTTCCAGAGCGAACGGTCCTGATCGTCGAGCAGGATCACCTCGCCTTCCGGCGACTCCCGCGCGCGGCGCCGGGATTCGTGCAATAGCATGAGCGCCAGAAGCCCCTGCACCTCGGGCTCGGGCAACAAGTCGAGAAGCAGCCGCCCCAGACGGATGGCCTCGCTGGAGAGGCCGGGCCTTGTCAGCGATTCGCCCGCGGATGCCGAATACCCCTCCGTGAACACCAGATAGACAACCTGCAGCACCGTATCCAACCGTTGCGGAAGATCGGTGCGTGACGGCACCTCGTAGGGGATATGCGCATCGCGTATCTTGGCTTTCGCTCGTACGATGCGCTTGGCAATCGTGGGCGCGGTGGTGAGGAATGCGCGCGCGATCTCCTCCGTGGTCAGCCCGCAAACTTCACGCAGCGTGAGTGCAACCCGGGCATCTGGCGGCAGAGCGGGATGACAACAGGTAAAGATCAATCGCAACCGATCGTCTTCGACACTTTGCTCCTCCCACTCCGCAGGCTCAATGGCTTGGAGCCGAAGCGCAAGCTCGGCCAAAGCCCCATCGAACCTGGCGTGCCGCCGCATGCCGTCGATGGCTTTGAATCTCCCCGCAGAAACAAGCCACGCCCGCGGGTTGGCAGGCACGCCCTCCTGCGGCCATTGTTCTACGGCTGCAGCGAAGGCGTCGTGCATGCCTTCTTCGGCTCGATCAAAATCGCCCAGCAGACGGATCAGGGTAGCGAGGATTCGGCGCGAATCAGAGCGATAGACAGCGTCGACGATCTCTCGCACCCGTGCCCGCCCGTCGCCGGGGTCGCCTGCCGGCGCCACGTCGTCATACCGGCTCATGCTCGCATCCGCATGAAGACTCCGGTGTCTGAGTGGCCACAAAGCGTCCGCCTGCGTCGACGAAGCCGGCCGCCCCGTAGCGGTCATGATGTCGCACCCAGTCGCCCAGGTTATAGCCGGGGCCGGTCTCGTTGCGTCCCTTTGGCGTCAGGTCGAGATACATATAGGTGGTGTCTACCATTTCGTCTCCCCGCCCATGGGTTGAGTAGGTGTGAAATATCCCGCCACCCTCGTCCTTGTAGAACACGCTGAGGCCAGACATTTCCTCGCTCACGAAATCGCGTGTGTCGTAGTTGTAATAGACCCTGCCCGTGGCAATTTCCTCTTGCGTGGATGACACATGATAGTCGTAGTTAAAGTCACTGCCGTAGGACGAGAGCCACCGGAAGCGCCAACCCATGCGCTTCTTGAATGCCTCGATCTCGGCCAGCGGCGCGCGGGAGATGGTTGCGAACGAAACGTCGTGGTGCTCCAGGTGTACCAAAGCGCCGTCGACATGGTCGGAGCGGAAGGAACACCCCACGCAGCCCTCCTTCCAGCCAGGACCGAACATGAAATGGGACAGGATGAGCTGGCTCCGTCCCTCGAAAAGATCGGCCAGAGTCTGTCGGCCATCGGGACCATCGAAGACATAGTCTTTCTCCACTCTGACCCAGGGCAACTCGCGCCGTTGGCGATCGATCTCATCGCGTTGCCGCGTTAACTGTTTTTCCTTGACCAGCAATTCCTTGCGGGCACTGAGCCAGTCAGCTCGCGATACGACTTTGGGACGGTCCCTAAAGTGCTCAACCATGACGAATACTCTCCTTTGATTCGGGTGGTGTTGTTTTCCATGGCTTGGCAATACGCGCGAAACTTCGAATCACGAACGTATCTGCCGTTCCAGTCGAGGCAGCGCCAGCGAGCGCCAGGATGATTAAGGTACATACGGGACACATCGATCTCCTCCTCTTACGCCCTATTTGCCCGGCTTACTGGGCGTTAACTCCTTGATGGGCCGCACTTCGATGCCCCCGAGTCGTATAACAGGAATCTTCGAGGCCAACTGAATGGCCTCATTCAGATCCTGAGCCTCGATCAGGATGAATCCGCCGATCTGTTCGTTGGTCTCGGCAAACGGCCCGTCGGTGACCGACACTTTTCCGTTGCGAACCCGCACCGTTGTAGCGGCTTGAACGGATTCGAGCGCCTGGGCTGCTAGCAGGTGGCCATGCTTCCGAAGCGTTTCATCATGGGCCAGGCTTTCGTCATCCAGGGCTTGCAACTCGCTCTCGGACAGCGCCTCCAGTTTTTTCTCGTCAAAGAACACCATGCATAGATATTTCATTGCTCTCTCCTCAACGGTGCGTTCATGCCCCGTACACGAGATAGTCGTTGAGCGGCTCCGAAATGGACAACAAATTTTGAAATTTTCCCACACTCAATCGAATGCGGCCATGAATTCGGCGAGGGGGAGCCTGGTGGGAGCCCCCCGCGTTTATGCGGAGGAAGGAGCGCTTGAGCGCCGGCAACTCCCCAGATACAGTACAAAAGGAGCTGAACATGGGCATGGCAGGTCTTTCGAAGTCACGGCTGGAGCGAATGCATCAGGTGTTGAACGGATACGTGGAACGGATCTACCCGGTCTGGTTACGCTTGTCAGTCATCACGACGACGTGCATGTGGAAGCGCTCGGCACCCTGGCGTTCGGCCACCCCGCCCCAATGAAGCAGGACACGATCTTTCGCATTGCTTCGATCACCAAGCTCATCACTGCGGTTGCGGGCATGATATTGATCGAGGACTGTAAGTTA
>CAWCKO010000047.1:0-547032 GCA_963796145.1 uncultured Acidobacteriaceae bacterium | reverse complement strand
ATTGATGCACCGAACCAACCGCGAAGGCACCACACGCCAGCAGAGAGAGTTTGAGGCCGAGTCCGTGTCCTATGCCGTCCTCGCTCACTTCGGGATCCACTCCGAAAGCCGCTTCTATCTTGCAACCTATGACGTAACCGCCGAGGTGCTGACCGCTTCCCTTCAGACCATCGGCAACGCAGCAAAGAAGATTATCAGCCTGATTGAAAACTCAGGCGAACAGATCGAGGAGGGCGAGGGCGAACAGTCCCCCGCCCCGCTCGCCGTTCCCGCCTAGACGTCCTCCTTGCACGCGAGCAAAGCGGTGACCCTTCCCACCAAGGGAAAGGGTCACCCAAACCCCTTGTGCCGGTGCCGTTCCCTCCCCCACCACCCCTCCCACGGTGAAATACATTGGAAGGGTGACATTGATGGACAAGACCGAATCCACAGTTCGCAATATGCTCACGGCTATTGAGGCGCCGCTCTACGATATCGGTGTCCTGAGTGATCGCGGGATACTTCCCGGACTCGACGGCATTCCCGCCGCCGCGGTACTCGGCCGGCTTTCGCTGCTCAAGTACCGCAACGTTCGCGGCTCGCATATCTACATCCGGCCATCGGGCGAGCATCGCTTTACCTCCCTCGACGACCTCAACGAGGTTTCTCTCGCGAAATTGTCGGCGGATGGTTTCAACCCGTGTGCGGTGGTTGAGACCAGCGCTGGCAACTTTCAGGCCTGGCTCAAGCACTCGATAGTTTTTCCAAAGCTAATCGGAACATTCGTCGCGCAGACGTTGGCAGGTCGCTACGATGCCGATCCAAGCGCGGCGGACTGGAGGCGGTTCGGGCGACTCCCCGGCTTCACCAACTGCAAACCCAAGTACCGCAAGGCGGATGGTCTCTTCCCTTTCGTTCGCCTCCGCAGCCACACCGGGCAGCAATACCCCATTGCCGAAGCATTCCAGCGGGAGATCACGACGCTCTACGAGGCACGAGAGCAGGAGCAAGAAGCACGACGGCTACAGAGTTCTCTTTCTCCCCATAGGGAACAGAGGTTAACAAACCTATCTCTTGAGCGATTCCGAACCTCAACCAAGTACCAGCACAGGCCCGCCGCCGCTGACATCGCTTTCTGTGTCGCCGCTTATGCAAATGGCATGACCGAGGACCGTATCGAACGCGCCCTGGAAGACGACTATCTATCCCGCGATCCCAGCACTTCAAAGAGAGCTGCCTACATCCGGAGAACTATGGAGAAGGCCAGGAGATGGGCCGAGCGATAAGCAGCGCTGCTTCAAGTCCCGGTGTCGTTCTTCCCCGTTGTATTGTGATTGACTCTTCGAGTTTCTGAGCTGGCTTTTGCTACCCGTACCATGAGGGAGAACTGTTGAAGAGGGCGGCTCCTTCCGGTTTGCCTTTCTATCTGCGTTCAGCGTGCCGCGCTTAAAGCACCCCCGCCCTTCGGACGCACGCTCTCCTTTCCAAAATCCGCTACGCGCTTCTGCCAGGTGCGGACTCCTGCCCATAGCGAGTCTGGGTCCCCTTCCGCAGATTCTGTCCAGTCGCCTTGGGAGTGGGTCGCGACGGCACACCCGTTGGGCAAGCATGTACCGCATCCAGCGGACAAATCAGAAGAAACGGAGCCAAACACGATGTTCAACAAAGTCATCCTCATCGGCCGCCTCGGACAGAACGCAGAAGCCAAAACCGCTCAGAACAACCGCGAGTACGCCGTCCTCAACATCGCAACTCAGGAAAGCTGGAAGAACGACAAAGGCGACTACGAAACCCGCACCGAATGGCATCGCGTCTATGCCTGGAGGAATCTCTCGAAGTTCGCCAAAACGCTCCAGAGGGGGCAGCTCATCACCCTTGAAGGCACTTTGCGGTATCGCGAGGTCGAAGATGAGGTTGAGGGCACCACGTTCAAACACCGTATAGCCGAAGTCCATGCCACCAGCATGAAGCGGCTCTCCAAGATTGAGACCGCTGATGATCCAGCAGACGGAGCCGGCGACGAGTAATCGCCGGCTTTCAGGTGGATGAGACAGAGAACGTCTCATCCACCACTTGTTGTCAAGGTAGAGGCCGGCTATGAGATCGAGTAGACTCAGATCGTCTCGCCGTCAGCGTTGCTGTATTGTCCCATTGGATCAACCGAGAATCGCTCCTTGCGACATCGGCGTTTATCGTTACCTATCCTGCTCTACGGACGCAAGCCGTCCTCGATGAGCACATTGGCCTGTCCACAACAGTTCAGATTCGACCTTCCGGATTACCGTAGACAGGTAATCAAGACCGCACCTGAAATTCGTCCGGCCGCTTATAAAAAGACAGGCCGCCTGGCGACGGTCTGTCCAAGATGAAAGGTTTCGTAACGCACTAAGTTGTCGTATTTTCGTGAATTGCTTTTGCGGCCTTGCGGATCACATCGATGACGACTTCGGGCTTGGATAGCATGGGAACATGGCTGCTTTCCACTTCGACGACAGTCGCTCCCATGCGCTTCGAGACCCACCGCTGGAGATCGGGATGCACAGTGTGGTCTTGCGTGGTCAAGATGTACCAGCTCGGCTTCGACTTCCACGGGGTGCTGGTAATCTTTTGTTGCTGAAACAGATCGGCGACGGGCGCATAATGGGTTGCCCAGACGAGCTTCTGCTCTTCCGCGGAAAGGTCTCCGCAGAAGAACTCAGTACCGTTCGGAAGCATCCAGGCGCGCCCGTCCGCGACCTCGACGCGAGAGAAGATATCCGACGGATACTTGTCCAGTTGCTCTTGTACGGTCTCGCCGACATCCGGGGCAACCGCTCCGATGTAGACGAGGCCTGCCACGCGATCATCGACGCCCGAGGCCGTGATGGTAGCGCCGCCGTAGGAATGGCCCACGAGGATGACCGGACTCCCAACGCGGTTGAGCGTGCGTTTCACCGTAGCCACGTCCTCTTCGAACGAGTCTAGGCCATATTGAACTGCGATCACCTCATGCCCGTCCGCCTGCAATGCGGGGATCACCTTGCTAAAGCACGAGCCATCGGCCCATATGCCGTGGCAGAACACGATGGTTGGTTTACGTTGCGATGACATATTGCTGCTCCTTAGTTTGATTTTGGACAACCTAAGAGCGTTATCCGTTGGCTATAGCTTCCTCCGCATCAGGCGCATGTACAAATACTTTGAATGTATGAGCTATGCTTAATAAGCATAGATGGAGGGTTGAATGGAACTTCGTCATCTCCGGTACTTTATCGCGGTCGCAGAGGAGGGTAGTCTTCTGCACGCCGCCGAGCGGCGACTCCATACTGCACAGCCGTCGCTAAGTCGCCAAATTCGTGATCTCGAACTCGAACTTGGCGTGAAGCTGCTGGAGCGGAAAGCGCGGGGCATTGAGCTCACTGTGGCTGGACGGGTATTCCTTGATCACGCACGGCTGGCGCTGATGCAAATAGGGGTAGCGTGCGAAGCTGCACGAAACACGGAGCGTCCCCACAAACCCGGTTTTGGACTGGGTTTCTTGCCCGGACAGGAAGTTATCTGGTTGTCAGAGGCACTGCGAATCGTGCGCGAGGAGGCGTCTGATGTCGACGTTACGATCATGACGAAATCCTCACCTGAACTTGCCAACGCATTGATGCAGGGCGAAATTGATGTGGCTCTGATGAGGCGCGAGACGCGGATTGCTGGTCTGGATTTTAGATTTCTCGTCAAGGAACCTTTGATCGCGATCCTGCCTTCTCGCCATCGCTTGGCTCGGCATAAGACAGTACGGCCGGAGGACATCTGTCGCGAGGACTTTATCAGCACAGCAGGTGCCGCACCCGTGCTTAGAAAGATCATCGAGGAGTACGCGGCGAAGATTGGTATCAAACTGAAGCAAACCTACGATGCCGAAACGCTGTCTGCCGGAATGTCGCTGGTGGCATCCACGGGCGGCTTCACATTAGTGCCAATCTACGTGCAAAATTCGCTACTCCCTTCGGTAGTCGCCCGGCCTTTGCATGGCGATGTTCCAACCATCGATCTTGTGATGGGATACAACAAGTCGAATACCTCTCCGTTGCTCAAGAAATTTTTTCTTCGGGCAGATGAGCTGGCCTCATATGGGCCTCGGACACAAAGAAGCTCCTTTAGTAACGCTAGAAGACCTCAACCGAAGGCCGTAGGACGGGGACGCTAACTGAGGTGGCAGTGAGGAGGTCGAATTGCCTCAGAGAGTCGTTACACGGGGAGGTCGCGCAAGTGATTGATCAGGATTGATGTCAAATCGCCAAGAGACTCATTGATACGGTTGATACCGGGAAGTCGGCATGGCGACTGGAATCTCGTGTCTTCCCAGTCGGCTGAGGTCCGAGGAGGCTTCCGGACCCTGGGGCGTTTTCGTTACTTATCCTTGCGGGCTACAGGACGAGGCCCATCTTCTATGATAGAAGGTGAAGGAAAGATGGAACTCAAGCAGTACGAGATCGCTGCGAATGGCATCTCTTTGCACGTGACTGAGGTTGGGGCCGGGCCGGTCGTTCTTTTCTGTCATGGGTTTCCGGACACCTCTTACACGTGGCGACAACAGATGACGGCCGTCGCGTCAGCCGGCTTTCGCGCGATTGCTCCAGACATGCGCGGATACGGGCGCAGCTCAGCTCCATCCGACTCAACCTTGTATACGCCGCTCCAGACGGCGGGATACCTGGTCGGACTCCTCGATGCGCTGAATATTCCCAGCTCCGTGATCGTGGGTCACGACTGGGGTGCAACCCATGCATGGAATGCCGCCATGATGCGTCCGGATCGATTCACAGCGGTGTTCTGCCTGAGCGTGCCTTACTTTCCGCGCGGTGATGTCAGCGTCTTCGAGCGCATGCGTAGATCTGGACATGAAAACGATTTCTACATGTTCGAACAGATCAAACCGGAAGCCGATCAAATTTGGGCCGATGCTGCAGTAACTATTCCGGGGGTTTTGTATTGGGCATCAGGTTCTGCTCCGGCCGGCACGCGATGGAGCCCTCTGGACCCTGCACGAAGTCTTCATCGTCCCGCTCCCGGGCCGTTGCCGTCGTGGGCGGAGCCAGATTACGTCGCTCACAACGTAGCGGAGTTTACGCGTACCGGTTTCCACGGCGCCTTAAATTACTATCGCGCCGCCGAACCGTATTTCTATATGTCCGCCGCCTGGAAGGGTGCGAAGATCACTCAACCTTCGTTTTATATCTCGGGTAAAGCTGATGGCCTGGGGGCGCTTTATCCCCCTCTTGAGAAGCTTCGCACTGGTCTTCCCGGTCTCGTGGGGAATCTCGAACTCGACAATGTGGGCCACTGGATACAACACGAAGCCTCTGCTGAAGTCAGCGAACAGCTTGTGAAGTTCCTGCGCACGGTAAACCCTGCCTAAAGGAGCGCGCGATGGTAACAGCTTTGGCACTAACCGACGCCACTTTCCACTCGCCACGCCACACGACGCACGTATCAAGGGCTCCATGCCAATGTTGCACGCTTCGGCTATCAGCACGGCACAGAGGCTGGTTCCGAGGTCGTCCGCTCGCGAATCGCGCTCGGTGACATGGGTGAACTTCGAAGTGAATCCGGTTCGGGCGGCAATCTCAAGCAGAATCTCGGGCAGGTCCACCCGCGGCAGTCTGGAGTTCACTGCCTCGCGCAGGCGAGTCAGGCTCGGAGGATCTTCCAGTTTGTCGAGGCCGGTCAGAACCAAGTCTTCCTTGCCGTCTGACATTTCAACTCGTGCCGATGGATTTGCTGGCAAGTTGGCTGCGACCGCACGGTATGTCTGATCGAGTTGGTGACTCAGTTTGGTTATGGTCTCATCAGCCGAAAGCGAATGCCCGAGGGAACGGCAGATGGTCGACCTCGAGTTTTCCCAGGCAACGCCGCTGAGCAATCCTATACGGGCGTCCGTATGCCGGATGCTCGTAGCCACGAACAGATCGCGGCGCCGCAAGGCAGAGCGAAGGCGATCCAGGCAGCAGAACACGTACGCTTTCTTATCGATCACCCCGTCCTTATCGAATACATACCCGCGCCACCCACGGGTGACGATCTCCGGATGGACTGCCTCCAATTCCGAAAGCTTTCCTTGGCCGGCGAGAGGTTCCAGAGCATCGGCGACCGCTTGGCCAGCGGGTGTGGATCCGAAGTGAACAGTCTTCAGAAAAGGCGGGAGGATGCGCCGAATCCGTCCCCAGCTCTTCTGCAGCTCTTGATAGTACATGTCATCAGGCGGACGAACGAGCGTATCAACCTGGCCGAGAGCTGATTCGAGTTCCTCTCTTTGCAAGGTCTTGAATATTGCTGCCCGCAACTCGGCATCGGGGACATCGGGATCAAGGATGAGATGGCAGACAAGTCCCAACTGACTGGCGGCAAGATCCAGATCTTTGATCGTGCGCAATCGGGCCTTCTCGCCGGCCTTCGTGGCATCGGAAAATATCTCGGTGATCAAGATGTCGAGCAGGTCGAGTACGTCATCCGCAGCCGTTGCTTCAAGTGTGACCGCGAACGCCACGAGGGTTGCCAGACGGCGATCATCCGGCAGGCGCTGAATTGCGCTTGACTTGGCCGTCGTGGCAAACCGCGCGAGCGTCTGAACGCGGCTTGGCGGAACACGATGGGAGACCGCAACATCGATTCCCAGGCTGCGCACTTCTTCGAGCCGTTGGAGTGCTCGGATCAGCTCGGGCGCGCTTCTCCGGAATGGGCCCTTCCGCAAACGATCAAGCAGCGATTGATGACCACCGTCAGGAACTTCCAAAAGCGCATCCAGCTTCTGTTTCGCCTCTGGAGAAACACCTTGGACCAAAGAGGACCACAATCGCTCCTGCACTCGCACCCGAATCCGTGAAATATGGCGCTCCAGGACGGTGGCTCCTGGCAACAAGGCCTTGTGCGCAATGAGCCACGCTGTGGTGCGATCGAACAACATGCCGGGCTGATCGGTGCCTGTCCAGCACAGAGCGTAAAGCCATCGATTGAGTCGGAACTGGATCGAGCCGTCCGAGAAATCCGAGTATCCGCCGCGCTCTCTGATCCTTGCCGTGTGGTCCCATCGCTGCCTGCTTGAGCAGTACTCGCCAAAACAGGTCGTATCCTCGATGTCCAACTGCCTCCCAAGAATCGACACTACCGTAGCTGGAGTTTCTGTCAGATCCTCTGGAAATGCTCCGAGGTATCGCACCGTGCAGAGCTGTACAGCGAAGCCAAGCCGATTGTGATTGCCGCGATGGAGGGCAATAAGATTGCGATCGCTGTCATCCAGATGGAAATAGCGAGAGATGTCCTCTGAATTTACCTCGCCGTGAAACCGCCCATATCGCTGACGCTGTTCATCCGTGAGAAATCCAACAGGCACAGGTATCCTCCCACGTGCTCAGGGAAGTCGCACAACTTGTAAATTCTGCGAAAAGCGTAAGCGTGCGAAAAGTCAGCCAACCGTGCGTCGCGGAAGTATCTCGCAAAACCAGTTTTCAATGCTATATATTTTGCGAAGGTTTGGAGCCGTCAGATGAAAATAGGCTACGCTCGTGTTTCAACCCAAGATCAGCGGCTGAATCTTCAACTCGAAGCTCTGCACAAGGCGGGGTGCAAACGCGTCTACCGCGAGAAGGTTACCGGAGCGTATCGCGACCGGCCGGAGCTAAATCGGATGCTCGACCAGCTTCGCGAAGGAGACATCGTCGCCGTATGGAAACTCGACCGACTGGCCCGCTCCACTCGCAACCTCCTGGAGATCGTCGAAACAATCGGTGCGGCCGGGGCACGCTTCCAGTCTCTCTCCGAGCCATGGGCCAATACCACCACTCACGCCGGCAAGATGATCATGACCGTCTTCGCCGGTATCGCAGAGTTCGAGCGCGACCTAATTCGCGAAAGAACCGGCGCAGGCCGGGCGGACGCGAAAAAGCGCGGCGTCCGCTTCGGACGGCCGAAAAAAATGAATGTCGATCAGCGGGACCTCGCCCAACGGCTGCTAAAAGAAGGTAAATCCGTGCGAGAGGTTGCTCGCAGCTTCAGCGTCCATCCTGCAACCCTCTATCGCATCCTCGGAACTTCGTCTTGAAGTTGTAGGGTCGAGGACTGGCGCCATGCTTCGTAGGTTGGGGCCTAGCCGTTGCTCTCCGTTTCCTCTGAGAGTGCCTCACTAGCCAAACCGTAAGCTGGTTTCCAGTCCCCGCCGCGTCAAACCCAGCGTGCAGATTTCCCGCACTGGGCTTTCCTGTGTGTTTCATGTCAAGAGTTATGAGACCTATTCGTGTGGGCAGCTGTCCGTTCAGGCTCGTTGCCAACGTACCCGGTAGTCATGAAACAAACCGAGCTTGTTGTAGAGCCAGTCCTTACTCCACTGCTTCCACCCGAACCCTTGGAGTCCCTGGGCACGCATCAGGTGCCGCCGAATCTTCCGCTCCACCCATTGGCTAATAAACGAAAAGCATTGGCTCGAGTGGCCTGCCGCGAAGTAGTTCACCCAGCCTCGTAGAATTGGATTGATCTGTTCGATCACCCGTTCCACAGGTTGGCTGAGGTATCGTCGGAAGACGATCTTGAGCTTTGCTAACAGTGCCGTCCGCTTTTTCAGCCTGGGCACATACTGGGGCCACCACTTTCCGAATTGGCTTCGGATAAGGTGGAACTCGAACCCCAGGAAGCAGAAGCTCTCTCCCTTTGATAGGTCTACCATCCGGCTCTTCTCTTCGTTGATCTCCACTTTGAGTTTGGCTAATTCCTCCCGGACTCGTCTCGCAACCGCCTTAACCAGCCAGTCCTGTCGCGGATGGGAGTCGATCAATAGCACCATGTCGTCGGCAAAACGCGCATATTCAACACGGGTATATTGTCCGAAGCGGGTGATGGCAATCGCCTTCTCCAGCATCCGATCTACCTCGTTGAGGTAGAGGTTGCTGAGCAGCGGCGAAACCACTCCCCTTACGCAAAAGGTAATTTCCAGTTCGAACGGACAGTTACGGGATGGCGAGCAAGGTACTCTGTACTTGATCTACGTCTTAAGAAGTAATACGTTTATGGCATATGGCGCGGTCGACCAAAGCGGAGAAGGCTCGGCAGCTGAACGCCGCTCGTGGTCTACTCCAGCGTCATGTTGCACTTCCCGAAGCAGTGCGGCGATTGTCACGCGAGTTCGATTTATCAGAACGTCAAGCATACCGCTACTTAGAGGAGGCTTCCCAGCTCGATCGACCAGTCGAAGTTACAGAGGCCACGGTGCCGATCACGTTGAAGCTTCCGCCGCGCACGGTGGAACTGCTGCGAAAGTCCTCGAAAAGCAGTGGCCTGACTATTGGAGCGATCGTGACCGGCGCGTTGAACGCGTTTCTAGGCGCTCTGAAGAAACATGGCTGAGTCGCGCACCAAGAGCGGCCCATTTCAAATCTGTGTTGACTATGCCTTTGATCGACTGCACGATTCAAAACTTGCCCAGGCCTACAGTCTTCTGGTGCCGATTCGGGAGCGCCCCGTCGGCGGCAGTGTAAGGGAGTTCGAACATGAGGATAGCGGCGATCTACGCACGGGTGTCGTCCGAGCAGCAGCGGGAGACGAACACGATAGCGAGCCAGACGGCGTCGCTGGTCGAGTTCGCTCAGAATCACGATCTGGAGGTACCCAAAGAGTGGGTCTTCGAAGATGAGGGGTATAGTGGAGCGACACTGGAGCGACCAGGCCTTGAGCGTGTGAGAGACCTCGCCGCCGAAGGACAGATCCAGGCTGTGCTCGTGTACGCACCTGACCGGCTGAGCCGCAAATACGCATACCAGATTTTGTTGATCGAGGAATTGGCTCGCAACGGAGTCGAGACATTGTTTGTCAAAGCACCGCAGGGGGCCAGCGCGGAAGACCAACTGCTTGTACAGTTCCAGGGGATGATCGCAGAGTATGAACGGGCTCAGATCCTGGAGCGATCGCGGCGCGGGAAGCGACATCGGGCCCAGTCGGGTGAGGTGAGCGTGATGAGCGGTGCTCCGTATGGCTACCGTTATGTCCGCAAGACCGACGAGGCACCTGCTGCGTACGCCGTGCTTGACGCCGAAGCCCGTGTCGTCCAGCGCATCTATGCGATGTATACGGTTGATGGACTGAGCATCGGCGAGATCACCCGCCGCATCAACGCCGAAGGCATCCCAACTCGCAAAGCAAGTGCCCGGTGGGAACGCTCGACCGTCTGGGCGGTGTTACGCAACTCTGCTTATCGTGGTGTCGCCTGTTTCGGTAAAACGCGTGCCTCTTCACGGACGCGCGTCATCCGTCCGCAGCGTCGGCGGGGTGTGATTACGCCCGCCATGACAGCGGGCCACGAGCGCCCACGCGAAGAGTGGATCGAGATCCCCGTGCCGGCACTGGTAAGGGAGGATAGCTTCGCCCGCGCCCAGGAACTCCTTCAAGAGAACAAGATACGATCACGCCGTCGCACCATCGAGCCGAGCATCGTACAGGGGCTGGTCAGCTGTCAGAAGTGCGGCTATGCCTTTGCACGGACATCGACGCGCACCTCCGCACGCAAGATCCACTACTACAAATGTATTGGCTCGGATGGCTGGCGCAAACTGGGCGGCCCTGTTTGCAATAACGGCCGCTTGGTCCGGCAGGACCTGCTCGATCAGATCGTGTGGGACGAGGTGATCCGACTGCTGGAAGACCCCACGTTGATACAGCAGGAACTTGACCGTCGGCTGGAAGCAGCGCGATCGTCCAATCCGACCAAAAAGCGTGAGCAGAATCTGCAAAGAGAATTAGCTCATGTTGGCAAAGGCATCGAACGCCTTCTCAGCGCCTATCAGGAAGCGCTCATGTCCATCGAGCAGTTGCGTGAGCGTATGCCTACACTTCGCCAGCGCGAACAGACGCTCCGCGCCGAGTTACAGGCAATCACTGATCAGGCTAACGATAGAGCGGCCTTCCTACGCCTCGCGGAGACCCTCACGGCGTTCCTCGCCCGCCTGCACGAGGCTGCTGATACGCTGAGTATCAATGAGCGACAGCGAATCGTACGGCTTGTCGTGAAAGACGTCTTGATAGGAGAAGATACCATCACGATTCGCCATAGCATCCCCGCCCCGCAGGGTCCCTCGCACGACGGTTGCCTACCGCCAAACCAGACTGGCGGCCCAAATTACCTTTTGTGTAAGGGGAGTGATCACCCCACCTTGGGGCACCCCCTTCTTTCCGGTTGACTTCAGCATCTGCTTCAGCAGTCGCGTCAACGTTGCATCTTGGATTCTTCGCGCCACTTTCGCCAACAGTTGATCATGCCGCACGTTGTCAAAGTAGGCTCGCAAATCAAGATCGATGACGCGGGTTTTTCTGCTCACAATCGCTTGTGCCACCCGGTTGACCGCTTGATGGGCCGTCCGTTTTGGCCGGTAGCCATAAGACCCCGGTTGAAAATCAGCTTCGAAGATCGGCTCCAAGATGAGCTTAAGCGCACCTTGAACCACGCGGTCACGGATCGATGGAATCGAGAGGACACGGACTTTATTGCCCCCGTCCTTCGGGATCTCTTTTCTCCGAACCGGTGTGGGCCGATACGTGTTGGTGACAAGTTCGTCCCGTATCCGCTGCAGAAACATTTCCACTCCGCTTTCTTCGATGGCTTCGAACGTGACTCCATCGATTCCTGGAGCCCCGTTATTTTTCTTGGCCATTTGGTAAGCTTCGCAAAGCGTTTCCATTTTGCAAACGTGGACGTACAGTCCCCAGAAACGCCAAGTCGATTCAGCCTTCGCCTTGACGTATAGGCTCCTTCTCAGGTCTTGCAAACTGATGGGTGTTTTTATCATTCACCCTTGCCTTCCTTCTTGTTGGAGTCTTTGCACATCAGCAGGGTCACTTGTGGAGTCGAGATGTGGCGCGGTGGTTTAGGCCTGGCCTATCTGTTACCGGCTCTTTCGTTCGCCGGTGCCTCACTATCCGAGCCCTGCTCCGTTTCCACATCCCGCTCGTCGAACTGGACAGGCGCAGTTAACGCATCCAGCTCTCGGAGGAAACATCACGATTTCGCCCACGAAAAGCTGCGCGTCCGCTCGGTAAGCCGGACCAAACCAACCTGTCGTGCAGGATGGCGTCCGAATACTTCCGGGTCGTCAGCCTTGCCTCTTTGTGTTTGGCGCACAACCACTGACGCAGCCGCTTACAGGCGTGTCGATCAACTGCCTGATAGGCTTTGCTGACCGGTCCAAGACAAAAGTAATTGGCCCAACCGTTCATCATCTGGTTGAGTTTCGTCACCACCGTCTTATGGTCCAGTTGGGTTCTATTGCGTCCAGTTTCGCTGCTGATCGCCTGACAGATGCGGATCACTCGCTTCTTGGCCGGTACCGTGCCTAGATAGGCGCGTCCCGTCTTCATCGAGTAGCAGCGACCAAACGAATAGCCCAGAAAGTCGAACTTCTCTTCCGGAAGCTTCGAGACCCGCGTTTTGGTTTCATTCACCGTCAGCTTCAGCTTCGTCATCATGACCCGCATCGTGACCAGAGCTTCTTCCGCTCTGCCTCGACAACAGATCACAAGGTCATCAGCATAGTTGACGATGTACGACCCTAGACGCTTTTCGTGCCCCAACTTCTTCCATCCAAGCACGAACCGGCGCATGTAAAGATTACTGAGCAGCGGGCTGATCGGAGAACCCTGAGGAGTTCCTCGACCTTCATCCCGATTACGCGTACTCCGATGCTTCTTTCCACGATCATCCGTTTCTTCCACCGGAGCTTTCAGCCACATCTTGATCAGATGAAGCATGGCGCCGTCAACCACCCGGCGAGCTACCGACTTTAGAAGTTCAGAATGCGGAAGAAGATCAAAATACGAGGCAAGATCTGCATCGACGATCTCTCCATGTCCGGAGTTAATCAGCTTATGGACATGTCTTACCGCGTCCAATGCGCTGCGGCCTCGCCGGTAGGCGTACTGTTCTGGTTGTAAATCGACCTCGAATATGGGGTCGAGTACCACAACCGCCGCCATCTCCACCGTTCTGTCGCGGATGGCGGGCACTCCCAACGGGCGCTGTTGTCCCCCGGGCTTCGGTATGTAAACCCGCCGCACCGGAAGTGGTCGATACGTTCGGCTTTTCAGCTCTTGCGTCAATTCGTCCAACCAGCACTCTGCTCCATACGCTTCAATGTCCTCGAACGTCTGATCGTCTACTCCCGCCGCTCCACCGTTGGCTTTGCAGCATTCGTAGGCGAACCGCAATACGTCCTTCCGGTACACCTTGTCGTACAGCGCATAGAAGCGAAAGTCGGGCGATTTCTTCGCTTTGTCGTGTAACGCTGCCTGTAACTTCTGAACACTTTCCGGGGTTGTTAGGCTCATCACCAATCCCTTCGTCTTTGTCACGTCTTGCGTTGATTTCCAACTAAGGCCCCTTCCCTCCCCCGGCATTACCCGGCTTCATCGGTACTACGAGCCTCACCGCAGCCCCTAACAGCCCAGCCTGGCTCTCACGAGTTACCGGTTGGTCTTGAACTTCCAATACCACTGTTGGGGTTTCCCGTGTTCCTAGTGCTTTCCTACGCATGCATGTCGCCGTCAATACCCCGGCAGGTCCGATGGAAGCTGTTCGCTCATACCCCTCCACCAGCGGCGGCCTTCCCCGAGGAACGGGCGGGTCGGCTCCTGCGTTATGTGTTTCGAGGCCTGCTCGACGTTTACTCACATTGCAACCTACATGCTCACAGAGTCGCTAAAACGACCCTCTACACCGAAGGCTCCAGCGGCTTCGTTACCTCTGCCGCCGCTTCGGTTATTACCGGGTGGAACGAACCAGTTCCCGGGTGGGGTTATCTCCCACTGAAAAGCACCGGCTTTCCACGGCGCACCGCTCCACGGACATTACTCCGCTTCATCGCTACTACTGGCCCCTCCGTCACCCTCTCGTCTTCCATCGATTTCCTGGGTTCGCCAGTTATACGACTTCCTGCTCCGCCGATTTCTCGCCGGGACGAGGAGGGTTTCTCCAGTTGCTTAGCGCATCCTTGTCATCGTGCTGCCGCTAACACCCCGCCAGAGTGTCCCACCGCTTCAGTCAGTTGCGGCGGTCCATGTTGCCTTCGCCCTTTCGGTGCAGGCTCGGCCCCTGGAGTTTCGGGTTTTCGAGGCCACCTATGCGTTCACTTTCGTTGCGGCCCGATGACTCGCTCACCATCCCAAAGATGGCTTTGTCGATCGGCTTCATTCGCTTCGTCTCCTCCACGAATGCGATCCTAGCTACAGGGTCCTGACTCTTGCCCTGGTAGGTCTACCTCCTACTGAATACGCCAGCCTTGAGCTGGACACACACCGAAAACCCGACTTTCCAGGAAGTGCGCAGGATCACTTCCGGGTTGCCGGTTTTTCGTCCAAGTGGATAACTTCCGGGTAGCCCGTCATCCGCCAAGTAGGAAATCCTTGCAACATGAGCTGTATACCTCGCCGCAAGTGAGGAGCGCCCACGGCAAAACTCACTCCTCCAGCACTGCACCTCCGAAAACGGGTCGGCCCCCCAAGGAGGTGTAGAAGCCGTAGAACGCCATCGCGGCCATCAGGAGAATCGCGGCCAGACTGATGCCCGCATACCACGCCGAACCATGGGTCGTCAGGGGATACTTCTCCAGTAGATTGTTGAAGAACCCTTGAACCACCCAAGCCAGCAAGCCGAACCGGATCAGCAGAAACACAGCCAAAACCCAAAAGATCAGCACCTCTACCACAATAACGGGATCAAACTGGCTGCCCGCTGCGAACAAGGCCGTGAACAAAAGAACGAATGCGACCGTTGCCGCCCCCTGCTTACGCAGCAAGGCGCGGAGAAGGAACAGAACAAACAAAATCACAAGCGGGATAAGAATCACGGGGCCTAAACTTTGCGATATATCGGAAATTATTGTGCGCGCGCCCATGAACTGCCACTGCGGACCGGAAGATGGCTGTGGCGGAGCATGGCCGAGCCAAGAGGGAACAAACCACCCGAGTCTTCCGAGGGCGACAGAAAATGCCCCGAAAAGACAACCGACCAGCACGTCGCGTCCCACCAATGGATCCCGAAAGCCCCCCGCGAGCAGGCGGCTCCAGGAGATCAATGTGGCCGGCCAGCGGCGGCGTACAAAGGGCTCCAGAGCAATGTAGAGAAGCCAGGTGAAGCAGAACCAGGCAGCGCCAATGACCAACGCCACAAAGAAGAGCCAGAGTTCGTAGGAAGTCAGGACGTGATGCGCGCCAAAGAACACCGCCACTACCCACGCGGCAAAAACAAAAACGGCCAGACGAGAAGCGCCCCGGCGATCACCCCGGCCAAGGTGCAGGTTCCTTCGAGCGAGCATCGCGCCAGCCACCACTGACGCCAGCAACAAAACAGTGAGAATCATCCCAAACACTCTCTCGCCGACGGTCGGCTGATACATCTGCATGCGGTCGGGACGGGTCCAAGGGCCGATCAACTCGAAGTAGACGGGCTTGCCCCGGTAGGCTGCCGCCTCAATCCGCATCGGGATATTGGGACGCTCGGCCAGCGCCCCGGTCCAGGCAGCGCGCGCTTCGCTATAAACAGGAGGCGTCCAGGTTGGCTGTGCTGGCAGCCACTTGGAAGGATCGAGCCCCGCAGCAGCGAAAAGCGGCGCCCAGTCCGGTGGCGACGCAGCGCCTAACGGCTTCTCAACTTGCGGAGGCACGACGATCAGCTGCGTCAGGTTCCCCCGCGGAGTGAGTCTGAGCAGCGTCATCCCGGACACACCCATCGGCGGGTCGAACGTCATAACCACTCCCAATATGGGTGCCCAGGAAAAGACGTAGTGCGCCTCTAGCGGCAGGGGGCTGCCGCGATACCAAAACTCGAACGCTCCGGTCTCAAGATGGTCCCATCGTGTCTTCGACTTGTCGTGTTCCGCGATGTAGCTGAGAAACTCTTTCCCCTCGTCGAATCCCTCGTCGAACCCCATCGCCGTGTCCACCGGCTGCCCGGAATAGCCGACACTTTGCAGAATATCCCGCGCGTGTCCGGCAAGCTCCTCCGGTGGTTTTTCGAGCGGCACGCGCCGGTAGAGCATGGTTTGTGCGCTCAACAGAATTGCCACAGTGACGGACACAATGACTCCTGCCAGCAGAGTCCAGGCCACGAGGGGACGCAGACCCTCGGTTTCTCCAGATGCGGCAACCATCTCCGGTGACGGTGTTTCCCCTGCCGCGAGCGCGGCGGCCAGCGGATCGCCGCCGGGAAATGCGGCTTCGACCTGCCGAACTGAAGACGGCCGAAGCGCGGGATCTTTTTGCAGGCAGCGCAGGATCGCATTTTCCACGACCGGATCAATGTCCTTGACCACCGATGACGGGGTCCTGGGGGAAGACTCCAGGTGCGCGTGCCGCCACTCAACGGGAGTAGTTGCCTGATAAGGATGGCGTCCGGTGAAGAGCTCATAAAACACCAGCCCCAGAGAGTAGATATCGCTGCGCACACTGGCCTCGCCCTTTGCCAATCTGCTCGGGAGCCATGTAGGCGGGCGTACCCGCAGATTCGCTGCGACCCGTGGCATCATCGTGGCTTAGGGCCAGGCCGAAGTCAGTGATGCGCACCCGCCCACGTCCATCGAGCATGATGTTGGCAGGCTTCAGATCACGATGCAGCAGTCCGCAATCATGCGCGGCGGCGAGGCCAGCGCAGATTTGGTGCGCGGTCTCCAAAGCCTTGTCGCCGGGCAAGCGGCCGATGCGGCGCAACAAGGACGCGAGATCCTCGCCGTCGATGTACTCCATGGTGAGAAAGTGCTGGCCATCGACCTCGCCGATGTCGTAGACGCGACAAACATTGGGGTGCGAAACCTGGCGGGCGTTTCGCACTTCCGCATGAAACCCGGCCAGAGCCGCGGCATCCTTCTGGAGTGAGGCGGGAAGAAACTTCAGGGCTACAACATTGCCGAGCTTAAGATCTTCTGCGCGATAGACTTCGCCCATGCCGCCGCGCCCCAGCAAAGCAACGATGCGATATCGGTCGGCGAGAATTGTGCCGGGCGAGAATCCTCCACTTTGCGGCGGGCGCGAACTTGGTGGAGCTAGCTTAGGCACAACAGCATTTCTATCCAGCTCCAGAGTCGGGGTATCGAGAATGGAAACGGCGCGCCCGCATGAAGAACAGAACCGGACGTTCTCGGAAGATACAGCCCCGCAGCCAGGGCAGGTGACCATGCGGACGGATTGTACCGCACCGCGCGGCGAGGCAGTGAAGCCTCATATCCGCCGGACACTTGCAAATGGACCTTGAGTAACGGCGAAGTGTTGATGGATCGGAGGGTCACTTGGCGAGTTGTCGGCTTGTCGGACAGGTGGCCGTTCGGCACTGACGCCGAGTTCCCGTGAAACGGTGATTATAGGTATGTATGGTCCGCCGCTTTGTCGCAAGCGAAAAGTGAGAATAGCAGGTGTGGTCTGCGCGTATGTATACGGCCTTGTTGGGATGTTTAACGAGCCCCGGGCCTGGATGGAATGCGCTTCGCTCTGGTCCTATTTAACTTGTCGGTCTTTAAGGACCCTTACCTATAGCAGGTTTCCAGAACGACGGTTAGACCGTGGTGCCATCTCTTTCTTCGCCAGCAGACCTGGCAGGAAAATTTGAACTCCGCCGCCGTCGCCGGTCTGCGGATGTGGGAATCGCGCTAGCGATTTCCAAGCCTGGTGTTCTTCCAGGCGTCATCTGCAGGCCGGTCAGATGGTATTGTCGGCTAGTAGCGGTGGCCTGTAGACCTCATTTTTGGCCAACACTGCCCAGGCCATTCGTGCCAGTTTATTGGCCAGCGCAACGATGGCGATGTTCTGGTGCGTTCGTGCCGTGAGCTGTGCCAGCCACGCACTTAAACCAGACGACTGCTTGGTTCGGTGCTGCATAACGGCTCTGGCTCCTTGCACGAACAGCCTGCGCAGGTACTGGTTTCCACGCTGGGGAATTTTCCACAGTGTTTGCTTGCCTCCGGTCGAGTGTTCCTCGGGAACCACTCCCAACCAGGCGGCAAAATCGCGCCCTTTGCGAAATGCCGCGCCGTTGCCGATCGTCGCTATGATCGCCGTTGCTGTTACAGGACCGACCCCCGGCATCGCGACCAGCCTTCGACAAGATTCGTTCTCTCGAGCAATCTTCTCAATCGACTTGTCAGCACGATCGATTTTTTCCGCTAGTTGCTCCAGTTCCTGCTTTAGTTCTGCCAGCAATACAAGCACCGCCCCCGACAGATTGGAAGAACCCCCTGCGACTATGCCCGGCAGTGCTTCATCCACGTAGCGCCGGCCCTTGCGCAGTGTCGTGCCACGCTCAAGCAAAAGCCCACGAATTTGGTTGACCACCGCCGTTCTTCGCATCACCCAGCGTTCACGGACCCGATGCAGCGACTGGAGGTCCAGTTGGTCATCGCTCTTGACCGGCACAAAACGCATGGTCGGTCTTCCCACCGCTTCGGCGATCGCTTCCGCGTCGATGTAGTCGCTCTTGTTCGTCTTGACGTAGGGCTTCACATATTGCGCAGGAATCAGGCGCACCTCATGCCCCTGCTCTCGCAATGCTCGCCCCAGAAAATGCGATCCCCCGCATGCTTCCATGCCGATCAGCTCCACCTTCAGGTTCGCGGTAAAGTGCAACAGCTGCGTTCGAGAGAATCGTTTCCGCAATACCACTTCTCCGCGCTGGTTCATTCCTACCAGATGAAACGTCGTCTTGCCCAAATCAATACCCAACGTGAATAGCTCCATGGAACTCCTCCTCTTACGCAGCTTATAGCCCCACCTCACTGTCGGTAAAAGCGGCGGACCATTCCATTAAGTTCGATCGGAACCCGGGCTGCCGCCGCTGCTCTTTGGCTCGCCGTCGAGCTCCTGTTCAGCCACAGCCAGCAAACAGGGCGAAGATTAGCCCTTATTAGGAAGTATTTGATCGACCCCAACCTTTGAGTTGCGGTCCTGTCGCCCAGTCTGTCGCGAATCGTTGCCATACGCCGGTTAACGGCCGCTCCGGAGCCCGTCCGATTCGATGGTCGAGGTCGCCTGAATCCTTAAGCGAGTTTTCTGTTCCGTTGCTCCCCAATACCCTATCCAGGCGACACTTGCTGCGAATCGCCCTCACCGCCACCACCACAAGCTTTCTGGCAGGGGGCTTCCAGTCTGTCTTTCCCGCGCAAGCGTACGCGCAATCCGTACTAAATCCCGATGCCGCATTGGCTGCCCTTGCGGACGGCAACAAGCGATTTATGTCGGGGCAACTGACCGCTCACGAGCAAGACCTGGCCGTGCTGAAGCAGCACACTGAGGAAAAGCAGGAGCCGTTTGCCGCCGTGCTTTCCTGTGCGGATTCGCGAGTACCGGTCGAGCTGGTATTCGATCAGAGCATCGGGCACATTTTTGTGACCAGGGTTGCCGGCAACATGATGACGCCGGGAATCATCGGCAGCCTGGAATATGGCGCAGCGGTTTTGGGAACGAAGGCGATTCTGGTGATGAGGCATTCCAATTGTGGAGCAGTGAAGGCTACCATCCAGGGCAAGGAAGTACCCGGGCAGATCAGCGCGCTGTTTCCGCATATCCAACCGGCCGTCGATCAAGCCGGGCCCGATCTCGAATCGGCCACGAAAGCCAATGCCAAAATTCAGGCCGGGCTTTTGCGGCAATCTTCTACCGTGATCTCCGGGTTGGTCAAATCGGGCAGCCTGAAGGTCGTAGCGGTTATTACAATGTCGGTACCGGGTCGGTAACGTTCTTGTAATCCTCGCGGGCTGGGGAATTCGTTCGATTTGTATCAGGGCACGACTTGGGTAGGGTATTTCGATTCGCTTTAGCGAATCCTTGCCAGTTGTGTCGCCCTTCTGCTTTCCATATTGCCGCTCGAACCAGTTCAGCAACGAGGCCCGGCACTGCTAGGCTATATCGATGCTCAAGGTGAATCCAGATACTTAATGAGTAACACCTCGTTACCGATCTCACTGTAGATCAACTCGTCCACAGCACCTCCCGCCAGAAGAAGACCGAATCCGCCGGCGCGCATTCCTTGTTCTTGCCGCTGCACAATATGTGCAGCGGGATCATCGGCGGGGTTTGCAATAGCCGCGTGGGTGAGCGATTCGCGGCGGAAGCCTGCCCCGGGGTCACGCACATAAAACACCAGTGCTCTCCCAGTGCGAACAGCCGTGACTTCAACCACCTGTTCGGGATTGAACGCCGCTCCGTGCTCCATTGCATTCAGCAATATCTCTCGCAACCCCTGCATTGTTTCCTGCCGTGTGTCATCAGGCAATTGAGCGCTAAGCTCTTTCGCAAATGTCATAAGGCGCTCAGCAGTGATGAGGCGGCAGTTAACGCGGACTGAGACCCAGCCGGGCTTGGCTGATAGAACCTGTATGTCGTCTCGCCATTGACTGTCGGATGCTGCGCGACAAGCTAGGTTCGCGATATCGTCCGGATCAAAGGGAGGTGTGAAGCATGCGAACACTCGGGCGCGCAGGGCAGCAATGACTTCGCTGGGAGTGCTGTGATGAGCCAGGACGATGCACTTTACCCCAGGCCTGATGACGCGCATCTCTTCCAGCAGAGCCAAATCTTCATCGACAGCGCTGTCTGGACTGGTAATTACGACTCCGAACGATCGCATACGCAATCGCTGAAGGGCGTCGGCGTCCCCAGCCGAGTACTCCATGGGGAAAGCGGTGGCGGAGAGTGCATCGCCGATCTCGCGGCTCACTTGGGTGTCACTTCCAATAACGAGGACCCGGCTCATATTGCGCTCCGATTGTGCTCCGAGACGATGAAGTAAGTAATTCTAGATCATCGTTCATTCCAGAGCTGGGGGTTTGAATTTCAAGATGTAAACCTTGTCGGCCATCGATGAACTTGCCCCTGGACGACCGCCGTGTACTCGCAGTTCCCACCCATGACGAATGCGGATGCGTATCCGGCGGGGATGGCGCATAACCTACCTGCGCACGTTCTCTGGCCGCGCCGCAGTTCTAAACAAAAATAGTCTGAGGTCTGGACGACATGCACAGCTATTCTCCGCAGTCCGCAAAGTCTGGTTTTCGGGTAATAACGGGACCTAAAGGAATAGCGGATTTGAGGCGGCTATCCGGGGAAAGGGCAACAGGGACGGTTAAAGAGCCGTACCTTTCAGCCCGCCAGGTGCGAACTTTGGTTCCCGGAGCGTGTCGCACCCTCAAGAGGCCGTGCTGCATCAGATAATACAGGTATTGGGTAGGGGATTCTCCATTCCTCAGGTGACGATCAAACGGGCCTCACAACTCCGGACGGGCGCGAAGAACTGCTCACGGAATATGTCTGCGACCAGCCAGGCTGTCCTAATATTGCGACCCACGTTGTGGGATGTGTAAGGGAGCTCGGAGTTGTCTCAGCCGTTTGCGCCGAACACACCCCCAAGCTCCCGTCCTAACAAGCACTTCCCAAGAAGACAATTCGCTGGTTCGCTTCCCGCTCCCTGGGAGACGCCATAACAGGCATTACACGAGCCGGATACTGGCACTTTTGCCAGTTGTTTCAGAGAGGCGGGAAGTTCTAGTTTTTGAGTTGACCGACGTGTGTGCGCCCCATTCCCTTCATGGTTGCGCGATGATCCCAAATCACCAACGGAAAGGAAGCCCCTCGCAATGAGTGACCAGGATAAGATTCATCGAACCGTTCTCCCCATTCCCGATCAACCGCGCACTGGCCTCATTACTTATGATGCCAAGGATCCGGAAACCAAGTTCCCGCCGATCACGCCGTTGCGGCCGCCCAAGGGTGCGCCAAATATCCTGCTCGTATTGCTCGACGACGCGGGCTTTGGTTCTTCGAGCGCCTTTGGCGGGCCTTGTAACACGCCGACCGCGGAACTGCTGGCCGCCGGTGGTTTGAAATACACCCGCTTTCATACCACAGCGCTCTGCTCGCCGACGCGGCAGGCCCTGTTGACGGGACGCAACCACCACACGGTCGGTATGGGCGGTATTACCGAAATCGCCAGCGGGTCACCCGGCTATAACTCAGTTCTGCCGAATACCTGCGCGCCCCTCGCCCGGACGCTCAGACTGAATGGGTATGCCACGGCGCAGTTTGGCAAGTGCCATGAAGTGCCGGTTTGGGAGACCAGCCCGGCCGGTCCCTTTGATCAGTGGCCTACCGGAGGAGGCGGATTCGAATATTTCTATGGCTTTCTCGGGGGTGAGGCGAACCAGTGGTATCCATCGCTTTATGAAGGCACTACACCCGTCGAGGTGAAAAAGACACCGCAAGAGGGTTATCACTTGATGGCAGATATGACCGACAAGGCCATCAATTGGATAGGACAACAGAAAGCGCTTATACCGGATAAGCCCTTCTTCGTTTACTTCGCACCCGGTGCGACTCACGCCCCGCACCACGTCCCGCAGGAATGGGCAGATAAGTACAAAGGCAAGTTCGATCAGGGGTGGGATAAGTTGCGCGAAGAGATCTATGCGCGGCAGAAAAAACTAGGCGTGATTCCGCAAGAGTGCGAACTCACGCTCAGGCACAGAGAAATTCCGGCATGGGACGAGATGCCGGCAGTGCTCAAGCCGGTGCTCATACGGCAGATGGAGGTTTACGCCGGGTTTATGGAGTATACCGACTATCACGTCGGCCGCGTGGTGGATGGGCTGAAAAAGCTCAATCTATTCGATGACACAGTGATCTACTACATCATCGGCGACAATGGCGCGTCTGCAGAGGGTACGCTCCATGGCACATACAACGAGATGATCAATTTCAACGGCGCTGCCGCACTGGAGACGCCGGAGTTCCTGCTGGCGCGACTGGATAAGCTGGGTGGACCGGAATCATACAACCACTACGCTGTTGGCTGGGCACACGCCCTGGACACACCGTACCAGTGGACCAAGCAGGTCGCCTCGCACTGGGGCGGAACTCGTAATGGGACGATCCTGCACTGGCCTAAGGGAATCCAGGTGAAAGGCGAAACCCGCTCCCAGTTCCATCACGTTATCGACGTAGCTTCCACGATCCTGGAGGTGGCTGGGCTACCCGAGCCGGCGTTTGTCAATGGAGTGCAGCAGAAGCCTCTCGAGGGCGTCAGCATGGCGTATTCGTTCAACGACGCCAAGGCAGCCGAGCGGCATGAGACACAGTATTTTGAGATGTTCGGCAACCGCGGCATTTACCACAAGGGCTGGACGGCGGTGACACGGCACAAAACGCCATGGCTTCTCCTAGGCGAGAAGACCCCGGCATTCGACGATGACAAGTGGGAGCTCTACGACACCAATAAGGACTGGAGCCAGGCGAACGACATGGCTAAGCAGATGCCTGAAAAGTTGCACGAGCTGCAGCGCCTGTGGCTGATTGAGGCAACGCGCTACAACGTACTACCGCTCGATGACCGGGCCGCTGAACGCCTTAACGCAGTTACCGCTGGTAGGCCGATCTTGGTCAAGGGCAATTCCCAAATTCTATTTGGCAGCATGGGGCGTCTATCTGAGAACTCGGTCCTCGATCTTAAGAACAAGTCCCATTCTGTGACTGCTGAGATCGTTGTACCCTCAACCGGGGCTGAAGGCGTGATCGTGGCACAAGGCGGCAACATTGGCGGCTGGAGCCTTTACGCAAAGGGTGGCAAGCTTAAATACTGTTACAATCTGCTCGGCATCCAGTGCTTCTACGCGGAATCGAGCAGCGCGCTGCCTCCGGGTGAGCACCAGGTGCGCATGGAGTTTGCCTACGATGGGGGTGGACTTGGCAAGGGTGGCACCGGGTCTTTGTACGTGGATGGGAAGAAAGTTGGGGAGGGTAAGGTAGCTGCCACGGCTGCCATGGTCTTCTCTGCCGATGATGGCTGCGACGTGGGAGTCGACTCGGGATCTCCTGTCTCGCCGGACTACGGGTCGCGTGGAAATGAGTTCAACGGAGTCGTCAAGGGCGTTCAGCTCGCCATTGCCGAGGATGCTGTGAGCGTTGATCACCTTGTGTCGCCGGAGGAAGCTGTCCGCATCGCCATGGCGCGGCAATAAACACGTATTGAGGCGCCTGGTTGTAAAGTTGACCGGGCGCATTCTGCCGCGGCCCGACATCGCTTGCGTTTCAAAATCATTCGTGTCAGCCAAGAACGTGGTGTTTTAGAGAAAAAGCCGGATGGCAGTCACATCGTGGCGAAGCTAGCGAAGTCGCTGAGCCTAGTGCTCTTCGACTTCCATACTGGAAGTGGCGACTGCGGTTGTCTACGGATAAGGAGGGCCTTTCGCAAGCAGGGCATTCAGCCGTTTGTCGTGACCATAGATATCATCGAAAAAGTGCACAGTACCGTCCTCCTCCGCAACGGCGGTCACGTAGAGAATAAGGACAGGGACCTTCACCGCCAGGTTAACTTGCCGATTGTCTTTGCCTGAGTCCATCGCTGCTTGTGCGAGTGCCACGGTCCATGGTTGTTGCCCATCAAGTTGATTGCGCAACAAAAAGCCGGCTAGCTCTGCTGGCTTCTCTAGTCGGATACAACCTGAACTGAAGTCGCGTCGCGACTTGGAAAACAACTCGGTCGATGGAGTGCTGTGGAGATAGACGGAATGCGAATTGGGAAACATAAACTTGATCAGCCCGAGCGCATTTGCTGGTCCCGGTTTCTGACGTATTGAATATTTTCCCGAGCGTAGCCCAGCTACTAGATCGTCGTTCGCAGACACCACTCTGCCACTGGAGTCGGTTACCTCAAATCTCTCACGAGCTATATATCCACTGCTTTTCATAATGCCAGGGATGACAGTCCTGCGGAGAATTCCAGGGGGAACGTTCCAATAGGGCCGGAAAACGATAAACCGTATGTCGTCGGTAAACACTGGCGTTTGGGTTGGCGCGGCCTTGCCCACAACGACGTTCATGCTGAGCGCAAGCTGGTGATCTTCTGAATACGCTCTAAGTCGAAACTCGGGAATGTTTACGAGGACGGGAGGCTGCTGAAATTCGGTGGGCATCCATCGCCAGCGCTCTAACGCGTCATCGATTTGCTGCACGCGTGCGCTAAGTGGCGTGTTCAACTCACGTAGAGTGGTCGCATCTAATTTGCCGTCTGTCGCAAGGCCATGTCTTGCCTGAAAATGTTTGACCCCCTCAACGAGGGCCCCGCTATAGGAATCGAAGCTTCCGCCCTGCGGAAGGTCTCCAAGCAACTGCAATCGCTCAGCCAGCTGAGCAGCTCCTGTGTACGTATCGCCCGGAGCGACGGTTTTGGCCCCCCTGGCACTTTGGCACCGTCGCCTTTGGCCGCCAAATCCAGGTATTGCTTCAAGGTGGTCTCGATACGGCGATAGCCGGCATACGGTGGCTCAATCTGATCCAGGACAGGTTGAACGTTTCCTGCACTTACGACCTGTTGCGCAATAAATTCGGGCAGATTGTATTGTTTGGACTTAACGTCGATGCCGAACTTCAGATGTTTGGGATTAATTCGCCCGATTCGCAGATCCGAGATGTACCGCATCGTCGCCATGGTTAAAGACGCATCGAACGAAGCCTGAGCGACCGCCGACGCTCCTTTGAGGGACTTCGATTGTGTTCCCAGGCTTTCCGCATCATAGTCGCTGGGATTCAGCCCCTTTAGACGGCTTGCGCGCAGAGCCTCGATCAAATACGCTGCTTGCGATGTTGGCTCATCACTTTTGATCCACAAGGGTGCAAAGTTTGCGGATTCATAGAGTCTCTTGATTTGCTCCCGGTATCCAGCGGTGCTGAGGTTATTTCCTAACTGTCCTTTCGCTGCCATCCCGCGCAGTTCAGACGAGATTGCGGATGAAGCAGTAGCGTCCGCGGGTTCATTCAATCTGGAAAGGCCAGCCGAACGAAGCATAACCTGACTTGACCCACTGCCATTGAGGCAGATCAAAATCGATAACAAAAGCAATTTCCTTGAATATATTTGGACCTTAGTTCGAGAGGCTGAGTTTGGGCTGTTGCCTCTTTTCTGTTAGCGCCAATAGTACTCCGGAAGTGATCCCACGAACTGCCTGCAAAGTCAGCTTTCAGTATGTGAGCCGAGTATCAGATCAAACACAACGGTCGAGGAGAAAACTACTCCACAGGCTTCCAAGCATCGTCAGGGTTGAATTCGGTGATGGCCTTAGCGACCTCCGTGGTTTTTTCACCGAGATCCTTTTGGAGCACAATGCCATCCTGATTGATGAGAAACGACATCACTCCGGAATTGCCATACTCGGCGGGATACGCCAGGATGGCGAAGCCACCTGTCATGTTCCCGTTCACGATGTAGTCTTTTGCTCCACCGTGGGCATAGTTGCCCTGTTTTGTAAGCATCCGAAAAAAGTAGCCATGGAATGGTTGGGGCGATTGCGTTTTCCCGATGTAGCGGTCGGCGCTGGCGTCTGCGGCAAGTGGTCCGAGAGGGCTCTCCGGCTGATTCTCATCCGCGAGCTTCCAGTACAGACCGTTTTGCTTACCCTCGTCGGCAATGAACTTCTGCGCATATTGCCGTACATGACTGCCGTCGTGAGTCTGGCTGAAGTATTCGGCTTGGGCATTCGCCATGGCGGTTAAGACCCCCACCGTCTCCAGCTCGTTGCCGCCGATGCGGCGGGCCAGAATCTCTTCCTTTGCCGAGCTGGTGTCGAAATGCCAATTACCGGAGGAATCTTTCCGCAATGTGAATGGAAAGGGATAGTTATCCGCACCTATGTCGAGAACCAAGCCGCCGTTGGTCAACTTTCCCCAGCGGTGCATTTGATCGTATCGGCCGCAGAAAGTATCCAGGGCCACCTTGTCTTGAACCGGATCACCGGAGAAGAGCAATTCCTTCGCGCCAGGACCAAAAACGGTCAGGAGCTTATTGGTGTCTCCCGCTTTCGCGGCGTTATAAATCGTTTGACCGGCGATTTCCGGCGACGCGAATGTTTGCGGTCCAGCGGTGGTGGTTTGTTCCGGTTTGTTTTTGTTGCATCCGGCCACGAGCGTAGGCACCGCGATCAACACCAGGAAAAACATGCTACATGAACCGAGTCTTATTCTGGCAGGTCTCAGGTACGTCATACCAACTCCTTCATCGTGCCAACCGAACCATTCCCTGACATTGTTTTTTTCATAGGAAATTCGCATCGTGCAAGGCTACTTGCGACGCACGCCTCCCGCGGTTCCCAGACTCTGGTTCCCACGCGCACTCTGCGCGCGCCCTCCCCCGGATCCGGAAAACGCGTTGTCGATTTTCCTTAATTGCTAGAACGCCGACACTGATTGGAAACAAGATACCTGTCTCGCCGATACGCAGAATTTCCCTTAATTTAAAGAATTATTCCTTAATTTGTAGAAAACTCGGCGTGAAATCTGTAACGAGCTCTTTCGCATGAAACGGGATTTGGACACTGCCTCGGACGGTGAATGGGAGTTGGCCTCAGAGCGCGCAGTTGTGTTGGCGGCGCTTGCTGAGAGACCTCACAACGTGGAGGACGTCGACCGAGCTGCAAAGCGTCTGCGGTTGAGCCGCGCTATGGTCTACCGGCTCCTGAGCAAGTTTAGTCGGGATCCCGCACCAAGTGCGCTATTGCCCAATCGACGTGGCCGCAAAACCGGGCGACACATCCTTGACTCGGAAATCGAACAGCTACTCGCTGGCATGATCAAATCGTTTTACTTGGTGGCCGAGCGCCCCAAGGTCACGCAGTTGTATCGCGTCGTCCAAGTCGAATGCAGAAGGTTACGCCTTTCGCCACCCTCTTACAAGACCATCGCCAGTCGAATTCGAGAAATCGACCCGATGCGAACAGTTCGATCCCGAGAGGGCGCAAAAGTGGCTCGCAACCGCTATAGAGTGGTTGGAACGGGTCTGCGCCCAAAATTGCCTCTGGAACTGGTCCAGGTCGATCACACTCTTGCGGACGTCATCGTGGTCGATGAACTCGAACGTCAGCCCATTGGGCGCCCTTGGCTCACTGTGGTTATCGATGTAGCGACCCGAGTCGTCATGGGATTTCATCTCTCTCTGGACTCTCCATCCTCCACCTCGGTTGCGCTTGCCATAAGCCACGCCGTGCTACCGAAACACGCATACCTTCAATCCCTCGATGTACATGAAGCGTGGCCTGTCCATGGCATACCAACGATGATTCATTTGGATAACGCCAAGGAATTCCACAGCCAAGCACTGGCACGCGGCAGCCGCGAGCACGGTATTGAGCTCAGTTACCGTCCGCCTGGTTTACCCCATTTTGGAGGACATATCGAAAGGCTGATCGGAACATTGATGGGCGAAGTCCACTTGCTTCCAGGGACTACGTTTTCGTCCGTCGCCGCGCGCGGAGTGTATGACTCGGCGAAGAAGGCCGTCATGACTTTCAAGGAGCTTGAGCAGTGGCTTGCTTTGCAGATCTGCGGCGTGTATCACAACAGCAGGCATTCGGCCCTTGGGACGGCTCCACTAGAGGCTTGGAAGACAGGTCTCGATCGCTTGGAAGCGGGAATACCAGAACCGGTCGACCCCAGGCGATTCTATCTGGACTTTCTGCCAGGCGAACGGCGGCAAATCCGGCGTGACGGAATCCAATTGTTCAGGATCCACTATTGGGATAATGCCCTGAGTCCCCTCGCAGGAAGAACAAAACAAAAGTTCCTGATTCGTTATGACCCTCGAGATCTATCCCAAGTGTTCGTCAAAGACGAGGCCGGTGATGATTACATGGCGATTCCCTATCGAGATCTTTCAAGACCGGCCATAAGCCTGAGTGAACACCGGAGCGTCATGCAACAGCTCGCGAAGAACCGTTCTATGACCGCCACCGAAGACAATGTCTTCAGTGCCGTGTTGGCACAACGCGCTGTCATCGAGCATTCCCGTAAGAAAACCGCTTCTGCCCGAAGGAAGAGGGAGACGCTGTCCGCTCGACAGGTTGTTCCACCGGAGAAACAAATCAACCACCGCACGGAATCCGAAAATGATAAGCCCTTTACATCAGTACAACCCTACAAAGTCGAGGTATGGGAATGACAGGCGACCTGGGCCATCTCTTGCCGGAATGCCGAGAAGAGGCGAAGTTGCCAGCCGAGGAGCGCATCGAACGAATCCAGGCGGAACGGTGGATCAGCTATCCACGTGCGGAACTCACTCTGCGACGAATGGCTGAACTATTACGGTATCCTCAGCGGGACCGAATGCCCAGCCTACTTTTATATGGCCCCACAGGAATGGGAAAGACAAAAATCATCCGCAAGTTTGTGCGTGATCACCCTGCGGTCTTTGATACGCAAGTGGGCATTCTGGAATCCCGCGTAGTGGCGATGCAAATGCCCCCAGAGCCCGACGAAAAGTCGTTTTATAGCGAATTGCTCGGCGCGCTCCAGGTCCCCATTTCAAGTGTCATGAACGTGCACCAGCTGCGTCGGGTCGTGCGTGAGCTAATGCAGTTTGTACGAGCGAGAATGCTCATCATTGATGAAGTGCACACCCTGCTTGCTAGTTCCTATCGCCAACAACGGATCCTTTTGAATACCTTGCGATACCTGGCAAACGATCTTCGGATCCCACTCGTCTGTGCCGGTACCGCTGATGCCAAGCGAGCACTAACGACCGATCAGCAACTGGCTGATCGATTTGAAGCATTCGAACTGCCACGCTGGCACAACGACGAGTCCTTCGTTCGTCTGCTAGCTAGTTTTCAATCCGTACTCCCGCTTCGCCAGCATTCGGATCTCTTAGCAGTCCCTATCCGTCGCCTACTACTGGAGCGAACGGAGGGCATCACTGTACGAATCGTCAGGCTCTTAGAAACGGCAGCTATTGACGCAATAACGAACGGTTGGGAAAAGATCGACTATGAGAAACTCTCTGGCCTGAGCGCGGTTGCTCCATTGCTTTCTATGAGCGAATATGCCGGGATACATTCGCCAAGCACGTAGACTCCCGATAACTTTGAGGCCGTATCCAGAGGAGGCCCTTGGGTCCTGGATCGCCCGAGTGGCCGGAATATATCTGCTGTCACCCGACGCACTCCTGTCAGAATACTGCGGCCTCGATGGGGAGGATTTGACTGAACTCGACCTTCTGCCCTCAGCACCCGCTCTGGAGTTCTTGGCTTCGTTACTCGAAATTGGGACTGACTCTCTGCGACAGCACACAATAGCTGGATCGCATCCTCAATGGCTGCCCAACTGGATAACCAGGCACACTCCCGCTTGGCATACTACCGATAGGCGAACCATTTTTCGTCCTGGCCTCAGACTCAACTTTTGCTCTAGTTGTCTGGCTGACGACACCGAAGCGGGCCGCGACCAGTACATCCGCCTGGACTGGTACTGCGCGGTCACAACCCTGTGTTCAAAGCATTGCCAAATGCTGGCATCCTGCTGCATCCCGAAAGATCTTCAATCACCGCTCCGTAGCCGACGGTCGCAATTTAGTAACAGACTCCATTGCCATAGATGCGACGAGCCGTTGGACAGCCGCATGATGCGTAGTCGCAGGAGAGATCAACCGGCAGAACTAGCCACACTGATGAAGTTCGAAGCCCTCCTGCGAACGGCTCTGTCAAAGACCGGCTTCTTGTTTTTTTCTGGAGAGGCCTTTTACAGCAAGCAGCTCCTGCAGTGTGTTCGCGACTTGGTGTGGGCCCTGACACGCGCGGTACCTGGCGGCAACTACAAAGTCGTTCACGCGATCCAGCTTGAGGGGTTTCCGATACCGGCTGGGTTCCGCCTTCCCTTCGACAGCTCGGATTGGTTGTCGCATGGAACCATCGAGTTTCGTCGAGTCCTCCTCGCAACGACCGCTGTGATGATTCTTTCTCCCGAGAACAGGAAACCTCTGACTCCCGATAGCGGCAAGCCTAATCCGCATGAAGAACTGGAGGTCCTGCTTCAGGCTGCCGATAGAACCGAACTCCACCGCCGGCGGCAAAGCTGGCCAAACATCGCACGCGGCTCCGGTCGTTCTACGAATTAAGGAAAATTCCACTAATTAAGGAACACGCCCGTCGGATTCTACTAATTAGCTGCCCAAAACAGTGTTTTTCCTGCCAATTTCTACTCATTAAGGAAAACCGACATAGGCTAGCGACAATCCGTCCGGAACTCGATGTTGACGGGGATAGGACGCGCCCCGCTGACAGGTACCGCTTGTTGACAACAACTGAGGTTCAACTACAGGAACATCTTGAAGATCCAGGCTACGATCTGTTCTATTGGTGTCCCGACAAGTACCACGATCAGGAAGGGTAACCCGGCTAGCGCAGCCACTTGAATTAAGGGTTCCCGAGTGATTGGTATGAACTGCATATCCCGAATCGTGTTAAAGCAAGTCGAATAGTCAGCTAAGGCCGAGGGGTCAGGAGAGCTCATAAGCGCCTCTTCTTCGCCCCTGTGTCCGCGAATCCATTTGGAGTGGAAGCCTTCAGCTAGGCTCCTGGCCACCTGGCCATATTCCTCCAGGCCTCTCCGCCGAACTGACGAGAGTTTGGGTGATATCGCAAGAAGCGGTCCAAGTACAAATAGGATCGCCAGCACAATAAACACAAGGATCTCTGTTCGCATGCTCTTCAGAGTGTCACCCAAATATAAAATCGAATTCACCATTACACCCGCCAGCACCGACCCAAGAGCAGTAGCCAGAACATCAAACCGTCTATGGGCCCTTACGACGAAGCCCAGTCCACCCACCTGATCCGGGTGCGTCGGCATCATATTGAGGTCGAGCCTGGCGATACGGGACAGGAGAGTGCACCAGAGAGCGTATCTCCAGAGCCAGCGAACAAGGATGAATCGCGCGATCGGAGTGCTGACCAACAGATACCACCAGCCGGCTGGGCTGAATCCCGCAGGCGTGCGATACCAGGTGGTCACGTTGCTGGACGACAACGACTCTTCCTCAACAAACAGAAAGAATGGAAAGCACGCGAACAAGAACAGAATGGCTTCTGCCCAGCCAGAGTCTCGCAAGCGCTCCACCTTGGCGAGCATCGATCTATAGGCGGGAAGATCAGTATCTTTGACAATGCCAGAACTTCTGAAAGTCGAGGCCACTCTTCGAAGCCCAGGATCGATCACGACTTCGGCAAGGATCAAGATAGGTAGGGCGACGACGAGTCGGCCATATAACGAAAAGTCCTGCAGTAGCGATATTCTCACGCTGTTTCCGAGCGCCGTTCCGGCTTTGATTGTAAACACAAGCAGCGGAATCCAGGTCAAGAACAGCAAGCAGATAATCCTGCGTTCGGGAAGAGGACGATCATGGTCAATGATCTTCAGACGCCGAAGAAGCTTCCAAAAAGGAGCGCCAACGATGAGCGAGAACTCGGATTCGACAGGAGATAGCTCTGAATCCCGAACATCTGCTGGTTTCACATGCGCTCCCATGCCTGGGCAATTTCCCTTGGGTAACACAGAAGCTACCCGAGGGAGGGATGTCTTTCGCAGACCAGCCGACCCGACCCAAGAGCCCCCCGAGCCGCTCGCTGCAACCCCCTATTAGCTGGCTGTCTGCCTTCACTTCACCAGTTCGAACTCACCCGGTTTCCACGTTTTGTCGAACCACGGCTGGAGCGGCCCGTAAAGGCGAATGAGGGTGTTCCAGCCTTTGCCGGGCACCGTCTGCACCCAGTTCGCTTCATGGCCAGCAGGCGCGGTCGGGCCGAACCAGATGTCTACCGACGTGTCTCCGTTGATGACGATGTCTTTCTTTTGGCTGCCGATGCTGGGAAACTGCTCATCGGTCTGTAGCATGGAACGCGTCTGGTTGTCATAGACCACGAACGACCAGAAATTCTTAGCAGGAATGTTGGGCGGCAAGTGAATTTTGTAGGTCTTTCCGCCGTCGAGCGGTTTGCCCTCGGAATCCGTGAACGCTGCTCCATATTGCGAACCGAGGCCGACGATCTGAATCGCCATCGCCGGGGTGATGCCAGTGGCGTAATAGAACATAAAGGTGCGGGCGTCCAGATTGCGCACTCCCGGCTGTTGGAGGAATTCGTAGCTGCCGCCAACGAACGGAGTGCACCACGCGCTGTTAGGATAGAAAAAGGCATCCTTCAGGCGGCTCTTGAACACAATCGCCCGCGCCGTGGCGTTTCCCACTGCAACTGATTCGGCGAGTATCTTCTTCATGCGCTGATCCGGCGCGAATGGCTTTCCTTTCTCGATGCCAACGGAGGCGAGCAGGCCGAGCGTTTCGGGATCGAGCGCGTCATTCGGCTCTTCCTGTACGACGTGGTTGATCTCCTCGAAGAAAGTGAAGTCGTTCGCGTGAATGGTGTTAAATGCTTTGCCCGAGACATTGACGAACTTCATCTGCGGCGGATTCTTTGCTTGCGCCAGGGGATACACCTTCGCGAATTTCTTCGTCGCCTCGACTGCGGCTTGGGTGCTGCCGTTGACCAGGAAGCCGCGCCAGAAGAAAATATTGCCGTAGGTCTTCGAGCGCATAACAAAGTAGCCTTCCAGCACTTCGCCCGTGTAGCCGGGCGGCAGCAGGAGGAACTTTCCACCCTTACCCTTATCGGGTCCGGCGTTGCCGACGTCCCCGACGTAGTGGAACCAGAAATCATCAATGATGCCGAGCACATTAGGCGGCGACTCAATCACCAGCGGGCCATCCTTCAGATCGAGCCACATCAGGTTGTAGATAGACTCAGTGTTCGGGGTAAGGAACAATGACTTCGAATCCATCATAGTTTCCGTGATGAGCACGGTCTGGTTGTCGGTTGCGCCCGCGCTGCGAAATCCCTCACGCAGCGCATAAAGAGACGCGCCTGGAATGCCGATGAGAAATGCCTGCACGCCGCGCTGGAAGTCGAGGTTGTCATAGACCTTCTGGACCGTGGCATCATCCGGGAAGCCGTCGAAAAAGTTGAGTGTGCCCAGCCGAGTCTCCACTTTGTTCGGCGTGGTGATAGCCGCCGGAATGTCCGTGGTCATCTTCATCTTTGGCGCAGTTTGCGGGTGGGGGCGAACGTCTACCGTGCGGGTGGCATTCATTTTTTTGATCCTTTCGCAGGCATATTAGTGCGACAGTCGACAGTCCAGACGAGAGGAGTCTACAACGCACCTGGCGTCCCGACATACTGGTAGAACTGACAGTTTCGGGCTGAAATAGTAGAGCCTCGCGGGATTGCTCCCAAGTCACGGGCAACACGGAAGTAATGATCCCGGATAGATCCAAAGCCGCGGTGTTAGCTAACCCTCTTGCCAGCCACTGTCTTTGCTTGAACCTCGGGGGTCCACCCTGCGTGTCGGCATACAATCAGACTGCGCAGAATACAGTTACTGCGCAGTGTTTTGACCTGAACGAGGCCGTATGGCGCCACAGAACCGTTCAAAGCGTAGGAAAGTGCGTGGTAATCCGCCAAAAGCGCAATCTCCGGTGGGGCTGGCGGAGATTGTTTCAGAGACCGTTCGGCTCTGGCGTAAGCACCACCTCGGGTATGACCAGACGAAATACGTCGTCGAGCAGGCGCGCCGGCGTCTGAAGTTGCAGCCGATGGGAACACGTCGCCGCGCAGTAAGCCGGCTCGACAAATCAGAAGTGGAACGGCTTATTCGCAATGCCTACCAGTCTCACAGCAAATACGGTCTCATGATCAAGACCCTATTCCTGAGTGGAGCGCGTGGATGAATTTGTTCATATCAAGATCGAAGACCTGCATCTAGAAGCTGCCCCACCCCAGCTCTATCTGAGCCACTGCAAGAAAGAGTCGAATCGCTACGTTCCTGTTCTGCCGGCACTGGCTCAGGAACTGCGAACTCATCTGAACAGACGGCGCCATGGTTATCTATTCGAGACCAACCGGAACGACCGCTATTCCGTGCGGACCGTGCAATCTGTCGTGAAATCGGAGGCGCGAGAGGCGGGCATCGAAAAGCGCGTTTATCCTCATCTCTTGCGGCATTCGATCGCGACGATCCTACTGGATTCCGGGGAAGTGCCTATCGATCAAGTGCAGAAGTTCCTCGGACATCTGCAACTCGCGACGACGCAGATTTACGCGGAAACCAGCATCCGGGCGCTTGGAGAAAACTATTTGCGTGCCATGGTCGGCGGAAAGTCTTGAATCCGCCAGCGACTTCCGTTGAAGATTCCCGTCCGAGTGACCGGCTGGAAGAGCCAGAGCGTCTCCCCGATGAGATCGACGACGATACTCTCCGCAAGTACTTCACACTGACGAAATCGGACCTGGAGCAGGTCGCTCAGTGTCGCGGTCCCACCAACAGGTTGGGATTTGCGGTTCAACTCTGTACGCTTCGGTGGCAGGGCTATTTCCTGCCCGACACAAGGGATGTTCCCGGCTCCATCGTCGAAATGATTGGGTCTCAATTGGGTTTACTGCCCATCTCCCTTGAGAGCTATCCGCAGAACGAAAAGACTCGATTTGAACATTTGGAACGCATCCGGCAGCATCTAAAGTTTGTTCGCTGTGATGCACCGCAGCGAGACCGTCTACTGCATCACCTGACCGAAATCTCACAGCGGCTGACACGTGCAACAGCTTTGCGCCAAGCAGCTCACGAATGGCTCAAACAGGAACGGATCGTTCGGCCTGGGCGCACCACGCAGCAAGTCTTCGTGCCGCTTTCGTGGTTTGTTGTGAATGGAAGTGATGAGCTTGTCTTGCATTTCAACAATGCCGTCCGTCATTTCGGCGCGTGCGGCGTGCAGGAAGCAGATCACAATGGCTTCTCGCTTGGCTGCGGAAAACCGCCGCAAGTTCCAGATGCTGTATCGATACGCCCAATCGGCTAACAAGCGCCTGGTCGCAGGATGGATATCGATCAACGCGGGCCAGGCGGTCAGGCCCAGCGAACGAAGGTCACTGAGTTGATCGAGTAGCGCCAGAAGAGATTCTGGAGATTCCTTCCGCGCCACCGCCTTAAACTGTTCCAACCGCGAGCGTGCTGCGCTTTCAGCATCGGGCGACGCCGCAACCAGCAACGAATCAATTTCCTCCCGTTGTACTAGCGATAAATCTTGCGTCAGAACCGTATAAACCGTCTGCAGCCCGGCTTCGCGAGCGCTGACCAGCAAATCGCGTAGCGTGCCACGGAAGAAGCACGGAGCCGCGCCGTCGAAGTCCTGGAGGAGATGGGGACGGTCGTTTTGAACGACTCCATTCCAGACCACGAAGTACGCCAATACATTTTTAAGCTGTTGCCGATCGACGATGTCAGCCGGCTGGTCGAAGGGTGCCGGAATCTGCGAGCTGGAGGCGACGGCTCTCCTCTGGCACTCATCCATCATTGGTACGGCTACACACGCAAGTATTCACCGGCGCTGCTGGAAAAGACGCCGGTTCAGTTCGCGGAAGATTCCCCGCTCGGACGTGCCGTCATCTTCTTAAAGGATCTCAATAGCGGCAAGGGCAAGTCGATCTCGGGAGCGCCCTTTGATTTTCTTCCGCGTCGCTGGATGAAACACGTCGTTCTCAAGAGTGTAAAGGGTGAGGTCGCTCTCTCGCGGCCCCACTACGAACCGGCTTTACTCACGACTCTAAATGAGCGTTTGAAGTCGGGAGACGTCACCGTGGCACATTCGCGGAGGTGGAGCGACTTCGAAGAATACTTGATCCCTCGATCGCTCTGGGCGGCGAAACGAGCCTGGCATTACGCCCATCTCGAACTGCCGTTGGAAGCAGATATTTACCCTAATATTCGGAGCAACTCTCGGTTCTCGCGAACGGACGCATGTCCTTCCACGTCGGTCGTCCGGACTCAACGGTACGCCAAATAGCTCTCAGACACTACGCCACATAGCGATCAGCTACACCCCTGATCCATGAGCACATCAACACGCAGGGGCGTCACTCGTTCTCGATGCCAGAAGCAGTTGTGAAGGGGGAACTGCGCCCGTTGCGCAACCCGGTGGACGATCCTGATTAGCACCATGGAGAAGCGAATCAGTGGGGTTGCCGTCATATCGTCACCGCTTAATCCGGTTTTCCGTCCATTTGCTACTCAGACCCCCTATTCAAGCCATAGTCGTCAACGGCAACGCGTCACTTGGTTTTGCGTGTGACCTTAAAGGCGAGCGAAATACCTACGATTTGGTTTGTGTCCCAGCCACTGGGCAGGTTAACCGACTGTAATAAGTAGTAAGGCCGAACAGAGGATGAATCGGTGATGGGCAGTCGTACTCCCACCTGGAAGCGGTTCTGGGTGTAGCTGCTGCCGCCGTTGGCGAAGGGGTTGCTTCCGGGAACGATGAAGAACTCATTGTTCACGACCAGCACCGGACGCCAGGCCATGCGAAGCGGCAAAGTGTAGTCGACGCCGGGGCGAAATCGAAGGCGTGCTGAACCAGGTCGGTTATCGGGAAACCGTCCCTCGATGAGCGTGCGGAGGGTCGGCCGCCACAAGCCTCGGGATGTGCTCAAGGTGAGATTGAGTAGCAATCGGTTTTCGTAACTAATTGTGGGATTTCCAGGAAACCGCTGGTAACGATAAATCGGTATCAAGGTGAACCATGGCCGCAGACGAAAGGCAACGCCGCCTTGAACAAAGTACTCGAACAGGTTGGACACTCCCTCGTCGAACCGCTCGTAGAATTCGACATCCAGAGATTTATTCGCCGAAAGGCCGGTGGAAATTCCCTGATCGAGCCAGAGCCCTATCTGCTTCTCATTTTCGGGATCCTCGGGCTCCTGTTGTTGTTGCGCCTTAGCCGGGACAGCCAAGACGCAACCGCACAGCATCGCAATGACGCAGACTATACGCCGCATCGTCGCCCACCTAGCTGTGGAACCGTCTCCCGCGCTCCGGGGAAAGTGAGGCAGATCAAAATCGACGACAAAAGGAATTTCCTTGAATACATTTAGACCTCAGTTCGCGAAGCTGAGTTTAGGCAATTGTCTCTTTCCCTGTTAGCGCCAATAGTAAATTGCGATTCTTTCCTCCTTCAAACCATAAAGCAACGTAGTTTCATACTTTTTGGATTCGGGATCGCCGCCTTTGAAGTGGGGTCAATTGGCGGGAATCCTTGCCAGTTGTGTCGTCCTTCTGCGTTCCACATTGCCGCTCGAATCACTTCAGCAACGAGGCCCGGCACGGCTAGGCTGTATTGATGCTCAAGGTGAATCCACATACTTAATCAGCAACACCTCATTACCGATCTCACTGTAGATCAACTCGTCCACAGCACCGCCCGCCAGAAGAAGACCGAATCCGCCGGCGCGCATTCCTTGTTCTTGCCGCTGCACAATATGTGCAGCGGGATCATCGGCGGGATTTGCAATAGCCGCGTGGGTGAGCGATTCGCGGCGGAAGCCAGCCCCGGGGTCACGCACATAAAACACCAGTGCTCTCCCAGTGCGAACAGCGGTGACTTCAACCACCTGTTCGGGATTGAACGCCGCTCCGTGCTCCATTGCATTCAGCAATATCTCTCGCAACCCCTGCATTGTTTCCTGCCGTGTGTCATCAGGCAATTGAGCGCTAAGCTCTTTCGCAAATGTCATGAGGCGCTCAGCAGTGATCAGGCGGCAGTTTATGCGGACTGAGACCCAGCCGGGCTTGGCTGATAGAACCTGTATGTCGTCTCGCCATTGACTGTCGGACGCTGCGCGACAGGCTAGGTTCGCAATATCGTCCGGATCAAAGGGAGGTGTGAAGCATGCGAACACTCTAGCGCGCAGGGCAGCGATGACTTCGCCGGGAGTGCTGTGATGAGCCAGGACGATGCACTTTACCCCAGGCCTGACGACGCGCATCTCTTCCAGCAGAGCCAAATCTTCATCGACAGCGCTGTCAGGACTGGTAATTACGACTCCGAACGATCGCATACGCAATCGTTGCAGGGCGTCGGCGTCCCCAGCCGAGTACTCCATGGGGAAAGCGGCGGCGGAGAGTGCATCGCCGATCTCGCGGCTTACTTGGGTGTCACTTCCGATAACGAGGACCCGGCTCATATTGCGCTCCGATTGTGCTCCGAGACGATGAAGTAAGTAATTCTCACATCAAACACAACGGTCGATGGAGAAACTACTCCACAGGCTTCCAAGCATCGTCAGGGTTGAATTCGGCGATGGCCTTAGCGACTTCTGTGGTTTTTTCACCGAGATCCTTTTGGAGCACAATGCCGTCCTGATTGATGAGAAACGACATCACTCCGGAATTGCCATACTCGGCGGGATAGGCCAGGATGGCGAAGCCACCTGTCATGTTCCCTTTCACGATGTAGTCTTTTGCTCCACCGTGGGCATAGTTGCCCTGTTTTGTAAGTATCCGGAAAAAGTAGCCATGGAAGGGTTGGGGCGTTTGCGTTTTCCCCATGTAGCCGTCGGCGCTGGCGGCTGCGGCAAGTGGTCCGAGAGGGCTCTCCGGTTGATTCTCATCCGCGGGCTTCCAGTAGAGACCGTTCTGTTTGCCCTCGTCGGCGATGAACTTCTGCGCATATTGCCGTACATGACTGCCGTCGTGAGTCTGGCTGAAGTATTCGGCTTGGGCATTCGCCATGGCGGTTAAGACCTGCACCGTCTCCAGCTCGTTACCGCCGATGCGGCGGGCCAGAATCTCTTCCTTTGCCGAGTTAGTGTCGAAATACCACTTACCGGAGGAGTCTTTCCGCAATGCGAAGGGAAAGGGATAGTTATCCGCACCTATATCGAGAACCAACCCGCCGTTGGTCAACTTTCCCCAGCGGTGCATCTGATCGTATCGGCCGGAGAAAGTATCCAGGGCCGCTTTGTCTTGAACCGGGTCACCCGAGAAGAGCAATTCCTTCGCGCCAGGACCAAAAACCGTCAGGAGCGTATTGGTGTCTCCCGCTTTCGCGGCGGTATAAATCGTTTGACCGGCGATTTCCGGCGACACGAATGTTTGCGGTCCAGCGGTGGTGGTTTGTTCCGGTTTGTTTTTGTTGCATCCGACCAGGAGCGTAGCCGTCGCGATCAAAATCAGGAAAAACATGCTGCATGAACCGAATCTTATTCTGGCAGGTCTCAGGTGCGTCATACCAACTCCCTCATCGTGCCAACCGAACCATTCCCTGGCGTTGTTTTCTTTCATAGGAATTCGCATCGCGCAAGGCTACTTGCGACGCGCGCCTCCCGCGGCTCCCAGACTCTGGTTCCCACGCGCACTCTGCGCGCGCCCTCCCCCGGATCCGGAAAAGCATTCGGACGAGCAGGCTGAGTGGATGGACTATTGGCGGGACGTTGGTACCCGCGGGCAGGATCAGTACTGGGCCGCGTAGCCGGGGCTTGGTTTGGACGATTTCCGGGATAGGCCGGCAGAGTAGACGGCGTCCCACCGGCGCCGGGTCGAGTGCCCGCACCGGCAGGAAGAGTGGTGGCCGGAGGGCGGCCATATCCGGGTCGAGTGCCCCCACCCGTAGGAAGAGTGGTAGCCGGAGGGCGACCATATCCGGGGTACGCGGGCGGACGATATCCCGGATTACCAGGACGGTAGCCGGGGTAACCTGGACGATAGCTGGGGTACCCCGGCCGGTAGCCGCCCCCGTAGTAGCCGCCCCGCCAGTAACTGTTTCCCACGTAGATATTGCGGTTGTAGATGATCGTGTTGCCATGCCAGTTTGTACCCCAGTATCCCCAACCCCATCCGCAACAGCCGCCGTTGATCATTGCTCCGACGGCGATGCCAACGCCGAAGGATATAACGGCCGCCGCTGCTACGTCCGCAGAACTATATCCTTGGACCACAACCGGGGCACCATAAATTACAGTCGGGTTATAAGCGGGTACGTAGACGATCTGTGGATTCGCGGGCTGAATGACAATCGTCTGTGGAGTCTCCTGGACGACCTTGATCTCCGGACCCGACTTCAGGTTGCCAGCCGCATATGCCTTGGCGCGCATTCTCTGGACGGCAGCCATAACATCCTGCTGCTGGGTGGCGGACGCTTCACCAAGCGCAGAGGTCCAAGCGAGGTTTTTCGCAAGATCGTCGAGCACGGATGGAAACTGAGTGAGTGCTTTCACCGACGGATCCCATGATTCCTGGTCCACTGCCTTCGCGAGCGCCTCGCCTTTGAGGCTGGAGTTTTGCTTCATCCAGACAACCGCGTCTACTACTTCGTAGGGAAAAGTTGCAGCACCGAGAACCTGTGCGACCAAAGCGTCGGGATACAGAGCGATTGGAGCAACGAGCCCATCGAGTTCCTCGGGAGTCAGAGGCGCATACTCCTTCTGCGGCCCCGACGGCTGGGACGTGTTCTGCGGGCTTGCGTCGACGGGAAACGTTGTAAGGACAAGAAGAAAGCTCATCAACACGGCGATTGCTTTTTGTAATGGAGGCATAGTGTCCTGATTCTGCTAAGCGCTTTTCGCGAAACGGTCACCCGCATTAGTAAAGACCACGCTGAAAACCGGAGGGCAGACGAAATTGATCCAAAGAGAAACCTGAGCCGACTCCAAACATCGGGGGATGTTTCGTCTGTCCTTCAACCTCTCCTTTAACTTCTCTGATGGTGTCGCTATACGCCTGCTTGCGACTGTTCCCTTGATTTACTCACTCTCGGTAGCGCCGGGGACCCAGACATTGTTGGGAGCCAGAAGCTTGGTCTTGGGCTGGGTCTCGACCTTGACGTATTGGAGACCCCCCTTGTTCTTAGGCACGGCGCGGAAAACCAGATAATACTGATGATTAAACAGCTTCTGCAGAGTTTCCAGGTAGGCTTTAAAGCTGACCGGGTTGGAGGTGCTGAGAGAGAAGGTTTCGCCGCCGGTCTCCTCGGCAAGCTTGCTCAGACCAGAGAGACCCATCTGCGCGGTCCAAGAGCCGCGTTCCGGTCCGCCGATCCCGGGCGAATATATGGAGTGGACGATCACGTTGTAGCGCTGGCTGATTTCGCTGGCCGAAGTGGCATCGACACTGATGGTGGGCATCTCATGAACGATGGGACCAACTCCATACCTAGGTCCCAGACGGTCAGGCCCGGGCCTTTGGCCGCGAAGGCGGTCGATTCCGTCTGTAACCATTAGAACCTCGCGGCGCACATTCTGCTGGGGCCAGCCCTTTACCAGGCTGATGAGCGATAGGTAGGGGCTATCCATGGCGGAAGTGGTGCCACGGGGCAAACGTATCGCCTTGACCGCAAGAGCATGATCGGCGGTAAAGTTCTGCGCTACATTCGCAATCGCGTTCGACATGTAGGCGACACCGATGACGGTCGAAGGCGGCTGAGCTCCGATGAAGGCCTTCAGGTCGTTAAGATTGTTACCGACAGCCTGGGTGTTCAACGTGTCGTCGATCAAAATCATCAACTGCAGCGCCGCATTGTCCCCCTGCGAAGGAATCACTTGCACTACGCTAAGGAAGCTTTTGCCTTGTTTTACCTTCACGTTCTCCGCATTGAGCGCTGGAAGCGATTTCTCGGTCCGCAGCGCCGCGTCGGTGATGACCATGTGAACCTGAACCGTCTTCGCGTCTTGCGAGCGAGCGGTCAACCAACATATTGCCAGGATGCAAAACGTGCCGAGCAGTGCAATCGCTATCTTTTGCTTTCTCATGACGTCCTCTCAATCAATTGAATTGCCGACCAATCAGTGGGCCTCGAGCGGAGACCGTCTCTAACCACTACTCGAGGAACTCAACCACACCTGTTTCGAGGTTGTACATCGCGCCTGCAATCTTTATGTTGCCGCTGGATTCGAGGTCCCGAAGCACAGGGCTCTTTTCCCGAATGTCGGCGATGGTGTGTGACACGTTCGTTCGCGCCACAGCATCTACGAAGGCGTAGTTTTTGGCCGAGCGCTCCCCCGTGTAGCGAGTGGCTTCAACGGCCGGACGGATCTTCGCCAACAATGCCGTGAGATTGCCAAGCTGCGCCCCGTCGATGGCACCCTTGATAGCGCCGCAAGCGGTGTGGCCCATCACAAGCACCACTTTCGAGCCTGCCACCTTGCAAGCGAACTCCATGCTGCCCAATATGTCTTCGTCAGCAATATTACCCGCCACACGACCGCTAAATATGTAGCCGATACCAAAGTCGAGAATCAACTCTGCAGGTGCTCGCGAATCAATACAGCTAAAGACGATCGCGGCAGGATACTGTCCCTTCGCAGTCGCCTTAGCTTCGCGCATGAGATCGCGATGCTGCGGTTTGCCCGAGCGGAAGCGTTCGTTGCCAGCTTTCATTTGCTGGATGATTTCATCCGCCGTCATCTTGTCACGCTGATCCTTGGTGAGGTCTGCGTGGGCCGACACGGATCCCAGGCTTGCCTCCACTACCCCGAGAGCGGTCACAACGCCGGCAGCCTTGCAAAAGGTCCGGCGATCAAATCGATCACTTCCGTCGCCTAATTGTGAATGTTGCATCGCCACGATCCTCTTGTTGCTCGTCGAGCCTCGACTTTGGGATCGATCGGCTTGCCGATCGTCGCACGCCAGTAAGGCCACCTTTTCTCCTTCTATTTTGTTCGCTGCAATAGGCAACGAGAGGACACAACGGGCGTCCTCTCGTTGCCAACGCGGAGGAATGCTCAAGAGCTCAGTGCTCGCTTGATCTTGAGGCCCAGGGCTAACGAACAGAATGCGGCGCCAAGTAAACCTATAAGTGGGAAGGAACTGGCGGTCTTGGGCAGTGTCTGCGGAGGCGGTTCCGCGGCCGCAGCTTCCACGGGAGCCGCAACCGGGCGCATAACGATGACCAACAAAGTTGCGCCGGTTTGGAGAGGTTCCGGGGGAGGAGGCGGGGGAGCGCCGGTCAGCTTCACTTCGTGAGAGACGACGGTTTCCGGCGATTCGGTGACGGCGGTTGCGTTAACTACCATACCCTTCCTAAGTCCAAAAGCGTCGGTTTCCTTTCCGTTGACCGTGAACTTCTGACCCTTAGGAATCTTGAAGGATTGATTCGTACCGTCGTTGAGAGTAAGGATCACACTGCTGGGTGGGGTGACATGGAAGACCTTACCACTAACGGTTTTTACTGTTGTGACCAACCGTGGAGCGGTTGTAACAACGGTGGTTCGTTCAAGCTTCATGCCTGGCTTTAAATCGTGAATCGTGAGCTGCTTGCCGTCAACGGTGACTGTTTTGTTGTCCGGGACGTTGGGGAAATCGAGAATCTCCCCATCTTCCCTCTTGACGATTAAGTTGTTGCCAGAAACGGCGACGACCTCGCCACGTTCCACGTTGACGGACTGTGTCGCAGCGCCGTGCTCGACGCTGGTGCTGGTCTGCACTTGTGCGCCAGCAGCTAGGGTAAGGAAGAGCGAAGCGCCGCCTGCCATCACCCACTTGAATACGATGCTTTGCGATTGTTGCATGGCGTTCATTTATTCCTCCTTCGAAATGATTTTCTTCACTGAGGGTTGATTAACGACTGACGTGGATCCGTTCAACTTCTTCACGGAAGCGGAAACAATGTATCGTTGCGGGGCGCTGCCGACAAAGTAGAAGGGATAACAGGTGACCAGCGTGAGAGCCGCGTCCGGGGTGGGCTCGAGAACGTGCACGTCCCCGGGGCTCACAATTTGAATTTTGTCGATGACATACGTGACGGTCCGGCCCCGTAGAACCAACTCAACGAAGTCTCCGGGAGCGACATCCTTGAGACCACGGAAAAAGCCGTCGCGATGGCCGGCGATGCCGAGATTACCTCGCTGGCCGATCCGCGCCGTGCCAAGGATACGGCCCACGCCACGGTTGAGTGTCAGGTCGTCCGTGCCGTTGAAGACCGGAACGTCCAGGTGGATCTTCGGAATGCTCAGTAGGGCAACGGGAGCACCAGCATCTTCCGCGAAGCTGTCTTTGAATGCTTGGATACGCTTTGGCGACCACAGGGAGAAATCCACGACGGAGCCGGAAGCTGGGTCGTATACCTTCGTAAGACTGCTCTGCGCCGACTCTGACTCGTCTGCTTGAAACTTCAACAACGCTGCGCGTGAAGAGACGATTCTATCCGCCCATGCACCGCCCCAAACCGCCAGAAGTAGCAACCCCAGCAGTAGAAGAACCCGTTCAAAGGAGGAGGCTTTCGTCTTTCCGAGCATAGCTGTATGGGAGCTCGACGCTGTCTGTTTGGCTCGATAGCGGAAAGGCTAACCTATCAGAAGTGGCTCTGTTAACTAGCAAAAGTACATATTGACGGGGGATGTTTTGCTAGCGACCTGGGGCATGCCGATGTCGACGACGATCAAGTCGGGCTTCAGGGTCATAGCCGCCTCGAGCAAGACCTGCCGTCACTCACCGTGCCAACTACGTCGTAAACGCTAGCCAGCATGCCTCGATGAGCCCGATGACCGTTAATGAGGTTGTGGAATTCTACTGGTAAAGGAATGTGTCTACCGGTTAAAGAATAGGGTTTCTACTGGTTAAGGAATAGAAAACACCTGGGCCGCCGACTTTCTACAGGTAAAGGAATAACAACAACTGCGAGTCGCATGAAAATCGTCTGAGCCTCCAGATGGTACCCGGATCACGGGCAACCCCGAAGTTGAGTCTCAGTTGGCGATAATAGACTTAGTATTGACTGAGTGCATCGTCGGTTCCGGCAAAGCGAGATTGCCGCGCAACCCTGAACGCGTTACTGTACCGCCCTCCCTCTTTTCTCAAAGGCCGTTACCGCATCGCGAAGGCTGAAGAACATGCGCTCCGTCCCCAGAGCCTTGCCCAGTGATGAGCGCTTGACCACGTTGAGCGCCTCCGGGTTAAGTGCCGTCAGCCATAACGTAACCCCACCCTCCCGGAGCTTTTCTTCTGCCTCGATAAGGGCTTGCAGCGCCGTGTACTCGAAGTCCGGAATAGCGCTGCATTCGAGGATCACCACTTCCGGGTGCGCCTCATCAACCAAGGCGCGAAGCCGCTGGCGCACCTGAGGTACGCTGGCGAAGGTCATACGGCCTTCGGTACGCACGATCAACAGGCCCGGAATAGTCTCGTCCTCCGGATGATCACCGGACTGTGGGCGGAACACGTCGGTGCCCTGTTTCCGTCTTACGGTGTAAACAAGGGGATGGTTGGCCTGGTAGAAGAGCGTAAGGAGAGAGATGGCGACCGCGACGAGGATGCCCCGGAGCGTCCCCAGAAGTACAACGCCTGCGCAGGCGGCCAGTGCCCACAGGAATTCCGTACGCCTCACTTCCAGAATGGAGCGAAAACCCGCTGTGCTGAGCAGCGGAAACGTAGTGACCACAACGACGGCAGCCAAAGTGGCCTGCGGCAGCAAGCTGATCAGAGGCGAAAGAAAGAGAAGAGTCGCCAGCGCCATTGCCGCCGTCACCAGCGCAGCTACCTGGGTGCGGGCTCCGGCGCGGGAGTTTACGGCCGTCTGAGAAGTTCCTCCGCCCGCCGGGAAACATTGGAAGAAACTTCCAGTTAGATTGGAGGCCCCCAGCGCGATCAACTCCCGGTTTGGCAACGGAGGAGGATCGTTGTGCGCGGCAAAGGCACGGCCAGCCGCGATGGACTCGGTGAAGGACATCAACGCCATGCCCAACGCACCGGGCCATAGCTTCACCACAAGCGACAAGTCGGGAAGTGCTGGAGTTGGAATCCCTGCCGGAATATGACCGGCCAAGGCGATACCGAACTCCTGCAACCCAAAAAGTCGGGCCGCCGCCACACCCAGGACCACAGCGACAAGGGGAGCGGGGGTCTTTGGAAAGAACCACTCCATGGCCAACAGAATCGCAAGCATTGCTGCGGCCAGGATTAGTGTCGCGCGGTTAGCCTCCGGCATATGCCCCGAGGTGGAAAAAACATTGTGAAAGAAATTGCCCCTTTCGATGCGCACCCCTAACAGTTTGGGCACCTGATCCACCACGATGACCAGGCCGATTCCCGCTTTGAAGCCAGTGAGGATAGGATCGGAGATGAAGTTGGCAAGGAACCCCAGTCGGAGGATGCCGGCCAGGATGAGGATGCCACCCACCAGCAGGGCTAGCGTGGAGGCTGCCGCCATCAGTTGACCTGGGTCTCCGCCTGGCACAACGATCGCCAATTCGGTTGCCGTCAGGATCGCGAGGGTGCTGGTGCTGCTCACGCTCAGCGGACGCGACGTCCCCAGCAAGGCGTAGACGAACATCGGCACGAGCGCCACGTAGAGGCCCGCCTGCACCGGCAAGCCCGCGATGCTTGCAAAGGCCATGGACTTCGGGATTACGACCGCCGCTGTCGTCAGCCCGGCCACTGCATCAAAACGGAACCAGTCCATTTGATATTTCAACAGCCGGCTTGTCATGGCTATCCTCAATGTGTTGGTTTGTTTACGGCTCAAAGCTTTTCTACGGTGAATTTACGCACGCGGGTCGGTGGGCTTTGTGGGTCGGGTGTAAGTCATCATGTCGCAAGGTTGACCAAGTTCCAATTTCGAGAGGTGGCCTTCGCTTCCGGATCACGGCAATCCGGATCTCGCGCTGTACTTAACCTGCAGACCGAGGTTCGTGTGTTTTCAGCAGCTTGCATGCTGCACAAAACCTCTAGACACTGCATTTAACTTGTAGACTGCTGCACCAAACCTGTAGGCATTATTACGTCGATTTTCCTGCACTTAACCTGTAGACGCAGTCATCTTTGAGTCGTTCGGATCGCGAAAGTCCCCGCACGAACGGGTTACCACCTTAAGAAAAGTACAGCAAATCGCGTTTATCTGCAGGTTAGGTACAGCGCGACAAAGGTACAGCGTGACACCAACAACGAACGCGCAACCCAATGAGTGCAGCGGGAGCACCAGAGAGAGGGGCAAAGTTCTTGCCGCGGCTCAAGAATTCTCTTTTGTCTTGCGATACGCCGGGACTGGCATTACACGTCGCAGGAAGTTCCCAAACAGCGGAACGGTGAATGCGGTGTCTCCATGCGCCGGGCTATAGATCATGCCCTTCTTGATAAGGCTGTTGCGGACGGGAGCAACACTTTGCACCGTGAGTCCGGCGCTTTCGGCGATCTCTCCCGAACGTTGGTGCCCCGACCCCAACTCCGCCATGGCGCGTAGGTAGTCCTTTTCACGGGGCGTGAGACGATCGAATCGTACCCGGAAAAAGCTCTCATCGAGTTTCTTGATGGCCAGCGTAGTGGCATCCTGGACATCTTGCAGCCCGATCGTCGGTCCGGGGGCGACATCCCAAGCCTCATAGCCCCACTGTTGCAAGAAGTATGGATAGCCCTCTGTGACCCGAATGATCTCTGCAATCGCGGCTTCATCGATGTTCACGCCTTGATCGTTGACCGGGGTCCGAAGCGCATCGCTCGCATCTGCGGGTAAGAGCGGCCCCACCTCAGGGTAGTCGAACAGGCGTTCCGCGTAAGACTTGGAGCGGCCGGCGAGGCCCACAACCTGCGGAAGACCGGCTCCCATGAGGGTAAGAGGCAAGCTTCTCTGCGAAACGCGATGCAGAGCCATAATCAGTGCCCCCATTTCGGGTTCGCTGAGGTACTGAAGTTCGTCGACGCAAATCGCGATTGCTTGATGCCGATCAGCGGCAGCCTCTCCGACTGCGAGGAAGAGCTCCGGGAGATCTGCCTGAAGATCGCCACTGTCCGCAGTACCCTTTTCCGCCTCCACCCCAATCTCAAGTTCAATGTCGTGAATGGTGGCCTTTGCCTTCAGGCCTCCAACAAAGCTGCCGAGCACCCTCATTCCCCGTTTGACCTTCTCGCTTACCCCGGCCTGGCGGTCAAGCGAAAAGAGGATCTGCCTGAGATGAGGCGCGAGGAGCGCCGGCAGTGGCTTACTCTCATGTGCCTCGATAAAAATAGCCTGGAATTTCTCTGCCTCCGCGATTCGCTGGAGACGATTAAGCAGAACTGTCTTGCCTACGCCGCGCAGGCCGACCAAGATCATGCTCTTGGCCGGCCTTCCGTTCGCCAAGCGATGCAACGCGACCTTGGCTTTCTCCTGAAGGGCGTCGCGGCCTACCAGCTCAGGCGGTGGAGATCCAGCGCCTGGGGAAAACGGATTCTGGTATGGGTTCATCTATAAGGAGTTTACCAATGTTTACGACAAAATCCTTATACATCGATAAACTCCTTATACCTTGATCGAGCGCGTGCGCACGCGTACCCAACGCTGACCGGCTCGCCTCGAATCAGATAACAAGATGAGCCCTGCATGATCAGAGACTCCATCGATCATTGACAAGCGTACTGAGGCGGTAAGAGCTGCCTTGGATAATTCAACGATTCGCGCTCGGACTTCACTGGAGAGAGGGAGCGTTGTTTATTGCGATTCCTCTATTCTCTTCCATGGAAAGGCCCCCTACCTTTCCAGTCCGAGGTTGTCATTCACGGCAGAGACGAAATCCTGCTCAGCGCCCAAATATCGCTCGGTGGTCTGAATCGATGCATGGCCCAGGAGGAATTTTATTTGCTCGAGGTCGCCGCCCCGCTTGCGGCAGAGCTTGGCGCAGGTGCGGCGCATGTCGTGCGGCGCCAATTTCTCGAGACCCATCTCTCGCGCGTACTGCTGAACGATCTGCAGCACTGCGCCTGGCGTGAGATCCTCACCCCAGACCTTGCCGCCCTTGCGCACCGCGCGAAAGATCTTCCCCGCGGTAATGCCGGCCGCGGCGGTCCAGGCGTCGATCGCCGCTTTGACCCAGGCGGGGACGGCAACCGAGCGAACCCGATTTCCCTTGCCCGTGATGTCGACCAGCACCCAGCGATTCTCCCGCTGGGCGATGGCGCCGACCTTCACCTCGGAGACGAGCTCCGTCCGGCGCAGCCCGCAGCCGAGGAGGAGAGCCAGGATGGCATAGTCGCGTTTGCCTTTGAGGCTCTCACGATCCGGGAGCGAAAGCAGTTCCTGCGCCTGCTCCCGGGTGAGCCAGTTGCCGATGCGGTTGCCACGGCGCGGCGCACCTTTCACATCGTTGATGGCAGCGGCGGTTTCTGGCGGCATCAACCCGGCCTTGACCGCCGCCCGGGTCAGAGCTTTGATGGCCGCCAAGTGGACGCCCACCGTGGAGGACGACTTCCCTTCCCCGACGAGCGAGACCCGGTAGCTCGCGACCAGCTCGGCCGAGAGCGTCGGGTTCCCTTCCCGACCGCAAAACGCGAGGAACATTTCGAGGGCGTGGCGGTAGGCGCGGCGTGTTTCGTCCGAGGCGACACCGTCCAATACACGTTTGCCCAGCTGGCCGACGCGGTCCTGCCGTAGATCCCCGGGCTGCGTCAACGGGATCAGGGCTGTCGGATTCACGAGCAGACCCCAGATTTGCCCATCGGCAAGGTCCGGGCCGCTGCGCCGGGTCGGAGGCGAAAGAGCTCCAGAGAGTCGGCCGATTGCTTGTGCCAGGATGGATGGAGGAACTCAGGCACCTCCTTATATAGGAGAGTGGTTTGCTCAACCGGGGCATGGGGGTCATCGGAGGCGCGCCGGCAGGAGTGCATCAGTTGTCCTCGGGCAGATCGAGCTCGTTGGGAGCGACCACCGGAATAGGGGGCGGGGAGAAGGCAGCCAGCTCGAACTGGCGGTAGAGGTCGGCCCGGCGGATTTCCCGGTGGCGGAGGGCATCTTCGAGGTGCATGGTGCCTTCCCCGGCCTCCGTGGCCTGGGCGAATTCGCGCAGATCGGCGACCTGGGCCAGGTAGAGGTCGGCCAGGTCGTCGATCAGGTCTGCGATATGGGCGGCGCGGGAGGCGTGGGACATGGGAGAAAGCTCCAATACTGGGAAAACGGCAATTTTCTGTCAGCAGCCATTTTACTACTGATAAGAGGCATTATCAACAGTAATAGTATCGTTTGCTGTATTGTGCAGCCTCGTGGAGTATAGTGCCTCGAGCCTCCCGCTCGGCCAACTTGCTGTCTGGCTTTCGTTTGCTCCATCTAAGAGGTCCAACATGCCTGTTCCGCCCAGCTGGATTCCCCGACTTGCCGAAGTCGTGGCGGCGGCTCAGAAGCTACCCTCGCGTGACTTGGACCGCGAGCAGATCATGCACCTCTTCGGGGTTAAACGGCGCGCGGCGCTGCTGCTCGCGCGGCGCTGCTGCTGATGAAGCAGCTCGAGCCCAAGCTGGTGCATGTTTTCCTCATGATCGCCGCCCTCCAGTGCGGCGGATCATGAGATTGATGGGTCATTGGGCACCACGTCTGCTGCTATGTGATTCTTGACTCCACCCCCATCCAATCGCTCTCAAACGTGTACCGTCACTTCTTCGCACATCTACGCCCCTAACTGCAAAACTAAACCCTTATCACCTGTTCCTGCCTGCATGCAGATCGCGAAATTCCCCTCCCACGAATGCCTACCTTGCATAGCTCTCTCTCGCCTCTCACTTCCAGACTCTTCCCCGCGTTCACCTATGCCGAGTCTCGCCCACAGCTCCATAGCAGCGCCCACCACTGCCAGCGCCTTCCTTCAAGCCTCCTTATCGAAAATGCTCGGAGCAATTTCCCGCTCCCTCAGCACCCTGCCCCGAGGCATTTCCGATCAAGGCTAACGACTTCTTGGACAAATGAATACTGCCGATTGACTCGTTACGGCTTTCTCCATGAGCATATGATCGCCAAGCACCCATCCAGGAACGGGTTAATCCTGTGCCCTCGACTCCAACAGCAGATCCAACGATTTTCGCCCGACGATTGAACTCTTCTTCGGAGCCGCCTCCTTGGAGTGCATTGCCATCACCAGTGAAGGACTACCTTTTAGGTAGTCCCATTCGCTGGAAACAAAGGCATACTGTTACCACTGGAATGTCGATATCCTCATAACCTCGGTGGTCACGTTAAAACCGGCCATATGTGGTCAGTTCAAAACCGGCCATAGAGATTGGCCGAAGACGTGATTGTTTTACCGTGCCTCAGTGTGTCTTAGCAAGGTGAAGTTTGTGTTTGCGATGTTCAGATGTTCAACGGCTGAGATCGCATGATAAGTTGATACTCGCTCCGCCAGGGTCGCGCTTTGCGGAGTGATCCAGGGCCGAGGACACGGAGTTGACTCCGAAGGAATCGGTGATCGAGACCCTCTGCTGCGTGTCCGATGGGCAGGCAGTTGGAGGGTTTTTTGTTTCTACCAAGATTCCTATGGTGGGGCTTCGTCGTGGGAGGCCTTTGGATCCCGGATCGCGATGCCGCCGGGCGTTCTTTGCCCGGCATCCTTATCGCTGTTGTTTTTAGCTGTTGCAGTTGTGGTTGGTTTGTCATTGGTTTTCTCCCGGACTGCCGGTCTTGGTTCGCCAGCTGCGCGGGCCGCATTTGAGAACGTGGCCGTGGTGCAGAAGACGATCCAGCATGGCGGAGACGGCGGCACTATCACCGAGCAGTTTTCCCCAGTCTTCAACGGGTCTGTTCGAAGTAATCAGCGTGCTGGCTCTCTCGTAGCGTCGCATGATGATTTCCAGCAGTTCCTCGGCGGCGGTCAACGGTAGCTTACGCATTCCCAGGTCATCGATGATGAGAAGCGGCACAGTGGTAAGCAGTTCCACATGTTGCTTGCGGTTGCCGTCCAGTGTGGCGTCTGCTAACTCTTCCAGCAGGATGTGCGCTTCGCGATACAACACGCGATAGCCTTGCTGGATGACTGCGTGGCCGATGGCCTGGGCGCAGTGACTCTTACCGCTTCCAGCCGGACCGAGGAACAGTGCGTCCTCCCGCCGTCCGATCCACGCGGCAGTGGCCAGGTCGAAGACCAGACTGCGGTTCATCTTTGGATTGAACTGGAAGTCGAAGTTATCGAGTAGCTTGTTTGGGTCCCGGAACTGCGCCTGCTTGTGGCGTCGCTCCAGTAGTCGCTTGCTGCGACAGGCAAGTTCGTCGGAGATCAGGATGGAGATCAGATCGAGGGGAGCCATGGCTTCAGACTGAGCCTGCAGCAGACGCGTCTCCAGCACGGCGGCCATGCCGCTCAGGCGCAGTTGCACCAGGGAGCGATTGAGTTCGATCGGGTTCATGATTGGGGTTCCTCGAAGTTAATGCGTTGTTGAATCAGGTCGCGATACTGAGTCAGTTCGCGGATCAGTGGATCGACTTGCCTCAAGCTGAGAGGAGCCTGCGGATTGCGCTCCAGATAACGTCGCACGAAGCGATACTCGGGGACGCGCAGTTCCAGCGCCGCCGCACAGGCATCGTCCGAAGCTACGCTGCCGTATTGCTTGACCAGTTGGAGAACGCCTTGGATGCGGCGCATTCCGAGTTCGCCCTGGCGAGCATGTATGGCGTCGCAGACCGCGCCGATGCTGGCTCCTGCCTTGTGTCCGCGTGCCAGCAGTTGAAGCAACTGTGGGGGCGTGCGACGCGGACGATCTCCATCGCGGATACGATGAGCGCCACGCTTGCCGCTCAGATGCTCGCGTAACAAAACACCAGTGCGGGGATCAAGCAGACGCACGAACATCGCGTCCCACTGCACCTTGACCTTCCGCCCGATCCAGCCCGGCGGCGCTCCGTAATAGGCCGCTTCCACTTCGACGCAACCATCCAGATGAACCGTACGCTCGCCATACTGGTAGTAGCGGAACGGCTCCAACGGAAGCGGCTGCAAGAAGGGCTTCTCTTCGGCGAACATCGCTGCCACCTGCCGCTTGGTACGACCGTGGATGCGCTTGTCGGCCCAGCACTGTTCCCAGTGATCCAGGTACGCCTGCGCCTCTTCAAGACTCTCGAACTTCTTGCCTTTCAAGGGCGTCTTCTGGGCGTGGGCTACGCCTGATTCCACTTTTCCTTTTCGATCTGGATCTCGCACTTTGCAAGGAAGCGCCGTCACGCCGTAGTGCGCCAGAACGTCGCGATATAACGGATTTATGCCAGGATCGTAGAAATCCGAAGACAACACGCCTTCGCGAAGGTTGTCCAGGACCACCAGACGCGTGCAGCCCCCAAGACGGCGGAAGGCCTTCTCGTGCAGCTCGGCCCACACCCGCACACTCGAACGGAACACCAGCAGTCGAACCGATTTGCGACTGTAGCCCAGCGTCAGCACGAACAATCGCGTGCGTCGATACTTGCCACTGTCGGAATCACGCACCATGGGCCCTGTACCGTAGTCGACCTGGCACTCTTCACCGGGCTGAGTTTGAATGACGGCACGTGCTTCCGGCCACGTTGCTCCGCGCAGCTTGCGTACATAACGCTTGACGCTCTGGTAGCCGCCTGCAAACCCGTGGCTGTCCACCAGATCCTGCCAAATCCCCGTCGCATTGCGTCCCCGCTCCAACTCCAGGGCGATCAGTTCGGCATAGGGCTGACAGGCGCTATCGGAGCCCACAGCATCCGGGTTCGAACTCGTTTTCCCCAGTAAAAAGCCGGTGGTCACCTCTATGGCCGGTTTTGTTTCTGCACCTTCAGAGTCGGTGGTGACCCTTATGGCCGGTTTTGCTGGACTACGGTGTCCCCAGCCACCAGGTGATCGCAGGGCTATACCAGCCGAGCGAAGATAATCCCCAGCCGTCTCCCGGCGCACTCCCGTTGCCTGCTCAATCCGGCGCAGGGACCATCCAAGCCGTCCCAGCGCAATCACTTGTTCCAGCTTTTCTCTGCTCAAGACATTGCCCATGCAAACAGAGGCTAACTGCCTCTGTCTCAGCTAATGTCTAAGGCTTCTCCCTATGGCCGCTTTTGAGGTGACCCCTTATGGCCGCTTTTGCCTGACCCCCGAGGTCATAAAGACGCGGATTACGCCGCACCTCTTAGAACGAATCCAGATTTTGTGAAGGGGACCTCGCCCCTTACTGGGTCACGAATTAGGGAAAACCACCAGCATCCTGCTGAAAAAAACCTCCTGGTTGCCTCGGGGAGTCACACCGATTGACAACAAGGGAGATATCGCCGCGTTGTATCGTTGTATTGAGGATATCCCCATTTGTATCCCCAGAAGATCCCCCTCTCTTTCGGATTCTGGAAAACTCGCGCGCGGCTTTCTCCGAACCTCTTCGGATCAGCGATATTTTGAGAAAATCGCAGCTCGTCAATGGATGGTCGCCAGATACTCACACCTGCCGTTCCCGATCGCAACCTCATCCACCTTTCTGCCCCAAGCACATACGGCACTCCCCTATCTCGAGAATCTCGCCGGCTGGCAACGATTAGGGGGAACTTTGACCTGAACTAGGGATCTTGCGCGTGCAAACACGCTCAATCTCAGTCTGTTGCCGGTTAGAACCGAAATCTCCTTTCTAAAACAACGGTGATTGGCAAAACTCGACTACCTGACCCTTTTCAGAGTGGACTGCCCAGACACATCAAAGTCGGCTTCCGCCCCAAACTTCATTTGAGAGGCTCACTTGGATCTTTATTGCACAATCCCGTCACTGCGAACTGAAGCCGCGTTCAGGTCACCTTTATCTCCTATGGTGAATTCGGAAAAGGGTCTGGAGAATGCCAGGCACCCAAACGAAATCACCACTTCACCGGCTGGCACGCCTGATTTGTTACCAGCTCAACCGAATAAGGCGGTCCAAATCTTCACCTGGATCAAATTGAGTATCCAGGTACAGACTCACCTGCCCGAGGCTCTCGGCTCTCTGATAGCGTTCTGGGTCATATCGACCTGGTTCCAGGAATCCCTCACTGTACTCCCCTGCCTCATAATCTCCGGACCAGCCCACGACGCAACGCTCATTCTGCGCATGCTAAAAGATTTCTGCCGTGGGCCGGCGCTGCTGGCTGGGTTCAGGAGGAGCGACCTCGCGAGACTAAATTACGGTTGCCAAACTATGTTGATCTCAGAACCGAACCTCGATAAGAGAGCAGCAGCCTTAGTAGGCAACCTGACAAACCAGGAGTTCATGATCGTGGAGGACGGTTCCTTGGTCTCGTGCGCCAGGTCAAGGGCTATCTATATCGGAGAGGACCCGGGTATCGAACGAATCCAGCACTCCATCTGCATCAATGTCACCCCAGCTAATGCCGACCTACCAAGTTGTCCGCAATGGTTGCAGCAGACTGTCAAACGTGCCACGGAGCACTTGAAGCAATATCGTAAAGACAATCTCGATCACGTACGCCGCTTGGAGTTCAGTCCTTCTGGCGTGTCGTCCGAGACAGCTGCCATCGCGACGGCGCTCGGAAGCTGTCTTGTGGACGCACCTGATCTCCAGGAGCAATTAGTTACCCTCCTCAAGGCCCAGCACCAGCAGCACCTCTCTCAGAGAGTAGATATCTCCGAAGGCATAGTTATCGAGGCGGCACTCGCACTCAGCCGTCTCGGCAAGGATTGCGTTTATGCCCGAGAGATAGCGGCCGAGGCCAATCGCCTCTTGGAAGATCGTGGAGAGGCTATGAAACTAAACCCGGAAAAGGTAGGGCACCGCCTGAGGAAGCTCGGTCTGCCCACTAGCCGCTTAAGCAAAGCCGGCAACGGTCTGGTCTGCAATAAGGCCACCGTCGCTACCCTTCGACAACTCGGTGAGATGTATGTTGGGGAAGGTTTAGTCGCGGAAATCGACAACCTACATCAGCACCCAAGTGGCGGAAAGGAAAGAAGTTAAGGACGTTGTGTAGGTTATGCAGGTTATAGAAGCCTATCGAAGGTAGATCTTGAATCAACTGTGATGAATTCGTCCTGCTGCGTTTAGTCGACTTCCAACTTAAGCAGTACAGCTCCCCGTTTAACCACGAACGGTGAACTCACACTTAAAGAGGCTAGAAGAACTTTAACCTTATGGGGCGTCGACTTTAACCTTATGGGGTATAACTTTAGCCTTATGAGTAAACCCACACAATCCGCCGCACGTGGCGCGAGAGCAATTGCTTGATAAGAGGCAGTTGCTGGGGGAAAGTGTGCGCCATAAGCGCCCTATGCGCCACAAGTCTCGGCATCGGCAGCTTTTGGGTCCTGAATCGTCCTCTCAATGGCCCGCCTGGATACGGCGCGGAGATGATGGTGAACCAGACGGTTTGCATTTGCTATTTGGTGTTTTTATGGTTGCACTGGGGTGAAGAATGAGCGGCACAGACCGTCTACGAAGAAATGTTGTTCTAGCAATCTACATTCTGTGCTTTGCGGGAGCCACTATCAATCACTCACTCGATTTTCTTCACGAGGGAATGCTACCGTATCGGTTAGGCCCACCTCTTTTGAAGCTGTTTTGGACACTGCTTGTCATACTTGATCCCACAGTCATCGCTCTCCTGCTCTTCCGGCGGCTACGGTCTGGTCTCTTGCTGGCGCTCGCAATCATGCTTGCCGATGTAGCGGCCAACAGCTATGCTGCTCTAGCGCTGCACTTTTCGGGTTTCTCAACAGCTCTTCTGTTGCAAACACTCTTTCTTGGCTTCGTTCTAGGCTCCATCAGCTTCCTGTGGCCGTGCGTGAAGAGTTGACTGAAGCTCCCACACGTGACCGGAAGACCGCGGGCGACCCTGATACTAACGCTCTTTAGTCACTTCTGACCGTTCAACTCGCTCAACCAGCCGCGTCACAACGGCGAACAGGAAACTCGCGGAGAGCGCGCACATGAGCACACCCGTAAGACTTTCTATCGGGCCCATTTGTCGCCACGTATGTTGGAGAATAAGTTCTCCATTTCCCACCGTTGAATAACTGGTTACCGAAAAGTAGAAAGCGGACTCCCAGGTGGAAAAGCACTTCCAGCGATAGAAAATCGCCCACAGCAGAATTTCCAACATGTGCAAGCAGATAATGAGGCTCATGAGTCGTACCATCAGCACAGCGGAATGTATTCGGCCGGGCCGGCTAGTACGTCTTGGCAAGTGACCTTTTGCCCATTCGATGAGAGCTGCAATCCCCGCGGTCTGTATCACGAGCGTGAGCATTATCAGGACGATCGCCGCATAGGCCTGGCGTACAAACACCATGATGTGTAGATCCCTCGGGTTGTGCGGGCTGAGCTAGATGAGGACATGATACCTATTCCCCGCGCTTGGGACTTGTCAGGGAAATAGTTATCATGTCCCCGTATAGCGCCGGGTCGTCGATGTTGCCGGGGCGGCACGCATACGAATACACTCCTGATCTGCAAGCAAATCAAGGGAGTCCATCTCCGCTGACGAAGCTGCGCGAAATCGTCTCATGGGAGAAATGAAAATGAAAACCAAGCTGCTGGCGCAAGTTTCGCTCGCTATGTTGCTGGGCGGCGCGCTGGTCGCCGTGCCGCAAACGCCCGCCAAGCCCAATGACAGCTTCCGTCCTCGCGGCCGGCATCTGATCTATGTCGCGGTTCCAGGTTCCCTGGAGCGGCCCGGCTGGCTAAACGGAGTCGGCCTGGTGGTACTCGATGCCGGTGACGATTATCGTTTCGTCAAGCGTATTCCGACCTGGGAGTACGCCGCGAGCATGAGCCCGGAACAGATTTCCGGCGTGGCCGCCAGCCCGGTAACCAACCTTATCTACGTCGCTGCACGCGGCCGGTTGGGCGCGATCGACATGGGCACCGACAAGATGGTCTGGTCGGTTACGCTGGACGGCAAATGCTGCGAACGTCCCCAGGTCACCCCGGATGGCAAGATCGTGGTGGTGGGAAGCGACCTTCAGGACTATTGGTACGAAGTGGACGCCAGAACGGGCAAGTTGATCTGCAAGCTCGAAGCGCCGGAAAGCCCGAACTCGCACAATCTGAACCTGAGCGCGGACGGCAAGACGGCGTTTATGTCGCCGAACAACAAGGTGATGACGATTTCGGATATACAGTCGCGCAAGGTCATCAAGACCATCCGCTTTCCTGATAACGTGCGCGTCTTCGTGCTGAACAAAGATTCCACCAGGATCTACGCCAACAACAATAATTTCCTGGGCTTTTTGATTGCCGATGTCGCCACCGGCCAGGTCATCAAGTCAGTCGAAGTGACCAGCGTGGATTGGAAGTCGAAATGGAACGTGACTCCGCGTCCGCGCATACCCCATGGCTGCCCTAGCCACGGCATCGCGCTGACTCCGGATGAAAAAGAAATCTGGCTGGCCGACGGCATCTTCAAGAAGATCCATATTTTTTCCAATACTGATGACCCGAAGGAAATCAACTCCATTGACACCCCCGCCGGTACCTACTGGATAACCTTCGGTCTGGACGGCAAATATGCCTATGCTTCGTCGGGTGACATTATTGACGTGAAGACTTATAAGATCGTCGGCCAGATGAGGGACGAATATGGCCACGCCATGTACAGCGAAAAACTGCTGGACATCACCTTCGATAATGGTCACGCGCAGCGAGTCTCTAACCAGTTCGCCAATAGCTTCGGCGACTACCAGACCGCGGAACAATTGGGCGTCGGCCCGCATGTCACGCCCATGCCGGGCAGCGCAGCCATCACCCTGACGGGTGTGAACGCAGTCGAGGCAACGGCCACACATGAGTAGTCACGCAACCAGGGCAGGCAACACATTCCTGCCTGCGTGCCTGGGCGCATTGTTACTCGTCGCAGGTCCGTTCGCCGCAGCCCAGGAGCGTGCCGGCGCGACGCCTGCGGTTCACGACCTGGCACGGGAAGGCCGATCCCTCAAAGCGGTCTGCGCCCAGTGCCACGACCTGCAAATCGTCATGGACACACCGATGAGCTATAACGCCTGGCACGATACCGTACAGATCATGATCGATCGGGGCGCGAGCGGCACTGACCAGCAATTCGAGGACGTCATGGACTATCTCCATCGAACGATGACCACCATCGACGTGAATACAGCCGATGCGAATGAATTGCAGATCGTGCTGGATGTGCCGGAAACAGCGGCGCAGGCGATCATTGCGCGGCGAAGCACGCAAAAATTCACCAGTCTGGCCGGCCTGAAGTCTGTTCCCGGCGTCGATGCGTCCACTGTGGATGGGAAAGCGCGGTTGATTTTCTTCAAATGAATCGGCTCTAAGATTTCGTTCACCCGGCACCGGGTGAGCACGTCGGCGATCGTCGTGCAAAAAGAGGAAAGTATGGCCAGAGTTTCGGGTTTTGATCGAAGACAATTTCTTGGCGCTCTCTCGATGGGAGCCGCTGCGATAGCGCTCCCGCAACTTATCCAGAAACAGATTCAGGCGCAGACTGGGAAAAAGCGGCTGGCGGGCGTCTTTCCCATTGGCTTTACTCCGGTAAACGCTCAGAACCAAGTCGATTACGACGGGCTGGCTTCCCAAGTGCAATTTTGCAGACGAGGTGGCGTGCACGGCCTGGCTTGGCCACAGATCGCAAGTGGATGGACAATGTTGAGCGAAGAGGAAAGGATGCAGGGCGCGGAGACCCTTATGTCCGCTGCACGAGGGGGTACCACGGCGATCGTGATCGGGGTGCAGAGTCGCACCGCCGATTTCAATGAAACCGAGCGTTATGCCAGGCAAGCGGAGAAGCTTGGCGCGGATGCCATCATTTGTATAGCCCCGCCTAGGGTGACGTCTGCATCCGAAATCCTGCTTTACTATCAGCGGCTGGGAAAGGTCACATCCTTGCCGCTCTTTGCCCAGACCGGGGGCGACTTCAGCGTCGATCTGGTGGTGGAGATGTTCCACACCATTCCCACCTTTCGCTACGTGAAAGACGAAGCGGGCGATCCTCTGGTGCGGGTGACGGAGATCAGAAGCCGCACCAACGACCAGCTCCATTGCTTTTCCGGCAAGGGAGTCACCACTATGATCACGGAGATGGAACGGGGCTTCGCCGGCCATTGCCCGTTCGTTAGCCTTGCCGATCTTTACGCTTCCGCCTATGACTCGTATCACGCGGGCAAGGTCCGCGATGCGTTCGATCAATTCGGCCGCATCGAGGCGGCCAGTTCCATGTTTGCGCAAAGTGACGTCGCCGTATTGATTGCCCGTCGTGTGTTCCGCCCCGGCACCACCACGCGCGTTGCGCCGCCGGCGCCGGGCGCTGATACCCAGCGCCGCAAGGTCATAGGTCCAGATGAAATCAGGCGCGACCTGGAGACCTACTTGCGGCCTTACCTGCGGGCCTAGACATTGCTAGCCACAGAGACTTGACCCATAGACTCGCATCGGCGGTTCGGCCTCAGTCGACTGCCGGATGATCGGCTATGCGGTGGTCTTTACTCCCACGATAACGTCTTCGCCGAGAAGTCCAAGTGCACGCGGCGAGCCTGGAGCGCCGCGATGCCCACAATTCCGTCGATTCCCGGGAGCGTGTCGGCGGCGGGCGACGGCAGGAATAGGACGGGTACCTCGCGATTCTTATTGCCGAAGACAACATCGGGCAGCGTAGCTTGTTTGGCCTGCACCCGTCCGCCCATGGTCGCGTTTTTGATGCTGCCCGCGGTGCGTAATCCTGGCACGCTCTTGCGCAGCCGCTCCTCGTACAAAATAATGCCTCGCAAGCCGGTATCGACAATCAGGTGAACCGGACGACCCTGAACCTGAAGCTTAACCATCAGGCACTTTGTCATGGGATCGCCCCCCGCCAAATAGGTTTTTGGCGCGGCGGGATCGAAAATCAAATTCCCAGCGCCGAAATCGATGGTGATGTTGCTCAGTTGGAGCAGGTCCATCCCGATGATGGCGTCCGCCTTTTTGGCGAACTCGGAATAACGGGCCAGATCACCAACCAGCACGACAACGTTGGCTGCACGAATGGGACCGACCTGAACTTCCGGTACGGCGGCAGTTTCCCACTTCAGATTTCGGTCAAAGTTAAAGCTCTGAGCCGGGTGCGCATCCAGCTTCAGTCTTTGGGCAATTCTTTGGTCGACCATGCTGATGGTCGCGCCAGTGTCCAGGATAAACTTCAGATGGGTTTGGTCTCCGATGCGGCCTTCGACCTGGATGAGGTACCCGGATGAGAGCCGGAACGGCAGTGCGCTGCCGGACGCGTTTTCGGACGGCTCCGGTTGGTCGTATGCTTGCGAAGGAGAGGGAAACAAAAGGCTCAGACAAGCAAGAGAAAGCAGCCAACGATTCATGGAGTTCGCCTCGGCCCCGGTAGCGGCGAGGTCGAGCTTCCGGCTCCTGGAAAGAAGCCTCAATTCGCCTTGAATCTCTTCGTCCTATTGACTTAGTCTCCGTGTAATGCTTTGATGGCGCTAGACTTAGCTTCACCATCTTCGGGAGATCTCTCGGGACTCGGACCCTATCTCACACGTGTTCGGTGTCGCCCATGGGCAACTCGATACAACAGCCGATCGCTCGCTTTGAAGATTTCGAAGTCCACCTGGAAACGGGGGAAGTGTGGAAAGCGGGCAGACGCCTGAAGGTGCAGGACCAGCCGTTCAAGGTTCTGGCAGCCTTGCTGGAACGGCCGGGACAGATCGTTACCCGGGAAGAGCTGCATCAGCTGATCTGGCCGGCGAACAGCTTCGGGGATTTTGACCATGCCATCAATCTGGCCATGGGTAAGCTTCGGGCCACCTTGGGCGACTCAGCCGATGTTCCCCACCTCATCGAAACTGTCCCCCGCCGCGGCTACCGGTTCATCGCACCGTTGAAAGAAGAAACTGAGCCATCTCCTCCGCGCGTCATCGCGCCGCTGAAGGAACAAGCGGATCCATTCCCGGCGCAGGCGAATCCAACCAGGACTGCGGGAAAGAAGCCTTGGCTGATCGCAGGTGCCCTGGCATTCATCCTTTTGTCCGCGGTCACGCTGTTACGGATCTTCCCGACACACCGGGAGCAATCCACAACTGCCGGCGAGATCGTACCCTTAGTCTCTATGCCTGGCCTGCAGGGAATGCCTGCCCTTTCTCCAGACGGGAGCCGGGTTGCTTTTGCATATGGGGGAGCACCGCACCCCGGCATCTATGTCGCCTTGATTGACGGCGACAAGCCTTTGCAGCTCACCGACAATGATGACGACAACTATCCAACCTGGTCGCCCGATGGCCGGCAAATCGCCTTTGCACGTCTCCGTCGTTCCGACCATCAAAAAAGTCTGTATATGATTCCGGCTCTTGGCGGCTCGGAGCGTCGTGTTTATACCGTGTCGGCTCCCAAGTGGGGTGACTGCAACAGAATGGACTGGTCGCCCGACGGAAACTCGTTGATATTCTCGGAAGCCGTGGACAACGGCACCAAAGCTCGCCTGAGCTTACTCTCCCTCTCTGACTTAACCGCTCGCCCCCTCACTTCTCCGGGTAATCAGCAGACTGATTGTGCCCCCGTCTTCTCGCCCGACGGCGCCACGGTTGCGTTCACACGTAGCCCCCTGAGCGGTTTTCTGAGTGACTTGTTTGTAATGCCGGTTGCCGGCAGCCAACTCTTGCGTCTCACTACCGTAAATTCCGGAGGCCCGCCGGCCTGGACTCAGGACGGTAGTGAAATCGTCTTCGCTTCTCCCGCCAAAGGGTTGCGTAGTCTATGGCGAATATCCGCCTCAGGCGGGATGCCGCAGCGCGTTGCCGGTCCGGGGGAAGCCATTGAGCCTTCGATTTCCCGCAGAGGAAACCAACTCGCTTACCAGGTATCGAAGCACCCGATCACCATTTGGCGCCTCGACCTCAAGGACGAGCGGCATGCTCTGGCTCCTCCCGTGCGGCTCCTGGCCGGCAGGGGATCCGCTTTGCGGCCCAGCTATTCTCCCGATGGCAGGCAGGTCGCCTTCGAGTCTGACCGCATGGGCTATAAAAATATTTGGATGTGCGACAGCGATGGATCCAATTGCTCTCAGCTGACTGCTCTCCACGGAACATCGGGAACTGCCCGCTGGTCTCCCAACGGCCACTACATTTCCTTTGAATCCATAACCGAGGACTATTACCAGGTTGGCGTCGTCGAAGTACCAGATGGCACTCCCCATCTGCTTACGACTTTTTCCGGCATCAATAATGGCGCTCCGAACTGGTCTCGTGACGGCGAGTGGATCTATTTCTATTCCAGCCACGACCCTGGAGCTTATCAATTATGGAAAATGCCGGCTAAAGGTGGGCCTCCGGTTCGAGTGACGACAAACGGGGGCGTCTATGCGATCGAGTCGATGGACCGGCGGTTCCTTTATTACGTCAAATTTGCCGAGTGCGGGATCTGGAAAAAATCATTAGACAGTGGCGAGGAATCACGCCTGCCGATTAACGTTTGCTGGTGGTCTGCCTGGGATGTTGCTCGCGGCGGAATCTACTTCATGAACCTGGATTTTCCGCCGAACGGCAGAATTGAATTCTTCGACTTCGCTCATGGCCAGTCCACGCCGGTTTTTGCCCCCGACAAGCCAATTTTTTACGCTAGCGGTCTCACGCTGTCTCCGGATGGCAAATCGCTTCTTTTCGGGCAAAGCGAACTCAACGAGTCCTACATCATGGTCATGAAGAACTTTCGCTAGAGCAGTTTAGCAATTGGTGTAGACCGAACCCGGATTTCCTGTGGAGGTTGGTGGAACCGCGGAACTACATGCGACTTTCCGTGAAGAAAGTCGCACATAGTTGTTCTCGGCCAGTGGTGCGCCGCAGGAAATCCGGGGAGCTGCAGGCCTGGTCGTGGTTTTCTCTCAAGGAAAACCACACCTCGCGATCTTTTTCAGTCCACAGTAATTGCGAAACTGCTCTAGCCCTGGGTTTCCCGTTATTCCGCAATTCCCAGGCACTGTGTGCCTGGCGGACTTCCCCGCGCTTCCGGCTCACAAGAAGAGGGGTCGCTGGAGCCACGAATCTCGTCGTTCTGTTGACTTCGTCTTCTTGTAATGCTGTGATGGCGCGAGATTCACCTTCACCATTTTCGGGAAATCTCTCAGGACTCGGACCCTATCTCACCCCTGTTCGGTGTCGCCCATGGGCAACTCGATACAACAGCCGATCGCTCGCTTTGAAGATTTCGAAGTCCACCTGGAAACGGGCGAAGTGTGGAAAGCGGGCAGACGCCTGAAGGTGCAGGACCAGCCGTTCAAGGTTCTGGCAGCCTTGCTGGAACGGCCGGGACAGATTGTTACCCGGGAAGAGCTGCGTCAGCTGATCTGGCCGGAGAACAGCTTCGGGGATTTTGACCATGCCATCAATCTGGCCTTGACCAAGCTGCGGGCCACCCTGGGCGACTCAGCGGATGTGCCGCATCTGATCGAAACTCTCCCCCGCCGAGGCTATCGCTTCATAGCACCGCTAAAGGAGCAAAGTGATCCGCCTCCAGCGCGGGTCATCGCTCCCTCGCAGGAACCAATTATTCCCTCTCCCGTAAAGGAGTATCCAGCTAAGGCTGCAGGAAAAAAGCTCTGGCTGATCGTTGGCGCCCTGGCACTCGTGGTTGTGGCCGCTGTGGCGCTGTTACGGATGTTCTTGAAACTCCGGGAGCAGTCCTCAACTGCTGGCGAGATTCTGCCCTTAGTCTCTATGCCAGGCCGGCAGTACACGCCTGCCATTTCTCCAGACGGTAGCCAGATTGCCTTTACATATTCGGGAGGACCGCACTCCGGCATTTATATCGCGCTGATCGGCGGCGAAAAACCTTTGCAGCTCACCCAGAGCGACGCCGACGACTATCCGAAGTGGTCGCCCGATGGCCGGCAAATCGCTTTTGAACGTTTCCGTGATGCCGACGATCAAAAAAGTCTGTATGTGATTCCGGCTCTTGGCGGGTCGGAACGTCATGTGTATACCACGTCGTATCCGAAGTGGGGTGGGTGCAACAAAATGGACTGGTCGCCCGATGGAAAATCGTTGATATTTTCAGAATCCGTGGATGACGGCGCCAAGGCCCGCCTGAGCTTGCTCTCGCTCGCTGACTTAACCGCTCGCCCGCTCACTTCCCCGCATAATCAGCAGTTTGATTGTGAGCCCGCCTTCTCGCCCGACGGCGCCACGGTCGCGTTCGCACGCCACATGGGCCCTTTTCCGAGTGACTTGTTTGTAATGCAAGTTGCCGGCGGACAACCCTTGCGTCTCACTACCGGGAATTCCGGAGGCGAGCCGGCCTGGACGCAGGACGGCAGTGAAATCGTCTTCGCTTCTCTCGCCAAGGGGTCTTGGAGTTTATGGCGAATGTCCGCCTCAGGCGGGATGCCGCAGCGCATCGCCGGTCCGGGGGATGATGCCTATGAGCCTTCGATCTCACGCAGAGGAAACCAACTCGCCTACCAGGTATCGAAGGGGTGGGACACCGTTTGGCGGCTTGACCTCAAGGACGAGCGCCATACTCTGGCTCCTCCCGTGCGCTTCCTCTCCGGCAGGGGATTCATCCGGCGGCCCAGGTATTCTCCCGACGGCAAGAAGATCGCCTTCGAATCTGACCGCATGGGCTATAGCGATATTTGGATGTGCGACAGCGATGGATCCAATTGCTCTCAGCTGACTGCCCTCCACGGCCAAACGGGAACTGCCCGCTGGTCTCCCAACGGCCGCTACATTTCCTTTGAGTCCATCGCGCAAGACTATTACCAGGTTGGCGTCGTCGAAGTACCCGATGGAACTCCCCATATGCTTACGACTTTTCCCGGCGTCAATAATGGCGCTCCGAACTGGTCCCGCGACGGCGAGTCGATCTATTTCTATTCCAGCCACGACCCTGGGGCTTATCAACTATGGAAAATGCCGTTTAACGGTGGATCTCCCGTCCGGGTGACGACCAGAGGAGGTGTCCATGGGATCGAATCGATGGACGGCCGGTTCCTTTTTTATTCCAAATTTCGCGAGTGCGGGATCTGGAAAAAATCGTTGGACAACAGCGAGGAATCACGCCTGCCGATCAATGTTTGTCATTGGTATGACTGGGACGTGACTCGCGACGGAATCTACTTCGAGAACCTGGATTTTCCGCCGAACGGCAGAATTGAATACTTTGATTTTGCTCATGGCCACTCCACGCCGATCCAGGCTCTGGACAAGCCAGTTTCTCCCTATGGTGGTCTGGCAGTTTCTCCGGATGGCAAATCGCTTCTTTTCGGCCAGAACGAACTCAACGAGTCCTACATCATGGTCATGAAGAACTTTCGCTAGAGCAGTTTAGCAATTGGTGTAGACCGAACCCGGATTTCCTGTGGAGGTTGGTGGAACCGCGGAACTACATGCGACTTTCCGTGAAGAAAGTCGCACATAATTGTTCTCGGCCAGTGCTGCGCCGCAGGAAATCCGAGGAGCGACTGGCCATGTCGTGGTTTTCTCTCAAGGAAAACCACTCCTCGCGATCTTTATCAGACCATAGTAATTGCGAAACTGCTCTAGCCGTATGTTGAGCTGCGGGGGGCGGGGCTGTGGGGAATCAACTTCATGCGGCTTTCCTTACAGAAAGCCGCACACGCGAACCTGGCTGACGCAGCGTGCAGGAAATCCGGGTCGCACCAGCGTACATGGGCCGAGGACGTGTGTTGCCCTTGTTGCCATCTAAGCTGATCGCCTAATCTAAAGTGTCCCCGGCCTGCAGCACGACAAGCATCGCCGGATCGGCGCGTACCTGGTCTGATTCCAGCCACTCGGACTCAACTCTTGCCCCAGCGGCCACAAGAAGCGCTGCCACTTCGCGCTGCCTTCCCTGATTTCCGGCGGGATGGTTGTAGCAGCCGTGGATCGCCCATCCCAACGGCGGCGAGTTGTATTTTTCGTCCTTGAGGTCCAAATCGGAGCCTTCGATAAGCCTGCCCGCCAACCGGTCCTCACCAAGCAGCGCCGCCCAGTGAAGTGCCGTTTCCCCAAAGAGTCCGCGCAACTGTACCTTTGCGCCGGCATCCAGCAGTTTCAGCCCTACCTCTTCCGCTGCCAGGCTCGCGGCTCCGATAAGCGGGGTGTCGCCCTTATGATTCCTTTGAAAATCGAGGTCCGCCCCGGCCTGAATAAGTGCTTCAACGAGTGGCAGCTCCTTGCCCTTCTTGAGCGTGCCGTCAAACAGCATGTCCGATACGTAGTGGAGTGGATGCGTAAGAACGCAATCATTTGCTCCCCAACGGACTAGCGCGTTTGCCCGCGACGCATCTTCGGTGAGCAGAACGCGCAGGGCCTCAGCGTCACCATGCCGGATTGCTGTTTTCACATCCATATCATTCGCCATTCCTCGATGATTCAACAGAGGACTAGCAAGCCCTCAGGTTGGCGTACACAGACCACAATGGATCACCAATTCAAGTCTTACACCGCTACTGCCGGTCAAGAAGCTGGCTAACTCTGGAGCCAAATATAACCGGGTCCAGGCGAGGTCCCTTCTCGGACGTCTGATGCATGTAAAACTCTGGCGCGGGTGGCAAATCTCCCGTCCATTGGGTTTTCGGGCCGTAGAGCATGTAGACATCCCAGGCATGATCGCTCCAGCCTAGGACGTGTTGGTATTGTGTGCCCAGAAGATCGTTCCTATCCCAATATTGTTGTGCCCAGGAAGCGGTGACGACCCGCGAAGCAGAGGAAACATTTCCTTCCCGGGCGCCGAGCCGCGGAACCCACACCACATAGACCGGGACATCCTTGCCATGATCGAGCTTCGATAGTCGCTCCGAAACTTCAGAGGCTCCGCTTAAGCAAACACCGCAAGTGGGAGATACCAACATTAGCACCCGAACCTTCCCGGCATCCGCATCGAACGCTGTTCGCACGCCAGCCACGGTGTTGTCCAGCACTTGGTAAGGCCTGGCCGGACCCATCCGCGTGCATCCAGTCAAGCCCAGAAGGAATCCGACAGTTAACATCGCAGTAAACCTGTTCATCGCCGCCTCCTGCCTATAATTCCAACGTGAAAAGCGAGCTTACCCACTTATGAAGTTGGGAAGAAGAATGGCCACCATCGTAATGAGAACGGCCAGGCACAGAAGCACGCGTGTAATCTTCGCGGTCCGCGTAGCACAGGTCTTTCCAATACAGCCTACCCGTGGCACGTATGCCAACCAGAACCCCAGCCCCAGAAAAAGTATCGAGCCAAGGATGAAGTAGGGCCGATAGGGCGCGAGTCTCGCTGCTGCGATCGCTCCGGTCGTGCCCAGAACTGCGATCACCGCAGGGCCGACGCAGCAAAAAGCACTGGCGGTTGCAACCAGGCTTGAACCCATGGCGCTGAGAGATGAGCCAATCACGACAGAGGTTTTGTTCATCGTGATGTTTCTCAAAAGCCGCAAGCAGAGCGGACAGCGTCGCGTATCAGCTCATGCGATGGTAGTCCGCTCAAGTATCTGCGGCACATCAAGCCAAAATCCCTTCGCTCTCGCGCTGCCGGCTCGATGTCAAAGCCATTGACGCGAACCGTAGGCGAGCCTAGGAACCTCGAATTGCGAGCTGTCTCCACGTCTTGAACTAGAACCTCTCTGATTTCTGTATCGCAACCTTCTTCTCGTAGAACCGCACGGATTCGCTCCAGCGTAGGAACGTGGTTCGGACAATCTTCAAAATAGAGAACCTCGATCTTCATCGCCTCCAGCCTTCCTTCTTCATTCGGGGCTTTCCTTTGGTAAGGGAAACGCTAGCGGCCTCGGCCACAACTCGCCTTGTGCTATTCGACTCCAATTCAGCGTTGCGAGGGCGGGCATCGCCTATTTGGCGAAGGACAGGGCAAGCTTCCGACGGGTTCAACTGCTGCTTCAACGCCTTATTGCATTTGTGTAGAGCAGCGCTCAGCTGCGATTCCAGCCTTTCCAGCTCTGCTCTCTTCTCGCGGACGACCAACAATTTGCTTCGCAATAGCTCCCGCACTTCCGCGCACACGCCAGCCTGTTCGCTCTGGAGATGCAGCAGCTCACGAATTTCCTCCAAGGAAAACCCGAGCGCTTTGGCACTCTTCACAAAGGCGAGGCGTTCCACGGTACTCTCTGAGAACTTTCGATAGCCGGATGCCGTCCTCGGCGCTATTGGAAGCAGCCCTTCACTTTCGTAAAAACGAATCGTCTCCAGATTTACCTGGGCGCGCACTGCAAGCTGGCCTCTTGTCAACCCGTCCATAGCGCCAGCATAAACCCTGTAGGTGACTACAGAGTCAAGCTCGCGAGCGTCTATTTAGCGTCTGTATCCTTTGCGGGCGGGTCTGAGGGTGTTACGGAACTCTAAGCTCGGACCCAGCTCGTCGCTGGTCCAAGTTCCAAATCGCCCACAGATCTCCGTCGACTCACGGGATGACTGCTCTTTAGGGCCTGCGGAGCTACATTCCATGAGGCTCTTCCAAGGATTGAGGCCCAAGTGGTATTTTGGAGTTGGCGCTTCTAGGACGCCACCGTGTCCGCGGAAAGGGACTGCGTCCCTCCTGAACTTTGTCCTTTGACAAATCTATTGATCCAACTCTTTTCTGCCCGAGCTAGCGGACAACGGGCGCCACAGAAAGGAGTTCACATGAAGCAGAAGCTAGCTATTCGCCGGATGCGCCAGCACCCGGACCTTGAACAACTTAAACGACAGTCCAAAGAACTGCTAGCCGCTTTCCGGGCGGCCGACGTAGCGGCGGTCAACGAAGTCACCGCACTCTACGACGATCCGGAGCCTGTGACTTTTGCGTTGCACGATGCGCAACTCGTCATCGCGCGCAGCTACGGGTTCGACAGCTGGCCAAAACTCAAGGCTTACGTTGATGGCGTGACCATCAGGCGATTGATTGAGGCCGTGAGCAATGGCGACATCAAGCGCGTGAGAGCAATGTTGAAGGCGCGACCGGAGCTCGCCGATATGGCTGTCTCATATGGCGATGAGCATCGCGCGATCCATTACGCCGTGATGCACCGTCAACCGGAGATTACCCAGCTGCTCATGCGAAAGGGCGCGAACGCACGCGCGGGTATTCACCCGCACCGCGACGCCACCTCAGCGTGGACGTTGGCACGTGAACGGGGTTACGACGACATTGTCGCGATCATCGAGGATGAAGAGAGCCGCAGATCTAAACCCGCGCCCGAGTCAACGAGCGCTCCAGCCATAGAGCTCGATGACGCGGGGCGCACCGCTGCGGCAAATGGTGATTTGCAATGGCTGCGTTCCAGTCTGGCGGAAGGCAAACTCGCCAATCATGTGCGATGGAGTGACGGCGGCTTATTGACTGTCGCCGTAAGGAATAATCGCCCAGAGGTGCTCGCGTTTTTGCTCGACGAATGCAAGTTTGATCCAGACGAGCGTGTGTCCGGAGGCGAAGGCGACTGGGTCGCATACTCACAAGGCCATCCATTGTGGAACGCCGCCGCCATGGGGTTGAGTGAGATCGCAAATATGCTCCTCGACCACGGCGCAGACCCGAATGTCCACGTCGATTCCAGCGGTTCCCCCGTGCATAGCGCATACAGCCACAAGCAGTGGGAGATGGTTAATCTGCTGCGGGCCCGCGGAGGAATGGTCACCGCAGATACAGCCGCACTCTATCGCGAGACAGAGCTGGCCGCCCAAATTTTAGCCGATGAGGACCTCGGTCTTCTTCCACCGAATATCACTTCGACGGAAGGTTCTGTTGTCGAGGATCTGCTTCGCTTCGGCGCTGACGCGGGCGCCACCGACATCGTGCGGATGGCGCTGAAGCGCATCGACTGGCCACGAAACGATGAGCACTGGTACCGCATGCTCGCAGCGCCTTTGACCTTCTGGCACCACATACCTTGGCTCCCTGCGGGCAACAAGGATCTGGATCGAAATGGGTATTTGGAGTGCTTCCAGCTATTGCTGGGCGACTGTGATCCCAACGTCATCGGATCGTTCGGTCGAATGATCATGCATGACATTGCGGCGATGCGCGAGTGGATTACGGAAGATGAGGTAGTACCTTTTGGTCGCGCAGCGTTAGAGGCCGGTGCGCGTATAGATCATCGGGACGACATACTGAAAAGCACACCACTTGGTTGGGCATGTCGTTGGGGCAAAATCAAACTCGTGCGATTGCTCTTGGAGTACGGAGCTGCCCCGCACGAAAAAGACACCGAACCGTGGGCTCAGCCGCTCGCCTGGGCGCAGAAGATGGGGCATGACGAAATCGCATCCTTGCTCACCCAGCGACTCCGAGTTCTCTAGTACCACGGACTGAGACTTAACCCAGCCTGTTGTTTCGATCTGATGTCGCTGTGTAACTTAGGGGCACGAGCAGCTCAGAAGCCAATTTGGCTTCCCCTAAGTAGACAGAAGCTATTATTGCTTTGAGGCACGGGATCGGCCGGATCGCTTAGTGATTGCGCTCTTCGGCAATCGCGGAACAGCCTGGACGCCCGCCCAAAGCGTTGCGATCGTTTGCTCGACCACGAGAGTCTGGTCAGGCAAGTCAGGCACAACCCCTTGGATGACCATGAGTGTGGCGAGGCCGAAGATCGTGTACCACCAGGTGTGGGCTACCACTATGTCATCCCTACTTGGCAATCCTTCATCCTTGGCAACATCGAAAAAGAGCTGTACGAAACGTTGGAACAAAGGCGTGCCAATGTCGTTGATATATTGTCCAGCTCGGATGCCGTTGCGGTTCTCCGGCCCGAAGAAGACGTTGCGGAACTGCTGTGGATGGGCAGTGCAGAACTGAATCAAGCCACGTGAAGTCGCAAAAAGACGCTCTTTCGGTGCAGGATGTTTAGCGGCAATCGCGTCGAAGTTCTGAATCAGCAGCCCGATCGTCTCGCTGCTCAACTCGGCAAGAATATGCCATTTGTCAGGAAAATGCTGGTAGATCACGGCGTGCGTATAGCCGATCTCTTTAGCGATCGCACGAAGCGTCACGGCTTCGTAACCGCGATCGGCAAACATTTTGCTGGCAGCCGCAAGGATTTCGCCCCGCAACCTCTCCTTGCGCTCTACCCGGCGACTTGGTGATGTGGATGTCACTTCAATAGCTTAGTCCCTTTCGACGATTCTTGCGACCGGTTGTTGATTTATAACCATTGGTAATGCAACCACTGATTAATTTGCAACCAATGGTTTTACTAGGCCTCTAATGGTCAGGTCGCTCATTTGGATGGGCGGCCAAATAAAGGCAAAAGGAGGATGCGATGAAAGTTCTAGTGATTGGAGCAGCGGGCAAGAGCGGAGAAGCGCTGGTAAATGAGGCGCTGGCGGCCGGACATAAGGTGACGGCTTTCGTGCGCGGTGCCGCGCAGTACAAGAAGTCGAACGTCAGAGTTGTTGCGGGCGACGTGCTGGACGCGGCCGCGGTCGACGTTGCGGTCGCCGGACAGGATGCGGTGATCGACGCGCTGGGCGGCAAGACGCCGTGGAAAGTGACGACGATGGAAACGAGCGCGGCACACAATATTGTGGACGCGATGCGGCGCAATGGCGTGCGGCGATTGCTGAAGATTTCGGTGGTTGGTGCGGGCGAGAGCGTCAAGAACGCCGGCTTTTTCAACGAGCACCTGCTCATGAAGACGTTTCTGCGGGGTCTGCTGGTAGACAAGGCGGGCATGGAGGCCGAGATCGAAGGCAGCAACTTGGACTGGACGCTCGTGCGGCCGCCGATGTTGACCGACGGCGAGAAGACCGGCGTTGCCAGGGTGCTGAGCACGGAGGGCGGCGAGAAGGCGCACAAGATCGGGCGGGCCGATCTGGCAGCCTTCATGGTGCAGCAACTGGAAAGCAGCCGGTATGTGCGTCAGGCCGTGACAGTGACGACCACTTAGCAAGGCCTCCGCGAGGATCAACCACCTCTCTCATCGAGGCGATCCGATCGGCGTGTAAAGGCCTGTAACAATTCATGCGACAGATAACTGTGGAAACTCACGGGACTAGCGGAGTGCTAGCTGCACAACTCACAAGCTCTGGCGTTCACCCCAGAGCACCAACTTCGTTCACGAAAGGAAACTTATATGTCAAACTTCCCCACGCCGCTTGAAGAAGTCATTCATCACAACGTTATTAAGAACAACAAAACAGGCGGCCCGGCGCTTGATGTCGGACAAATGAAGTTGCTCTGGAGGGCCTTGGGAGAAAACACGGGCTACACGTTCTCTATCTTCGAGAGCACGTTCGCGCCGGGCATGGGTATTCCACTTCATAGACACCCCTTTCCAGAGTTTTTCTATGTGCTGGAAGGCAATCTGTCGATCGGGTATTGGAACAACCAGGGTGTCACTGAGTGGGACGCGTGTGAAGCCGGGGAGAGTCTGGTGGTGCAGCCCAATGCGCCTCACACATTCTTCAACAAGAGTGAGCATCCGTGCCGCATGCTGAGTGTTTCAACGTATCACCACGAGCGGATGATGAAGGATGCAGTGCAACCGGATGGCAGGACAGATTTTCTGCCCGCTCAACTCACTCAGGCCGATTTTCAGAAATTGACGAAGTCGATGGAGAAGAATCAGACATTCCTTGTCGCAGACCATGCTTAGAGACCATGCTTAGTATGGTGCATCTCTTGAGTTCACCTTTGAACTCAAGAGATGCGCCGCGCGCTGTGAAGGATTTGTGGTCGAAGGATTTGTGGTCAAGGATTTGTGGTCATCCATGATAGGTAATGGTCAACGGGAATCTCCGTTTCCCCTTTTTGATAGTTGAATGCCCAGCAATCGAGACCGACAATTACCATTCTGTGGAAAGGTGCCCGCCCTCCGGGGGATAGAGCGGCTGTTCGAACTAGATCGTGACAGTCGACATGTGGATAGAGCCGCCTATCTTTTAGGATCAGTCCAAGAACGAAGACGGTAAAGCGATATCGACACCACCACTCAGTCAATTCTTACTCGACTATTTCTAGAGAACGCACTCTTTTCACTTCGCCCAGCGTCGCAACTCCATACGCCGCGCCTGCAGTGTGCCTTCTTCCACAATCCGGCCGTCTGCGGTCCTTACGCAATAAGCAATGGTTTTCTTGTGAACGTCGAATCCGATATAGGGAATAACATTCATGGGGTTCTCCTGTTAGGGATTTCTGAATCGGCTGCTGCGAACAGTCGATTTCAGCAGTGTAATCTCGGGGAGAACCCTTTTTCATGTCGCCTCTCTGATTGCCTATACGTTCAAACAGACGGGACTGGAAACAGGTGACAGGAGGGGACGATTACTTACATATTCATGGCTCATAGGTGATCGTCCTGTCTGGACCCTCTTTTCCGTGTCACCTCTTTTCCGAACAGACGGGACGTTCACCTAACAATTTGTTGTATACGGGCGTAATTGCGTAAAGACTGGTAAACGTCCCGTCCCCCATCAAGTTGAATCCGCGTCCTCGCAACTTCCCTTGATAAAAGCCATGATTGTTGCAAGACATCATCACTTGATTGCGCGCGATGACATTTTGCTATGGATAGCTGTCACCGAAAACACGAGCAAGGCGCTGGTTCATAATGGTCGTCTACACCTCACCAGCGCCGCGCAAAAGCGGCGATGGTGCGATCTTCTGTTCGGTACGCCGTGAGAGTCGATTTCATCAGCGCGTTGCTGCCGGTGGTTGAGATGCTGGTCGTGTCAAATGGAAAGCAATCCCGGTATTCTGTGTTGCATGGCGGTTTGTGCGTAAAAATCATCGCCGCTTCCGCAAGACATCTGTCACTTTGGCCAGAAATGAGTGCAGCGTTCAGAGACAGTACCTCACCACTGTTGAGTTGCCGCCGCCATTCAATCCACTTCTCATGGTTAACAATCCGGTCATGAACATTGGCGGCCTCACCGATGTACAGGAGCCGTTGAAGTGACACACTTTTCGCGTAGGGGTCGTAAATACACGCGTAAAGGCCATAAATGCCAGAACTGCGAGGCATTCCACCGATGTTCGGTTCACGCCAATAGCCTTTAAAGTTGAGTACGTAGCTTTGTGTCGTCATGGTGTTCCCCTTTTCACCTATTCCTTTTGAGGTATTGGCTCAAGGAACCCACGCCGTTTTCCCGGAGCAGTGTGCTGAGCTTCATGTCAGCGCGGCAGTCAGCGGCAAAATCTTCACCATAGGTATCGCGCAACGTGCGGACTACAGTGTTGCCGTGTTTTCGGTCGATTTCACCGTTGGCATTCCGCCGATGGCCGTCGAGGTTTGAAGATTGTTTCGTAGGCTTCAATGTCTATTTCCTCCCAAAAGACATTCGTGGATGAAACATCCATAACACGTCCGCTTTACTATATCAATACCAATCGGACATTTGTGGAAGAATCAACCATCTATCGTCTTATTATTACAAGAGTGTTGCTGGCCCGATATTGAAGCCGGCAACAATGTACATGCCTCGACGTGCGATGTAAGCGAAACATATGGAAGGAGTTATTATGTTTGATGCGGTGCAGCTTGGAAATAACCTACGCGCCGCTCGTGAGCGGCGCAGCCTCAGCCAGCAGGATGTGGCCGATGTTCTTAAACTTCCTCGGACCGCCGTGACCAATATTGAATCGGGCAGTCGGGAGGTTTCCACTCTGGAGTTGACCCGGCTCGCGAATCTCTATCACGTTTCGCCGGCCTCTCTGCTGGAAGAGAGCATGGGCGAAGATGCCTCTGTGGTTCTCATGCGCGCTTTAAAGCACGCCAGTATTTCTGATCAAGTTGCGCAGGCCATTGAAGACGTGCGCGACCTTTTTCATGAAGGTGCAGTGCTGCGCCGAATGCTCGCGTCGGAATTCGATGAAGGGCTCCCGAATTATGCCGCAAGGATCGCCTCTCCTGCTGAAGCCATCCGTCAGGGAAACACAGTGGCACGGGAAGAACGCCGCCGCATGGGTCTCGGCAATGCACCGATCGGCAACATCGCAGGTCTCATCAGCGGACAAGGAATTTGGGCTGCTGCTTGCGACCTTCCCGATGATATGTCTGGCATGTTCTTGAGCGACAAACATGACGGCCTCGCCGTTCTTATCAACAGCAAGCACGTCTCGGCGCGTCGACGCTTTTCCTATGCGCATGAATACGGGCACGCCCTTTTTGACAGAGACGAAGCGGTCAGACTAACGCAGCAGAGCAATGCGAGCGAACTTTTTGAAAAACGCGCCAATGCCTTTGCGGCCGCGTTTCTTATGCCGGCGAGCGGCGTGGAGGATCAGCTACGGCAACTGGATAAGGGACGACCGAGCCGACAGGCACAAATCGTCTATGATGTGGCAAATGACCGCCAGAGCGAAGTGGAAATCCGTCCCCGCCCAGGTTCACAATCCATCACTTATCAGGATGTTGCTATTCTGGCCCGGCACTTTGCCGTCAGCTATGAAGCTGCCGTTTGGCGCCTGAAGAGTCTTAATCACCTCGGAGGTTCGGAGACCAACGCCCTCATCGAGCAGAAGGATTCCGGGAAAGCATTCATGAGGCTGTTGAAACTCCAGGAATCGGACGAAATCTCAGACGATGAACGCGAACAGGAGTTGAGGAGTCAACTTGCGTGGCTCGGAGTGGAGGCATATCGCCGCGAAGAAATTTCGCAGGGAAGGCTGCGCGAACTTGCAGGCAAGCTCCGCGTGTCTTCCCGAGAATTGATCGAACTCGCCGAGGTAGCCCGGGGAGAGTAACAGGAGAGGGCGGATGCAATCCGCGATCGTTATGGCGGATACGTCCGTCCTCATCAATTTTCTCCGTATTGACCGGATGGACCTGATAGGTCGTCATCCACAACGGTTCCTTGCCACCGATCACGTAGACGCGGAGATCACGAGCGATTATCCGGACCAACGAATGCGCTACCAGACAGCGGTAGCTTCAGGACTGCTGGATACCTGTTCCGTCGTCGATCCTGATGAAGTGGCGCTTTTTCTGCGATTGCGTCCCGGAGAACGACTTGGCGCAGGAGAATGTTCCGCGCTCGCGGTCGCCATCAACCGAAAATATCCCATCGCAATTGACGACAATCGTGCTGTGAAGCGGGCGGTCCGTGAGGTGGGCGCAAGAGTGGAGGTTGTAAAAACCGTCGATGTGGTAGTGGCTCTCATACAAGCCGGTGTACTTGATATTGCCGCAGCCGACCAGATCAAGGATATTTGGGAGCGACATCACAGGTTTCGGATCAAAGCAGCTTCTTTTCGGGACTTGCTTTGAAGGATGAAAGAGACCTCCGCGAAGAAAAAGCTTGGTCGGACGCATGAAAAAAATCCTCGGAACTTCAATTCTCGGCCAGCAAGGGATCCATCTCATCGAGGGCTTGGTGCTGGAGATGGGTTTCCTCTGGACCCAGACTGGGGCAATCGAGGCGGGAATCGACGGCATTATTGAGACCCGTGACGCGGTTACAGGACAGGTCCACAATTCTATCCTGCAGGTTCAAAGCAAGGCAGTTTCGCAGTTCGCGTCAGAAACCGCCGAGGGCTTCAATTACCATTGCCGTTCTGAAGATTTGGAGTATTGGCTGCATGGCAATGCTCCTGTCATTCTTGTCGTCTCCCGTCCGGCCAAGTCCGAAGCTTATTGGGTCTCGGTTAAGGACTACTTTCGCGATCCTGTCCAGAAACGCAAGGCCACGATTCACTTCCGCAAAGCAGAAGATGGGTTCACAGTTGCTTCGAAAGACGCTCTTTTTACTCTCGCCGTGCCACGGGATGCCGGTTTGTATCTTTCGCCCCAGCGCAAGCAGGAATGCTTGCATTCCAATCTGTTGGCGGTTGACGAATACGGACCAGACATCTTTGTCGGAGAGACTGTCCTCCGTCACCGCTGGCAGGTCTACGACTTGGCAAAGAGCCGCAACGTTGTTCTACCAAGCGAATGGGAGTTATGGGATCGAAAGATTGTTGCTCTGCACGATTTGAACTGCGATACCTGGGATTACATCTGTGATCCAGGCACTGTCGAATGCTTCGGTATCAACCAGTGGCTGTTCTCGCAGAACGCGGGGATGCGCAACCAGGCATTGGCGCTTCTCAATCGCGCATTGCGGCGCTTTTTGCGTGGGAGAGGTCTGGAGTATGACGACCATAAGGAATGCTTTTTCTTCAAAGCGAAACCGGATCTAAAACCGTATAAGTATCGCTACCTGAGTCTCGCTCAGGAAGCAGCCCGCACCGTCTTTCAGCCATACCCGAAGAAGCCGCGGGATGGTATGCTGCCATCACATTACCGCCATTCCGCCTGCAGAATGCGATATCGACTTGCCGATGGCACTCTCTATCTGGAATTGACTCCCACATGGTATTTCACCTTTGACGGTGTCCACCGCTATCGTTTTTTTGAGGAACGATTGAAGGGAATCAAGAGGCTCGAAAAGAATGCCGCGATTCTCGGCCAGCTTGTAATGTGGGCTGAACTCCTCAGTACCGGGCCGGAACTCTTTGAAGACCAGTACCGGTTTCTTCGTTTCGGAAAATTACAGACATTTCAGCTCGATCGCGGTGTGCTCGACGCCACGTGGCTCCCGAAAGAAGATGAAGATGCGGACCTGAAGAAAGAGCTTGCCGAAGAGCAGGAGGTACTGGGCATTGAAAGTTGATTTTCTCGAAGAACCAGAACTCGAATTTGGCGCAGGTAAGCATATCGATATTCGCTATGGGCTCCTGCATCACGGCCCACTCGATCTCGAAAGCAAAGTCTCGCCGCGTCGCATCAACGTTGGAATCGTCGGCACCACGGAGACCGTGGAAGGTCTCGCCGCCTGGCTTGAGAAGTGTCGGAATGGCATCCCGGCAAAGATCAGCAATCAGCCGAATCTCTTTTCTCCGTTTCCGGGCTTTCGGGAAGACAATGCGCTGAAGACCACCTTTGTCCTGGATGCCAGCACACAACGGGCGCTCTCCGGGCGAGACTTGTCCGTCGTCGAAGCGCTTGGAGGCTCTCCCATTGGCGTGCAAAGGGCAGTAGAACTCTTTCTGACCGAGATTTCGGCTCTCGCGGAGCGGCGGACAACAGACGTCATTCTATGCGCGCTTCCGATGTCGCTGATAAAACGACAAGGGGATGCTTCGGGCGTGGTGGAAAGCGACACGGCTAAGAATGAGCCGCAGCTTGACTTTCATCATCTGCTAAAGGCGCAGGCAATGCGCACGGGTGTACCCATTCAACTGGTATTGCCGATGACCTATGACGAATCCAAACGGCTTCCCCAGAGGCTCAAGACCTTTAGACTTCGCACGTCGCAGGATGAAGCAACGCGCGCCTGGAACTTTCACGTCGCCATGTATTACAAGAGCGGGGGAATTCCGTGGCGACTACCGCGAACCGCAACCGCGCTCACATCATGCCATGTCGGTATCAGCTTTTATGAGAGCCTAGACCGCGCTCGTCTGTTGACCAGTGTGGCTCAGGTTTTTAATGAGAGAGGCGAAGGCACCATTGTGCGTGGCGAAGCGGCGAAAATTGGTAAAGATGACCGACAACCGCATCTGGATGAGCAGGATGCTCGCAGCATTCTCGCCGACGCTTTGAACCTCGGTGATCACCCAAAAGCGGCCATAGATGATCAAGTGAAAAGCGGCCATAGAGAGAAGGCTTAAGGCAGAGCTACCGCAGGGGGGAAGTTAGCCTCTGTGGTCATGAGCCACGTCTTGAGCAGAGAAAAACGAGAACAAGTCATCGCATTGGGCCGGCTGGGCTGGTCGTTGCGGCGCATCGAGCAGGCGACTGGAGTGCGCCGGGAAACAGCGGGCGACTATCTTCGCGTTGCGGGGATTGCTCTGCGACGTCCCGGCGGCTGGGGACGCCAGGGTCCTTCAAAACCGGCCATAGACCCGATCACCGACTCTGAGGGCGGGGATTCAAAAGCGGCCATAGAGGTGATCACCGACCTTTTGGCCAGGAAACCGGGTTGTGGACCGGCGAGCAACTGCGAACCTTACCGTGAACTGATCGCGCTGGAGTTGGAACGTGGCCGGAACGCGATGGGAATCTGGCAGGATCTGGTCGACAGCCACGGGTTCGCGGGCGGTTACCAGAGCGTGCGACGATTCGTGCGCAACTTGCGCGGCGCCGCAACGCCGGAAGTGCGGGCGATCATCGAAACGCCGGCCGGGGAAGAATGCCAGGTTGACTACGGCACTGGGCCGATGGTGCGCGATCCGGATAATGGCAAGTATCGGCGCACGCGGCTGTTTGTTCTGACGCTGGGTTGTAGTCGGAAGTGTGTTCGCCTGCTGGTCTTCCGTTCCAGTGCGCGGGTATGGGCCGAGCTTCACGAGAAGGCATTTCGCCGGCTTGGCGGTTCGCCGCGGATCGTGGTTCTCGATAACCTTCGCGAGGGCGTGCTGTCTGCAGACTTCTACGATCCCTGTGTGAACCCCTTGTATCGCGATGTTCTGGCGCACTACAGGGTGACGGCGCTGCCATGCAAAGTGCGCGATCCGGATCGAAAAGGAAAAGTCGAGAGCGGCGTCAACCATGCGCAAATGACGCCGTTGAAAGGCAAGAAGTTCGAGAGCCTGGAAGAGGCGCAGGCGTATCTGGACCACTGGGAAGAGCGCTGGGCCGACACGCGCATCCACGGCCGGACCAAGCGGCAGGTAGCGGCGATGTTTGCCGAAGAGAAGCCCCACCTGCAGCCGCTGCCGTTGGAGCCGTTCCGCTACTACCAATATGGCGAGCGCACGGTTCATCTGGATGGCTGTGTCGAAGTGGAAGCTGCTTATTATGGCGCGCCACCGGGCTGGATTGGGCGGAAGGTCAACGTACAGTGGGACGCGATGTTTGTCAGGCTTGTTGATCCACGCACCGGTGAGCTGCTGCGCGAGCATCTGAGCGGCAAGCGTGGCGCTCATCGTATCCGCGCTGCGGATCGCCCGCGTCGTACGCCGCTGCCGTTGCTTCAGCTGCTGGCACGTGCGCACAAGGCGGGAGCCAATATCGGCGCTGTCTGCGACGCCATCCATACTCGCCAGGGCGAACTCGGAATGCGTCGCATCCAGGGCGTTCTCCGACTGGTCAAACAATATGGCAGCGCAGCCTCAGACGGTGCCTGTGCGGCGGCGCTGGAACTGCGCGTGCCCGAGTATCGCTTCGTACGCCGCTATCTGGAGCGCAGTCCACAGGCTCCTCTCACTCTGCGACAAGTCGATCCACTCATTCGCGAGCTCAGCCAGTATCGCGACCTGATTCAGCAACGCATCAACTGCGAGGAACCCAATCCATGAACCTAATCGAACTCAATCGCTCCTTGGTACAACTGCGCCTGAGCGGCATGGCTGCAGTGATGGAAACCCGCCTTCTGCAAGCGCAGTCGGAAAGCATGGCGCCCATCGACCTGATCTCCATGCTGGTCTCTGACGAACTTGCCTGCCGCAGCAAGCGGCTACTGGACAGACGCAATAAGCAGGCGCAGTTCCGTGATGCAAACAAGTTACTCGATAGCTTCGACTTCCAGTTCAATCCTAAGATGAACCGCAGTCTTGTCTTCGATCTGGCCACTGCGAACTGGGTCGGGAAGCGCGAAGACGCCTTGTTCCTCGGGCCGCCTGGCAGCGGCAAAAGTCACTGCGCACAAGCCATCGGACACGCCGTCATCCAGCAGGGTTACCGCGTGTTGTATCGCGAAGCACACAGGCTGTTGGAAGAACTGGCCGACGCCACGCTCGATGGCAAACGCAAGGAGTTGATGGAGCAGCTGACCACCGTGCCGCTGCTGATCATCGACGACCTGGGAATGCGCAAACTGCCGCTGACCGCTGCCGAGGAACTGTTAGAGATCATCATGCGCCGTTACGAACGAGCGAGCACACTCCTAACCTCCAACAGACCCGTAGAAGACTGGGGAAAACTGCTAGGCGACAGCGCCGCTGTCACCGCCATGCTGGATCGCTTGCTGCATCACGGTCACGTTCTCAAGTGCGGCCCGCGCAGTTGGCGCACCAAAACCGGCAGCACGGGAGATGCGCAATGACAAAAGCAAGAGCAAAGACAAATGCAATAAGGAATGCCGGGCAAAGAACGCCCGGCGGCGTCGCGACTCGCGATCCAGAGGCCTCCCACGACGGAGCCTCACCATAGGAATCTCTATAGAAACACGAAACCCTCCGCCGGAAGGCCCCATCAGGCAAACCGCAGAGGGTCTCGATTACCGATTCCTTCGGAGCCAGCCCCGTGTCATCGGCCCTGGATCACTCCGCAGGGCGCGACCCCGGCAGAGCGACTACAACACTAACATGCAATCAAAGGCTCCGATCATCAACGCGCCACTCTCTGCCTTGCAAATCTATACGTCGGCAAGGTAAAACAATCACGTCTTCTGCCACTCTCTATGGCCGCTTTTAACCCGATCACGTATGGCCGGATTTAATGTGATCACCGAGGGCTTTGAAAATCTATAAGGGCGAGCATCACACCATGCCGGCCCGCCTTGTCGTACACAAAAGTTCTCTCTACAGTAACGGGGAAATCTCCGGTTTTCACGCGGCTGCTGATGAAATGCACATTGATGCTCTGGAATTGTTAACTCTTGGCGATGCTTCCACACGGCTCTTCCGTGAAGGTCTCTATCCACCTCTGCGCGGTACGATGCTCTCTCTGAGCCTTACCGAACATCTTCTGTACACACGAGGAAGTGTCGATTTCTTTCAAACATATCCGGGCATGTATGCTCCGCAAATGCTGGCCATCCATATCCAGGAGGCGCAGGAAACACCACGTTTCCTCGCCGGTGAAATTCTCGGCCTCACTAAAATGAACTGGAATAATACGCAATTCGACGGCTTTGAACCGATTACGTTGCATGCTGCCCGGCAGGTTGGCAAGATCCTGAAATATGTTCCCTTGAGCGAGCCGATCCGCGAAAGCTACGCATTTTATATGTAGCCTTCGGTTCGTTCCCCGCACATGAACCTTTGCCGGTGAATAGGTATTATGTCGACGCATTTCATACGGTTTGCCACCCCTCTGCCAACGCGCAAACCGACCGCGAGTTACTTTTGGGCTTGTACTCCCGTGCCGAAAAACACATCTCGCCACTTACACGCAAACTTGGAAACGCGCTATTTCTTAGAGTAGAAGATATCGGCAGGCGACGGCTTCTCACGCAACCGCGCCCTGGCCGGCAGTTGCCGGTAGTTTCGGCCTTTAGCGCGAGCGAAGGATAGCTTCACCGCTGTCCGGTACCACACTCTATCCCTGTCACAAAATCACCATCACCAGCCATGAGTGGCCTACCGCGGCTTCCAACCCTTTTGCGTCACCTGGAAGCAGAAAAAACCCCAATCACCAGCAAACCGAGGAACGAGACTACCTATGCCCAAAAATACTGTCAGCGATCCCATCACCGATCAGGAAATGGCCTTTGCTCACCTGATCATGTCCGGAACCATGAATGACCGCCGCGCCGCAGAAGCCGTCGGTCTCAATCCCGACTCCGCTGCCTACACCAAATCCAAGCCCCGCGTCCGCGCCTACATGATCGAGCACCGCGCCGCCGTCAGCGAAAGGCTGGTGGACCAGGAAGCCGAAGGGCTGCGCAAGCTGAACCTGGGGCGCGACCAGATCCTGGCCCGGCTCTGGGAACTGGCCAATCTTAGCCACGAAGTGACCCGAGGCACCATCGCCGGCCAGATCAAGGCTCTTGCGATGATCGTAGCCATCGAAGGTCTGATCCCGTCCGGAACCATGAATGACCGCCGCTCCTCCCCATCCGGGACGCACCCCGCGGCCCCGCCCATCGAGGCACAAATCTACACCCCTGAGTGGCTCCGCCGACAGCAGCACCAAGCCGCGGCTGAGGAGCCAGGCGATTCCATTGCCGCCGCGGAAGCCCAACCCGCCGCGCCCCAGGTCCCCGACCCGGAGCCTGCTCCCAATCCGGCTACCGCCGCGCCCCCTCCGCCCCCTCACCGGAACTTTGACCGGAACTTCGACCGCAGCCAGCCCAGCCTCCCCGACCCCCTCATCCCTCAAGCGTTGAACCGGGTTCCCGCCGCGACAGACAGCGGCTTCGATGCTTTTCTGGACACCACCAGCTCACCCAGGCAGCCCTTTTCCGTAAGAAAAAGCCCCTTTGCGCGGCGCCGCTGAAGTCGAAAAAAAGCCAAATTTTATCGAATTTTATGAAATATCCCGGCTCACTTGGAGTTGCTCCTTTTTGGATTTCCCAGGCTCCGGTCGGGATAACGGACAACCTGTCATAGAAGACCGCAAACCGGACAGAACAAGTGCGCCTTGAAGGCTACAATTAAACCCGCTCGTCAGGAAAGATATGGTTACGCGCCAACCGTCCGCGAAACGCAACGGATCAATTGTGCTGGAAACTGTGCGTGCTGCTCTCTCCCGAAATCCCATTCTTCTCAAAACACTAGAATTGATTTTCCCAAACACAGCAGAGAGCTTGTCCTTTCAGGGTTTGCGCTTTCAACCTTTCATCGCCGTACATCGCAACCTTGTTAGCGTGGAACCTTTTCTGTTGCCTAAGGAACGATTCGGAGGGTCGCAAGACGTTGAGCTGGTTCCTCTGGTCCGCCATGTTGTAGATGAGGCTCTTCGTTCTTACGCTCGTGGGAGCCCGCATCTTTTGGAATATGTGGGAAAAACGCCAATTTCCCCATACGGAAGCATGGGCCTGAGCGTTAGCCGCTGGGGGTACGTGGATTGGGACTACATACGCGATCTGGATTGGCGGATCTTTTTGCCTCCTGAGATCGGCCATCTTTCCGGCTTCAAGTCAGAACTGGAGCGGAACCTGACGCAAGAGCTCCACAAATACAAACTCTATCCGCTGTTGTTTGGAAAGGATGCGCAAGAGCTCCCCCAGGTGCAACTCCGCGACAAGCGGACTGCGGTCGTCCACGGGTTTCACTTCTTTCTGATAGCTATGAAGCCCGGGTTTGTCCGGGGAAACATTCATCATGATGGCGGCTACTCTCCCCACTTCGCCTATTTTCCTGATGGCTCCCTGGATGAATACCTGGAATCGGCCAACCTGCAGTGGTCTGAACTAATCGCACAGCAGCGAGACGACTACATCGAGATGTTCGACCAACTGAGCTTCAATATCTTCGGTGAGAATACCGGCAAAGACCGTCTGTATAAGACGCGCGACTGGTACCTGCACAAAGCATTCAAGTGGTATGCCTCACTGGCACGGGCGCGAGGGCTCTCTGCGCTTGAAGAAGATCTTCTCTATCAATATGAACATTTTCAAGGATCAGAGGCCGAGCTTGCCTATTTAGCGAGATATCGATACTACGCTCGCATGGCTCCCAGCCGGCCACACCTGGAGGACATTGATCGTGATCTAGCCCGCGCCCTAAGCATCGCATACGCGCGGGCGAGAAATTCCCACGACCCATTGGTCGGGCAACACATCGGCACAAACCACGCCAATATCATACTCCTGGAAACCGTTCCCGAGAATTATGTAGTGGCGGCGCGGGAGCTTCTGGAGCAGGTTGAATCCTCCTTGCTCGATCAGTTGGGGTGTTCCCCGGTTGCGGGGCGGATTCGTTTCGCGGACAATCTTGCTGCACCTTCCTGCGTGCAACGCGACGGTCACGTGCAAGCTGCCTTGATACCAGCCGAGTGGTCGATGGTCTTTTGTGATTCTTACGTCTGGCAAGTCGTAAAAAAGGCCGCGGAAGAGAAGCGGCCCATCGCAGAGGAGGATATCCGCCAGGCCCTCGCGGTGCTGCTCGCTTCACTTCTCAGGCAGGCGTTGCAATTCCCCGGCGTTTCCACCGGCCCCGTTACCGATAATTCGAATGGCGGTTGACTCTAAACGGATGTCTCCCTACGGGCGGGGCCTACCGAATGTCCAAGCAGCACGGAGATGCAGCAGCTGTTTTTCAAAGAGGTTGTGGCGCCACCTTCTGTATTTTTTTTTGAAACCTTTATAGGTTCCTTGGAACACGGCAGTATAATTTCTGGTCGCAAAGAGAATGACTCTGAGCAGTGAGATCATTCCTTCGCCTCCGAGGGTTTTCTCCGCATCAAGAATCAATATCACAACGACAATTGAAAGGAGTGAGCAGCATGCCACGTACTCCCGCCGAGATTAGAGAACTGGCCAAGAATTCCGGCGTCAAGATCGTTGACTTCAGGTTTATTGATCTCCCGGGAATGTGGCAACACTTTTCAATTCCCGTAGAAGATCTCGAAGACGACTTGTTCAGCGATGGGATCGGCTTCGATGGTTCGAGCATTCGCGGATTCCAGCAGATCCATGAGAGCGACATGCTTCTGATTCCGGACCCCGAAACCGCCGTTGTGGACCCGGTGCTCTCCATTCCCACACTGAACCTGATTTGCGAGGTGTTCGACCCGATCAGCCGAAAGGCTTACAGTCGCGATCCACGCCACGTGGCACGCAATGCGGAACTCTACCTGAAGAGCACAGGTATTGCTGATATGAGCTACTGGGGACCCGAGGCGGAGTTTTACATCTTCAGCGACGTCCGCTACGACCAGACGGCGCATAGCGGTTACTATTTCGTCGACTCCAACGAGGGCATTTGGAATACAGGGCGGGAAGATGGCCCAAACCTTGGCTACAAACTGCGACACAAGGAAGGCTACTTCCCGGTGCCGCCATCAGACCAACTGCAGGACGTCCGATCCGAAATCATGCTGGCTCTCCAACAATTGGGAGTGAAAGTCGAAGTGCATCATCACGAGGTAGGCACCGCCGGCCAGTGTGAGATCGACATGCGCTTCGGCACGCTCACCAGAATGGCCGACAATTTGTTGTACTACAAGTACATCATTCGCATGATCGCCAAAAAACATGGCATGACGGCCACATTCATGCCCAAACCGCTCTTCGGCGACAATGGCTCCGGCATGCACGTCCATCAAAGCCTTTGGAAAGGCGAGACAAATGTCTTCTACGATTCCAACGGCTACGCTCTGTTAAGCCAGACCGCCAAATACTACATTGGCGGACTTCTCAAACATGCACCGGCGCTATTGGCGTTCGCTGCCCCCACCACAAACTCGTATCGTCGGCTGGTACCGGGCTACGAGGCTCCGGTGAATCTGGCCTACTCACAGCGCAACCGCTCGGCTGCGTGCCGGATCCCCGTCTACTCCACCAGTCCGAAGGCAAAGCGCATCGAATTCCGTTGCCCCGATCCTTCCGCCAATCCCTACCTGTGCTTTCCTGCTCTCCTGTTGGCCGGACTCGATGGCATACAGAATCGCATTGATCCTGGAGATCCATTGGATAAAGACTTGTATGAACTGGAGCCGTCTGAAGCAGCAAAGATCAAGAGCACACCAGGCTCACTTGGCGAAGTTCTAGACGCCTTGGAGGCAGATTACGAGTTTCTGTTGCAGGGCGATGTGTTCACCAAAGATTTGATTGAGACTTGGATCCGCTACAAGCGAGAGCGCGAACTGGCTCCGGTCAACCTTCGCCCCGTGCCCTACGAATTCTTCCTTTATTACGACCTATAGGGTAGGCGAAGATTCAATCGTGGCAGCAGCATCAACGTCAGACAGGAGGTTGCTATGACCGTCGATGATGTGATTGAACTCATCGAGAAGCGCAGGAAACAACATCTCCATCCCCCAATAGGAGATGATGCCGGCGATCCGTTGCGCTGGAGCGAGGGTGGATTTCAGCGCGCCATTGTTAACGAATACGACGATCTCTTGGAAGAAATACAACGTGTAGAAATGAAGGCGGGAAGCAGGTAACTGCTCCCCATCCCTCGCTTCTTCGCCAGACCCATTCGGTGGGGTTACCCAATAAAGAATGCCACGACGCGCCTGAGGTGCCGGGAATTGACAATTCGAGGTCCTAACCAGACGCTCGTTGGCGAACTATTCCGATCGGAGCGCCTCCATCGGTTCTACGGAAGCGGCGCGGCGGGCGGGGATGACCGATGCCGCGAGCGCAAGCAGGAGGATGGAGATAGCCGAGAGTGCGATGACGGTCGGATCGATCGGATCGACCTGGAACAACATGGAACGCAGCAAGTGGGCGGCAAAGACAGCACCGATCGCGCCGATCCCACAGCCGGCCAATCCGAGCCTGGCGCCAGAAACGAGAATCAGCCGCATGACGCTGGAGCGCTGCGAACCAAGAGCCAGGCGGATGGCCATTTCCTGGGTGCGTAACGCGGCAGAAAAAGCGATGACGCTGTATATCCCCAGCCCGGCCAGCAATACAGCCGCAGCTGCAAACGCGGAGACGAGCACGGCGTTAAAGCGGCGCGATGCTTGCCCCTCCCCGACCACGCGATCCATGGATTCGACTTGTGTTAGCGGAAGTTGCGGATCGATGGAGTGGACCACGGCGCGCAGAGAATCCGCAATCTGCTCAGGCGGCAACTGGCCTCGAATAACGATGGAACCGTTATTGCCGGTGAGCATGCCTGGGGGTGCAAATGATCCGGCATCCGCCCTGGCTTGGCTGGAAGGAATATAGAACTGTTCTTCTGTCGGCACGTCGGCTGCAAGCTCCTTGACGTCGCCAATTTCTCCCACCACGGTCAGCCAGGGTAGATTGGCCTCTGCCGGGCCGCGATGCAGGCGTTTGCCGATGGGGTCCTGTCCAGGCCAGTAGTGTTCAGCCAAGGTGCGGTTGATGATCACGACCAGCGGAGCGCTGGCGTCGTCAGCCTGGGTAAAGGCCCGGCCGCGAAGCATCGGAATCCCTTGAGCCTCAAAGTAACTGCCCATCACTTGCGGTATCCATGCCAAGTTCAAACCAGCTCCCTTCGGAGCAACATAGCCCTCAGGAGTGAAGGTGCCCTTGAACTCTACGTCAGCCGCCGGCAGCATGCTGGTGACGCCGACAGACTGTACCCCGGGCAACTGCTCAAGCCTGGAACGCAAGGTTAAGTTGAAGGCATCTATGGCCGCCTGGGTCGAGTATTGCTCCCGCGGCAGGCTATACGCCGCAGTCAACGTGTGATCGGCGTGGAAGCCGAGGTTGATGGCGCGCATATTCTCAAAACTGCGCAGCAGAAGGCCAGAGGTTGTGAGCAGCACCAGCGCGACCGCGAGTTCGGCAACAACCAGGGCCGAGCGCAGGCGCGCATGACCGCCTCCCGCTGTGCCGGTGCGTCCTCCTTCCTTCAGACCCTCATTGACTTGAGTACGGGCGGTAGCAATGGCGGGGACAATCCCGCAAAGCAAGCCGGTGAGCAGAGCCAATCCTAACGCGAAAGCAGCCACTTGCCAGTCGAGACTAATGGAATTGACGCGGGGAAGGGTCTCCGGAAGGAAGCTGACGCCGATGCGCACGGCGACCCATGCCAGTGCCAACCCCAGCAATCCGCCGGAGACGCTGAGCACCAGGACCTCGACCAGGGATTGGCGCAAAACAGCCGTTCTGCCGGCCCCCAGCGCGAAGCGTACGGATATCTCCCGGCGGCTGCCTATGACACGCACCAGCAAGAGCCCGGCAAGATTGGCGCAGGCAATAAAGAGCACCACGATGACTGCAAGGAAGAGCATTCGAACAAGCGGCCTGGCCTGGGCTACCGTGGTCTCATCGAGTGACTGGACAAGAGGATGAATGCGACGGCTGCGGAGCGCCTGGGGAAAGCTGCGCATGATTTCCTGCGCCGCGGCGGCAGCATCCTGCTGGGCCTGCATGGGGGTCACACCGGACTTCAGCCGGCCGACCAGGTAGTAACCCCAGTTTCCCGCACCCTGTATCAATTCAGCCTGGGTGAAGCTCATGGGCACCCAAAGCTCACTGCGGTTCAACTGGCCGGGCACAAGGGGAAACTCGAATTCGCGCGGCATCACGCCGATAATCTCGTAAGGCTTGCGGTCGAGGAAAATCTTCTCGCCCAGGACATGAACGTCGCCATGGAAGCGGCTGCGCCACGTCTGGTAGCTGAGAATTGCCAGCAGCTGGCTGCTCTCATCCTCCCTCTGAGTAAAGGTGCGGCCCATCAAAGGCGACACGCCGAGCACCGCAAAGATACTTGCGGTGAGTCGTGCGGCACTGATCTGAGCCGGGGAGCCCTGGCCGGAGAGTTCATAGGTAGAGGGCTGGTAACCGCCCAGGCTGGAGAAGGCATGGGTGTCGCGCATGTAGATGCGAATCCCGGGCGCCGTGACACCGGGTGCATCCGCGCCATACTTTACGCCCTCCAGGATATCGCCGAGCATGACCAGTCTGGCCTGATCGGGAAAAGGCAAGGGCCGCAGCAACACGCCCTCTACGATGGAAAAGATGGCCGTGGTTGCTCCGATGCCGAAGGCCAGCGTCAGGATCGCGGTCAAGGTGAATCCTGGCGACGTGCACAATCGCCGCAGCGCATAACGCAAGTCATACAATAGGGATTCCATGGAAGGCTCCAAGTCCACGATAGCGCGCTTTTTTTGCGTTGTGTTTTCGATGAGTGACAAATCGCCGAGTCACTCTTCGAGGAACCGATTAGAGATTAGGGGACGCGATACCTATCCCCAAAGTTGCTGCAATAGGTGGTGAGTAGGCCGGCGGGATTGCACCGCCAGCCTCTCGCAGAACCGTGCGTGAGACTCTCGCCTCACACGGCTCCCATCAGGCAAACCAACCGTTCGTTGCGAGACGCCAGTGTACGAAGAGTGCACCTTGTTCCCGGGCTAGTTGCTCCAGAAAGCGACCAGCCTGGGTGGAATGCGCCTCGAAGCGCTTGAACTTCCGTCGCGCCCAGCGCAGCAGCGTCAGATTGACGTGCCAGAAGATAGGCTGCAACGCGGAAGGCGTATATCGCCCGTAGTACTCAATCCAACCCCGCAGGAGGGGGTTGAGCCGATGAGCGATATCCACCAACGACAGTTGCGTTTGTCGACGAAATCTCAAGTCTCTTATCGCGGACCGTATCTCCTTCAACGCTGCGGGGCTGGCCGCCGGGTTGAATCCCCAGAACAATTGGTGATTCCGGGCATTCTTGACCAAGCGGGGCCGGAAGCAGTATCCGAGGAAGTCGAACGTGACATTCGGATACACCGCTTTGCGGTTTCGGTCTTTACAGTAGACGATCCGAGTTTTGATGGGATGCAGTTCCAGATGGCATTCCGCCAAGCGTGCTTGAAGAGCAGCCTTGAGGGCTTCGGCTTCTCGCTCAGTTCGGCAGTGAACCAGTCCATCATCTGCATACCGACACCAAAGGAGGGCGGGATAGGTCCGCTTCATCCACAGGTCGAACGTGTAATGCAGGAACAGATTGGCCAGAATGGGGCTGGCCGCGCCCCTTACACAAAAGGTAATTTCGAATTCGAGAGGATAGTGAGGGGTTGGCGGGGTATTCATACAGTACTTGACCTGCGCCTTAAGAGGTAATACGTTTATGACAGATGATTCGATCGACCAAAGCAGCCAAGGCTCGGCAACTGAACGCCGCTTACGCCATGCTGCTGGGCAATGTTCCGTTGCCCGAAGGGATGCGGCGCTTATCGCAAGAGTTCGACCTGTCAGAACGTCAAGCGTACCGGTATCTGGAAGAAGCGCAAAAGCTCGACCGTCCGATCGAAGTATCCGAAGCTACGGTACCGATCACACTAAAGCTACCGGCAGGAACAGCACGTCTCTTGCGGAGCTATGCGAGAAGCAGTGGGCTGACTATCGGGACGATCGTTACCCGCGCTTTGGCTGCATTTCTGAGTACTCAGAGAAGGCATGGGTGAGCCGCGCCAAACGCGCGGCTCGCTTCAGGTTAGGGTTGACTATGTGTTTGATCGCCTGCACGATGCAAAGCTCGCCCAGGCCTACAGTCTTCTGGTGCCCGTTCGGGAACGACCTGTCGGCGGGAGTGTAAAGGAGTTCGAACATGAGGATGGCAGCGATCTACGCACGGGTGTCGTCGGAACAGCAGCGGGAGGCGAACACGATAGCGAGCCAGACGGCGTCGCTAATCGAGTTCGCCGAGAATCATGATCTGGAGGTTCCCGAAGAGTGGGTCTTTCAAGACGAGGGATATAGCGGAGCGACGCTGGAGCGGCCGGCCCTTGAGCGTGTGAGGGACCTTGCCGCCGAAGGACAGATCCAGGTAGTACTGGCGTACGCGCCGGACCGGCTGAGCCGCAAATACGCGTACCAGATCCTGCTGATCGAGGAGTTAGCCCGCAGCGGAGTCGAGACGCTGTTTGTCAAAGCACCGCAGGGCTCTAGCGCGGAAGATCAACTGCTGGTGCAGTTTCAGGGCATGATCGCTGAATATGAGCGAGCGCAGATTTTGGAGCGCTCGCGCCGCGGTAAGCGACACCGAGCCCAGTCCGGTGAGGTCAGCGTGATGAGCGGCGCTCCATATGGCTACCGTTATATGCGCAAGACCGAGGAGGCGCCTGCTGCCTACGCCGTGCTTGAAGCCGAGGCACGTGTGGTTCAACGCATCTACGAGATGTACACGGTTGAGGGACTGAGCATCGGCGAGATCACCCGACGGATCAACACCGAAGGCATCCCGACGCGCAAAGCAAGTGCCCGGTGGGAGCGCTCGACCGTCTGAGCCGTGTTGCGCAATTCTGCGTATCGTGGTGTCGCCTGTTTCGGTAAGACGCGTGCCTCTTCACGGACGCGCGTCATCCGTCCGCAGCGTCGGCGGGGTGTAATTACGCCCACCATGACAGCAGGTCACGAGCGCCCGCGCGAAGAGTGGATCGAGATCCCCGTGCCGGCACTGGTGAGCGAGGATAGCTTCGCCCGTGCCCAGGAACTTCTCGAGCAGAACAAGATACGATCGCGCCGTCGCACCATCGAGCCGAGCATCGTACAGGGCCTGGTCAGCTGTCAGAAGTGCGGCTACGCCTTTGCGCGCACATCGACGCGCACCTCCGCACGCAAGATCCATTACTACAAATGTATTGGCTCGGATGGCTGGCGCAAACTGGGCGGCCCTGTTTGCGATAACGGCCGCTTCGTCCGGCAGGACCTGCTCGATCCGATCGTCTGGGACGAAGTGGTCCGACTGCTCGAAGACCCTACCCTGATACAGCTGGAACTTGACCGTCGGCTGGAAGCAGCGCGATCGTCCAATCCGACCAAAAAGCGTGAGCAGAGTCTGCAAAGAGAATTAGCTCATGTTGGCAAGGGCATCGAACGACTTCTCAGCGCCTACCAGGAAGCACTCGTGTCGATCGAGCAATTGCGTGAGCGTATGCCTGCGCTGCGCCAGCGCGAACAGACGCTCCGTGCTGAGCTACAGGCAATCACTGACCAGGCCAACGATAGAGCGACCTTCCTGCGCCTCGCCGAAACCCTCACGGCGTTCCTCGCCCGCCTGCGTGGTGCCGCTGATACGCTCAGTATCAATGAACGCCAGCGGATCGTGCGGCTTGTAGTGAAAGACGTCTTGATAGGAGAAGACACCATCACGATTCGTCATAGCATTCCAGTCCAGCAGGGTCCCCCGCAAGACGGTTGCATACCGCCAAGCCAGACTGGCAACTCAAATTACCTTTTGTGTAAGGGGCGTGATTACGCCCCCTTGCGGAGTGCCACGTGTCCTCTCCATTCTTACGCCATCCTGTTCCATGGGAGCTTTCAGCCATCTCTCGATGTAGAGTAGCGCCCACTCACACGTCACATGTTTCCGAACAGCCTTGAGCAATAACACGTGGTCGATGTTGTCGAACAGACCCTTGATATCGAACTCAAGAACCCAGTCATATCTCCAACACCTCTCACGCGTCACACCTACCGCATCCAGAGCCGACTTTCCCGGTCTGTAACCGTAGGAGTCCGGAAGAAAAATGGTCTCCATTTCCCTCTCGATCAGCTGTTTGACCACCACTTGTGCGATGCGATCGCTCACAGTGGGCACTCCCAAAATCCGCTCGCCTCCACTCTTCTTGGGGATGGAGACAGCGCGAACAGGTGGGGGAAAGTAGGTCCCCGAACTCATTCGATTCCAGATCTTGTAAAGATTTCTCTTCCAGTCTGTCCCGAATTGTTCGAGGGTCTGACCATCCACTCCCGCCGCGCCTTGATTGGATTTGACCGCCTTATACGCCTTGTACACCTGACGCTTATCTATCTTGAACGGTTTGTCCTTCATATAGCTCGACGTCATCCTGTCTCCAGTTGTTTCGAACCTATGATTGTCTGACCCGGCCCCTTGTGGAGTCGAGATGTGGCGCGGTGGTTTAGGCCTGGCCTATCTGTTACCGGCTCTTTCGTTCGCCGGTGCCTCACTATCCGAGCCCTGCTCCGTTTCCACATCCCGCTCGTCGAACTGGACAGGCGCAGTTAACGCATCCAGCTCTCGGAGGAAACATCACGATTTCGCCCACGAAAAGCTGCGCGTCCGCTCGGTAAGCCGGACCAAACCAAACCTGTCGTGCAGGATGGCGTCCGAATACTTCCGGGTCGTCAGCCTTGCCTCTTTGTGTTTGGCGCACAACCACTGACGCAGCCGCTTACAGGCGTGTCGATCAACTGCCTGATAGGCTTTGCTGACCGGTCCAAGACAAAAGTAATTGGCCCAACCGTTCATCATCTGGTTGAGTTTCGTCACCACCGTCTTATGGTCCAGTTGGGTTCTATTGCGTCCAGTTTCGCTGCTGATCGCCTGACAGATGCGGATCACTCGCTTCTTGGCCGGTACCGTGCCTAGATAGGCGCGTCCCGTCTTCATCGAGTAGCAGCGACCAAACGAATAGCCCAGAAAGTCGAACTTCTCTTCCGGAAGCTTCGAGACCCGCGTTTTGGTTTCATTCACCGTCAGCTTCAGCTTCGTCATCATGACCCGCATCGTGACCAGAGCTTCTTCCGCTCTGCCTCGACAACAGATCACAAGGTCATCAGCATAGTTGACGATGTACGACCCTAGACGCTTTTCGTGCCCCAACTTCTTCCATCCAAGCACGAACCGGCGCATGTAAAGATTACTGAGCAGCGGGCTGATCGGAGAACCCTGAGGAGTTCCTCGACCTTCATCCCGATTACGCGTACTCCGATGCTTCTTTCCACGATCATCCGTTTCTTCCACCGGAGCTTTCAGCCACATCTTGATCAGATGAAGCATGGCGCCGTCAACCACCCGGCGAGCTACCGACTTTAGAAGTTCAGAATGCGGAAGAAGATCAAAATACGAGGCAAGATCTGCATCGACGATCTCTCCATGTCCGGAGTTAATCAGCTTATGGACATGTCTTACCGCGTCCAATGCGCTGCGGCCTCGCCGGTAGGCGTACTGTTCTGGTTGTAAATCGACCTCGAATATGGGGTCGAGTACCACAACCGCCGCCATCTCCACCGTTCTGTCGCGGATGGCGGGCACTCCCAACGGGCGCTGTTGTCCCCCGGGCTTCGGTATGTAAACCCGCCGCACCGGAAGTGGTCGATACGTTCGGCTTTTCAGCTCTTGCGTCAATTCGTCCAACCAGCACTCTGCTCCATACGCTTCAATGTCCTCGAACGTCTGATCGTCTACTCCCGCCGCTCCACCGTTGGCTTTGCAGCATTCGTAGGCGAACCGCAATACGTCCTTCCGGTACACCTTGTCGTACAGCGCATAGAAGCGAAAGTCGGGCGATTTCTTCGCTTTGTCGTGTAACGCTGCCTGTAACTTCTGAACACTTTCCGGGGTTGTTAGGCTCATCACCAATCCCTTCGTCTTTGTCACGTCTTGCGTTGATTTCCAACTAAGGCCCCTTCCCTCCCCCGGCATTACCCGGCTTCATCGGTACTACGAGCCTCACCGCAGCCCCTAACAGCCCAGCCTGGCTCTCACGAGTTACCGGTTGGTCTTGAACTTCCAATACCACTGTTGGGGTTTCCCGTGTTCCTAGTGCTTTCCTACGCATGCATGTCGCCGTCAATACCCCGGCAGGTCCGATGGAAGCTGTTCGCTCATACCCCTCCACCAGCGGCGGCCTTCCCCGAGGAACGGGCGGGTCGGCTCCTGCGTTATGTGTTTCGAGGCCTGCTCGACGTTTACTCACATTGCAACCTACATGCTCACAGAGTCGCTAAAACGACCCTCTACACCGAAGGCTCCAGCGGCTTCGTTACCTCTGCCGCCGCTTCGGTTATTACCGGGTGGAACGAACCAGTTCCCGGGTGGGGTTATCTCCCACTGAAAAGCACCGGCTTTCCACGGCGCACCGCTCCACGGACATTACTCCGCTTCCTCGCTGTCGGGTCGGAGGTGGCGCATCGAGGTTCCCCGACGCTGGCCACCGTCCGCCGCTCAAACCGTGCATGCAGTTTTCCCGCACACGGCTTTCACGAAGACTCGCGCTTCCGGGATGCAATCGAAGGTATTAACTGAACCAGGTTGACCAGCCCATACTCACGGTACAGCGTGGTTTCAGGAAGTTGTCGCCAACCTCGGTTACGCCAACGCTTGCATCGGTGCGACCGGATTCGCTGTACGATCCAGCCGTTGAGTCGGTTGAAGAGCTTTCGGACGTGGGCACGTTTGTAGTAATTCCCCCATCCCCTTATTACAGGGTTGAGGTCCGCGATCAGTGCCGAGGTCGTCAGAGGAATGCGCCGCTTGGTACGCTCACGCACTTGATCCATAAAGCGACGGATCGATTTTCTCTTCGGGTACGCATATAAGTCCCCTTCCCGCACCCCGCTTTGGATCTGGTGAGGCATCAGCCGGAGTCGCCGCTGGCCCCGCTTGATCTTATAGCCAAGAAACTCGAACCCTTGTCGAACGTGCACCACCCGCGTCTTTTGCGGGTGTAGTTGCACGCCCAACTGCTCCAGTATCTGACGCGCTGCAACGATTGCCGCGCGCGCCTCTGCCGCGGACTGACAGGTGACAACCCAGTCATCCGCGTACCTCGTTAACTGATACCCCTTGCGGCGCATTTCCCGATCAAACGGCGTCAGGAGTACGTTACTGAGGACAGGTGAAACCACCCCGCCCTGCGGGGTCCCTCGCTCGGTGGGATAGAGTCGCCCTTTGCCATAACTTCCGGCCTTCAGCATCGCCTCTATCAGACGCAACACTCGACCATCGGCTATTCGTTGGGCAACCAGCGTTAACAGCTTCTCGTGTGCAACAGACCCGAAAAAATCCTTCAAGTCCGCATCTACGATCCACTCTCGTCCGCTCTGTATTTCTTTCCACACCTTGCGCATGGCGTCCTGTGTTGATCGCCCTCGCCGATATCCGAAGTTGGCTTCATCGAAAATCGACTCGAAGATAGGCTCCAACCGATTGAGCAGCGCCTGTTGGCACACACGGTCGTAGATCGTGGGTATTCCCAACTTGCGATACTCTCCCGGCTTGCCCACTTTCGGGATTTGCACCTGCCGCACCGGTCGGGGTTGATAGACATCTTCCTGAAGCTCCCTGTGCAACCGATCCAGTTGCTGATCCAGCTGCGCTGAGAACTCCTCCAGCGTCTGTCCATCGACTCCCCCACTGCCCCGGTTAGCCTGCACCTTTTCCCAGGCCATCTCCAGGTTCTTCCGCTTGTATACCTTGTCGATTAATGAATGGACCTTCTTTGCACCCGTCGGGTTGATCCAGTCAGACAGTCTCCTCGGTCGGAAATGTACGGGTATTTCACTCAAGGAACTGATCCACCTTTCCGTCCTTACTCACTGCCATCCTCTCTCTTCCCAACCGCCTTCGCCGGCTGCCTTCCCCGACCCACTTCCGTCGCCGGTTACCCGGTCACATGGCTTTCACCATGCTTCTGGTACTTTTCAGCCGTCCGACTACTGACAGCGCTTCGCTCGCCATTTCGCTCTCGCTTATAGGTCCGCTTACTCCGGTGCCACCCAGAGACGCTGCCAGTCCTCCTGAGGTCACGCATCGTTCTTCCGTATCGTGCCGTCCGCAAACACCTTGGTGCGGTGGGTGAATGAGAACGCCTTCGCCCCCATAGTGCGGGCTCGACCTTGCCCCACCTTTGGCCGACCGGTTCATCATCGGGGTGGCCCCCGTCGATTACGGCCCGATACTTCTCCGCATACCCTTCGGATTCCACCTCACGATGGACACCCTGTCCTCCGGAGCACTGCAAAGAGTGGCTTCAGGTTCACCTTGGCTGTATCAAGCTTTCGCCTTCGTGCCCGTTTAGGCTTCTCCATACCTTCTCTCTTCTCCGGCCAGCGAGACGTTAACCCCGCTTTTGGATACAGCGCCCCTCATCTGAGCGCCGGAGGGACTTCAACCCTCCTGAACAATGCGCTGCTCAGCGCACACTACAGACCCGGTCCGTCCCAAGCCACCGCATCGGTACTCTCGCCTCGCGGTTTTCTGCCCTTGTGCTTCTCCCTTAGCATCGATGGCCTGGTTCCCGCAGTTCCGCATAAAAGCCTGTGTCGGACTCACGCCCTCTATACGCCGGCTGCCGCCCGCCCAGTCATCAGGCTCCTCGCGGGCTTGTCCCAGAAGACAGCATCACCCCTGGTTTCGACAGCTCCTGATAAGTTAACGACGCGTCTTCGTAGGGTTTGCTTCCACTCGTCTTTCCGACACTCACCTGCCCCGGGTCTTGCCCGGGACTTTTCACCCGACGCTCACCACCACGGCTCTTTACCGCAGCAGCTCGGGCTGGTTTGAGACCTGCTCCTGAAAGCCGATCCCGAGGGGCCTGCCCTCATCTCCTATGCAGCTTTACAACACGGATTTCATTTCACCTTCTACTCCTTCCGTGCTTCTGCAGCACACATGCTGTCCCTTTATATCCGGGCTCCAGGTCTCTAAATTCTTGAAGGGAGGTCCTATGCGTGCACTGCGGAATCGCGCTTCTGTCCTCATCGGTGTAGTGGCTCTCTTGCAGCCGCTATTGGCTGCCGACGTAGTAATCGAATGGAACCAACGGGCCAACGCATCCGTGCTGGAAGCCAAGACTTACCCATTCGCCGGAACGCGCGTGATGGCCATCGTGCACACGGCGATGTTTGACGCTATTAATTCCATCGAGGGGCAGTACACGCCGTATAAGTTCAGCGTCTCGGCTGCGCCGGGCAGCTCGCCGGAAGCGGCGGGGGCCGCGGCAGCGCACACAACCCTAGTGGCGCTTTTTCCCGAGCAGAAGACAGCCTTGGACAAAGCGTATGAGGACTCTATCGCGCGGATTCCGGATGGCGCCGGAAAGACCGCGGGAATCGCCGTAGGAGAGGAAGTGGCCGGAAAGGTTCTGGCGTGGCGTTCTACGGACGGAGCCGATACACCGAACACTTATCGGCCCGTTACCTCTGCAGGTGTTTACGTCACCACAACCCTCCCAATTGGAACGCAGTGGGGAAAAGTGACGCCGTGGGTTATGGAGAGCGGATCGCAGTTTCATCCAGCTCCGCCTCCAGCATTGAGCAGCCCCGAATGGGCAGCCGACTACAACGAGATCAAGGAACTCGGCGGAAAAAAGAGTACACGTCGCACTCCTGAACAGACCGAAATGGCACGCTTCTGGACCATCACAGGCCCGCAAAGCATCGATCCGATCGTGCGCCAGCTTGCCAGCGCACCGGGACGAACCTTGAGCCAGAATGCCCGCTTATTTGCTTTGGTGGAGATGGCCGTTGCCGACTCTTACACCGCTGTGTTCGAAGCGAAGTACGCTTACAACTTCTGGCGACCCGTCACGGCAATCCGCAATGGAGACATTGACGGCAACGACGCGACCGAGCGCGATGCTGCTTGGGAGCCGTTGATCGACACACCCCTTCATCCTGAATATCCGTGTGCGCACTGTATCAATTCCGGCACGGCAAGAGCAGTGCTCGAGGCCGAATTCGGAACCGGGCCGAATCCACTGTCCATGACCAGCCCCACGGCTCCGGGCGTGGTGCACAAATGGCCCAACATTGAGGCCTACGCGCAGGAGGTTTCCCTGGCGAGAATCTACGGCGGACTCCACTACCGGAATTCGATTATGGTTGGTAAAGCTATGGGCAAGAAAATCGGCGAACTGGCCTGCCAGAACTTCTTGAAACCTGCTCACTGAGCCAAAAAGCAGATCCAGCTTTATTGGCTATTCGCTCCCTGCAGCTGACCACGAGTTTAAATATCTCTTCCTGACCGTTTCTCTTGTGGAAAGAGGCAGTCGTCATGAACTTCAACAGGCAGAGTTAGACGCGGCAAGGGCAATGATTAGCCCTGAAGCCATAAGGCACGCATTTGTATGTTCATTTATAAACAATCTATCTCAACTCCGGACGGGGCTTTGCAGTCCTGGCGGCCTTAAGTGTCCTGATTTCAAAATGGAATTCCGGTCCGTCAATTGCATACTCGAAGACCGAGGACATAAATCGTCCGTATAGGAGAAATTATGCTGGCGGACCTCCGGCACGCTTTGCGCCAGTTGGGCAAATCGCCTGGTTTCACGCTGACTGCCGTGCTGACGCTGGCGCTGGGCATCGGCGCGACCACCGCGATCTTCACGCTCGTGCAGCAGGTGATGCTGCAGTCGCTGCCGGGCACCAGACCGGATCAGTTGTGGCGCATCGGCGACCAGCCCCGCTGCTGCAACTGGGGTGGATACAGCCAGGACGGCGACGGCGAACCGGGAGACTGGAGCCTCTTCCCCTGGGAGGCATACAAGTTGTTTCGCACCAATACAGCTGGCTTCCAGGACCTGGCGGCGCTCCAGGCGGGCAACGCGGCACTGGGACTGCGGCGCGCGGGATCATCGGGGCCCCCAGACACAGCCAATGGCCAATACGTCTCCGGCAATTTCTTTCAGACCCTGGGCGTGACCGCGTGGCGCGGGAGGTTGCTGATTGACGCCGACGACCAGGAAGGTGCGCCCCCAGTCGCGGTGATGAGCTTCCACGCCTGGGAGGAGAAGTATGGCTCCGATCCGTCGATCGTGGGATCCACATACCAGATCAACGGCAAATCGTTCACCATCATCGGTGTGGCCCCGGCAGGTTTCATTGGGGCAAAGATGGTGAGTTGGGGCATGCCGGACATCTGGATGCCGTTGACGACCGAGCCGACGATCGACGGCGCGACGGCGCGACTCAAAAACAATCGTGTCGACTGGCTGGATCTGATCGGACGTGCGCGCCCTGGGACCAATCCGAAGGCGCTGCAGGCGCAGCTTCAGGGTGAATTGCACGGCTGGCTGGCTATCCACCTGGCAGACATGAGTCCGCAGGAAAAAGCTGTGTGGCAGAAGCAGACGCTTCGCATGTCGCCGGGCGGCGCGGGTTTCTCTAACTTGCGCAGAGACTACAGCGAAGGCTTGCTGCTGCTCATGGTCACCGCTTGCTGCGTGCTGCTCCTGGCCTGCGCCAACATCGCCAACTTGCTGCTGGCCCGCGGACTGAGAAACCGGCAGCAGACTGCGGTACGCGTGGCACTGGGCGCGTCGCGCGGACGCCTGGTAAGAGGTACGCTTCTGGAGAGCGTCGCGCTGTCACTCATCGGCGGCGGCGCCGGTGTGGCCGTGGCCTGGGCGGGGGCGCGGCTGATCCTCTATCTCGCTTTCCACATGATGCAGCAAAGCACCTGGATTCCAGTGAAGGCTTCGCTGTCAACACCGGTTCTGCTGTTCGCGCTGGGAGTTTCTGTGCTCACTGGGGCGATTTTCGGAATCTTGCCCGCGTGGATGACCTCGCACGCCGAACCGGTGGAGGCGCTGCGCGGCGCCAACCGGGCGGTGGGAGGCAACCGCCATTGGGCTCAGAAGGTACTGGTCATCTCTCAGGCGGCGGTATCGCTAGTGCTGCTCAGCACGGCGGCCATGTTGGGGGGAAGCCTGCGCAATCTGGAGCATCAAGACTTCGGATTCAATCCAGACGGCCGCTACCTGGTCTCCATTAATCCCATGCTGTCGAACTATAGGCAGGAGCGACTGGTTCCGCTCTTCCGCGAGATTCAGGACCGGCTCAGCGCCATTCCCGGAGTGCATGGCGTCAGCTCCGCGACCTACGCGCCGATGAGCGGCGACCAATGGGGCCACGAAGTTCGGATTGAGGGCAAACCAGAGCCCGGCCCCAAGGACGATGTATTCGCCGACTGGACCCGGGTTACGCCGGGGTTCTTCGATACGCTCGGCACCAGAATGGTCGCGGGCCGCGCCATTAGCGAAGACGATAACCTGAACACGCGGCCTGTAGCGGTCATCAACGAAGCCTTTGCGAAGAAGTTTCTAGGGAACAAGAATCCCATCGGTCAGCACTTCGGTCCGGCTCCGATCAAGAACGCGGGTACCTATGAGATTGTCGGCATCGTTCAGAACATCCACTACGTGAGCTGGGACTTCAGAGAACCAGCCCGGCCCATGTATTACATCCCCGAGGCGCAGACAGTCCACTTCGATCAGCCGGACACCCAGAGTTACGAGATCTGGTCGCAAAACCTCTCCAACATCGTGATCTGGGCACCGGGGCATCCGTCGAATATGCTCGCTCAGGTGAAAAGGGCGCTGGCCGAAGTCGATCCGAGCCTGGTGATGTATGACGTTCAGCCGTATTCGACTGTGATTCAGGGAGTCTTCGACCAACAGAACATGATCGCCAGTCTCACTTGGTTGTTTGGCGCGGTCGGCCTTGTGCTGGCCGCGGTTGGTCTCTATGGCGTGACCGCCTATGGTGTGGAGCAACGCATGAGCGAGATTGGCGTGCGTATGGCGCTGGGAGCTGATCGCGGTTCGGTAATCGCCATGGTGCTGCGCGGAGCGTTTTGGCAGGTCGGCATCGGATTGGGGATCGGGATACCAGCAGCGATCGGAGCGGGGTGTCTCATGGCGACCCAGCTCTTCGGTGTCAAACCATGGAACCCGTTGCTGTTGGCCGGTGCGACTTTGCTCCTTGGACTGGCGACACTGGTCGCCGCGGTGATTCCCGCGCGGAGGGCAGCCAGCATCGAACCCATCCAGGCGCTGCGCAGCGAATGATCCCAGGAAGCAGCCAGAGCAACCACAGGCAGGAAGTGCGAGCGAAGAGGCCTCAGCCGGCGAGTCGTTGAACTGTTCCTGACTCGCAGGCCGAATGGAGCTTTATGGATCCAGAATCTCTTTGAGCGTCCGTCGAGTCACCGAAGCGCCACATAAGTACTTAAATGTCGGCTGTTGGACAATCGACGAGTGTTTCGTAACAGGCTCGTGACGTCTTCTACTGCACCGCTTGCCAGTGTGCACGCAGTTCCTTGTTGAATTCCTCCCAGCGTTCCTCAGGGAAGAAAATCCTGGCGTCCTTGAGCTCTATGCGGCGCCGGGTACCGGGAATGTTTTCGGCAAGCCAGCGCGACCATTTCACGTCGAAATACACATCATCCGTTCCCCATACGATCAGGGTCGGCGCATTCAATGACTTCAGCCGCGCTTCAATGGCGAGCGTGTGCTTGTTGTCGAAAGCTGCGAGAAAGCGCTCGAGGTCGCGCGTTCGCTGCTCGGTTCTGACCAGCGGACGCAAATATGTTTCGATGCTGTCGTCCGTCAATCGTTCCGGGTGTTCGTACGCCGGCCCTAGGGCCCGCGGCGACCGATAGATATTCTTATCCGACAACATTGCGTCAAGTGTTCGACGTAGGCCGCCAGCGGCTGCCATCGCCAGGAAGGGCTTAAACGCCTCTGGAGGCCAGTTGTCGTGCGTGTCGCAGTCGGTGAGCGTGAGACTACGTACTCGCTCCGGGTACATTGCGGCAAAGATCTGCGATATACCGCCGCCGCTGTCATTAGCCACGAGATCCACCTGGTCGATGTTCAACGCATCGAGAAACTCCTTGAGCATCTCCGCATTGGCCGTTACTGATACGTCCTGATCTGGCGTGATTTCGGTGTCGCCGTGTGCAAGCAGGTCCACGGCTATACAGCGCCGGATGTCGGACAACTCCCCGAACTGATGACGCCACAGATACCCGTTGAGCAGCACGCCATGCACGAACAACGCAACCGGCCCGGTGCCCTGTTCCAGGTAGCTGATCCGGCCCGACGGAGTCTCTGCGCTACGCCGGGATGGCAATGGTTTGTTTTCGCCCATGGCTCAGCCCCTCCTCGTTCCGGCCGCGGAAACGTGGGCTTCCTTAAGCCTCTTTGAGCATTCGTCGCAGCAGACCTCAACCGTCTTGCCGCCGATTTTGACCTTAGTGGGATTCGTATCCAGCTTGCAGTCGCAAGCTGCACAAGTTCTCTCAACCATGACATTCGTCTCCAATACCCGATTTCCGGCGCGTACGAGATCAGTAGGCCACGCAGCGAGGGAGGTCCGCTGTCAGAATCTTTAGCGATTTGTCTGGACGGGTGCTAGCGATGCAGCGCAGAGCGTCTGAATTCCGAAGGCGAACGGCCGTAAGCCTCGCGGAACGCGGCGCTGAAATGACTGTGGCTTGAGAAGCCAAGGTCCAGGCTTAGAGCGGTCAGGTCGTCATATTGCGCGAGCAGGTCCAACGCCCGCGCAAGCCGCAGTCGCAACTGGTAGCGGTACAAGGGCAGACCTTCCACTTGCTGGAAGACCTGGGTGAGATAGACCGGAGAGCCGCGTACTTCGGCGGCGATCTCGGCCAATGTCCAGCGCCGCGCCAGATTGCTCGTGAGCACCAGCTTGACACGATCCACCAGCCGCTGGCGTCCGACGCTGGCGCCGGCCGCGTGCGTGGTCCGCGGACCCAGCGCCCGCTGCACCAGGGTCAGGGCCAGGCTCTCCGCTTCCAAAGGCTCCGCGATCTTCTGGACCAGGCTGTGCCGCAGGAGCGCTACGAGCGCTTGAGCTCGTGCGTCAATCCGCAGACGATGCTGCCGAAACGCGAGCGTGGCGCCGTCGCGAAGAGAGGAAGACGGTGCCATTTCATGGAGCTGCGGTTCACTGATGACCAGCGTCAGACTGCCATCGCCACCCGGCACGGGATGACTGATCCGGTAACCTTCGGCGGTATTGAAAAACAGCACCTGGTTTGCCTCGGCTACGGCCTGACTCTGCCCCAGATGTCGCACATAGACGCCGCGATAGGGAAAGACCAGTTGCGTGGTAGCCGTGCACTCCTCCGCGCTCTGGTGACTGCAGCTGCCCCGGCACAGTGTGTCCCGAATGGTAACCGTCGGAGACTTCAACAGAGACTGAACGGCAAATTCAGGCGCGTTTTCAGGTTCGCTTTTGTGCCTCATCCTTTGGATCCACCGATCATCCACGAGTATATCGCTCGTCCTACGGTGAGATGCCATGAACGATCAATGGATGATCGCGCTCTTCAAAAGCTACATTGACTATCGAGGAAGTGAAGGAGATGAGTGAATCTCAAAGGAGAGATGCGCCGAAGCGAGCGATCCCAGAAAGTCTCGAGCGTCGAAGACCTCGCCTGCCACGACGACGCCACTCGTCCTGGCCCGCCCATTGACCACACGTTCTGTCGCTTCCACCACAATCGGCGCGGTGATCGCGTAGATATCTCGACCGCGCGCCACCGCTCGCCGTTCCGCGTTTCCCTTTCGCGCGATCACCTCCATAAGAAAGACTTGAGAGGAGCGCCCGCTCTCGTCAGCTGCCGTCGGCGCCGGCGTATCGGGATTGTGGATGTCTGTAATTGGCGCGAGATTCATGTATGCGTGAATCTGAGGCGCCCGGAGATGCCGTGAGATGGTGATGGTCTCGGCTAGGGAGAAACCCGCGACATCTTGCTGCCCGAATGGAGCCGGAAAATTCCAGGTGCGCGGCAGCGGATCAGAGGGCTCCAACTTGTTATTGGAAAAGGTGAAATGCTGGCCGGGATTGCGCTGGCCCGTCAACCGGGTTCCCCGGGTAGGTTTCCAGCTATCGAGTGCGACGCCGATGAGGATCTCATCGGCGGCAATCCAGTCCCCCATAGATGCGGTCGCGAGAAGATCCCCCAGCCCACCGTAGAAGGCCATCGCAGGAGCGATGACTACTCCCGCCTCCTTTGCGGCACGCGAGAACCGCTCGAAGAGAGCTAGAACAGCTGCCTGTTCCGCAGCCACGTCCAAATAGTGAACACCGGACCTGAGTGCCGCTTCAACGATTGGAGCTGCGCTGTCGATAAACGGCCCTGCGCAGTTTATGACGGCGCGGGCGCCGGCAATTGCGCGGTCGAGCGACGCAAGATCCTCCACCGAAGCAAGGCGCACCTCCGATTTTGGATACCCGCCGGCGAGCGCGTTGAGTTTCCCAGCGTCGCGTCCAGAGAGAATAGGCGTCCATCCGCGTCTGAATAGCTCTGCCACAACAAAACGGCCTGTATGCCCATACGCACCAAATACAGTCACTGTTCGATTTGAGATATTCAAAGAATTCCTCACTATAGACGTTCCTTTGACTCCAGATCACGGTGGTCGCAGCCGTCGACCTAGACTGGCGGAACTACCTAACCGCTGATCATTCCTGTCGCTTATACATAGCCTGCAGCCGCAAGCCGTGCCGTGACGCAATTTTCAATGCCCGAATTCCGAGTAGGACTAGTAGGCCACGCGGGAACAACGAGCCGCTGTCAGAATCTTTAGCAACACAGGCTGAAAGTCAGACTGCAGACCTCGGACGACCGCTCTTCACAAGGATGCTTCGGTTATCGGCAAAACTGAATTCGACATCTCGTAGAGCGGGAGAATGTCCACCTCTACATCGCCGTCCACTCTGGAGTCGCCCAGCACTTTGGCAAAGCGTAAGGCCCATCCGATAGCGTCTTGCTTCGACTTCACCTGAGCGATGCAGTAGCCGCCGATCAGCTCCTTGGACTCGGCGAAAGGCCCGTCGATTACTTTGCTCTTGCCTGCGGAGAACTTGAGGCGCGCGCCCTTTGAGCTTGGTTGTAACCTCTCGGCTGAGAGAAACGCGCCTACGTTCACCATTTCCCCGTGATTCATCACCTCTCGGGTAGGGAGGACTCCGGCTTCGGAGTTCTTGTCCGCCTTGTGCATGATCATGAATCGCGCTGTCTGTCCCGGCGGCTTCGGGCACAAACCGAGGTCCCAGGGCTCCTTCACCTGGCCTATATCGATCTCGGCGTCGCCCACCGCTCTGCCGAAGCGCGACGCCCATTCGATCGCCTCTTCCATCGATTTCATCCGAACGATCGCGAACCCAGCGAGCAGCTCGTTCGATCCATTTAGAGGCCCATGCGTCACCGTCCGCTCACCTCCGGAGAACTGGAGGCGGACGCTCGTTGAGCTTGGTTGGAGTCCCTCACCCGCGAGCAGCACGCCGGCCTTCGCCATCTCCTCCATCAGGTTTCCCATCATGGCTATCAACTCCGGACTCGGGCGAACCCCCGCCTCCGTCTCCTGGTCGGTCTTGTGCATCCAAATGAATCGCATCGTCATCGCTCCATCTTCACCATCTGTCCGCTCATTCTAACGTCGCAAAGGAACGAGTCTGCGCAGCAGGTCATCGCGCAATAAAATCCCTGTCCAGATCAAGGCTCCGAGAATGACGGGGAAGAGTGTTTCAAACAATGGATCTCCCACGCGCAGGTTGGCCGCAGTTGCTCCGCCAAGGTAGCCCGTCAGCAGGACCGCACCGAGAATCGAAGTGCGTGGAGTTGCATAAAGGACGGTACAGACAAGACCGAGAATTCCGATACCCAGACCCAGGGTCAAGGGATAGCCGAGCCGGACGAACGCCTCCACGACCGGAGACGGCATGGTCAAGTGTCCGACGCTGTCGAAGAGCAGGAACAGTACGGCTAGGGTGCTGAGGATGCGTCCGGCCCAGAGCCTTGTTTTCGAGATCGAAACACCTTGCGTAGTTGGTTGCGTGAATCCGGAAACTCGAGTTGCAGATTGCATTTTTCCCTCCCTATGTTTCTTGATTGAGAATCAACCGCGAGCCAGGTTCCGGACGGTTTGGGCCCTCCAAACCTCGCTCTACTTACGCGTCGAATCAAGCCGTGCGAAATCGACAGCTTTACGAAAATTCCCGTCTCACGCACCAAAAAACTCGACCAACACGGGCGCCAGCGCTTTCACCGACACATTGTGGGTTTGCCCCTTCAGCATCTGCATCCTGGCACCGGGGACCGCCTCAGCAACCGCACTCACCGCGCTACGCAACTCAACCGGGCTTTTTTCACCCCCGATTACGATCGTGGGAACCCCGACCGAAGCCACACGCTTTCTCGGCAGCGAGAAATCTCCCAGCACCGCGGCATCGTAAGGCAGCGTGTGTGCCACCGCCTTGAGCTTCGGCCAGATCGGTAAGATTCGCATGATGTAAACGAAAATCGCCGGCATTCCCACCATGTCCGCCATAAAGAACGTGACCGCGTCGCCTCGCCTGCCCTCTGCTATCAGTCGTTTGAGTTGCGCTTCGCTATCCGCAGGCGGCCGGCGACCGTTCCCACCCGCCACAAAGGGTGGCTCATACAACGCGAGTTTCCTGATGTTGAGCCCACTCGCCGCCACTGCCAGCGCAAGCGCCGCTCCGGAAGAAGTCCCGAACACGGATGCCGAGCCACCCACCTCTTCGATCAGAGCTTCTAGATCTTCCACCTCCCGCTCGACCGCATAGGGCGGGGTGTCGCCACTCTCACCCCGGCCCCGGCGGTCGTAGTTGAGCACGGTAAAGTGCGTCGCCAGCAGTCGAGCCAGCTTTGGCAACGGCCCGAACGATCGGCTGCACAACGCGCCGTCCACAAGGATGACCGGTTCTCCTTTGCCCGACTTACTGAACCCGATCGCTGTGCCGTCTTTCGAAAGTACTTTGCTCATGGCATCTCCTATCGTCCTGCCTTTACTTTGTACGTCGAACGAGGTCCAGCGAAATCGACGCGAACGGCATCGTTTTCTGTACGAAATTTCTAAGGGTTGTGAAAACGCAGACTTCATTCGGGAAGGCACCGTCGAGACGCAGCCGTCGGGATTCTTGTAGAAGCGCCACAAATCGGTGTCACCTCTCCGTGGCTGACGGGAAGCTTCCGGTGACGGACGGAATTTCTCCTAATGCCGGCGAGGCCGCCTTGACCTTCGTTGGAAGGGGTTCGCTAAGCATTCAGAGATGAGATCCTCTGTCCTGGGGATCAGCGCTAGTGTCCGCGCGACGCTCAATAGGGGAAATTCCGTCCTGAAACTCCCTGTCCTGAAACTCCCTAGCCGAAGGAAGTGGGCGACCGCTTGGCACAGCTGAGTTTGTCACCGGTCTTGAACGATTGCTCGGCAGACCCCTCGCACGCCGGGCTCCAGGACGCAAACCCGCGGCCAACGTCTCCGGCGAACAACTGGCTTTGCTGCAATCGGTATCATGTCGACGCAGCTCGTACAACAAGGCCGCGAGCATCTTCGCAAGGTGACTGGGCGCGGATCAAGCCCCGATCATTGACCGGGTGAGGTGTGCCTGTCCAGGGTCGCACCGATACTTTCGAGCAACGCGTTCACTTGCCCGTCGACGGCTTCCGTTTCCCGGAGAATGAGCACGTAGTGATCCATATAGACTGGGACCCCATTCAGCGGAACAGCCAGCGCCACCGCTATCACGGAAGCGTCGCTGTGTCCCTCAGCATTGACGAGATTTAAGGTTGTGACGTAGAGGCCCAGATGGGCATCGGACATCTTGTCAACGACGCATCCCTGATGTTGCTTCACCGCTGATTTGAGGCCGTAAAGAAACAAGTTCACTGTATCCGTAGTAACATCACCCGGGGCGTGCGGCGCTTGAATGTACATCGGTAATTTACAGGCAACCTTCGCTTCGCCAGACGCGGCGCCAACCATCAGAACTGCAAACAGCATTGCAAACACTCTCACGTTGGCTCCCGGGACAGAATGCTCGAGCAGTTTCGAAATTGGTGTAGACCGAAGCTACAAGCCTTTTCGTGGTTTTCTCCCAAGGAAAACCACCCTCGCGGTCTTTTTCAGTCCACAGTAATTGCGAAACTGCTCTGATGACCGTCCTTTGATCCTAGAGGAGGAGGTCGATCTCCCGCCTGCACCAAAAGAGGCAGTGCCTGTCCCCTTTATTTGTAATCTTCGCGGTTTCGGCTGCCCTCTATCTGCAGACACGATCTCGCCTTCACAGTGGTACATCGACTGCAAACTGGCTAAAGAAGAGTGCGAGCTCGTCCTGTCGCAGGACGTGTGTACTACGCAGGAACCTGGTCAAGCATTGGGCAGCACACAATTGGAAACACCGACAATGGCAGAAGTGCATGAAGGCAAATAACTTGCCGCACGGGCTGGAAGTTTTGCACGGTCTCCCGCAGTCAACTCCCGCGGGCTCCGGTTCCTCAGATGTGCGTGGTTTTTCGTGTCCCCTAACACGAAAGATGTACTATCATCCCTGAAAAAGATCTTCCTCCTGTCCATTTTCTGTGCGCAGAAAGGGAGAGAGGCAGGCGCCTTCCTCGTGAGGAAGACCAAGCCCGCCCGAGGACTTCACCAGCGACAACTGATCAATGGCGAGCGGATTGGCAAAGATAGGTCATCTCCGCCGCTCGATTCAATTTCAAAGTATAGGGAGGACAAACTATGAAAACAATACTTGGTCCGGGCATGATCGTAGGACTCTTCTTGCTCTGTGCGCTATCTGCGACTGGTCAAACACAGGGCGCCGCACTGAGCCGGTCTTCAGCCCTTCCGACCTCAGTTCACAACGCGCTTGAGGACACAACCAATCAGTATGACTATGATTTCATTTCCAAAGGCTACGTATGGAGCAATAAGCCGCTTAAATCAACTGCCGGCAAGATTTGCAAGACCATGAAAGACCACGCCTTCTCCGAGACTCCCTATGGGATTAACGCCGACCAGGACTGGAACAACTGCCTTAACACTCAGATCCGCAGTATTGGCTACTTGCGCTGGTTGCGGAACGGCGGCTTTAAGCCCAACCGAAAAAACCGTACGAACGCTCAGGCGTATTTGAAGAAGACCTACACCATGGGTCCTTGGGGGAGCTACTCCTTTACCCAGCTGAGCGACGCGGTAAAAGTCACAACAGGCAAAACGATTCCCTAGCTGTTCAATTCTATCTGCCGCGATAATCGCTGCTGGTTGTGCGGGAGAAACGCGACAAAGTTTCGGTGACAGGAAGCTGTAAAAAATTCAATATCGTCCCGAGCCAACCAACACTGGATTTAGCTTCGGTTCAATCTTCTACATGATCATGAAAGCGCGGTTAGGTGCGCACATCGACATTGAAGGGTCAATATAGAGCTTCTTTGTGCCTTTGTCGGCACACGATCGCCTCTGGATTTGACAGCTCTTGATAAGTTAACGACGCGTCTTCGAAGGGTTTGCTTGCGCTCTTCTTTCCGATACTCACCTGCCCCGGGTCTTGCCCGGGACTTTTCACCCGATGCTCACCACCACGGCTCTCTTCCGCGGCAGCTCGGGCTGATTTCAGACCTTCTCCTGAAAGCCGATCCCCAGGGGCCTACCCTCATCTTTTACGCAGCTTTACAACATGGATTTCATTTCCCCTTCGACTCCTTCCGTGCTTCTGCAGCACCCATCGTGTCACCATAGACGGCCGAGGAGTGGTGGATCCGAGGGATTCAGCCCCGATAGGAGGCTCCGGATGGCCAAATCAAGTTCAGAATGAAAATGTGAGAGTATAAAAGCCAGTCTTGCCGGCGGGCTCTCCGGCATCCTGACTTATGTTCGCATTCGCGAGCACGCCGGCCTTGGGTTGAACCGCCTGACTTCAATACGGAGTATTTGATGCCATGACTCAAGCTCAGATCTCGAATCGACTTCCTCTCACCTTCGAACGCGAAGTAGGCGAAGCTTCCGGCACGGTGGTCTTCCATTTCTCAGGACCCTTCACCGCGCGCACCGTATTTGAATGCCAATCAACGGACGCCGTCAGCAAATTGTTTGATTTGCAATTGATGTTGCCCACCGGCGAGCCGCCGACCGTTAACATCTTCGACCTGACCGACGTTCCCTACATGGATTCTACGGGCCTGGGCATGGTCATCAGGCATTATGTCCGGTGCCAGGACAAAGGCGTTCGGTTCATTGCCGCCGGAGTGAGCCCACGCGTCCTGGAACTGTTCCAGCTCACCAACGTGGACGCAGTCCTTCCCATGGTCGCCACAGTCGAAGAAGCAAGTTAGTTGATCCGCCCCACGGAATGTGTCGCCCCATTGACCCTCCGTAAGGCAGAAAGCAGAGGCGCATGCCTCACCCTCAGTGCTCAGCGGAAAAGGTCTTCTTCAGGAACTCAATGTAGATGTCCCAGTCAGAAGGCACCATGCCGTGGCCGCCGTCGTGCATGTAATAGCTGAGGTCGTGGAAGATGGGCTCCCTAGGTGCAGGCCAGACATCTGTTCCCAAATCTGCTTTGCCGAGTAGCTTATAGACCTTGCGGGCGGCGACCGCAGCCAGAAATTCGCCTTTGGGATCGGACCAGTAGTCGGTGCTGCCGGTCTGCAGGAGCAACGGGCGCGGAGCAACCAGCGCAATCAGGAGATTGGCATCCATCGGGGCCTTATCGGGAAAACCGCCGTACTTCGCGTAGTTAGCCGCGAACTGATAGGGAAACCGGCTCGGAGCGGTGAGGTGCGCGATGGTCTCGCCGTAGTTGCGGTGACTGAGTGCAGCGCCACCCTCGCCCGAACAGCTCGCGATCACGGCGGCGAAGCGCTGGTCGTGCGCTCCGGCCCACATCACGGTCTTTCCCAGGCGGGAGATGCCGTGGATCACGACGCGCTTGGCATCGATGCTCTTATCGGTTTCGAAGTAGTCCTCAACACGGCTCATGCCCCAGGCCCACGCCGCGATCGAGCCCCAGTCATCGGGCGCGCGTTCTGCCTGTCCGGGTTTGAGGTAGCGAGCGCGGATGCCATTGGCAAATCCGTCAGGATAGTCTGGATCGACGTCGCCGTAGTAGAAGGTCGCCACACCAAATCCGGCGTTGAGCAGGTCTTCGGCATCAAGGTGGCCGAATCCTCGGGCCGCCGTCGGGGTGACCCGGGTATTGGTCTTGGGGTCCCAGGTTTTTTCGGATTTGATTCCGGGATCATCTACCGCGTTTTGCACGGCGCCGAAATTGATACTGAAAAACATCGGCACCGGCTTGGTGGCTGCGGCGGGGAGATAGATGAGCAGGTCGATCGACGGGCCGGTCTTGTCCTGGTTGAGATAGATAGTGACCTGTTTGCGAATCGCTTTGCCGTTGAGCGCAGGCGTTCCCGGGTCGACCATTTCGAAGCTCTCATCCGGTGGCCTGCCCGGTGCTCGACCGTATTGCTGGGTCTCGAACATTTCGACGATCTCCGGACGGCGTTTGGAGTACCAGGTTTTGGCGTCGCGGACAGGCTTGCCGTTATTAAGCCGGAAAGGGTCGGGCAGTGAGTAGGTCCCGACCTTTGCCTCGTCATAGTTGACGGGAATGCCGGCGACGACGTCGGGGGAAGGCTTGGGAGTGGGCGGGGCCATCTGCGCCTGCAGTGTCAGCGCTGCACTGATTAATAAGTACGTAAGTCGCGGTGCTTTGAGGGTCATGGCACGTAGATTCCACCTCTATGGTCTTCAATCGCGTTCTCCAGCATTTGCCGGCTCTCTGACTCGCCCCACGCGTTGGGATCCGTTCAAACCGGGATCAGTCAATTCTTTTCCACACCCGCATGGCAGACTGGTACTGCTGCTCCAAACATTCATAATCAGAGCAAGCCATAGCTGGGTGGGATGCAGGTAAAAAAGGCAGAAAGTCATCCATGACACCACATAAAGGTACTGAGAGCGTAACCATAAATTTTTGTGAGCATAAGAATAGTGTCACCGAGGAACATGGGGCAGTCGTCATTTAACGCCGAATATATTACGAGCGATGAGTTCCCCGCCGCTTTTCGAGCCCACCGAAGAATGGCGTGGCCCGATGAAGGTTGAGACGAGGTGTAAACGCATTGAAAAGGAGACACCATGAAAAAAGGTTATTGGGTTGTTGTCTATCGATCGCTCTCCGACGAATCGGCGGTAAAGGCCTATGGTGCATTGGCGCTGCCGGCGGTTGAGGCATTCGGCGGGCGCTTTTTGACCAGATCCACGAGCCGGATGCAAACCCACGAAGCCGGCTTGCAGCTGCGGACAATCCTTGTCGAATTCGACAGCTACGAGATTGCCCTCGCGGCTCATGAAAGCGAGGCATACCAGAAGGCGCTTCAGGCTCTCGGTTCCGGAGCGGAACGCGACTTTCGCATCATCGAGGGTGCGTAGGTCCCCCTGAATTCGACGAGATGGGTGACCGGAAACCCATCAGCACGTCTTGAGCGCGCCCTCTCTCGCAGCGGCATCGTTTCACTCCATCGTCCGCTCCGCAAATCTCGACCACGCCTCACACAAGTTCCCCCGCCTCCATTGCACGCAACTTCGCGGAGACTTCTCTTTCGGGAACCTTCATCTCCCTTAAAAGCCCGACAAAGCTGTCGCGGCTCGATCGCAGGTGCGGATGTGGATATCCGTTGACGTGTGAAAAGTTAATCAGGATTGCGAGATGCCGGCGCATCAGCGGTTCTGCCTCGCCCAGCCGGTTTGTTTTTTGCAGCAACAGCGAAAGGTGCATGAGGTCCAGGGCGACGCTTGGGTGGTTCGGGCCGTGGTTTTTTTCGCTGATAGCCAGCGCCCGTCGCATCAGCGGTTCTGCCTCGCCCAGCCGGTTCCTGACTTGCAGCAACTGCGCAAGGCTGATGAGAGCCGTGGCTACATAAGGGTGATCCGGGCCGGCGCTGCTCTTCAAGGATATCCAGCGCACGGCGCAACAACGGCTCTGCTTCATCCACCCGGTTTTTCCTCAGAAGCCATGTTGCAAGCTCGCTGAGGCTAACGGCGACGTCTCGATGGTCCGGACCAAAGTTCTTCTCGGCGATGGTCAGCGCGCGACGCAACAGCGTCCCGACCTCCCACGGGTGGTCCGTAGTCTTCAGCACTTGCGCAAGATGGTTGACGTCAACGCCAATCCTTGGATGGTCCGGACCAAAGCTCTTCTCGTCGATAGCAAGCGCACGGCGTACCAGTCGCTCCGCCTCCTTCGGACGGTTCGTTTCTAGTAGCAACAGCCCCAGGCTCCTAAGGCAAATGGCCACATCAGGGTGATTCCTGCCCCGGCTCTTCTCGAAGATAGCGAGCGCACGGCGTACCAGTGGCTCCGCTTCGTTCAGACGATTCGTTTCTCGCAGCAAGTCCGCAAGGTTAATGAGGCTATGGGCAATGTTCGGATGATCTGGGCTCCGGTTTCCCTCGTCGAGGGCGAGCACACGGCGCAGGAGCGGCTCCGCCGCCGCCCACTGCGCCTTCGCATGAAAAAACTGGCCCAGTGCGCTCATAAAACTCATGGTTGGTTGCGCGATCCCGTGCCTGTCGGCGAAATCGGCCGCCGTCTTCCCGTGGCTCGCCAGCGGCTCCAGCGTAGGCCAGAGGCGCATATCCCTCGGATTGCCTTTAAAACCTGCGTCTACCCAGCGTAGCGCCGCCTCCGTCATTGGCTGCACTTCGCCTTCCGGCAGCGTCCGCCGCGTTACCTCTTGCACCAGCGGGTGCACGGAAAACGTGAGCTTGTCCGGGCTCGAGCGGGCCAGAGAATACTTCCAGAGTTCGCCCAGCGCCTCCTCGGCATCCAGTACCAGGCCCTCCCGTTTCTCCTCCGAGAGCCCCGGCGACTCCGTGATCCCCCGCAAGGCCATTGCCGCAAACGGTCCGCCGCCGGCGTGCAGCAGCGAGCGCGGAATCGGCTCCGACGCCAGCCAGCACAGCATCCGCAACAACCGCCGTCCGTTCTCGCTCAACCGCTCAAATGACGTCAGCCATGTCACTGCCACGCTGTGCGAAGCGTGCGTTGCCAGCTCGTCATGGTAACTCAGCATCCGGTCGCGATGGCGTCGCCATCGTTCCAGGTAGTCACGGAACGAAATGCCCAGAGCGTTGATGTAAGCCGCCGCCTGCTCTAGCGCCAACGCAAGCTGCCCCAGCTCAAAGCCCAACTCTTGCGCGCGCTCCTTATCCTCCGGTTCATCGCGCCGAAGCCGCGCCGTGCTCTCCAGTAGGTAGGCTGTCGAAGAAGGCTCGTTCAACGGATCGAGTTCGAGCGTTTCTACCTCGCGGCTCCAACGCGAGAACCTCGAGGTGATTACCACCTCGCCCGTTCCGGCCAGTCTGGCAAGCAGCTTCCGCACCGCGCCCACCGCTTCATCGCTGTCGACATTGTCCAGGAGCAAAATCCAGGCGTGGTTCCGGTTCAGCCAGCGTAGTACCGCCGCCACCTGTCTCTCGGTCGCGTGGTCCTCTTTCTCGGCCAGATCGAGCACTGCCGCGCCACACAACAGCGCCAGATTCGTCTCCAGCGTGGCCGGGGAGTCTGCGGATACGAAGAGAGTGGCCGTATACTCGTCCGCGTATCGATGGGCAAATTCAAGCGTAGCCCGCGTCTTCCCCACCCCACCCAGCCCGTGCACCACAGCTGCGGGAACGCCGGGGCCATGAGCCCGTATCCCGCCGCCATGCCTCGCTTCGTCTAGCGTCTCTCGCAGTTTGAGCACAAACTCGTCGCGACCCTTAAACAGCCTCCCGATACTTGCGAAGGGAAGATTACCGGCTTTGTCCGTCGGGCTTAGGCCAAGATCGAAGAATATCCTCCGCACCAGATCGTGACGCCCTTGGAAACGGCGATAGTCCTTCCCATCGCGCCGGATGCGCTCACGGTGGGCAATCTGCATGCGCAGCTCGGCCTCCGGTTCCTGAGTCTTCGGTCCCGAATCGCGCTCCGCTTCAGGCGCGGCCACGTAACAAAACATACGTTTGCCAAAACGCAGCCCCAGGTTGTACTCCCAATGCGTGTAGGAAAGCTCCGGTAGCGGCGTTGGTGTAGCCTCGCCCAGCTTTGCAAACATGGCTTGCACATGCTCCGGCGAGGGCCGCGCTCCGGAGGAATCGCCCACCAGGTGCAAAACCAGATCGCACTCCCGAATGTAAGCGCCGATCTGTTCGAGAAGCGTGAAGCTGCCCTGTTGGAAGTCTTCTTGCACCTTCACTTCAAAAGCCTGTCGCGGCAGCGCAGCCAATTGCGCAGCCACGCGCTGGCGATACGAACCGAACTCGCGGGTAACACACGACAGGAATACCTTCATCGCATCCGGAAGCCGTACCTCAAAGAAACTTAGCTTATGAGGTGCCCCCGCCAAAAGCAAACGCGCTAAGGAGCGTTCCAGGGTCTAATGCGTCGACATGGGGTCTAATGCGTCGACATGGGGTCTAATGCGTCGACATGGGGTCTATTCCCCTAATCCCGTCTTTCGCGTATCAGGGTATTAGGAAGAAGAGTAGAAAAGTAGGACAGACTGTCCTGGTTCCCTGGTTTCCCCGTCCTGGTTTCCTCTTTATCCTCCCCCTTATCCTGCTCGTCTGGGGTCGTGAGTACTGGGTCGCACTGGTTTAGCATTACAAAATGAGAACGTTCGCCTTAGCGTCCTTCTTCGTCTTCGCCGTGCCGGTATTCGCTCAACAGCGCAAGGATTTGTACTACGGTCCTGACGGCGACAAGTTGGTTTCGCAGTGCCGTAACATCACCGTGTTGGAACCCGGGAAGAAAGGCAACGCGGTTGAGCTCACCCGCTGTATGGATTACATTACCGGCGTCATTGACGGAGCGATGATGGCCACTGACAAGAATCCCTCCGAGTTCCCTGCGTGTATTCCCGGCCAGGCCACCGTAGGCGAGTTTGCCCGCATTGTGATGAAATACAGCAACGAACACCCGGAGTACAAACACAAGGTAGCAAGTACCGTGGTGCTGGCAGCAATGCAGAACGCGTTTCCTTGTGACACTCCGAGCACGTCCAAATGATAGGCGCTTTGCGCGCTTGGGGAGTTTTCGATGGGGGTTGGTCCGTCTGTCCCGGAAAAGGTCACTGTGCACGCGACACTCATTAGGGGAAATTCCGTCCGCCCCCGAAAAGGGTTGCTGGCCATCTGGTGAAACAGGAAATGCTCACGAGGTTGCGATGGCGCGCTGAAAGATGCGGACTCGTTCACCAGAAATTGGAGCTTTCAATGGAGTCTTTCCCACTCAATCTTTCTGCGGTTTATGTCGACCCGCATGCGACCTCGATCTTCTCGCCGTTCTCAACACCCGGCAGGGAGATAGACGGGCTGTCGCATTTTGTCCTGGCCATCACGGGAGGGATTTTTCTTGTAGTGAGCATCTTGCTCGTCTATGTAATAACGCGATATCGAGCGCGCCCCGGTGAGAACTCAGAACCACCGCAGGTCTTCGGGAGCTTGCAGATTGAACTGTCATGGACGGTCATTCCGATTCTGATCATCGTGGTTCTGTTTCTCAGCACGGCGCGGGTTCTATTTTCCATTCAGGACGCTCCGAAACCGGCCACCGCGCTCGATGTCGTCGTCACCGGTCATCAGTTCTGGTGGGAGTTTCAGTACCCTCAGTATGGGGTCGTAACCGCGAACGAATTACACCTGCCGTTGAGCACTCCAGCCGCGCCCAGGCCGGCGTTCATGAAGCTGACGTCTGCTGATGTCATTCATAGCTTCTGGGTACCCGAGTTGAATGGCAAGACGGATCTTCTGCCTAACAAAGTGAACGAAATGTGGATCGATCCGCAAAAGCCGGGCCTTTATGTGGGGCAATGTGCACAGTTCTGCGGCGCGGAGCACGCAAAAATGCTGCTTCGGGTCTATGTCGACACACCGGAGCAATTCCAGAAGTGGATCGCCGGCCAGCAGAAAACTCAGGCGGAACTCAACACCAACGATGTCGGCCACGCGGATCAAGGAAACACGAACGGCGGTGTCATGACAGTCGCCGGCTCACCATCAGGCACGAAAGGGATCAGTGCTGATACGGGCGGAAATCAGCCGGACGCCAAACTTGGACAAGCCGATTTTGAGCACCAGGCGTGCTTCGCTTGCCACACGGTATCCGGCACAGCTGCGTTTGGCCGCATGGGTCCTAATCTGACGCACCTCATGAGCCGCGAGACTTTGGCTGCAGGCATAATCGCAAACAATGCGCAAAACCTGAAGGCGTGGATCGCGGACCCTGACACATTCAAACCCGGTTCATTAATGCCGGCCTTGCATCTTAGCGACCGGGAGAATGCAGAGATCACGGCGTACCTTTTAACCCTCAAGTAGGCGAATGAGAAGCAACCATGGGCGGAGAGAGCATACCAATTGGACGTGACATCGACCGGGCCCTGGGTAGCACCCGGGCGCGCCCCACCTATCTCGAAGCCCTTTGCAACTGGATCTTCACTGTCGATCACAAGAAGCTGGGCATTCTCTACATCTCTTACGGCCTTCTATTCCTGCTGGTCGCCGGCGTTGAAGCGCTGATGATTCGTATTCAGCTCTTCTTTCCGCACAATACATTTGTTTCGCTATTTGTTTACAACCGGCTGTTTACCATGCACGGCACGACGATGGTTTTTTTTGTCGGCATGCCCCTGATCTTCGGGTTCGCCAACTATCTTGTTCCGCTGATGATCGGAGCGCGTGACATGGCGTTCCCGCGCCTGAACGCCTTCAGCTTCTGGATTAGCGCTTTCGCGGGTCCGTTGCTCTATTACAGCTTCATGGCTGGAACCGGTCCGGCAGGGACCGGTTCCGCGCCCGATGTGGGTTGGTTCGCATACGCCCCACTGACCGAACGCGCCTTCTCGCCCGGTCACACAATGGACTATTGGACAGTATCGTTGCTCCTGAGCGGCGTAGGCAGCATCGGCACGGCAATCAACATCCTCGCAACGGTGTTCTGCATGCGATGCAAAGGGATGACCCTTTCGAGGATTCCATTGCTGCCCTGGCTCTACGTTACCGTCTCATTCCTCGTTCTGGTAGCAGTGAGCCCACTCACCGCATGCCAGATAATGCTGATGATCGACCGTTACCTGGGCGGACATTTCTTCGATACCCGGGCAGGAGGTTCGGCGATGCTCTGGGCACACTTCTTCTGGATCTTCGGACACCCGGAGGTTTACGTACTTGTTCTGCCCGCCTTCGCCGTTGCCAACGAAATCATTCCAGTCTTCTCGCGCAAAGCCATCTTCGGCTATCCGGCCATGGTGGCGGCATCGATTAGCATCGGTTTCATTAGTCTTGGCGTCTGGGCCCACCACATGTTCACGCTCGGCATGACGTCGTTCGGTAATGCCTTCTTCACGCTTTCCACTATGCTGGTCGCGATTCCCACCGGCATCAAGATATTCAACTGGATGGCCACCATGTGCGGCGGAAAGATCCGGTTCGAAGTACCGATGCTATTCTCGATAGCTTTTCTCTTCCAATTTTTGATTGCGGGCCTTACGGGAGTCATGCTTTCCGTTTCTATATGGGACTGGCAGCTACACAATTCCTATTTTGTCGTCGCTCATTTTCATTACGTGTTGGTGGGCGCCATCGTGTTCATGATCTTTGCAGCGCTCTATTATTGGTACCCCAAGATGACCGGACGCATGCTCGATGATCGACTGGGCAAATGGCATTTCTGGTTGATGGTTATCGGCTTTCACTTGACCTTTGACGTAATGCATTTTCCCGGCCTGCTTGGCATGCCGCGACAGATCTACAACTACGAGCCGGATCGGGGATGGACCTTGATGAATCAGATCATTTCGGTGGGTGGATTTATTCAAGCCATAGCCGTACTGATCTTTGTCTATAACCTCGTGCATTCTTACTTCCGCGGCAAAAAAGCAGGTCCGGACCCGTGGGATGCGTGGACCCTGGAGTGGCTCACGTCCTCGCCTCCGCCTGCTTACAATTTCGCGATTGACCCGGAAGTTTCCAGCCGCCGGCCGTTGTGGGACCTGAAACATCCTGAAGATTCCGATTCCGCATTCGAGTAATTCGCCAAGAGGAGAACATGGCTACCATTCCCCTGCAGCACAGCAATCATCAGGACACGTGGACCCAGCCCACGCGCGGCACGGTCGCCATGGCAGGCCTCATTACTGCGGAGTCCTCCATCTTCACAATCTTTGTCGTCGCGTATCTCTATTACCTTGGTCGCGACGTGCAGGGGCCCACGCCCAGAGAAGTGCTGGACGTCCCCATTTTCTATACTGTGTGTCTGCTCTCATCGAGCTTTTTCATCTGGCGCGCCGAGCGCGCCATCGATCATGGCAAGATGGCGGCCTTCCGGCTCTGGTGGTCGATCACCATTCTGCTGGGCATAACCTTCCTTTACGGCACAGCGACAGAGTGGCACAAGCTCATTGTCCGCGATCAGCTGACGATCAGTACCAATTTGTTTGGAACGACGTACTACTCACTTGTGGGTCTGCATGCTTCGCATGTCGTGATCGGCCTCATCATGATGCTCCTCACACTTGCGCTCGCGTTCGCCGGCGCGGTGCGCCCGCAGCATGCATATCGCGTCAGGACCCTGGCTCTCTACTGGCATTTCGTTGACGCTGTCTGGGTCGTCGTCTTCACCGTTGTTTACGTGGTGGGCAGATGAACGAAGCACACAATAGAAAAACCGCTGAGTCGCAAAATGGCGACAAACAACTGGGCGCGGTCCGTTTGCCTGCCCCCACGCCATGGCCTTTTCTCATGGCGCTTGGGTTGACGCTGGTCGGCGCTTCGCTGGTCACCACTATTTGGCTCATCTGGCTCGGCGCTCTTCTTTTCGTAATCTCTGCGCTGGGATGGTTCCGCAATGTGCTGCCGCACGAGGCACATGAAGATGTTCCGGTGGCTAAAGAGTTGTTCTCGTTTGTGCCCGTGTATGAAAACGTGGCGCGTATCGAAGTGGGCCAGACACACCGCGCGCAGCTGCCGCTCGAAACGTTTCCTGTATCCAGCGGCATTAAAGGCGGCATCGCGGGCGGCCTGGCCATGGTCATTCCGGCAGAGATCTACGGCATCGTCCGCCACCACAGCATTTGGTACGTGGTAAATTTGCTCGGTGGCGCAGGCGTGGGGGCGTGGACCAATCCCACCATGGAGCAGTTGAGCCATTTCCGTCTGAGCGCGTTCATCACCGCCAATATCATCCAGGGCGCGACCACTCTCCTTGTCGGCATTCTTTACGGCGCACTGCTTCCTATTTGGCCTCGAAGACCGATCCTGCTCGGCGGCATCGTTGCGCCAATTGCATGGACCGGCTTGCTGCACAGCATTCTCGGGCTTATAAATCCGTACTTCGCAGAACACATTGACTGGTGGTCGTTCGCGGCTTCGCAGGTGTTCTTCGGAGTTGTAGCTGGATTCGTCGTTGCGAAATCCGGCCGCCTCAAGCGCCTGGACCAGGTTCCGCTTGCGGTGCGGCTCGGCGTAGAGACTCCCGGTTTGTCGTCGGAGCACGGCGGAGAAGATCACAAGCGATGAGGGTGACGCCAATGTTTGCATGTCTCTCCGCACGGCTCTTGATTGTGGTGGTGAGATGCAATCTGCCCGGACGCCCCGGACTTGACCCGCCGAACGCAACCATCGAACGCGATGGCACACAAAGTTTTGTGGACATCCATGATAGGTAGTGGTCAAGGGGGAACGGAGATTCCCGTTGACCATTACATATCATGGATGTCCACGAAACCCCCGCAAATAACTTTCAACCAATTGCAAGCGGAGGAATCCGTTTGAAGGAACGAGTGACAAGATCAAGGGGATCGCGATAGCAGCCGACCGGTTCTTGGCGGGGCCGCTTATCATCGGCATCGCAGGTCAGGAATTAAGATCGGGTGTATGGAAGCCCTTGCGGCGGCTGTTCTGGTCATCCATCTGTCCTGGATCCTCTGGATCATTTTTGGAGCGCTATGGACTCGTGGGCGTCCTTGGTTAGCGGTATTCCACGTGCTTTCGCTGGTCTGGGGAATCATCGTCGAAGTCGGTCCCTGGCCGTGTCCGTTGACTTTGGCCGAGCAGTGGTTTGAAGCCAAAGCCAGCCAGCATACATGGACCGGCGGTTTTCTGGTGCATTGCCTCGACTCAACGGTCTATCCAAACCTTCCGGCATCGGTGATCATCGGTTTCGCAGTGGCGGTGTGCACCTTAAACCTGGGGATCTATGCGTGGCGATTCTGGAAGGTAGGCCACAGCTATCGCCAATGGCGGTAGTAGCCAAGATATCCTTGACATCCTCAGACGTAGCTCCGAAGAATTGGTGGCCAGACGGAGAGTGTGTCGGAGAGAAGTCCTGACAATCGGTCTAAAAAAACAGGAGAGAGATAAATACTGCGGTGCCGCCTTTGCAGCAAATCCAACTGCTGGAAATTATTATGAAAGAAGCAGCAAGTCGTAGGTATCAGGTCGCCTTAGATCTTGGGAGATGGACTGACACACGGCAATCAGCTAGTGAAACGCTCTTTCGCGGCACTACTAGCCGGTGCAGGAGAGGTTTCCCCTGGCTAACAGTACGATGCGAAGGGGTACGCATCTGATTGGAGGCAAAACATTCTTGAGGGCTCAGCTCTTCCGGAGTTTCTTGGGCAGACGGAGCTGCCATTTCACGGAAGTTTCGAAGACAAGAGTTTCTGAAAGTGTCAGATCCGTCTGTCCATGCCCCCCATGCCCCCCCTGTCCATGCCCCCCATGAAACCCCCGCTTTCTACCGAAAATCTAGAAGTTTGCTTCCTCGAGACTTGGCGCACTCTCTGGGAAAGGCGCTATCAACGGTTTCCCACCCTTCGCTTGAGTGGCGCCCGGAAACTTCTCCATTAGTCGCTCTACTGTGAAGCGCCACTTGGGGGTAGTAGGTTGGCATACGGTGTTTTGGTTGCCGAACAATCCGACCTCGTAGAACGCCTGCTGCTTGGGAACCGTTTGAAGCCACTGGACAGGCACAAAATATTCGCACTCGTCTGGGTTGTCGATCTTGTCGCTGTGATAGTTACCCCGCTTAGCGGCGGCAAGTACAGGAACCTCACTCCCTTCTTTGTTCTTTACCTTGTACTCCGACGCAGGAGTGATTCGACCCGTCACACGGCCAACGCCCACAAACCCCGTATCGGGAATCTTCACCCAGATACGGTCATCGGGACTCAGAAGCTGGAGCGTTCGGCTATACCATTTACCACCACCGCCGCAAACGAACCCATATTCCACTGCATCTTGCCAAGACCGGGATTTACTTTCTCCGAAAGAGCAATAGAACTCACCATTCCAGGGATCAGAGGACTGCACGGGCGACGCCGTATTCACCTGAGCTTTAACTGGATCGATGAGCCACGAGCGGCTTAAGAGCTGATCATCACCGTGACTGAATACCTGAAAACAGAGCACGTTTATGGACACCTTCTTATCACTCAAGTACCCAACGATCCGTTCCGTGCTGGCATCCATCGATGACGCAACGATTACGATTTGATGGTTCTCGTTGAGCGTCTCCTCATCGAGCGTTGCCCCAAACCACTGCTTGAAGTCGTCCTGCAGGCTGTGTCCCGGCGCGAACCGTTTGTAGATCGCGGTAATCTCATCCGGCCTCAGTTTCACCACCCAGCTCGCATAATCCAATGCCTGCGCCACTACTTCACGAGGTGTTCGGTCTCTCTTTAGCTCTATCAACACTAGCGAACCGTCCGGAGATACGGCCAGTAGGTCTGCGCGGCCGCCAAGCCCTGTATCCTCTTGTCTGCCGATGAGCATCCACTCTTCAGAGAGCAGCTTCGGGGCTGCGACGATCATGTCTTCGAGTAGCTGCTCCTTTGGAAGCCACGATGACTCAAGCGCCTCGGGCTTGACGCCTACCTTCCAGATGGCAGTTTGAACGGGCATGGATGCGTTCTCCTGATGCAGCCATATCCTACATCAGCTTTGGAGGGAGGGACGGGACGTTCACCATTGCGTCAGAGCGACCAGGATTCCAGATCGGGAGTGGTGATTAGAGCAGTTTCGCAATTACTGTGGTCTGACAAAGATCGCGAGGAGTGGTTTTCCTTGAGAGAAAACCACGAAAAGGCCTATCGCTTCGGTCTACACCAATTGCGAAACTGCTCTACCCCCTCTGCCCCTTCAATTTTCTGTCCGTCCCCGAGTTCTGCTCGGAGGTGTGGTTTTCGCTGCTCAATGATTGGTAATCTTCCCGTCCGTCCCGGGGTTTTCCGTCTGTGCAATTCAAACGGAGCATCTCCCAGTGAGCCGGGATATTTCATAAAATTCGATAAAATTTGGCTTTTTATAGACTTCAGCGGCGCCGCCCGAAAGGGCCTTTTTTGAGGGAAAAGGGCAGCCGGGGGGAGCTGGCTGTGTCGAGAACGGCATCGAGGAGGGAGCCGGTCGCGGCGGGAACCCGGTTCAGCAGTGGCGGGTTGATGAAGGGGTTGGCAAGGCTGGGCTGGTTCGCGTCAAAATTCCGATCAAAATTCCGGTCGAGGTTCGGGTGAAGGGGCGGAGGAGGCTCCGGGTCGGGGACCTGGGGCGCGGCGGGTTGGGCTTCGGCGGCGGCAATGGAATCGCCTGGCTCCTCAGCCGCGGCTTGGTGCTGCTGTCGGCGGAGCCACTCAGGGGTGTAGATTTGTGCCTTGACTGGCGGGGCCGCGGGTTGCGTCCCGGATGGGGAGGAGCGGCGGTCATTCATAGTTCCGGACGGGATCAGACCTTCGATGGCTACGATCATCGCAAGAGCCTTGATCTGGCCGGCGATGGTGCCTCTGGTCACTTCGTGGCTGAGATTGGCCAGTTCCCAGAGCCGGGCCAGGATCTGGTCGCGACCCAGGTTCAGCTGGCGCAGCCCTTCGGCTTCCTGGTCCACCAGCCTTTCCCGGACGGCGGCGCGGTGCTCGATCATGTAGTCGCGGACGCGGGGCTTGGACTTGGTGTAGGCAGCGGAGTCGGGATTGAGACCGACGGCTTCTGCGGCGCGGCGGTCATTCATGGTTCCGGACATGATCAGGTGAGCAAAGGCCATTTCCTGATCGGTGATGGGATCGCTGACAGTATTTTTGGGCATAGGTAGTCTCGTTCCTCGGTTTGCTGGAGATTGTGTTCTTTGCTGCTTCTTAAAGCGGTTTCGCAATTACTGTGGCCTGATAAAGATCGCGAGGAGTGGTTTTCCTTGGGAGAAAACCACGAAAAGGTCCTTGGCTTCGGTCTACACCAATTGCGAAACCGCTGTAGGGGCGCAAAAGGGTTGGAAGCCGCGGTAGGCCACGTATGGCTGGTGTTGGTGATTTTGTGACAGGGATAGAGTGTGGCACCGGACAGCGGTGAAGCTATCCTTCGCTCACGCGGAAGGCCGAAACTACCGGCAACTGCCGGCCAGGGCGCGGTTGCGTGAGAAGCCGTCGCCTGCCGATATCGTCTACTCTAAGAGATATAGCCTTTCCAATTTGCATGTAAGTGGCGAGATGCGTTTTTCGGCACAGGAGTACAAGCCCGAAGGTAACTCGCGTTCGGTTTGCGCGTTTGGCAGGGGATGAGATGGGTAACCCGGAGCTGGGGGGACTTCGATAGATTGGAAGAGCCGATGACAATGAAGCCAATGAACTGCAGGTTCAAAAATCAGATGACTTGGAAATCGCGTTTTCTAGCATTGGGGGTTCTGACCGGATCGATCGCACTGGTTTGCGCTGGACAGACAACAGCTGTGCCGCAAGCCCAGCCGACGGCTCGGCCTGCGCCGCCAACCCGCGATCCCCATACCCCGGGGTATGTGCAAGCCCAGGAGCTGCCCGACGGAACCGTGCCGCCGGCGGATACGGATGGAAACTTCATCCTCGGGCCGACCCACACCCCGGCACCGGAGATGACGGCCCAGGAGTTGACGCATGGCACCGTGGTTGAATTCACAATGAATTCGGCCGACAGCAAGTACTACCCGGGTATTGCGCGCGAAAAGGGTACGTTCGGTACCCCTGACCCGAATGACCCCGCAAAGCTCGTAGTTACGACCAGTCATCCCGCCTCGTATACGCGCAAGGTCGCTGTGTATGTGCCGAAGGATTACGTGCCGGGTGCCGTGGCCCCGTTCCTTGTGGGCGCGGACGGACCGGATCGATTGCTTTTTACCGCGCTGGATGGCCTGATTCCCGAACACAAGCTGCCGGTCATGATCGCCATCTCGATTGGGAACGGCAGCGGCGATGCACAGGGGAGCGAGCGCGGACTTGAGTACGACACGATGTCGGGCCGCTATGCAGAGTTTGTCGAGCACGAGGTACTCCCGCTGGTTGAGGAGAAGGCGCACGTAAAGTTGACGCACGATGCCGATGGGCGCTTGACCATGGGCGGCAGTTCAGGCGGGTCGTGCGCGTTGATCATGGCGTGGTTTCATCCCGAACTGTATCATCGCGTGCTTACCTACTCGGGGACATACGTGAACCAGCAGTGGCCGGACGATCCGAAAACTCCGCATGGAGCCTGGGAGTTCCACGAGAACTTAATTCCGGAGAGCCCGCAAAAGCCGATCCGGATCTGGATGGAGGTCGGCGATAGAGATCTCTACAATCCCAACGTGATGCGCGACAACATGCACGACTGGGTCGAGGCCAACGAGCGCATGGCGAAGGTGCTGGCAGCGAAGGGGTATCATTACCAGTTTGTGTTTGCAGAGAATGCGGGACACGTGGATCGCGCAGTGAGGATGCAGACGCTACCGGAAGCGCTCGAGTATGTGTGGCAGGGGTATCACGCCCAAAGCGCGAAGTGAGTTGAACTCTCAGGTTAAGGATTCTAGCAAATTGGGGCTGCGACGAGGGTTCGCGTAATGAGGTGGGGCTGGGCGCTGTAGCGCGGCTTTGCGTAGGATCAAGTGCGTAGCGCAGGAAGACCCTGTTCTCGGGCTTCGGTGGTCGAAAAGGCCCGAACAGCATGGGCAAGATAAGCACCTTCGGGGTCCTTCGACTCCGCGCCACCAAGCGCTGTGTCACGCAATCAATCTGTGAGGCGCTCCGGTCGGAGGTTGTGACTTTTTTGGTGCACTATTCTGAATCAATCGGCGGGTGGGTGGGCTCAAGGTGTAAGAAGAGACATGGGCAACAAGGTAGGGGAAGTCGAGCCGAAGGGTGCAGTGCGTCTTCGTAAAGCAGAGCGTAATCAGCTCTCTCTTTTACCGCATTGCATAGATGATTTGGTGGCCTTGCATCATCGAGTACGAACGGTGATGGCGGTGGTTGAGAAGCTGGACGTAAGCGGTTTTTGCACGCCGATCCGAGCCCGAGAGGGGAGAGCCGGTCGTAATGCGACCGATCCTCATCTACTGGTGGGTTTGTGGCTGTATGGGTGTGTGCGCGGGATAGGTTCGGCGCGGGAGCTGGGGCGTCGCTGTGAAGAGAGTCTGCCGTTCCGCTGGTTGTGTGGCGGAGTAAGCGTAAATCATCGCCTGCTCAGTGATTTCCGTACTGATCACGCTGAGGCATTGGATGCCCTGTTCACGCAGGTGCTGGTGAGCTTGGTGGACAAGAAGCTAGTGCGGGTGAGCCGCATCAGCCAGGATGGAGTGCGGATTCGTGTTAGCGCCGGGAGCAGCAGTTTTCGCCGGGAAGAGCGTTTAGAGCTTCTTTTGGCGCAGGCCCGGCAGCATGTGTTGGAGTTGCGTAAGCAGCTGGAATCGCCGGCGCAATCGGCAGCGGTAACGTTGCGGCAGAAGGGGGCGCGTGAACGAGCGGCGGCGTCGCGACAGCAGCGATTGGAGCAGGCGATAGCGCAGTTGCCTGAGCTGAAGAAGAAGCTGGCTGAGGCGGCCCAGAGGGCAGGAAAAGGCAAGTGTGGGGACCAGATCCGAGCCCGAGAGCCTCGGGTAAGCAGCACGGATGCGGACACGCGGGTGATGAAGATGGCGAACGGTGGTTACAGCCCTGCGGCGAACGTGCAGTTGGCCACCGACACGGAAAGCCGCGCCATCTTGGGAGTGAGCGTCAGTAATGAGTCTTCCGATTCGGCTGGGTTGAGCGAACCGATGCGAGAGCAAGTGGAACAACGGACTGGTGGCAAGGTGAAGCAGCACCTGATCGATGGCGGCTACTTGCGCATGGAGGACATCGTCGAGGCCCAGCAGCAAGGGGTGGAGTTGTTCGTGCCTCCCAAACCAGCCAGAAACCCGAACAACCGGGGCAACGAGTTGAAGTCCAAGCCAAGCGATTCGGAAGCGATCCGGGCATGGAAGCAACGCATGGAAAGCGAAGAAGGCAAGGAAATCTACCAACAAAGGGCCGCCACCAGCGAGACCGTTAACGCTGAACTACGAACCTATCGAGGGTTGGCGCCAATAACCGTACGTGGGCTCAACAAAATCAAATGCGTGGCGCTGTGGTCCGCCTTGGCTTACAACCTGACTCACTTCAGCAAGACGCTTCTCAGCTAAAACCGAGCTGAACGAGCAAAACAAAAGATCAAGCAGCGAAAACAGAAAGGATCGATCACCGTATGGCAAGCCAAAACAGTGTGGAACGCACCTTGGCCGATTGCCGCTTAGTTGTCCGACCGTAGCAAAACATGCTCGATCCTCACATGGCCCTAAAACAAGCGGAATTAAGTCACAAGCTCTCAGGATGACGATTTTGTGGGAGTTTTGAAAAAACATTCCCAAACAAGTTAGCGCTTGTGAGATGAAATCCTGGGTGCTCGTGATGGTCACGGGTACTTCTTTTCATGTCTTCTATCGCCAGGTCATGGATCGGGCGCATGAGGTTGAGCCTCTTTTTCGCAGCCCTAACTACCTAGGGAAAGACCGTGGCGGGTCCGCCCGGGTGTGGGCTTCGATGGTTGAAAAGCTCCGAGCGGCATGGGGTAAGATAAGCGCCCTCGGGGTTCCCTCGGCTAGCTCGGGACAGGCTTTTCGACTCCGCGCCATAAAACCCTCCATTATGCGATAGATCTGTGAGGCGCTTCGCTCAGGATGACGGTTTTGTGGAGGGGTCGAAAAACATCTAGTTAGGTGTACAAAAAACACGAAAAGATCGAAAAAGTCACAGGCTCTCAGGATGACGTTTTTGTGGTGAGTTGGAGATCAAAAAAAGGCGTCTTCTCGGATTAATTTGGAAAAGTGTGTCTGCTGATCGCCCCGATCATTCGTGCCACTTTGAATCAGCATCGTTGTCCCATTCGGCGCGCTTTTTGATGAACCATGTAAGGGCCTCCTTGTACCGTTTCCCGACTTCGGGATCCGAAGAGGCGGAGTGTTGCACCTCGCGCCTCTGGTCCGGCGTGAGCGACCAGGAGAGCGGGTCGGTGTGTACATCGGGAATCGCGTGACTGTCGGCGACGACGACCCGGTGGACCTCTAGTCTGTCTGCGAGAGCGTGCTCCAGTTGCGCCAGGGCGAGGCGGTTCCTGCCGGTTACACTTTCGTGGCCAGCCTGCCATAGACCCAGAGGCGGTGCGAATAATTGGGTCAGGAGATTGGCGGGCGTGTTCGCAGGCGTATGGTTTGGCCATTGGTCGAATTCCCCGCCCAAGTCGTCACCACTGTTACGAATCTCGATCAGCAGGATACGCAATTTACGGCTGCTCGCCTTCGTCTCCTCCTCTTTGCTCCATGCTTCGCAAACATCCTTGCCGACGGTTGGCGTCCGGGCGAGGGCGTAGCGGAGAAACTCGATGACGGAGGCAGTTCCGTCGTTGTCGTAATACCCTCCGTCCACAAAATGCGGCGCATTCACCTGGTTGTCGATCGACATGGGCACCCGAGCCGCTGAGGAGATGTAGGGAAAGGCGGCCGACAATTGCGCGGCTGTGGCCAGTGGCAGGTCGGGTGTGAATTCGGCTGCCTTGCGTTGGCCGGTGCTGTAGGTTGCCAGAAAGGACCGGGCTTTGTAGTTGGGCCGGGTATCGGGCCAATCCTGGCCGGTGTTGGGATCGGGAATCCTGTAGTTGGCCAGCAAGAATCGCAGCCCGTCCTCGTAGCTGGTGGTGTTCATGGTGAACGCGGGAAAGATATTGGTTTTGCTGGGCAGGAGGCTCCTCAGGGTGAGCTTTTTTTCCAGCTCGTCCGCATCCGACTGGTACTTCAGGCTGGAAGCCAGCAGCTTTCGGAATCCGCTGGGCACTGCTTCTCCACGATCGCGATGCCAGGTGTCCACGCAGAAGTCGTCAAAAGCATTTCGCGCGAAAGCTTTGCGCAGGGACCAGGTCCGGTCCTTGAACAGAGGACTCTTGTCGAGGTCCACGTCCCCGCTCGACGGAGGGATGAAGTACGGGAATAGAGGGACAAAGGCCTTGGGAAAATCATAATAAGCGAGGCCCCAGCCGACAGCCTCCAGGCTGGAACACTGCGCCGCGATTTGCATTCGGGTGAAGTCCGGAACCCAATCCGGCTGGATTTCCCGCAGATAAGAGAACAGGCCTACGCTGCCGCCGGAGACCGTGCTGGCGAGCAGCAGCGAACGGTGAAAGCTGCCGGGTGACGCCTGGTCGAAGGTCGCTTCCAACCTGGCCAGAACGGCGGCCGTCCATGCCGACGCGTGCAGGCCGCCGCCCGTCGCGGTGACAATGATCAAGGGACGGTCCCGCTCCGAGTCGTCGAGTTGACCGGCGCTTGCAGCGAGCCGGTCCAGCAGGATGTCCTTGGGGGTAGGGACGCAGATGCTTCCGGGCTCTGCCTGGGTGATCGAAAAGTAGTGTTCTTCCTGCCCATTTCCCCAAGCCGGGCCCTTATCCCAGGAGATGGCTCTGTCCCAATGCAGGAGCCGGGGAACGATCGTCAGGACCAGAACTACAGTGATCACGGGGAGACGGTACCGGTCGAAGAAAAACGAGATGCCGCAAAGTGTCCAGCAGAGCGCCGTGGCCACGATCAGGATGGTCGCAAGAATGGGAAAGCGCTCCGCGCTGGTTAGGAGGTAGAGCAGGGCGACGGATGCCACAAAAGCGACCACGGCACCGGTGAGCCCGATTTTCCAATAACGGAGCGCTTTCACGCGCGCGGCCGACTTGTCCTTCCACATGAACCACACGAGCACGGCGGCCACAACGGCCAAAAGGCCAAGTGCAACAAGAGACCAGCGGAAGGCCGGAACGGGCGCGGTCAGCGGCCATAAGAGCAGGTAGATCCCGAAGAAGACAAGCGCGGCGAGGGCGGAGAAGACTTGCCCCTCGTAGATGTGCCCTTCGGGGCCCACATAACCAGGGGTATTGAGCAGGCCGGCGAGCCACCTGAGCCAGCGGGAGAGCGGACTGGCTTTCAGCCAGCTCGATGCAGCCTCCAGAGTTTTTTGTTCGTGATCAAAGGGGTCGCCAGGCTTGGCGAGCCCGAAGAGAACGCGGGGGAAGAGCAGCGTCCTGGCTGCGTTTTTTTGGAATTCGACTTTCTCGCTTGCTTCTATGGGTTCATAGGTCAGGTAGTACCAGGCATTGGCGACCCACCATAAGACGACGGCCAGTGCGGCACCGATAAGCAAGCCGAAGAAGACGTCGTTGATGGGCACCCCCGAAGAGACCGCATTCCACGTGAGGTAGAAGCAGACGAAGGCGTTCGGCAGCTGGGAAATCAGCAACGCCGCCCACTCCAGTTGTCCCTTGTCGTTGACCAGCAGAATCTTGAGCGCAGGTGGCCGGCCGTCATCGAACTCGTCGTAGCACTTGTCCCATCGCTCTGGGCCGTTGATCAGCACCACCCGCGCCGTGATCAGGGCAACAAAACCGGCTGACACGAGAAAGAAGCCGACACAGGCATATTGCTGGATGGTTTCCGGAGTCATGATTCCGCTGGTCAGCGTCCTGGCCGGGGAGGTGTTCAGCCAGCACAGAACCAGCGCGAAGAACCAAAGGCCCAGGCTGAAGCGCAGGAAGTAGGCGTAGCGCACCCAGCGCATCACTTTGTGAAGAAACGCTATGAGCCTGGTCGGCAATTGTCCTCGGGCCTTCGAGCTTTTCAAGAAATCCTATTGGAATCAGCTGCAATTGATGTCGCAAATCAACAATGCGAGCTTAACCTCGACAAGGCGTATGCGGCCAGTTCTCTGGGATTGACTCCCGCAGGGATGGCCCAGAGCTTGTCGAACGGGGATGGCTGGTTCTGATGCACCGCCTTCAGCCGTCCCTGGCGGGACTGATTTCCGTTGTCGAAGCCAACCCAGCACTACGTGCTGGGCTACTTTCAGACGTCCCTCCGGGACTAGGTCACAGCGTCCGATCGCTCCGACCCTGCTATGACACAGACTCCTCGGGGACTCGGATCCTGAGGCGGCGAAAAGCCGGACCCTTGACAAAATCTGAGATTAGACAGAATCTAAACTAGTTCATGGACGCCGAATCGATTCGACGGTGCCTGGAAAGCAGCGGGTTGCGATGCACCCCGCAGCGCCACTGTGTCATGGCGTTCCTGATGGAGCACACGGGCCATCCCACGGCTGCGGAAATCTTTGAAGCCGTCAATCGCCTGGACCCGCGCTTGTCCAGGGCCACAACCTACAACAACTTGCGGGATTTGGTGGAGGCGGGTTTGGTTCGTGAAGTGGCTGTCGAGGGCCGCGCCGCGCGCTTCGATGCGAAAACCATACGACATCATCACTTCATCTGCGACCGCTGCGGCAACGTGGAGGACGTGGAATGGTACGACGTGCCCAAGCCTGCCTCGGGCTCCTTGGGCAAGCGGACTCTTCGCGAATGCGAACTCATCGCCCGGGGGTTATGCACCAAGTGTGCTCCCGCCAGGGTTCGTAAGCGGGTGGATGCCGGATGAATCCTTAGACCTAAACGCAGCACAACAGCGGGGCTCTTGTCCCCCGTAAGAAGGAGCAAACCTTGTCGACCGAAGCAAAATGCCCGGTAGTTCATGGCTCTGACACAACCAGGGCCCCGTTAGGCGCTGAGACAGAATCGCCCATGCATGGCGCTGTCACCCACACAGCGGAGCAGATCAAAAGGAATTTTACGTGGTGGCCCCATCAACTGAACCTGGCCATCCTGCACCAAAATTCCGCTCTGGCCGATCCGATGGGCGAAACCTTCAATTACGCGGAAGAGTTCAAGAGCCTCGATCTGAATGCGGTCATCAAAGACCTGCACGAGTTGATGACGAGTTCGCAGCCCTGGTGGCCGGCGGATTATGGCCACTATGGGCCGTTCTTCATTCGCATGGCGTGGCACAGCGCAGGTACCTACCGCATCAGCGACGGTCGCGGCGGGGCGGGCATGGGCACGCAGCGTTTCGCTCCCCTCAACAGCTGGCCCGACAATGTGAGCCTCGATAAGGCGCGCCGGTTGCTCTGGCCCATCAAGCAGAAATATGGCAAGAAGATCTCGTGGGCCGATCTCATGATTCTGACCGGGAACGTCGCGTTGGATTCGATGGGCTTGAAAACCTTCGGCTTCGGCGGCGGCCGCGAGGATGTGTGGGTACCGCAGGAGGACATCTTCTGGGGTCCTGAGGGCAAGTGGCTGGGGAACGAGCGTTATAAGGGGGATCGTGAGCTCGACAATCCTCTCGGCGCGGTGCAGATGGGCCTGATTTACGTGAACCCGGAAGGACCCGATGGAAAGCCGGAACCACTCGCTGCGGCACGGGATATCCGCGAGACCTTCGGCCGCATGGCGATGAATGACGAGGAGACCTTCGCGCTGGTTGCCGGCGGGCATACCTTCGGCAAGGCCCACGGCGCTGCCGATCCGAACAAATACGTTGGCCCCGAACCCGAGGGCGCCCCGATCGAACAGCAGGGCCTCGGCTGGAAGAGTGGGTTTGGCAACGGCAACGGCGCCCACGCTATCTCCAGCGGTCTGGAAGGCGCATGGACCACCGAACCAACCAAGTGGGACAACAACTACCTGGAAAACCTGCTCGCTTATGAGTGGGAACTGACGAAGAGCCCTGCCGGTGCCTGGCAGTGGACGCCCAAGAACGGAGCCGGAGCGGGAACGGTTCCGGATGCTCACGATGCTTCGAAGCGGCACGCTCCGATCATGTTCACGACCGACATTGCCCTGAGGGTGGACCCGGTCTATGAGCAGATCGCACGGCGCTTTCTTGCCAACCCTGATCAGTTCGCGGACGCCTTCGCGAAGGCGTGGTACAAGCTGACGCACCGCGACATGGGCCCGATCAGCCGCTATCTTGGCAAGCTGGTTCCTGCGGAGCCGCAGATCTGGCAGGACCCTGTTCCTGCTGTGGATCATGCGCTGATCGGCGAGGCGGAGATTGCTGCGCTCAAGGGCAAGATCCTCGCATCCGGTCTGTCGATCTCCCAGCTGGTCTCGACTGCCTGGGCTTCGGCAGCGTCCTTCCGCGGCTCTGACAAGCGCGGTGGAGCGAACGGTGCACGCATTCGCCTCGCACCGCAGAAGGACTGGGAAGTGAACCAGCCGGCTGTGCTGGGGAAGGCTCTCAGCACGCTGGAGACGATCCAGAAGGACTTCAATGGTGGCCAGAACGGCAGCGGCAAGAAGGTCTCGCTCGCTGACCTGATCGTTTTGGGCGGCAGTGCAGCTGTGGAAGCGGCTGCGAAAAAGGCCGGCCACGAGGTGAAGGTGCCCTTCTCGCCGGGGCGCACGGATGCTTCGCAGGAGCAGACCGATGTTCACTCCTTTGCCGTACTGGAGCAGACCGCGGACGGGTTCCGCAACTACCTCCGGCTCGGACACCCAACACCAGCGGAAGAGCTGCTGGTCGATCGGGCGCAGTTGCTGACTCTGACTGCCCCCGAGATGACGGTCCTGGTTGGCGGCTTGCGGGTGCTGAATGCGAACTTCCGGCAGTCCAGGAACGGCGTCTTCACCAACCAACCCGAGACGCTGACGAATGATTTCTTCGTCAACCTGCTCGACATGAAGACCGAGTGGAAGGCTTCCTCCACATCGGAAGGCTCGTTTGAGGGGCTTGACCGCGCGACGGGTGAACTCAAGTGGACTGGGACTCGGGTCGACCTTATCTTCGGCTCAAACGCCCAGCTCCGTGCCATCGCGGAGGTCTATGCATCCGACGACGCGAAGGAGACGTTTGTGAAGGACTTCGTAGCTGCATGGAACAAGGTGATGAACCTCGATCGCTACGACCTTGCTTGAGCGGCTCTCGACACTTGCGATTGCCGGCATGTTCAAAACTGACGGTCAAACTCAGCGGTATCCCACATCTCGCAAAATACCAGCGAGATGTGGGGTACGCTGGGCTTTCTTCACTAATGTGCTCTAGGCGTAGGTGGTTGAGGTAATCGCGTTCTTGGCTGCGCGCTCGCGCGAGATCTGGTCTATGTAGCCGCTTTGCGCCAAGGCCTGCAGAGGGTCTTCGGGCAAGCCCTGGTCGCGGCGCCAGGCGCTCACCAGCGGGCGCACGTCTTCCCAGAATGCGGAACGGAAGAGTTCCTCGGCCTCGACCAGCTTGCATTGTTGCTGCAGCGTCTCCAGCCGCGCCAGGTCCACCAGGGCAGCCTTGGCATACAGTTCCTGTGCCAGCACTACGGTCTGCACCATGGCCTCGACCTTACCCTTCAAATTGTGACTTTGGTCGATCATGAATGCGATCTGGCTGGGACCCGGCGCATAACTCAAAATCTCGTGGAAGATGCGAAATATCTGGTAGGGATCGATCGACCCCAGCGTCAGGTCGTCATCGGCGTACCTGCGGTCATTCAAGTGGAAACCGCCCAGCATTCCCAGGCGCAACAGCCAGGCGACGATCTGCTCGATATTCTGGGCCTGGTAATGGTGGCCGGTGTCGACCAACACTTTGGCCTGCGGACCCGCCAGTCGGGCCAACTCCAGCGCCATGCCCCAATCGGCAATGTCGGTGTGGTAAAAGGCCGGCTCGAATGGCTTGTACTCGATCAGCAGCCGCTGATCGGGGTGTAGAGCCGCATGCACCTGGCTGAAGATCTCTTCCATCCAGCCGATGCGCTGCCGTATATTCTGAGTTCCCGGGTAATTTGATCCATCGGAAACCCAGGGAGATATGTCCTGCGATCCCAGTTGCCGGGCAATCTCTACACAGTCGAGAAGGTGTGCAAGAGCCTTACGCCGCACTTCAGGATCAGGGTTGCAAATGGACCCAAATTTGTATTCCTGCGCCTGGAAGAGATTGGGGTTGATGGATCCGGCACGTATACCGTACTTCTTTTCGAGCGTCCGGATCGTCGGTACACTCGCTACACCATCGGGAAGATCCCATTCCACGTGCAAGCCCATGGTCGGGGTGACACCAGTGAGCAGATTGATCTGGGCTGCGTCGGCGAACTTCTCTTCCATCGACGTTGCTGCCGCAGGCTGAATAAACTTACCGAAGCGCGTCCCGGTGTTGGCAAAGCCCCAGGAGGGTATCTCAATACGAAGATTGTCCAGGGCCTTCGCCACGCGCTCGACCTGTGTATGGTGGTTCATTTTGCAGCCCCTTAGCAGAGAATAAAGCATGGCCGATGTACGGATGGACAAATGGCTCTGGGCGGCGAGGTTCTTCAAGACTCGATCGCTGGCGGCAAAGGCATGCGAACTGGGGCGGGTTACCTCGAATGGACAGCCAGCCAAGAGCGCGCGCCCGGTTCGCGTGGGCGACCTGTTACAAGTAAAGAACGAGGGTGGCGACTTTCAGGTGGAGGTGCTGCTTCTGAGTGAAGTGCGGGGACCGGCGGCAGTGGCGCAAACGCTTTACCGTGAAACCGAGGCCAGCAGGGCTGCGCGCCTGCAGCTGGCAGAAGAACGTAAAGCGATGCCGCGCTGGGAAGTCATGAGTGCAGGCAAACCATCGAAACGCAATCGCCGTGCACTCGATCGGCTTCGGGGTAGAGCATGAGTCTTGCGGCACCGCGCAGCACCACCTCGCCCACAGCCGCCGTTCTCGGCGAGATCGGCCTCCCGGCGCCCATTTCACAACTCGCTTCCCGCCCCTGGGATGCGATCGTGGTCGGGGCCGGTCATAACGGCCTCGCGTGCGCGGCTTACCTGGCACGCGCCGGCAAGCGCGTCCTGGTGCTCGAAAGCCGCTCGCGCGTGGGAGGCGCCTGTACCATCGAGGAGCCCTTCCCCGGTGTCCTGATGTCGCCGTGCGCGTACCTCGCCGGACTTCTCCATCCGCTGGTGGTCGATGAGCTGAACCTGGTTGGGCGCGGTTTTCATTGGACACCCGCTTCGAACGGCCTGTTTGTTCCCTTCCTCGACGGAAGCAGTGTTCAGCTTTGGGATGACGACGATGCGTGCGAAGAGGAGGTCCGGCGCTTTTCTCCTCGCGATGTGAAGGGCTGGAAAGCGATGACCGAAGTGATCCGGCGCCTGCGCGATGCGTTGCGGCCGGCCGGCGATCGCGATGTCCCGCGCGATTTATGGATCGGCGATGCTCCTTCCCAGGATGAGATCGACGCTCGCCTGGGCAAAGACGAGGAAGCGCGCCAGGTGCTCTTCCACTGGTCGATGGCGGAGTTCGTCGCCCATTACATTGAAGACGAGCGGCTGCAATATGCGTATTTCGGCCAGGGAGTCATCGGCACCAACGCCAGCCCGTTTGATCCCGGCACAGCCTCGATCCGCTATCACCACTCCTCCGGGCGGCTGGGCGGTATTCCCGGCATGTGGGGCTACGTTCAGGGTGGCATGGGCATGGTCTCCTTCTATTTCTGCGACGCCGCGCGCGAAGCCGGGGCGGTGGTGGCTGCGGGAGTTGAGGTCGCAGAGATCCTGCCCGGGGAAGGCGTTCTGCTCCAAGGTGGCGAACGCATCTCCGCTCCGGTGGTGATCTCGAACGCTGATCCGGTAGTTACGCTCCGCCTGCTGGGCAAGTCGGCCAGTTCTGACTTCCGGTGCAAGGTCGAGCATCTGCCGATTGAAGGCTGCACCGTGAAGCTGAACGTGTTGTTGCGCGAGCTGCCCGAGTTTATTGCTCGGCCCGGCCAGTTGCAGCCTCATCACTACGGCCAGATCAATGCTCCACTGACCCACGCGGAATGGAAAGCCGGTTTCGCCGCCAGTAAAAAGGGCGAGTTGCCCGAGCGCCTGTGGTGCGAGATTTATTTCCAGAGCGTGCATGATGCCAGCGTGGTTCCCGCCGGCCAGCACACCATGAGTGTGTTTGCGCAGTACGTGCCGCACACGTTCGCCAACGGCTCTTGGGAGGACCATCGCGAGCGGGTGCGCAAGCTGGCTTTCGACTCCATCGGCCGTTTTTGCTCCAACATACCCGACGCCGTGCTGGAAGCACAGGTGATGGGCCCACCGGATATTGAGGAGAAGGTTGGTCTCACCGGGGGGCACATTTTTCAAGGCGAGTGCCTGCCGTCGAACATGTGGAGCCACCGCTTCGCTGCCCGGACCTCGATGCCTGGGGTTTACCTCTGCGGCGCCTGTACCCACCCCGGCGGAAGTGTGATCGCGATGAACGGCCGCAACGCCGCCATGGCAGTGCTGAAAGACATGAGGTCGAGCGATGGCAACTGAGAAGCTTAAAAGAGCACTCGGTATTCGTGATGTCTTTCTGTTCTATATCGTCAGCGGCCTCAGCCTGCGCTGGATTGCAACTGCTGCGGCTGCGGGCGAATCCGCCATCGCAATATGGGTGCTGGGTTTTTGCGGATTCTTTCTGCCCCTCGCCGGGTGCGTGCTCGAGCTCTCGTCCCGCTATCCCCAGGAAGGCGGCCTCTACATCTGGACGCGCGAGGCCTACGGCGAGTTTGCCGGCTTCATGGCAGCGTGGTCGTATTGGATGAGCAACCTTCCCTACTTCGGTTCTGTGCTGTACTTCGCCGCTAGCAGTCTTCTTTTCGCCTCTCCTCGCGGCCGCCATCTGGCAGATGCAAACATTTACTACCTCCTCTTTACTATCGGCATGCTGGTGCTGATTACCGTGCTCAACGTACTCGGCCTGGGTATTGGCAAGTGGCTCAATAATCTTGGCGCGATCGGCATGGCGCTGCCGGTGTTGATTCTGATCGCGCTGGGTGTGCTGTCGTTCTCACGCTTTGGCTCCGCCACCCATTTCACCTGGGCGGGCGCCGTTCCCCGTGTCCAGGTGAGGGATCTCATCTTCTGGTCCACGATTTTCTTCGCCTTCAGCGGATGCGAATGCGCTTCGTTTATGGGTGATGAAATCAAGAATGCGCGGCGTGTTGTCCCCCGGGCTTTGCTGCTGGCGGGCGTCGTGATCACCATTGGTTATCTCGCTGGAACGGTTGCCATGCTGGTCGCACTGCCCGCCAAGCAGCATCAGCGGCCTGGGTGGTTTTATGACCGCTATCGATTTTCTTTGCCGCCGGCTCGGTTTGGCTGGGCTGATTGCGCCCGTCGCTATCCTGGTCGGCATCAGCAACGTAGGTGCGGCCGCGGCGTATCTCTCATCCACCGCGCGGCTGCCGTTCGTTGTGGGTATCCACCATTACCTGCCTGCAGTCTTTGGCCGCATCCACTCGCGGTGGAAGACTCCTTACGTGGCTCTCATTTCGTATGGTCTTGCGGGGATTGTCTTTGGCGTCCTTAGCCAGGCGGGTACCAGCGTCAAGGCTACGTATGATTTGCTGGTCAGCATGGCCCTCATCACGTACTTCATTCCTTACTTGTTCGTTTTTGCGGCAATGATCCGGCTGCAATCGCGCCCTGCTCCCTCGGGCGCCCTTCGCCTGCCCGGAGGCAAACGCGTGGCCATTCCCCTGGCTTGCCTGGGCTTCTTCTCCACCACGGCCGCCATCATTCTGGCCGCGTTTCCTGCAGAAGATGAACGAAATCCCGGGACGGCGCTATTCAAGATCGTCGCCATGACCCTGGTGGTGCTACTCGCAGGCATGGCAGTTTACCTGCGCGGGCAACGGTCTATAAGCCGGGCTGCTGCGCTCAGCGAAGGGATCGCGCTATGAACGAGTCTCTCGACGATGTGCTGGCGCTCTACGATGAGGAAGCGCCTCTCGAATACGCTTACACCATCCCGGCCGCCTGGTATCTTGACGAGCGCATCGGGCGCCTGGAACGCGACCAGGTTTTTGGCAGCAACTGGATCGCGGTTGGACGTGCGGATCAAGTCGCCGGCACAGGACAGTTTTTTACCGTTGACCTGGCCGGCGAGCCGCTCGTCGTCGTTCGCGGAGCGGATGACCAACTGCGAGCCTTCTACAATGTTTGCCGCCATCACGCTGCTGCCGTGGCTACAGCGCCCTCCGGAGTCGCGCAGCATCTACGCTGCCCCTATCATGGATGGACCTACGGGCTGGATGGTTCGCTCAAAGGCGCACCTGAGTTCGCGGGTGTGTGTAACTTCGATCGCGCAGCCAATGGGCTGGTGCCGGTGCTCGCCGCCAGCTGGGAAAACTTTATCTTCGTCAACCTGAACCAGGAGGCGCCGCCACTCGAAAGCTACCTGGGCGACCTGGCGCAACGGATCTCGGTTTCTGGTCTGCGCTTTTTTGCTCGCAGGAGCTATACGCTGGCCTGCAACTGGAAGGTTTACGTCGATAACTACCTCGATGGCGGCTACCACGTCCCGCACCTGCACAAAGCCCTCAACAGCGTGCTCGACTATAGCGAATACACGATTGAAAATGGAACGCACTATACGCTTCAATCGAGCCCCATGGTGGCTTCCCAAGATGCGTCGGTCGCGAACACTCGAACCGGCGATCACGCCTACTACTACTGGCTCTATCCCAATTTCATGATCAACCTCTACGCGGGCGTCATGGACACCAACCTGGTTCTTCCACTGGGCCAGGAGAAGTGCCTGGTTGTGTTTGATTTCTTCTTTGGTGACTCCAGCGCTGAGTACAACGCCCAAAGTGTTGCGGTCAGCGATCGGGTGCAGGCAGAGGATGTGGATATCTGCGAGTCAGTGCAGCGCGGCCTAGGTTCCCGCGCCTATGGGGCGGGCCGGCTCTCGGTGCGCCGGGAGACCGGGGAGCACTTGTTTCACCGGCTTCTCGCTCGCGACCTGAAGCGTGTTTGAAACAGCAGGTCCCTACGCGGTTTGCCCCGTCTTTGTATCAAGGGCGCCGAGGCTAAAGTCGTGCCCTGATACAAAGCCTTGACAATCCAGACAGTCGCTCCATTACTGTGCAATCGCAGTGTCGGCGATCACCAAAGACTGATCTAGCTGCTCAACCGCAAAGTCTATTTCGTGCTTCTCGATGATCAGGGGCGGCGCAATCACGAAGTGGCTGATCCAGGCTTGAAGAGAAACGCCGCGCTTCATCATTTCTGCGGCAACGCGATCAACGACAGTTACCTTCCCGTCTACCTTGTCCTGCTTGGTGTTGAAGGGTGTTTTGCTCACCTGGTCCTTCACCATTTCTAACGCCCAGAACAAGCCCAGCCCACGCACCTCTCCGATAGACGGATGTTTGGGCTTGAGCGCGTGCAGCTTTTCACCCATGTATTTCCCCATCTCACGGGCGCGGTTCACCAGGTCAAGCCGCTGCAGCTCTTTAATTGCCGCCACGGCGGGCGCCAGCGTAATCGGATGCGCCTCATAGGTATGCCCGTGAGCGAAGAAGTGATCCTCGAAAAATTCGGCGATCTTGCCTGTCGTAGCGCAAAGGCCAAGCGGGACGTAGGCCGAAGTGATGCCCTTGGCGGTAACCAGAATGTCCGGCTTCACCCCCCAATTGTCCAACGCAAACCACTCCCCGGTGCGGCCCCAACCTGACATCACTTCATCGGCGATCAACAAGACTCCGTGACGGTCACAAATCGCGCGCAGCTTGGGCATGTATTCCGGCGGGGGCACCAGCACGCCGTTGGTGCCAACCACCGGCTCCACGATGACCGCGGCAACATCGCTTTCGTTCTCGATCATGTGCTCCAGGTAATCCGCGCAGGCAATACCACACTCCGGATAGGTATGCCGGATCGGACATTTGTAACAGTTGACCTCGGGCGCGAACAAAAAGCCCTGTCCCTTTCCGCCCGGTTCCATGGGCCAGCGGCGAGGATCGCCCGTGGCAGCGATCGAGGCCATGGTGGATCCGTGATACGAGCGATAGCGTGCGATGATTTTGGTCTTGCCGCTGTACATGCGGGCGATCTTGAAGGCAGCCTCATTTGCCTCGGTGCCCGAAGTGGTGAAAAAGAACTTGGTCAGCCCCTCTGGCAATACCTCGAGTAGAAGACGGCTCAGTTCCACCCGCGTATCGGTTGCGTAGCCTGGCATGATGTATGCCAGCTTTCGCGCCTGCTCTTCAATCGCCTGGATTACGGCTTGATTCTTGTGCCCCAGGTTGCAACACATCAACTGCGCAGAGAAGTCGAGGTAGCGTTTGCCACTCCCGTCCGTAAAATAGCAGCCCTCCGCATCGACAACGTGCAGCGGATTCCAGCTCTTCTGGTAGCGCCAGGTGCCGTAATTCAGCTTCTTGGTCCACTCGGATACTTCCTGGCTCGTCATCGTGATGTCGGTTACGGTCTCGCTCATGAGTGTTTTCCTTTATTAGCTACTTTACCGCGCCTAGCCCGCCCAGGCAGACATACTTCGTTTGCAGGTATTCGTCGATGCCATACATCGAACCCTCACGTCCATAACCAGACTCCTTAACGCCGCCGAAGGGAGCGAGCTCGGTCGAGATGGCTCCTTCGTTGACGCCAACCAGCCCCGACTCAAGTTGCGCCGAAACGCGCATGACTCGGGCCAGATCGCGGGAATAGAAATAAGCAGCGAGGCCGAAGGGAGTCGCGTTGGCTGCCGCGATCACCTCGTCTTCGCTATGGAAGCGAAAAAGCGGAGCTACCGGCCCAAATGTTTCTTCGCAGGCGACGTCCATGGTTGCGTCCACATCGGCCAGAATCGTGGGTTCAAAGAAATAGCGGCCGAGAGCGTGGCGCTTGCCGCCGATCAGGACGCGCGCTCCCCGTTCGATCGCATTGGCGACGTGGCGCTCTACTTTGTCGACCGCCTTGGCGTTGATCAGCGGGCCGATTTCAGCATCTCCGCCGGCCCGTCCAACCCGCAGCGCAGAGACAGCCCGGACCAGCTTTTCAGCGAAGACGTCGTAGACCGCGGCAGCAACATAGATCCGATTGGCGCAGATGCAGGTCTGCCCCGCATTGCGGAACTTGGACGCCATCAGACCTGTCACCGCGGCATCCAGATCGGCATCGTCAAAGACGATAAAAGGAGCATTGCCGCCGAGCTCGAGCGAAAGCCGCTTGAGCGTAGACGCGGAACCGCGTGCCAGATGCTTGCCCACAGGGGTCGATCCGGTAAACGACAGCTTGCGCACCCGCGAATCGTTCAACCAAGGGTCGACGACCGACGCAGCGCGCTCCCGGGAAGCGGGAACAACGTTGATCACACCGGCAGGAATGCCGGCCTTGGCCGCCAGAAACGCCAGCGCGAGCGCAGACAGCGGAGTATCTTCCGCCGGCTTGGCAATGACCGTGCAGCCGGCCGCCAGCGCGGGTGCTATCTTGCGCGCCAGCATTGCAATGGGGAAATTCCACGGAGTAATCGCTGCGGCGACACCCACAGGTTCTTTCGTCACGAGGATCCTGCGCCCATGAGCAGGTTCGGGAATCACATCCCCGTACACGCGCTTTGCCTCTTCGGCAAACCACTCAATGTAGGCCGCGCCATAGGCTACTTCGCCGCGGCTCTCGGTGAGCGGCTTGCCCTGTTCCAACGAAATGAGACGCGCCAGATCTTCCGCGTGCTTCCTGATCATCGCCAGCCACGCCTGCAGATGCTGTGCCCGCTCTTTGGCCAGCAATGCGCGCCAGCCGGAGAAGGCCCGATGCGCCGCGTTGACAGCAGCCTCAGCTTCGACCGGGCCGCAATCGGGCAGGGTGGCCAGAATTGTGCCATCCGCAGGGTCTTCTACGGTGAAGCTTCGGCCGTCACTCGACCCGATTCTTTGATTGTCGATCCATGCATGGCTGAGGATCAGGTCAGCGCACTCGAGTTGTAACATCGGGCTCTCCTGCCAGCAAACGATGAAAATACAGGAAGTGCTCTTCGCGCACGTAGCCGAGCTTCTTGTAAATGTGTTGCGCCACCAGGTTATCGTGGGCGGTGGCCAGGGTGAGACGTTCGGCGCCAGTGCTGCGGGCGAAGGCTTCCGCATGGCTTAACAGCGCGGTGGCAATACCCTGGCCGCGGGCCGGTGTATCCACATAGAGATCTTCCAGCAACCAGATGGGGCGCATCGCCAGCGTATTGGTGGAAGGCATCAGATGCATAAAGCCGATCGCGTTGCGCTCGTTCCAGGCCAGAAAATACCGCCCCGACGAAACCATCAAGCGGTCGAGAATAAAGGCTGCGGCGCGCTGCTCCTCCGCCGCTTCACCATAAAAAACGCGGTAGGCGATATAAAGCCGCGATAGGTCCGATGCATTCGCGGTCGATGCGGCTTCAATCCTTAAGTTTGCGGCGACCATCCGTCTACTGCGCGGCGCCGGCGAGTTCTCCCAACTCGGCAGCAACGGTGCTCAGCCCGTCCTCCAACACCTGCAACGCCTGGTTGAATTCGTCATCGGTCATGGTCAGCGGCATCAGCAGGCGGATGATGTTGTCATAGGTGCCCGCGGTTAACACCAGCACACCATGGTGCAGACAATGCTGCACCAGCTTTTTCGCGGCCGGGGCGCAAGGCACTCCATTGGCCTCGACAAACTCCATGGCCTGCATAGCGCCTACTCCACGAACATCTCCGATGAAGGGGTGCTGCCGTTGCCAGGCGGTAGCCTGCCGCTGAAATTGTTCCCCCAGCGAGCGGGCACGCGCGAGTAACTGACCATCGGCAAATTCTTCCAGCACCGCCAATGCCGCAGCGCAACATGCGGGGTTGCCGCCGAATGTTCCACCCAGGCCGCCGGGCCCGGGGGCATCCATGATCTCCGCGCGGCCGGTGATCGCCGCCAGGGGCATGCCGCCACCAAGAGACTTGGCGGTGAGGATGAGATCGGGTTCGATATCAAAGTACGTACTGGCAAAAAGTTCGCCCGTGCGGCCAAATCCGGTCTGTACCTCGTCGGCGATAAAGACGATACCGCGCTTGCGGCAGATCTGCGCCAACGCTGGCAAAAATCCAGCCGGCGGCACGACGAAGCCTCCTTCGCCCAGCACCGGCTCTACCACAATGGCGGCGACGGATTCAGCCGCCACCACACGGCGAAAGGTCTGATCGAGCAATTCGTTTACCTGCGCCGCGGTCATCGGTCCCCGGTTGGAGAGCCGCGCATTGGCGGGCACTCCGTACGGGATGCGATAGACATCGGGCAGAAACGGGCCGAAACCTTCTTTGTAGGGGTGGGTTTTGCTGGTGAGGGACAGGCCCAGCATGGTGCGGCCGTGAAAGCCATCTTCCACGGAGAGAACTGCGGGACGGCCGGTAAAAGCGCGCGCGATCTTTACCGCATTCTCCACTGCCTCCGCACCGCTGTTCACCAGAAAAGTCTTCTTGGCAAAGCTGCCGGGCGTGAGCTGGTTGAGCTTTTCTGCCAGCTCGACATAGCTCTCGTAGCCGGTCACCTGGAAGCAGAGATGGAGAAAGGCGTCCAGCTGAGAGCGAAGTGCGCGTAGCACTCGCGGATTACGATGGCCAACGTTGGTGCAGCCGATGCCGCCACCCAGGTCGATGAAGCGGTTGCCGTCGACATCTTCGAGGATTGCTCCCTCGGCGTGACGGACAAACAGCGGTGTGGAGGCGTAGACCCCACGCGGGATGGCCTGCGACCGGCGAGCCGTCAACGCGCGCGAATTGGGTCCCGGAATTTCTGTCTTCAGTCGAATAGAGGACATTTCAATACCATCCGATCGGCGCTTCATTCAGATTGATATGCACCTGCTTGGTCTCGAGATATTCGTCGATGCCATGGATCCCCAGTTCCCTGCCAAACCCCGATTGCTTAAACCCGCCCCACGGCGCTTCTACGTACGTGGGCTGCATATGATTGACCCACACCACTCCGGCGCGGATGGCCTTGACCATGCGCAGGGCGCGATAAATGTCGCGCGACCACACGGCGGCAGCCAGTCCGAAGGAGGTGTCGTTGGCGATGCGCAGGGCTTCGCGCTCGTCTTCGAAAGGGATGACGGCAGCCACTGGCCCAAAGATCTCTTCCCGCGCGATCCGCGAGGAGTTATCGACGTCGTAGAAAATCGTCGGCTCCACGTAGTATCCGCGGCTTAAGTGAGCAGGCCGGCCGCCGCCGAGCGCGAGCTTGGCTTCGGACTTGCCCAGCTGCTGATAGGCAGAAACCCGGTCGTACTGCTCGCGGCTGACCAGCGGACCCATCTTGGTGGAGCGGTCGAGCGGCGGCCCCAGCTTGATGGTGCGCGCCTTTTCCGTCATCGCCTCGAGAAATTTTGGATAAATAGACCGCTGCACCAGCACCCTGCTGCCGGCCGAACAGACTTCGCCCTGGTTGATGAAGATCCCAAACAGCGCGCCGTCGATGGCAGCTTCAAAGTCCGCATCGGCAAAGAAGATGTTGGGCGACTTGCCCCCCAGCTCGAGGGTGACGCGCTTGAGGGTATCGGCAGCGGATTTCATGATCAGCTTGCCTACCGAAGCCGATCCGGTGAAGGCCACCTTGTCCACGGCGGGATGGGCGACGATGGCGGCGCCCGCGGTCTCACCCAGTCCGGTCACCACATTGACCACGCCGGCGGGTACTCCACACTCCGCCAGCCAGCCGGCCAGTTTCAACATGGTCAGCGGCGTCTGCTCCGCCGGCTTCAACACGCAGGTGCAGCCCGCGGCGAGCGCTGGGGCCAGCTTCCACGCGGCCATGCCGATGGGGTAATTCCAGGGAATGATCTGCCCTGCAACCCCAACCGGCTCTTTCAACGAGAGGCTGAGCGCATTGTCGGGAACGGGGTTGACCAGGCCGGAGACCTTGTTGGCCAGGCCGCCGTAGTACTCAAAGCAGGTGGCGGCGTCGGCGATGTCGTACTCCGATTCGACGATCGGCTTGCCGCAGTTGCGCGACTCCAACTCCGCAAGCTGCGGGGCTTCTTCCCGGAGCTTGGCCGCAATGCGAAAGAGGATGCGGCCTCGATCCTGGGCCGTGGTCTGCGGCCACCCGCCTTCGTCGAAGGCGTAGCGCGCCGCGGCCACGGCGGCGTCGATATCGGCTGCACTGGCATCAGGAATTTCTGCGATGACCTCTTCGGTGGAAGGGTCGTAGACAGGAATGCGCTTGCCGGAAGAACCTTCCGTCCATTTTCCGTTGATTAACATCGGTTCACAACTGGTCTGGGAGACAGCCATATTGGATCCTTTCTGCTGTGGGCGGCGGGATGATGCCGCCGCCCACTACTACCACTACCTGATTGCAGGCGCCAGAGTTTCCTGCTGTGCCTGGGCCAGTGCCGGCGCCACTTCTTCAAAGGCCGAGAGGTGCTTGTCCACATCCGCCATGGAGTGAGCGACGGAGATGGTCCACTGTTCATCCCACCAGTAAGGCTGCGCCATCACGCCGCGGTTCAACATACCGAACCAGTAGAGCTTCCACAGATCCGTATCCACCGCGTGCCAATCGCGATAGTTACGAATCTTGTGGCGATAGAGCAGCATGGCACCATTCGCTCCGGCGCTCTCCACATAGGCCTCGAGGCCGGTCTTCTGCACAATCTGCTTGTAACCGGAAACCAGGGCATCGCTCACTTTGCCGATGTGAGTGTAGCCTGCGGGCGTGAGCACTTCACGAAAGGTCGCAATCCCTGCCGCCATGACCAGCGGATTGGTGGCATAGGTGCCGGCGTGGAAGACCTTCTGCTCTGCGATCACATCCATCACCTTTTTGCTGGCGGCAAACGCAGCCAGGGGAAATCCACCGCCGATAGACTTGGCCAAAGTCACGATGTCAGCCTTGATGTTGAAGTACTCACAGGCTCCGCCGCGGCCCAGCTTGGCGCCGGTCTTCACCTCGTCGAAAATGAGCAGCGCGCCCTCGCGGGTGCAGATCTCCCGCAAACCTTCCAGGTAGCCCGGCTCCGGCATGCAGATGCCGATGTTCATCATGATGGGTTCCACGATGACGGCGGCAATCTGGCCTGGATTTTCCTTAAAAAGGCCGTTGACCGCCTTCAGGTCGTTGAACTGCGCCACCAGCGTGTTCTTCACCGTGTCGGCGGGAACTCCGCCCGAGGCCGGTACCTGGTTGGGCCGATCGGGATCGCCGACGAGATCGAGCTTAGGCTTCATGCTCACCAGGACGGAGTCGTGCACGCCGTGGTAAGCGCCTTCCATCTTGATAATTTTGTCGCGCCCGGTGAAGCCACGCGCGATCCGGATGGCGTGCATGGTGACCTCGGTTCCACTGCTGCCGAAACGCACCTGCTCCACGGGAAAGCGCTGGCAAATTTCGTCTGCGAGGTCATATTCCAGGGTGTGCGGCATGCCGTACATGGTGCCGGTAACCAGCCGCTCCTGCACTGCGGCAACCACGGCCGGGTGGCAGTGACCCGCCATCAGGGCGCCAAAGCACAGATTGAAATCGATGTATTCGTTGCCGTCGAGATCGTGAATGTGGGTTCCCTTGGCGTCTTTTACAAACAGCGGCCAGGGCTCGTAACTGCGGAAGTTGCTGGCGACGCCAAGCGGCATGCGGGGTTGCGCCCGCTTGAGGGCGGCTTTCGAACCGGGGGTACGTGCTTCAAAAGTGGCGAGTTCCTTCTCGAGAAGGTGGTACATGGGGATTCATCCTTTGCCCAGGGGGCGGTCAATCGTGCAGAGGCCGGGTGGCAGCTAGGAGAATGCTTTAACGCATTTTTGCTAATACTCTGGTCCGGTGTAGATCAGTTATGTGCGGCCATTCTTTGGCCGAATGGCCGCGTCGGGTTCGGTTTCCTCGTCTACACCCTTAGCAAAAATGCTCTAGCTTTCGAGGAGCATAGGTTTGGGCCGCCGGCACAGCCGGGCTTCGCCGCGGGCATAGCGGAGAAACCACCGCATCCGGCAGAACGTGCCGGCGAGGCGGGGTGCTGCGAAACTGGAGAGAGAAGACATTCGCTGGAGGAACCCTGATCGCATTATATGACTTATAAAGTGTCTCAGGAAAGACGTTGCCACGGGTAGACCCTTGTAGTAATTTCGGAAAATTAGCCAATCCGGCCCCGTCCTCGAGAAAAACCTGTCGGTCAAAGAAATTGTGAGTGCCCCACAATTCACCCATAACTGGAAGTTTGGAGCAGCCTTTGTTCAAAAGAACACTTCTACTTTTCAGCGTGGCGGCGCTTGCCATTCTTGCCGGCTGTAAGAAGGCACCGCCCACGCTGAGCCTGCTGGTATGGGAGGGTTATGCCGACCCTTCTTTCATCCAGGGCTTCGAAGCCAAATGCCAATGCAAAGTAACCGCGGCCTATATGGGGTCCAGCGATGAGCTGGTAGCTAAGTTACGCGGGGGCGCCTCTTCCAATTACGACGTGATCTCGCCCTCGAGCGACGTGGCCACCATGCTCAGCCGTTCTGGCCTGGTCGCTCCGCTCGATCTGAGCAAGATCCCCAACTACACCCAGCTCTCTGCCTAACCTCACCTCCAGGCCGCTGGTCAGGCAAAACGGCAAGGTCTACGGCGTGCCCCTCACCTGGGGGCCCAATCCCCTGCTCTACGACACCACCGCCTTTGCCAAGGCGCCCGCGACCTGGGCCGAGCTGTGGGATCCGAAATTTGCCAACAAGCTATCGTTCTGGGACGACCTTTCCACCATGTACATGGCGGCCGAGGTGCTCGGCTTCGGCAAGACGGACCCGGCGGCCATCTATAACCTGGACGATGCGCAACTGCAGCAGGTAAAGCAAAAGCTGATCGCGCTGAAGCCCAATATCCGCAAGCTTTGGACCACCGGCGGAGAGCTGACCAACCTGTTCCAGAACCACGAAGTGATCGCGGCCATGGGTTGGCCGCTGGTGACCAACCAGCTGCACAAGAGCGGGTTGCCTATCCAGGAAGAGATTCCCGCCGAAGGCACCACCGGGTGGATCGATCACCTGATGATCACCTCTTCCAGCGACAACAAGGAACTCGCCTACCAGCTATTGAACTACCTCATCTCTGCCCAGACGCAAAAGCAACTCAGCGATGTTACGGGATACATCCCGGCTAACCCGCAAGCCGCCGCGTTGATGACAGCGGAGCAACGGCACAGCCTGCACCTGGACGATATCGATGCCTATCAGCGCCAGATTGTCTTCTGGCAGGATGTGCCGCGGCGGGCGAAATATACCGAGATATGGAACGAAGTAAAGGCCAGCCAGTGAGCAGCTTTCTGCGCATGGAGGGCGTAGGCAAACGTTTCGGCGAGCACACGGTGCTCGAATCTATTTCGCTGGACGTGGAACAGGGCGAGTTTCTCACCCTGCTGGGCGAGAGCGGCTCGGGCAAGACGACGCTGCTGCGCATCCTGGCCGGGTTTGAGGAGGCAACCGCCGGACGCATTTTGCTTGAGGAGCAGCGGCTCGATGCCATGCCGCCGCACCGCCGGCCGATCCATACCGTGTTCCAGAGCTATGCCCTTTTTCCCCACATGAGCGTTTTTGACAACGTAGCCTACGGCTTGCGGGTGCGGGGATGTGCGCGCGACGAAATGACCGCGCGCGTTGGGGAGGCGCTCAAGAAAGTCCACATGGAGCCATTTGCCAAACACTTCCCGCGGCAAATCAGCGGAGGGCAAAAGCAGCGGGTGGCGCTGGCCCGGGCGCTGGTCAACCGGCCCAGGCTGCTGTTGCTCGATGAACCGCTCTCGGCCCTGGACGCCAATCTGCGCCTGGAAATGCAGCGTGAGCTGAAGCTGTTGCAGCGGGAGGTGGGCATTACCTTCATCTTCGTCACCCACGACCAGAGCGAAGCGCTGGCTATCTCCGATCGCGTGGTTTTGCTTCGCCACGGCAAGGTAGAGCAGTGCGGCACCCCGCGCGCGATCTACTCCACCCCGCGCACCGCCTATGCCGCCTCGTTTCTAGGCAAGAGCAACCTGGTCTCTGGGACCGTTCGGCAGGGCGTGGCGGACTGCGGTGCTTTCTCGGTACCCGTCGGGCTCATGGACGGTCCGGTCACTTTTTCGCTGCGCCCTGAATGCATCGCGCCCGCCTCGGAAAAAACGGGCGGGCAGCTAGTGCAATTTGTCGCTGACGTAGTTGCGGAACAGTTTCACGGAGCTGATTCTCTGCTGACGCTGCGCTGCGCGGGGGGCATGGAGCTTTCGGCGCGGGTTGCCGGGCCGCGCAGCAACGGCAGCGGCTTTGCTTTCGAAGCGCAAGACCTGGTTATTCTGGAGCACGAATAGATGCCCCGGTCTCGTTTGTCTGCATGGCTGGTGACTCTGCCTCCGTTCGCCTGGATTGCTCTCTTTCTGTTCGCCCCTTATTGCCTGCTCTTTTGTTACAGCTTCTGGAGCCTGGACGCCGGGCAGCAAGTGCTTCGCCATGCAACGCTCGCGAATTATCTGCACCTGGTCAACACGCCGCTCTACCTCACTGTCATCCTCCGCTCCATGCGTATCGCTTTCTCGGTAGTGGCGCTCTCACTGCTCATCGGTTATCCCCTGGCTTGCTTTCTTGTGTTTCAAGCCGGCAAGTACCGGCGGATGCTTTACCAGGCGGTGATTATCCCGCTGTGGATCAGCTACCTGGTCCGCGCCTACGCCTGGAAGGTCATCTTCGGCAATGAGGGTGTGATGAATACCCTGTTGCTGTGGTGCCACGCAACCCGACATCCTCTCGGCTTCCTGTTGTATAGCCCGTTTGCCGTGATCGTCACGCTGACCCACATCTATGTACCCTTTGTGGTGCTCCCGGTGGTGGCGTCGCTCGAAAAGATTCCCCATGAGCTGCTCGAGTCTTCGAGCGATCTGGGGGCAACGGCCTGGCAGACCTTTACCCGGGTAATCCTCCCTCTCTCGCTGCCCGGCGTTCTCTCTGGCGCCACGTTTGCCTTTTTGCTCAGTTTCGGTGACTTTCTGGCGCCCCTGCTCCTGGGTGGGCCGAGCAGCGTGATGATCGCCAATATCGTGGCCAACCTCTTCGGCGCGGATTACAACTGGCCGCTGGGCGCGGCGGTCGCGGTTCTGATCCTGGTGATGGTGCTTGTCATTCTCACCGTCACCCAAAGGCTCGAACGCCGCTGGAGGGTTGCATGAAGACCGGCCGCGCGCTTTCGTTGGCCTACGCCGGCGCCGCTTATGCCTTTCTCTATCTGCCCATCGTGGTGCTGGTGATTTACTCCTTCAACCGTGATGGCGTGGGGGGCTTTCCGCCGCAACATTGGACGCTCGATTGGTACCGCACCCTGTTTGACGACTCCGCCATGTGGAACGCAGTCGGCAATAGCGCCATCGTCGCCCTCTCCACCGTTGTGTTGTCGATGTTGATTGGTTTTCCCGCGGCCTATGCGCTCGATCGCTATTCGTTCCCGGGCAAAGCGGCCTTTCAACGGCTGGTGCTGCTGCCGCTGATCGTTCCCGGGGTGATCACCGGCATCTCGCTGCTTTTGCTGACGGTGAGCAGTGGATTCCATCTGAGCCTGGTCACCGTGATTCTCGGCCATTCGACCGCGTTGACGGCGGTCGCGGCGACGGAGATTTTCGCCGGGCTGGCCAAGCTCGATCGCTCGCTTGAAGAAGCTTCTGCGGACCTGGGAGCCAGCCGGCTGCAGACCCTGGTGCGCATTGTTCTTCCCGGTTTGCGGACCTCATTGCTCGGCACCGCGCTGCTGGTCTTCACTCTCTCCATGGACGAGATTGCCGTCACTTTCTTCCTGATTGGCAGGGAAAACACGCTGCCGCTCGAGATCTGGTCACGCCTGCGGCGCGGCGCGACTCCGGAAATGAACGCCATCGCAACCCTGATCTTCCTGTTTTCGGTCATCACCATCTTTCTGTCACAGTGGCTGATGACCCGCGGCGAAACCGGCACGCCAGTATTGCAAGAGAGGATTATCAACTGATGAGTTGGACTGACAAAGAACTGGGCATGGATTGCCGCATTACCCGCCGCGACTTCATGAACGGAGCGGCCATGGCCATTGCCGCGGCGATCACCCCGCACTCTTCTCTCTTTGGCCAGGCAGTACCGGGACCCCAGGACCGTCCTGGATATGACCCGCCGGCAGCGCAGGGAATGCGCGGCAGCCACCCGGGTGCTTTTGAGGTGGCACATCGGCTGCGCGACGGCACATTCTGGACCAGCGCCGGGCAGCCAGAAAGCACCGGCGAGAGCTACGACCTGATCGTGGTGGGCGGCGGCATCAGCGGCCTTTCTTCCGCGCGCTTCTTCCACCAGGCGGCCGGCAAGACGGCGCGGGTTCTCATCCTCGAGAACCACGATGACTTTGGTGGACACGCCAAACGCAACGAGTTTCAGGTGGACAAGACATTCATGCTGGGTTTCGGAGGCACGTTTTCGATCGAGAGTCCGGCTCCCTACAGCGCGGTCGCGCAGGGCGTCGTTCGCGATTTGGGGATCGATGTTTCGTCCTACTCCAAGCACCTGGACAATAAGCTCTACGCTTCTCTTGGGCTTAAGCAGAGAATCTTTTTTGACCAGGAGACCTTCGGAGCCGATCGCCTCGTCGTCAAGCCTTCGGCCGGGCTGAGCGAGAAGATGTGGCACGAGTTCGACGCCCAGGCGCCGCTGACGGAAAAAGCCAAAGCGGATTTGAAGCGCCTCTTTACGCTTGACGAGGACCTGATGCCGGGAATCTCTTCGGAGCAAAAGAAGGCGAAGCTCGCGCGTATGAGTTATGCCGACTACCTGACCAAGCTGGTGAAAGTCGATCCCCAGGTTGTTACCATGCTGGATCCAGAACAGAAATCACTTTATGGCGTGGGCATTGACGCCATCTCGGCTCAGGATGCGTGGGGCCTGGACATGCCCGGTTTCGAAGGTCTCAAACTCAAGCCTGGTGCGGGTCCGGGGATGGGCCGCGATGCCATCCCCAACGAGGAAGCCGAGAAATACTTCTTTCATTTCCCTGATGGAAACTCCTCCATCGCGCGACTCCTGGTGCGTTCGCTGATTCCCGAGGCTGTACCCGGCAATTCAGCAGACGACGTTGTCACTTCTCAGGTCCGCTACGAACAGCTCGATCAAGCGGGCAAGCCGACACGTATCCGCCTGAACAGTACCGTCGTCCGCGTTCGCCATGATGGAGACCCGTCCACTGCGAAAGAGGTGGAGATCACTTATGTGCAGCAGGGCCGGTTGTGCACCGTAAAGGCGGCCCACTGCATTCTGGCCTGCTGGCATCCGGTCATTCCGTACCTCACCAGCGAGTTGCCGGCACCGCAGGTGGCGGCGTTGCGATCGGCGGAAAAGGTGCCGATTGTTTACACCAACGTGGCTCTGAGAAATTGGGAGAGCTTTGTACGGTTAGGGACACGAAGCGTCACCGCGCCTGGGTGTTATTTCACTGATTTCGGCCTTGACCGTCGCGTGAGCATTGGCGATTACCATTGCACCAAGCGCCCTGAGGACCCGATCGTGCTCACCATGGAGCGCTATCCCTGTAAGCCGGGATTGCCGGCGCGCAGCCAGCATCGTGCCGGACGCGCCGATCTATATGCGACCTCATTCGAGACTTTCGAAAGAAAAATCCGGGAGGAGCTTGCCCGCAGCCTCGGCGCCGGTGGATTCGATCCCGCGCGCGATATTTCCGCTATCACGGTGAATCGGTGGCCACACGGATATGCCTACCAATACAACTCTCTGTGGGATCCGTTCTGGTTGGAAGGTGGCCCCCTGCCTTGCGTCGAGGCAAGGAAGCCGTTTGGCCGCATTGCCATCGCCAATGCCGATGCCGATGCTTACGCCTACACCGATTGTGCGATCAACCAGGCGTATCGGGCGGTGAACGAGCTGAAGATTACCGTGAGCTGACTGCTGGTTGAGAGGAACAGGAGATCCCTCCAGTGCCCTCCGCTCGGTCGAAAAACATTTCCACGAGAGGTCCGCTGAACTGCAGATCCCTCCGCTCCTCCGGTCGGGATGACAAAGGGGAGGGGGTGCTTCCATTCAAAGTAGTGGCTGAGCAGAGCCGTAAGTTAGGGGGTTAGCGCAGTGGTGTCCCACATCTCGCGAAAAACGAGCGAGATATGGGGCACGGCGGATTCAAGGTACAAGTGCAACATTTCCGAAAGAGGAGATAGTTGCAGATGCCCTGAAGTTTTCGTCCTCTTGGGTTGTCGGAGCGGGTTTTTATTGAGGCCCAGTTGAGCCTAGGGATGAGGCCGGCAGGGATCGCTGCCGGTCTGAAGCGAGCCCGGTCGACCATTAGCCGTGAGATTCGACGCAATGGGTGGAGAGCTAAGCTGCGCAAGGGCGCCATTGCGGGAGGCTACCGCTGTGTGGCCGCTGATCGAAGAGCGCGTGTGTTGGCTGGTAAAGCGCGCCGGCAGCGCAAGCTGGAACCGCGCTACCCGCTCTGGATGACCATGCTGTAGCGTCTTCGCCAAGGCTTGAGTCCTGTGCAGATCGCGAGCACACTGGCTCGTATGGCTGATCCGGTCCGTCTTTCCCATGAAGCCATCTACACCGCACTGTATGCCATGCCGCGGGGACAGCTCCGCGCCAGCCTGCTGGATCTGTTGCGCCGCAGACACAGGCTCGCAGACCGGCGCGCGGTAAAAATAGACGCAGTCGTCCATTCCCGACATGACTTTGATCGACCAAAGACCTGTCGAAGTTCCCATGCGACTGTTCACGGCCCCTGGGAAGGAGACCTCATCATTGGCAGGGTAACCTCTCTCAGGTCGGCCTCTGGTGGAGCGCTCAACCCTCTTTGTCGCCCTGGGAAGTTGCCCATTCGTAAAGCTGACACGGTCGCGGAGTCCTTTACCACGATTTTCAATCGCTTTCAAAGCCAGATGCGCCGTTCCATGACCTTTGACCAGGGCAGCGAAATGAGCCAACACCAAACCCTGACTAAAAATACTGGGGTCACTGTCTATTTCGCTCATCCCCATGCTCCTTGGGAAAGAGGCATCTCCGAAAACATCAACGGTCTGCTCCGCCAATACCTCCCAAAGGCAACGGATCTGTCTCTGTTTTCCCAGGACCAGCTCTAGACATCGCCTGGAAACTCAATACCAGACCAAGAAAAACACTCGGCTGGAAGCTCCTGCTGAACTGTTCCTCCCAGAAGGCGCCTTCGACTTCGTAAAGTACTGGTCCAACATCGGCCATGTTGCCGTTCCACCTCCCGTTCACCCTTCGGGCCATTGAAAAGTGGAAAGCAAACCGCGCTTCCCACTTTCCAACAGCCCCGGCTACTGGAGTGCTATAAATCATCAAACCAAGTTTCGTTGCATTTAGAGTTTCGTATCAGCGCACCGATGGCTGTGGTAAGAACAGGCTTCTCGCTAGGTCACGACTGCCGGGTGGCCGGGCCAGGCTTTGCCACGTGAGGCCACGCCTGCCAGAAGCAGATAGAGTAGTAGCCCGATGGGCCCGAAAAGGAAAGTCAGCACCAGGCAGGGGACCACCAGCACAAACGGGACGCGGTTGCGCCTCGCATCGCGTACCTGCCAGCTGCCGATGAAGAGGTCGAAGGCCAGATAATGCACCCATCCGGCGAGCACCAGCCAGCGGTCGGTAAATAGCAACATGACACCACTGAGAGAGCTGAATCCACCTCTGTGGCCGCCCCAGTGCGTGGCGATCAGCACGAGGTAGAGGCCGCTCAGGAGCGCCGGCACCAGCAGACCGGTGATCAGCGAAGAGATCACGCGAGACGCGCGAGCCGACCAACCGGTCACCAATAGCAGCAACCAGCCGGCCAGCGCCGTGCTGTTGCAAAGTCGAAAGAGCCCATCTGCCGTCATGAAATGCGTTCCTTACTTGCGAGAGTATTGGTGACTCGGCTGCCGTTAATCGCGACCATGGTAACAACTGTAAGCACCAGCCACACAGCAAAGCTTTTGAGAGACAAACCATCCGGTTGTGCAATCGACTGGCCTCGAAAGGCCTGCCACAGAACCAATCCAAAAAGCGCCAGGTAGCTGGCGGCTGCCGCAAAGATGAGATTACGCTGCGTCCGCTCGTCAGGCCGTGCGCGACGCCGGGCAATCCACCAGGCGAACAGCGGTAATACCTGCAAACCATGCATGCCCAGAAAGTGAGCGATACGCAAGTCGCCGTGATCGGCGCTCCACCCGGTAACCGGCAGCCCGCGCCCGCCGTCCGGAGCGCCCACGGTGTGCGCACCCGCAATAGGAAGCCGGCCAGTCGCATGTGCCTGCGCCAGCTGCTGTGAGTTAGGCACGGTCATCAGACCCCCTGAGCCTGTCCCAACCAGCGCCAGGACCATACCCAACCGGAGCGACCATCCCCAGGCAGACGCAGCAAAGGGCTGGCGGAAGAGGACCACCGTGAGCGCCAGCATCGCCAGCCAGATGCAGGCGATGCTCACCCCCATGACCCCGAAGACCGCGGCATCCAATCGGGTAGCAAAGTTGAAGTGGCTGGTTGTGCCCCGTGCTGCCTGCATGTCAATCAGCGCAATCTCAATGAACAGGGCGGCGGCCAAAATGACGTCGAGCGCGCGCGTGAGCCGACGCCAGATGCCGGTCGATGCAATACAGAAGGCGAAGCTCCAGGCCGCGATCATAGTGGAGAGCGCAAACTTTGCCGGCTTAAGCCATGCCGGCGCTCCGGTAATCACGCGACGGTCTACTACCAGGCCCAGCACGCAGAACACCAGGTCGGCTGCCATGATGAACCCCAGCACGGTCAGCGCGGGTGATACAGCATACCCCGCGGCCACTACCCTTCTCAGTTGCGATGCACGATTGCCCATGTGAAAGAGATTAACATAAATGTTAATTGGATTCACATCCATGTAGAATTAAATTCGTGATCGCCTCCAAAATCGCCTTCAGGAAACAGCCCTATCATCACGGAGACCTGCGCGCAGCCCTGATGCGGGCCGCGCTGCTGCTGATCGAGGAGCATGGCGTCAAAGGCCTCGCCCTGAGCGACGCCGCCCGCCTGGCGGGTGTGAGCGTGGCCGCCCCTTATCGGCATTTCAAGGACAAAGAGGCGCTGCTGGCCGAAATCGCCGCGGAAGGCTTTACTTTGTTCCGCGATGCGCTGGCGCGGGCCTCGGAAAGCCACCCCAGGGACAAGGTCAAGCGCCTGGTGGAAATGGGCGTCGCCTATGTCGAGTTTGCCCTGAAACACCGCTCTCATTTCAAAGTGATGTGGGAGGGCGCAATTCCTAAAGACAAGTATCCGGAGGTTCAACAGGTTGGACACGAGGCCTATCTGTTATTGGAGAAGGCGGCGCTGGAGCTGCTGCCGGAAGCACCTACCAGCCGGCAACAAGCCTTGATTGCGACTGCGTGGAGCGTGGTCCACGGCTACGCGAGCCTGACGCTGGAGGGGGAACTAGAGGTGGTGACGGCGGAGCAAAGTAACAAGAAGCTGTTGCGGCAGTCGCTCCATCTTCTTCTCGACCAGTTCGCCGCTGACTATGGTATCCGTCAGAACACTGTAAGGCGCACCAACGGTACGCCCCCCTACATCTCGCGAATCAAACGAGCGCAGAGTATGGAGCCATAACCTCACCGGATTTCCTGCACGCAGCGCCAAACACGACCACTTCTGCGCCTTTCTTTAAGGAAAGGCGCATGAAGTTCGCAGAACCCTAAGGATAAGTGATTGTGTGACGCAGCTACAACTAGGGCATGTAGAAAACTTCGCGCAGCATAGGAAAGCGTTCCCCCGGGCGCAAGGGATCAAGCGGCGCAAAGTATGGAGCCATCGCCTGCTGCCAGCGAGTATTAACCGGATCGGCTTCGATGCGTGCCCACGTCTCATCGAAATTTTCGACCTGCATCGATAAAACAAGAAGCTGATCACGGCGGAAGATGGAGTACTCGGAGATACCGGCGCGCTTGAGCAGCGCCAGCATCTCCGGCCAAACTTCTGCATGGGCTTTGTCGTATGCCTCTTCAGTGCCCGGGCGCAACCGCAAAAGAAAGGCGATTCTTTGCATACCTATGCCGCGGCGAGGCTACTCCGGCTGGGGAACGAGACGAAGATAAGGCTTGGGTGATTTCCAGCCGTCGGCATACTTCTGCTCTGGCTTCCTCGTCGGAAACAGAGGGCAGGATGATGACATCGTCGCCCTGCTTCCAGTCCGCCGGGGTGGCAACTTTGTGCCTGGCCGTCAGCTGCATGGAATCGATGACCCGCAGCAATTCCGGAAAGTTGCGGCCCGTGGTCATGGGATAGCTCAGGTGCAACTTGATCTTCTTGTCCGGACCGATGATAAACACGGTGCGAACGGTTGCGTTGTTCGCGGCCGTCCGGCCTTCAGAGGTCTCTCCTGAATCGGCGGGCAACATGTCGTATAGCTTGGCCACCTTGAGCTCGGTGTCGCCGATCATGGGATAGTTCACCTTGTAGCCGCCGGTCTCTTCGATGTCCAGGGCCCACTTTCCATGGCTGCTCACCGGATCGACGCTCAGGCCAATCACCTTGGTGTTGCGCTTGCGAAATTCAGGCTCCAGGCCGGCCACGCTCCCCAGCTCAGTGGTGCAGACCGGGGTGAAGTCTTTGGGGTGAGAAAAAAGAATGGCCCAGCCATCGCCGATCCACTCATGAAAATGGATGGTGCCGTGGGTCGTTTCGGCGGTAAAGTCGGGCGCAGTATCATTGATTCTAAGGGACATGCGGCTTCTCCTGCTTTTTTGGAAGCTGTTTGTGCTTGAACCTTTATCTTAGCAGGCAGATGCAGCGGGTCCACCATCGGGGGCTAATTGAGGACGGCGCCGAGAACAGGAATTCCTGACGATCGCAAATTCTCCACCGCTACACGGGCCGCTTTGCGGCGGGTCGACTCCGCCTCGAGGACCATCACTACACCGTCAGATAACTTCCCCAGAGCGATGGCATCCGCGTACCGCGCCATAGGCGGCGCATCGACGATGACGAAATCAAACTCCCTGCGTAGCTCGGCAGACCGCACCCGCATGCGCTCCGAACTGAGCAGGGCTGGCGAGTCGGCTGCAAGCGGGCCTGAAGAGAGTAGCCAAAAGCTTTCATTACACATCGGCTTGATAAAAGACCGTATGCTGCCCTGCTCCACCAATGCGTCCGTAAGGCCGCGGTAATTCGTCGTTCCTAACATCTTGGGCAACGCAGGGGAGCGAAAGTTGGCCTCCACCAGACAGACGGCCCCGGGAGCGCTTCCGGCCAGGGATTGGGCGACCATAACGGCGATTTGGCTGCATCCAGTGCCTTGATCGATGGGGGCGAACACCACCATGTGCGGAGCCTCTGATTTCTGTTGCAGGAAAATTGGTTGGACCAGTCCCAGCGTCAGGTCTCTGGTCAGTTGGCGAGGAACTTTCCGGTTGCGGCTTTCGCCTGGAATGGGAAACGCCGGTTCGACGACGCACTCGGCGAGGACAGCCTGATCCTTTTCCATCTCCTGCATCAGCTCGTAGTATCGACTCATTGGATGTTCTTCTCTCCGGAGGGAACGAGCTTTTCTGGGACCGCTTCCAAAACCGGTAAGCGAATCTTCTGTCCGGGCTCAATGTGATCCAGATTGCTAAGTCCGGGATTGAGTCTACGAAACTTCTGCAAAAGACTCGGATTGCAGCTTCCAAAACTGGCGACACATATCTCGAGCAGCGTCTCGCCTGGCATCACGCTTACCGTGTTTGCAGAATCCGGCTGTTCCGGCGCTTGCTCGGCACTCAACGAAGATGGAGAAACACTGGGGGGCGGCGGGTCCACACTCTCCATCGGCAGGGCATCCTCGGCAGGGGGTGCAATCTGCGCTGCAGGCGGATCCGCGGCGACCAGGGGCGGGCTCACACTCTCCGCGTGCACGGCGGCAAACCTCTGGGCCGGCCCTCTACGGCTCGCGAAGAGCGCCCCACCCACCACGAGCAGGGCCGCTAGGACAAGCGCAAATTTTGCTTTGGAACCCGCGAACCTGGAACGTGCACTCGTAGCGGAAGTAAATGATGGCGCCTTTCGCGGCTCTCTCGTCTGCGGACGGGCATTAAGAGTGGGTTTCTTCCGCCATCGCCCGAAATCAAGGTCATCTATGACATCGAGAATGACGTCTCTATCGATCGGTTTCCGTTGCAAAGCGCAGCCCAACGCCAATGAATTGAAACACAGGTTGTTTACATTGCGTGGAACGCCCTCGCTGTAATCGGCGATAATCGCCAGCGCGTCCCGGGTAAATAACGGAGCTTTAAAGGTATATCCAGCCATCCGCAGCCTGTGTGCTATGTAGAGCTCCGTATCTTCGCAGGAAAAAGGTTTCAGGTAAGAAAAGATTGAGACTCGCTGCCGCAGCTGTTCGAGCTCCGGTGCAGCCATCTTTTCGGCAAGCTGTGACTGCCCAGAAAGAATGATCTGGATAAGTTTTTCCCGGGCGGTCTCGAAATTTGACAGCATGCGCACCAGCTCGAGCACCGAGTCGTCCAGATTCTGAGCCTCATCAATGACCACCACAACGCGCTTTCCCAGCCGCGCCTGCTCCACCAGCACTTCCTTCAACCTCGACTGCATCTGGATAAGGCTTCCCTGTGTTTCCTGGACGCCGAGGCCGGTAAGCAGCGCGCGCAGAAGATCCAGGGGAGTACACACGGTCTGGAATAAAAATACCGTTCTGGCCTTTTCCCGCAGCTGATTCAACACATGAAACAGCAACGTGGTCTTTCCCAACCCCGGGGCCGCGATCAGCGCGAGGAAGCCGCACCCGCGTCTACCCCGTAAAGAAGAGACGCAATCGCTTCCCTGTGGGTGCCGCTCAAAAACAGATATCGCGGATCGGGTGTAACTCCGAAAGGCTGTTCCCACAGCCCGTAATAATCGAGGACCAGAATTGACCTACGCAGTCCACTTTGGCACCGCTACCACCACCGGAATCCCGAGGAGCTCGATCACCTCGGCCGGAGTGTGGAAGAAGGGATCAAGAGTGGATCAGATAGGCCGTTGGTAAACTGACCAGCGCGGCTATGGCAAAAGCAAATAGAAAGATTGAAGCTGAACGGTGCGCCGGCAGCATGGGCGTGGCGGGTGGTACTGCAATGGCATCGAATGTGGAAGCACGTTCCTGCGCTCGCTTGGAGAGATAGAGTAAGTAGTTTTGCTCGTCGAGCTTGGCCTCGTGCTCCAGCTCAGCCTCGTCCAACGACTGGCTAGCCGGTTTGACGATCTGCGTTACCCCGGATGCAAGCAAGCCAGCCTCCGCGTCCTCCAAAGCCTCCTGGTTATGTTGTTGCTGCGAGCCGGATGACGGATGGACTGTAGGGTCAAGATCGCGACTGTGCAATCGCAGGAAACCGAACAATGCCGCGGCGAAGAAGACACCCAGAAGGTACTGATGAACACTTGCTTGCGGCGGAACAGCGACGACCCGAGATCGCGCAGCCTCACACGCATGTTGTCTTCCATGATTGATAACATTGGATCCATCTCTGACGCTTGCCCCTTTCCGCTCGAAGTCGTCTTCAACGTTCTGTGCGATGGGCTGCCGTTCTTGTCGACACCGGGTCGATAAAGGCCTGCGAGAAAGAGTCGTTTGCGCGGGGGCACATAGAAAGCACGCTCGGGGAAAGGTACTCACTTCCACGCAAATTCAGTCTCGCACGATCCGGCAACATTTACGAACAGATAGGCGGGATGAAGGAAGGTGCGGTCCGTGTGAGCTGCCGGCTGGAATGCGCAGGTCTCTCGCTTCACGGAGTAGGTGGTGGGTTTACCCGCTTCAAATAAGGCTTTTGCTCCTATGTCCCAGCGGGAAACAGTTATGTATTTCTTCCCTCTGATGCCGCCGTGTGGTGTCCCCAATTGGTGGGAGTTTTTATTAAAAAATTTTTAGCTTATAGCCCCCCCCCCCCCCCCCCCCCCCCCCCCCCCCCCCCCCCCCCCCCCCCCCCCCCCCCCCCCCCCCCCCCCCCCCCCGCCCGACTAAAGTCGTGCCCTGATACCTGGATCCGGCGTGAAAACGACGATGTTTTAGAGGTTGAGAGGCCGGAGTCTGTGGATGCTACGGAGGATGTCGTCTGCCAGATTCTGCAGCATGGAGGACTCACGCAGTCGAAGTACGGGACGATTCTGCGGCCGGGTGAGTTCGCCTGGCAGCAGGAAGAGCTTGTAACGCAGCTTGGAGAGAGTGAGATGTTGCCAGGACTCTTGCAAGCAGAGTCGTTGGAAGGCGGTGACCAGATTGTAGGCGAGGCGAATGATTTCCAAGAACAGTGCATTGGCGGGGAAGGAGCGGGTGGGAATTTTGCGTAGCGCGTAATCTTCCAGCAGCTCGCCGATGCGAGGTTCGATGGCCGCGCGTGCATCGTAGAAATGCCAAACGCCGAGAGGGGTAAGAGGGAGATTGGTAACCCAGGCACGATAGGCGTAACGGCCCAAGGCGAACAACGTAGGTTGCCTTTCGTCGGCGGAAAGCAAACGTCGGGCGACTACGAAACGACGGGCTCTGGACCAACTCTGAGGACGAAGTTGGAGTTCCGCCATCTCCCAATCGCGGTTGACGGGGCTGTAGCGCAGTCCGGTCAGGGAACGTTTCAGCGATGGAGTCATACGAGCCACAACGGCATATTCGGCGGAGTGAGATTCGAGGGCGTCGAAGACGGGATTGAGCCCAAAACCTGCATCGGCTCGTACGCGCACTTCGCGGATATCGGCAGGGACATTGGCAAAGCAGGTGGCGAGCAGTTCGGGTCTGCTGTCCCAGGTTCCGGCGTTGCCGCGACGGAGTTCGGCGTCCCAGAGGTAGGAAGAGTTGGCCTCCATGCACAGCAGTGGGTTATAAGAACGTTTTCCGCGATAGCGCGGGTTGTAGCCAACCTCAGCCCCGTCCTGATGGCCGAAGACGGTCACGACCGTGCTGTCGAGATCAAAGATGAGCCGGGAACGGTGATCGGGCAAATGAATGAAAGCCTGCAGCAGTCGATCGTTTATGCGATGCAGCTGTTCCCAGAACCGCTCTGGGGCGTGGAATAGGAAGCGGCGCAAGGTTTGCGGATCAGGAAAGCTGGGCAGCCCCGTCAGATATTGGAAGGTGCCGTTGGAACGCAGGAATGACGCGGTCTCAATGCGATCTAACCCCAATACGATGGGGTAGATCAGGGCCAGCATCATCTGAGCAACTGTAGCGGCAATTACGCCGGGGGTAAACAATATGGCAGCCAAAAATGCGGAACTGCAGCAGTTGAAGAAATTCGTGAAAAAAGTAGACGCCGCCAAAATGCGTCAAGCCCGCATGATCACAGGCGATCTTAAGGTTTCTCGGCGATCTTCCACTCTGAGACTTACCTAACCAAAAGTGAGGTAAGTCTCAGAGTACCAAAATTGCGCCCCAAACAGATAAACAGTGGCTTTTAGAACCTAAGAATGCGCCGGATCCAGGTGATACAAAGCATTCCGCAGCCTGTAAGGCCCAGAATTCCACGGGAGCGAGTTTTTCCGCAGCAGGCTCTCATGGGTCCATGCAGCTTCTACAGCGGCAGCAGGTTGCGCGGTCGAGTCAAATTGCATTTCGCGGGCTACTCCTGCAGTCGTCACGCCCGGTCGCCCATTGATTGTGGATACGCAGTACTCGGAGACCAGGAAGCGATCGAGGTTGAGGGTGTCGGCAATGCGCACCACGCGCAACTTCTCTGGACTCGGCTCGGCTAAAGAAGCCAACGCTGCCTGAATCGCCTCGCGGTCGTTATCGAAGTAGATGGGAATTTTCGCCGGGAGCACACCGAGCGAAGTCAGCGCATTCATATAGGTGTATTGCAGATTGAGGGTCTTCACCAAACGGGCAGTGGTGAAGTCCGCCATGCCGATGCCGATGCCGTTGCCATTGCTTGCCGGGGTGAGATCGCGGACAAAGATACGAGAGACGCGCGGCGTGATCGGGCTTTCCGAATGCAGTGAAGAGGTGTATCCAGTGATGTCGCGGCCGATTACGTTGGTGTCCATGCCAGAGCCGCTGATGTCTTTCCCCATGCGATCAATGATCAGCAGATCAATCTCGTCGAACGGCAACCGCGCCAGCAGCGACTGCGCCTTCTGAAACAGCCTGCCCTCTTCGCGAACGATATTCTCCGGCCGGATCACCTCGATCACAGCCGTCTGATGATGTTGATCTTCCACCAGGGCAATGCCGCAGAAAATCGGCGCCGCGCCGAGGATGGTCTTCGCGAACTCGCGCAGCACGACCTCGTATCCTAAATGGGCCGCGGCACAATGAGCGTTGTTGGCGCCCACTTGCTTGCCGAAGCCAATCACCAGCATTTTTTGGATGCCGCTGCCTAAGGTGCCGCGGAAATCGGTGTGCGGCTTAACCCGGTTGAGAACCACGACACCGTCGGCCGCGAACGCCGGAACGCTGAAGACGACATCGAGCCCGTCAAAAGCGGTGCCGATCTTTCTCACCTCCATGCTGGCTTCGATGGGCACGCCCATGCTTTGCGCGGTGACCCCATACTCTGCCAGCATCTCGATCTGGCCCTCCGCCGTGGCTCCCCCGTGGCTACCCATCGCCGGCACAATAAAAGGCTGTGCCCCTGCCTTGATCAGGACGCCCAAAGCAGCCTGCACAATCTCTTTCAGGTTGGTGATGCCGCGGCTGCCAACGCCCAGAGCAATTCTCATGCCCGGCTTGATCTTTTCCCGCAGCCCGGTTGCCGTGAACTGTTGCTCCAGAAGGGCGGAAAAATCCAGTTTTCGCGAGGGCGGATAGCTCTGCCCCATTTCGAGCATCTTCGGGAAGTGATTGGACATGTTCATCGCCACAAAACCTCTTAGGCAGTACTCAATAAACAATACACGCGAGAGGCTCAAAGGGTCCCGATTGCACGGTGTGGTTTCTTCTTAGTACACTTTGCGTTTGTTCCCCGAGCCTCTTCCAGAAGATGAGTTGTTTCTTGTCACCCAGCAAAACAAAACGAAGCCTGCAAGTAATGGCCGCCACTGGACTGGCACTTTTCGCCCTGCCCGGGTTTGCCGATAATTGTGGGAATCTGGCTACCCTTGGTTTGCCCCACACGACCATCACCAAGGCAGAGCTGGTGACAGGGGGCGAATTTACTCCCTCCACCGGGAAAGCGCTGGCCGATCTGCCGGTGTTCTGCCGCGTAGTAGCCACGGTGAGACCAAGCGCAGACTCCGACATCCTGGTAGAGATCTGGATGCCCCAGGCGGATTGGAACGAGCGTTTGGAAGGTACCGGCAATGGCGGCTTCGCCGGCAAGATCAGCTACGGCGCGCTGGCGGAAGGGCTGCGGCGCGGCTATGCCGTGGCTAACACCGATATGGGCATGGCTACTCCCGCCGGCGCCAACGCGAGCATCTTCGTCAATCGCCCGGAGCGCTGGATTGACTGGGGGTACAGGGCTACGCATGAGATGACTCTGCTGGCAAAACAGGTGGTGCGCGCCTACTATGTGCGAGATGCCAGGCGGGCCTATTTTGTGGGTTGTTCCACGGGTGGCGAGCAGGCGTTGATGGAGTCTCAGCGGTACCCGGATGACTACGATGGAATTGTCGGCGGAGCCGCGGCCAACAACCGCACCGGCGTACACGTCAGCATCCTATGGAATTTTGCCGTGAATGAAAGGACCCCCGCATCCTATCTGCCCGCGGCCGCACGATCGCTGCTTTCCCAAGCCGTGGTGGATGCATGCGACGGCCTCGATGGCGTGAAAGACGGGGTGATTGCCGATCCAGGGAAGTGCCATTTCGACCCCGCGTCTTTGCAGTGCAAGACCGCCCACCAGGAAGGTTGTCTGACTGCTTCCCAGGTGGAGACGGTGAAACAGATCTACTCCGGCCCGGTCAATCCGCGAACCGGCCAAAGCCTCTATCCGGGGCTGCCCAGGGGTAGCGAATTCGGCTGGGATGGTCTGGATCCGATTCCAGGGGGAATGCCTCCCTACGCTCCGATCTTTCAATGGGTTTTTGGGACACAGTGGGATTGGCGGCAATTCGATTTCGATCATCAGGACGCTCTATATACTCAGAAACTCGAGGGCATGGTGAATGCGACCAGCCCCGATATCGACACCTTTCGCGCGCATGGCCATAAGCTGCTCATGTATCACGGTTGGAGCGATTGGTTAGTGGCGCCAGGGGAATCGATCAACTACTGGAACGCAGTGCTTGAACGGGATAAAGTCGCTCACTCGAACAAACCCCTGGACGCTCTCGATCAGTCGGTCCGCTTGTTCATGGTCCCTGGCATGGCGCATTGCCAAGGTGGTCCCGGTGCGACGCATTTCGATGCATTGGGCGCGGTGGTCGATTGGGTGGAGCATGGAGTCGCGCCGGATAAAATCATCGCCAGCAAATTGCCTCTGGCTGAAGGAGCGGCAAACCTGGAGCGTCCCTTGTGTCCCTATCCTCGCGTTGCGCAGTTTCAGGGGTCCGGTGATACGAACGAGGCTTCCAGTTTCGTCTGCAGGTAACGTAGATGCGTTTACAGGGAAAAACAGCAATCATTACCGGCGCGGCTTCGGGGATCGGCCGCGGCATTGCCGAGCGCTTTTCCGCGGAGGGCGCGCGGGTCGTGATCGCCGATCTGGAGCAGGCGCGGCCGCAGTCGGCAGCGGCTGAGATTGCCGCCGCTACCCGCGGCCAGGTGCTGGGAATTGCCGTGGACGTAACCGACGAAGAGGCTGTGGGAGCAGCAGTGGTGAGAACCATTCGCGAATATGGCGGCGTGGACATCCTGTTCAGCAATGCAGGTAACCAGATCATTGGGGGCATTCACGAGCTGGCGTATAGCGATTGGAAGAAAGTACTCGCGGTCCATCTTGACGGAGCCTTTCTGACTACACGGGCCTGCCTGCGGCATATGTATCGCTCCGGCAAAGGTGGCTGCATCCTCTATACAGGCTCGGTCCATTCAAAACTTGCCTCGGTGCTCAAGGCGCCGTACGTGACTGCCAAGCACGGAATCCTTGGACTGTGCCGCGCTGTGGCCAAAGAGGGAGCCCCCTATGGTGTACGGGCCAATGTGATTTGTCCCGGGTTCGTGCGTACTCCGCTGGTCGAGAAACAGATCCCGGAGCAGGCGAAGATCCTTAATATGGAGCCCCAGGACGTGGTGGACAAGGTGATGCTCAAGGATACGGTCGATCAACAATTCACCTCGATGGATGAAATCGCCGCGACCGCGGTTTTTCTCGCCGAACAAAAGACACTGGCCCTGACCGGGCAGTCGATCATGGTGAGCCACGGCTGGTTCATGCAGTAGTACTATAGCCCTGTCTCAGGAGGCAATTCGAATGTCGATTAGCAGACGCACCTTTCTAAGCTCCGGCTCCGCTGCGGCCGCTCTGTTGGCCAGCGGTGTAGGTCGCGCTGCCTCCCTGGGGCTCCCGATCGGGCTGCAGCTTTACTCCGTGCGCACTCTGCTGCCCACGGATTATGCCGGTACTCTCAAACAGGTTAGCGCCCTTGGCTACAAGGAAGTGGAAGCTGCCGGCTTTTTCAACATGCCCGTCGAACAGGTAAAGGCGGCCATGCAGTCCGCCGGCTTGCGCTGCGTGAGCGCGCATTATCCGCTGGGGTTGCTCAAGCAACATCTCGATGAGATCTTGCCGTTCTGCAAATCCCTTGGCACGGGATTTGTGGTCTGCTCCTCGCCGATGCATCAGCAGGAGGGAGCTAAAGGGCCGCTCTCGCTGGATGACTGGCGCTGGAGCGCTGACCAGTTCAACCAGGTGGCCACCAAGGTAGAGGCCGCGGGTATGCGCTTCGCCTATCACAACCATTACGCCGAGTTCGGCGCGATCGACGGCATTCTGCCCTACGATGAGTTGCTGAAGCACACGGATCCGGCAAAAGTCAGTTTCGAGCTCGACTGTGGCTGGGTGATCGTCGGTGGCCAGGATCCCGTGCATTATCTAAAACAGTATCCGACCCGCATCGTGATGCTGCATGTCAAGGACTTCAAAGACAACAAGCCGCCCTCCGTTGAGCTGGGCACCGGATCGGTCGACTACACCCCCATCTTCGCCGCCGCGGCAGCAGGCAGACACATTCGCCACGCTTTCGTGGAGCAAGAAGAGTTCCAAGGACCCATCATGGAAGCCCTCAAGGTCGACGCGGAGTACATGAAACGGATGCGCGCATGATCGGGGAGCGGTGGGCGTTATCTCCGGGTAGATGAGTTGGTTGCCGACTAAGCTTGGTTGCATCCTGTAGTGAAACTGCAGATCCCTCCGCTACGCTACGCTTCGGTCGGGATGACAAAGGGGAGGGCGGTTACACACCTCTCTATTTGAGAATCGGATCGAAAGATACCAACCCGTGTACTACAGGATGCAATCAAGCTCAGTGGCCTACCAGCTTATTTGTCAGTAATGGTTGCAATAGCGGAAGCGGAAGAGGCCCTTCGTCGAGGGCGATATCGTTGAAACGTTTTAGGGAGAAGGCACTTCCCTGTTGTTGCTGAATTCGGTTGCGAAGATCAATCCACTGATGGTAGCCAACATAATAAGTAATGAGCTGCCCTGCCGTCAGCTTAGCCCGGCGAAGCTTGCCCCGCGCTTCAGCCTCAGTCTGAAAGGCCTTCTTCTCCATTAGATCGAGAGCCTCCTGGTCGGTCATGTTCCGGCTCTGCATGCGAATGTCGAGAATGGCGTTGGCGATCACACGCAGGCGGATCTTCTGGATCATAAGCACAAATCGAGGATCATGGTTGTCGTATCCGGCGTCCTCCATTTCCTTTACTGCGTATTCACCCCACCCTTCCTCATAAGGATTATTCCCCAGCAGCACGCGCAGTACACGCCGTGGAGACGGACGCAAATTATTCGCGTGCTCGAACTGAGTGTAGTGTCCAGGCAGTGCTTCGTGCATGGTGAGATAGAGCAACATCCAGTTGTTGTACTCCCGCAGCTTCGACTCGGCCTGCTCCTTCGACATCTTCGGATCAATAGGGGTAACCCAGTATTCCGCCTCCGCCGTAGGCTCGAGCGCAGGCGCGGGATGAAACCCGGCGACGGAATATACCCCACGCAGAAACACCGGCGTGGGCACAATGCGCATGTTGTCACGATCGCTCAGCGTGACCAGGTCCTTCTGCACAATAAAAGCGTGGATGCCGCTGGCCTCAGCCTTTACCTTCTCCAGCAATTGACCGGGTGCAACATGATCCTGGTTAATGCGGTCGATGACCTCACCGATGACCTTGTTCTGCAAGGCCTCTCCACTCAGGTCGTTATGGTTTTTGTGATCCGGAAACCACTGTTGATGCAACGGCACGGCCACCGCGTACATCTCCGCGCGCACCCGGGGCAGGTCCCGCTCGGCCGCGGCGAGCACGGAATCGGGAGTTTCATGAGTGCCGGGGCCGAGCGCGAAGGCGAAGATTTTCGCGTAGGCCGCTGGTCCGGTACGCCAGGTCACAGAATGTGGTCTGTGCGCCAAATCGTTCTTGAGCCACGCGGTGTAGCTGTCGAGCGACGCCCGGGCGGCCTTCGATGCCGCATCGTACCGCCCGCGAAGTGGCGAGCCGGCAGGAATCATGCTTCCAATCTGCTCCATGACAGCGACATTCCCGGCGTTTTCTTCCAAGGCTGTATCGATAAAGACAGGATCGGCCTCTCTGAGATTCTGGCGGGCTTCCTCGAGGACGCGCGGGATCTTCTCCATGCGCGCCAGAACGGCGCTGAGCCGCGCCTCCTCGGTGCCAACGGTTGAGGTGAGGGGGAAGAAGAGGCCGGAGCCGATCATCTCCACGTAATCCTGCGGGCGGTGACGGTAGTCCTGCAGCACATCAAGCTCGAAGAGGGTGGCATCGATGTTGCTGCGGAGCAGCGCGAGGTCCGCGACATCTTCGGGTGAAGTCGCATTTGCGGCAGCAAAACATTGCTTGCCGCTCACCAGCAACGCGTGCTCAGCGGCGATGGTCGCGGGGCTCGAATCATCGAGCTCCGTATCGAGGGAAGCATTGGCGTCGCCATGATATCCCGCCTGCGTTGCTTCGACCGGCTGGTAACGAAGCCCGGCCAGGATGAAGCGATTCGCCTGATCAAGGAATGGCTCATGCGCGGCAATGGTGCAACGAAAACCTGCCGCCGCGGCGGCGTAGTGAAAAGAGCCGAGACAAATCAGAGCAAAGAGGGTCCGGGACGCGCCAAACATGAGTCAAACGATAACACGACGAGAAGGGCCGAAGAGCCTGTGTGAGAACCCACCATTCAACGATTTAGTCCTGGAAAGACGGCTGAGAGTAGTCCCAGCACGCAGTCCTAGAAACCGCACATACGTCGAAATCCGTTATGTACGACGAGTTAAAGGTTGTACCCAGAACTGCATCCTGGGTATTTTCAGCCGTCCTGCGGGACTAATCCGTGTGTAGTGAAGCGGGCCTCAGAGGGTGCCAAGCAAAGCACGGATGCGGTCGATAAGCTCTGCTGACAGCGCCGGCGTGGCTCCGGGTTGCCCGGCGACGTAACTGCCACAAAGGTTGCCGACCTCGGCCATCTGGGACAGCGAAGCGCCGCGCAGGTAGGCATGGAGCAGACCGGCAGTGAAGGCGTCGCCCGCGCCTACGGTATCCACCACCTTGATGGGAAACCCCGGATGCCTGAATGCTCCCTCCCGGGAGGTGACCAGGCTCCCCTCGGCTCCCAGGGTGGTGGCGACCAGTTTGCAATTGGGGAAATATTCAAGCAGCGCATGGGCCGCGGTCTCCGGAGTGATCGGGACCGGAGACCTGGTTAATCCCAGCTCACTCAAAAAGGAAAAAGCCAGTGGCAGCTCCTCGTCGCTTGCTTTGATGATGGTGGCATGGGCCATCGACCAGCGGAGCACCTCGGGAGTGCAATCGGGCATCCGTATATTGATGTCGCACACGCGCACGCACTCGGGAGCCGTGGCCGCTACAAACCCTCGGATGGTCGACCGCGACACCTCATGCCGCTGACCCAGAGTGCCGAAACAAACTGCATTCGCACCAGGCGCTGCGTCACGAAGGGTGGGAGTGAAACGAATGAAATCCCATGCCACGTTTGGAGGGATCAGATAGCTGGGCTGGTTATCGGCAGATAACGTAACCTCGACTGTCCCGGTGGAATGGTCTACGCTCAACTGTAACTGCCGCAGATCGAGGTTCGGCTGGGCGAGCATACTCGCGGGCGGTTCTGCCGTAATCGTCGTCACCGACGCTTGACACCAATACGGCTCTGTTCCCCAGCCGGGCGGAGAATACGGCAAAGTTTGCGACGGTGCCGCCCAACCTTGGACCGCTGGGCAGAATGTCCCAAAGCAACTCGCCGATCCCGACAACCTCAGGAGCCGTAATCTCAGGCATATGCTTCACAGTGGGTGAAATTCAGGGTCGGTCCGTTCCCTCACGACATCGTCATTGAGAGCTACGCCGATGCCTGGCCCGGTCCGCACCGGCAGAAAGCCATCTTCATCGAGCGAAACGGGTTCCGTCAGTGAGGTGTAGGACTGGTCAAGATAGTGCGTGAATTCGAGCAGCATCAGGTTCGGGGTCGCGGCGGCCACGTGGGCTGCCGCCATGGTGCCCAGCGGGGAAGCCACACCATGGGGCGCGATCGGGATTGAATAGACTTCGGCCATGGCGGCGATCTTGCGCGTTTCAAGCAGGCCGCCGGTCTTCGATACATCCGGCTGAATCACGCTCAGCGCTTCCTTTTCCAGAAATGGGCGATAACCATAGCGGCTATAGATGTTCTCCCCGGCCGCGATGGGAACGCGCGTGGCATTACGCACCCTGACCATAGCGTCGACATCGTCGCTGGGGATTGGTTCCTCCACCCAGATCAGCCGGAAGGGCTCAAGCAGGTGACACAGCTGTATGGCGGTTTCTACGTCGTAGCGCGCATGGCATTCGAGCGCCAGGTCGTAGCGGGGGCCCACCGCCTCGCGGATCGACGCCACAAAATTCACCACATCGTCCAGTTGGACGGTGTTCAGATGAAGACCCCAAAGCTTGTTCGGGTCCCAACCCTTTTTCAGCGTCCAGTCATCGGGGCTGTAATCGATGCCGATCTTGAGCGCTTTCACTTTAGTCTTGGCTATGAGGCTGGTCGCTTCCGCGGCATTGGGGGCATGCAAATAGACGGGCAGCTTGTCGCGCACGCGGCCGCCCATCAGCTGATACACAGGCACATTCAGGGCCTTGCCAGCCAGATCCCAGAGTGCCATTTCGACTCCGCTGATGGCGGTGAGGTAGGGTCCGCCCATTCCCCGCATGAAGAGCGGGGAGGGAGAACCGCCGATGGAAAGGTGCTTCCAGCCCCAGAGGTCGAACAGGATTCCTTCGATCTCGAGCGGGTCGCGGCCTGCGAGCGACGGGCCGATGTTGTGATTGACGATATACTCCGCCCCGACAGTGTCCAGCATTTCGCCGGTGCCGGTCAGACCCTGATCGGTGTAGACGCGGATAAAGCGGCTGTTGAACCCATCACGCAAACGAACCGCTCGAATCTCGCGGATCCTGAGGCTGGGTGCGTGCGAGGTTCCCTGGGCTCGCGCGCGGAGCAGGAACGCACCGTACGCCATCGCGGCCTGGCCAAGAAACATGCGACGATTCATCGGGCGGAGTGTATCACAGCCCTGCTGTTATCGATTCGAAGTTGCGAAAGTGCAACGCAACCTGCAAGCTGGTAAACATGCCGGAACTACCGGATATTACGGCCTACATAAGCGCGCTGGAGCCGCGTATTCTCGGCCAGCCGCTCGAACACGTGCGGGTGGCGAGCGCCTTCCTGCTGCGAACAGCCCGGCCGCCTGTGGCCCTCGTCGAAGGTCGCGTGGTGCGGGAATTGCGCCGCATCGGCAAGCGCATCGCGATCGGGGTTGATGGCGATCTCTGGCTGGTGCTTCACTTGATGATCGCCGGGCGCCTGCACTGGCGGCCACCTGGGGCAAAGCTGGCGGGGCGCCAGAATCTGGCTGCCTTCGACTTCCCCCATGGTTCACTCGTGCTTACAGAGGCAGGGACGAAGCGCCGCGCATCCTTGCATCTCTTCGAGGGGCAGGAGGCGTTGCGATCCATCGACCCCGGAGGCATTGACGTCCTCTCCAGCGATCTCAATGGGTTTCGCGAGGCGCTCACGGTCGAGAATCGAACCCTCAAGCGGGCTCTTACCGACCCACGCATTCTAAGCGGCATTGGGAACGCATATTCAGATGAGATTCTGCACGCGGCGCAGTTATCCCCGGTCGCGTTGACACACAAGCTGAAGCCGGAGGAGTGGGAAACGCTTTACAAGGCAACGCGCAATACGCTTGAGCTGTGGATCGAGCGGCTGCGCGACGAAGCGATGACCGCCTTTCCGGAAAAGGTGACCGCCTTCCGTAAGGATATGGCGGTGCATGGACGCTATGGCCAGCCTTGCCCAAGGTGTGGCGAACCGATCCAGCGCATCCGCTATGCGGACAATGAAACCGACTACTGCGTAAAGTGCCAGACCGGCGGGAAACTCCTGGCTGATCGAAGCCTTTCGCGACTCTTGAGATCGGACTGGCCGCGCACTCTGGATGAGTTGGAGACGCTCAAGCGGCGGTGAGGGAACCGTGGATAAGAAGGGATACGAAACTGGCAGTCGGAACGTGTTCGAAGACATCGGCATCCCGAATGACGAGGAGCATCGGATCAAGGCGCAGCTCGTGTTCAATATCGACGCAATCCTGAAGGATCGCGGTTTGAAACAGGTCGAGGCGGCCGATCTATTTGGCATCTGCCAGCCTGATGTATCCAGGATGTTGCGTGGGGAGTTCCGGCAGTTTTCCGTGGAACGACTTCTGAGGTTTCTTCGTGCGCTCGATTATGATGTTGAGATCGTCGTGAGGCCCCACAGGGACAGAAACAACGCTCCGGCCCTGCATGTGTCCTAAACATATTTTCAGGCGTACCGGCTAGCCGGGACAGGTTCCGTTAATTCCATCAGGCATGGTCTGCCCTTTCTACACCGCTATGCTTCTGAAGAGGCTGCGGAAGAAATCCTGGAGGGGGCAAGAGTCGTTCCCTAGTTGCCTAAAGCCGCACCCGTTTGCAATCGTTTACGTACGACCTAAAGGTCGTACCCTTCAAAAACATTGGGTTTTTCCGCAGCCTGTAAAGCAGACCGACCTGCATCGAACCATCGAAAGCTAAGTGTGTTTAGACTTTAACCTTAGCTTACCGGGACCTTGTTCTCCGCCAACCTGCCTTCCTGTTCCGGCTCCAGCGACTCTCGCGAGAACGGGTTCAAGGGCAGGCGGACCTCTGCTCCGCACCCCGGGCCATCGAGCCGGTTGGCGACCTGAAGAACGCCGCCGTGGGCTTCGCATATCTGCCGCGCGAGGGCGAGGCCGATACCGCTTCCTCCGGGTTTTGTAGTGTAGAAGGGCACAAATAGATTCGACGGATTGCTGAGGCCGATACCGTTGTCCTGGATCAGAATGACCACAGCTTGAGCAGCTGCTCTCCAGGTAATCGTCACTTCACCCTTCGATGGCGACTCGGGAAAGCGCGCCAAAGCCGCTTCCGCTGCATTGCGCAGCAGGTTGATCACCAGCTGTTCAATTTGGTCCGGATCGAGTTGCAGTACGATATCAGGTCCCGGTTTGAGCTCGACCGCTACCCTGGTTTCAAGCGCGATCGCACGCTCCATCAACGAGTGCAAGGAAACCAGCTGGAGTGCAGGCGGCGGCAGCTGGGCAAGCTGCCGGTAAGCCTGGATGAAACGATTGAGCGATTCCGCGCGATTCTCAATAATTTTGAGACCACGGTCAAGGCTGAACACATCGTTGTCGACCGCAAACGCATCCATGGTCTGCACTTTCAGCGGATTGCTATGGATCCACGAACGAAGGCTGCCGGCAATGGATTTGATGGGGGTGAGCGAATTGTTGATTTCGTGGCCAATCACCCGAATCAGGCGCTGCCAGGCATCGCGCTCCTGCTCCCGCAGCGCGATGCTGACGTCGGATAGCACCAGGAGCGTGTGGGGGATGCCGCGTTGACGAAAACTAGACCGCCTGACCATCCAGTGAACGGGATAGCCTTTGCCGCCAAGAATCATGATGCCCCGATCGGGCTGATCGAGCAGGTCAGCAAGTTGCAGATCGTCCGCGCTGCATCCCAGGGCCCGCCCCTCGATGAGATGGAAGATGCGCTCCGCGGCAGGATTGATAAGCCGCAGGCGATGATCGGGATCAAAGGCCAGTACCGGCGCGTCCATGGACGAAATGACGCAACGCAACAAAGCGCTGGCCTCAAGCTCACCCAGACGCTGACTCTGCAGCAGGTCAGCGAATTCGTTGATCTCCAGGGCAAGCTCTCCAAGCGCATCAAGCTGGCGGCTGCCGCGTGCGCGAAAGGAGTAATCAGACTCGCGCAGCGCGGAGACTACGTTGGCCAGGGTCTGAAGGGGGCGGATGATCTCATCCATGAGCACGGCCGCCGCAATCAGAGAGAGGAACGCGACCCCGCCCAGAAGCGTGGTCACCATCGTCCCTGAGACCTTGGCCTGCCACAGCAGGATCGCGGCGAGCACGAATGCGGGGGCTGCAATGGAGAGGCAGAGGAGACGGATGCGGCGCTCAAATGGAGTATTGCGATCGGGGTGTTTGTGGGGGCGTACCCGTGGTTGTGGCGCTGAATCCCTTCCGTTGCCCGAAGTGGGATCAGATTCCATACTTCTCCATCCGGCGATAGAGCGCTCCACGGCTTAATCCAAGCGCCTCCGCCGCATGGCTGACGTTGCCGCCCGCGCGAGCCAAAGCTTTGCGGATGAGAATGCTTTCCACCGCTTCCAGGCTCAATTCATCGAGACTCTGGGCCGAGGATTTAACATGGCTCAATCCGAGGTCGGCGTTTTGTATCCGCGGACCACGAGCCATGAGAACGGCGCGCTCAATCGAGTGATCGAGTTCCCTTACGTTACCCGGCCAGCTGTGCTGCAGCAACGCTTCCAGCGCGCTGGGTTCGAAGCCGGTCACAGCCTTGCGGTAACGGCCCGTATAGCGAGCCAGGAAGTGCCCGGCGAGCACAGGAATATCTTCGCGGCGGTCGCGTAGCGGTGGAAGATGAATCTCCACCGTGTTGAGACGGAAGAGCAGGTCTTCGCGAAAGCGACCCTGGGCACACTCCTCCTGCAGGTCGGCGTTGGTAGCCGAAAGCAGACGCACATTCACCCGCCTGGTCTGCGAGGAGCCTACACGTTCCAGATCGCCGGTCTCGAGTACTCGCAGCAGCTTGGCCTGCTGGCGCATAGGGACGTTGGCGATTTCATCCAGGAAGATGGTGCCCCGATCGGCGAGCTCGAAGCGCCCGATGCGGTCCGTGCGCGCGTCCGTAAAGGCTCCTTTGACATGGCCGAAGAGCTCGCTCTCAAAGGTTCCCTCAGCCAGCGCGCCGGTATTCACGGCCACCAGCGAGCGAGCCGCGCGCGAGGAGAGCGAATGCAGCGTTTGGGCGACGATTTCTTTGCCCGTTCCGTGCTCGCCGGTGATGAGCACATTGGCATCCGAGGGTCCGATGCGCGCTAACAGCTCCAGCACGGGTTGCATGGAAGACGCCTTGGCGATCAATTCAGGCCGGCCCTCGGCGCGCAGCAGGCGGTTTTCCGCTTCCAGAATTTCTGCCTGCTGCACCGCCCGCCGCAGCTCGATCTGGGTGCGCAAAATGGAAATAAGCCGCACATTCTCCCACGGCTTCTGGATAAAATCACAGGCGCCGCGGCGCATGGACTCAACCGCCAGATCGACATTGGCCCAGGCCGTCATTACGATGATGCGCAGACGGCTGTCGTGAGCACTGAGCTGGGCAAGTAGCTCCAGGCCTTCCGCTCCGGAAGTAGTATCCCGGGTGTAATTGAGGTCGATGAGGAGCGCATCGAAGCTCTCGCTGGCCACTCTGTCCCGTACTTCGCGGGGAGATTGCGCTCTGGTTACCCGGTAACCTTCCGGCCGCAGTAATAACTCGATTGCATCCAGAATATGGGGTTGATCGTCCGCGGCGAGGATCCTGGGCGCATCCTTGATGCGGGCGGCCATCGGTTCTTTCGCGGCTTGTGGGTAAGTTGCTGTCATTGCTCAAAAACAAATCATTGATGAGTATAGTGCCCGTGATTTCCCTGTGACTAAGGCCTGTTCTGCGCGACGACGCCATTTCTTGCGTCGTCGATCGAGACGCCCGTGCGGTCCAACGTCGTCCCAGTAGCGCGGTCAATATCCGCCTTCGCCTTTTCATAAGCAGTCTGCGCGGTAAAAAACGCGGATTCAGCGACAGCGAGGCCTTCTTCTGCAATCAGGGTGTCATACCTGGACATCGCTCCTATGTCTTGCTCCTTCTTGGCGATATCAAAGGTGTTCTGCGCGAGATCGCGTGCTTTTTGCGTGGCCGCCACGCGGGCTTGCGCCTGCACGAGAGCGAACTGCGAGTCGCGGATGTCGAAGCGAAGGCTCTTCTGCTGCTGCTCCTGGGCGATCTGGCTCTGGCGGTACGCGAGCACGGCGCGGAACTGGTCGGCTTTGACGACACGGTTGCGGAGGTTGATGGAGAGATTGACGCCAACCTCGTACTGGGGCGCCGAGTAGTTGAAGGTGTTAACGAACATGCTGGAGAAGTCGGTGGGCAGGCTGGTGGCGCATTCCTCCGCGCCGAGACTGCAATTCGGATTTTTGGGGCCGGCGACGCCCGTGCCTCCGTAGTAGCCGTACAAATAGAGTTGAGGCAGCAGCTCGCTGTTGATGTCCTTGAGGCTCTGGCGCTGCGACCTCGGCCTGATTACGGAAAATCGCGACGTCAGGGCGGTTCTTCATGGCCTCGTCGATCAGCTGGGTGATGGATTTGCGATTCGTTGGGATCGGGACCGCCCTGGAGATCGAGCGGGATGACGGGGATTTCGTCGATGGACGGGTCGTCGGTTCGGGTGAGATCGTTCCTTAATGAGCAGCTCGTTGTGCCTCAGCGTGGACTTGGCGATGGTAAGGTCACCCTCGCTGGTTGCAACCGCAGACTGGTCCTTCATGACCTGCATCGCAGGAATGTTCTGCAGCTCCAACTGTTTCTGGTCGTCGGTCAGGGTCTGATTGGCGTATTCCAATGACCGGGTCTTCACCTGCACGTCCTGATAAGCGTTGACCAGATCCCAATAGAGGTTTTCAATGTCGGTGACGGTGGCGATGACCTGCGATTTAAAGGCGAGATCGGTGGTCTGCAGGTTTCTCTTGGCGATGTGGATGAAGCGCTCGTTGCTGGCAAGGCCGAATCCGTACAGAAGCGGCTGGCTCAGGATGACCTGGAAAGTGGAATTCAGTTCGGGATTGACTGCGAAAAAAGGGCTGTTGTTGGCGGTGCGGAAGCCGGTGTAGTTGACCGTGCAGGCTAGGTGCCGAGGGGAAACGACTGTTGAGAACTGCGATTGGACCTCGATATTGTTTTGCTTAAAGAGTTCGGTGCCGACCGTGGCAACGTTCGGCTCCGGGGTGACGGTGTGTTGCACAAAGCCGGCGAAGCTGAGGAAGGGGTCGAACGAGGGAACGGCCGCGCCGGCGCCGAGAGTGGAGGTGACGATGCCGCCGGCGCCTGCGGTCGCATTCGAGGCTGAGGAGCCACCGCCGCCCCCGGAGGCGCCAAAGCCGCTCGCGTGGTCGAGACGACGGTGATGTTAACGCCGTTGACCACGCCTCCCGCCTTAGTGCGCAGAAGATCGGCTTGCGCGATGGGGAAGTTGTAGCGGAAGGAGGCGAGCGTGAGATTATTTTCGAGCGCCAAAGCGATCGCGTCCTGCAGGGAGATGCGGAGCTTGCCGTCTTGAATGAGGTCGTAGAGGCGGTGCGAGTTTTGCAGGTTGAGTTCCGGCACAGTGCTGGGCATATACGGCGCAAGGGGGTTGCGGGAATGCGGCAGTTCAATGTTGAAAGGTCCCTGGTAGACAACCGGCTGCGCCGCCGCCGCTTGCGCCTGCTGTTCGATCGTCTGGGGCGGAGATTGCTGGGGACCGGCAGGCGCGGAAGGCAGGGTGGGGTTCGCTTGCGCCAAAGTAGTCGAAGCGAGTAGACCCGTCGTGCAAAGTGCCGCGATTGCTTTCTGTATTCCAAACCCCGCCCGGGAGACAAACTTCATGCTTTCACCTCGGTACCCTGGTTGAGTCCGGGGTGGGCTGTATCACGGACCAGCCAGCCATCTCGAACCTCAAGGATCCGACTGCCATAAGCAGCATTTACCTCCGAGTGAGTGACCTGGACGATGGTTGTTCCCTGGCGGTTGAGCTCCTGGAAGAGCTCCATGATCTCTTTTGCCTGGTCAGAGTGGAGATTTCCCGTGGGCTCATCGGCAAGCAGAAGAGACGGGCGATGGATGACCGCGCGGGCAATACCAACCAGTTGCTGCTGACCACCGGAAAGCTGGTTGGGATAAAGGTCTTTCTTGCCCACGATGTTGAAGCGATCCAGCGTATCCGCAACCAGCGACTGGCGTTCGGAGCGGGAAATATTTTTGTAGGAGAGCGGCAGATCGATGTTTTCGGCGACGTTGAGGTCATCGAGCAGGTGATAGCTTTGAAAAACCATGCCGATGTTGCGCCTTGCCAGGTCCGACCTCTGCTTGCGGTTCATGGAGTGGACGGCCTCGCCATGAAACCAGTACCCTCCCGCCCATTGATCGTCGAGCAGCGCCAATATGTTGAGCAGAGACGACTTCCCTGCCCCCGAAGGCCCCATGATGGTGATAAATTCGCCTGCATCGACCTTCAGATGGATGCGCCTGAGGACCCAGGTTTGGCCAGCGCCAGTCTTGTAACTTCTTTCGATATTTTCGAGCGAGATCATTGCAGCCCTCGTATTTAGAACTGATAGCCGAAAAAGCGCAGGGGATAAAGCCCAACTCTGTTCAGGCCTTTACGGCACGACTAAAGTCGTGCCCTGATACAAAGCGAGTTTTTCGCAACCGTAAAACGCGTACAGCACAGCCCTAGCATTGCCAGCGCTAAAGCGCTTGATCGAGTCGACACTATTTCACGGAGCGCTGAAGCGCTCCTTCCCCCGCATAAATGCGGGGGCTTCCACCACAAATCCTGAGCAAAGTCCCGAACGGAACACTCACTGAAACTCGAGAATCTGATCCATGGCTTCGCCTTCGGCTACGATTTTTCCATCAAACAGATGGATATTGCGGTCCGCATGGCGGGCAAAACGGGGGTCGTGGGTCACCATGCAAATCGTCGCCCCTTCACGATGCAGATTCTTGAGCAGTTCCATCACAGCTTCACCATTCTTCGAGTCCAGGTTGCCGGTAGGTTCGTCAGCCAGCAGGATCGAAGGTGAGCCTGCGAGTGCACGCGCGACGGCGACTCGTTGCTGCTGGCCGCCGGAGAGCTGCGAGGGGTAGTGGCGCATACGGTGGGCCATGCCCACGCGCTCCAGAGACTCCTGCACCCGGCTCTTGCGATCGCTCGATGCCATTCCCGAGCGGTAGGTCAGTGGCAGTTCCACATTTTCTGCGACCGTAAGATCGCCAATCAGATTGAAACTCTGAAAGATGAAGCCGATCTCCTGGTTACGAATACGCGAGCGCTCGGCGAATTTCAGATTCTCTACCGGGCGGCCATTGAGCTCGTACTTACCCGCTGTTGGAGTATCCAGCAGGCCGATGATCGAAAGCAAAGTGGATTTTCCGCAACCGGAAGGGCCGGACATGGCCACATATTCCCCCCGGTCAATGGAGAGGTGGACGCCGGAGAGCGCGTGGGTCTCGATCTCCTCAGTGTAGAAGATTTTGGTCATCGCTTCGATCTGTATCAGTGGCTGCATGCGTTCGCTCCTGTTTTGCTCATGATTGGATTTTCCTGTTCCCTCAATTAGTCCAGCCGAATTCGGTCGGTCGTGTCATAGCGTGACATGTCGCTCAGAATCACCGTATCGCCTTGATGGAGCCCTTCCAGTACCTGGATCGCGTTCACCGAAGCGCGACCCACCTTGACCGGAACGCGGACCGCCCCTTTGCCCGCGTCATCCAGACGGAAGAGAGTAATGACGCTGTTCTCGTTGCCGAAGGCCGGCCGGCCCACGTAGAGAACATCGCTCAATCTTTCCAGATCGATGGTGCCATCGACGCTCAGGTCAGGGCGCGCCCCATCGGGCAGATTGCCAACCAGCTTCACGTCTACAGTGACGGTTCCATTCTGCACCGAAGGATCGATCCTCGATACCGTGCCATCGGCCAGGCCGTTATGGGTATCGACAGAGGCCGGTTGCCCGATTTGAATGTCGCGCGCCTGGGTCTCAGCGATCTTCAGCTGCGCTTTCAGCTGATTCGGCTGCACCACCTGTGCCAACATGGTGCCGATGGTCACATGCTGACCCACAGCGAGGGGAAGATCGGTCAGCACTCCCGCTATACCTGCGCGCACGTTGAGTGCGTCCAGCTGTTGCTTTTTCAGCTCATAGATAGCCTGTGCCTGTGCCACCTTGGCCTGCTGCACGGCAAGCTGTGATTCGATCGCTTTCTCATTGATGTCGACGGTCTGCTCCTGGAGGTTGTTCCGCGTGTTCAATTGATCCGCCGTGCCTTGAGAGGCGCTGTAAGCCAGACCGGAAATCACTCCCAGGCCGTAAAGCGACTTGTCGGTCTGCGCCTGCCGCTGCGCTTGCTTGTAGTCTGCGTTGACCGTGGCCGCGGCAGACTTTTGCGCCATCAGATCGCTCTGCACCTTCACTTGTACGTTGCTTAGGTCCGCACGCGCCTCTTTAAGCGAAAGCTCGGCATCGAGTGCTTCCTGGCTAAGCTGCGGGTCGCTCAAATCCATAAGAATGGTGTCGGCCCTCACTATCGAGCCTGGAAGAGTACGGATGCGTACCACGGTGGCCTCGGTTTGTGCGGGGATCTGGCGGATCGCGTCTTCGCGAGGAACCAGCGTTCCCAGCCCGCGCACCTGGCGTACAAACGGTCCGCGCTTAACCGTGTCGGTCCAAACAACGGAACGGTCCACGGTGGGAGCGGCCGGCTTCAGCCGCATCACAAGAAAAGTTACGGCGGCGAGCACGATGACGCCAATTGCGATCGTCACTGCCTGCCGCTTCCGCTTTTTGGCCTTGAGGTCTGGTCGAGAGATATCCATCAATACGTGCTAGTGCATGCTGGTGACCAAAGCCACTCAGCGGCGCTTCTCCATGAATTTGGCCGCTTTGCCATCATGCATACCTACGCAGGTCGCGGTCGTTTTGTTCAATCTTGGTCTCTACTGTCCATTTTTGGACATTCGAGTCCGCCGGTTCTCTGGAGTTGCCTCGCCGATTGGCGACGGCTGGTTTCTATCCTCTTTAGAGCCTTTTCAGCGCTGGCGCTGGTATTGGCGGCTGTGGGCCTGTACAGTGTGGTTTCGTGTTCGGTCGTCCAGCGATCCCATGACGGCGCTGAGGTGCGAATAGCGGTAAAGATACGATACGAATAAAAAGGGATACCTGAATGAACGATCGCTGGGCCGTGATCGCGGCCGGAATGACATTGTGTGCTGCTTTCCTGCACGCCCCCTGGGCAAATGCTAACCAAGCCCAAAAATCTAACAAGCCATCCGAGATTCGGGGGTATAACTACGCTCACGTCGAGACTGCAACCGGCAACTGAATCACTCGACCTGGGAATGTACGCGCGGATCCGGGAGGAGGGTTTGAACCACTCGCACATCATGGAATATGCGAGTGCGTTGTTTGACGATATCGGCCCCCGGCTGACCGGCTCGCCCAATCTAGCCAAAGCGAATGCGTGGACCCGTGACCAACTCACCGCCATGGGCTGCAGCAATGCGCGCCTGGAAAGTTGGGGTGACTTTGGCATGGGCTGGCGCCAGATCAGCACCTCGGTCAACATGGTTACGCCGGATACGGCAGTGTTTATCGCCCAGGCCACGCCATGGTCACCGGCTACTCATGGATCGGTAACCGCTGAGGTGATCGCCGTGCCGGCACTCAAGGAAGAGAAAGACCTTGACGCCTGGAAGGGTAAGTTGGCGGGCAAAATTGTTCTGTATGGAAAGCCGCCTGAGATCCATCCCGATCCCGCACCGCTGTTGCAGCATTACGACGAGGACAAGCTGGAGCAGATTTATCAATATCCGCTGGACGGCAACATGGCGGAGCAGCATGTTTTTTCCCAGGACCCCCAATTTTGGGAAGACACCTTCAAGAAGATCAACTTCCGCGAGCGGGTGGCCAAATTCTTTGCCGACGAACATGCGGCAGTGATTCTGGTCACCGGGTGGGGAGGCGACGGCGGGATCTTCCGCGACGACAACGGCGAGATGCTGGGAGAATTTAGTTACCTGCCCGATCATAAGCAGACGGTTGCCTCTGCCGTGCTCTCGAGCGAAAACTTTGGCCGCGTCAGCCGGTTGCTGGAGCACACCGTGCCCGTCACTGTCTCAGTGGCGATTAACTCTGAGTTCACTGGAGACCACGAACAAGGCTACAACACCATTGCGGAGATACCCGGCAGCGATCCCGACCTGAAAGACCAGGTAGTCATGGCAGGAGGCCATCTGGATAGCTGGATCGCCGGCACCGGCGCTACCGACGATGGCGCAGGCGTGATTGTGGCCATGGAAGCGATGCGCATTCTCACTGCGCTGCATGTGCAGCCGCGGCGAACCATTCGCATCGGCTTATGGTCCGGTGAGGAACAGGGCGAATTCGGCTCGCTCGGATATGTACGCCAGCATTTCGGCAGCATTGGACTTTCGACCAAGCCTGAGGAACTCGCGATTCCCGAGTTCATGCGGGAACGGGTAGGCCCGCTGACCGTCAAACCCGAGCATGCGCTCATTTCCGGTTACTTCAACCTGGACAATGGTGGAGGGAAGCTTTTGGGCATTTATGCAGAAAACAACGCCGCCATGGTTCCCATTTTCAACCAATGGATTGCGCCGCTCAAAGACCTGGGTGTCACCACCGTCAGCATGCGCAATAGCGGCTCCACGGACCACGAATCGTTCAACGAGGTCGGCATTCCAGGATTTCAATTCATCCAGGACCCCCGCGATTACGAGACGCGAAGCCTGCATAGCAACCAGGATGTCTACGAGCGGCTATCACCTTCAGACCTCAAGCAGGCGGCAGTGGTCGAGGCAATATTCCTCTACAACACGGCCACGCGCGATCAGATGCTGCCCCGCAAGCCCCTGCCCGCGCCAGAGAAGTTCGAGAAACAACGCCAACCACTCAAAGATCTCTTCCCTGGGGCTAAGCCAGCCGAACAGCCGAAGAGCAAGTAGGGGGAGCTTTTTCGAGCAGACTTCTTTGGCTTTTTATGGCCCGACTAAAGAGGCTGCGGAAAAACTCCTGGATGGGGAGAGGGTCATTCCTTCGGCGGCTAAAGCCGCATCTGTTTGCAATAGTTTTCGTATGACCTAAAGGTCGTACCCTTCAAAAACATCGACTCTTCCGCGGCCTGCAAAGTCCGTACAGCACAGCCCTAGCATTGCCAGCGCTAAAGCGCATGATCGAGTCGAGACTGTTTCCCGGAGCGCTGAAGCGCTCCTTCCCCCGCATAAATGCGGGGGCCCCCACCACGAATCGATGAAACGCGGGATAGAGCGAGCCCTGCTGCGCCTGCAAGACCTCATTCGAGATCTGCTGGATCCGCTTTGCAAATCGCCCAGCCATGTTGCGGTTCGAGTGAGATGTTGGCATGGGTGTCCGCAACCGGACACCGGGTATTCGATCGCAAATAAAGTTGGGAACCCAACCTTCGAATTGCTCGTAGATAGCTGACATGCAAACGCTGCGGCAAGATATCTCGTACGCACTCCGGCAGATGCGGTTGTCGCCTGTCTTCACCCTGACAGCTATGCTCACGCTCGCCCTGGGCATCGGAGCGACCACCGCCATCTTTTCCCTTATCTACTCAGTCATGCTCAAGTCGCTGCCGGTAGTGGATCCGTCCACCCTCTACCGCGTCGGCGCCGGTACCGACTGCTGCGTTCAGGGCGGACCGCAGGACGGCGACTGGGGCTTGTACTCGTATCCCCTGTTTCTTCGTGTCCAGGCCGCGGCTCCGGAGTTCGAGCAAATGACCGCCTTCCAGGCAGCCGGAGTGCAGTTCAGCGTGCGCCGCGGACAGCGCGACAACCAGGCCAAACCATTGCGCGGCGAATTCGTCACCGGCAACTACTTTGCGACTTTCGGCATCCGGGCCTTCGCCGGCCGCACCATTGCCCCCAGTGACGATCAAGCCGCGGCGCCACCGGTAGCCATGCTGAGTTATCGCGCCTGGCAGCAACAGTACGGTTCCGATCCCTCGGTCGTCGGATCGACTTTCATCATCGAAGGTCATCCTTTCACCATCGCCGGCATTGCACCCCCTGGCTTCTTCGGTGAAACTCTGCGCAGCAATCCTCCTGAACTATGGCTGCCCCTGCAGCAGGAACCGCTGGTGAATGCGGAAAATTCACTACTGAAGCAATCTATCTCCGGCTGGCTACGAGTGATCGGGAGACTGAAGCCGGGCGCAAGCCTGGATGGCGTAGGCCCCCGCCTCACCGGCCTTCTGCGTCAATGGATGAGCCCATGACAGCGGATGGCCAGCCGAGTTTATGCCCCTGATCATAAAGTCACTGCCCAAGCAACAGATCCGAATCGTTCCCGGAGGCGCAGGCGTGGGCGCCATGAAGGCCGATTACGGAGATAGCCTCCGTATCCTGCTCACCGTCTGCTGCCTGGTGCTGCTGATCGCCTGCGCCAACATCGCCAACCTGCTGCTGGCGCGCGGCGCGGCGCGGCGTTCGCAAACCTCAGTCCGGCTGGCCCTGGGCGCATCGCGCAAGCGGCTCATTCGTCAATCGCTCACCGAAAGCGTCGTGCTCTCCGTGCTCGGGGGCTTTGCCGGCGTTGTTGTTGCCTACCTTGGCGTGAAGCTCATGATAGCTCTCGCCTTTCACAACGCGCACTATGTGCCTGTCGACGCCTCGCCCTCCTTGCCCGTGTTGGCATTCGCCTTTGGCTTGTCCCTGCTCACGGGAGTGCTCTTCGGCACCGCGCCGGCATGGTTCACCTCGCACGGCAACCCGGTCGAGGCCCTGCGCGGGGCCAATCGCAGCACCCGCGACAGCGCCACGCTGCCGCAGAAAACGCTGGTCGTGGTGCAGGCCACGCTCTCTATCGTATTGCTCGCCGGAGCAGGTCTGCTTACCCGCAGCCTGCGCAATCTGGAGCATCAGAGTTTCGGCTTCGAGACCGACCACCGCCTCAGCATTTTGATGAACGGCCCCCCGGCCAGCTACACCGAGTCTCAACTCGACGCGCTTTACCGCGAGTTGCAGGACCGCCTTGCTGCGATCCCCGGAGTAGAACGCGCAGCGCTCGCCCTCTATACCCCTTACATTGACAACTGGGGCGAATTGATTGTTCCCGAAGGTCATGGGGTGCCACAACTGGACGACAATTCCGGATCTTCGTGGGATCGCGTCAGCTCCGGCTATCTGGAAACGATGGGCCAGCCTATTGTGCGCGGCCGGAGTATCTCCGAACAAGACACAGGCAGCACGCGCAGCGTAGCCGTGGTCAGCGAAGCCTTCGCCAAGCGGTTTTTTCCCGATCAGGATCCCATCGGAAAACATTTCGGCCTGGATATGCCGAAATACAACACCTCGTTTGAAATCGTAGGCGTTGTGCACGACGCCAAGTATAGGGACCCAGGCGGTCCGCCGCGCTCCATGTTCTACGCACCGCTGGCTCAGCATGTCACCTATGACCAACCGATCATGGCGCTGATCGACCACCGCTCCCATTACATCAGCGGCGCCGTGCTTCAGTTGCGCGGAAGCGCTTTGGGGATAGAACCGCTCATCCGAAAGGCATTCAGCGAAGTCGATCCCAATCTGACCATCATCGATATTCAGCCCATGCGGAATCAGGTTGACAGCAACTTTGACCAGCAGCGCGCCGTGGCACAGATGACCGGGCTCTTTGGTTTGCTGGCACTGGTGCTCGCTGCCGTCGGTCTCTACGGTGTCACGGCGTACACGGTGGAACGGCGTACCAGTGAGATTGGGGTGCGCATGGCCCTGGGCGCCAACCGCATCAACGTAGTGCGCCTGGTTCTGCGCGGAGCATTTCGGCAAGTGCTGATCGGCCTGGTCATCGGTATTCCCATTTCCATCGCATGCGGACATCTGATCGCCGCGCAGTTATACCAGGTCAAGAGCTGGGACCCGCTGGTATTAGCCGGCTCCATCGCCGCGCTGGGCTTCTGCGCATTGGTCGCCAGCATGATTCCTGCCCAGCGCGCTGCTTCTATTAATCCAGTGGAGGCCTTGCGGACGGAGTGATTCAGGTCATTGCGCGCGAAGTGTTTCCGCTGGATCGATCTTCCCGATTCTTAAGGTGGGCAGAACGGCCGCCAACAGAGCAACCAGAGCAAGCAATGCAGACACCGCACATAGAGTAAGGGGATCGTACAAAGCGACCCCGAACAGCTGGCTCTGCAGCGCCTTCACCGCCGCAAACGACAACAGCAGGCCGCCGGCTATACCAGCCCCAGTGGCGACCATGCCGGCGCGGGAAACTTCAAACATCGCTCCCTGCAATGTGCAGCCGAGAGCCATTCGGATGCCGAGCTCGCGAGTACGTTCATTCACCAGGTTGGAGACCAATCCGTAAATCCCCACCGAAGAGAGCAGGAGTGCCAGAGCGGCAAGTGCCCCCAGCAGACCCGCCTCCATCTGCTGCAAGAGCAGGCTTTCGGAAAGTACATCGCTCATGCCGTATACACCGGAGACAGGCAAATCAGGATCTACCTGAGCAACGGCCTGCTGCATCTGCTGGGCTATGCCCTCGAATTTCCCTTTCGTACGAACGATCCAGTTAGGCTGAAACGATACATGCACCAGGTTGAGGAGTTGTATCGGCACTTGTGTCGCAGGCACATACATGGTGGGTTCCGCTACGATCGGGCCACCACCGCTGGTAAAGCGTCGAGGAGCGATCACGTTCTCGACAATACCAACAATTTCGATCGTGTTTCCATCGGCCAGCAGATGCCGACCGAGACTATTCTCCCGGCCCAGGTATGTCCTGGCGAAGGCCCGGTTTACCACCGCAACGCGTTGGCTCGTCGATGTGTCGCCTGGCGAGAACGACCGGCCTGTGCGGAGTGGTATCTGCAACACCCTGAAATAGCCGGGCGTCACGTAAACCAGATTGGTCATGTCCAGCGTGCCCGCCTGTGGACCGTCGGCGACCCTGACCCCGTAAGCGAGTGCGCGTTCATAGGGAACGCTGAGTCCCACAGCGGCAGACTCAACTGCTGGAATTTTTTCGAGCGCCTCGATGCTTTCATTCAGCAACTTCAAAAACGAAGCTTGATCGTTGTAGCGGACCTCGTCAAGCGACGCCTGCGCTATGACAACATTGGCGGGATTGAATCCCGGCGGCATTGTCCTGAGGTAGACGAGCGTCCTTATGAGCAAACCTGCGACGGTGAGCAGAACGACCGTCAATGCGACTTCCCCGATGATCAGCGCATAACGCGTGCGCGTGGCGCCTGATACAGCCATGGAACGGTTGCTGCCACTCGCCATTGCCGACCGTACATCGATGCGGCGTGCGCCCAGCGCCGGCAGCAGGCCGAAGAAAATGCTGGCGCCCATAGCGGCAATTGCGGTGAATAGCAAGACGCGTGAATCCATCGATACTCCGCCAAGTGGCAGAAAATTGCCTGGAATCCTTTGGTTCATCCACCGCAGCGTAAGCTTCCCCAGCCAAAGGGCCGCCAGACCGCCCACCGTCGTGAGCATCAGGCTCTCCATCCAGAATTGAAGGAGAATCGCCCATTTCGTGGCTCCCAGCGCCAGGCGAGTTGCAATCTCAGCTTCTCTGCGCCCGACCCGCACCAGGGCCAGCCCGGCCAGATTGGCGCAGGCGACCAACAACACAAAACCCACTGCCCACATCAGGATCATCGCCGGCGTCCGAGTTTCCGCGGCGAGACTCTGCTGCAGCGGTACCGCGTAGTGGAAGATCCGTGCGCCGGGATACTTCTTCTCGAGAAAACGAGAAGTCAGTGATTGCAGTTGGCTCAACTGCGCGTTGGCCTGCTGCCACGTGGCCCCTTCCTTGAGCCGGAGGATCGGTTGGAAATTGTCTCCGCCGCCCTCTTCCGTTGTATCGGGGCGAAGGGAGGTCCACAGATCTACGGTCGCCGGAGTCTGAGCTCCTGCAGGCAGAACGGCGATGACTGTGTACGGGACACCCTTAAGCTGTATGGCCTTGCCGACGATGCCCGCGTCGCCGTCGAACGTGTTCTTCCACAGGCTGTAGCTCAGAACTACAACTCTGGGGCCTCCTGCCGTGTCTTCTGCAGCGGTAAAGTTGCGCCCGACCATGGGGCGAAGACCAAGAACGTCAAAATAGCTCGCGGAGACCCGCTGCCCGTGTACATATTGAGCACGTCCGGCCGCCTCCAGATTCACGCCACTGATCCCGCTGGCAACAGCAGCCGTCACGGCCGGAACATTATCGCGAAGGTACCGCCAGGTATCACGGTCGATCTCGACGGGATAGGTGAGATTGGCAGGGCCGGAGATTGTCTGCATCAGCGATCCCAGGCGCTGAGGCTCCGGATAAGGAAGCGGCCGCAGGAGCAAGGCGTCTACCACGCTGAAGATGGCGGTGTTGGCGCCGATGCTCAATGCCAGGGTGAGGATCACAATCGAGGAATAGCCGGGGTTCTTGCACAATTGTTTCAGCGCGTAGCGTAGCTCCTGGAGAACTCTCTGCATTTGGCCACCCCTTGAATCACACTTCAGTATGCATTTCGAGGGCCAGGAATGGATGTAGGCACTCCGCCGTCTTAGACCCGGCAAGTGTTCGGACTTGGTCTTCGATGTCCGGAATCGAACACAGTGCGTCTATGGATGGGGGGACGGAGTCTCGGGCAAATTTTTCGCAGGCTTTGCCGGAGATCCAGGTGAGGCGGCGGCGGCTTGCGCGTTGTAGGCCTTGACCAGCTGATCTGTGATGTCCAGATTACCGGCAGCGTACCAGACGACAGGGGCAGCGTCGGAACCGCGCTCGATAACGGCTGAGTAGCCGTGCTGCTGTGCATACGTCTGCAGAAAGCCGTAGAGTTTCTGCGCAACCGTCTGAAACACCTGTTGCGATTCACTCTGCGAATCGTTCCTGAAGTCTTCGGCCTGGCGCTGGAGCTGCTTCTCTTTTTTATCCAGCGTCTGCTCGCGGGTTTCCCTTTCCGTGTCAGTGAGCTTGTCGTTGGTGTTGCTTATCTGTTTTCGTAGCGCATCGACTTCATCATTGAGCGCTTTGAGCTGTGCCTGCCGGGGAGCAAACTTGGTTTCGAGCGCACCCAGCTCCCTCTGCGCTTCGGCGGTCTGAATCACCGCGGCGTTGAAGCTCAACGTCACTATATTTTGAGCGGCCGGTTGACTCTGCGGAGCCTGGGCCTGGGAGGCGATTGCCAAGGTTGAGACGGACGACAAAAACAGCACCGCCCTTAGTCGATTCATTGCGAGCTCTCTCCTGGTCTGTCGCTTAGGGAACAAGACTTTGCATAGGCTGAAATGCATTCGCTTTGAAATCAACCTTCAAAAGTGGAAAGCTTTGAGCGGCAGGAGGCGCCGAGTCGAGCCTGGATCGAAAGCTATAGAGGCCAAATTCGCCGTGTTCGCACTGTGCCAGCAGGTGCGGCGCAATGTGTCTGAAAACTTCCGAAGTTACATCAAGAGACAGTTTTGGCGCCCGATGTTGGTAGGCAAACGACGGAACAATCTCAGGCAACCTTACCGTTGTCGATAAGGGATAAGCGTGCATCCCGGCGTTTCGGGAATACGGGCGTGAAGGTGAACTGGCGACCTTGCAGGGCTGATAGATCAGCGAAGACCGCGGATGAAGGTCTGTGACCTCCCTGGCGCGTTCGTACTCTCCGCGAATGTTTCGAAACCCCTTCCGGCGATCTCGTCTCCTGCTTCAGAACTTGTGAAGCATGCGGAGTATCTGCCACGTCTGTTTCGGCAACAGATCTCCTGAACGGACCGTCTCTCAGAGTTGCCGCGACCATCAACAAGACCACCAGAAGCGCGGTCACGAGGCCGAGTGCACTGAAGCCGACCCCTTGGGATCGAGAGCTCAACGGAATTCCTTCGCTGATCGCTCGCGCTGAGAAGCGTTCCTGCATTCCCCTTGGCAACCGTCTGGTTGGAGTCTTGAGTGCATGCGCAAGAAATAGCTGTATACCCAATTGACGCATTTCCAACAGCCGGTTATAGCAGAGAACGCACTGCTGAACGTGGTCACTCAGTCGGGCGCGCTCCGCTTTGGATAGATCTCCGCTGGCCGCAAGTGCGCACAGGACTTCGAAATCGACGTGGTTCGTAGTCATCTCGTCCCTCCGGCGATGCCCCCTGAGGCGGCTCCCCCACGAAGGACTTTCCTCAGCTTCTCCAGACCGCGATAGAGATTGTGGCGTACTACCCTTACCGTTTCCCCGGTCCGGTGAGCGACCTCTTCCGCGGTGAGCCCCTCGTAGTAGATCAGCTCGATGGTCCGGCGCTGGCGGAGCTGAAGGTGACTCAGGACCTGCTCGATCAGAACGCTCATCTCCGCCAGCGAATAGCCTGGCGAGTGCACCGGCTCGAGGAGTAACTCCGGCAAAGTTTCGGCAAATGAGTCGGTGTCAAAAAATCGGTTCGCAATGAGCGCTCGGCGACAGTTCAGAATCCGCTGGTAACCGAACATAAGAAGCCAGGTCTTGAACTCTCCCTTGTTAGGATCGAATTGCTGGATGGACCGAAACACATCCAGAAAGACCTGCTGGACTGCATCTTCGGCTTCGGCTCCATTGCGCAGGATGCGCCTCGCGATTCCGAAAAGGAGAGGGCTATGCCGTTCGAACAGCACGGTCAGAGCATCCGCATTTCCGCTTTGCAAATGCTCTACGAGTGCTTCGTCCGAAAGCCGCCTTTGCCGGAGTTGGCTGAGAGGATGGGTTGTAGCAGCAGGCACCGTAGCAGGAACGTCGGCCACGTAAGCGTCCCCGAAGTCCGCTGCCCGGGCGGGCAGCAACCCGAACACGAGCCGGCCTATGCGTGAGCTCATTGCGTTCCTCCTCCCCAGAGTACTCGCGGCAGCAACAACCCAGCCGGGATCCCGGCAACAATCATGCCGATCGATCCTCCTATAACTGTATGCACGCGAAATGCCCGGCATTCCCCATGCGAAATTAAGTTTCGCCTGTTGGAGACTCAGAATTCCGGGAGGAGCGTCCCTTATGCGGCCCGGATGGACCGAAGAGTGACTTCAATTTCGTGACGGAGAGCCCGATTGACCTGCATGGAATTGATCCAAAACGGCGCTTTGCATTCCACCTCAAGCACTTCCGCGGTGGCGTCATAGTTCCATTGGATTCTGACTCCATTCTTCACTGCTTCCCCCTTCGGACTGGCGACGCGGATGCCAACCTGCGAAGCTTTCTTCCGCAACCGCACAAAGATGGCACGCGTAATTCCATGAAACGTCTGCTTAGGATTGCCCGACATCAGAATTCCTCTGTTCAAAATATTCCGCATTGGTAAATGGGCCCCAGGATTCCTTTGGCGGCCACACAAATAAATGGACGAATCGGAAATGAGAATCGTTCACCGGCTTTGTGAATTCTCAACCGGTGCGCGCGGAATAAGAGCGAAGAACAATTCGCTTCGATATTTCGTACGATTGAGAATGGCTGGGTCTCTCAACATGGTCTAGAAAGCTCAGGCTGCGCGGAACCGTGGGCGGCGAGAAAACCACTGAGTGATGAAAAGCAAAACGAGCTGAAAGACAATCGCCCCGCAGAGATCAATACCGACGTCAAACACTGAACTGGTCCGGCTGGGAATGAACCTTTGATGGTATTCATCGAGACTCGCGATCATCAGAGTACAGAGCACTGCCAGCACCGAAGCCCGCCGCCAAAGAGTCCAGTGTCGGACGGCCATGCGGTGAAGCGTCTGCCGCCAGCTATAGAAAAATGCGACACTGACGAGTCCGTAACCGACAAAGTGGCCGGTCTTGCGGATGAGATGATGTACCTCATTCCAGTGTGCCGGGCTGATCGCACCAAAGAGCCACACCCATATGGGATACAGCCAGTGGCTGGTGTTGTCCGAAGACATAGTGGACGTGGATTCGAGAGCGATCATCAGAACACTCAGCGCCGCCGGAACCCAATCCAATACCCTGTGCATGACCGGCTGCACCCTGGAGAATCTGAACGAGCCCATGCACTCGATTATAGAGGGTCCGCTTGAACAGCAGCTTGTTGCGGATCGCGACACCGGTTACTACCGCTCCGGAAACACCAACTCACTCAACTTCTCATGAGAAGGGGGCTCGTCCTTCCCGCTGCGAATCTTGATGTCGCTCGAAACATGGTCCAGTTGGGAATACAGAAGCCATTGGCCATCGGGGGACACAGATAAGCTCGGAGTACCCGGAGCAAATGGCTTCTCCGGCGATCCGATTTTCCTGGTCGTGCGATCGGAAAAGCGGTAAAAGAATATGCCCGCTTGCTCGCCTTGATGGCTGGCAAAATAAACTCCATCGTGGGCCAGGGACCAGTCCAAACCCGGTTCGGGATTCAGCCCCGTCACCAGCCGCTCCAGGCCTGATCCATCGGGCCGGCAGCGCCATAGTTCGTAACCGCTGTTGGTGAATACAAGAAACCTGCCATCGTCCGATTCGGTTGACTCGTTGGTATCTGCCGGCCCAACCGGCGTGACCTGCCCCGTCTGCAGCGATCGCTTCCAAATCTGCAGGCTCCCACTACGATTGGAATTGAAGTAGATCGACTGGCCATCGCGCGACCACGTAGGCCGTCTCTCTTCGAACGCGTCCAGCTGCAGAGGAGCGGGCGTCCCACCCGCAGCCGACATGGTGAAAATACCGGAGTGCCCCGCCGGCCTGGCATCGAAGACCAGGGTCCTCCCGTCCGGTGACCATCGAATACTGCCCAACCAGGGTCCATTGAAGTTGGTCACGCGTTCGACGTTTGCGCCATCCTGGTCTGCAACCCACATCTCAGGGCTGCCCGAGCGATCAGAGACGAAGGCGATATGTTTGCCGTCAGGGGAGTAGCTGGGGGAATGGTTCTTGCCAGTAGAGGAAAGCAACAGCTCAGGCTTGCCCATTCCGTTCGGGGTAAGGTGCACCCGCCATATATTCCAGTTCTCCTCCAGCTCGGTAAAGGCGAGCCAGTTTCCCACGAGTGATATGGACGGATCGACCGCGGACGTAGTCGTAACCGGTACCAGGTGGGACTCACCGCCCTTACGATCGATGGCGCGCAGTTGAAATCCACCCTGACGAAGGGAGGAGAAAATAATTTGCCGGCCATCGCTGTTCCAATCGAGTCCGCGAATGGTCCGCCGGTCGGAGGTCAGCTGCTTCTGATCGCTGCCATCCGCTGCCATGGTGTGCACCTCGCTGATTCCATGGCTCACATAGCGGACAAACGCAATGCTGCGTCCATCGGGAGAAAAGTGCGGACAGGTGTCGCGTTCGACGCCGGGCGGCGTTGTCAACTGTTGGCGCTCCCCGGTTTTTGCCGCAATACTGTAGAGCCCATAGCCACGGCCCGAGACTTCCTGATCGGCAACAACGATACGTTGGCCATCGGGCGACCAGGCCGGACCGTGACAGCCAAAGTACGGATTAGAGTCGGCCAGCCAGGTGCTGATGGGACTTTGCGTGTCGGTAAGAATCCGTTCCTCGCCGGACTCCGTGTCCTTGATCACAACGTGGGCCCGATCGCCGGCTACGCGGAGAAAGACAACCTGCTTACCATCGGGGGACCAGGCCGGATTCAATTCGGGAGACGCATCCTGAGTCAGGCGGGAGACTGTACCCTTGCTCACATCCTTTATGTAGATGTCGTAGTTGTCCTTGTTACCGTCCCACGTATAGGCTATGCGTTTGCCATCCGGGGATACGGCAGGACTAAATTCCTGCCCGATCTCGTTGGCGAAAGGTCTCACTTCAAAGCCATGCTCTTTCGCCCTTACCGACGTGTGGCGCCAGGGAAGGAAGTGGGCCAGAACAGGAAGAAACAGAATCATGCACACAGAGCCTGCGATCAGTCTCCAGCGCGGCCGCGATCCAGGGGGGCTGGCCGCCAACGGGGACAGATTGGCAATGGGAGCGGGCTCATGCTCCTCCTCTGGTTGGCTTATCTCCAGGAACTCCACCGCATAGCTGCCTTTCGGCATAGAAATCCTGAGCCGATCGTGTTTGCCTACGGTGTTGTAGTAAACCTCCAGCTTGGTCCGGAGCCGCCTGGCTTCACTGCGCACGATATTGTCGATCTTCGGATCCCAATGGGCGGGGCGGTCAAAAACCTCGATGCCGATCTGTCTTTCCTTCAGCTCGTCGCCGCGGCCTGCGTGTGTCTCCTCAACCACGAAACGCAGAAACCGGGCCATCCGTTTTGCACGCGCGAACTCTGCGCTGGTGAGCACCTTTTCCAGATAAGGATCGACGGATCGAGAGGTGGTCAGCATGTGATTTGGCTTCCCGAGCAAAATGCTAACACTGATTTGTGAACATTCTTCGCCGTCTGGCGCTGCTTCGCGCGGCTCTTCGACAAGAGCCTTTCGCACAGTCATCAAAAATTCACATTTTCCTTCGCAGTTCTGCACGAATCAGCTATCTATCCCACAATCAGATGCTTGCTCTGAGGTGATGAACGCTCATCACCCCCTCCCATCGAGCTTTCTAGCGCGCGGTCTCACCCCCGCTCACTTGTACCGCGTGCGGGCGCCGCCCAAAGTGAGACCTGCAAACGAAAACTTCTACGAACCATTCAAGGAGAGCCGAAATGAAGCGCATTCTGTGGAGCAGTCTTCTGCTCCTGACCACCTTCATCGCAGGGCCCATCACGTTCGCTCAAGTTCTCTACGGTACCCTGGTTGGAATCGTGACCGATCCAGCGGGTCATGTGGTCGCGGGCGCATCGGTGACCGCCAACGAGATGCAAACCGGAATCCGTCACGTGCAAACTACGGACGCCGGCGGGGAGTATGGTTTCCACGACCTCTTACCCGGCGTGTACTCCGTCGAGGTCACAGCGAACGGATTCTCCCGCAGCCAGACCGACGGCCTGGTAGTGAATGCCAACCTTGTGCTTCGATCCGACCAGCTGCTTTCGCTCAGCGGTGTGGCCCAAACTGTAGAGGTGAACGCCTCGTCTGCCCAATTGCAGACCGACACGGGTTCGATTCACGGCGAATTAACATCCAGGGAGCTGAGCAACTTCCCCATAGGCGGCTTCAACAACTATCAAAGCCTGATCAGCCTGCTGCCAGGGGCCACTCCTTCGCGCTACCAGAACTCGGTGATGGATACGCCGTCACGCTCGCTCACGACCAACATCAATGGGAGTTCGCGCAACAATAACATCACCTCGGTCGACGGGGCCGCGATTCAACAGGTTTACCTTCCCCACCACACGCTCTACAACCCTCCCACGGAAGACATCCAGTCGGTCGACATTGTTACCAATAGCTTCACCGCCGAGCAGGGACTGGCCGGAGGCGCAGTCGTATCTGTGCTGACCAAGTCGGGAACCAACAACTTCCATGGAACATTCTGGGAACAGCACACCAACTCCGCGATGGCAGCGAGGAACTACTTCTACAACAAGACCTATTTCGCCGAGGCGGGCAATTCGGTGCCCAAGAACATCCTGAACCAGTTCGGGGCGAACCTGGGCGGCCCCATTGTGCGTGACAAACTGTTCTTCTTCTCCGGCTTTGAGGGTTTGTCGCAACGGCAGCTATATCCGGAGTTGGTCTCCCTGCCGACAGATGCGGAGCGTGAGGGCGACTTTACCGGGTTGGCGACCATCTACGATCCGTCTACGGGGAATCCGGATGGCACCGGGCGCAAGACGTTTGCCAGTGAAAACGCCGATGGCAGAAACGCGATCGAGACCGGTCTCAGCGGGCCCGCGCTCAAAATGTTGGCCTTGATCCCCCATGCCAATCTCGCGGGTACGTCGAATAACTACTCCGTCGCCGGCACCTATAGCCTCGATCGCTTCTCCTTCGACGAGAAAGTGAATTGGCAGATCGACCCGAAGTCTTCGCTGTTCGCAAAGTACAGCTATCTCTTCGCCGATGTGAAGTCGCCCAGCACCCTGGGCATCGGCGGCGGCACCGGGCTAAGTCCCGGTGGCAGCAATTCCGGCTCGGGTTATAGCCAGACGCATGTAACCATTGGGGGCGTCGGCTACACCCGTTCGTTTTCCAGCAAGCTGTTGCTCGACGCCAACTTCGGCATCGGCCGTAACAACCTGACCTGGTACGAGAACGACTATGGACCCAATCTCGGACCGACCCTCGGCATCCCAGGAACCAACAGCGATGGCGATGGAAGCTACGGACCGGACCCAAACCAGAAAGGACTGCCCTCGTTTGCCGTCACCGGTCTTGAGACCTTCGGCAATCCGGACGCTTATACCCCGGAGCTGAAGAACGACTTCACCTATACCTACGTGGGCAATCTGTCCTGGGTTTTGGGCCGGCACACGCTTCGCTTCGGCCTGCAGATGCTGAACAATCGACTCAACGAATACCAGCCGCAGAGAGGTTTCGGACCGCGCGGAGGCTTCACCTTTACCGGCGGGGTGACCGCGTTGAAGGGGGGTGCTTCGTCTACCTCAGCAAATGGTTTTGCCCAATTCCTTCTCGGCCTCCCAGATTCTCTCGGCAAGAGCTATCAGTATCTCGATCCAATCACCGCACGCGAGTGGCAGTATGGCATTTATGCCCAGGATCAATGGCAGGTGTCATCGAAACTGACGCTGACGTACGGCCTTCGTTGGGAGTACTACCCGATTATGACCCGCAGTGGCCGCGGCATCGAGCGCTACGATCTCAATTCGAATGAAGTCATCCTCGGTGGCATCGACGGTCAACCCTCGGCTGCCGGGTCCAGCGCCAGCAAGACTCAGTTTGCCCCACGTCTTGGCCTGGCCTATCGCCTGGATAAGCAGACGGTACTGCGTGCCGGTTACGGCATCAGCATTGATCCTTATCCGTTTAGCCGGGCGATGCGCGATCCCTATCCAGTGACCATCGCCCAAACGGTCAACGCCAACAACTCGTATGTAGCCGCGGGGAACTTTGTCACGGGGATTCCGGGCTACTCCACGGTCGAACCGGTCATCAATGACGGTATTGCTCAGCTCCCCCTGACTGCCTACACAAAAACCCTGCCACAGGGTACCTTTCGCCGGGGTTATGTCGAGTCGTGGAACGCAACCGTGGAGCGCGCGCTGCCCGCGGGCTTCGATTTCACTGCGAGTTATGTGGGCACGCAGACCATTCGCCAGATTATTTATCTTGAGGCCAATGCCGGCCAGACACCGGGGCTGGGAGCCGCCGGGCAGCCACTCTACACGGCATTTCTCCGTAACGCCGAGACGCAGGAAATCCTTCCCTTCAGCACTCCGATCTACAACGCGTTGCAATTGAATCTGAAGCACGCGTTCTCTCATGGCATGCTGTTGACTGCGGCCTACACCTACAGCAAGTCGATCGATCAGGCGACCGACGACGACAGCGTGCCGTTGTTCAATGCGCTCTCCTATCTTTACCGTGATCGTGCCGTCAGCGATTTCGATCGCACCCACGTATTCGATGCCGGTTTTACCGCGGAATTGCCCTTTGGCAAAGGACAGCCTTTCCTCAACCAGTCGGGCGTGGTCAATGCGATTTTCGGAGGGTGGAGGGTCAATGGCGTGGTCTCCAAGTACACCGGGTTGCCTTTCACTCCGACGGCTTCCGCAACCTCGCTGAACGCCGCTTTCAACACGCAGGTGGCAAACAAGGTCAAGCCATATGCCGCGACGCTCGGGGGCATTGGCAAGACCCTGACGTGGTTCGATACTTCGGCCTTTGCTCCGGTTACGACCGCCAGCTTCGGAACCGCCAGCCGCAACTCGTTGCGCGGACCAGGCGATGCAGACCTCGATCTTGGGATCGCGCGTACCTTTCCCATCACCGAGATGTTTCACCTGGAACTGCGTGGGGAAGGATTCAACGTAACCAACACGCCCAATTTTGCGGTACCCGCGAGCAACGTCTCGGTCAGCAGCTTCGGCCACATCACCTCGACGTTTGGCAGTGCGGCAGATCAGCGCATTCTGCGAGTTTCTGCGAAACTGAACTTCTGAAATCTGAATCCGTCAGCAGATTTGCGGATGCCCACCCTTGCCAGTGTTTTTCCAGGCAAGGGTGGGATACCACCGGAGTCACCCATGCCGCGACCATACAGGATCGTTTTGCTTATTGGATTGTGCTCTTCCCTGGCTGCTGCCGGGCTAGCGACTGTGATGCAATTGGCGCCGTACATAAGCTCGAAGGTTTTGATCGGTAAGCAGCAGGACGGTTCGTGGCTGGTGGTGACGCAGCAAGTGCTAAGGCCATGGCGCCAGCAGCAATTCATCAAGGGCCGGCCGGTCGACCTGGCGTTCAACTCAGCCAGGTCAAAGCTGGCCATTCTCAACCTCGCCGGTATTGAATGGATCGATGAGGATAGCGGCGCACACGAGCAAATCAAGACCCGCTCCACTTCTTATTGTGGAATCGCCTTTCGGCCCGGGGACAAAGAGCTGTGGGCGAGTGAGGCGGACCTGAACGGGAACGGCAGCATTTTTGTCGGTATTCTAGCTGCAGGCGGTGGATTGGCCAGCGAACAGCGAATCACCTTTCCAGGAAAGGCCTTCCCGGCAGGGATCGCGTTCTCACCCGATGGGCTCACGGCCTACATCGCGTTAAACAACCGCAACACGGTGGCCATCGTGGATGCGGCGACCAAGACCCTGGTAAGAGAGATACCCGTCGGCCTCGCGCCGTTCTTCGTGAAGCTTTCGCCGGATGGTAGGATGCTATTCGTCTCCAACCGTGGAGGCGACGCACCTGTGGCGGGGGATCCTCAAGGCTTCAGTAGCGGTACGGCCATGGCCACCGACGCCACCACCGGAGCAGTTTTGAATGGCACCGTGTCGGTCATTCGACTCGCGGACCTTACCCGCCGTGAGGTTACTGTAGGACGGGCTCCCACCTCGCTCGCCATCAGCCCGGATGGATCCACCGTTGCCGTGGCTAACTCACACTCCGATTCGGTGAGCATGATCGATGCGGGGACGCTTCGTTCAACCACAGTTACTATTCCGACATACCCCGATGGCTTGCTTGGCACCGCGCCTGTATCCGTTGTGTTCTCTCCGGATGGGACGCGTTTGTATGTGGCAGCCGCGCTCAACAATGCGGTGGTTGTTCTGGAGAAGCGCGGGAGCAGTTACGCGCGGGCAGGTGCGATCCCCGCGGGTTGGTTTCCCGGCGCGCTGGCCTTTGACCGCAACCAGGACTTGGTAGTGCTCAACCTAAAGGGCGATGGCAACACAGAGGATGGCAAGGGTGGCCACAACACGCATTCGTATGAGGGATCCATGATGCGGCTGCCCCAGCTTACCGCAGCCCAGCTGCAGGTGGCGACGCGAACGGTCAACGATGCCAACAATCCTCACTTTGAACCCGCGGGCGGAGTGCAGAATCTTGAGTCGCTTGGCATCCGGCACGTCTTCCTGCTGGTCAAGGAAAACCGCACCTACGACCAGGTCTTCGGCGATATGCGCCAGGGCAACAGCGATCCGCAATTCCTGATGTACGGACGCGACATCACTCCCAACCATCACGCGCTGGCAGAGAAATACGTTTTGCTGGACAACTTTTACGCGACGGGTGCCATTAGCTTTGACGGACACCAATGGTTGGAACAGGGCTTTGTCAGCGACAATGTGGAACGGGCCCTTACCTCACATCCTCGCGGGTATGCGTGGAACCTTGCCGACGCTCTGGATGTCTCCCCGGCTGGATTCATATGGCAACATGCGGCTCGCCCACTGGAAGTGAGAGTCGGCGGGGTTCTGTCTTTGCCCACCGAAGTGGATCCGGCAACCCAAACCACGCGGGATATCTCCGAGGACGATCTCCATCCGTGGGAGTATTACTGGCGCCTTTATCAGCAGGGTAAGTGGGCGGGGGCAGTGGGAAGTCGAGCTGCCGTGCCCGCGCTTGCCAGCGTCATCGATCCACGCTATCCGGTGAATGCAATGAAAGTTACCGATCAGATCCGAGCCTCGGTGTTGGAACAGGAATTGCATGAAGCTGAGAAAAGCGGGCGGCTGCCGGATCTGATGGTGTTGGGGATGACCAGCGATCATACGATGGGGACCACACCTGGAGCGCCGACGCCGTCGGCAATGGTCGCAGATAATGACCTGGCCCTGGGGCGGATAGTCGAGGCCATCTCCAGGAGCAGCTTCTGGGCGAGCAGCCTCATCCTGGTGGTCGAAGATGACGCACAGAATGGGGTTGATCACGTCGATGGCCACAGGACGGTGGCGCTTGCTATCGGCCCCTCGATCAGACGTGGAGTGGTGGATTCCAACTTCTACACCCAGCTATCGATGGCCAGGACGATGCAGGACATCCTGCACATCGAACCACAAACCCATTTTCTCAAGGCCGCGCGCGCAATGAACAGCGTCTTTACCGGGGACAAGGATTTGAGCCCCTACACGGCGCTCACACCGAAGATAGCCCTAGACACCATGAACCCGGGTTTGTACGGGCTCGCAGGCAAGCCGCTGGATGCAGCGCGAAGGTCCGCGGCGATGAACTGGAACCATGTAGACGACGTGCCCACGCCGCTGCTGAACCAGATCCTGTGGTGGGACAACCGAGGCTACGACAAGACGATTCCCGCCTCCGTGTCTTCGCACCGCGAATAGTCGCTGCCCATACCGTCCTGACCACGGACCATGGGCCTGGGAAGGGACAAAGTATTTCGGTTCAGTGAGGAAAAAGCGCTTCGCAGGCTGCACGCAGCCAGACGACGACCGCCTTCGCGCCTGGATCAGGATGGCCGAGCACTCTATCGCCCAGATAACTTGAGCGACCCAGCCTGGGCTTCATTTGGGCGGTCGCTTCGACGCCGCGCTCCGCTGCTTCCACCGCGGCGAGGATCGCCTCGCGCGTTGCTTTCACACCTTTGGCCTGCTGTAAGGTCTTCACGAAAGGATCCAGCGCATCCAGCATGGTGCGGTCGCCCGGCTTCGCGCCACCCAATTCGCTGATGGCCTGGCAGCCGTGATCCAACGCTTCGACCCACTGCGCAAGTCCGATTGCGCGGGCGCCCTCGAGAACGCTGCCGCAACGCAGAAAAAGCACTCCGTAAAGCGGCCCCGACGATCCACCCAACTCGCGCCTAAGGGTATGACCAAGGGCTTTGAGAGTAGCGGGAATATCGTCTAAAGGATACGAAGCGACCGCGTCTTTCACCGACCGGGCCGCACGCGCCATACTGCTGCCAAGGTCACCATCGCCGGTAACGCGGTCCATCTCGGTGAGCTCGCCTTCGGCGGCGATCAATGCCCGGCAAGCGGCCTCGATGGCCGCTTTTGCCTTTCTGCCCGCCTCTGTTTGCGCGCCGCTACCGGCCGAGATCGCGCTTGTGATCGACTCGGTTCCGATCTGCGCTGCCGGCTTGCCCGGAGGCCGGGTCAGTAGGTTGTTCAGCACGTTGGGCCACGCAGGAGCAGTGGTAGCAGCGTCCATCCAACGCAGCCGCTCATCGGTGAGGCCAAGAATGGAGATCGAGACTCCTGCCATATCAAGTGAGGACAGGAAGGTTCCGGCGTATGCTCGCTCTACCGTAAATCCCTTGCTCTCGAGAAAGCTAACCGCATGACGGGCCACAATCGCGAGCTCCATCGCAGTGGTGGCTCCCAGATTGTTGATCATCACCGCCACTCGCTTCGGGTTGCCAAATTTTCCGTGCTGCAGAATTTCGGTCAGCAACGTCTCCGTCAATTCGTCCGCAGGCTGCAACTGCATCCGCTTCACGCCGGGTTCCCCATGAATGCCGAGGCCAAGCTCCATCTCCCGCTCAGCCAAGCTCGAAGCTTGGCCTTCCCACCGCGGGCGAGGTTCCGGCCGAAAACGATACACCCATCGTCGCCAGGGACTCGATGGCCGCTTTGCCTGTCGCAGATAAGTCAGCCAGGCTCCTGCCCTCGGCCGCGGCAGCACCGATCAGTTTATGAATGAAAACCGTGCCCGCAAGACCACGCGCGCCGGTGGCTTGCCCCGTTCCTTTCAGGGCAACGTCATCATCCACGATGATCATTTCGACCGGGATGCCTTCAGCACGCGCCATCTCGGCCGCCAGCCCGAAGTTGAGGCGATCGCCGGTGTAGTTCTTAACCACCAGCAATGCTCCTGACTTTCCTGCGACCGCCTGGATGGCGGCAAAAACGGAGTCGCTGCTGGGCGAGGTAAAGACCTCTCCGGCGACAGCGGCACTCAGCATGCCCGCACCGATGTAGCCGGCATGCGCCGGCTCATGGCCACTGCCTCCACCGGAGAGTACGGCGACCTGCCCCTCACGAGCCTGCACCGCATCTGCGCGGATAAGCACCTTGTGTCCCGGCAAGCGGGCGAGGCCCGGGTGAAGCACAACCAGGCCTTGCAGCATCTCTTCCACTACGTCTTCGGCACGATTGATAAACTTCTTCATGATGCAGCCAATGTATCGCGTCTGATGTGCAAGGCTCCACAATCGGAGCTACCAAATGTGGTAAGATTCGGCGCATTGGGGGAAGACTATGGCTCACTACTCCAGACGTGAATTTCTGAAAACCGGACTTGCCGCAGGCGCACTCGCAAGTGCTGGAGCTTTGTCGCTGAAGGCAGAGCCCCAGACGGCTACGGACTGGGTAACCCTCGGAAGAACAAACGTAAAGGTGACGCGGCTGGCGTTCGGCACGGGAAGCTTCTCCGGCCAGGTACAGCGCGACCTGGGGCAGGAGCAATTCACGCGGCTGGTGCGCTATGCCCACGAGCGCGGCGTCCGCTTCTTCGAGACGGCCGAGTCTTACAGTGGAATGCACGAGATGCTCGGCGTCGCCCTGCAGGGTATTCCACGCGATAGTTATCGGCTGATGACCAAGGTCACGACCCACGACGGGGTAAATCCGCAGGATAAGATCGACCAGTTGCGCAGGGCAGCAAAGACCGACTACTTCGACATCGTGCTGCTGCACTGGCAACACTCGCCCACTTGGCCAACCGACAGCCTCCGTTGGCAGGATGGAATTTCCGAAGCCCAGGTAAAGCAGGCTGTGTTGTCCCACGGCGCTTCGGTGCACGGGTTGCCGGCCCTGCGCCAGGTCCCGCAGACCAAGTGGCTCGATGTTGCCATGATCCGGATGAATCATAAGGGCGTGCGCATGGACGCCGAAGATTACAACACCTCAGGGCTGGGTAATGTAAGCGAAGTTGTTACCCATGTGAAGCAGGCGCGCAACGACGGAATGGGCGTAATCAGCATGAAGCTGGTGGGCGAGGGCGCATTCACCAACCGCGAAGACCGCAAGGCCGCCATGAAGTTCGCTTTCAGAAACGCGGGCGTCAATGCGGTCACCGTTGGCTACAAGAACACGGCGGAGATCGACGAAGCCATCGAGAACCTCAATCTGGCGCTGGCTTAGCAGCTCCAGAATATGATCAAAATAAACTCCGATCGTCTGTGGAGCCGCATTGAGGCTCTCAGCCGAATCACGGATCCGGCGAAGCCCTGGACGCGTCGCGCGTTCGATGCCCAATTTGCCCAGGGCCGAGCGTGGCTCGAGCGCGAGTTCAGGTCCGCTGGTCTCTCACTCACTATCGACGAGGGCGGGAATCTGGTAGGCCGATCTCCGGGAACGGGACGCGGCTTGGGAGCTCTGGTCGCAGGCTCGCATTCAGATACTGTGCCGGCTGGCGGCCGCTTTGACGGCGTACTGGGCTTGCTCGCGGCCCTGGAGGCCGCGCAGTCGATCCAGGAGCAGCAGGTCGCGCTGTCACATCCTCTGGAAGTGGTCGACTTTCTGGCCGAAGAGCCCAGTGAATTTGGTCTTTCGTGCATTGGCAGCCGGAGTTGGGCGGGCGTTCTGACTGAATCGGATCTGGCCCGCCGCTTGCCTTCCAACCTCACCCTGGCTTCTGCGATCGACAGCGTGGGCGGCCGTGCGGAGCGGCTGCGCCGGCCGATTCGCGACCATGACTCTGTGGCCGCTTACGTCGAGTTGCACATTGAACAAGGGCTGGTAGTGGCGGAACGTAATGCCGAGATTGGCATCGTAACCGCGCTCGTGGGCATCCGGCGGCATGAGGTGACAGTGGAAGGACGCACCGATCACGCGGGAACGACCCCCATGTCTCTTCGCCGCGACGCACTGGTTGGAGCCGCGGATTTTATTCGTGCGGTCGACCAGCTGGCGCGACTGAGGCCGGCTGACAGTCCCTACCTGGTGGCCACGATTGGCAAACTGTCCGTCGCACCCAATGCAATCAATGCGGTGCCCGGCTCGGTGTCCATGATCCTGGATGCACGCAGCACCGATCCGGCCGCGCTCGATCAGTTTGAGCGGGCATTATGGAAGCGGACCGAAGCCGAGTTGCGACCTCGCGGGCTGCGCCTGAGTGTGTCCCTGCTGAGCCAGACGTTGCCCACCATCTGCTCTCCGCTCATCCAGGACACGATCGAGCAGGCAGCCACGGCCACCGGCGTCAGCACTACCCGGTTGCCCAGCGGGGCTGGGCACGATGGCGTGTTCGTCGCTCGCATTGCGCCCATGGGCATGATCTTCGTGCCGTGCAGAGACGGTAGAAGCCATACCCCCGATGAATGGGCAGAACCGGCCGATTGCGCGAAGGGCGCCCGCGTGCTGGCGGAAACGCTGATTTTGCTGGATCGGAGTCTGCCTGCTTAGAGCAGTTTCGCAATTACTGTGGACCGAAAAGATCGAAGCGATAGTGTCGTAGCAAGATTCGTTAAACCAGAAGAACTGGAATTAAGAACGCCGTTCGGAAAAGACCCGTCTCTGCAATGGCGAACTTGAGATAACCCGTGCCAACCGCGCGCAGGGTCGCTCGTGCCGATTCCGCCGGCGAGGATTTGCGGCGCTGCGCCCTGGCAATCTCCGCCTCAATCGCATTCGCCAGCGACGAAAGAGCAGCCGCCCTGACCGCTTGCAACAGATCCCGGTGACTTGAAAAGTGCCGGTAAGCTGCATTCGGAGCTACCCCGCCCATCGTGTCGCTTCCCGGAGAACAATAGCCTGCGGCCCCCCACCACGCGCCAGTTCGATACCCGCCTGCACCAGGGCTCTCCGCAGGTCCCCATGACGAAATGTCTTTCGCGCCGCGGGCCGAGGTTTTTTCTTGGTTTTCATGAGTCTTTGTGGACAGTGAACATTTCTTTCTAGTAAATTTTCGTTGTGGACAGCGTACACATGCCAAACCGATCCTCCGGTTCCTTGGCAAGTCCAGAAGAGAAAAATCCTGAACAGGTGAGTTCCATGGCTGCTTTCGAAAATTTTCCCCGCATTGCTCCGTTTCTCTGGTTCGACAACAACGCAGAAGATGCGGTCAACTTCTACCTCTCCGTCTTCAAGAACTCCCGGCGTCTCGAAGTGGTGCACAACAACGGGAACGGGGCGGCCCCCGCACGCATTCTCACCATCGCCTTTGAGCTCGACGGTCAGAAGTTCGTGGCCATCAACGGCGGCCCGATGTTTACCTTCACGGAAGCGATCTCGTTCGTCGTCCGGTGCGACTCGCAAGCGGAGGTGGACGACTACTGGCAGAAACTGTCCGCCGGCGGAGCCGAGGGGCAATGCGGCTGGCTTAAGGACCGGTTTGGGCTCTCCTGGCAGATCGTACCCGCGCGCCTGCCGGATCTCATTAAGAGGCCAAAGGCGATGGAGGCGATGATGAAGATGAAGAAGCCGGATATCGCTGAACTGGAGCGGGCAGCGGAGAGTTGAACGGGCCGTCAACAGATCTGAGAACAATTCAATTCCACAAGGAGCAAAAATGAGCACAACCGCGCAACAGGAAGTGAAGACGCCAGTGAGCGCGACGACTGGCAACTTTGTATGGCACGAGTTAAGAACCACTGACGCCAAAGCCGCCGAGGATTTCTATACCCACGTCATCGGATGGAAAGCGAAAGGCTCCGGCGACCCCAGCGGCATGCCTTATACGCTATTCTCTGCCGGTGGCTTTGACACCGCCGGGCTCATGCAGCTGACTCAACCGATGCTTGACGGCGGTATGAAGCCTGGCTGGGTCGGATTCATCGGGGTCGATGATGTCGATGCCTATGCGAAGCGCGTAGAACAGGGCGGCGGCAAACTGCACTGCCCACCACAGGACATTCCAACCATCGGTCGCTTCGCCTCTGTGGAAGATCCGCAGGGCGCCGCCTTCCTTTTGTTCAAGGGCTCTCTGGACTATGCGCCTCCGCGTCCTCCCTTCGGCTCGCCGGGCACAGTCGGCTGGAATGAACTCTCGGCTAACGATGAACAGACCGCCTGGCCCTTTTACTCCAACCTCTTCGGCTGGAAGCAGGACAGCACGATGGATATGGGCCCCATGGGCACTTACAGAATTTTCAACAACGGCGGTCCTCAGATAGGCGCGATGATGACGCGCGACCCCAGCAAGTCTCCTGCCCCGTTCTGGCTCTACTACTTCAACGTTGAAGATATCGATGCCGCGGCGGCGCGCATCGAGGAGAAGAAAGGCCAGATTTGCATGGGGCCGCACCAGGTACCCGGTAACTTATGGATCGTTCTTGGCTTCGACCCTCAGGGAGCCATGTTCTCAGTCGTCGGGCCCAAAAAGCAGTAACCACCACCGTTGCTGCGCACCTCTCATCGAAGTGCGCAGCAACACTCGCGCCTACGCCCGCGCGAAGGCAACCTGGCGAAGCTGGGTCACGGTGTGCACCACTTCTTCATCAGTGGTATAGAAATGAGGCGCAACACGGATGCCCGCCTGCGGCCGGTAGTCCACCAGAATCTCGCGTCGCGCCAACTCCTGCGTTACTTCTTTGCCGTTCGGTACATCCAGAATCACTACGCCAGCGCGCCGCCCGGCTTCGCGGCAGGTGCGCACCGCAATGCCCGATTCATCCGCCAGGTCCATGAGCAACTGTGTCTGTCGCAGCGACTTCTCACGAATATTCTCTACCCCAACCTGACGGATGATCTCGTATCCCGATCGCGCCGAATACATCGCCGGCACATTGGGCGTGCCATTCAGAAAGCGCATAGCATCCTCCGCCAGCTCAGTGGGTCCGGCCTCAAATGCAAATGGCCTCCGGTGGGCCTGCCATCCGGTTGCCGCGGGTTCCAGTTGGTTCCACAAATCGCGCCGCACGTACAGATAGCCTGCGCCCGGCCCGCCGCACAGCCACTTGACCGACCCGCCGGTGGCGAAATCAACCTGCAGCTCGCGCACATTCACCGGCAAGCATCCAGCCGATTGATAGAGATCGGCCACCACCATCGCCCCCACGGCGTGCGCTCGTCTGGTGATCGCCGCCAGATCCTGTATGTAGGAACTGCGGAACGCAACCTGCGAGACCGAGACCAGGCGCGTCTCTTCGTCAATCGCCGCCAGCATCGGTTCGAGGGCCAACGTCATCCCATCTTCCGACGCCACGCGGATAACCCGTGCTCCCTGCCTCTCCAGGCCGTAATAAATGTAGTCGTTCGAAGGGAAGTTCAGACCATCGGTAACCAGCTTGTTGCGTGTCCCGCGCCAATCGAAGCACGAGGCCACAATCCACTGACAAATGGAGACGTTCTGGTGCATCACCACCTCGCCCTGCCCGGCCCCAATGATGGAGCCGACCAGGTCGCCGACGGTAACCGGCATCTCCCACCAGCCTTCTTCCCAGGCGCGAATACCCCGCGTCGCCCAGGTGTCGGCGAATTGTTGCAGCGACTCAGCCACCCGCCGCGGCATCGCGCCCAGCGAGTGGCTGATCATGTATGTGGTCTGGGCAAGGATGGGAAACTCCTTACGCCAGGCCAGCAATGGATCATTCATGAAATTACCTGTTTCCGCATCCGCCATGCTAAGTAGAACAGACCGAGCGCGGGCAATCCGCAAACCAGTGTCATGCGGAACGCCCCTGTGAACGCGGTGGTCACCAGAATCGCCGCCATTAAACCGGCGCCCAGCAGGCTCGCATACGGGTACCCCCGCATACGGAATGCCAGGTCTTTCCCGGTATGGGCGCGGCGGAAATACAGATGGGTTACAAAGATCATCATCCAGGTAAACAGAGCGCCGAAAATCGAGATGGCCAGCATCAGGGTGAAAGCCGTGGTTGGAAACAGCACACTCAGCACGGTCGCTAGGGCGATCCCGATCGACGACAACAGCAGCGCGGAAACCGGAGTCCCCCGCGCGCTCAGTTCTCCGAATCGCCGCGGCGCGTAACCCGCGCGCGCCAGGCTGAACATCATCCGGGTAGTGATGTACAGCTGGCTATTCATGGCGGAGAGAGCGGCCACCAGGATCACGAAATTCACCACGCCTGCGGCAAACGGCACGTGGGAGCGCGCCATCACGGTTACAAATGGGCTTTGACCTTTCCCGGATTCCGTCCAAGGAACAAGCGCGAGGATGATCGCCATCGTCAGGAGATAGAAGATCACCAGGCGCGCCACGGTAGAGTGAAAAGCCTTGGTGATGGCCTTCTGGGGATCTTCCGCTTCGCCCGCCGCCACCGCGATCATCTCGATGCTGAGGTAGCTGAAGATGGAGACCACAACTGCCACCCACATACCCCAGGCGCCTTTAGGAAAGAATCCGCCGTGAGCGGTGTAGTTGGAGAAGCCGGTGTCCGCTATCAGCCACCCGCCCAACAGGATGAATACAATGATCGCGATCACCTTCAGGCTGGAGAATGCGTACTCGACCGCGCCAAACACTTTCACGTTGAGGGCGTTCACAGCCACTAAAATCGAGGAAAATCCTATGATCCACAACCAGCCTGGCACTGCGGGGAACCAATAGCGCATGTAGGAGGCAATGGCGGTCACTTCGGTGCCAACCGCAAAGACAATGCTTGACCAGTAGGCGTAGCGAACCAGGAACCCGGCTAACGGTCCGATGTAAAACTCCGCCCATGCACCGAAGGAGCCCGAAGTAGGATGGGCGACGGTCATTTCCGCAAGGCATCCCATCAAGAGCAGAGCAATGATTGCGCCAATAGCATAGCTGACAATCACCGAAGGCCCGGCGAAACCAATGGCAAAACTACTGCCCAGGAACAGACCAGTCCCGATCGCGCCGCCGATGGCGATCATGGTCAACTGCGCGGACGTGAGCCCGCGCCGGAGTCCCTTTTCGCGGTCCTCTATCGCATCGAAGCGTTCCATGCTCATCGATTTTGTGTTCAACCAAGTGTAAATTGAACAGCGTCGGGATTTTTTTTGTCGTCGTTATTCGCTGCGCAGGATTGCCATAGGCTCGGTGGAGGCGGCGCGATGGGCGGGCAGGTAGCAGGCCAGCAAGGCTGTCGCCAACAGGATCAAGCCCACCGCCGCAAAGGCGGAGAGATCAAATCTGCCAATGCCGAAGAGCATGCCTTGCATGGTGCGCTCCACCAAGTATGCGCCGGCCAGGCCCACAGCTAAGCCGGCGGAAGCCAGGATCACGCCTTCTTTGATAACCAAGCCGATCACTCGCCCGCGAGTCGCCCCCAACGCCATGCGCAATGCAATTTCGTGGGCGCGCTGGCTGACGGAAAAGCTCATCACGCCATAAATGCCCACAGCGGCCAGCAACAAGGCCACTCCGGCGAAAGCGGCAAAGAGAATCATGCTGAAGCGATCACCGGCTAAACCTTCGTCCCTTACCTCTTCCATCGTCTTCGTATCGGAGAGGGCAATCTGCGGATCCGCGGAGTAGACGGCGGCGGCGATACTCTTCGTCATAGAAGCAGGGTTCTCCGCAGTGCGCACGCCTATACCCGTATCCGGCCAGGGTATCTGCCAGAAGGGAATCAGCATCTCGGGATAGTCCTGACGCAATCGGAAACCGCGCACGTTGTGATACACGCCGACAATCTGCCATTCCACTGGAGGGCCCAGCTTGGTGACGCCGGGAACCAACTGCTCCACCAGTAGCCTTTGTTTCAAAGGATCCGTTCCCCCCAGGTACTTGCGCGCTAACTCTTCATTGATGACCGCTACCTTTACGCTCGAGGCCGTATCCTGTTCGTTCAAAAACCGTCCCTTGTCCAGGCGGATGCCATAGGTCTGGAAATAGCCGGGCGTGACCATGCCGAAACCGGTGTTGGGCCGCTGGGATGGGTCAACCACGCTGGATTTGCCGGCGATGGTGAAGGGCATGCCGAAGCCGGCACCTTCCAGTGGCCTGCCGGTTGCCACCGTGACATGCGAGACTCCCGGCAGAGCCTGAATGGCCGCCATCATGCGGCGGTAATAGGAGATGATCTGATCGGGCTCTTTGGAGCGGGAGTCAGGAACCTGAAGATAGAAGGTGAGAATGTGGTCGGTGCGAATACCCAGATCGACATCCAGCAAATTGCGGAAGCTGTGAATGGCTAATCCCACCCCGGCAAGCAAGGTGAGCGCCAAGGCAAACTCGCTGACCACCAGCGCCCTGCGCAGGCGGTGGCGTCCACCTCCGGTGCCAGAGCGGCCACCCTCTTTGAGCGACTCGGCAGGATCGATGCGCGAGGCATACCAGGCCGGAACACAGCCGAAAAGGAGACCGGTGAGCGTGGTAATGGCGATCGCGAAGGCGAGGATCGGCAGGTTGATGCGCAAATCCGCCTCAGTGGGCAGAGTACCGCGCGGCATCAACGCGAGCACGCCTTGCAGCAAGGCATAGCCGAGGGCAATGCCAAGGGCCCCACCGAGAAAGGCCAGCAGGAGATTTTCGGTCAGAAGCTGCTGGAAGATCATGACCGGGGTCGCGCCCAGGGAACTGCGGATGGCCATTTCCTTCTGCCGGCTCATACTCCTGCCCAGCAATAGATTGGCCACGTTGGCGCAAGCGATCAAGAGAACAAAGCCCACCGCACCGAGCAGCAGCCATAAGATGAGCTGCGTCTCTTTCGGCACCCATTCCAGTTTTTCCGGGTCCACCTTGGCGCCCCAGCCGTGATTGCTCTTGGGGTAAGCCTGCGCGATATGCGCGGTGACGTTATCCATATCGGCTTGTGCCTGCTTGATGGTGACTCCCGGTTTCAACCGTCCCATCACCAGCAGCCAATGAAAGTCGTGGTTGATCTGCTCCGGCTTGAAGACGAGCGGGACACACACCTGGGCCGGCGCGCGATCGGCCTGCCCCGGAGCCGTTATGCCGATCACGGTGCGTGGGGAGCCATCGATATTCATCGTCTTACCGATGATGTGGGGATCGGCGCCCAACCTCTGCCAAAGCTTGTGGGTCAAGATGACGACTTGATCCTTGCCTGCCTGCCCTTCTTCCGGCAGGAAATCACGCCCCATGGCGAACGGGCTGCCTAACATGGTGTAGTAGCCGGGCGTATATCTGGCGCCCTCGACGCTGATGGGTTGGTCTTTACTGGAAATGTTGAACTGGCCCTCGGCGACGGCTTTCAGGTCCTTAAAGGTTGTGTTCTGCCGGCTCCAGTCGAGGTAATCGCCGGCCGAAACGCCGTTGGGATGGCCATTCACTTTGGACCAGACCACGACCAGCTGGTCCGGATTGGGAAAAGGGGTATCTGCGATCAGCGACGCATAATCTATGGTGAAGATTGCCGTGGTGGCGCCTATGCCCAGCGCCAACGTCAGCAATACAGTAAACGTGAGGCCGGGGTTTCGAAGTAAACCGCGCACGCCGAAGTGGAGATTCCGCAGTAGGTTCCGCATAGGGGTGGCTTGCAGACAAATGTACGCTCATTACCTGACGTTGTGAGGTCTCTGTTTGCTCGGTAACCAGCGTGGGAATCTCAACTGAGAATTTCGTTGGTAAGTACGGGCATTCACAAGATGCCGCATATACTCTCGACAATGGACGCCATTGTGATGGATGAAGCGGCACGGCCGCTTGCCCCGCAGTATCTGCCGCTGGGAAAAGTGGCCGCCGTGGGCGTCGGCAATGCGCTGGAATTTTACGACTTTCTTACTTTCTCGTTCTTCGCAATCCAGATCGGCCACTGCTTCTTCCCGGAGTCCCAAACCTCTCACGGACTGCTCTATTCCCTGGCGAGTTTCGGGATCGGCTTTCTGACCAGGCCTCTGGGTGGGGTGGTCATCGGTATCTACGGCGACCGGGTGGGCCGCCGGCCGGCGATGGTGCTCTCGTTCGGGCTGATGGGTGCGGCCATCCTGGGGCTGGCACTCACGCCGTCGTACGCGCAGATCGGTATCGCAGCCCCGATCCTGCTGGTGATTTTTCGTCTGGTCCAGGGATTCGCACTGGGCGGTGAAGTGGGCCCGTCCACTGCATTTCTGGTCGAAGCTGCGCCGCCCCTTAGGCGCGGGCTCTATGTTTCCATCCAGTACATGACCCAGGACATGGCGGTGCTGGCGGCAGGACTGGCGGGCTTTATGCTCACGACCTGGCTTTCGCCCGCCGCGCTCGATGCGTGGGGCTGGCGGGCTGCGTTCCTGATTGGAACGGTGGTGGTCCCCATCGGGCTCTATATGCGGCACAATCTGCCGGAGACCATTCACGAGACTGACCGGCAGGCTTCGACGGCGGAGCAGCGACGCATACCCGTGCGGGCGGTAGTACTCGCCCTGCTGTTGATGATAGCGGTCACGATCTATCTGTATGGACTCGACTACATCACGACTTACGCCCAGGATAGCCTGCACATGACGCCAGCCATGGCGTTCGGCGCCACCGTGGTGATCGGGATCTGCGCCGTGGTCGCCGACCCGGTGAGTGGCCTGCTGTCGGACCGGATCGGACGGAGGCCAGTTATGCTGGGAGCCGTCGTGATCCTGGTGATGCTGCTGGTCCCGTCTTACATGGCGATGACCAGGGCGCGCAGCGTGCCGGTGGTGTACGGCGCGATCGCGATACTGGCGGTTCTGCAGGCTTTTCTCGCGGCTCCAGCGCTGATAACGGTCACGGAGTCATTGCCTAAGGCAGTTCGATCCGGCGCGCTCGCGATTATCTATGCCGTGGCCTGTTCGGTGTTCGGCGGTTCAACGCAGTTCGCGATTAAGGGCCTCACCGATTTGACCGGGAGCACGCTCGCTCCGGCCTGGTATATGACCGGCGCAGTCCTGATCGGAGGAATCGCCATGTCGCTGATGCAGGAAACTGCACCGGTCAAGGCGGGGATCACTGCAGGCAACGACTTCACTTGACAAACAAGTGATCCCGCGCGATCCTGTCTTCGGAGGAGTCTACTTGGATGCCTAGTAAAGAGAAGGAATCAATCCAGCTCCTGACTTCCAGCCATGATCTATCTCAGAAGATTTCTTGCAAAGCTCGGCGGCCTTTTCCATAACGCCCAGGTAGAGAACGATCTCGAAAGGGAGATCAACGCTCATCTTGGCTTATTGGAGGAGGACTTCCTGCTCAAGGGCATGAGCGCCGAAGAAGCGCGCCGAGCTGCGAGGCGCGCCTATGGTGGTGTTGAACAGGCCAAACAATTGCATCGGGACGAGCGCTCCCTTCTCTGGCTCGAACAGCTCCGCCAGGACATTCACTACGCATTTCGTCAGTTGGGGAAATCACCGGGCTTTGCTCTTGTGGCTATCGTTACGTTTGCGCTGGGAATCGGGGCCAACACGGCAATCTTCAGCTTTGCCGATCTCATCATTCGCAGACCCGTTTCCCTTCCCGGTCTGGATCGTCTGGTCTCTATCGAGGAACAGACCCCAACGAGTGACGACAAAGGAATCTCCCCTGCAAACTACCTTGACCTCCAGGCGGCAAACCATGCGTTCGAGCAGTTGGCAGCCTACGAGTATTGGAGCGCAGGAGTCGGCGATCAGGATCAACCTTACGAAGCCGCAGGTGTAAGGGTCTCCAGCAATTTCTTCTCGACGATCGGTATCAAACCGGTCTTCGGCCGCGATTTCATTCCGGGCGAAGCTGCTGAGGGAAGGAGCCGTGAGGTCATTCTCAGTAACGCGTTTTGGAGGCAGCACTTTGCGGCTGATCCTTCTGTTGTAGGAAGGCTCCTCAAACTCGATGGCGAAACGTACAGTGTTATCGGTGTCATGCCTGCGAGGGCCACCTTTCCACTGGGAGCACCTTCCTTCTGGGTGCCACTAGCCATGAATCAGCAAATGCGCAGCGAGCGCCAGCAGCTTTCGCTCCATGCGGTTGGCCGGCTCCAGGACGGCGTGAGCCTCGAACAGGCTCGCGGAGAGGTCGAGGGAATCTGGAATGCGATAGCAAAGGCATATCCGCGAGCGAATGCCGGCAGAAGTATGCAGATTGTCGGACTGCGCGATTCGATCGTCCTCGATTACAACCGCCAGTTTGCACTTCTTCTGATGGGAGTGGTGGGCTTTGTCCTGCTCATTGCCTGCACGAACATTGCGACTTTGCAATTTGCGCGAGCTTCTGTGCGGCAACAGGAAATTGCCATTCGCGCAGCACTCGGGGCAAGCCGCTGGCGCGTCCTGAGCCAACTGTTGACAGAGAGTATTTTGCTTTCGTTGCTGGGCGGTGCGGGCGGTGCCATTCTGTCCATCTTCAGCCTGCGTCTTCTGCGAAACACCCTGCCGGCGGATGTGCAGTGGTTTTGTGACACAAGCACCCTGAAGTTTAATGGGACCGCTTTCGCATTCACGCTACTCTTGGCTGTCGTGTCGGGCGTGCTGTCCGGATTGGCTCCGGCATGGAAGTATTCGAAGGCTGATCCGACCCGAGCGCTTGCAACCGAATCTCATCGCATGCCGGGAGCAGCAACAACAAATGGCGTTCCGCACTGGTTACTACTGAAATCGCCCTGGCTCTGGTGCTGCTGATTGGAGCCGCGCTCATGGTGAAGGGGTTCCGGAATCTCTCTTCAGGTCAACGCACCATGGAGCCGGAGTCGCTCTTGACCTTTCACCTCGAACTGCCGCAGACCCGTCTGCCGCAACAGGTAAAAGCTTTTGAGGATAGCCTGCTCTCACAACTGTCAACCCTTCAAAGAGTTCGCTCCGTCGGACTGGCAAGCGGTATTCCTTACAGCTTCTACGAAGACAACACCGCACTGGTTGTCCAAGGCAAGGAAGCGACACAAAGCGATCAGGCCCCGGCTGCAATGGCAGAATCAGTGAGTTCCGATTACTTCCGCACCATGCACATTCCTCTGAGAGAAGGCCGCTGGTTTCATACAGGAGATGATCTTGGCGCAATGAATGTCGCTGTTGTGAGTGAAAGCATGGCGCGGCGACTCTGGCCGGGACAGTCCGCGGTCGGCAAGCGGCTCAAGACGGAGGATCGCGATAATGCGACTTCCTGGCTGACTGTGGTTGGTGTTGTCGGCGATGTTCAGCACGAGATCTATGATCGCTCGTTTCGCTCCATTCTTTATTTGCCTTACCAGCAAGCGCCGCCACATTCATTGGATGTGGTGGTTCGCGGCGATTCTCCCTTTGCAATTTGCACCCTCAGTGCGGCCAATCATACGAAGCCTCGACTCGAATCTTCCGGTTGCTAACCTGGAAACTCTGGCGGCCAAAATCTCTGCTCAGGCAAGTTCGTTACAGTATGTCGCCTTGCTGGTGGCGGGATTTGGCATTCTTGCGCTTATCCTGTCGGCAGTAGGGGTCTATGCACTGATGACGAACTCCGTTGCCGAACGGCGGCGCGAAATCGGAATCCGCATTGCCCTCGGGGCACAAAAGTGGAATGTGCTCTGCGCCGTGGTTGGTCGCGCCCTGATCGCCATAGGAATTGGATTGGCCTGCGGAGTCCTCTTGGCATTGGCATTTGCGCGGTTGCTCACCAGCCTTATCTACGGGGTGAGTGCCTGGGACACTGAAACGTTTGTCATCACTCCCTGCCTGCTGGGTCTGGTTGCTCTCGCGGCTAGCTATTTTCCAGCGCGTCGCACTGCGTCGATTGATCCAATGCAGACTCTACGGATGGAATGAGGCGTCTTGCCCGCGTTGGTTTGAGGGGTGAGTTGCGATTGGAGAGGTTTTACCGCTTTGCTTCGCCTCACAAAAAAGGGGCCCCCGTGTTTTGTCGGCACGGGAGCCACATGGGTGTTTCCTTCGGATTGTCTGCAACAATCAGGTCGGACATGGCATGTCAGCCCTAGACAACGCCGTCTTTACTTCCATTCCCAGATCTTTGAGACGGTAGCGCCACCGGCATCTACCTCGTATTCGAAGGCCCCGCAGGCGTTGTTAAGACGGGCGAGCTTTTGGGACGTGGTCCGGAAAAACAACATGCCGCGGTAACTCACCGCGCCACCCGGGCCAAAATGGCCCAAGCCAGTTCCCGTCCAGGTGACGCCCTCGCCATCTGAAGTCGTGCTGATCCCCTGACCCTGGCCAAAGATGGAGCCGTCCGCACGGACGACCGAAGTGTACGTTCCGATGCCAGTGGTAGGCACACCGAGCATGTGGCCGCTGTCTTCAAACGTGACTTCCGCCGTAGCGGGTTCGACGGACAAGACCCGCCTGACTAATCTTCTGCCTGTGGTTTCACCGATTTGTTCTCCTAACATGCACAACCCTCGTCTTTCATTGAAATTTGAGTTTCTGTTCCTGGGGTGGGCAATTCTATACCCACCGCCAGGTAAAGAGACAGAGACACGAAAAAGGAGGCAGGAATCAGTACTTGAGCGGCTTTCTTAGAAAATAAGGAGCAGAGACAACCATTCACGGCCAAGGAACGTGGCTTTTTCGGCTTCGGGGGCACCGCGTTGCTGGAAACCCGGCAGCGGCTTACCAGGATAAGTAGGGGCGGGGACTTATCTCCCCGCTCTGACTTGGTAGACTTGCAGGCGATCGAGCGGTAACAGCACTCGAGGGCAAGTCGCATGCGGGCTGATTACACCGTGACTGAGCCGAAATGTTTACTCACGATCCTTGCTGACGACTTTCCCAGGCGATAAGGTCCTTCGCATTGAGGATCAGCATCACTGCGAGACAACCAAGAACCCCACCGGCCCCGACGGACACCAGTAACAGAAACATCCACTGAACCGTATGGACCTGGGACGGGACAAACAATAAATACAAGATAGCCGCCAGAAAAACACCTATGATGGTGCCGCCCGCGGACAAAAATATCAGCAACATGTCTGCGATTCCATCGGCCTTCTTTGCGTCGGGTGTTGCGGTGAGTGCTTCGGTAAACCTTACCAAAGCGGGGTCGGCCGCATGTGGGTTTGAATGAAGTGGTCGGTTTTCGCTGCTCATAAGGTTTCCTCGATGTTGTGAGATACCCGGAGATTCGTCTATTTGACGTCTGAACCTGGACTTGGAGCTTGTGCACCGCGCCGGCGCTCCGCCTCGACTGGGACGATCATAGATTTCACGCCCGCAGCTCGCCAGACTCGAAGGACTCGCCTTTGCCTAACCCTTTCGAGTGTGTGCTCGTCCGGGGACCCGATGTAAACGCGACCAGGAGGGTACGTTTTCTGCTGCCCGGTAGTTTTCAGTCTCAATGGGCAATGTGGCCAGGATTCGTCAGTCCCACATCTCGTACAGCACGAGATAGCCCGAATTTCCAGCACTGGTCAAGGCAGAGTGTGCGCCTTTCCGTGGAGAAAGGCGCATGAAGTGCCCGGAACCTGACAAGCTCCACAGGAAATCGGGTAAGGATCACCTTACTACGTAACTGTGGCTGTATTATGATCGCAGAGATTAGCGATCATCTCTTCCATTTATGAATGGAAGATAGACTGCTTCGAGCGTATAAGAACGTCATGAGGCAGACGGCACTTACACCGAAAAGAGACCATAGCAAATCGTCCATAGCTTGAGGACTATGAAGCTCAATCAAAAAAGCCGCTTGGAAAACAATCGCCAACGATACGGCTAACCACTTCCACACACGTAACATTTTCATGACTATCCGTCCCAGGGGGAGGGCTAAGCTGAAAGTACTCCTTCGAAATAGTGATGGTCAACAGTTTATCTGTGGGTTACATAGTACGATCCATCCCCCTGTGGCCGCGTCCAGAGAGCAAATCGTGGAGGCTTCAAAACTAATTACGGGCACTGAACTTCGCGTTGCCAGATCTATCTCGATTGCTCAATCGTCAGTAATCGCACATAGAGTACTAGAGAGTTGGACAGCCTGCGAAAAGCCCATCCAAGCAAGGCCCCCGTGAAGAAGGACAGAACAAAAATAAGTCGTTCTAGACGAACCAAAAATATTTGTAACAAAGATTGCGGGTGCGACGCTACAATTGGCTCCCGGTGTATCAGATGACTACAGAAGGCGGCCAAGCCGAGGTGAACAGGCACGCGCAGCAGGGTGAGCTTTTTGGAGAGTTGGGGGCCGTACTTGAGCGCCTCTGGATGTTCTACGAGGCAATGCGGATCGGGAAGCCCGTCCAGGATGCCGACGCGGCCCTCGCGCAATTAGGAGACGCCCTGAGACATAGCGCCAAATGCCTCAATCGACCCGGAAATCTCTCCGCCCCGCCCGCTGCCGATCAGCGTGATGCGGAGGCGTGCTAAAAGAACGATTCGATCCCTAATCGCATTTTTGCTAATACTGTGGTCCGGTGGGATCAGTTATGTGCGGCCATTCTTTCCACCCCGGGCACGCAAAGACGGCGTGCCCCGGGGGCCCCGGTTTTGGCCGAATGGCCGCGTCGGGTTCTGTTTCCTGGTCTACGACATTAGCAAAAATACTCTAATCGCCTGCAAGAGTCGTATTCAGGTCTATTAGTGGCTCCACTGCGCCGAAAAACAAAAGCATTCGAAGCATATCATTTTCGTCCCACTTATTGGGGTACCCGTGCAGTTCCAACAGGTATCCATCGAGCCGTCTGGTCGCAGTAGTTTGTCTCTATTTTTCCATGTCTCAGCTTAGGGGCGGCAGTCCGCTCTATAGCGCATGCGCCACACCGGCAACACTGCGGCTACGGGTGCGATAGAAAATGTAGCCGGTAAGGTTGCTGATCAGCGTAGTGCCGAGGATCTTGGCAGCGTAGGCGCGGGGATTGACGACATCGACAAACGGATAGGAGGAAACCAGAAAACTGAACAAGGTAGCCGCGAACCCCGCGATCGAAGTCCAGCGGAGCCAGCGGGGCAAACGCGTGCGGAGGGTGGCGGCTCCAGCGAGCGGAATGGCGAACATGGCGAGATAGGCGAGTTCGTAGTGGGTTACGCCGGCGTTGGCGAGGACTTGAAAGGCCTCCTGCGCGTGAACACCTATGTTGGCGAGGAAGAGGATGAGCAAAATGCAGGCGCAGGCGCAGGCAATGGAGTTAGTCGGCGTTCGGAAGCGGGGATGGAGACGAGTAAACCAGGCGGGAATGAGGTGGTCCCAGCCGGCAACAAGAGGCAGGCGAGTAACTCCGGTGAAGATGAGATTAGCGGCGGCGATAAGGCGGAACTGGAGCAGCAGGATGGCAATTATGGAGAAGAGATTCCCGAAGCCGGAGCTACCCAGAGCGTAACGGAAGGTCTGAGGGATAGGGGCAATGTAGTCGATGCGACCGCGGGAGAAAGCTAAGACCGAACCGGTGCCAAGAATGAACATGGCGCAGATGAGGGGAGAGGCAAAGATGACAGACTTGCCAATGGAGCGAGCGGCGTCTTTGCTTTCGCCGGCAAGGATCGCGATGTACTCAAGGCCGACCAGGGCGCCGAACAGCATCTGGCCGAACAGGGCGAGGGAGACCATGTTGCGCTGAGGAAGTTGGGAGGGCAGCGGCTCCCAGTGGACGTGGGCGTGATGGAGGAGCGCCCAGCCGGGAAGAAGGATCAGCGCGGCATAGACGATGAGGATGGAGATGCCGCCGATGTTATGAATCCACTTGCCGAACTCAAGGCCGCGCACGGCTGCGGCGGCAATGGCGAGCGTGATCACGGCGACAATTGCGAATGCGGCGGTGTGATTTTCCGGTAACCAGGCGGCGGACGGTCCGAAGAGATAGTAGAGCTCGGTGGGGATGGCGTAGAGGATGGCGGCGGCGATAACGACGCCGTACACCCAGAGATTCCAGGCGGTCATGAAGCCGCCGAGATCACCAAAGGCAGTTCGTGCCCAGACGTAGAGGCCGCCTTCGAGGGGCATCTCGCGGTTGAGATAGATGACCGATACGGCCATGGGGAAGTAGAAGAGCAGCATGGCGGCGATCCAGGTAAGAGCCTGGGCGCGGCCCAGACCCGCAGCGATGCCGACCCAGGAACTACCAACGACGCTGAGTACCTGGGCGAGGATGAGATCGCGGAGCCGGAGCCGGCGAGGGAGACTGGTCTCCAGCGTGGACGAAGTTGAGGCCATGTGTTGGGTATGGTCGCACAGAGGAGTGGGAGTTCGATTTTTTTCTCCGTGGCGGCGCCCGGATTTCTAGAGTGCCAGTTCCGTCTGCGAATTGTCTCCGCGTGGGGGTAGGGGTGGAAAAACCCGCTAGGGCGATATTGCTCGCGATATCATTGTAGAGTGAAGGTTGTTCTCGACACGACCGTGATTGTGGCGGCAGTCAGAAGCGATGCTGGAGCGTCCCGTCAGCTTTTGTACGCGGCTCTGGGGAAGCGCTTCGAATTGTTGCTTTCAGTGGCATTAGTTCTCGAATACGAGGCCGTCTTGACAAGGCCCGAGCAACTGGCGGTATCAGGCGGCACCGTGGAGGAAATCGACAAGCTCCTGAACGCCCTGATCGCGGTTGGCAAGCCTGTATATCGCGGGTTTTTCTGGCGTCCTCTTCTGCGGGATGCCAATGACGACATGGTATTGGAAGTGGCATGGAGTGGACAAACAGACTTACTGGTCACGTTTAACGAGCGGGATTTTGAGCCCACTGCATCCGCTTTACGAATTGATGTGGTGACTCCTCGTGAGGCGCTGCGGCAGATCAGGAGGAAAGATGAAAAAGAGTAATTTCGCACTGAGGCTCCAACCTTCCTTGCTCGAGGAAGCGCGCAGAACTGCTGAGGAAGAGGGTGTTGCGCTCAACCAACTGATCAATGTAGCCGTAGCTGAGAAACTGTCCGCGATCAGGACCGAGGCATTCTTTCGCGCACGCGCGCGCCGCGCCAATGTCCCCGAAGCAACGGAAATCCTGAAGCGCCTGGGAAGAGGAAATACTCCGGTAGAAGGGGATGAACTCCCGAAGGCGGAACGGCTCGTCCCCTCAAGAGGCGCCCAAAGAAGTGGAACAAAGGTCAGCGGGGTAAGTGGGCCGCATAAAGGCTCCAGAAAGTCCCGGTAGGTTGGGGGCCAGCCTGGGAGGGATTCGGTGGTAGCGCAACCCCTATAATGGGCGGGACCATGACCCTGCCCCCCGGAACGAAGCTACGAGAGTACGAGATTCTCGCGCTCCTGGGAGCGGGAGCGATGGGCGTGGTTTATCGGGCGCGGGACACACGATTGAATCGCGACGTGGCGATCAAGGTGCTGCCGGAGCTGGTCGCGAAGCCCGAGCGCTTGTCCCGCTTCGAGCAGGAGGCGAAAGCCGTAGCGGCGCTGAATCATCCCAATATTGTCTCCGTGTACCAGATGGGAACCTACCTGGGCGTTCCGTACCTGGTGTCGGAGCTGCTGGAAGGCAAGACGCTGGCAGACACCCTTCAGGTGGGACCGTTGAGCCAGCGCAAGGCCGTCGATTACGGGGCGCAGATCGCGCGGGGACTGGCGGCGGCGCACGATAAAGGCATCGTCCACCGCGATCTGAAGCCGGCAAACCTGTTCCTGAGCAAAGATGGCCGGGTAAAGATTCTGGACTTCGGGGTGGCCATTATGGTGCACCCGCAAGCGTCGGACACCGACGTGCAGACGCTCACGCTGCCGGGCTCGACGTCAGGAACTCCAGGCTACATGTCTCCCGAGCAGGTGCGGGGGTTGGCGACGGACCAGCGCTCCGACATCTTTGCGCTCGGTGTGGTGCTGTACGAAATGATCACCGGGCAGCGCGGCTTTAAAAGGGCCACATCGGCAGACACGATGAGCGCCATCCTGCACGAAGAAACGGAGCCCATCTCACAGTCTGTTCCCGGGGTGCCGCCGGCTCTGGAGAAAGTGATTCGCCACTGCCTGGAGAAGCTTCCCGAACAGCGGTTTCAGTCAGCCTCGGACCTGGCCTTCGCACTGGAGACATTGTCTGACCCTGCGGTCAGCGCGCCTGCGGGCCCGGCTCACGGCGGAAAAAGCAACGGGCGCCACGTAGCGTTTGCGGCGGCCACAGCGGTGGCGGCGTTGTTGGGAGCGGGCGTGCTGGGGTACTTCCTGACGCGGCCTGCACCCGTACCCACGGTTTCTAATTACGTTCAACTTACGCATGACGGCCAGCCTAAGTCGCTGATCGGAACCGACGGAGCGCGGCTCTACATGGCCCTTGGTGAAGGGGGCACGGGCAGTTTTACCTCGACCGGGATTGCCCAGATGTCTACCTCGGGCGGAGAACTCCAAAGACTAGCGATTTTGCCTTCAGCCGGTATGGTTCCTGCCAGCTTGTCCCCGGATGGGTCGGAGCTTTTGGTTATCGACGGACAAGGTTCGCCTCCGCGTGGACCTCTGTGGGCCATTCCTGTTCTGGGAGTATCTCCGCGCAGGCTGGGCGATACGGTGGGCGAAACTGCGGCGTGGTCCCCTGACGGCAAGATGCTGGTTTACAGCGATTTGAGCGGATTGTACGTGGCGAAGGCAGACGGGACGGAAGCACGCAAGCTGCTGGACGCGAAAGGGGACATCAAAAATGCCAGCTGGTCTCCCGACAGCAGCCGGCTGCAATTCGACGTGACGGAGAGCGTCGGAAGCCGGGGACACCAAGTGCTGTGGGAAACGTCCGCGGCCGGAACGGGACTGCATCCCATGACCCCCGGCTGGCACGACTCCGCCGATGAGTGCTGCGGGAAGTGGACCGCCGACGGGGAGTATTTCGTCTTCCAGTCGGAGGGGCAGATCTGGGCTCTGCCGCGAGGCGGCGGCCTTTTTCATTCCCGGCCGGAGCCAATCCCGTTGACTTCGAGCCCGCTCTCCTTGTCTTCCCCACTGCCCGGCCGCGATGGAAAGAAGCTTTTCGTCGTGGGTCAAAGTTATCGCGGCGAGTTGATGCGGTATGACCCTAAGTCCCGCCAGCTCTCGGCGTTTCTTGGGAGTATCTCGGCGGAGTATGTCTCGTTCTCAAAAGACGGCCAGTGGGTGGCCTATGTTTCTTATCCGGAGGGTACTCTGTGGCGGAGCCGGCTGGATGGGAGCAGCCGGAGGCAATTGACCTACCCGCCGATGTACCCGGTACTGCCGCGGTGGTCGCCTGACGGGAAGAAGATTCTCTTCTTCGAGTTTGCGGTGAGTCCAGAAAAGCCGGCTAGGATCTATGAGATCGCTGCGGAGGGTGGAAGTCCACACCCGCTGATGGCGAACGATCGGCGACAACTACTGGACCCGAACTGGTCCCCGGACGGAAGCAAGATCGTGGTTGGGGGTGAGTCGAACGATCCTGGGTCAACCATTCGGGTGCTGGATGTGGCGAGCCAGCAGATTTCAACCGTACCAGGCTCCGAAGGCCTGTATTCGCCGCGGTGGTCGCCTGATGGACAATCTATCGCTGCGTTTTCGGGCGACTCGACACGGATTCTAAAGTTCAATTTCGACAGCGGAAAATGGACGGAGTTAGCCAAGGGGAACTTCGGCTGGCTGAACTTGTCGCACGATGGGAAATACGTCTACGTGATGGACTACAAGGAAGACCAGGGAGTGGTGCGGATAGGAATCAACGACCACAAGGTGGAGCGGGTGTTCGACCTGAAAAGCTTTGCCACGACCGGACGGTACGGCGGGGGCCTGGCTCTCACGCCAGATGATTCTGTGCTGCTGCTGCGCAATACCGGGACGCAGGATGTTTACTCGGTGGATTGGGAGAGGCACTATTCATCCAACTGCAACTTAGCCTGGATCGCGCAATGGCGTTAAGAATCCTGCCCTACTACGAACCCATATCTCGCTCGTTTTTCGCGAGATGTGGGATTCCACTGCACTGCGACTGATATCCGTCCAGGTTGTAAAGGGGCGACCAACGGTCGCCCCCCACATCTCGCGAAAAACGAGCGAGATATGGGGCACCCGGTTCGTTGCGCAGGATGCTTTGTCACATCGCGGGATAAACGTGCATCTGAGGCAACGCACTTCCTAGGTTGAGGGGACTTCTTCCTGGGTTGTGAGTGTGTCGGCCTGCGTCGGCTCAGTCAGCTCAATTGCCATCATCACCGAGTCCGCGACTGAAATGAGAATTTCGCGCTGCTTTTCGGTGATTTGCCGAGGTCGCGTGTCCAGGACACAGACCGATCCAACCACCTTACCGTCATGAGATTTTAGTGGGGAGCCGGCGTAAAACCGTATTCCCTGGTCTTTAAGGAATGGATCGCAGGCGAACTGTTCTTCTTCCGCAGTGTCAGTGACAACACGGATCGAATCGGTGAAGACAGCCGTGCTGCAGATAGAACGCGAGAGGAAGTCCTCCGGCAGGCCGCATTGTGCCTCCCAAAAGGGCCTCTGGCCGTCTGCTGCAGTGATCAGCGCGATGGGGGCGTCAAACGATCGTGCAAGGCTGGTCGCCAGACGGTTGAACATCCCTTCTACCGGTCCATCGAAAGGATCAGCCTGCTGCAGCTCCTGAAAGTCTTCACGGAGTTCCCTGGCTGTATCGATCGCATCGTCTGTTTCCGGCATCGATTCAACGGCAACGGCGGAGGGATGAAAGAGTGATGTCAAGTAGTCCCTCATCAGTTGCAAGGAACAGACAACGTGTTGTGCATCCTCTGCAGGTATGCGGCTCCGCAGGCTGGATAGGTCATTTTCCTCACTTAGGACGCAGGCCACTACCACGGTTTCAGGAAACCGGGCCCGGATCTGGTGACAACGCATTTTCACGTGGCGCACGCCACGGGGTGGAACGCCCACCACACACAGCACATCCGGCCGCAGGCGAGCCGCCAGATCCTGGATATTGCTTGTGGAAGAGTCTGCGGAAACGGTCCGGACCGACGCGGTGTCTACCAGGACCTGTTGCGCTAACTGGCAAGCTATTTCATCGGCAAAGTCCCTGGCAGGTATGCACATGACTCGCTTCGCAGGCTCGGGTTCGGGGACTGCGGAGGACGTGTCTGCAATGGTCAGCTCCTCTACCAGTTCCTCAACGCTTTGCAGGACCTCTTCCGCACGAGTCGTGGTCATCTCTTCGGAGTGCCGTGCTTCTTCAATCATGGTGAGGGCGGGAACCAGAATAGTGTCGTAAACCTCTGCCCGCGGCCGGTTCTTCAAGGTCGCTTCGATCAGCGCTCTTGCGTCCCTGGGGTTGGAGGCCAACATGCGTTGATAGAAGTGCTCCGAGGGAGGCAGTCCGGTTCGCTCCCCGAACAACACCTCCAGATAGCTCAACCGCGGGACCTGGCGCCCGATGACTATCAGGCACACGGTGAGCGGGGTGGAAAGAAGCAGACCCGGTAATCCCCACAGGAACGTCCAGAATACGGCAGCTATCAGGACCGCAATGGCGGAGATTCCAGTCGAAGCACCATACAGCATGGGCTCGATCCAATTTGCTACCACGACCTCGAGCACAGCAAAGGTTATCACCGTCCAGATCAGTTCGCCCCAGTGCGGAGAAACTGCACCCGCCAGCAGGATTGGCCCGGCGGCAGCCATCATGATGCCAACGTAGGGCACGAAGCGCAGCACGCAAGTCAACACAGCCCACAAGAGTGGATGGGGCACACCGATCAGGCGAAGCGCCAATCCGGCGACCGCTCCATAGGAGAGATTCACAATCAACTGCATTTGCAGATAGCGGCTCACCCGGGCGGTGGCATCTTTGATTGCGGTCGTGGTCATATGCATCCGCCCGCTGCCGGCGAGTTTGAGGCCCCGGTCGCGAAGATCGTCCCTTCCGACCAGCATGAAGACCAGGAAAATTACGACAATAAATGTCGTTGCCACAGGATGCAGTAGCGGGGTCATCGTTTTTCCTGCCAGCTCGAGCACCGATTCCTCCGGCTGCTCTATGCGCACGGAGACTGTTTGAGGCGTTTTGTTCGGCGTTGGATCAGGGCTGGCATGTAAATGGCCGGTGGTTCGCCGTGGTGGCGGAATCATGGATACGATGGGGGTGGCAGCCGTGTTTTCGCTCCTGATCCGCTTATTGAGACCATTGAGCATCTCGATGGTTGCGCTCAGCTTACCCGCCGAATCCAGGTGCAGTGATTCGATTTTGTCGCTTACGTTTTGCTGGTATTGGGGGAAATCGACGGCCAGGCTGTAGATTTGTCCCAACAGCACCCAACCCACAACGGCTACTCCCGCCAAAGAAAAAAGGATGACTAACAGGGCGGCGGGCGTCCTTTTCATTCCCCATCGCTCCAGGCGGAGAGCTCCCGGCGCCAGGACAAAGGCGATGAGTCCAGCGAGTGCAAGAGGAACGAAGACTTCGCGGGCGAAATACAGTACCGCCACGATGAGAATGGCGGTCATCAGCGCACTGTCGTTTCGCTTCAGGGTATCGCGAGCTTCACTTAGCACATCGGTACCGCCTCGATTCAGCCATTCTCCGCAGGGTGCCCTAAAAACACGCTCTGTACGATGCAAGATTTGAGGGCGGCGGAGGATATCATTTCCCAAAGCGTGCTGTTGTGGTACATCCGGCAGAAGCAAGGCGCCCTCAGGGCTATTAAGCCCTCAATCCCCGCCGCAGCACGACTGAAACAGGCTGCGGAAAAACCCAATGTTTTTGAAGGGTACGACCTTTAGGTCCTACGTAAACGATTGCCAGCGGGTGCGGCTTTAGCCGCTGAGGGAACGACTCTTGCCCCTCCAAACTTTTGTCCGCAGCCTATTCGGCCCGTCCCCCCTCTTGTTCTAGAAGAGCATTACCGCCAGCCGGTATGTGGTGAAGCCGGGCCCTTCGTTCCCGGCGTTGCAGGCGCCGACTGCCGCGGTTCGGAACCGGCCTGTACTGATCTGCTGCTCGAGAACTTCGGGCAAGCGGTTTAGATCCGAGGCTTGCCAGCGCATGACGAATTTGGGCCGGACCCCTCCGGCCGCACCATAGTCCATGGCACAGGTTTGCCGGGCGGCGGCAACATCTCCCGCGGAGCGAAGACCACGCTGGCTAAGCAACTGCGCAACGGTGCGCTCTATCTGCGACGAACCCAAGGAAGCTACGCCGGCGGAGAAGTCCTCGACCGCCCATAGATTTCCTCCCTGCCGCACCAGCCCAACCCCAATCTCGTTCAGGCGCGCATCAAGGATATTTCTGCGATGCAGCGGCGAGTGCATCCACTCCGTCTCTAATGCCCGGGGGTTCGGTGCGACCGCCAGGTTCTCCGCGACCACGCGAAAGTGCGCGCCCTCGTGCCCAACCCGCGTCACCAGATCTGCCTCGCCGGCATATTGGTGGGACAGTGCCCCTTGCCGCACCATCAGTTCGGCGTGCCTCTGCGCGGCTCGCGCCAAAGCAGGATCCCATTTGAGCGGCCCGAGGCCCTGCTGAGCACGGTCCTCATTGGTCGCCTGCATCACCTGGTAGGCTTCGCTCGACTTGGCGCGGGCGCTACCCAGCGCAGCGACCGTACCCATAGCCCCAAGGAGGCAGGCTCCGATCAGCTTTCTCATGGGTCGTTTCCTCTGAGTTATTTGAACTCGAACCCGGGATCCTTCCCTCTCCCACAAAAGATGTAAAGATGGGTGACCTTAACGGGGTGCGAATCAAGCCGTTCCAGATCATTGAGTGGGAACCGGGGATACAGTAAGTCAGGCGCGAAGAACGAAGCGAAAGCGCATATTTTCGCCGAACCACATGATGTAGTTTGTTCCCCATGCGTTATTGAAGAGATTGCAGTGAATGCCGCCGGTGAGATCTGGTTGAGAGGTGGAAAAATTCAACGGCGATTTTTCGCCCAGGGCGATGAGCGGCGAGTCCAGCGCTCTCTACAAAAATGGAGCTGATTTTCATCCGCATAGCCGAACCCTGTGGAAACGGCGTGCATGTGGCGATTGCCGGAGGGAACGACGTCGAACGGCGATACCTGCTCGCCCGATTTATCCATCGTCCAGCCCTGCTGACTGGAGACGATCGGATTAAAGGTCAGCCAAAGAGCTTCGGGAAGACGCATGGCGCGCTTCTGAAACCAGTAGAAATTCAGGTGGATCTCGGGTTCTGCTTTTGGAAGCAGTAGTTCCAAATACAGCTTTTCCGGGAAGGCGGCTCGTCCTGATTGCAGCGCCTCAGGGTCAAGGATCTCCAGACGCGCGAGCAAGCGGTGGGCGTCCGCATCTTCCTCCATGTGAAGCTCCGCCAACGAAGGCAACCAGTCACGGTGTTCCGCCCCGAAGCGCTCGATGTTCGGCTTTCCGAAGTCCTTCTTTGCCCAATCGGCTGTGCTGATCACATAACTGGAGAAGAATCGCGAGTAATCTTGCGGGGAAAGTGTCTGGTAGGAAAAGAGGGCCAAAGGATGATCGGCGGATGCCCATTCACGCCCGGATCTCTTGCTGCGCAGACGACAAATCGCTCCAGTCTTGGGATCCAGTGCGACAATGAAATGCGCCGTCTCTATTTCCTTTCCCCCCGGGTAACTGGACGGCTGCGACAATTGCGGCTCCTTGGCTTCGAGCTGATGCACGGCGGCCAACGCCTGGTCACGCAGCGGTGCGGGCAGCGCAGAAATTCCATCGAAAAGATCCTGACGCTTTTCCTTCCAGCTGTACTGCACCACCTCGTAATTCTTTGTGTGCAACATCTCAGCCAGATCGTGTGCCGTGTAATGGTCAAAATCGAGCCATGTTTTGGTATCGGTACCCCAGGTGTGCTCGACCTCAAGAAGGATGTGACGAAGCAAGGCCAGATCGGTAGCATCGCCGGCGTGAAATTTCTGTTGCGCGAGCCACGCCTGACGAAGCCGCGCAACCTCACGGTACCGGGCTAGCTTAAGAGGATCACTCGAAACTCCGTGGATCCAGGTATCCCCGATCTCTTGCTTCACCACCGGTAAGTTAGTCCGATGAGGTTCGACGGCATTCGCGATCTCAGTGAGGTTGGTGGAGATAATCTGAGCGTTGGGGAATTGGCGGCTCAGATCAGCGCAGATCTTTACGATTTCTTCAGGCTTGTGAGGGCCGCTGTTGTCGTCGCGCACGACGATTGCGATCGCCAGATCGGAACCTGGCACACGCACAACAGCACCATACTCGTGGTGGTACATGACTACCAGGGAGGCCCCTTTCAAATCTGTCCACACAAACAGAGAGGGCACCTCAGCCGTCGTGCTGGCGCCATTCACGCCGATGTCCAGAAACTTCACCCCCTGAGCGGCCAGCGGACCAATGAGGCCCCGGGTGTGGCCGGGTACATCGGTCATCTTGGCCCCGGTGGTGGTGCGGCCAAATCGACGGTCCAGGGTCTGGGACAAGGTGACGCCTCCGGAAATCATCGATCCATCCATCAGCTCGGTTTGCCAACTGAAAGGAAGGGCATGCCACGCAATATCGCCCGTGGAGATGGCACGCTCCATTCGCCGGCGATCTTCAGCTGCAGCCTGCTCTAGATACTCGTAGAGCAGCCATGAACCGGTGGTCCAGACGTAGCGGTATGATCCGGACTGGCGCATTTGTTCCGCCACGCGGATCGCCTGGGGGAAAAACTCGGTGAAGTAGCGTCGAACGACCGCAGCCTGGGTGTCAATAAAGCCGGCATCGAAATGACACTTGAACATGACCAGGACACGCTTGACCTCCCCATCAGGCGCCGGCGAGGCAACGGGCGCTTGCATGGAAAACCCACTGCCCTGGCCGGCAGTAAACGCGCCTCCCAGGGCGATCACGGACTTGATGAACTCACGACGCTGCATAGTAGACCTTGAATGGCAAGAATCTTACAACGGGCGAGCGCGAGGGGGATGTGGCAGGTTCAGGGATGCTTTTTGTACGCGCGGGTCGCAACCACGCTGGCTTGTGGCGACTCCGACCCGAAGCTCCTGGTCTCAATCAGGATCTCGAATGGGTTCAGAGAATCGTCCGCATTCGTGAACTGCGCCAGAAGCGGCCGCATTACGTCCCGGCTGAAGAGAGTGTCCACCGCCGCCTGAGTTCCGGCCATGGTCAGTCCTTCTGCCAGCAGGACCCATCCTGTGTTGTTCAGATTGGGAATAAATGCGATGACAGCAAAGGTGCGATGAGAGGGCCCGATTGCGTCATTCTCGTAGACCGGAAGCTCCCCCGCTTGCGGGTGCCTGTTCACGATCAGGGAGGCATTCGGATGAGGCTGGTAGGAGAACTGAAAATTGAGGCTTTTCTCGAAGAGCTCTACCCAAGGGTTCGAAAAACTGGATCCCAGGAGAATGACGTTTGCGTCTTTGAGATCTCCCATGTGCAGCTCGCGCGCATACCGCACCACCAGCTGACCGGTGTTTGCCTCAGGAAGATGTGAGAACCTCATCGCTGCGTTTAGATCTGTAACATTGGTGAAACGCTGTGAGTCGAGATCTCTCATGTTCTGCGCATCAATGTTATAGGGGCTTTTGAGAGACAGGTAATCGCGATTGATGTATTCCGACAACGGAACCAGGTGACCGGTCAGGTTCTGAATCATCACGATTCCATCGTCCGCCGGCACAATCAGGGTCTGGTGATTTTTGTCGAACAGCCGCGCCCATAAGGGATCTGCAGAGTACGCGGAAGCGCGATGGGCGAACGTCCAGCCGATTGCCAGGCAGGCGAGCAACACCAAAGCTCCCAAACAAAGAAAAAGCCAGGGCCTGCGCCTCGCGGGCCGCACCGATACAGCGGAGGACGTTGTGCGCGCCGGCGTTTCCGAAGCCCCGCCGCTATCCGTTTCGGACTCGGGCACGACAAGCAGCGGATGCTCCTCAAAATGATGGGGGGAATACACGGGAACATATTTGCCGCGAGGAATGTTGAGGCGAAGCTCCTCCTCTCTACCCTCCTCCAGGAAATATTGGTCCAGACGTTGGCGGAGCTGACGAGCGTAGTTCCTTACAATATTGTCTTCTCCGGGGTGGTAGCCCGGACGCCGGCCAAAGACGTGAACCCCGATCTGATGTTCGGTGATCTCGGCGGTTCTTCCCGTAATTTCGCGTTCACAGACATAGAGAAGAAAGCGGGACAGTAGCGCAGATTTAGCAAAACTCCGGCTCGCGACGACGCGCTGAGCTAACTGCCAGCGCGGCTCGGCAGCCAAGTTAAAGACAGACTTCCACGCGGAAGCGACCGGCATCTGGGCGCTCACATCGGGATCTTTTCGGACCGCTTCGAAATCTGGTAGTGAGACGTCGCTCTGCTTCATAGCGTTCACCCCCGGAAGCCTAACAGATCTAAAAAGAACAGACGGTAAAAGTTGCTAAGCATTTGTTCCCATGAGAGTTATTTAACGCTCTACAAAATTTTCCACCGCCGCTACACATTCCGGGAGAAGGATAATGGGTTGGTTTCCGTTGGTCAAACTCTCGGTGTAAACACAGGGTAGACCCCTTCCCAATCCCATCTGAGATCCCGAAGATGAGCCGATTGCAGTTTTTTGGAGAGAGGCCTGTCATGTCAACAAATGGAATTCTTCCACATTCTTGTGCCAGAGGAGCGTCTACGCGGATATCTGCACGGGTAGGGCTTCGTTGGTTATGCCCGGTAGCGGCGGTTTGCGTTCTCCTATTAATACCCGTCGCGGCGAGGGCTCAGTCGGATGTGGGTACCATCGTCGGATTTGTCACAGATCAGACGGGAGCGGCTGTGCCCAACGCAACTGTGACCATCCGAAACGAGGCCACGGGCGAGTTGCACAGGGTTTCTTCGGATGAGCAGGGACGCTACGCGGCCCCGAGCCTTCCACCGGCCTACTACAGCATGACAGTCGAGACCAAAGGATTCGAGAACTTTACCAGTACTCATAACAAACTCGATTCCAATACGACAATCGCCATCGACGCCAAGCTCTCAGTTGGCGCGGCAACGCAAACCGTCGAAGTGACGGCGACCGCGTCGGTCTTACAGACCCAATCGGGCGCGGTGCAGAGCGAGATCACTGGGCAGCAGATTCAAAACCAGGAGCTGAACGGCCGCAACCCACTCTATATGGCGCAGTTTCTTCCGGGGACTCGGAGCGGCGCCACTACGGGCGACTTCAACTTCGCGGTCGGCGGCGGCCAGCCTTTCCAGGTCAACGGAGCTCGCACCCAAGACACTCTGGTTACGTTTGACGGCGCCCCCGCCGTGCGGACCCGGGCCAACGGCGCGATCATCGGCGTGGCTAGCGTCGATGCCACCCAGGAATTGCAGGTGATTACGGCGAATTACGCGCCAGAATACGGCAGCGCCGCCGGCGGCCAGATCCGTGTCGTCACCAAGAGCGGAGGCGCGGAATTCCACGGTGGCTTGTACGAATACCTCCGCAACTCAGCCATGAATGCGAACACCTGGACGCGTAACCTGACTCCCTCGACCAGGTTCGCTGCCCCCTTTGTCTACAACAATTTTGGATTTTTCGTAGGCGGCCCGGTTTGGATCCCCGGTCTAAAGTTTACCGATCCGCTGAGAAAAAAGTTCTTTTGGTTCGTGAACGAAGATTGGATCCGGTACCGTTTCACCGACACCCAGCAACAGATCGTACCCACGGCGCTGATGCGCCAAGGAAACTTCAGTGAACTGTTGGGAACCAACCCGTGGTATAAGCCCACCACCATCTACGACCCCACCACCTGCCCCACATTGGGTGCCGCAAGCTGCGTTGCGTACCCGAACAATACTATCCCGCAAAGCCAACTGAGCCCCAACGGCATGGCTATCCTGAACGCCTACCCCACGCCCACCATTCCCGGGGTGACAACAAATGCCAATAACTGGATTGCGCAAGCCCGCCACCCGATCAATCAGCGTAAGCAAGTCATCAACGTAGACTATCTTATCAACGAACAACACCATATCGAGTTCCGGCGCTCGAACGCGACCTATTTCGAGTATCAACCCTTCGATCAGGGGTCGGGGCTGACCGGCAAGTATTTCAATCGCCCCAACCAGACCAACACGTTGGGTTGGACGTGGAGCATCAGCCAATCCCTGATCAATGAGGCCCGGGCGACTATCAGCATCGATGATGTCTATATTCCTGTGAATACGGCTCTCGCAGGCTTTAATCGCCAGACGCTCGGGATCGACTTTCCCTACATTTTCCCCGCCGGCAAAGCCGCCCCAAACAAGATTCCCACGGTCAACGTCCCAGAGTTTTACAGTTTGGCCGGCGGCCCTTACCCATCGCACTCTTCGGGTTTGATTTACACCGCCTCCGACAGCTTGACCAAGGTATGGAGAAATCACACCTTCAAGGCCGGCTTCTTTTTTGAGTATTCCGGCGAAAACGATAACGACCAGATCAATGTCAACACGGTTCCCGGCGGCGCCAGCAACCAGAACGGTACCTTCGTGTTTACCGACCCGCGAAGCGGATTGGGGGCCACCTCGGGCGTGGGCCTGGCCAACCTCGCGCTCGGCCTGGCTGACAGCTATACCGAGATTGGTCAAAAATCCTACACCCCGTGGCGTGGCCAGATGTATGAGGAGTTCCTGCAGGATGCGTGGCAGCTTAACGCCAAGCTGCACCTCGATTATGGCTTCCGGATAACCTCCACCGTTCCTTATTATTCGCTGTGGGGCAACTCGGACTTCTTCGATCCAGCCTCCTACAATCCCGCGCAGGCACCGCAGATCAATCCAACCACCGGCAACGTGACCCTGGGAACGGGTAATCCCTACAACGGCATGGTGATTCCGGGTATCAGCAAATTTCCCAGTTCCGCCACTCAAGGTAATCGTGTCCCTGCCGCCGCACCTAATTCGACAGCTTGCGCCGGGCAACCATGTACCGGTTTGTTTGCGCCGCAATTTTCGAAATCGTACGTAAATACGACCAATCAGTTTCAGCCACGCCTCGGCATCGCCTATCAGCTTGACCAGAAAACCGTAGTGCGCGCCGCTGGCGGTGAGTTTGTGACCCGGATGGGACTATTGGACAATATTTTCCCCGGTGGCAATTCCCCCTTCCAGCCTTTTGTCACCGTGACCAACGTATCGGTCGACAATCCGGGGGCCTCTTTGACCCCGAACATAAACGCCGCGCTCACCGTCACCTCCCTGGCCAAGAACCTGTCGCCCCCGACCAGGTGGAACTGGAACTTGACCATCGAGCGGGAGCTGCCGCTGAGCTCAGTGTTGTCCGTCGCCTACGTGGGGGCTCGCGGTCTGCACAATTTCAGGGTGTTTGACATCAACCAGCCGACCGCCGGCGCTCTGCAAGCGAATCCAGGGAAGAGTCCGACCTATCTCCGTCCCTATAAGGGCTACGGGCCGATTCAGCAAGAGCAGAGCAACGGGAGCGCCTTGTACAGCTCCCTGCAGGTCTCCTGGAACCGGCGCTTCACCGCCGGCTCGCTGCTCAACGTCAGCTACACCTTCTCCAAAAGCCTCGACAACAGCTCGAATTATCGAGACATCATGCCTGACACCTACTACACCAACAATCTCTGGGGTCCGTCGGAGTACGATACCAAACACATCCTGGTGATTAACTACCTCTACGATCTGCCCTTCTTCAAGTCGCAGTCCACGCTCGCGGGCAAGGTGCTTGGCGGCTGGGAATTTAGCGGCAGCACTCAGTTCCAAACCGGCCAACCCTGCGGAGTCGGAACCAGCAACGACTACGCCGGAGTAGGAGAAGTCGGCAGCTTTGGCTGCGGAACGAATACCTCCGAAGGGCAATTCTGGGTGAGGAACGGAACGCCTGCGATGCTTAAGCATTTCAACCCCAACGGAACAGGCTCGGCCAAGTATATTTCCACGACGAACGGAAATGGATCTCCGATTTTTACCGCGCCGCCCGCCGGCACGTTCAATCTGCAATCTGGGATTCGCGACGAGATCTACGGGCCCGGTTTCCAGAATTGGAATCTTTTTATGCGCAAACACTTCACCGTCTATCGGGAGACCGGATTCGATTTTCGCGCCGAAGCCTACAACTTCATCAATCATCCTAACTGGGCCCAGATCGGGCAGGCAGGAGGCCTGAACCTCACCCCGACTTCATCCCAGTTCGGAGAAGTGACCCAGAAGTCGACCACCAATCCGCGAACGCTCCAGGTCGGGCTGCGGTACATTTTCTAGGAAATCGAGGGGCGTCCAGCTGCGGAATTTATTCTCGGAAAGGAGTGACGATAAAGAGGCGGTCCCTCCACTATTACGCTCTCTCGAAAAACATCTCCACGAGCGGTCCGGTGAACCGCAGATCTCTCCACCCCCTATTGTCGACCGTGGGATAGATCTTAGAGGGCGGCGCTTCCATTGAGAGCAATTCATCAGTCGAGAGATGCTATGACCGAGTATCGTAACTTCTTCCGGGCCCTCGGGCTGCGTTGCCGTGTTGTGGCCCTGGCAGCAGCTATTGTCGTGTCGAACGACGTCGCTGGCCAGACGATGAAGGCCCCCGACATAACCAAGGATCCGACTCTCTTCGTCGTGCCGTACGCTCACCTCGATACCCAGTGGCGCTGGGAAATGCCGCAAACCATCAGCGAATATCTGCTGAAGACGATGCGGGTGAACTTCGACTACATCGACAAGTATCCGCACTACGTCTTTAACTGGACCGGCTCCAACCGTTACCGCCTGATGAAGGAGTACTTCCCGGACGATTACGCCCGGATGAAGCAATATGTCGCTGCGGGCCGCTGGTTTCCGGCCGGCTCGTCGGTTGAGGAAGGCGATGTAAATCTCCCTAGCGCCGAAGGGATTTTCCGCCAGATCCTTTACGGCAACGATTACTACCGAAAGGATTTTGGCAAGGCCAGCACGGAGTTCATGCTGCCGGACTGCTTCGGATTTCCCGCCTCTTTGCCCAGCATCCTCGCTCACGCAGGCGTGAAGGGATTCTCCACCCAGAAGCTCAGTGCGGCCTGGCAGCCGGCGCCGAAAGGTCGGGGGCCCGGATTCCCCCGAGCGCACTCCGGAAGGAATCCCGTTCAACGTTGGCATTTGGATTGGGCCCTGATGGAAAAGCATTATCGCGGCACTGAACCCTGGCGGATATGGCAGCAGCGTCTTCACCGATCTCAGCCAGCAACCTCCACCTCCGCCAACCCCCGCCCCAATTGACGACCGAGCAGAAGGCAAAGCTCACACCGCAGCAGTTACGTTTCCTCAACCATCCGCCGCAAGAGCAGGATTGGGTCACGCGCATCGCTCTGGACGGGCAAGTCACCGGCGTCTTCGCAGACTACCACTACGTCGGCACCGGCGACATTGGCGGCGCAGCGCAGGAGTCCACGGTCAAACTGCTGGAAGCCATCATCGATAAAAGCGAGACCGTACTGCCGCCACCTCCCGGGCCCGTATTTGGACGGCCAGAGGAGGGAGCAAGCGAAAACCACGGGCCGGAGGTAACGGTAGGCGAAGGGCCGGTCCACGTGATCGAGTCGACAGCAGATCAAATGTTCAACGACATCACGCCCGGGATGACATCGCGCATGCCGCAGTACAAGGGCGATCTGGAACTGATCAATCATTCCGCCGGCTCATTGACGTCCGAGGCTTATCACAAGCGCATGATCCTCAAGAATGAGCTGCTCGCCGATGCCGCCGAGAAAGCCTCGGTAGCGGCGGATTGGATGGGCGGCCGGCCTTATCCCCAGCAAAGGTTGAACGATGCCTGGACCCTCGAGTTGGCCGGGCATTTTCACGACCTCGCCGCGGGCACTGCGACTCCGCGCGCCTATCAGTACTCCTGGAATGACGACAATATCGCGGCCAACCAGTTCGCGGGGGTCCTGACCAGCGCGAGTGAGGCGATTGCGTCGGGCCTCGATACCCAAGGCAAAGGAACGCCGATCGTGGTCTATAACCCGCTCAATATCGCCCGGGAAGACGTAGTGGAAGCCAAGGTTGTATTTCCAGGCGGATTTCCCAAAGCCGTCCGGGTCTATGACGCCGACGAAAGGCAGGTCCCGGCGCAGATCGAGGATGGCAAGGTGCTCTTCGTGGCCAAAGCGCCGTCTGTCGGATATGCCGTGTATCATGTGCTGCCGGCAGAAAGCCCTGCTGCTAACGAAACCGTCAAGGTGACAGAGTCGTCGCTCGAAAATGCGCGCTATCGGGTACAGGTCAACCAGGACGGCGACGTCTCCAGCATCTATGACAAAAGTCTAAGCAAGGAGTTGCTCTCAGCTCCCATACGGCTGGCCTTCTCCACCGATGTCCCCAGGCAGTACCCAGCCTGGAATATGGATTTCGATCAGGAGCAGGCAGCTCCTCGTGCCTATGCCGGCGGTCCTGCCCAGATTCGCATCAAAGAGGCTGGACCGGTGCGGGTTTCGCTTGAAGTTACACGCCAGGCGGAAGACTCCAAAATTGTGCAGACGATTCGTCTTTCGGCAGGCGATGCGGGCAACCGGGTGGAATTTGGCAACGCGATCGATTGGCGAACCCTGGCTGCCAACCTCAAGGTAGCCTTCCCCCTTAGCGCAACGAATGAGAATGCCACATATAACTGGGACCTCGGCACCGTCCAGCGGCCTAACGCGCAAGAGCGGCAGTTCGAAGTCGCGTCCCATCGCTGGATCGATCTCACCGACAAAAGCGGCAGCTTTGGCACGACCATCTTGACTGATTGCAAGAATGGCTCCGACAAGCCGAACGACAACACCATCCGGCTGACTCTTCTCCGCTCGCCCGGTATGCAGCCTCCTGAGAATGGGCGTCCACAAGGGTACAGCGACCAGGCGAACCAGGACTGGGGTCATCACGAATTCGTGTTTGGCGTGGCCGGACACGCGGACGGCTGGCGCCAGGCGCAAACGGATTGGCAGGCCTACCGTCTCAGCGATCCTCTGATCGCTTTCCAAACGACAGAACATGCCGGGGCGCTGGGCAAGAGCTTTTCCTTGCTTCATCTGAACGATTCCCGAATTCGCGTGCTGGCTCTGAAAAAAGCGGAAGCCAGCGATGAAGTGATTCTCCGCATGGTTGAGCTCGACGGAGAGCCGGCACCCAATGTGGTTGTCTCCTTCGCTGGGCCGGTGGCATCTGTTCGCGAAGTCAACGCGCAGGAGCAGCCCGCCCAGGAACAATCAGCCCACGAACAGCCCGTTAAATCAGCGAACCTGAGCGACGGCGCCTTGGTTACGTCGTTCACGGCATATCAACCACGTACATTTGCGTTGCGGCTTAGCCCTCCCACTGCGAAGCTGGCTGCCATTCACTCCCAGCCGGTAACGCTCAAATACGACCTCGCAGTTGCCAGTAATGACGACGCCAAGGTCGAAGGTGGTGGTTTCGATGGCAAGGGCAACGCGATGCCCGCCGAGATGCTGCCCGCCCAAATCGCTTATCACGGCGTCGAGTTCCAGTTGGCGCCAGCCAAGACAGGAATGCCCGACGCAGTCGTTGCGCGGGGACAGACAATCCATCTGCCTTCTGGCAGCTACAACCGCGTCTACATACTGGCCGCATCCGTGGACGGAGACCAGTCGGCGGAATTCCGGGTTGGGGCCAAAACCGCTCAGCTGAACATTGAAGATTGGAGTGGATTCATCGGTCAGTGGGATACACGCATCTGGAAAAACCAGGACGATCGCAACTGGGCTATCTCCGCTCATCACGCACCGTGGCCTCCGGCCGACGAGCAAAAGCGAGAGCAGCGGGTTCCGTCGCCTCGCTATCCCGAGGATTACGTGGGTCTCGAGCCGGGATTCATCAAGCCCGCGGGCCTGGCGTGGTATGCGTCCCATTACCACACCGCCGATGGACTCAACCAGCCGTATCGATACTCATACCTCTTTGCATACGCGATCGAGGTACCCGGAAATGCACGGACGCTTACGCTGCCAAACAACGACAAAATCCGTGTTCTCGCGATCTCGGCGGCAGAAGAGAACCCTGAGCTGAACCCCTCGCAACCCCTCTACGACACGCTCGATCGCACCGAACCGCCGAAGGCGAATTGAAGCGGACGATTCATCCCAGCAAATGAATTTGAAAGCAAGAAGCGGAGTGTTTCCTAATTAAGCTTCTCCTTAGCCATAGTGTATAGCGATGATCGGAGAAGAGATCGATATGAGTGTATTGTTCATCGACACAAGTGCCATTCCTGCAGAGCAGTCCGTCAGGCGCATCAACGCACTTGACTGGGAGCGCGCCTCGAAAGAACTGGACCAGCAAGGAAGCGCGATGCTTCCGGGCATCCTCTCTCCCGTGGAGTGCCGGGCAGTCGCCGCATTGTATCCCGACGATCATCTTTACCGAAGCCTTGTGGTTATGGGACGGCACGGTTTCGGACGTGGCGAGTATAAGTATTTCAAGTACCCGTTACCCGGCGTTATCCAGGGGCTGCGTGAGGCGCTCTATTCCCGGCTTGTTCCTGTCGCCAACCGATGGAACGTCTCCATGGGCGTCGATGTGCGCTATCCCGGGAGGCATGCTGACTTCATTCAACGATGCCATGACGCAGGGCAGGTTCGGCCGACGCCCTTGCTTCTGCAGTACGGCGAAGGCGATTACAATTGCCTCCACCAGGATTTGTACGGTGAGCACGTCTTCCCGATACAGGTGGCTATCCTGTTGTCAGAGCCAGGACGGGATTTCACGGGCGGAGAATTTGTGTTGACGGAACAACGCCCACGCATGCAATCGCGGCCAGAGGTAGTGCCCCTGCGACAAGGGGACGCCGTCGCCTTCGCAGTCCATCATCGCCCGGTGCAAGGGACACGGGGCACGTATCGCGTCAACCTGCGGCATGGCGTCAGCCGTCTGCGCTCGGGGCAACGGCACACGGCCGGCATCATCTTCCACGATGCCAACTAGGAGGGCATCCCGACAGTGGGTCTGTTTGACGGCATTGTAGAAACCGGGCTCGCGAACGAGAGCCTGGAGACAGGGGCGGCGATCCTGCGCGGCTTCGCCCTGCCCCGCGAGGCCGAGCTGCTGGCAGCGTTGCATAGCGTCAGCGCGCAATCGCCCTTCCGCCACATGGTCACGCCCGGCGGCTATCGCATGTCCGTGGCCATGACCAATTGTGGGGCTCTGGGCTGGGTCACGGACAGGAAGGGCTATCGCTACGACGCCATCGATCCCGAGACCCAGAGACCTTGGCCGCCGATGCCGGATTGCTTTCTCGAACTGGCTGCGGGTGCGGCGCAGGAAGCCGGCTTTTCGTCGTTCGTGCCCGATGCTTGCCTCATCAATCGCTACCAGCCCGGCGCCAGGCTCTCGCTGCATCAAGACAAGGACGAGTGCGACTTCAGCCAACCGATCGTCTCGGTCTCGCTCGGACTGCCGGCGGTCTTCCTCTACGGCGGCGAGGAGCGTACCGACAAGACCAGACGGGTTGCCGTCGTGCACGGCGACGTGGTGGTCTGGGGTGGCCCGGCGCGGCTCCGCTATCACGGTGTGATGCCGCTCAAGGACGGAATTCATCCGTCGCTGGGCGGCTACCGCTTCAATCTCACCATGCGCAAGGCGGGGTGAGCGAAGCTACCAATGGATCAGACCAGCGTCGTCCTCGACGACAGTGACCTGATAACTCTCCAACATCGGCATCAGAATACCCTCGAGCTCACTCTTCCAAAGCTCTCCTTCATAGAACTTTGCTTTCATCGGCTCGCGCGAGGCTTGATCGGGAAACGCGCGCATAAAGAAGAACGTGTCGCCGTCTTCTACGGAAAGAAATGGCCCCAGAATTTTCATGCCGATGTCTGCGTGCGCCGGAATTGACCTGGAGCGGAAGGTTTCCAGGAATTGTGAGCGGTAGCCCGGCTTAGTTTTATAGGTCCGCATTTCTATGATCATCGTCGCGCTCCTCGTTACCGGGCTCGTACGATGTACTGCGGCACCACCGCATCCTCCGCCATCCGAGGATCCGGTATAGGTGCTTTCTCCTCCAGCCGCAGAGGCAGGACACCGGCCCAAACCGGCAAATTGTAATCCTCCTCATCATCCACCGGCGGGCCTGTCCGGATCTTCGCAGAGGCTTCTTCCATTGCGAACTCCAGCACCGATGTCGCTTTCAGCTCTTTTGCGGTGGGCTGGCGAACATCATTCCAACGGCCGGCTATGAGGTGCTCGGAGATGATGCGCAGAGCGCGTGTTTTCTGCTCCGGGTCTTCGAGCTTGCGAGCGGTACCAAACGCCACCACCGAACGGTAGTTCATTGAATGGTGAAATGCCGATCGGGCCAGCACTAATCCGTCAACGATGGTTACGCATACGCACGCGGGCACACCGGTCTCGAGCTCCCGCAACATCCGGCTGGCAGCGGAGCCATGCAGGTACAGCTTGTCCTCTTCGCGGCCGTATAAGGTAGGTATGACCAGGGGCTGGCCATTCACCTGAAATCCCACATGGGCGAGGAATGCCGCATCCAGGACCGCGTTTATGGCTTCGGGGTCATACGAGCCTCGATTGGGTAACCTACCGAGTTGAGTGCGTTTTGTCGGATTCATCTTTCTCCCGTGTGTCTGTCGCAATCCAGTTCACTTCCCACGTCTTGCCTCCATCATCTGAGAAAGCTTGCTCAAAGCGGCACGAATTCGGAGTCATGTCCGATATGACAAATCGAACAAGGATGGCTCGGCCATTCAGCGTTTCCTGATCGAAAAACTCACCCCGCCCATGCTTAAACTCGCCCATCGAGGGTTGGCTAAAGGTTCCGTCCCGACTGCTCGCAAAGTTGAGGCTCCATTGGTGAGATTGTGGGTTGTACAGCCGCAGGTTCAAACCTTCAAAGTGACCCGCCGGGCCATCGGCTTCGAGCTCGACCAGATTGGCGCGGCCATTCCAAACCTTCCGTACGACGGTAGTACCCTCATACTTAACCCAGCTCTGAGAGCCCGTTAGGGGACGCAAGAGCCGTGACAGATCAGTTTTCCAGGTACCAAACTCGAAGTCGAAATCGTGCTGACCGGCCCCCTCCTCGATCTGTTCCTGCGGCCGGACTCTCGCGGCTGAATCCGTTTCCATCCGTGTGTCGACGGCGATCCAATTTATCTCCCAGGTCCTTCCGCCGTCTTCGGAAAACGCTTGTTCGAAACGGCATGAGTTCGCCGTGATGTCCGACCAGACATTTCTCACCAGAATGCTTCTCCCGTTATATGGTTCCGTGTCAAAAAACTCGCCGCGCCCATGCTTAAACTCGCCGATCGTGGGAACGGTCAAAGAAGTTGGGATGCTCGTCGTGCCACCCTTGCTGGCGTAAGTGAGACTCCACTGGTGAGCTTGCGGATTGTACAGCCGCATGGATAAAGCTTCGAGATGGCCTGCCGGACCATCGGCCTCGGTCTCACCCAGGCTGGCGCGGCCGTTCCATATCTCGCGGACAATGGACGTACCTTCAAAATCCACCCAGGTCGTCGACCCTGATAACGGGTGCGGGCGGCGCGATATATGTGTTTTCCATGTTCCTAGAGAGAAGTCGAAGTCGTGTGCGCCGTCTGTCTGCCCTGGTGATACTTGCAAGTAGCTCATTGTTGTTCCGGAATCTGTGTGGGCCACCAGGTGAGGCGAGAGCGATACGCAGATTCCGGCGCACAATAACAAACACCTCAGAACAATCCGCAATCGCTGCATTTTGGTTATCTCGATTCTGCTCTTGTGTTCGCTATCTCAGCCCGTGGACCGCAATCCGATGAGTGATTCGCCACAGTGCCGCTTGATAACAGCATGGCGCAAACTGTGGTATGTTGAAAGCGCCACTTCCTGTGCCGTTAACCATACCACTTTCGAAGCAAAACGGGCCCCTCTTCAAGCAGATCTACCTGGGCTTGCGGGGTGCGATTCTAGCGGGCACTCTTCTCCCGGGTGAGAAGCTTCCATCGACCAGAGACTTAGCCGATCAACTCTCGGTCTCGCGAACCGTCGTTCTCTATGCATACGATCAATTGCTGGCCGAGGGGTTTGCGGAGAGCCGGTCCGGCTCAGGAACTTACGTATCCGGGGACGTGAAAACAGGTCAGCCTGCTCTTGCGGGGCAAGGAGTTGAGCTGAAGTTGTCTCGCTTTGGGTCCCTGGCGGCGAGTGCATGGTCTCGAGTGAATATCCCCCACGGTAGGGAAAGTTTTCTGCGCTATAACTTCGCCTACGGGCGCAGCGACCTGGAGGTTTTCCCCTTTGAGACGTGGCGACGTATTTTCCTGCGGTGTTTGCGCAAGGCGCCCGTCGCCGAGCTCGACTATGGCCCGGCAAATGGGAATGTCGAGTTGCGGGAGGCTATCTGCGCTCACTTGAGACGATCACGAGCCGTAAGCTGCGATCCATCGCAGGTGGTCGTCGTCAATGGCTCACAGCAAGCACTGGATCTGATCGTTCGCGTTCTCATCGAACCGAACCAACCCGTCGCTATCGAGGAACCAAGCTACCAGGGCACGCGGGAGGTCCTCCAGGCAGCCCGCGCTTCTCTGATCCCCATACCTGTAGATCGCGATGGTTTGAACCCTGAGAAGCTGCCGCAGACCGCGAAGATTGTCTTTGTGACGCCGTCGCATCAGTTTCCAACCGGCGCGGTTATGCCGTTGTCGCGCCGCCTGGAATTACTGAATTGGGCGAGGCGCAGCAACGCCATCATTGTTGAAGATGACTATGACGGCGAATTTCACTACGAGGGGCAATCGCTGGAGTCGCTGCAAGGCCTGGACCAAGACGGGCGAGTCATCTATATCGGGACGTTTTCCCGTACCGTATTCTCGTCCCTCCGGATCGGTTACCTGATCGCGCCCAAAGGTCTGGTGACAGCATTCGCGGCCGCGAAGTGGCTGTGCGACCGGCATACGCCTTCGCTCGAACAGCAAGCGCTCGCAGAATTTATCTCCAGCGGAACCTACGAGCGTTATCTGCGTCGAGTCCGGCATAGAAATACGGCGCGCCGCAAAGCGCTTCTTGCCTCGGTCCGCGAGTTCCTGGGTGACCGTGTAGAAGTAACCGGGGATGGCGCCGGGGCTCACGTGGTGTTATGGCCCAAACGTCGGGTTACAGAAGAGGCTCTCATCTCCGGCGCGGCATCGTGCCAGGTTGGGGTTTATGGAATATCTCCGTACTTCCTCGGGCACCAGAAACGAACCGGGATCATGCTGGGTTACTCACGAATGAAAGAGACTGAGATTCGTGAAGGTATCCGAAGACTGGGCCAAGTGGTGTGAAGGCCGTAGAGCAATGCACTACGGTTCTGGCTCGCTATAGACCAGATGTCGCACGGTTGCCGTATCAGTGACATAACTGAACACGCGCTCCTCTACATTGCGATCTACGCCGGTTGAGCGCTCGTGCTGACGCAGGTGCTCTGCCCATGAGTTGACGAGAAAGATTTCGATGTAGTGGTCTGGCTTTTCGAGGTCGCGAAAGACTCCCCAGCGGTAGGCGCCGTCACGACGACGAATGCGCCCGTATTCGTAGATTGCCTCGATAAAGGCCGCTTCGTGCTGGAGCTGTATCGGATATTCGACGGTGACGAGAATCGGACCGGCATCGGAGTCAGCGGGATTTCCGGACAGTATGGTCGGCACACGCCAGTGAACCCAAGGCGTGAGATCAACGGTTGCTTTGGGAAGCTTCAGAAATAACCCCAGGAAGGTACTGGCTATGGTGCCGAGCCCGGCGCAAATCAGCGCAACATGAATGCTTGTCCTGACGGCCACAGTGCCCCAGGCGGCGCTGCCTGCGGCCATTGCTCCCTGAAAAACGAGCATCGCCACCGCCAGGACGCGAGCCTGTACCCAGCCGGGAGTTTGGGTCAGCACGATTACATTGAACAGCGAGACGAATACGATCCATGACGCACCCCCCATCAGCATGCTCACAGCAAGCGCCGGCAGAAAATGCAGGATCCCTGCAGCTACCGTCATGAGTCCGAAGAGCAAAATTCCACTCGAAATCACCCCTTCCGCCGACCAGCGGGCACGGGCCCGCTGCATGACAAGTGCGCCAACGACTCCGCCAAAACCGAAGCATCCAAGCAGGATTCCATAGCCGATCGGACTCTTATTTGCGCTGTGCGCAACCGAGGGGAGCAAGGCCAACAGTCCGCTGGCGAAAAACATGACGATGCCCGATCGCAACAGAACCGCACGAAGACCTGGGGAGTAGCGGATGTATCGGATTCCGGCGACGGTCGCGCCGGTCAAGGTCTCAGGAGGCGTGGCCGGTCTGCGAACCTGGCGGTTCCATCGGAGGAGCACGAAGATGACCCCGAAATTGGATACCGCGTTGACGAGAAATGCAGTGCTGACGCCGGCAATCGCGATCAGGACTCCTCCCAGCGCGGGCCCAACGGCGCGAGCGAGATTGAATTCGATACCATTGAGCGCGGCTGCCGGCGCGAGATCGTCCCGCGACACCAGCTCAGGTAACGCGGCGCGCCACGCCGGGCTCTCCAGGGCATCTCCTGAAGAAATGGCAAACGTCAGGATCAAGAGCGATAGCGGCGAGATGTGCCCAGTGACGGTGACGACGAACAGGACCAGGGCCACGCCTGCCATCCAGATTTCTGAGAACAAGATCAGTTTTCGGCGATCAACAATGTCTCCCAGGGCACCCGCCGGGAGGGCGAAAATGAAGAATGGTAATGCGCTTGCTGTTTGAATCAGGGAAACATAGAGGGGCCCGGCATGGAGCGACACCATCAGCCAGGCGGCGGCGACGCTCTGCATGAAGGTACCAACATCGGAGACAACATTGGCGATCAATAGATTTCGGAAGATCGGCGCCCTTAACGGACGCCACGTGCTTTGATCAAGCGCCTTCGGCACGGGGACCTTCCTGTCGATCTTCCTGTTGATCTTCCTGTTGATACAGGTACAGCGGAGAACACCGGCAGATCATGGTGTTAGCAATAGTAACTGCTCCTTGGGGGACCGCCGGCGTGGAGATCAAGGTTATCGGGTAGGAGGCGGGATTACTCCCGCCGTCCTCCCACACCACACGGACGTGCCGTTCGGCATCCGGCGGTTCATGAAACAGACAGGAAGCGTCGGTGGGTATCCATCAACGAAACCAGCCCCATGCGGTCGAACCAGGACTTGGGAAAGGCATGGTTCATATGCGAGGCACCGCCGTTCCACCACGGGCCCCGCCCGTTGGTGGCCGACTTCCACGCCCGAACCTTATCTAGCCCAGCCTTCATCAGGTTCCGCGCTCGCGTATAGACACGCTTCCATTGCCGCCACAGCAGCGTCCGCAGCTTGTGTCGCAACCAGCCATCGAGTTCCTCCAACACGTTCGTTACCTCGGTGAGTCGGAAGTAGGCCATCCAGCCCCGCAGGACGGGATTGAGCCCCTTGATGACTTGCTGCAGGCTTTGTCCGCGGCCACGCCGTAGCGCGAGACGGATTTTCCCCGTCAGGCGCTGGCGACTCTGCGATGCGATCCGGAGTTTCGGTTTCCTGTGCCACGTCATGCTGTAACCCAGGAACTTCCGCTCCCACGGTCGCGCCACGGCGCTCTTGGCAGCATTCACCTTTAACTTCAGCCTTTGCTCCAGAAACGCCGTGATCGACTGCCTAACCCTCTGTCCGGCCCGTTCGCTTTGGACATAGATGTTGCAGTCGTCAGCGTATCGGCAGAAGCGATGCCCGCGTCGTTCCAGTTCGCGGTCCAGATCGTCCAGCAGAATGTTCGATAACAACGGTGAAAGAGGACCGCCCTGCGGCGTCCCCTCGCTCCGTGCGCTCGCTACCCCGCCTTCCATCAGTCCCGCTTCTAGATAACGCCGGATCAGCTTCAACACCCCGCGGTCTTCCACTTTGCGCCCCACGCGTGCCATCAGCACATCGTGGTTCACTCGGTCGAAAAATTTCTCCAGATCGAGATCTACGGTCCATCGCCTACCCTCAGCAACGTACCTCCGGGCGGCCTTCACCGCTTGGTGTGCGTTGCGTCCGGGACGAAAACCGTAGCTCGATTCAGAGAACCCGGGATCGAACAGCGGTTGCAGTATCTGATGAAGGGCCTGTTGGATCAGGCGATCCAGCGCACAGGGAATGCCCAGGATGCGTACCCCGCCTTGCGGCTTCGGTATCTCCACCTTGCGCACCGCTGAAGGCATGTATTCGCCCGCCAATAGAGCCTGTTTTATCTTCGGCCAATGCGCCACCAGCCATGGTTTCAACTCCGACACCGTGAGCCCATCGACTCCCGGCGCTCCTTTGTTTTCCACCACCCGCTGGTAGGCGCGCATCATGTTGCCGCGTTCCAGCGCAGCTTCCAAAAGTCCCTGCGCTGCTTCCGGTTTCGTTTCTCCACCAGTCGCCGTACGAGTCTCGGCACCAATCGCAGCCCTCGACAGGTTCCGCCCGTCTACCTCCGCGTTGGCCTTACTTGCGTAAGCTTCTGCTTCTCTGACTCGCATCGAGATCTGCTGTCCTACTCCCGTGTTTCACGTTTGGGCCTTCAGTCGCTCGCGCAACCTACATATGCCCGCTGCTGACTTCTGGCGATTCATCCCCTCACCTCGCGATGACGGTAGCCCTAAGGCAAACCACCAGATCTCCCCGGGTATTACGCACTCACCTTCACGCTTATCTCTGTCGGATTTACGCCGCAACGTCCGTGCAAGTATCGGGCTTTGCATGTATTGGCCTGCTCACCCCGCTGCGTCGCCTCTATCCGCTGGCTGTTCGTCAGAGCAGCGCTTTGCCTACGGCTTCCTCCGGATTCCGCCTCACGGTGGACACCCTTGCCGTTCAGCTAACACTTCCCCTTGCCGGGTGTGTAGAGGACTTACACCTCCAAGTGAATGCGCCCTGCCGGGCGCACCAAGAAGAAAGAGGCGAGCATTTCGCTCGCCTCTTTTGAATATTTTCGACTTGTAGTGAGTGCAGTTTCGCAATGGGTGTAGACCGAAGCAACAGGCCTTGTCGTGGTTTTCTCCCAAGGAAAACCACACCTCGCCATCTTCTTCAGTCCACAGTAATTGCGAAACTGCTCTAGAACTGGAAGCGCACCGAGAGTTGGAGCTGGCGGGGTTTCGCGCCAGATAGCTCGCTGGTAATAAACACCGGGCCCTGATCTATATTTACGGTGGAAGCATTGCCACTCGGGTTGCCGGGATTGATGTAATTAAACGCGTTGTAAGCATCCAAACGGAATTGCGCGAATAGGCTCTCATGGAGGGTGAAATTTTTCTGCACCGCTAAGTCCGTGTCGAAGAAGTTGGGACCAAATTTTGTATTCCGGCCGGTGGTGCCGACTTGGTCGAGACCCGGAGCGGAGAAATTGCCCTGTGGTCCGTTGGCGTAAAGATTGTTGAAACCCTGGAAGAATGATCGGTTGTGGCCGGTTGTGGTGAACCCGCCGACGTTCGTTGGCAGGCTCTTAGCTGAGCCCATTGGGATAACATGGCGCATCCCCAGGCAGATTATTACCGCAACCCGAATAGGTGAGGGTGAAGGGCAACCCGCTGGACCAGTTAATAATGGGGCTAATCTGCCATCCGCCGACAATCTCGTCAACCCACCCTGGCGACTTGGATAAAAACGCCATGTTTCTGCCGACAGGCAACTGCCAATTGCCGTAGCCTACGATCTGCTGCTCGCGCAGAGAGTCATTACGTCCCTTTACCGCCGGGGCGCTCCAGGTTCTAAAGCTGGAAGCCCAATCGAAAGCGCGCTGCCAGGCGTAATTCGCTGTAAATGAAAGCCCCCTCGAGATTGTCTTCGCCACGGTGACTTGAAGGGCGTTGAAATGAGTGTCCTGATTATCTCCGTTGTATTGGATGCTCTGGGTCCATCCGCAGGCGCCGGCAGGCACGCCGGGCTGGGGGGTATAGGCTGCGCTTTGGCAGGCCGGGAGACTGAAAGCGTAATAGCGCTGCAGGAATGAGCTGGTATTCGTCCCGCCATCGGGATTGATTCCGTTCACCGCGGTGGGCAAGACTGCGGCACTTGGAACGTAGTGCAGCGGTTGCCCGGTAATGCTAAACGCCGCGGGTAGAAACACTGCTTCTTCATTCGGGTTGGTGTTGTTGCCGTCGAGCGCGCTCAGGGTGTGGGTACCTTTGTTGCCGACATACGCCATGGTAAGTGACATGGTCGGGGTGATCGATTGTTGGATACTCAAATTCCAGGCATCGATCGTAGGCAGCCGCAGCGGATTCGGCCTCGCTTTTACAGTGACGTTATAGTTCGGCGCGGGTAGCAATCCGTTCGAGGGCACGGTTGGGAACACGTTCGCAGGAGGACCCGCCGCCAGAGCGAAAGCTGCAGACTGGGTGCCAGTGGCATTGTTGTTGACACTTTGGTCAGCCAAAACGGGAAGATTCTGGGTGACAGTATGGCCAAAGATGGAACCAAAGACCCCAAGGTCAAAGCTGCGGCCATAACCTGCCCGGACCACTGTCTTGGGGTGCCACTGATAAGCGATTCCCACACGAGGCGCCAGCGCCTTCCAGGCGATATCCCAACCCATGTCGCTGGGAATTCCTCCCACTCCAGCTACACGGATGAATCCATCGTTCAGATTTTCCAAACCCCCATGCTCCGGTCCGTTCACGGTCTCAGGCCAGTACAGCTCCCAACGCAGACCATAATTTATTGTCAGGTTTGACCGAAGACGCCATGTGTCCTGGCCATAGAAGAACACGCGCTTTTGAAACTCTTTCGCGTTGAGCGAACCTGCGATATTGGGGTTCGTAACATACCGGCCAAAGGCGGTAACATCCCCTAGGACGAAAGTAGCGAAGCCCAGCCCACCAGCGGCGCCGTTGGAGGTTGGGCCGTTGCCAAAGTCTAATAGACCAGCGCGATCTGTATCGCTGGGAACCCTGAGGTTCCTGGCATAGCGTACGTCGGCTCCCACCTTAAAAGAGTGGTTTCCAAGAATCTTGGTCCAGTTATTCACTCCCTGGATCTGATCTTCCTTCTCGGTTGTGGGGCAGTTACAACGGGTGATGTTTAGGCCCGAGCCGTATTGCGGGCCCTGGCTCTGCGGGTTACTGGGATTGTTCGTGAGACCAGTGCTGCCGACATCCGCGATGTTAAAACCAGGTGCGCCATCCGTGAATCGATCGCCCAAATTGAGACCCGGGATGCCGAGCTGGGTGGCAAACGGAACATTCTGGTCATACTTCGAAGTGACGATGTTATAGCGATAGTAGCCGACGCGAAAATCTGTGAGCAGAGAAGCGTTCACCGCAATATCTGCCCCGGCAGCGAGGCTGTCGTTGGCTCCCGTTGATGTGCCACCGAAGCCATTGATTCCGAAACCTGCGCCGCCCGCGGAACCAAAGAGCGTGCCACCACTGAGCGTATCGGTAAACCGGCTGAAGCGCTCGAAAGCGTGGGTCCTCTGCGATAGCTGAAAGTCGACTCGCTCATCCCACTGGTTGTTATTGAAAAGTCCAGTGCCCCCTGACGCGTAGTTTCCAGTGGACAGCAGACCAAAGTTGCCGGACTTGTTGGGTGCATAGGGCTGCAACAATTTAAGCAGGTTGAGCGCCGGCGCAGAAAGCCGCGATGTTGGGATTACCTGCCCCGGAAAGGGCAAGCCAGTCGTTGGATCGTAGATCAGGGGATTGCCGGCGCCGGCAATCGCATTCGAGTATTCACTGAAGTCACAGCCGGCAATACCGGTGGCAGAGGTCGATTGCCCAAGGCAGCTGCTGATCAGATGGGGAGACGGAACTGTCATGATGGCCGAAGAGCCAACCTTTTGACGGACGCCCTGGTAGTCACCGAAAAAGAAAAGCCGGTCCTTTAAAACTGGGCCGCCGATCGATCCGCCGAACTGGTTAAAGAGCGCCTGAGGAATGAGCCTGCCGGTTACCGCGTTGGGACTGAACTGGGTATACGGATCGCGAGCCAGCTGTGCGGCGCTCTGGCGATAATCGAAGGCGCTGCCGTGAAAATTGTTTGACCCTGACTTGGTTTGCGCAGTGACCACTGCCGAGACCGCCTTGCCGAACTCGGCATCGAAATTCTGGGTTGCGATCTTGGCTTCGGTAATCGCATCGAGAGCCGGATTGACCACGATGATGCCGAGGATGGGATCCTGATTGTCGGTTCCGTCCAACTCATAGGCCACACCGCCGAAGGCCTGGCCATCGATTTGAATCTGCTGGCTGCCTTGAGGGTTTTCGTCTGCCGCGTGGCTCCAGCCCAGTTGTTGCGCGCCCGGCAGCAGCAATTGAAGGCTGGTAAAGTTGCGGTTGTTCAAAGGCAAATCGACACCGTCTGCTGCGCAAATACCGTGGATACGTCTGCACGGTCGGCCTTTAACTCCGGCACGGTATCGGCATTCACGGTAACGGTTTCCGCCTCGGTCGCCAATCTCGAGCTGCAACATCCACCTTGGGAGAGGTGTCTGCAGCGACGACGATCCCGTTCTGCGCAAATGCCTTGAAGCCGCTGACCGTCACTTTGATGTCATAAGTATCGGGAATCAGGTGCTGCACCGTGTAGTCGCCCGACGCATTGCTTTGGGCACCGACAGACGTGCCCTTCGATTCATCTGTCACCGTGATGGTGGCGTTGGGAACGACGGCGCCGGTATTGTCGGTCACGCTCCCGTAGATGGAACCGTAGATGGCTTGAGCATGGGAGAGACTGGGTAGGCACAACAGCCCTAGGATGGCGGCCAGGGCGATCGCCCTGGGCATTTGCAGTCGCATATCACTCGCTCCAAAAAATGTTACATTCCGCTTCTTTGCCTACGCGGCAGCTTTCGCTCTGCGGCGACGATGTCGGAGGTGCTCCAATGAACAGCCATGGCAAGGGTGAGACACACCCATCTTCCGCCTGGCTGGATAACTGCGGAGCGGCAAATTATCGACCGACGATTCGTTGTTACCGGTCTTTTCAAGGCGCAGTTAGCCGAGGCCCCGCACCTGCCGTTGCTTTATAGTCATCCGGGATCATCGTTGTCAAGCGTCAATCCGCGTCACGTTGCCATGCCATCAAAGCGCTGTTTCAAGACGTTCAGGCACCTGTGTCTGTGACTAAAAGTGGGCCAACGAAAAGGTTGAGTGCAAAACTATTTCGAACTGATCAGGCGTATGCGCGCCGTCAACGCTCTGCCCGGAAACTCGCTGAAGGTGCGAAAGTCCGGTGAATCCACAACGTTGTTCACAATGGCGGGGTTGCTGCTGTTGGTGGCATTTTCCAAAACGCCTCGCAGGCCGAAATAAGATCCGCGGAAGTGGAACCGCCATTCGAGCCCCGGGCTGAAGGAGAGATAGTCAGGAAAGCGCAGGGAGCCGGCCAGACCCACTACCTGCTGGTTGGCATTCACCGCGTCGAATGGGAAACCGGTATGCCAGTCAAGGGTGTAGACAAAGTCCCAGCTCTTTTTTAACTTCGGCAACAGCAAGGGCAACCAGCCCCAGGAGATTACACGGTCAGGCACATCCCAGGGGAGCGGACCGCTTTGCTGGGGGCCCAGCACGGATACAGTGGGCACATAGTCGAGGGCCGCATTGGTGCGCGCCGAGGAATGCGTATAAGCCGCGAACAGCTTGTATCCGTTGGAGAAGGTGCGGCTCAGGTCAAACTCTTCGGAAACATAGTGGTCCTGCCGGGCGTTGGTTAGCAGATAGGTTCCTGACAGCGAACCGGACCCTTCCTGATTGGCGTAAACAAAACCATCGGAGGTTCGCTTCTGCAGAAAGTTCGCGCCGGCGTAAATCGAACCGGGAAGCTTTCTCTGGATGCCAACGCTCCAGTTGATGGCGCGCGTTTGCTGTAGAGAGGCATCGTTGGCAGTAAAGATGGTCTCAAGCGGGCTGCTCACCGGAGTGACACCATCGGCAGCATAGTAGGTGTCATAGCGTACCCCGGCCAAAGCGCGCTCTAAGTATTCCAACTGTGTGTGCTCATAGTAGAGACCAATGCCCGCCGACAGCTTGGTCGCCGCTTCGGCTCCAGGGGGAGACCAGGTGGCGGCGAGACGAGGGGAAAAGAGCGGACGCCGGATGATCTCATCCCAATCAAAGCGGAGACCTGGCTCTATCAGCAGCCCCGGATGGGGGAGCCAGCGGTCCTGAAAATAACCCGTGGTCTCGAAATTATGGCGCGTGAAGGGAGCCTGTTGCGGAAAGGTGCTGCGTCGCAACAACGTTCCGTCTTCGCGCAGATAGCTTACCGGCGAGCGGGCAACGTTTTCGTCGAAGCCGATGTGATCAAGATCGACGCCGGCTTCGAGATCATGGCGGCCCTTCCAATGGCGCGGAGGCAGGTATAGCGTTGCCGTTCCCTGCTCGCGCTCGGAGTGCGCGAGCAGGTCTTCAAAATAGCTGCCCTGGGTCAGTTCGGGCGTAATTTCATAGGGACTATTTCCATGCGGCTCGTAACCATCGCGGAAGCGCACTACTCCCACGCCCACCTGCAGCAATGCTCCGTTGGCGAAGCCATACTGCTCACGCAGGTATGGGAGCCATGCGATGGTATCCCTCTTCGTAGTGCTCTGTTGCGGCACCAGCGAGGAAATGCCGTCATAGGGAGAATGGTAATCGTTAAAAAGTAGACCGGCGGAAAGGATGTTCGCGGGAGTAAAGTTTACCTGCGCCTTTACCAGGTTGCTGCCGCGCAGCAGATGGTTGGTATCGGCATTGGACGGAAGCTCCTGAATGTAAATATTGTCGTATTCCGTTTCCAGGCCATCGAAGAACCAGGCACGGTTGCGCACGATCGGTCCGGAAAAGGTAACCCGGGGGACAAATTTGTCGAAGCGCAGTCCGTTGGCCTGGCGGAACGAAGGCAAGAAATCTGTGGTATTAAAGCGGAACGTGTTATCGCCCATCCCGGTGTAGAACGCCACCACGCCCCCGGTAGCTTTGCCGAATCGGACCGGGTAGCGGGTGGTCTCCGTATCGATGGAACGAACTGCATCCGCGCTGACACGCATGGCGAGTTCCCCGCTGACCGGGGAACGGATATCGAATCCGTCCAGGAGGTCGAGGGTGGCGTAGGTTTCCGAGCCCGCAACGTGAATCTGACCGGTCCCGTCCTGCACCACTCCCGGGGTGAAGGGAAGGAGGTTGCGGATATCGCGCGAAGTTGGATAGGGCACGTTGACGATCTCTGGGGTATTGAAGGTGCTTTTGTCTGAGGTTTGTTCGGCATCGATGCCGGCTGTCGAGGAGAGGACATTCACCTCCTCACGTATCACCTGTTCATGGGAGAGGGTCACTTCGATGGTCTGACGATGAGGATCGGTCTGGTTTTCCAATGCCTGATAAAAGCCGGGCTTCTGCACCCGGAGCTGGTAAGGCAAACCGCTCTGCAGTGTGAAGGCACAGCGGCCTGCAAAGTCGGTCTCCAACTGGGCAGGATTGCGGCCTGACTCGGAAAGGGTAATCTGGGCCCCGGAGACAGGCAGCCCGACCTCGTCCACGACCGTGAGGCTGACCAGCGGGGCCTGTGCGCCGGCAAGGAACGAACTGCAAACGAGAATAAAGCCAAGAATCGTCCCGCAGGCAGGGCCACGGCGGAGCATGATGCTTAGTGTAGCCAACCTGGGACCCGAATCCACCGCGGCTTCGCGGCTCACTCGTTCCTCTCACTCCTGATTGGCCATCTTTTCTTCCCATCTTCAAACCGCAGCAAATACACTCCGAAGTCAGACAGACAGGAGAATCTATGCCCCTGCACAATACCGAAGAGCTCAAAGCCGCTCCCACCAGCCATCTCGAGTCCAAAGTCCTGAACCAGGAGACCGAGACCTACGAATTCCCGGCTGGAATGCAGGACCCGCAAAGCGTCTACCAGACCATTCACAATCAGCTCGTCCTCGACGGTAACTCGCAGCAAAATCTCGCCACCTTCTGCACCACGTGGATCGAGCCCGAGGTGAAACAGATCATGGACGAGTCCGCGGACAAGAACATGATCGACAAGGATGAGTATCCGCAGACCGCAGCCATCGAGGAGCGGTGCGTCCACATGCTTGCCGATCTTTGGAACTCCCCGGAAGCGGCGAGCACCATCGGCTGCTCCACCACCGGCTCCAGCGAGGCAGCCATGCTCGGCGGCCTGGCCCTCAAGTGGAACTGGCGCAAACGGCAACGCGCCAAGGGCAAATCCACCGAAACTCCGAACCTCATCATGGGCCCGGTCCAGGTCTGCTGGCATAAGTTCTGCCGCTACTTCGACGTCGATATCCGCGAAGTCCCTATGGAAGGCGACCGCCTCCTGCTGACTCCGGAAGAAGTCCTCAAGCGGTGCGATGAAAACACCATCGGCGTCATCGTTACCCTTGGCGTCACGTTCACACTGCAGTTCGAGCCGGTCCATGAGATCAGCGTGGCCCTGGACAAGTTGCAGGCGGAAACGGGGCTTGACATCCCGATCCACGTGGACGGAGCAAGCGGCGCGTTCCTCGCACCCTTCCTGCAGCCGGAGCTGCTCTGGGACTTCCGGTTGCCGCGGGTAAAATCGATCAACGCTTCGGGCCATAAATTTGGCCTCGCACCCCTGGGGGTTGGGTGGGCCCTGTGGCGGGAGAAGCACGACCTGCCCGAAGAGCTGATATTTAATGTCAACTACCTGGGCGGCAACATGCCCACCTTCGCGCTCAACTTCTCGCGGCCCGGCGGCGAAATCATATGCCAGTACTACAACTTCTTACGCCTGGGCAAAGAGGGCTATCGCGAAATCCAAAACGGGTGTTTTGAATTGGGCCGCTATCTGGCCGAAAAGATCGCCGAGCTCGGGCCCTTCAAGATTATTTACGACGGCCAGGGCGGGATCCCCGGCCTGTGCTGGGAACTGAAAGACGCAGCATCCTCAAACTTCACGCTCTATGACTACGCCGATCGATTGCGCGAGCGCGGCTGGCTGGTTCCGGCCTACTCCATGCCGCCTAACCGCGAAGATCTCGTCATCCAGCGAATCCTGGTGCGCCACGGCTTTACGCCGGCAATGGCCGACGAACTTCTGCTCGAAATGCAAGGCGCGCTCGACCACTTCGCCCAACATCCACCAGAACCAACACTCGCGCTGGCCGGCGCAGAGTCGCACGACCATTCCGGGAGATAGGCTCGCTGGCGATGGATCAGAACAGAATCTTCACCGCCAGTTGGGCAATGCGTGGATCCCCGGCCTGACCCGCCCGGAATGTGCCGAAGGAAGAATTGTTGTTGAGTTTGTCGAATCCACTGATCTGATCTGTACTGTTTACGGCTCCCGTGCTGATGCTCTCCGGAGCAAAGTTCGGATGGTTCAGAACATTGAAATACTCGCCCCGGAGCTGAACTCTCAACCTCTCGGTTACGGTGAAATTCTTGGAAAGCATCACATCCCAATCGGACGTTTTCGGCAGACGATAGGGATTTTTGCTAATGTTGCCGAAAGTGCCGAATATGGCTGGATTATTAGCCCCACTTGCGGTCTTGGTGGGCTGAAAGGCGTTCGGGTTCATCCAGCTCACGCAGGTCGCGGTTACACCGGCACAAGAATTCTTGCTGTAAGGATTGCTGCCCGCGATCAGCGTTCCGCGATCATTGCCGATGCCGGTGCCTGAAATCTCCGTTCCTTGCAGAACCGTAATAGGACGGCCGCTGGCCGCGGACACAATCCCGCCAAACTCATAATCGCCAAAGGCCTCGCGCATCCACCAGCTTGAGTTCTTGAGACCGGGTGTTTGCCAGACGTAGGACGCGGTGAACACATTGGCGTGGTCGAAGCTGGACGGACCGTAGTCGAACCGATGCCGATCCGGATCACCGAGAGGAAGGGCCGAATAGCCGGTGTCAAAACCCGTAACCCCTTCCCCGAACGGTAGATCGTCAAGGTTCTTGGAGTAGGTGTAGTTCACCAGCGCAGTAATTCCGTGCGAGACGCGTCTCTCCAGCGACGCTTGCAGCGAATTGTAATTCGCCTGAATGTCATTGATATCGGCCTGTACGGTGGAGAAGGTATTGGTGCCAAACTTGCCACCGCTGGCCGAGTGCACCAGCAGGTTTGTGGAGCCGGTGCTGGCCTTTCCGGTGGTATTCACCGCGCCCGGGTTATAGTCCTGTGTTTCCAGAATGTTAATGCTGTGCGAGCCCACGTAGGTGAGCCTGGCAACCATTTGGGCACTCAACTGGCGCTCGCCGGTCAGATTCCATTCGTACTCGGTAGGCACGTGGTATTTGCCGCTCGGGTCGTAGGTGACTGCGATTTCATTGAATGGCGGTGAATAGGGAAAATTTGTGGGAGCAGGAAAAGGACTGGGGAAGGTGGGATAGCTGGCTGCCTGTACTCCGTTGCACCTGAGTGCCGTCTGGGTTGCTGCCTGGGTGCAGAGTGGATCACTGAACGATCCGGCAGTCGAAGAGGCGCTTGGAGCGCTATTGCCTGCAGTCGAAAGGATGAACTGTGGGCTGAAGGGCCATTCATCGACGAACCGGTTGCTAAGCATGCCCATTACGCGGGAGTCATAGAAGATGCCTGCTCCGCCGCGTACGCTGGTTCTGCCGTTACCTTCCACATCGTAGGCGAAGCCTACCCGCGGAGCAAAGCCTTTCAGGCTGGCATTAAGGGCATTCTTAGGCATGCCGGGATCGCTGGGAATGCCATTTGCGCTGGAAAACAATATACCGGGAGGCGCGTTTGGATAGACCCGCGAGGTGACATTGGCAGCCATCGCGGTGAGGTTCACTTGAGCCCACCGGTCCCCGGTGTCGCGCCAGGCAAGTGCGGGCTCGTAACGGAAGCCAAGGTTGAGCGTCAGTCGCCGCGTTGCACGATAGTTGTCCTGAATATAAATCCCCATAAACGTGTTGCGATTGTTCTTGAATTCCCCCGCGCCCTGTTGCAGGGCGTAACCATTGCCGGCTCCGCTGCCGTCAGAGAGAATTCCGGCAAGGAAGAGCTGATAGGTGGCAAATTTCTTTCCCGGGAATAGGTAATCATCCTGCGTGCCAAAGCCAAAGATTCCCGGCTGATTGAATTGGTTGTTCAGATCCACCTCGGAGCGCTCGATCGATCCCCCGAAACGAAAATCGTGGTTACCCTTTAGCCAGCTCACATCGTCACTCCAGGCGAAGTTGTTGCGCGTAAACAAGCCGGTTGGGTTGTCGCCGATGGTGAATCCGCCGGCAACGCCGATGCCCTGAATTGCGCCTGGCTTGGGCTGGAACGGGAGAGGGACTCCAAAAGCCGCCACGCTGACGGCGTTCGATCCCGGTCCTCGATGGGAAACTTCACGCGAGTAGCTGAAGCGGGCGTCGTTGACAAGATTGGGGGAGAAGATATGGGTTTCGTGCAGCAGAGCATTCTGGGCGACGATGGAAAAGGTCGCGTCGGTGTAGGCAACCAGCGACAGCGGGTTGAAGACCGGGGCCTTGGTAAAGCGGTCATACTCGTAGCGCATGGTAAGGCGGTCGTTGTGGGCCAGGGAGTAATCCAGCCGGCCCATGCCCGAATCGTAGTTTTCTATGTCTGGCTTGGTAAACGGCGCGGTCGGGTTCGATCCCGACGGAGTCGGACCATCCAGGCTAAACTTTGCCGAGGAACCAAGATAGGCGCCGGTGGTTGGATTGATACCCAACATCGCCGCCACCGAAGGATCGATGGCGCCTGCGGTCCCAAAGGGCCCCCCGCAGGTCGGACAGCTGGCACTGGGCGCGGTCAGAAAGTTCGAAATATCGGACTGCCCAACTACTTTGGAGCTGCCCAGAACTACATTGCGGAAGGCCGTCCGCTGATAGCCGGCAAAGAAGAATATCTTTTCCCGGATAATCGGTCCTCCGATGGTGCCCCCATATTGATTGCGCTTGATCTGGTCTCGCGTGGTTGGAGTGGCAAAGTAATTCTGCGCGTTGAAAACCGGATTACGTACAAACCAAAATGCGTCTCCATGGAAAGAGTTGGTTCCGGACTTGGTTACGACGTTGACGACCGCTCCGGCATTCTGTCCATATTGTGCAGAGTAGTTGCTGGTCTGCACGCTGAACTCTTCGAGCGCGTCAGGAAACGGGAACGGTTGGTTCACGTTGGTGTATTCGTCCACATAGTTGCCGCCGTCCAGCTGGTAGCTGATCTGGGCTTGCCGCGATCCATTTGCCGAGTAGGTTACCGCCGACGGGAAGGTCTTGGTCGCGCCTTGATCGGCTCCGCCATTGGGGGCGTTCACCGCGCCTGGGACGGTCAAGACCAGCTGGGCCACATTGCGGCCGTTGAGCGGCAACCCGATAATGCGTTGCCCTTCCACTACCTGCCCGAGTGTGGAGGTCGATGTATCCACGTGCGCGGCATAACCTTGCACGACCACGGTCTGACTGGTGGCTCCCGGCTGAAGCTGCAAATTCGCGCTTAGCGTCTGATCCGCAAGGAGCGTAAGGGACTGCCTTTCGGTGCGGAATCCCTGGGCTTCGATACTCAGAACGTAGTCCGTGGGACTGAGTGAAGACAGAACGAAGTACCCGTCGGTATTGGAGATCGCTTCACGGGATAAGCCGGTGGCGGTTTGGGTGGCAGTCACTTTCGCGGATGCGACGGCGGCGCCGGATGAATCCGTCAACGTGCCGACGATACTGCCCAGGCCCTGGGCATGAGAAAGCAGAGGGCACAGCAGTAGAACGATGGATGCAAACGCCAGCTTGGCCTTCATAGTTTTCTTTCCGGGCGCGCGAACACGAGGGTTCGAGCAACCCCTATGGCTCCGTCAACCTTTTTTATTCCCGATGCTCCAGCCGTGGTTCCCGGGTAAGAGCAAATGGGTAACGGAATTTTTTGGCAGCTATTTCTTACGGAAAGGGCTGTCTAGCGATGGACATTGGATGATGGGCAATAGGTCTGTCAAACGAGAAATATTAAACATTTCGTTCAACGTGGTTAAAGCATGAGTAGAATCCCAATGAACACAGAGAATCAGACCGACGCACCGGCTGCGAGCAGGCGGGAGGGAACATGGATGTGCATCAATTAGAAGTGTTCCTGGCCGTTATGAATTCTTCCAGCATGACCCGGGCAGCCGAGACGATCCACTTATCTCCGGGTGCTGTCAGTGTCCAGCTTCACAACCTTGCGAGCGAGGTTCAGGCGGAGCTGTTTGTGCATAAAGGTAAACGGCTGGTGCCGACTCCCGCGGCGATCCGCCTGGCTGAGCACGCCCGGGCGGTGGTGAAGCTCATGAACCAGATCGGGCAGGAGTTTGAGCTGGACGGCGCGAAAGATACGCGCCCATTTCAGTTCGCCACCGGCGTTACCACGCTGATCTACCAGCTCGGTGGCCCGCTACGCCAGTTACGTAGGCAATTTCCTAATGCTGACATAGGGGTAACTGTCGGAGTGACAGAACAGATCGTTGCCGGCCTATTGGAGCGCCGTTTCGATCTGGGGCTGATCTCTCTCCCGGTTACGGAAGACGATCTTAGAATCATCCCGCTATTTGACGAAGAGCTTCTGGTCATTCGTCCATCGGCTAAAAAGATTCGTGGCAGCCGCATCCGGTCGATGCAGGTTTCTGAGCTCGCCAACGCTTCCTTTTTGCTTTACCCCAAACGCAGCAATCTCCGCCGAGTGATCGACCAGTTTTTCAAGGAACTCGACGTGTTGCCACGAGTCGCCATGGAAGCGGATGACACCGAGGCCATCAAACGGCTGGTCGAATCCGGTTTTGGCTACTCGATTCTCCCCGAGCATGCCTTGCGTGAGCAGACTTGCTTCTTCGAAACATTCCGCGTTGCTGGCCATCGCCTGAACAGGAGTCTGGCCCTGGCAATGGCGCGCACCGAGTACCCCCGCAGATTGACCGAGTCCATTGCCGATTTTCTACGCATGCAGCTAAAGCCGGCAGAGAGCAGCAATGGCAATAGCATTGGTCAGGTCGACCAGATTTCATCGGGAAAAGTGCAGCCTCCGCTGCTCGAACTGGATCCGCAGCGCGCAGAGAGGATGCAAAAGGTCAAGTAAGAGGGCAGCTTGCCGTTTGACGCCACATTGCGCCAACTTCCCGACCGATGAGCAAGCGATTTCGGTCCCAAACGCCACCGCTTTCAAGTTTCAGGTGATGACGTTCGGCGATGACTGGTATGGCCAAAGGTTGGCCCCAAATTGCTTGCCGGAGCGGTATGCTGTAAGGCTATGAATTGGCTGCCTTCGCTTCGGGCTTTAATAATTTTTGGCGTGCTCATGGTTCTGTTTGCAGCTGCCTACTGGGCCTGCGGCGGGCATGGGAAAGTGCATACATCCTCGGGAACGATACGACTCCTTTGGAATGCAGCCTGACGACCCACAAATGAAGTTATTCCCTCGTATTCCCTTCTGCACCTTTTTCGCGCTCGCTGCTTGTGCAGCAGCATCGAGCGCAGCTGCCGCACCCGGCACGGTTCTCGCGCCCACTCCACCGATGGGTTGGAATAGCTGGGATTCGTTTGGTCCCACAGTGCGAGAGAACGAGGTCAAGGCCAACGCGGATGCCATGGCGGCGAAGCTGGCCAAGTTCGGGTGGCAGTATTTGGTGGTGGATATCGAGTGGTTTCAGCCCAACGCACGGGCGCACGGATACATCCCTCGGGGCGTGGTCACCATGGATTCGTACGGGCGCTTCATTCCATCGACCAATCGCTTTCCCTCGGCGGCGAACGGTGCGGGCTTCAAGCCTCTGGCCGATTACGTTCACAGCAAGGGGCTTAAATTCGGCATCCACATCATGCGCGGGATTCCTCGCGAAGCGGTGGACAAGAATCTTCCCATCCTGGGCACTTCGTTCCACGCCGCCGATGTCGCCGATAAGATCAACGTATGCAAATGGGAGGGCATGGAAGATACCTACGGCGTCGATATGACGAAGCCGGGAGCCCAGGCTTACTACGATTCCATTGCTAAGCTCTATGCGTCATGGGGGGTGGATTTCGTCAAGGCCGACGATATGAGCCAGCCCTACCAGGGGCCCGAGATCCATGCACTCAGCGTTGCGCTCAAAAAGTCCGGACGACCGATCGTGTTGAGCCTGTCACCGGGCCCCGCTCCGGTCGAAGAGTATGAAGACCTGAAGGCGAATGCTCAGATGTGGCGGATCTCTAATGATTTTTGGGACCGCTGGGTCGATATCAGGAAACAGTTCGACCTCATGAAGGTGTGGGAGGGCAAGGTTCATCGCGGCGGATGGCCGGACGCAGACATGCTTCCCCTGGGCCACATTGGTATTCGGGCCGAACGCGGCGATGACCGCGCCAGCCTGCTAACCCATGATGAGCAGTACACCCTGATGTCGATGTGGTCCATCTTCCGCTCCCCTTTAATGTTCGGAGGAGACATTCCTTCCAGCGATGGCTTCACTATCGACCTTTTGACCAACCCCGAGGTGCTGAAGGTGAATCAGCATAGCGAGAACGGGCGCGAAGTCTATCGCGAAGGAGACACCATTTGCTGGGAGGCCGACATCCCTGGTTCCCGGTCGAAGTATCTGACGGTTTCCAACATCGGCGATACGGAAAGGGCTGTCCCACTATCGTGGAAAGCGATGGGAATCGACGCGAAGGGGGTGAGCCTCCGTGACCTGTGGATGCATGAAGAGCTGGGACGCGGGGATGCCTTGAACTTGTCGCTACGGCCGCACGCCAGCGTTCTGCTGAAAGTGACGGTGCGATAGGCGGTTTATCAGGAACCGGGGTGGCCCGATACGGGTCCGGCTCAAGATGACCTTAGTGAAGCGGTCAAAAAAAGGCCCACAACTCGGGATTTTTGCGTTACATTAGTAACCACATCCGATGTGGCGCCAAATCCAAACGGCCACCTGTAACGGTAACGTCACAAGCGTCACTAACGGTTGGTCGGATGTGCCCGGACCCCTCGCCGACTCTTGCTATGCGTTGCGATCAAACAGGGAGAGATATGTTGCAAACGGAATACTGCGTTATCCTGTGCCGACGTCCTTTCGAGTTCTACCAGCCCTACCCCCGAACGCGGCGGTTCTACGTCGGTGCACCGACTGCTGACCATGCGATCAAGACCGCGTCTCACAGACACCCGCAGTACAAGCCGATTGGGGTCGAGCTGAGCGATCTGCCCAGTCCTGAATTTGATTCGTTCGTTGCTTCCGTGGGGCTAGAAGCCCGGCAGTAGCGGGATCAGGCGGGGCTTGTCGGCGGCCAGGGACACCTCCGCCCAAGCCTGGTGCCATTCCCGAGTCATCATTCACTTCCAGCATCCCGAGAATAGTCAGGACCCGAAGCCGCGCCTCCGGGTCCTGCGCCTATGGCAATTGCGGATCGTGCCTGAGTAACCCAATCTGCGTCGGGAAACTCGTCGGCCGCTTTCGCACCACGAAACACGCCAGGCACAGCGGTTTGCGCCTCTCTGGCAGAGAGGCGCAAAACCGTATCGCATTCGGGCCGTTGGCTGTTACGTTTTGAACGTCCAGGACATTATCTCATCCAGTATGTTGATTTCTCTGCCTGGAGTTTAGATATGCGTAGCCGATTCTCGCACTTTAAAAGTAACCTCTAAAGTGCCAGTTCGTCTATCAGCGAAATGGTCGCGTCACTGAGACCAGAGCCAAATCACAAGATCGGTGGACTCGGTCGAATTTTCAAAGCGTGTGGACCTGAAGCCATATTGTCGGAGAACCTCTGCAAGGCGTACGGCTGCGGGCGCATATCCACTTTTGGAGTAGTAGACGCTTTCCAGCGACTGATCCACCCTCGATTCGTGAGGAGATAACTTCACAGCCATTCCGAGCTTCTCAAGTTTGTCCTGGATCTCGGCAGCCTTGGGAGCTAATCGATTCGGAAACCACACTCTGACGCTCACATTCTTTAGTTCGGGAAAACTCGACAGAGTGGACGGGTGAGACAGCGCGAGATCTTGTTGTCCTGTGGGATTGCCTTTGGCTTGAGCGAGTTCGCTTTCAAGTTCCTTCGCCTTCTTCTGCAGATCCTGATAATCGGACTTCGAAACTGGTTCTAGTCCAGCCATTTCCTGCACCGCCCGGTATGCCGAAATTCCACTCAGGAATCCTGTCAGCAAACACCCGAGCAGCCAAAGAACAGCATTCGCCTCGACGCGTTCCTTGAATGTCATCAGAGGTGTCCCTCCGCCTGAGAACAGCTCCCTGCATCCGGTGAACCATCTTTTCGCCGGGGTGCGTAATCTTAGGATCTCCGCAAAATGGCATAAACGCAAACGGTATCATCTTCCAACTTGGGACTCAGCTAGGAAACTCATCGGAGATTCATGCAGGATTCTTGCTTCCGAAGGAGTTGTCGGCAACCCAGAAACAATCCACATGGACCTTCAGGCGCTGCTTGCCGATGTATCGTTCGGTGGTCTGCGACCGTCCGTCCCCAAAACATGATAAAGTGCGTTCTGCCGAGAAAATGGCCTGCTGCGCGTTGCGTAATGCGAACGATGTCTTGCAACATGCCCATCGCTCCGGCGTTCGCACTTTCCCCAGGAAAGGGAAAAGAGGAATGGAAGGCACACAGACATCACGGCGGGCGCGCGCCCGACTTGGTTACGTTCTGCGCAAAGGGCAGGTTCATTTTCTCCATCCAGATGCCCGCGTCGGCATACGCAATGCGGACACGGCGGGGACGCGAGGGCTTATCACGAGCAAGCAGCGCCTGTTTTTTCCCGCTGTTATGGTCGCGCTCGTTTGTGCAGGAACGTCCTCCGCGCAGAATACCCCTTGGAAGGATTATCTCGGGGGTCCGGACAGCTCGCACTATTCGGCTCTCAAGCAGATCAATACCGGCAACGTGAACAAACTGGAGGTGGCCTGGAGTTATCCGACGGGGGATGACGTGGTCTACACCTTCAGTCCGCTGGTGGTCGATAACATCGCTTATTTCGCCGCCAAGCAGGGTTCGCTGGTGGCGGTGGATGCTTCGACAGGCAACCCACTGTGGGTCCATCCCTTTCCAACCGCGAGCGGTATGCCTTCCCGCTTTGGCGGGATCGCGGGCATGCGCGGTGGGAACTACTGGGAGAGCAAGGATCGAACGGATCGCCGCCTGCTCGTGACTTCAGGAGGTTTCGTGCATGCCATCGATGCGCGGACAGGCAAGCTGGTGGACTCCTTCGCGGATCACGGGAAACTTGACCTGAAGATTGGCCTGGACCGGGCCAGCAGGCCGCTGGGATCCAGGACGCCAGGCCGCATCTTTGAGAACATTCTGCTTCTGGGCAGTGCGACGGGAGAGGGATACCTGGCTCCTCCGGGGGATATTCGCGCCTTCGATGTGGTCACCGGCAAGCTTCTGTGGGTGTTCCATACCATCCCGCGTCCGGGCGAGTTCGGATACGATACGTGGCCCAAAGATGCTTACAAATACATGGGCGGCGTGGATGTGTGGGGCGAAATCACCGTCGATGAGAAGCGCGGAATCGCCTACTTCCCGGTAGCGTCCGCGAAGTACGAACTCTATGGCGGAGACCGGCCAGGCAACAATCTTTATGCCGATTGTCTGCTGGCGCTGGACGCCCGCACGGGTAAGTACCTCTGGCATTACCAGACCGTTCACCACGATGTCTGGGATTACGACCCAAATGCCGCCCCTCAACTGGTGACGGTAAAGCACGACGGTAAGACCGTGGATGCGGTGGCGTTCGCCTCGAAGAATGGCTTCCTCTTTGTGTTCGACAGGGTCACGGGAAAGCCGCTGTGGCCGATCGAGGAGCGTCCCGTTCCGGCGAGCGACGTACCGGGTGAAGTGACCTCGAAGACGCAGCCTTTTCCGACGGTCGTACCCCCGTTTGCGCGCCAGGGAATGACCGTGAAGGACATGTACGACGGGTTCATGAAGCCGGAAGAAAAGGCCTGGTGGACAGAACGTCTCACGAAGGCGAGAACCGGTTTCTATACACCGCCGGCGGTCGGGGTAGATACGATTAACCTTCCCAGCGTGAACGGCGGCGCATTGTTCTTCAGCACCGGCGCGGATCCGACCAGCGGCACGGTTTACGTTCTATCGAAAGACATGCCGTCCATCGTCAAGCTGGTGCCGGCCGGTGAATCCACCGCCGCAAATGCGGGCGAATTGATTCCGAGTCACCCGCGCAATCCTGCTGCAGCCAGAGCGGGCTTTCCGACAACCGAGCAAATGGGGCGCGCCGTGTATGAACAGACCTGCCAGGTTTGCCACGGCCCAGAATTGAAGGGAGATCGCGGGCCAGAAATCGACACCGTCGTGAGCCGGCTGGGCGCGGACGCGACCCGCAACGTAATCACCAACGGCAGAGCGGGCATGCCGGCGTTTTCATCCATGCCGGCACAATCGATGAACGAGCTGATGGCGTTTCTGACGCGGCCTGACCTGGCGCCCCTGGGTTCGGCGCCTACGGCTGCGGTGCAAGCCCTGGTGAGGTCGTATTCGGAGCCCCCTTATCCGGAAGACGTCGAGGCGCCTCCATCCCGTTACAAGACCGGTTATGGAAACGAAAGGTACGTGATTCAACCGCCGTGGAGCACCATCACCGCCTACGATCTGAATACCGGCAAAATCAAATGGCAGACTCCTTATGGCGACCTTCCGCAAGCCGGCCCAAGCGACAAGATGCGGGGAAATGCGTATCCGAAGAGCGGGTTTGTGATCACAGCCGGAGGACTGGTGTTGTTTGCCGGCAACGACTCAAAACTCTATGGGTTGAATAGCGACACCGGCAAGCTGATCTTCAGCAAAGATCTGCCCAACGGATCGCAGGGCGTGCCCGCGGTGTATGAAGTGAACGGACGCGAATACATTCTGCTCGCCGTTTGCGGCGGGGCCTCGCAGTACCCCGCAGGAGCCTACATGCCGCCCGGCGGCGTGATGCCTCCGGCGACCTCGAAGGGTTACATTGCGTTTGCACTTCCGGCTGGCGGAAAATAAGCGCGCCCGCCGATATGGAGAAGTCGTCAATGCTTTGCTTACAGGAGTAAAAAGCGATGCCGCGAAAACTCATATTGCTGGCGGCCGCGTCTACGTTCCTCGGCTGTCTGCCGATGTTCGCAACCGGCCCGTCGTTTCATCCTGACGTCACGTTGACCGGCTCGAGCCTGACAGGTTGGCATAGCTTCGGCCAGGCGGAGTGGCGCGCAGAGAATGGCGAGGTAGTCGCCACTCCTAAGGGGGGTGGAGGTTGGCTGGTGCTTGACCGCTCCTACCAGGATATTGGCGTCTACACCCAGTTCCGCTGTGCGGGTGCCTGCGAAACCGGGGTGTTGTTGCGCGCGGAAAAGACGCCTACTGGGATGAAGGGCATTTATGTCGCGCTGAGCGATCCCGATCTGGGCACGTACAGTGTGACCATCGACGCCCAGGGGCAGATTGTGGAGCGAAACAAATTGCGGCGCGGCGGCGGATTGGAGCGCATAGCTCCTCCGCCCAGCAATCAACCCGCGCCCAATTTTCACCCGCCCGTCTCCACCGTAAAGCTGCCCTTTACGCCGCCAGACAGCAATCTTCGCCCTAATGATTGGAACCAGGCGGAGATTCTGTTCGATGCCAATATCGTCCGCACCTTCCTCAATGACGGGCGCGAGCACGGTGCGGTGGGCGATGAAGGGTATGGGCCGATCGCGCTCTATGCCGGGGGGACCGGCGAGGTGCGGTTTAAAGACCTCGCCTATAAAGATCTGGGCCTGAAAGTCCGGCTCCCGGATAAGGTATCCAGTAACTTCCGCAAGCAGCAACTGAGCGACTTCTACTATTCATGGAGCTCCGGAGCGGCCGACTTCAACCACGATGGAATCCTTGATATCGTCTCCGGCCCCTACATCTATTACGGCCCTGACTACACAAAATACAGGGAGATGTACCTGGCTGAGACGGTCAATCCTTCGACCAAGTTTGCCAGCGATGCGTGGATGGACTTTCCGGCAGATTTTACCGGCGACGGCTGGCCAGACGTGGTGACAGTGAGCTACGGGGGCGAACACGGTGGAATCTTTCTGTATGTGAACCCCAAAGGCGAAGAGCGGCTTTGGGACAAATACAAAGTCGTTGACGAGGTGCAGAGTGAAATTGCCGTGATGCGCGACGTGGATGGCGATGGAAAGCCAGAGATCGTCTACATGGGCGGCGGCCAGGTACGTTACGCCAAACCTGATCCTGCAAATCCCACCGGGCAGTGGATCGTGCATAACGTTTCCGAGAAAGGGTATGGCACCGCCCATGGCATCGGCGTCGGCGATATCAACGGCGACGGCCGCATGGACATCCTCAACGCCTATGGGTGGTGGGAACAGCCGGCGCCGGGCAGTAACCAGGAGACGTGGACCTACCATCCGGAAGTGTTTGGCCGCTACGGTCGAGGCATCATGGGCGGCAGTGTGATGGCTGTCTACGACGTGAATGGGGACGGCCTGAACGATGTAGTGACCGTGCTCAACCCGCATGGTTGGGGGCTGGCGTGGTTTGAGCAGAAGCGCGACGCCCAGGGGCACATTTCGTTTGTGAAGCACATGATCATGGATGATTTCTCCACTACCAACGCAGGGGGGTTGCCTTCTCAGAGCCGCACGGAACTACCTACGCGGATGTCGATGGCGACGGCATCCCTGATTTCATTGTGGGCAAACGGTACTGGTCGCACCTGGACACTTATCTTGATCCGGACCCGTATGGGCAACCAGTCTTATACGTATACAAGACGGTGCGCAATCCAAAGGCGCCGGGGGGCGCAGAGTTCGTGCCGGAGCTGATCGACAGCCACACCGGCGTCGGTTCCGATGTGCTCGCGGTCGACCTCAACGGAGACGGCGCGATGGATATTGTCACGGCAACCCGGTTCGGGACTTTCATTTACTGGGGTAAGCCGCAGAAATAGACTAGGGCGCAAGCCGCGAGGAAGCCTGTGGTTGCCCTCGGGATCCCGCGCCGGCGGCGAAGGTCAGCCAGCCCAAATTTGCTCCCAGGGAGCATAGTGGCCAACGCCAGCCAGGAATACGCGGATGCCGACGACAATGACAAGAGCAACAAGGGCAAGCAGGCCGATAATTACGAGAAAAACGCTGAAGACTTTCACGTGGCCGCCGGCGATTGTCAGCATAGTGGCCTCAGCTTATCTGCCGCCTAGACACTTGCGAAACATCACCAACAGGGGTTACGGTGGGGGCGGAAGATACACCCTAAAGTGCGGAAATCGTCGCAGTCTGCGCTATCTTTCAGCGGGGCGACATACGAATTCCCAAATTGATGCCGTGATATATTGACGTCCATGGCGCGACGACTGTGGCTGTCTCTTTTTATTGGAGGCACTTTTGTCGGCATACTCAAGTTACTCGGCCACCACAATTTGGCCACGCCGGTGCCGTTTTGGCTGCTGTTACCTGGAATTCTTGCTGGGGCGATTATGCCGGGTTCGGGATTCAATCTCAAAGAGGATGGGCCGTGGAGCCCACTGTCTACTCTCGTCGTTTATGCGGTCAATGTCGCCCTCTATGGCGGCCTGGCAAATCTGCTGCTCGGCCATGGTCGTCGGATCATCCACTCTCGGAAATGAAATTCAGCGCATGCAAGGACCTCGACCAACCAACCTCAAGACAGCCGTGAAAACGTAGCCGTAATAATCTGTTCAATGACCTTGGAACTCACTGGCTTGGAAATAAAATCATCCATGCCCGCCGCCAAACAGTGGTCCCGATCCTCGCTCATCGCAGACGCGGTCATGGCAACAATGGGTACATGCGTCCCGATCGCCTCTTCCCGGCGAATCTGTTTGGTGGCCTCCAAGCCCGTCATCTCAGGCATCTGAACATCCATCAAAATCAAATCGAAATCACTTTGTCTCCATTGCTCCAAAGCTTCGAGACCATTCGTTGCCAGCGTGATCCCGTGGCCCATCTTGCCCAGCATCGTCATGGCGACTCGTTGATTCACCAGGTTGTCTTCGGCCAGCAGGATCCTTAGCGATAGGGAGGAAGCGGCAATTCCGGCGGCTACTGGAGCCACCGTACTTGCCGGTGTCTGCACGCCCAGCGCAAGACGAATCGATCCAAGCAGGTCGGAAGAACTTATGGGTTTGATCAGGTAAGTCTCCACACCCAGCTCCCGGCAACGTGCCGCGCTCGTGACCTGATCGCACGACGTCAACATCATGACCACCGCACTTTGGAGCGCGGATTGCCGCGAATGCGCTCGAGCACTGCCAACCCGTCGATCCCGGGCATCTGTTCATCGAGCAGAACCAAACGGTAAGGCGTTCCCGCATGGGCCGCTCTGGAGAGTTCGGCAAGTCCCGACTCCCCGGAATCACACACCTGCGGTTCCATCTTCCATTGACGAGCTAGCTCGGAGAGTAGGCGTCGATTGGTAGCATTGTCATCAATGATCAACGTGGGTGTTCCGTGCAGATCTTCCTCACTCGGGATGGGTAAGGGTGCCGGCGATCCCGGCGACACGTCAAAGTGAGCATGGAAGGTGATGGTTGTGCCTTCCCCGGGCACGCTCTTGAGGGCGATCGCGCCTCCCATCAATGTCACAATGCTTTTGGAGACGGCCAGTCCCAATCCTGTACCACCGTATAGCCGATTGCCTGAAGTGTGCGCTTGCTGAAACTCCTGGAAGAGCGCTCCCTGCTGGTCCAGGGGGATGCCGATACCGGTGTCGCGAATGGAGAATTGCAGACAAGCGTGTCCGTTGGTCACCGCCTCCAGAGAGACATCGGCGCAGACTTCTCCGTGCTCGGTAAATTTAATCGCATTCCCCACCAGGTTGATCAGGACCTGACTAAGACGGATCGGGTCACCAATCAGGTCCGCGGGCACATCCGGCGCAATGTGCACGGCGAGTTCCAGGCCCTTTTGGTGCGCGGGGAAAGCGAAGCTTCGCAACACATCTTTGACCAGGCCGGGCAAATGGAAGGCAACCGAATCCAGAATGGTCTTACCCGCTTCCATCTTGGAGTAATCGAGGATCTCATTGATGATGCTCAACAGCCGATCCGCTGAGGACTGAACCGTCAGCAGAAAGTCGCGCTGCTCTTCACTCAAAGCTGTGCTGAGAGCAAGTTCCGTCATGCCGAGAATGCCATTCATCGGCGTCCTGATTTCATGGCTCATGTTTGCCAGGAATTGGCTCTTGGCGCGGCTCGCCTGCTCGGTCGCAATCATAGCCTTGGTCAACTCTTCCTGCGACCTGGCATACCTCACTTGCAATATCGCTGCTCGTACTCCATAGATCGCAACCGCCGCCGAAATGGAGACAAATCCCAACCATGGGTGCTCCGGCGCAATCTCAACCCCCATGAGTGTGATCGCCAGCGTGAATAATACCGGGCTGAGGTTTTCAATCAGCAGTCCCACGGTCCGCTGGCCGCTGCTCCGTTCACTCTTGTCCATAGGGGTCTTGTGTTGTAAAGCAATAGAGCCCATGAGAACGAGGTAAGGGATCCCCCATCCGGCGTCTTGCACTCCGTTGTGCCAGCCGTGCTTCAGTCCGACATAGCCCACGATAAGAGCTACTATTCCATTGACCCACAGATAGCGGGAGAGGGTCTGGTAAAAGCGTCTTCTTGCCGGGCTCGGGTTGGAAAAGAAGCGCAAGGTCACAGCTCCGACCAGAATCAAATTCTCCGCATTGTTCAAATAGTTGAGATTGGTCGAGGAGATGGCCTCGCGGTGGGCGTGAGAGGGCAATACGGAGAAGAGCTGCAAGTATGCGAGCATCGCCGCGATGAGCGCTTGAGCCCCATCGAGCCATGCGAAGCTCTTCAGGCCGGTGTCCGTACTTCGGGAGCAGATAGCCAGCATGACAGGAATTGCATACGCAAAAAAGAAGAAGTCGGAGTTGAGGGCCTGGGCCTGAGTGTGTATGTGCGTCCCGAAGTCGTAGTAAGTCAAACCAAGCTCACCAACCGCTGCGACCAGCAAACCGCACCCGAATAAGAGCCACAATGGCCTGGCCTCTCGAGATTCGCTGTAAGCGCCAAGCAGGCACGCCATAACCCCCAGAAGGGGATACATAAGAAGGAACAGGTTAGACGGGAACAACGCACGCGGATCAAAGACGAGTAGAGTCACGTGAGCGGCCACCAGGATCGTGCCCGCCACGAAGAGACTGCGAGCCGCACCCGGCCCTGCCCTCATCACTGCATACCCCGCAAAAGTTCATCCACCAGCAGCCGCCGGCCACTTGGGCGCCGAGCAGAGTTGTGCAAGAGGGCCGCTCCTTATATCGGACTTATCGGCGCATCGAGCGGAGCACGCCAGTCATCCCTTGTTTGCAGCGAAACGGGACACCGTGCGGAAGAATGAAGTGGGCAGTTTCCAGGCCAATTCTTCTTGCCATTATCCCCAAGCTACGGAACGTATTGCTATTCCTCTCGCAAGGCCACCATTGGGTCCACACTGGTGGCTCGCCAGGCTGGAATGACTGTAGCAGCGAATGCGACCGTAGCTAACAATGCGGGTACGGCCAGGAACGTGGCGAGGTCGGTGGCGCTTACACCGAACAACAGGTTGGCGATCACGCGAGTCAGGGCGGCCGCGCCTATCAGTCCGGTGAGGATTCCGATCAACGTCAATTGCATCCCCTGGCGGACGACCAGACCGAGAATATTTCCGGGCCGAGCACCCAACGCGAGCAGAATGCCGATATCGTGTGTGCTCTGTGTCACCAGATACGACATCACGCCGTAGAGACCCACGGCGGCCAGCAGCAAGGCGAACCCCGCAAATGCGCCCAGCATGGTGCTGGAGAAGCGCTGGCGCGCCAACGAATCATACAAGCGGTCCTGCATGGTCCGAATGCCGTAGACGACAACAGCAGGATCGACCGCGTGGATCTCGCTGATGATGGCAGGGGCGAGTCCGGCGTCATCGGAGGAGGAACGGGCCACCAGGAACGCACCGTTATCTGGCCCCTGCTGCAACGGAAAATAAGTCGCGATCTTGCCGTCGGTCTCCAGACCGTATTGTTTGACCGCTCCCACGACGCCGACAATGGTGATGGGCTTCTTGGGATCTCTCCAGAGATGTTTTCCGATAGCGTCATGGTGCGGCCAGAAGCGCTGCGCGAACTGTTCGTCAATGATGACAACTCGTGGCATGTCCGCCCTGTCCTGCTCCGAGAAATAGCGGCCTGCGACCAGAGGAATCTGCATCGTCCGGAAATAGTCCGTGCTTGCAGTGCGCTGATCCACTTGCAACTCCTGCCCTGGCGGCGGAGTGTATCCTTCCACGTGGATGCCTCCCCATCCCACCGAGCCGGTCAGCGGGAGCGCCGAAACCGCGCCTTCGGCCACGACGCCCGGCAAGTGGGCGATGCGGGCTTCGATTTCACGGTAGAAATTGGCGAGGGCTTTGTCTTCGCGGTACTTGCTGTCATTGGCCGCGATCTGCATGGTCAGTACGTGGTCTGTGGTGAATCCTGGCGCTACGCTCTGCAAGCGGACGAAGCTGCGAATCAGCAGTCCGGCGCCGATGAGCAGAATGACCGAAAGCGCGAGTTCGGAAACGACGAGCAAGCCACGCAAACGGTGGCGTTTCAGGTACAGACCGCCATCGGACTGTCCACTGCGACCGCCCGCTTTCAGCGACGAGTTTGGATCCACCTTGATGGCACGCCATGCCGGCGCGAGGCCGAAAAGCACGCCAGTGGCGAGCGAAAGACCAAAGGTAAAGGCCAGAACGGCGCCGTTGATGCCAATCTCATCGAGCCGAGGAATATTGCCGGGATTCATCGTGCGTACTACGAAAAGGCTCACGCGCGCTACGAGCAGCCCGGCGGCTCCCCCGAGAAGTCCCAAAAGAATACTCTCTGTCAATAATTGCCTCGCCAGACGCTGCCACCCGGCTCCCAGAGCGGTGCGGATGGCGATTTCCTTTTCGCGTCCCGATGCGCGGGCGAGCAGAAGGTTGGCGACGTTGGCACAGGCGATCAGCAAGACGAGCGCTACGGAGCCCAGCAACACGAGTAGAGCGCGGCGCACGTCTCCGACTACCTGCTTCTGCAAGCTAACTACATCCATACCGAAGGTGACGTCACGCTTGTCTTTCTCGCGGATGCGGCTGGCGATGATGTCGATGTCCGCCTGGGCCTGTTGTACGGAAACGCCGGGCCTGAGGCGGACGACGATATTGTAGTTTTCGTCGCCCCTGCGCTGCGCGGCATCGGGTCCCAATGGCAAGGGTAGAAAGATGTCTACTTTGTCCATTGGTCCTTCCGAGGGCATCACTTCCGCGTTGAGCATAAAGCCGCGCTGCAGTACGCCCGCGACAGTAAATGGATTTCCGTTCAGCGTGATGCTCTTGCCTACGATGGTGGGGTCCGAGTTGAACAGGCGCTTCCAGACGCCGTTGCTGAGAATGGCTACCGCTGGTTTGCCCGGTGTGTCCTCTTCAGGCAACAACGTGCGGCCGAGCAGAGGTTTTGCGCCGAACATCGTTAGCAGGCTCGATTGCGCTCTCAGTACGTCAACCCGCTCCGGCTGCTCGCGGCCTGTCAGCGTAAATGTGCGGCTCTGTGCGAGGGCCATTCGCTCGAAAGAATGATTCTGGTTCTGAATGTCGATGTATTGGCCGGGAGACGGCCAATCGCGCAGAATGCCGATTCCGGGAGAATGCAGCCACACCGCCGCCAGCCGGTCCGGATGCGGATAAGGGAGCGGGCGCAACAGCAGCGCATCCACCACGCTGAAGATGGCGGAATTGGCGCCGATTCCGATGGCCAAGGAGGCCAAAATCACCAGAGTCAACACCACGTTCTTGCGAAGCATGCGAAACGCATAGCGGAAATCCTGTAACCAGAGGTTCATCCATCCTCCCGTGTTTGGATAAATGATGATAGAACGGTCCGATGCCCCAGAGGGGGGAGTGAGTATTATGTCCCCTCTATCCCCCTTATATCCCGATCTGGCAAGGTTGCCAAAAAAGTCCTTTGTCTCACGAAGATGCTCAAGATGATCAAATAAGTCCTTTGTTTCACGAAGATGCTCAAGATGTTCAAGGTATTTATTTGATCATCTTGCGTGGGTGAGGGGATTTGTGCGCAAAAAAGCGCGGTTGCGCGCTCATTCCCCGGGGAGGCCTTCCCGGGGGATGGTTCGCCCAAAAAAAGTGCGCTAAAAGCACTATAAGCGCTAAAATTCCCCTTTTCATGCGGTGATTTCTGCTCTCCGCAGGCGCGCCCTCGCGGGGCGCAGGAATACTGCGGAAAGGCGTAATCCGTCGCTTTGATGTCACGTTAGCGTTTGCGATGACCGAGTCACCATGCTCAAGCGCTGATGGTTTCCCGGTGGTTGGCGGCAGATGCACGGGCAGAGCGCACCGGTGCAAGGCCAGGCAGGGCCGTCGTGGCAAGACGGCGCTGACATGTGAATGCTTAATCCCACAGTAGTACGGTTTTCGGGCCGCGTCGAGACTGAGGTTAAGAAGATTTCTTTGGTAACCATGGCAGCGTTCTATGGCCGGTTACGTATTAAGCATCTTAAGCGAATTGAGCTTTGAGGTTCCCCCCAGTCAACATCAGTCTCGAGCAAGTGGGCGACGGCATACCGATTCCGCGGGCTGGGATGAGCGTCCCGGCATTTCCGCGGTTTGCAAACCGAAGCCAACGACACCCAACGTTTAATCGCCGCGGTTCTAGATCGAAGTCACGGGTTCCTGAGAGGAGCTAACCAGTTCACGATTGACTTCATGACCATGACGTTTCGTTGGTTGTATACCGTCGTTCGGGAGCGAATGATACCGAAACCCGGTCGGCTCACAGAGCGGCGAACTTCCATCACTTCCGACTCGGTGCGGAGTCTGTCCTCGGGACGTACCGGATGAGTCCAGCGTATTTCGTCTACGCCGGCGCCGATCATTCCACCCTTTACATTGATCGACTCCACTCGAAGGCGCATGACGATCGCGGCCGTCAACCATCCAGAAGCGCAAAGACCGCTGAAGAAGGAGTTCTCGCCTGCGCCCTCATCGATGTGGAACGGCTGGGGATCATAGCTCTGGCCGAAACTTATGATCTCTCTTGCTGTGACGCGGTAATTTCTTAGGGAATTGAACTTCTGGCCCGGATAAAAGTCTTCAAAGTACATCTCTTCTTCCATTGATCCTCCTACGGACGTCCTTTTAGCATGTTCTCTCTCGCCCGACCTCCAGCTAGCGCGGCTTCTTTCCGTTTCCTTCTATCGCAGAGGCACTTGTGACTACCGTGCTGTCGATGCTCGGACCTTTGGGGGACTTCTTCATCTGGACCAGGAAGAGCGCCTGGAAGTCCTGCGGAAAGGTGTTCGGTGTCTTCAGTTCCTTGGCTAGGTCAGCTAATTGCTTGTTGTTGGTCAAAGCCTGGGCGATCGCCTCGACTGTGCGTCCGTGTTGTGCGGATATGAGGGTCACGGTGCGGTCCCTGTGACGCCTTCGTGTAAGGACACCACGCTTCAGAACCTCGTCGTCGTTCAACGGTTTGCCGTTGTCTACGCGGACTCCTTTACTGGTGGTTCGCATACTTAAGCCATCTTCGAGGTATTCGACAACATATCTGACGCTGGTAGGAGTCGCGAAAAGAATCAACTCTTCGGAGGGCGGAGGCTCAGTATCCCCAGGCATGAGGGGTTGTGCCTTCAACTCCAGGTGGCTCGCGTGGCTCAGGAGCTTGTTGGTGATGAAAAACATCGCCTGCACGATGCCGGCGGGAACATAGCTATAGCCTGGTTTGAGGGTATCGACATACCTCCGGCCTTTAGTGCGAATTTGCGGATCACCCAGGTAAGCGAGGTGCTCTTTGTCTTCCAACTTGTTGATTGCAGAATTTCTGAACGTGGTCGCATGCCGATCAGTCAGGAAGAATGGTTCCGGATACAACAAACGTGTGTTTACTTCGCTGTCGAGGTAAGGCTTCCAGAACAAGCGCACATATTCCCTCACCTCGTTCTGAACAAACATGGGAAGATAGTTCCCCTTACCCTTAAACGTCATGCGGTAAGGTAGGGATTGTCCCTCCCCGTCGAAGAATTCGTCGAGTTTCTTCTTCACATCGGCAACAACTCTGCGAAGTGCCCCTTCCATGTCTGATGCCGTCGGGTCTCCGGGGCATCCAGCGAGCAGCTCTTTCAACGGTAAGGTCTTCCTTGTTTGGTTCTCGCGGATCTTGCGCAATAGGAATTCGATCACGTCGCGCTTCCTGCCCTTCTCAGAAACGACGTGCTCAAGGACGGCGGTTTCGAGTTGGTCAAGTTGTTCCCGCGTCAGCATGGAGCCATTCTAGCTGCAAGGACTCACATGAGTACTCATGATGTGTTACGCACCGCTATCGGTGCACATAGGAGTTGGGCTTCCGGGCCGGATAAAGTTTGTTTGCTGTTGATTTGGGAAGGTCTTTTTGGGATTGTGTAGGCACGAGGTGAAGATATGGAGCCCGTCTTCCTGATCACCGCCGGCGTATCGCTTCTGGTAAAGACCTGGACGCGTTCCAAGGTAAGGAAGTGGGAGGATGCGCGCAACGCGGCTGCCCGAGAGTATCGGAATTCCCTCGAAGCCGAAAAGCGTGAGCGCTCTCTGTGCATCGCGTTGTGTAACAATCTGGCGGCTGACCAGCAGGCTGCTGCTGGAGCTCATTACTACCGGATCATGGCGCTGGTCCGAAGCTGCGGCCTTGAGGACTTTTTTGGTTCCAGCAAGGAGATCTTTCACGGAAGGTCCCTTGAAGAAGTGCGGAGGATGGTCGACGCTTCCCAGTCTCTTTTGATTCTCAACCCGGCAACATTTGGCGCTGCAGGAGACATTGCTGTGGGGACAGCGGTGATGCTTAGGGGCCTTGAATGGGCCGATCGTGTTGGTCTGGCTCAGTTGCCGCTTTTGACTACGCCTCTACACGACGTCGTAGCATCCCTGCCGTTGGTCCATGCAGGGGGAGTCGCGGACACCCTGGGCGTTGTGGGAATGGTCGATGTTGGAACTGCTGTAGCGGACGGCTTCATGATCTTTAGTGTATTCAGCGCAGTGGGCAATCTCGTCAAGGCTAAGGACGTAGCCCAGGAGGTTACGAAGTATCGGGACGAGACGCACTCCCTGGACCGCAAGCGGTCTGCAATGGCAGGAAAGCGCCTGCAAGTGGCTAACTCAACCGAGCTGCTTCAGGCCTCTTCTTATGAACTCTTTACATGGACGGTTGTTGCCGAGGAGGCGGTTCGTTTGCAGGAGGCGGGGCGCGGGAAGGCAAAGAGCAAGCCCACGCTCCCAGGTTGGGTGGTGCAGGGGTTACGCCGCAAGACGACAGAGTTGTGGGCGGTGCTGCAGAGGCCTGCTTTTAACTGAGGGTAGAGAGACTGATCAGAGAGGGCGCCGATATGAGTGCAAAGATGCCATTCTTCTCCAACCGGGCTCATGCGCAGCGACGCTCCCAGCTCGCCGCTCTACGGGCGGAGATTGGTGAGATCGATCGCAAAACCGCGAAGTTGGTGCAAGCGCGGCGCCAGCTGAAAATCAACATCTCGTACTTCGAGGGTGAGGTCCGGCCCATGATCGCGTCGTTGTTGGCGTAGGAGACATGACGTATGGATATGGATGAACTGTTCCGGGCGAAATTGCTCCTCGCCATTGTGGCGGGCGGCATCGGTCTTTATTACGTTCATGTGCTGATCACCGCGATGCGATACTTTCGACTTCGGTCGAAAAGAGATCGCAAATACAGCGAACTGGTGAAGCTCAATGCCCAAGTCAACCAGCTAAGCCAAAACGATGCACACTGGAGCCAGTTGTTTAGGGAGATCTCGCCACTCAATGGAATCGAGAGAAGGCTATGGCTCGAACGATTGCGCGCGCCGCATGAAGGGTAACTTCCGAAAGTGAGGTTGTGCGGACCAAACGGAGGACGAAATGACTACATCGGTGATGAACATACTCATGGCTCATCCGTACGCGGCAGCGATGACGACCTTGGGCGTCTTTTTCGCTCTGACTGCCAATTTCGTGAAGACGGTCGACACTGTGAAGGATTGGCTCAGGGGAAGAAAGCGGCCTACAGCAGCGGATGTGAAGGATGCGGGCATCCCGTGCTTCGGAACAAGGAAGACGTTCGGACAGAATTTTGCGTTCGGAGCAGCGACCGGAGGTTTCGGGGCCTTTGCCGCGGACGCTGGGCTGCACAGTGCAGCTCATGCGCATGATACCGCTGCCGGCCTGACCAATCATGTCGCGGATGCAGTCGGGGCCAGCTCCCATCTCGCCGACGCCCATCAGGCGCTGCATCACCTGGATAGCATGGGAGACATCATCGCAGCGATCTTCGAGGCGATCTTCAGCTAAAGCCAGGGGACGGACTCCAGGCGTTTTCCCAGGCACCGATTCACCTGGAAATTGGTCCGATAGTGGCGGCGCGCACTGTGCGTACGCGCCGCCACTCAGCTCTCACTAGCGCAGTGGTCTGAAGCCCGCGCGCAGCTCTTCGGAAAGAAGCTTCGGCTGTTCCCAGGCCGCAAAGTGTCCACCTTTGTCGAGCTTGTTGTAATGGATCAGTTTGGGATACGCCCGCTCTGCCCAGCTCCGCGGGGCTGGATAGAGTTCGTCAGGGAAGACGCTCACGGCAACCGGGATGGAGACGCCTTTGGCATTGAAATACCCGAGTTTGCCCCAATTCTCCCAATAGAGACGGGCGCCCGAAAGCGCCGTGTTCGTCAACCAGGTGATGGTGATGTTGTCGAGGATGTCGTCGCGCGTGAGGCCTTCGGATTCTCCCTTAAAGACGCGTGAGATCAGCTCGTAGCTGCGCGCGTCGTGATCAAGGAAATAAGCCGCCAAGCCGACGGGTGAGTCCGCGATTCCGTATAACGTCTGTGGTCGCAGCCCCATCTGGTAGCCGTAGGCGATTCCCTTTTGATATACGAACTGCAAACGCTCGTAAGCGACCTTCTCCTCGGCTGAGAGACCCGATGGCGCCGGCGCCCCGGAAAAGGCCGCCTTGTCAATGTCGTTCGGAAAGATACCAGGCATGTTGGTGTGAATGCCGAGCAACTCCGGAGGCGCCTGCAGACCCATTTCCTCGGTGATGACCGCGCCCCAATCGCCGCCTTGCGCCACAAATTTCGTGTACCCAAGGCGCTTCATCAGCACGACCCAGGCACGCGCGATGTGGGCTACATCCCAGCCGGTGGTGGCCGGTTTGCCCGAGTATCCGTAGCCCGGCATGGACGGAATCACCAGATGGAAAGCATCGGATGCGCTGCCGCCATGCGCCGTGGGATTGGTCAGCGGATCGATGATCTTCATCTGCTCGACGATCGAGCCAGGCCATCCGTGGGTAACGATCAGCGGCAACGCATTTTCGTGTTTTGAACGGACGTGCATGAAGTGAACGTCCAGCCCGTCGATCTCGGTGATGAACTGCGGCAGGGCGTTCATTTTTGCTTCGATCTTGCGCCAGTCATACTCTGTCGCCCAATATCGCGCGAGGGCCTGAATCGTCGCGAGCTGTACTCCCTGGGATGCATCTGTAACCGTTTCTCGTTCAGGCCACTTTGTCGCGTTGATGCGCCTCCGCAATTCTGTAAGTTCCGCTTCAGGAAAATTCGCGTGAAACGGACGAATAGCATCTGCCTGCTCGCTGCTTCGTTGTTCAGCACTGGTTTGGGTCATAGTCTCTGTAGCACTGGTTGGGGTCATAGTCTCCTCCTTTTGGGCGGTTTCGGATTGCTCCGGTTATGGGACCTGGGGATGATTGTTTTCGCGTTGCTCGAAGGACGAGCTCCGTTGTGAGTGTTTGCTCGGGCCCGTCAGAAGCGCGGGGCGCCCCAATGGAGGCCTCTGGAGGATAGCTCTGCGATCCATCCTGACTTCTCCGGTGCTCTTAGGATTTGCCCTCTGTCTCTTTTAAGAAAGCCGATAAAGTGGTTGTTATCGACCACCCTTTCGGGTAGAAACGGGCTACACCGACGAGTAGGCGGAGAGGGGGCAGAGCCCTTAGAACTATTTCTTCGTGTACGGATATCGCGGATAGGAACGGTCGTCAACCGCCAGCGCGTCCTCAATTGCGACCGACTCTCGTATGAGTAGCGCCGTGTCTGACAGCCCCATTCCTGAGGGTCTCTCGAAAACCGGCCATTTAAACCCGGTCAGACCTTGCAATGAGATCACCCACTAGTGTGCAATTGGTGGCATCGATTGCCGACCGCGCTAAACAGTAAAGGTGGGGGTTTACCGATGGCTGATTTAGGGATCGAAGCAATTACCGAAGAAGATCGCAGCTATCATGGCTCTACTTTTCGTGAGGTAGTTGACGCCATATTTGCGAACCCTTATAAGCCAGTCTGGGGTAGCGAGAATGAGCCACCATTTCCCATGTACGAGGTTACGTTTGGCAGCCTCTTACGGGGGATCATGCCATTCGTGTCACCGTCCCTGTTTCAGAAAGCTACCGAGCGAGCAGTCGATTCACAAGCGGACCTGCGGTGGGGGCCTGATGGCAAGGGATATCGTCGCCTGTTGCATCCAAATGGCATCTGTCTGGTAGGGGAGTGGCGAATTACCGCCGAGACTGAGTATTCGGGATATTTCGCGACCGCCAGTGCGGCACTTGCGATCGCCAGGTATTCGACGTGCTGCACCGAGACGCGGCGCGGCTACACTCGATCGTTGGCGATGGTCGGCAAGCTCTTCCCCACAATGGATCGAGACCATACCGCGCCCCTTCGCACAGCAAATTTCATAACACAGCAAGACATTGGGGGAGCAGACACCGACTTCGTCAATGACGCGGAGTTGCAAGGATCGACTCGCGAGCCACCCTAAGGGCATCGGCTACCTTATAGGGCGGTTTGGCAGCGTGGAAGAGATAACGACTCGTAGAGTGGTTACTGAAGCAGAGATACGTGAGGCCAGGAGAACGGAGTTGGATGTAACAGAAGCTTTCAGGATTGTGCTCGCTCTGGCAAAGCGGAACATCGTTAAGGGTCCGGGGATGACCGGAGAACGACAAGGCAAACCGCAGCATACGCTATAGTAGAGCGGTTCGTTAGTAGACCTCATGAATCGCTCACCGAAGTCTGACCTTAGCCGCGTTGGTCCATGGCCAGCCCGGTAAAATCGGTGACTTGCCAGCCGGTTCTACCCTCTTCCTGCAGCTGAGTAGAGTGCTAGCGCGATAATGTATTTTATCGAGTTAGCAGTCAAGCCGGAAGAGTGCGCGAATTTCGCCTGTGAGAAAACCTTTGATCCGTTCATGCGATAGACCTTCTTGACTTACTGTTCTGGCGGCTGCTGAGAGCGCTAGTTCTCGGAAGGCCTCTCTACGTGGTCGATGACGAGGAACTCGCTTGGCCCCTTTGTCGGCTCAATGTTCAGGCCGAGCTTTTTCATCGCGATTTCTGCCGCGTTGAAGAGAATAGGCGGGGTTCGTGGCGTCGTAGGGTCGCTTACCGCAGGGAGGGAGCGAGGACGGTTTAGGAGTCCAGAGTCTTCTGCGGACAGATCCACGTCAAAGTTAAACCTGCCCCCAATTCCGGTTTTGTCGATCACATGCTGGTCCAGTAAGACCGAGAAAGCCGCGCAAAGTTCCGCCATCGTCGTAGCCTTCATCTGAACTGTGTTTCCATACAGTCGAGACGCTCCACAATCGGCTTCAGAGGGCGGCTTGTCGAAGTCCCGCGGAGTGCAATTCCCCTGAAATGGTTGCAGTTTGGGACCGCCTTCGGCGATTGTCAGCACATAGACCGGGAGCTCTCTAGTCTCGCGATGTACCTTCAACGCGAATCTAGCTTCGAGAAGCGCTTGCAGCATGAGTCCATTCATCATTGCATGGCCTTGGGGACCCTCCGCTTTCGCGTCGATTTCATAGAGGTCAGACGTGGTCCAGGCCTGGCCCCCGACAACCGTGAGAGACGATCCGGGATTCATCTGACCATCCGCGAAGAGACCATAAGCTTGCTGGACGAGGCGCTGCACAGTTGTGCAACCCGAGTGGAACGTTCCGGGAGGCAAGTCCAGGTATGCGCTTCTGCCGAAAGGACTGCAGGATTTGATGGAAGCGACTTCAAATTTTGGCGTTGGCTGCTGCGATTGCGCCTGGATGCGGGGAACACCCATCATGCCAATTGCGAGCGGGACCGTTATGGCTACCATTGCGGCAACGGCCAGGGCTATTCTCTTCGCGAAGGTTAATTCACATCCTACGCGCTCCATCAGGATCGCCTGGATGCGCTTTTTGAGATCGGAGCCGGTTACGCCGGACACACAAGACAAGGGCGATTCCACGTAGCTCTTACAGATTCGGAGAATCCCTTCGGCGTAATCATGCGGCTTACTGCCGAGCCTTAGCACCGCTTCGTCGCAGGCTCGCTCGCGTTCTTCAACCAGCCGCGCCCCGATCCACCACACCAGCGGATGAAACCAGAAGACCGCTTCCACGATCATGTGGATCGCGGAAGTCATGTTATCGCGCCGCCGGACGTGGCACAGTTCGTGCGCAAGCACTGCCTCGAACAAAGGCGGCTCCAGGCGTTCCGCGATACCCGCAGGTAACAAAAGAATCGGACGGAACAACCCAACGACTCCGGGTTCCAGCAGACCAGGCGAAGAACGGATTTCTATAGGCGCCGGGATAGCAAGCAGAGTGCTCGGGCGAATTGCGGCGCGAATGCGGCGCCAGGCCCGGAATCTTAGCAGAACAATGGCCGCGACTCCACACGCCCATATGCCAAAGATCGCGAGGTTGGCCCAATCGTGCGTGGCTCTCGTGGCGGGTGGCTGCGCTGAGACACTCGGAAATGGCCGACTGATTTGCAGCAGCGTGAATTGCACAGCCGTTTTGACTCCTATTTTTTGGGTGACTGGTGTCCATTCGAACCGCCTGCCGAGGCTCATCAGCAACGAGAGCGGAACGAGGAATTTGCAGGACGCGCTGAGCCACAACCCGTAACGCACCTCGGCTCGATTCCGGCGAAAGGCGACAGTCATAACCCCCACCAGAAGAACGAAAATCGTTGATTGCCAGACGTGGTTCGTCAGTTCACTGAGCATTTCTCTTCACCGGTCCTTTTCGTTCCGACTGGAGTCTCTTGAGCGTCTTCTCCAATTCGCGAACATCTTCGAACGAAAGCTTCCCCGCTTCGGCTAACTGGGCCATCATCGGTTGCGCCCGCCCGCCGAAGAAACTCAGAATTTCATCAAGCAGCCGGTGCCGCGTCACGTCCCGCGCCACAATCGGTTCAAAGATGTGGGCATTGCTGATCTTGCGGACACGGCGGACGGCTTTCTTCTCTTCCAATCGGTACACGGTGGTCTGAATGGTAGTGTAGGCGGGACGAGGTTCCGGAAAGAACTCCTGAACCTCCCGAATGGATGCTTTCCCATTGGCCCAGAGAGCCTCCAGGATTTGAAGTTCGAGCTTACTTAGCTTTGGATGGGGCATAGGGACGACCTACTATCAGGTAGCTGAATCTACTACAATATAGTAGGAAGTGTCAAAAGAACTTTCAGATCAACGACGGATTCAATTGGTAAGCTGTGAGCTCCTCACTGAGAGCACAGTTTCAAACGTTGCGAGAATGCGTTTGTTAGCTTCTTCGTCTTTAACGGTGAGCCTGAGCGCTCGAAGCCCTACTTCGGATCCCATCGGAGATGCGTCGCGAAGGAATACGCCTCGCCTCCTGGCTTTGCTCAGCACCGTAGCCGCAGATGGTTGATCCGGCTCAAGGTGAAACATCACAAAATTGGCCTGCCCAGCCACTATCTCGTGGATACCGATGCCTCGAAGCCCTTCAATCAACTGCTGACGGAGTTTGCGTGTTTCCCGGTAGCGGCCCTGATAATATGCGCTGTCGCCAAGCGCTTTGACCGCGGCGACCTGCGCAGGAAGGCTTACTGCCCACGGCGGAGTAATCGGAACCAGGTCAGAGAGTTGGCGGAGAGACCCACAGAGATAAGCCACCCGCATGCCGCTCAAAGCATAGACCTTCGACATCGTTTTGCAGACGATCGTATTCTCACTGGCTGAGGCAAAGCGCTCGAGGGACTCGTCTGGGCCCACATATTCTATGTACGCCTCATCTACCCAGACCCTGGTGCTTCCGGGGACGCAGGAAAGGACCTCTTTCAGCTTGTGGGCGGCGATGTGTTGTCCAGTGGGATTGTTTGGATTGACGAGGACGATCAGATTGTAGCCAAGCGCGGCCCGCGCCCGGAGTTCTTCAAGGTCTACGACGTACCTGTCTCGCCTTGGCAGGACCATTCTGTCGACCTGGCAGCCAATCACCTTTTCGAGGATATGGACGTATTCCCCGTACATAGGGTCCAGCACAAGCACTCGGGAGTTCCGGTTCAGCCATTGCCGGAAGGCAAGGTAGATCAGATCGGATGAGCCGGCTCCGGGCAATATGTTCTCCTCGCTCACGCCCCGGTGCCGCGCGATGGCCCTCCTCAACCCGTCGCATTGAGTCGGAGGTGATGTTCTCATCAGCCATGGCAAGTGCTCACGCAGCGCATTCAGCGCAGTTGGAGAAGGCGGAAACCATGCATCGAGTACATCGGCGTTCACGATCGAGTCTCTGCGCTCCAATGTCTCGAAGTCTGTGCCAATGGCATCGAAGAACGCACCGCCATGAAAGCAGCATGGTGGTTTGGAGAAAGGAAACGGAAGGCGCCAGTCTAACTCCCTCTCCAGTTTCTGGTAGAAGGAGTGGCGGCGCTCAACAGTTGCGCGCAGTTGTTGAATCGAAGCGCTCAGGAGCTCAAAGGTCACAGCCCCGGCCTTGATCCGATGGCCCAAAGGTTTGAACCCGTGCTTCAGATAGATGCTCAGCACTTCGATACGCCCCATGGCGACAAAATGCGTGCCGCTTCTCTCTTCTGCCCATCGCCCTGCCGCGTACATCAAGGCTGCAGCTAGCCTGGTGCCACGGTGCGGCTGCGCGACGGTGAGGATTCGCATTTCGTACAAACCCTCGTCAAACGAAAGGTCTACGTTCTCTCGCGCCACATACTTGTCAATCGAGTACTTCCCGAAGCCTGGAGGAGTGATACTGACAAAGCCCACCAACTGGCCGTCAATCTTCGCCACAATGTACTCGTTAAATGCGTCAAGCGAATCGCTCAGCATGCGGTTGTGTGTCGTCGGGTGCTGGTGCAGTTCCTCAGCATAGACCTCGTGCCGCAATGCATAGATGGAGTCTCGATCGGCATCATAAGCAATGGAGATCCGGGCTTGCGGGGGAAGCCGATTCGACATGCCTTTGTACCTCGCACTCATATTGTTGTGGTTTGTTTCGTGTCGTTTTCCCAGAGTTGTGTTCTGAGCATGTCTCAAATTCCTCGGGTGAAGTAGCGTACGAGGGTGAGCATACGGGTGATTCAGATCACAGGTTGAACGCCTAATACAGTTTCGTGAGTGTCATAAAGCGGAGCGGGCATCGGGGTAGCGTCTCAGTTCCTCGCGCATGGAGTCCGCAAGCATGGGAAAGACAACAGCCTTTGCCTGCCTGGGGAAGGCAGGGAGAGCAGCGGTGTGGGCGTCGCAAATGATGGCGTTAGCCATCTCCAGTCCGCGACTCCAGCGGGGCTTGCGGACATCCCGATAGATGGTCGTCTCTGGGTCCACACCGACAGCGGTCAGCATGGTTCGAGCCGTGACGATGAACTCCGGCCAGGCTGAAGCAACTCCGATGAGCTTTCCGCTGAGACTCGGCAGCCAAGGACCAATCCAGGCATTCGCAGAACGGATCCGGAGTGTAACCAATTCGACACCCGCCGGCAAAGCAGATCGCGTAACCTTCACCTTGCTGGGGCGGCATAGAGGGATTGCAGCAGTCAGGATCCCAGGGCGGATGCAATCGTCCAGCGAAACACCCTCGACCGCGCACGTTGTTATTCCTCGAATTTCTGTGAGCAATATCTGGCGGAACTCGGGATCCGACTCAATAAGAAGCAGGTGATCTGGCGGTGGAGCGACAAGCCAGTCGGCCAAACGTGCGCGAACGACTGCCGCAGGCAAGCTGAGCTCGCGAAGAGCGCGAAAGAAGCCCGCGATATGCTGATCCAGAATCTGTTCCGGCGTGGTGGGCGGGTCGGCGTTGCCGCGAACATAGACACCGCTCCCATGGCGCCGTTCGGTCCAGCCTTCACGTTCCAATTGCCTATAACCTGCGCTGACGGTGTTGGGATTGATCGCAAAGCGACGCGCCAGCTCGCGCGTGCTCGGAAGCCGCTCCCCTGGACGCACGTCGCCGCTCAGAATGGCCAGGACAACCTGGGTCACAAGCTGGCGATAAATGGGGACTTCGCTGCTAGGGGCAAACCAGAGCCTCACGAGTGACCTCAGAGAGATTCTGCCACTGATCCAGTGCAACGACGAAATCGAGTTTGAATTGGGACTTACCGGCGGCCCCCATTTGTCGGCGCTCCTTTTGGACACCTGCCCGGCGAGATCAGGTCGGCTTCAGCTATTCCGCTTCCCATTCGCCAATCGCGTGCAAGACGGCCTCTTTGTGAGCCTGAGCGACCTTCTTTAACTCGAATATCCCGGCAGTCACCGTGTAGCCAATCCATTCATTTGGACGCCCAGCACGCCATACCTTTACGTGCCAACTGGCATCTTCAAAGTACCGCCAGCCGGTCACTTCATAGCCGCCCAACGTGCCAGCGCGGGTCACTTTGTCTTTCATGGTTCCATCCCTCGCGTCCTTTCGCACATTTACTTTCATATCGCTCGTATCACTTTGCCTTGTTGCACTCGTAGCAGTGCCAGCACCAGAGATCTTTAGCATTTGGAGCGGTGTTCTTAGGCCGCGTGATGGCCATATAAGAGTGGGTTTGGCGTCTTGTACAGAGCATCATGCAGCGGTTTGCAGGGTCAATTTGTTCCGGTGATGGTGTCATTGTTGGGATCAAGTCGAAATACCCGTATCGTCGGCCGTAATAACGTCGACAGTTTTGCGATGCACACTTGAAAACGATTGCAGGCAAAAACGAAGGCTGCTCAGGCCGCATCCTGAAATGATGGCGGTCACATAACGGAACTTTGTCTTCGCGCATGTGTTTAGTATGCGCCAAATCGATGGGGGGCAGTTCTGTTGAGATCATGGGTTCCACTCTGAAGGTCATACTTCGGTACGGCCAAGGCCAGGAAGCTCCCCCCCGGTGGGCAAAGTAGGACCCAGACGGGAATGACCCTAAAGGAAAAGCCTCGGAGTAAGCTCCAACAGACCCCTCTCCATCAGGGTCATTTCCGTCTTCCTGCCTTTCTCTGCCTTTCTACTGGTCGATGCGCGCATGAAGCGGGTTACGAACAAGTTGCCTCTCGAATGGAAACCTGGGATCCAACCGATCAGCGCTGGTCCTGCTCGAATCGCGCAAAGTGGCTATTGTCCACCGCACCTCGCCGAGGGATACTGAAGTCCTGCGGCCCTCGATGGCAAAACAACGCAGCATAACATCAAATCTCGGGCTTTACGTCTACGGCGGAGCCGCCATCTTTCTCGGCCTTCTGGGCCTGGTCTCCGGCGACTTCGCCACCACCTGGCAGAACGTCGGCCCCAACGTCCCTCTGCGCGTACCGCTTGCCTATCTCACCGCGGTCATTGAGCTCGCCGGGGGGATCGCGCTCCTCTTGCCCCGCACCGCGCGTGCCGGCGCTCTGACCCTGACGATTGTCTACTCTGTTTTCACGCTCATCTGGGTGCCCAAGGCCCTTGTGAATCTCGGCAATTACGACCCCATCGGCAATGTCTTTGAGGAGTTCTCCCTGGTCGCCGCCGGCCTGGTCCTCTACGCAATCTTCTCGCCTGCCGGTTCATCCATTTCGCGCCGCCGGCCCTTCTTCGTGCTCCTCTTCGGCATTTGCCCCATTTCCTTTGGCATCGCCCACATCATTGACATGCCCGGCCTGTTGGGCTGGATCCCGGGTTGGCTGCCGCCGACCAAGATGTTCTGGGCCTACGCCACCACCATGGGCTTTTTCGGGGCCGCCGTCGCCATCCTCACCGGCATCATGGCGCCGCTTGCCGCGCGCCTCCTCACTGCGGAGATCGTGATCTTCGAGTTGCTGGTCTGGATTCCGAAACTCTCCGCGGGGCCAAGCAATCACTTCAATTGGGCGGCCAACGCGATCTGCATCGCGTTGGCCGGCGCCAGTTGGGTCGTCTCCGACTCCATCAGCGCAGCGGCAAAAACCAAACTAATCCCAGCAGAATCCCGTGGAGAAGTAAGCATCCCCGCCTGAACCGGAAATGACCCTAAAGGAATGCGTTGGTCATACCGCAGCAGCTCGGGCTGGTTTGAGACCTGCTCCTGAAAGCCGATCCCGAGGGGCCATCCCTCATCTTCTATGCAGCTTTAGAACACGGGTTTTATCGCAAATCCGACTCCTTCCGTGCTTCTGCCAGCACACATCGTGTCACCGTATCTTCGCCACGCCGGCCGTTTCTATTGGGTCCCATACTTATTTGCAAGGTAATTCTCTACCAGGGCTGTTTCATTTGTGGAGAGGATTCGGTCGTATACCAGGATCTCGCTGATCTCGCCGTTGAAATAAGTCCCGTTGATGCCCTCGCCTATGGTCCCGGCGCCACTCACGCCGCCCAATACTGAAAGTTTGCCTGTCTGTTGGAAAACCCGAACACCATTCACAAAGAGACTGTCTGTGCCTAGGTTATGCTCCGCTCGGGTGATGGTGAAGTCCTGTCCTATTCCACCGCCAGGGCGAGTGTAGGAAAGATTGTTGCCCGTCTGTTTGGTGCCGAAGCGTGCGTAAAGGTGCGTCTGGTAGGGACTGACGAAAGTGTTGCCCCATTGGGCATTTTCGGTCCAGAGAATGGCGCTGTTCTGGGAATAATAAGCACCAGGAGGGCCATCGGTCGTGGCTCTCGCCACCAGAAAGACGGTCATTTGACTCCAGCCTGCGATCGGCAGGTTGAAGCTGAAGGATTGATTGCCGCTGAAAACAAAGGTTGGTTTACAGTAGTGGCCATCATAAGTGAGGGATGGAGGGGTCGCGGAGGCCGTGGCATCGTGTCCGTTGCCTGATTGATCCTGCCATATCGGGTTAGCCGTGTAGATACTGCCAGAATCTGCGCGCAACCACTGCTGCAGGCCACTTGTGGGAACGGCGCTTGCCGGGTTCGGAGCGGAAGACGATTGGACGCGGATATTACTTAAGGTGACGCCGCCGAAGTACTCCAGCTGCGCGCCGAGAAACTGAATTGACGCTGTTTGGAAGGTCCCTGTGGTCCCCACAAGCTGTAAACTTTGCGTCTGCGGGGTTTGAATTCCCTGGAAGTAGCCGGTGGCGGTCGTCACGAAAGCAGGCAACTCGTCCGTCGGTAGGCCCACGCGCAGCGCGTAAGTGTAAGTAAAACGCCCAAAAGTTGACATGTCGACGCCGACACCCTCGATGGGCTGACTGAATTGGAGAGTCAATACACTGGGCGCCGTAGAGTCACTGGAACTAGGGAATCCGTTCATCTGCAGAGTTCCCCCAACTGTCGAGTAAGCAGGGCCGCTCGACAATATTGTGATGGCCGGGATCGTAACTGTGACCGTCAGGCCGGGCACGCCCTGGACAGGAAGGACGGCGGTGACGGGAGTGGACGTGGAAAAAGCGGGCATCACGGCCGCCTTTGGCAATCCTGAGAAATCGATGTAACCGTCGGGCTGTAGGCCTGCTGTGCAGTAGAAGGTAGGCTGGGCCGAGCTGATGTTAGACGCGATGAACGAAGCAGCCACCAAGGTTAAGATGAAGGATAGCCGGACTCGCATACATGCTCCTGAAACCCGGTTGAACCGGATTAAGGCTCAGGGTGATCGCGAGTAAACCCGCGGTGAATGGTCACAGTGGTGGTCGCAGCAGAGAGCCTATTTCAACCGACCCCAATATAGGACGGTTTCCCCGGCTTGTCTACAAGGATTACGGTCGCGATTTCTCGAATTAACGGAACATTCAATCCGTCTTTTTTCTCTATCGTTCGCGCGAACCAGGTCGTCAACAATGTCCGGTCATTCCGCATCTGATCGAATATATTCGCAAGCAATTTGGGCAGCGCTTCGGCATGCCGCCGCCGACGGTGATCGAATTCCTCAGCCCGCCGGGGGATGGAGCGAAGGTCACGATCAACCCGTCACATCAGGCCGTCACATCAGGAAGAACCGCTGCCCGCTAAGGTCGAAGCAGAGCCCGTGCCGCCGTTTATCAGGCCGTGGGACCCCGAACCAGGTAGTCCGAACCCGGTGATCGGGGTCTGAGAATTTTGAAGCTTTGCATAAAGATGAAGTTGCGGCGGTCGCCCGATGGATAATCATTTCAGACCACTCGCTTGCAGCTTATCGATCGCTGCTTCTGTTAAGGGCAGCATGCGTGCGTATCCGGCCGCGTTCGGGTTCGGAAATCCGCCGCACACATTGCCTCCGGCCCGATGTCGTAATAGTCGATCGTGGGCACGCCTACCAACCAGGGAAACTCGGTTGGCTCCGACGAGGCTGCTCTTAGGTCGCCGTTAAAATCCATCACTGCATAAAGATCATCGTCAACACCAAAATAAAGGGTAGGGTCGATGCAAGGCGGCTGATTGCCAACTATTGCTGGTATTTTGGCAGCTTCCAGGGGTTGGAGTATGCTGTTGGAGATTGCCTATGAGCTGCGTTGCGTCGGTAAACTCATCATCAGGTTCGCCTGTTTCATAGTCCAGATCATAAGCTCCGAACAGGATGTGCACCGCGTTGGGTTTTAGAGCCAATACTTGAGGGATCAGGTTGATAGCTTGGGCGGAGGTCAATTGCGGCTGGCACAGCGTACATTTCCACTTGGGATTATTGGCGTAAGCGACCAGGCCGATGGATTGCGAGTCGCCCAGGAACTCAACATAGAGTGTGTTCTGAAAGGGTCTTCTGAAGTCTGGAGCGGGCTTGGGTTCCATTGCGGTTGGGTTGGATGCGCAGCCCGCAACAAGGATGGAGAGAATCAGCAACGGATACGCTTTCATGTCGCCTCGCCTTCTAATACTCTGAATGAACTTCGAGGCCCTGTCGGAGGCCCGTATGCCATGCCACAAGTGGGCCTCCGCGACGCCATGCTACTCCGTGAGCGCGAGATAGTCAGGCGGAAAGTGATTTTGAAACCATCGCATCTGCCGGGCAGCTCTACGCGTTTCCCGGTGCAATTAGTAATTTATATCAGCCAGCCCATTTCCTCCGATGCAATTGCCACCACCAGAGTAATCGTTGCTTGCAAACGCAAGCAACGATCATCTTTGCCATAAAACAAGTGGCCGGAGATTGCTGTCGAAAAACATTTCCAGGAAAGGTCCGCGGAACTGCAGATCCCTCGGCTGCCCCGGATTTCCTGTAAAACTTGGTGGCGTTGGCGAACTTCATGCGCCTTTCCTTACTGAAAGGCGCACACGCGACCGTGTCCGGCGCAGCGTGGCAGGAAATCCGGGTACGCTCGGGATGACAAAGGGGAGAGCGACGCTTCCACACAGAGCGGTTGCTGGACCGGAGCGTAGGGGAAAGATCTGCGGTCTCCCTCTTGCCTCCAGGTCGTTCAACCCCCAAAGCATCGAAAAGCCGTATCGCCTCTTTCAAGTCGTGGACACACCCCCGAATCTTCAGAAACCATACTCAATCCTGTACTTGTCGGCACTCCCCAGCAAACGAACCGGACAGTAGTGATCGTGTCCGCTTATCTCCCCTTATCTCCTTCACGGCTTCGTTTCCCAATCACGTCGTGACACTGCGGACGGGCCCTGGGGCTCAGCCGCGTAACCATTTGCAGGGAACGCACATGGATTTGCAGCGGAACATCTATCAACAAGCACTCGTCCTGCGGCAGACTGTAGTATGTCGATTACAACCAGTACGGCAAGTGAAATAGACAGCTGGTCTGCGAGCACTCTCGCGGCCCCTCCGAACAGCATGACGGCGGCTAATCGCATCGGCGTCGCGGTCCGCCCCACCCTCCTCTTCGTGACTGCTTTCGCACTAAATGCCACTCCGCACGAAGCGGTGCATGCAGCCACTGCCTACATGCTCGGGTTCAGTTCGACGCTTTACCAGATGTGGGTCAATCCCGATGCGGCCGCGGCCACACCCAGACAACTCATTGCGATTGCGGTTGCGGGTCCAGTCTTCAGCCTAACCGTCGGTCTGATCAGCTGGCTTTTGTATCGTCAGCGATACAGCCGCAAGCCAAGCGGGCTTCTCTTCCTGATGCTCGCAATCGTTGCATTTTATATCCCTCTCGGCGGTTCCATTGGAGGCGACATTCACCTGGCACTAGGATTCGGAGGCGCCTCAAAGCTCTTGATGAACGCGATATCCATTGTGGCCGTCCTAATGCTTTCAACGATGATGTACTTCATGGGGAAAGAGCTCTGTTCCTGGGCGCCCCCTTGGTTCAGCCGGAGCAAAGCGGTTCTTTGCACCACGGTTGGTCCTTGGCTGATCGGCACCGTCCTCATGACGTTGGTGTACTTGCCATTCCCTAAGTTTCTCTTCGTCCCCAACTTGGCAGGCTCGGTCTTTTGGGTTTTCGCGGTAATCGGAGCTATCCGATCCGACCGGACAATACCGGTGGCGCGTCCGATACGTTCGCTAACCCGGGGCGATCTGATCGTAACTGCTGCTGCTCTCCTGATGGTGAGATTTCTTGTCCATGGCGTGCGGCTGACTCCTTGATGAGCGCTCCATTCACAACAATTCGCCGGCCCAGGCTATAGCTGTTGGACAATCGACCAGCACCCCGATCCAGTTGAGTAGTCAAACTGGATTTACAGGCACGGTGCCTCTTACGTGTAGCGTGCAATTTGCTGGTCAAGGAAATGCGACCGATCCGCCCACGTGTTCGCTCAATCTAGCTCAGGTACAGGTCTCTGGCACCGGCTCTGCAAACAGTACTCTCACGGTTATTACATCCACGTCCTCCTCTGCCGCAGCACAAGCAGGCATTTTCTCCCTTGCGGGGAGCTGTGCTTTTGCTCGGCTTTGCTCCGAGACGACGCCTGCTTTCCCGCGGATTCTTGATGCTTGTCGCGTGCGCAGCTCTGGTAAGCTTACTTGCATGTGGAGGTAGCTCTTCAGGCAGCACGTCTCCTTCAAGCCCGGTTTCTGCTGGGACAACGACTGGTCTTTATCATGTGCTAGTCACGGCTACGAGCGGAAGTAGAACTGCATCCGCGACCCTGTCCCTCAACGTGCAGTAGCAAAGAGAACTCCCAAATAAAAGGCTTATGTGTCCATCAAAAACAGGTGAAAACTTGGGTACATCGGCGTTTTTGATTCTCACGTGCGTCTTTGCGGCTGTTTCGGCATTCGCGTTTTCACAGGTGACTCCGCAAAAGGGAGATTGGCCAGAGTATGGCCACGATCCGGGAGGCTCTCGCCATTCGCCGCTTACGCAAATCAATACGAGCAATGTGAGTCGCCTGCAGCGCGCCTGGACGTATCACACCGGAGAAAAGGGCCGGTCCTTTGAGACGACGCCTATTTTTGTCGACAACGTTTTATATTTTTCGACGCAGAATCAGAGCATCGTAGCGCTGGATCCGGAAACCGGCAAAGAGATTTGGAAATACACCAACCCTAAGCCCAGAGGTTCGGAGAGCCGGGGAGTTGCGTATTGGCCAGGCGACAAAGAGACTCCGCCGCGGATCTTGTTCGGCACCGGAGATGGGCGGCTGATAGAGGTGGACGCGAAGACGGGAACGCCTGTGACCGCGTTTGGCGACAACGGCAGCGTCGATCTGCGAGCCGGAGTGGCGGATAAGTACCCGAAAGCCAATTTTGCCATCAGTTCACCGCCAACTATCTATCGCGACGTCGCGATCGTTGGACCATCCACGCAGGAGCTGGGCAGTGTGGGGCCTAGTGGCGATCCGCGGGGGTTCGATGTGCGGACGGGAAAGCTTCTGTGGACCTTTCACACGGTGCCGCGGCCCGGAGAACCGGGCAACGAGACGTGGGGGCCGGACGGATGGAAGGATCGTGCCGGTCCAAGCCAGTGGGGTGCGGGCACAGTGGATACCGAGCGTGGCCTGGTGTTTCTTTCGGTTGGCAATGCGGCAGACAGTTTTTACGGTGCCGACCGCAAAGGGCCGGATCTGTATGCGAATAGTGTGATCGCGCTCGATGCCCTCACCGGCAAGCTGCGCTGGTACTACCAGGTCGTCCACCACGATGTTTGGGACTACGATATGAACGCACCTCCGGCGCTCATCGAGGTGAAGCGCAACGGCAAAACGATTCCGGCCCTTGCGGAGACCAACAAGACGAGCCTGCTGTTCATTCTCGATCGAAGAACCGGCAAGCCGGTCTTTGGGGTCGAGGAACGGCCGGTGCCGAAGGGCGACACCCCCGGCGAGTGGTATTCGCCGACCGAGCCGTTTCCGATTAAGCCTCCGCCGTTGTCCCGGATGAGCATGACCAAGGATGAGATCTCCAAACGCACGCCGGAAGCAGAGAAGTTTTGCGGCGAATGGTTTAGCCGGCTGCGCTCCGAAGGGCCATATACGCCGTTTGGCACCACCCCCTCGCTGTCGATGCCGGGAACCATGGGCGGCGGAAACTGGGGCGGTGTCTCCTTCGATCCGGAACTGGGCTACATTTTCGTGAACACCAGCAGCTTAGGCACTGTTGGCCAGATGGCGCCCACAGCAGCCGGCTCCCCTCTGGCTTATCACAACCTGGGTGGGTACACTCGCTTCATCGATCAGGACGGATACCCATGTCAGCAGCCCCCCTGGGGGGAACTGGTCGCGGTGAGCGCCAATACCGGGGACATTGTTTGGCGAAAACCCCTCGGTAGCTATGACGATTTGGAAGCGAAGGGACTAAAGAATACCGGCGCGAGCAATATTGGCGGAACCATCGTGACCGCCGGTGGCTTGATATTTATCGCCGCGACGACTGATTCCAAGTTCCGGGCATTCGATTCACGCACCGGCAGTGAACTCTGGGTGACTAAGCTCGACGCCAGCGGCACCACTGTCCCGATGACCTATCTGGGCCGCGATGGCAAGCAATATGTCGTGGTTGCCGCCGGGGGTACGAACCGCTTCAGGATGATCGCCAACACGGCGGACCAAATCTCCGACTCTCTGATTGCCTACGCCTTACCAGACAAACAAGAGGGCGAGTCGGGCCCGCAAGCGAACTCTGCCCCAAGTTCGCCTTCGGGGGCGGTAGCAATTGCGAGCGCCCCGAGTCGGGAGGTTCCCAACACTTCCGGTTCAGTTTTGCCCCAGGGGGAGGGAAGGGAAACTGTCATTGCGACATGTACAACATGTCACGGACCAAGCAACTTTTCGACGCTTCGGATGAGCCGGACTGCCTGGGAAAAAGAGGTGGAAGACATGAAGGATAAGGGCGCTGTCGGCACAGACGAAGACTTCAAGAGAGTGGTCGACTATTTGGCGAAAAATTTTCCGCCTCGGCCTTAATGTGCGGGCAGCAAGGTTTGGCTCATGAGCCGAAGCTGGGGCCGCGGCGCTCTCGACCCAAAGCAGCCATGATCGATGCCAGGCCTCAAGCCTGCCTCCAGGACGCGTCTCGCGTCTACCCAGATCCGTCAAACTGGCAGGCACAATGAAGAGGAATATGAGACGCAGGGAATTCGGTAAAGCGCTTGCAGGTAGTCTTCTCACCACGGGCATGGCGAAAGCCGCGATCCCTATGATCGCGGACGGCCAGACTCAGAAAACTTCCGTTCCCAGGAAAAATACGCTGATGCATGTGGGCGCCGACTACCACGTCGCCGAGGGTGACGGGGTCATGTCCAGGGAAAACCTCGAGTACAACTTGCGCTTCGGCGTCAGGCATATAAGCCCGGATCCGGATATGGTCCTCGAGGGCGAGGGACGCGTCCGCCGCCCGCTTGCCTCCCCTGGATCTCAGGGTGGTGCCTTCATCCCTGCGGAAGGCCCCTCTGGCGGGGCCTTCGACCTCGACAAGCTGAAGCGCATGCGGGACGCCTGCGATGCAGTGGGGATGACGATCGAGGGTTTCCGCATGGATTCCGGCTACATCGTGATGAAACCCGGCCCGGAACGTGACCGAAAGCTTGACCAAGTCATCGAAAACATCCGCAAGACCCACGAGGTAGGGGTCGGGCTCATCAGCCAGCACTGGACGATGATCCCAATCCGCCGCAACGGCAAAGAACCGGGGAGAGGAGGATCGACCTACGAGACATTCAAGCTTGAGGACAATTGGAAGGACCTGCCGCCAGGAATTGCCGGAGAGGTCAGCTCGGAGGAGTATTGGGAACGCATCACGACTTTCCTGCAGAAGGTAATCCCGGCCTGCAAGGAGTACAACGTCAAGATGGCCAACCATCCCTATGATCCTCCCGGGCTGCCGCTTGGCTACGAGCACGTGGAGAATTTTGATTCCCCCTCGATCTTCACGGCCTACAAGCGGTACGAGATGATCGTCGACAGTAAGTACAACGGGTTCCAGTTGGATGTAGGAGTACTTGCCGAAGGGTCCACGGACGCGAACAAGCAGATTCCTCCTCTCGTTCAATACCTGGCAGACCGGGGCAAGATCCATCAGATCCACATGCGCGCGATCAAGGGCGGACTTAACAACTTTGCCGAGGTCTATCCCGACGAGGGAGTTCTCGACTTATTCAAGATCGTGCGGATACTGAGGGACTCTGGCTACCCGGGCGGCATCTTACCAGACCACATGCCGTCACATCCCGGCGATCCGGGAAAGCTCCAGGCATATGCGTTTGGATATGGCTATCTCCACGCATTGATCAATGGAGTGAATTCAGAGGTCGCCTAACCAGGACGTCAGCTCAGGCCAGAATTCCGCCGGGTTGCCGCGTAAAGACTTCAGGGTCGTAGATGGAGGCAAACAGGTCTGGCGAAGGAACTGGAGATTGATGAGTCATTCCTGAACCGCCTTGCCGATGAGGTTCGGAAGGATCTCGGTTAGACCGCCTCGTTCACCGGATTCCGATAAGCAGACCGGCAGACATGCCTATCGACTGCTGATGACCGCCAGCGAAGCTGTAGTCATACGCCGGCTCCAAGTACCACCCAAAGCGGTGCTTTCCTGTAGGCCAGAACATGAAGTCTCCGGCTAACTCTCCGGCGAACGAGTCTGTCGTTTTTCCGTTTTGTTTCAGGTGAGACCATTGCGGTCCCACGCCGAGCATGAACTCGGCCTTCCCGGATAGCGTCCATGGCTTCTTGAAGAGGAGATCGGTATCCCATTCCGTAGAATTCCGGGTGTAAAAAGGCGACACACCAGCCTCCAGTTCAAGCCAGTTTTCGATGGGGGTACACTCTGCGGCGAGGTTTGGCGCGAATGTCGCGGCGCCTCCGCTGAAGTTCCAATTTGTGGCTGCTCCCACTTCCAGGATGACTACTGTGTCGTCGGTGTCGCTGGCCTGCCCGAAAGCGGGTAGACAGCACAGTACTCCGGCGAGCGTGAACGCGCGTATACGCATAAGAAATCTCCAGGTTCAATGCCGATTCGCTCCGCACCAAAGGCGGAGGGCGGTGAGCTTAGGAGCCGACGACGCGTGGCGGTCGGAATATCGTGGAGCGCGGTGCAAAAGCAGGACGGGGCGCTTCAGGCGCAACCTCTGTGAGTTCTACGTTCACCGGGATGAGAATATGCCGAATACTCGGGAGGCCGTGGAACCCGCAACAAGAGCAGATCCCGTTACAGCTATCAGGAGCGACTGGATAAGAGTGCTTGAGAATGGATTGGTGTGACGATGCAACAGTGAAGGAAGCGCCCTCGCACAGATCACAATGCGGCGGGTTAGCTGTCAGCCAGAACAGCAACGCGCAGAGTAGCCAAGCCCATACGCGATGGCGCTTCCCGTTGTCCATATTGCTAACGATAAATGATCGCGCACCTCGATTACCGGGATTTTCCCCGTCGCACCACTGAAATGCCATTCGCCGTTACTCCAAAAGCACCTCGTGACGATTGCCCCTTCCGCAGAAGCGGCCGATCCGAGCACTATGGGCATGAAGGGGCAGACGAAATAACCCCCATCGAGAAAGCTCATCGGAATCCGTCACCGGGGAAGTTTCGGGAGTAGAGCTGTTTGAATCGGGAGGCGACGCCTCCCAGGGCTGCCTTGGCCACGCAAATTCCATCCGATCCTGCAGCTCAGAACAATGGTGGTTATTTCGCCTGTCCCGAAACTTCTGTCCTGCAGCTCAGAGCAATGGGGGTTATTTTGCCTGTCCGGAAACTTCTCACAGGCTGCTGCTGACTGCCGCCAACTCCGAGAACCCCTCTGGGACAGGTGACGTCTAAGCTGTCGTCTGCTGGTCAGACAGGGAATCCACGTCGACTCCAATTGCGTTCGGAGGATTATCTCTGGACAGGCATGGCCCGCTCAGCTGCCATCACGTTTCGACTGACGTAGCAACGGTTGCAGTGTTTCCCCGAATATCGCTCGACGCATTCAGCGCAGAGTTGATTTGAACAACCTTCTTTGCTGCATTTCACGAGTTTGCTGATCTTGCCGCAGTCTGCACACCTAGTCGACGTGGGGGTCATCGGTTTTTCCTACGTTGCTGGAATCAATTAAACTCCTTTTGCAAAAGTATTTTTGACTTAGCGGTGTGCAGAACTGGTGCGGATTGAGGAAAATCAGGTACGGAATACGGGCTTGATCTCCGCGGTCAATTTCTCCAGATGGCGAACGTCTGAATCAAGCTCCTTCGCGAGACCGCTGGTCGCTGTTAAACACCGCGGTCAGGCAAATGCCTGATGCCATATGTTGCTAGGTGGCGCTTCGACGCTAGGGTCTTTGGAGGGCTACACGGAAGTTATCCACCTGGACGTAAAACCGGCTGTTCGGACCGTTGGAGGCTCAATACCGCATCTGCAGATTGCGGAAAAGGGACCTATACCGCTAAGGAAGGGGCACGACATCGGCTGCTTTGGTGCAGAAACACTTGCCGTGGAAAGATGCAGCCATCGTTCTTCGAAGTCAGTGCATGCTAGCCTTGAGACCTGACCATGAATGACTTCTCCTCATTGATCGTGCACTACGGATACGTCGTCATCTGCCTAATTGTTTTTGCGGAAGCCATCGGTGTGCCAGTACCGGGCGCAGTGGCTCTTGTTGCGGGCGGAGCTGCTGCGGCGGCGGGTACTCTGAACGGGCCGGCGGTCGCGTTTTTTGCGGTCGCTGCGATGTTGTCGGCCGACTCACTCCTTTACATCCTCGGCCGCCATATGGGATGGACGATCTTGAAATTTCTGTGCCAGGTTTCTGTCGATCCGGAAGGATGCGTTCTGCGCTCCGCGGAATCGTTCTATAAACGTGGACGGCTTACGCTGTTGATCGACAAGTTCATTCCTGGGGTGAGCACGATGGCCGCGCCGCTGGCTGGGAGCATGAAAATGCGGTTCTCTCAATTCCTGGCGCTGGACTTCCTGGGCGCCAGCCTCTATGCGCTCTCATATGGCGCAATCGGATTCATCTTTCGCGATTTCGTGGCGAAGATCGTCAGTGGATTTCGCGCAGCAGGACATGCGGCCGAGATTGTAATCATCATTGCCCTGATTGCGTTTATAGGTTATCGGATTTCGTTGTACTGGAAGCAACGCGCCGATCGGGTTGTACCACGCGTAGAGGTACAGATATTGGCCGCGAAGCTGCAGACAGAAGGCCCGGGAAAGATACTGCTGGCCGATGTGCGCAGCCATGGTTATTACAGTGCGGGCGCTGTCCGCATTCCCGGCTCGATTCGAGTCGAGCCCAACAATCTCAGCTCCGAAATAGCACTATTCCCTCGAGACAAGGACATCTACCTGTACTGCACTTGCCAGAAGGAAGCGACAAGCCGCAGCGTGGCGCATCTTTTACGGGAATGGGGATTTCAGGCATTTGTCATCGTAGGCGGCCTAGCAGCCTGGCGCAAAGCGGGGAATCCGCTCGAGACTGTGCCCGAGACCGATGTAGTGCATCTTCCAACTTTCAGCCGATAAGTCCCCATCATACCGGGGCGTGGCTGCTCGAAACGAGCTGCCCACGCTTAGAGAAGGGTATGCTCTCCTGAACGGACACCGGGACTAATCCACATGCCCGATAAACACTTTCGAGGATGATAGCGAAGCGCCTCCGCAGGGAGAGAGCGGCTCATCGTCGGAAAACGACACCTTTGTCGAAGCGGACCCAGACGTCCCAATCTGAAACTCTAGTCACGGAGCCGATAGAGCCAGCCGGAATGTTGGCGGGCGCCTCTTTGAAGCTGTCGGCAGGGGAACTAGTTAAAATAGCAGGGTTCCAGCTACCCGAGGTCCTTCGGGGCAGCGGGGTCTTTAGAACTCGGGCTGATATGCAAAGTGCAGGCAAACAGGACACTGATAAGGCGTCAGTCTGCCTTCGAACACGGGTGGCCCTGGCTCCATCTGGCTCAATTGCTCTGGGGTTATGAGAGTCCCTTCCGCTGGTTCCATGGTCATGGCTTTGCAATTCGGGCAGAATTTCTTGTCTTCGCTCATACCCACATTATGCTCCCACTTCAACACTGACAGGTTTGGTTGCTGCGCAAGATGGCCAAGGCGCTCGGATGAGCGGGCGGCATCCACACTGCGAGTGCTCGCCACAATGCCACAGTTGGCCGGTCGAGGGGTAATTTCGGTGCTTTACTTGGGAAGAACATAGATGCGCAATTCCCCATCTTCAAACGAGGCGTAGTGCGAACCGTCTGGCGATAGAGGAGTTGAAGGGACAGGCGGAGTAATCACCACTCGAACGGCTTACGTGTGGCGCGACGGGATAGTGGTTGCTCCGTCTGTCACTTCAATGTCAAACCTGCCCTTCGACGCGTCAAGGACACTTGTTGCGGGGATCGGTCACCAAGAATGTTGCCGTTTGGCCGGAACCGCTGCTACCGGGGCTGTTGCTGAATCTGATTATGCCGGGGTGTCCATCTTGCAGGAGCGGGTCGCCGGGGTTCGGCGTTATGTTGAGCTGACAAGATGATGGATCCGGGGGACTCGGCGGGTTGAAGATAGTGACATTCAGAGCGGTGACGTCCCAATTATCCGGCCCGCAGGGCGAGCTGAACTGCTCGTGAATGGCCAGAGTCACGCCCTGAATTCCATTGGCCGGCGTGAGCGTTACAGTGTTGGGAATCGCCATATCAATGCGTGAGGTAGTGGTGTTTTCCTCCCATGACTCATCGGTGCCGGTGGGCTTCAGCGGGTGAGGCAAGGGGAAGCTGGTGCCATCCTTCAATAACACCGTGCCCGTCAGGCCCGTGCCTCCGCATCCACTCAGGAAACCTCCGTTCCCGCGCAAGTTGTCGTGGCCAGTGGAAAACGTGAAGCCGATGAGGTCCACCGGCTGGTTATTGTTAAGTGGCGTAATGGTGGAGAGCTGATTGAGGAGGCCGCAAGTGGGTGACCCCAAGCCGGTAGTCAGGTCATAACCCTGCACGGTGGTGAAGCCTGGTCCGAAGCCGTTGGAATTGTTTCCTCCATCGTTGATGTCGTTGAAGCTGATTTTGTAGAGGTCGGTCGGTTGGCCGCTGGTGAGTCCAATGTCGTAAAGGGTGGTGTTCAGGAAGCCCGCCAAGGGCACGCCATTATTCAGGCTGTTCTGATCGACCAAAGCCATAAAGCCGGCCCAAAGCGGTGCGGCCAAACTGGTACCGATGGGAGTGGTTGCGTTGCCTTGAAAAATTATCTCCGGATTGGCCGCAAGCATGGACACGTCGGGGTAGTTACGGAACTGGCCTGAACCACCGTTGAGGGACATACTGGTGCCCTTCTGATAGTCGGGAAGCGGCACACCGCTGCCGCAGCACACCGTCTGGGGCCAGCAATAGCAGCCCTGCGGAGGAACGTTGAAGATATTGCCGCCGCCTTTATTGTTGCCGTCCATGATGCCGCCACCGGTCACGTCCTGGCTATGGGGAGGTTGCTTAAGATTCCAGGTATTTTCACCGGCATAGTATTTGGCTGGGCTGGAGGGGTAGATCGAGGCGGGGAAAGGAGGCGTTAAGGTACTTGGATTAGGAGATAAGGCGTTGGTGTTGAGAATCGTTCCACCGACCAGAGTCTGACTGCCCATATCCAGATTTCCTTGCGGATCGCCAATGTCTCCGAAATCGCCGGATGCAGTAAGGATCGATACGCCTTGTGCGCCCATTTCATCCAGGGCCTGCTGCGAGTTGTCACTGCGGCCGAAGCCCAGGGAACAACTTACGACCGTAAGGGGTGGGTTTGAGGTGGCCATAGCGTGCAAGATGTCATCCAAGTGCCCGGTGAGGCCGCTGCTTCCCTGAAAGAGCAAGATTCTGGCATTCGGAGCCATGGCCTGCACCAGTTCCACATCCAGTGTTGCCTCCAGCGCGCTGTTGGCCCCGGGATTGCCACCTTCGGTGGCCACGATGCTGGGGAAAAATGCGGGAGTCAGCGGAGGCGACTGCAAAGCGAAATAGCTGGAGATATCGGAGTTAGTGAAGGTATTGAAGTCGACGATGCCCACCACCTGTCCGGTACCGTCCAGTTTTTGACAACTGGAGCCCACACCGAGATACGCGTTGCGAAGGTCCGCGGCGCGGTAGCTTCGGCCACAAGTGACGTTCGAGTTTGGCGGTGGACAAAAGCCGGTACCGTTCACGGCGTTGTGACGGGGGAGGATGAAGTCGTTGAATCCGCTGACATGCAAAATAGGCGTTGCCAAATCGAGTGAGGGGTTACGGTCGACGGTGACGAAGTTGCTGCCGTCCTGGCGGCGACGGTAGACGAGATTGGTATGGAAAGCTTGTTCGATTTGCGCGGCGGTAGCGGTGACAGCCAGCAGCAGATTGCTGGGATAGGTCGCATTGATGGTGAAGCCGCCGTTCTTGGCCCAGTTTTGCAGGCTTTGATAATCGGCGGCAGTGGCGCCAAAAGTAGAGTAGAACTGCGGCTGCGACAGATGTTTACGGTAGTTGGGGCTTTTGGGGTCGGCGATCTGCTGGAGGAGGGTCTGCAGACCGGCGGGGTCGCGGACAGGCAGGCCGATGGACAAGGGCACGAGAGTACCGGCGGGAACGGGATCCGCCAAAGGCGCGATGCTGGGATCTTCCACGGCGAAATAGCCGTTGAGCTGCTGTGAGCCCTGTTGACCGGGCAATGAGGAGAACCCGCTTTCAAACTCCACTTCGACGTGTCCGCCGAGTACGATGTCGAACGCCGCAAAGGCTCCCTTTCCGCCGGCTCTTTCGGCCATCCAGATGGTGCCGTGAGGGGCCGCCAAGAGAGCATGGATATGGGCTTCGTGCGCCAGACTGACGACGGTAGTTGGAGTGAGCCGGACGGTGGGTGGAGCGGAGGCTGGGTCGACTATAGCAGCCGGGTCGCTGCCGGCGACAGAGATGATGAAATCCTTGGCCTTGGCGTCATCCCACGCCGGTTGTATCCTGGCCTCGTCTCCCATTTGCAAGCCTCTTACGATTCCGACGTAAAGCCCTTGAATTCGAGTGTCGTCCCGGCCAGTGCGCTCGCCGAGCAATCTGGAGTGTTCGCCCATCTTTATGCTGGCGAATGTGTAGGCACCCGCGGACAAATGAAGGGTGCTGTGCCCTTCCAGGGTGAGAGCGCCATAGGATCCTGGAGTGAGGGAGAGGCTCTTGTGTTCTTCCACGGTTACATTTTCGCCGGAGGCGGAGGCGAGCGGCAGGGGCGGCATCCCGGGAGCGGGAAATTTTTCTTGCGCGCCGACTTTGGTATCCGTTACGCGGCGCAGAGAATCCGTAAACAGCTTGTGGATTTTGGCGTCATGTTCCAGCGAGGTGGAAGGAGAAAACGCATCGCCGCACTTAGCATGGCCGGCAAGCTGCAATTGAGCTGGGTCTTCTCTTCCCGCAAACAGGACCGTACGAACACCGACGTCTCCTCCATGCTCCGTATGACTCCCCTCGCGCATTTGGATGCTTTGTTCGGCGTAGAGAACAAAGTCGCTGAGTTTTGGGCCGGGTGTTTGCGCCTTTGCTGAGAGCAGGCAAAGAAACAGAGGGGCGACTGCGAAGGGGTGGGATTGATGACGAAACACTTCAGGCATAAGGCACCTAAGTATTAGTGACAAATCATATGACTCCGTTTCACGTCATTGACGGAAAAGGGATGAAAGGAGAAGGGCCATGCTTTTCCGGAGTGCCAGTCTGGCGCCGCCGTTATTGCCGAGAAGCCTCCCAAGATCGAAATATTTTTGAAGTGGGACATGGGTTCAGCCGTCCCTCACGGGACCACCCCGGTTGGGTCAACGATCTGATGAATGTCGATTGAGATCAGCCATGCGGCGATGGCTGACGGGGACTCAAAGCCTCTTGCAAATAAAGAATAGCCTCTCTGATTTCCCAGTTGGTCGTCTGCGATCAGTATCGACCACTCTCACGTGCTCAAAATAGTTACGGAGGGCTCGCATGATCTTTTCCAATGGAAACGACACCTCGACTATATCTTCTTCATGGAGAACGTACCGGGCATGATTCACATGCTCGAAAACTTTGATATTCCAATTCGATCTGTGATTCGCAAGAGCCGTCACGTCGATGATCAAAAGATTCCTTCCGAATGGATGTACCCAAGGTGGCTCGGCAATATGCCGTTCGAGCTTCCGCTGTGTGTTGATGTCGAAGATAAAGCAGCCGCCTGGCGACAAATGCTGACGCACCCTTGCGAACACTCTTTTCCAGTCAGAGAAGCGTCGAACGTGATTGATTGAATCGAATACACAAAGAACCGTGTCAAACTGCTCGTCGATTTGGAAATCGACCATATCCTGATGCCAGAGTTTTGCTTGAGGGACCTTCTTGCGGGCAATCGAGAGCATCTTGTTAGAGAGATCCAGGCCAGACACTTCGTAACTGTCCTGTAAATGCTTCAGTATTGATCCAGTTCCGCACCCGAGTTCGAGGACCTTTCTCGCATCCGGTTTCGACACCCGAACAAGCTCTGAAACGCGTCTTGCCGATTCTGACCCGTCTCCCATTACGGCGTCATAGAACCTGCCGAAAATCTCATACGATGGCATGCCCTGCAGTTTAACAACTGACATCCGTCGACAGGTCGCGCACCAGTTCCTTGGGGTCCATCCTACCGGCCGCAAATCGCAATGTTTGCGGCATGGGAAGGGCTTTATTCTTAAAGTGCCACTTCGGTCTGTGACCGAAATTCTGTCCTATGCGTCACCTGGTGAGTTCTAACACTCGCCAGACCGTGCGCTCTCCGATCTTATTCGCTTGATCCATCTGCTTTACTTGGGGAGAACATAGATGCGCAATTCCCCATCTTCAAACGAGGCGTAGTGCGAACCGTCTGGCGATAGGGTCGCGCGACCATTCTTCGGGAACGCGCGATTCACGATGGGCAGGGGCGATTTGCGACCGAAAATAAACCAGCGGCCTTCGCCCACATCATCGCAAGGCGAATCGAGGACTCTGGACAGAGGACTACAAGGCTCGGAGTCGCTCGTAGCAAATAAAGCATATCGAGAGAAATCCCGAGCCGCCGAGTCGATTTCTCCCTCGAACGGAGAAGATATCCACGGAAGCGTTTCTGGATCTCGGTCTTTCTTCCAAAGCACGAGGTTCTTTGTACGCCCGGAGTTTTGACGCAGTTCGCCGACTACGCTTCCATCCGAAAGAATACCGACCAGGCTTGCCGTCTCGCCATCCATCAGTTGTCGCGTCCAGAAGTTCTCTTTGTCTCCGAGCACATTGAGCGAACAGCGAAACTTAGCTCCGACGTGAACAACATTTGTTGCCGTGTATTGACCGGGTTTCAATTCTTGTCCGCAATGAATAAATGCAATCTCATGCGCACCAAATTTACGGTCCATTGCCCCTGCGGGCCAATCCACCTGCCGATGTTCCACCTGCTTGAGTGCCGGCCCGCTGAGAATCGAATAATTACGAGGCCCGCTAAACACAACACCGTCCTGAAAAACGAGTGCGTGATCTACCAAAGTTGTCTGCTCTAGAAAACGATCTAGTTGCACCACGTCTTTCAAACTCGCATCCAGGAGATGAACACTAGATGCCGACTCCTGCCGACCTTCACGGTCCAGGTTAACGGACTGAAATCGGACGAGGAGTGTTTCATCTGGACCAGTAGCTGCTTCCCCGTCAGCAACGACTTCGCCGTTTCCATCTGCCAGATAAGGAAGTGTCCGGTCGGCAGTCACAGTTCCACTTAGGTCAAAGACCAAAATCCGAAGTTCTCCGTTGACCGGACGATCTGGCGAAAGCCGACAGTTTGGACTTGTATTGAACCCAACGGCAACGCGTTGATTGTTTATCCAAACAACGAAGCGGTAACCGATGATTTCACGCGAGCATTTGGTGTCAAAGCCTAGTCGAAAGAAATCATCAGGCAAGCCATCCGCCTTCAATGAAACCTTTATCGCAGCCGCCGGTCCGATGTCGTTCGGCACCGAGAAAGGAGCCGTTCGAGACGACCGACAGCCAACGAGAACCAGACATATGGCAGCGATCGGACCTGCCGCGAAAACCCTTAACGCGGATGCCAAAAACATCAATGGGAATCCTTATCTGTGCATGTGCTCACATTTTACGTCCGGAGTAATTGACGGTGGTTCAACTTCACTCTGCCGAAAAACATTTCCAGTAGAGGTCCGCTGAACTGCAGATCCCTCGACTTCGCTCGGGATGACAAAGGGGAGGGTGGCGATCCCAGCTGGCATCTGTTGGTGGATGACGGAAACAGCAGGTCCCTCCACTTCGCTGCGCTTCGGTCGGGATGACAAAGGGGAGCGTGGTGCTTCCATTGAGAGCAGTTGCCGAGGGAGGAGGTCAGGACTATGCAACGGCATTCCAGAAAGAGAGGAGCTTCGGTCGGGATGACAAGGGGAGCGTGGTGCTTCCATTGAGAGCAGTTGCCGAGGGAGGAGGTCAGGGCTATGCAACGGCATTCCAGAAAGAGAGGAGCTTCGGTGACATCCATGATAGGTAAAAGTCAAGGGGAAACGGAGATTCCCGTTGACTTTTACCTATCATGGACGTCCCGAAAAAGGTCCAGCAGATCACGCGGATGGAGCCGTTTTTGGCTACGGCGAGGGGATCTAGGCGGCTTCAGTTTTGGGGTGGCGAGCTGTTGGTACCAGCGAGCGCAAGGTAAGAGAAGATGCGCTCAGTCGATGTCCCAACCGCGTCATAGGGAGTTCGAGAAGATAACGGCTCAGAACTGCGCACACCAGAATCGCGGGTACGTTCCACGGCAATTGCTGAAGATGATGGAGGGCTCCCGGCGCTTTCATCGACTGCAGCGGCAAGAAAAGTTCCTGCCACAGATAGAGACTGTAAGAGATCGTGCCGATCCAGCGCAGTGGCTGCCATTCCAAAACGCGTCCCAGGAGGTTTGCCGGTTGGATGACCGTGCTCAACACCAGGGCCGGCAGAAGAACCGCGTGCCACAGGGTCAACCCGGGCACGTGCATCCGTTCGGCGCCAAGCACGATTGCCAGGATCGGAAGCCATAATTGAGAGAAATGGATTCGCTCGAAGTTCCGCTTGATCGCGGGAAAGTAGATTGCGGCCAGACAACCCCACAACAGTCCATCGATTCTGGTATCGGTACAGGTCATCGGGTTCGACACGCGGAACAAGCCGGGAAACAACTGGGCATGCTGCTGCAGTTCTCGCCATCCGAAAACCAGCATCGCCACCAGGAACGCCACCTTGCCGGCGCGTTTTGGTTTAACGGCGATAAGCAGCATCGGCAAAATAAGATAGAAGTGTTCCTCTACCGCGAGCGACCAGAAGTGGGCGGTATAGAAACCACCTCGTTCCTCGCTTCCGAGCGGCATGTAATTTCGGTAGAACAGCAAGCAACTCGGCAAATCCGAATGATTCATCCGGAGCCCGCAGAATACCGAGAGCAAACACAATACGGCCAGGACGACGTAGTACGGAGGCAGGATGCGAAAACACCGACGCATATAGAAACGGCGCAGGCTGATGTCACCGTTGCGTGCAAACTCTTCAAGCAGCAGGCCGCAGATAAGAAAACCGCTGATGGCAAAGAAGATGTCAACTCCGATGTCGCCATGTGCGGCCAGCTTCTTGAGCTCCGGGTAGCTGGCGAAGAAGCCGGGTGCCCCGTGGTCGAGGATGACTCCAATCACAGCCAAAGCACGCCAGCCGTCCAGAGTCGGAATGTATCTCGTCTGACGATTCACCTTGCCTCCCGTCCTGAAAGATCAGCAACGGCTCGGCAACTTACGCTCATCCAATGCGCAGATCAGTTCTAGTGAGTGCCGTCGAGGGCATTCAGCTCGAAACCGTTCGGGGGGAACGGATGCAACCAATAGCAGGTGTGTTGCACGTGCGACAAAGGATTCAGCACGCCGGTATTATTACTGCTGCTTATTTTGATGAAGTGGCGCTGAACGCGGACCGATATCTTTCGATATGGCGGTATATGGCGGGTCGAGGGAATATCAAAGGGGGCTGAAAACGGACCGGCGCCTGGGCGCGGCTTCATCAGCAGTTGCTGAAGAAGTAACAGAAGCCGTTTTTCATCCCCTTGGGTGGACCGAAGGACCACAAGCACTCTGCCGAAAAACATTTCCAGTAGAGGTCCGTTGAACTGCAGATCCCTCGACTTCCCCGGATTTCCTGTGAAACTTAACGGCGTTGGCGAACCTCATGCGCCTTTCCTTACTGAAAGGCGCATACGCGATTGTGTCCGGCGCAGCGCGGCAGGAAATCCGGGTACGCTTCGGTCGGGATGACAAAGGGGAGCGTGGTGCTTCTATTGAGAGCAGTTGCCGAGGGAGGAGGTCAGGGCTATGCAACGGCATTCCAGAAAGAGAGGAGAACGAAGCGAGTTCATTTCATGGTGCCCGGAGGGGGACTTGAACCCCCACGGCCTTGCGGCCTGCGGATTTTAAGTCCGCTATGAGCACTTTGGCATGCTGTTGCACATCACCGCACCATCCTGCATAAACCTCTATACGTCAATGGCCTGTGGGCATTCCCAACTCTGCACAGCGTTGCACTCCCCTGCCGGAACGTCGGGAGCCAACATGCACCACTACATGCACCGGATTCAACCCCCACACCTGGTGTAGGCAGCGCATAATGGACCGGATCACGATGGCGAACAAAAAGAGAAGATAGTACACTTCCATCCATGACAGCCAGGCCAAAGCTCACCCCCGTTCAGGTCCTAAAGCGTCTTCAGCTCCGCCTCGAAAAGCGGATGGAAGCGTTGCAGCGGGTCAAGCTGGCTGGGGTACGAATTTGTCGTTTCAGAGTTGGAAGTTGAGCTGGACTACCTGCGCCGGGCGACGCGCTACCTGGAAGAGTGAGACACGTTCAATCCGCCCAAACAGGATTGGCGTCCCAGTGTTTGATTGCTGCTTGCACCGCATCAAGGCGCTTTCCCGAAAGGCGTTCTTCCGGCACGCCTGCAGCAACGCGAAATGTTCGTACTGTATTGTCACTCTCGGACCAGAGGGCTACATGCCATTCGACTCCGTCGCTATATCCAAACTGGCTACCAAGGGCCGTGAAATCCTCAAAATCTGTGTATACCCGCATAGATTGCAAAAGCGTCCTCGTTCTCATTTCGATCTGCCTGCCCCCACAATTATCCACCGAGTTGAACAGTTGCGATCAACCGGACATTGATCACCCGCCGGGGCGACGCATGGGCAACGCTCGAAGCCAGACAGATCCTTGAGCAGACGCGATCAAGGTGGGGAGGGGTGGCCTGCACCTGCGGCTGACCCCAGAACAGTACAGGAAGCTACGGTGGTCCAACCGCTATACTTTCGGCCATAGCCTGACCAGCTTCACTGTATGTTTCCCTGAAGGACAAGAAGAAAATATATGGCGTTTATTGCCACCGCCGTTGATGAGAGCGCAGACAAGAGACAGCGCAATATCTTTGCAGTGGCAGGTCTCTGCTGGCGTCACGACAAGTGGATTGACCTGGAGTGGCACTGGAAGCGCTGCCTTAAGAAGCACGAACTTAAGTACTTCAAGACGAGCGAATATTTGAGGCTTTCCGGGGAATTCGAACGCTTCCATAACAGCCACGACTACCCGCCACCATCGGGAAGGGAGGCAGCCAAAGAGATCTTCGACGAGCTGGCGCAAATCATAAGAATTTCCCGTGTAAAGGGAGTAGGGCTGGCCATTGATTTGAAAGCATGGCGATCTATAAGAAAGAGCGCCACTGCGAAAAAGGTATTTCATTACAAAGACCCGTATGTGTTTGGGCACGCGGCATTGATTGTCTATGTTGCGGGAGAGCTGACCGGCAATATAAGAGGCCGGATGGTGTCCTTTCTTCTGGATTATCACTGCAAGGGAAAGCTTGTCCTCAATCAAATGGGTGACCTGAAGAAGTTCAATCCTGAATGTGCGCCCTATATCGGATCTGTAGGCTTTGATGACGACAAAACTACGGCTCAGCTTCAAGCGGCTGATTTGATTGCTGCCGCTTGCAAAGACTATGCCCTCAACAAGCTCGGCCTAATGCCGGGCGATCCAGAAGCCAACAAGAAAGCTTTAGCTGCAATCCTCGGAAGGTCAATCGGAGTCGGAGTTCTAGATCATGCCTACCTTTCGAAGGTAGCAAAGGCTAGCGGCCTCTCAAAGGGGAGGCCCAGCATAAACTCCACGCTGCAACGGAATCTATTCCAATAGCCGACAATAGAGCTGGGCCCTCTATTTCTTGGGCCATGACATGGCTACCCCTCTACGGTGGCCGTCGTGTTGGTTGCCACGATGCGGGCACCCAGCGCTGCTCGCTCCCTTTGACCAGATAGCCGCGATCTGAACCATGGAGGTCCCGCTTTCTCGGCCATGTCCCAGTCGCTTATCGGAGCGCGTCCTGGCTGAGAAGCTGGGACATCGGCCTGGTGGCGTTGCTCCGCGTGATCAATGGCAAGGTTGTGCACACCAGGGCGGTCATGTCCGCGCGGCGTAAAATTAGCGAAAAAGGAATGGGCAACTTCATGAATCTTCTCCGTAAGGCACTCAACAGAGTTTTGCATCTCTTCGGAAGAAGAATGCCCCCCGAGGCCGACCCCTACGCATACGTAATGGCACCTAAGAAACCGCGACCACCGTACCGGAGTGCTGCCGCCGTCGCAGATCCGCCGGAGTAGTGGCGGTGATGACAGTGTTCGCTTAAAGCTCGGGGTGCTGCTGCGTGAACGACATCGTCTCGAGACGTACTCAGCCGTGATTCCGTGACGGAGGTTTGACGCAGGGAACTCCGGGAACATCGGCCACCCCAAGCCAGGCATGGAACCTGCTCACTGATCTGGAACTGAAATACCTATCCCCATGTCAGACGAACTTGTGGCAGACGCGCAGAAGCAGGCCGAACGGTCCTCGCCTCCCGTTCGCGAAGCCGCTCGGATGAGCATCGCCCGCGTCCAATCCGCCGCCGATCCCGGTCAGGCCCGCAGCACCTTCGAGATGGCCATCGAAGAAATCCGTAGCCTCCCCAGGCCCGACCAGGACTTCCTCTTCGAACAAGCACAACAGATTGCCGCCGCCTTCGCCCCCGATCTCCTGCGCGAGATACCGTCAGTTCGGGGCGTCGCCAGCGACTTTCAATCCGGAACGCTCGTCAGCATCTTGCTGAAACACGGTCACATCGACGCCGCCTTCGACTATGTGATCGAGCCAGCACCACCACTCCGGATTAGCTTCCTCCGGGCCGATTTTTCCTGGCCCTCTTTTTCCGTTTGAGCCGCTTTTTCCTGGGTCGCTTCTTTTGCGACAGCGTTGTCTCGGGTCCCCCGGGTCTCAGGCCAACAACCCTGTCCCCGGCGTCCCGCCACTGCTGATTGTCAATGAGGGTGGACTGACGGAACTCGATGCTATTGCACCCAGCGATCGCCCTGATCGTGTACTTCACGCTTTGAGCCAGAGGCTCCGGCATCCATGGGTTTAACTCAATCCGTTTCACCCACGAAAGCTGGATGTCGAACCCCAAAGCGACAGCTTGCGGTTTCTCGGACCAGGCAATGACCCGATATTCCTCTTCAGCACCAAAGCCTACGCGCTTGAAAAACGGTAGGTTCTCTAAATCTTTGGTGCTCAACCGAGCCACCTGGGGGAGCGTCACATATTTGACCTCTTGGAAGCGCGTGGAATCGCTCTCCCTCAAGGCCGCTTCCAGCGGGTCACGCCAGAGTTCGAGACACGCCCCTCGGCCCCCGGTGTGAACACGCGCCAATGGTAGTAGGTCTCGTGGCGGACTGCGGCGCACATGGCGTAGAGCGAAGACAGGCCCTTCGCCTCCTTGTAGCGTTGCATGAAGTGCCGGTCGTTACGATCATCCCAATTCTGGGGATCAAGAAGCGCCAGCTTTCTTCGTCGCAAGGTATCGATCACCGCCGACAAGGGGAGGTAGCGCCGAATATAACCTTTCAACTTTGCCATTCGTGCCTAAGCGATCAATCAAAAACGATAGCACGCCAGCAATCAATCCCCTGGCATGTGATTTGATCGCTACCAGCGCCCCACCAGCTCACCCCGCCACCATCAGGGGCTGCCCGTCTCGCAGATTCGTTCAGTTTCCTTGGAGCGATCGCCGAAGATGAGATTATCGCGCATCAACTGCAGAACTATATCCCGCCGGACGTGATCCACTGAATGGGAACAACTTTCCTGGATGCTGTATCTTGCTGTAGACTGTCGCCCTTCTTCGAAGAAATTATGAGCGGGTCGAAAAGGAGCATCATGCCCGATATCAATCCTAGGGAATCTAACCCGCAAACCAAGAAATCGTCAAATACAACGTATCAGCAAAATCACAAAACGTTCGGTGACCGCCTGTGGGTTTGGCTGATAAATGGGCGGATTTTGTTTGACCGTCGCTACATTGATCGCATTCCAACAGCCACCTCTCAATAACCCCCATGGCCCAACACAGACCCCCGCGTCGTTCCCATGAAGCCGCAAGGGGACAAGCGGAGGGGAGGAGAGCACAGCGACAATAACCATGATGACCAGGGAGGATATCCGGACAGAGTTAGGGTGGACCGACGATATGATCCATTCCCTTCTCCAAATCCCCGACTCGCCCAACGCCCGGCGTTGCAAAGACACAGGCCAATACACATATGGCCTGTACGACCGCGCCCGAGTGCTGGCCGCCGCTCAGACGACAGAGGGCAGGACCGCCAAAAGGCAATGGGATGAGACGCTGCGTGGGGATACGCCCAACCCCGGCTGGACAACGCGTCTGGGCGAGATAGGCCGCGCACTCGGAGTTACGGCGGTCGCTGCGGGGAAACTCCTGGAGCTACTTGGGTACCGCTTCGCCAAGCATGTCACCGACAGGGCCGTCGCGGCTGGATGTGGCGTTCGTCGGTGGGACGGTTACGTCATGCACGATGACTGGCACTTGGAGCGCGTGGTCTCTGCCATCAGAGCGGCAGCTCAAGTTCCTGGCAAACCGGCAGTCGTTGATGCTCTTGCCACAGCAATTGCTCAGCAGGAGGAGAGGGAGCGGGCGGTGGCCCGCAAGCGTGTCCGGGAGGAGACAGAAACCGGACGTCGGCAGGAAGAGGAGGCCGAGATATCGGCGTTACGGGTTGAGCTACTAGCGCTACGCGGTACTGGCCCCGGTATGAGCCTGCTCACAGCGGTGGAATACATCACGCCTGACCCAGCCCGCCGGATTGCTCTTTACATGCGTTGTAGTCTCGAGGATTCGGGCATCAGATGCGGTGTCATGGGTCAAGACGACCCCGGTCTTTTGATAATCCCCTCGTCAGTCGCCAAGGATCTCGCCTTACTTGAGCGCCGCGCAAGGGCAGAAGGGTTTCACGCTTAAGAAGACGGGTGAAACCGTGACCTCAGCCTCGGAAGGGTCAAGGAAAGGTCTGGCCAGGGGTTCGTTCACCTCACCCGCCCGACACAGCGCCGAAGGCTGCGCGGGCCTTTTTGACCAGCAGACAACTGGGCTCAGAGGGTTGATCCGACTGTAGGAACCCCAGCCTGCGAACTCGCGGCGCATAATGTGAGCATGAGCGAAGACAAAACATTCTGCCCAACCTGCAAAGCCATGACCATGGAACCAGCGGAAGGGATTCTCATAACACCAGAAGAATTGAGTCAAATGGAGCCAGCGCCGCTCGTGTTCGAAGGCACACTGACGCCTTACCAGTGCCCTGTCTGTTTGCACTTTGCATATCACCCTGTGTTCTAAAGTCAGCATATGCTCATGATGCCGAACGAAAACTTCCGACTGCTGATTGTCGTAATGGTCTTCCTTGCCCTGCTGATAGTGTGGGCATGTCCTGATGGCGTTCCCGCCAGCGCAGCTTGGGGCACCGATCCGATGCCAAGTCAGTCTTCCAAGTAGCGCTGTGCCCGGCGCAACAAGTCCAACTGCACTTCCAGACAATGGCGTCAGGAAGCCTTTGTCGCTTTGCTTGCCCGAGTGGTCCGTTGCGCACGCGGCGGTATGTAATGAAAACGAATCAGATAGATGTTGTCGCCTTTACCATGTTTAGCCACTTTGAGCAGATCGAGCACGCCCAGAAAACCAGACTCTCGCGCCAACTCCGGAGTAATATCGGCAAACCCGATCAGTGTGACCGAATCGATCTCGATTTCTCCCTCTCCTATGCGGAACGCTTGCCTTCTTTTACGTGGGGGCTCATCCAAATTCTGACGCTGCAGGTTATCTCTCCTTGAACCACTCCTTCGCGGAGGCGCTTTGCGAAGACCATTACGACCCTCCTTTGATAGCCGTGTGCCAGTGATAGTTGTCCGCGACCGTGTAGGCCAACAACCCCGATGCCGATCGCGTTCCCCGTGCCGCGCCGTTATCCTATGACACATTGTTCCGCCCGAAATTCATGCAAAAGAAAAGTTCCTTTCCACGGGATGAATCCTGATAGTGGAACTGGATGGGGTCCGTGTGGGCCCGAAAGCCTGCACTTTGACCTTTTGATTTCAGTTAGACGGTCCTTGGCAGCGCCGCTTACACTTTCTCCATGAATGAGAATGAAGCTGGTGGATATCTTCTTGGAGCAAAGCCAAAGAGGGTTTTGGCAAGACAGTTCGAGGATCTGATCAGCACGAACGGTGTCAAAGAAAGCAGCTACCAGAAATTTCTGGAAGATCACCCGGAGTTCCTTGTAGAGCCCTTTCTGCTAAATCATCAGCTACACTTTGGAGCTGTAATTTCGCAATTTCGCCTTGATACCACGCTAACTGCCGACTTCTGCTATCTCACCAAGAGCACCGGTAACTGGTGGCTTGTATTGATCGAGATCGAGAGGCCCGACATCCCACTCTTTCGAAACAATAAGCTGCAGTTGACCCCCACTGCTGAGTTCTCAGAACGATTCGCTCAGATTCAAGCCTGGCGCGATGCAGCGGCGGATCGGCCACAAGAGATCATCCGGCAAGTTAGCGCGATCCGCAAACCTCTGGAAGATGGGCCCGTAGAGTTTAAATACGTATTGGTCATTGGGAGAGACCCTACTAAACAGTCGAAGGCGATAAGAGACCGATTTAACCAGATGAACGGGACAGACCTTCGGATTCTCACTTTTGATACGCTTCTTCGCAACTACAAAGAAGGCCGTGGCCGAGCCTGCAATGTTCTCACACTGAACAAAGGCAAAATCCGTTTCAAGAATTTACACTTGAAGCCGAAGAACATGCTCGCGTACGTACCGTCGACTGACCTGCTTCTGTCTGCGCAGGACAAACATAGACTGCGGCGCTGGGGCATTTCCGTGAACGCCTGGGAGCGGGGAGAGCCTGAGTCGTTCGAGATGAGAATCAAGAAACACTTCAAGCGGTTGAAGTAGGTCCAGCGGTTTCAAGCATGCGCTTGGTTCGAGAACAACCACCAGGGTGACCGAGGGAGCCATCGGCCTGAGCCCCAGTACGACCGGTGTCGTATTCCAGTGGCAGTTGTCCACGCCTGCGCGGGCGAGCATCCGCGCCTTGATCACCTGGCTGAACGAGGCCAGCTTGAGGTGGCCGTGTGCCGGGTTCAGCTCGTATTGAGTCGCTCCCACTTCGAGCGCTACCGAACCAGGCCTTGTTACGTACTCGGGTGCTGCTCCAACCGAGCGCCCATGGCCACCCGACCCAAGCTCACCCCCGTTCAGGTCCTGCAGTGCCTTCAGACTCGCCTCGAAAAACCGGATGGAAGAGCTGCAGCGCGTCAAGCTGGCTGGGTAGGAGTTGTCGTTCGGATTTGGAGGTAGAGCTGAATAATCTGTGCAGGGCGACGCGCTACGTGGAGGAAGAGCCGAATGCCAAACCCACCGGAAGGGTTTGCCACTAAACTGAACCCCAGACTGGGAACTGAGGTTCAGCGATGATGAATGAGTCCGCTCTTGCAGAACTGCAGATGCGGCTTTTCGTGGCGAGTCTTAGCAGTTCAATGGTGTACCTTCTCCATCAAGAAATCCCCGAAGACCCGGGCTCTGGAACTGCGGTCTTGGTCAACCTTGATGGACGTACTTACATAGCCTCCGCATTGCATAATTTCGACCTCAAACAAACGGGTGATCTCGCCGCCATAGTAAAAGTCTGGAACGAAACCAGGTTCAGCTTCCGGGACGGAGGTACTTTAGACTTCCATGACCAGTTGGCCCTTCCGCAACGGATGAGACTTGACGTGGGTACGGAGGTTTCGATCACAACAACCCCGTTAATCGACCGCGAGTTCGACTTGATCGCAGTGCGCCTCGATCCAGGGAGAGCAAACCTTGACACCGCGCGCCCGATTAGCCTTGCCCAATATTCACACACTGGCGAGATCAGACCAGGTGCGCAGCTTACTACGGTCGGAATACCATTGAGCGGTGCGCTTCCAACGGAGGGCGGGGCGCACGTTGCGTACCCCCACACCTTCATCGTTCCGTTCGACCCAAATGTTCCGAAGCCTGCAGTGAAAAGCGAACATAAGTCGGACGACTACCTTCTCTACCGTTATGCTGATCACTTCAAAGGGTGTAAGCGCTCGTGGGTATAGCGGTGCGCCCGTCTGGTCATTCTACGAGCTTGGACCACAAGCTATCTGGCCACCTAAACCAGTGATCGTCGGCATCGCGTTGAGGTACCTTCCAACGAGCAATCTGATACTCGCTGTGAGAATTCAGCACCTCATCGCCCTTCTCAAGTCGGACCCGATCTAAGAAGTCCGCCATCTTTCTCAAAAAGATGACGACATCTCCGGATGCCGATCGATCATGCAACCTCGAAATGATCCACCCGCTTGCCGGAGTCATTGCCCGGTCAATCCGTCGATCCACGTGGTACGCTCCAAGAAATGAGTTCCTGCACCATTGGTGAGGAGAACGCCGATGACCCTTTGCATCGCAGCCGCTTGTCAGGACCAAAAAGGTCGAGATCGAGTCGTCATAGGAACTGACTGGATGGTTTCTGGAGAGATCGCTGCTGGAGCCGACATCCAAGACAAACTCTACTGGGTAAATGATGACATTGCAGTTCTTGTTTCTGGCGTCGTGACTCGTGCCGTAGAACTGCGGGATGCCTACCGGGATGAACTCGATGCAATGAAGTCACGGAATGAGAAGCTAACCCATCGCAACATTCGTAGGTTTATCAAAGCAGGCCCGCGCCTCATGAAGAAAGACATGGCAGAGGAGGTCGTAACTTTCTCCACTGGGATGTCGTATGTGGAGTTTCGGAAGGCGATTCAAAGTAGCCAAATGACAAGGGAAACAGCCAACGGCGTGTTCCGGGCAATCGAGCAGAAAGACCTTGATTGCGAAGTAATTGTCGTCGCCTTTGTTGAGAAAGAACCCTATATATTTCAGGTAGAGCAGAGCGGCCATGTGGACGAACGTGATAATTTCGCACTTGTTGGCGAAGGGACTTATGTGGCTGAAGCAATGTTGTATTTCCGCAAGCACGAATCCACCGACAATGCGGCTGTCGCGATATACCACGTATGGGAAGCTCTGCACATCGCGTCGAAGCGGGTGGGTGCCGTAAGCAAGACCCACTCCATAAACATACTCATCCCCCCAAGTGAGCGTGGCACTCACGTGGCCGTTTACGAACTAACCGACGCTGGCTTTAAATTTATGAAAAAGCAGTTTGACGGCAAATTTGGTATCAGGAAAATAGAACAGTTTCCAGATGTGCCAAAAGAGTGTTTTAAACGGGATGACAATTAACAATCGGATGAGTGAGCAGCCAGGTGTGCACGGCGTCGAATCCCATGGAAGTTGTTACCTCATCGTTTTACCTTCCAACTTCACAGGCCAACTGCCTGGTCGCTAATAACGCTACCGAGTGGCATGATATTAGCCGTGGAGAAGACCGCGATTATCGTTGGCAAGGAATATGCCTTCCGGGAGCGACGAATCATCGGTTTGCCCTTTCACCGCGTCCGCGTGCTGCAGCACATCCGGGGCGATAAATGGAAGGCCCAGTGGGTTGAACCCAATCCTGGACTGCTGACTTTTTGGACCTGGCTCGTCGTCGACGGCCAGCAACAGCACCGACATCTCACCTATGACGGCGCTGACCTGCGACTCTAATTCGCGTTCATGCTGGGCGAACTCTGGCGGGGCGGAGGACCCTCGACCCCAACTGGGAACGCTGGTGGCCGGGTCCCGTGCGGCGATCGCGCGGCCCACGTGCCGCCGGAACACCGATCCCCGATGGTTGCCTCCAGCTACAGCCCCACGATGTTGTGCCAGGCGTCCCCATAGAGTGGAACTCGCTCCCGCGTTCAGGGCATGCGTCCCGACGCGCACAACGCGAGACCCGGTGCCACTTCCCGAACGAAACTCTCCCTTTTCCAGAAAAAAGTAGACACCGCGACTTGGCCAGACCATGGTGCCTTCTGCGCTACCGAGAATTCGCGGACCGCCAATCTTCACCGCCAATCGCTCTAATAGCTCATAGAACCGTCGCAGATCGGAGGCGTTAGACATAGCGTTAGCTCCCTCACTCACGCGGTGACAGTTTCGCATCGGAACGCTGAGGGCTACAAGAGCTTCACCAACTTTTTGCTGCCCGGGGTCGGTCGCCCCCCATGCCGCACCGCTATCCTATGACACATTGTTCCACCCGAAATCATGCCAAAGAAAAGTTCCTTCCTACGACAGTCCGCTGGTTTCATCGAGACCATGGATTGCCTCCCCGTCCCCCGACTGCCCGAGGGAAAGGAATGGAGCTACGAAATCAAGCTGGATGGCTATCGGCTGGAGGCCGTGCGGAGTGCTGGCCGAACGACCCTCTATTCCCGGCGTAAGAATGTCTTGAACCAAGAGTTTCACTACATCGCAACCGCCCTGGAGAGTCTCCTGGATGACACGGTCATCGACGGAGAGCTGGTAGCCCTTGGTCCCGATGGACGGCCTGACTTCAATCTTCTGCAGAACTTCCGCTCAGCAGAATCGCGCATTCTTTATTACGCCTTCGACATCTTGATCCACGGGGGACGTAACCTTATAGAACTTCCGCTATCGGAGCGCCGGTCTATCTTGAGCAACGTCATCCGGTATAAAAGCGAGAGGGCGATTTCTCTCGCGAGACATCGCCCTCTCTGTCCGATTTTTTGAAGATTTGGTCCGGCTTCCAAATAACAACTCTGTAGTCACGAAATCACCCCGGTCACACGAGCTAAGCCCGCGTTCCCTTCATTCTTCCGTTATCACATGCGTTGTAAGAGTTTCCTCGTTGCCATTCTCGAGTCTCGTTGCCGATTCTCTCGACGTCGCTAGAGTCTGCTCTCTTCTGCTGGAAGATTGCTCTTCCGTTGAAGTAACAATACTCGAAGACTACTCGGGAAAACCTGGCTCGAATACATTTTGTGTTGTGGGAATAACGTACTTAATGTGGAAATGCGCCTCACTTCTTTGGCTTACCTGAAGCGCTAATAGGCCAGCTTCAACGGCTGACTCACCAGCGGGCGGGTACAAGTACTCTGGCACGAAGCCTGCTTTTCAGAAGAAACTTCCGTATCGCGGGCGATGACGGACAATCGGAACCTAGGGACGCAAGGAACGGACACGCCCAACCCAGCAGGGCCTATGGGATAAAGGATTGGAGTAGCGGTCGTACGGCCTCCCCACTTCTCCACTCCTCTGCACTACTCTGCAGATGCCATACAAAGGGACACCCTCTGACAGTTTACTCGCTGGTAATAGCCTTCCTCGCGTTGCTATTGGTTCTTTAGGCCGAACGTTAACAATTTTTAAGCATGCTGTGGCGTGCACGCTTGAGTTTTGGGGGCGAAGAATGTTACCTTTCCGCGCATGAATTACCGGCGTAAGAAAATCTCAATGAAAGAGCAGTTGGAAGAAGCGATAGAGGAAATCGGCGGCGAGCCGCTGCAAGGCTCAGGATTCGAGCGTGAAACGCTGGAAGAAGAGTTCAGCGAGATCGAACCTGGTGCTCCCGAGCTTCGCCAGCCGCACCTTCGAGCCCACCGGCGGAACGCAGTATAGGCGTGTTTGACAGGGTTCTGCCCAGCGACACAGGCCAGCTTTGGGTTGCAGGCGTGGCAAGTGCGCGTGTGAGCATTCAAGCGTTCCTTGGCTGCATTCCTGTCACCAAAGGTTTTCTGCTTGATCTAGGCCGCTTGACGGGCTAGAGCGCCCCACGAGATGGGCGTCCGGAGACAGTAAGATGTGACCCCAATGCCGGATGGCCGCCTCATTAATGCTGTCGCAGTCGCTGGTATTCGGGGCAGGCAGGGCTCCTCATGGTTGAGATGCCGCATTCGCACACAGGATATTACGCATCTGCGCAGATACCGTTGAAGGGCTTCATGGCTCCCTAACAGTACCGCGCTCTACTGAAACGGCGCTCGGGCTCGCGTCCCGCTCCCTGCCCGCCGAGGCGAAACCGGTCCTGAGCTTTCCCACCCTCGCTGCTCCATTTCGAGTTCATCACACAACCCGCAGCGCAGAGGGGCCTCGGGGCGGGAGATTTTCTGCCCGCGCACGGAGCTGATTTCCTGGCGATGGCATAGTGAGATATATCGACGTACCTGGGCAAGCTTCTTGAAGCAGTGCCACTGTCCCCTGGCTCTGCGCCAATACAGTTTATCGGTGAGCCCCTCGGGCATACCTTCCATCGGATCAGAATATACACAAACCATCACTAAACGCTTGACACAAGCAGGAGCCGGAGTAGCAGGTGCGCGGCCAAGTGCCACGCTACCATGGTCATCGACCACCCTCCGTGATTTAAGGCAAGCAAGGGCCGCGCACCGGATTAGTCCTGGCAACATCTGCCTGGATGGTTTGAAGTCCAGAGCGACTCCATGGGCAGCGCCCGCCAGAGAGTGCATGGCTATACAGGGACTATGTGGCTCGCCTAGAAGCGGGGCCAGACTGAATCACCGCACCAAGGTGAACTTCAACCGCATAGACTTCGATCAGGATGACCGCTTCCTCCCCCAACCTCGGGTCCCATCAGAAGAGATCGCCGGACTTGTGGAGCGGGTCACGTTCTTCAACCCTGAGAGCGGCTTCACCGTGCTCCGCGTGCACGTTCGAGGGCAGCGGGATCCGGTGACGGTCCTCGGTTCATTGCCGTCCGTGAGCGCTGGGGAATGGCTGACAGCGGAAGGCTGGTGGGTCCGGGATAAAGAACACGGTCTCCAGTTCAAAGCAAAAATCCTGAAGACGATCCCGACCAACCACGAGCGAGGGTGTCGAACGATATCTGGCCAGCGGTTTCGTAAAAGGCATTGGTCCAGTGCTGGCGAAGAAGTTAGTCGGACGACTTTGGAGCGGAAGTGTTAGGGGTGATTGGCAACAATCCTGCCACGTTGGAGACCGTTGACGGAATTGGCCCCAAACGTCGCGAGCGGATTGCCCGCGCTTGGCATGAATCAATGCAGATACGGGAGATCATGCTCTTCCTTCACAGCCACGGTGTCAGCACCGGGCGAGCGGTCCGAATCTACAAGACCTATGGGGAGCAGGCGATCGAGAAAGTACGGGAGAACCCGTACACCCTGGCAAAGGACATTTATGGCATAGGCTTCGCCACGGCGGATCAGATTGCCCACAGCGTCGGAATCCCGAAGGACTCGCCAAATCGGGCCCGGGCCGGGATTGACCACGTCCTACTGGGGGCGACCTCGGAGGGGCATTGCGCTCTGCCACTGGAGAAGCTGAAGGTGGCTGCAGTTAAGTTGCTGGAGACGCCGGTAGAGGCGATCGAGCAGGCCTTATCGCAAATGCTGACGAGCGGCTCTCTACTGCTGGAGGAGATTGATGGCGAGCCTCTGATCTTCATGCCCCACCTTCGAAGAGCTGAGGACGGCATTGCCGTAAAGATCAGGCGGTTAGTCACAGCCCAGGTGGCTTATCCGGCAATCGACGTGGAGAAGGCCATCGGCTGGTGCGAGCAGCGGACGGGCAAGACGCTCGCCCCGAGCCAGCGGGAGGCGTTGAAGATAGTGCTGTCCACTCGCGCCGCAATCATTACGGGCGGCCCCGGTGTGGGTAAGACAACCCTCGTGAACTCGATCCTAATGATCCTTCGAGCCAAGAGAGTGAAGTGTCTGCTCTGCGCTCCGACCGGGCGGGCCGCAAAGCGTCTCACCGAGACCACTGGACTGGAAGCGAAGACCATTCACCGTCTGTTGGAGGTCGATCCGGCCACAGGAAGATTCACGCGCAATGAGGATAAGCCGCTTGATTGCGATCTTCTGATTGTCGATGAGACCTCAATGGTGGACGTGTTGCTCATGCACGCCCTGCTCCGGGCCCTCCCGAAGGATGCCGGTCTGATTATGGTCGGCGACGTGGATCAACTTCCGTCCGTTGGGCCGGGCAATGCATTGAAGGACCTGATTGAGAGCGGCGTGGTTCCCGTCGTTCGATTGACCGAAGTGTTCCGGCAGGCAGCCAGCAGTAAGATCATCACCAACGCGCACCTCATCCGCCAGGGGCAGATGCCGGAACTTCGGACAGCCGAGTCCGGCTCCGACTTCTATTTCGTCGAACGGGATACGCCTGAGGAGATAGCCGCGACCCTGATCAAACTGATCCAGGACCGGATGCCGACGCGGCTCCGGCTCGACCCGATCCGCGATATTCAAGTCCTGTGCCCAATGAACCGTGGATCGATCGGGGTGCGCGAATTGAACACGGCGCTCCAAGGTGCTCTCAACCCGACTCGGCCCGGTGAACCAGCCGCTGAGCGATTTGGCTGGCGCTTCCAGGTTCGGGATAAGGTCATCCAGACCGAGAACGACTATAAAAAAGAGGTCTTCAACGGCGACATCGGTACCATCGAAAGGATCGATCCCGTGGAACAAGAACTCTCGATACGATTCGACGACAGGCCGGTGAAGTATGACTTCGGCGAGTTGGACGAGATTTCGCTGGCCTATGCGGTGACCATTCATAAATCGCAGGGTTCAGAATTTCCGGCGGTAGTGATGCCGGTGGCTATGCAGCATTACATGCTGCTCCAGCGCAATCTAATCTACACCGGTATCACCCGCGCCAAGCGGTTGCTGGTATTGGTCGGGCAGAAGAAGGCTCTGGGAATCGCGGTCAGGAATGACCAATCACGCAAACGCTTCTCTGGCCTCCTGAGCAGCTTGAAGACGTGAGCGCGTCATGGACACGAGACGTGTGTAGGCACGGAAGCCCTGCAAGGAGGACAGCTCAAGCAAAAGGCGCGGGACGAGAGGGATGCAGCGAAGGAGGGGATGAGTTTTCACGAGCAGCGTTGCCCAGTTTGTAGTCAGAACCGCAATCCTGGTTCATGCTGAGGCGGTTCCGCGCATCTGACTCCGGTAGAGCGCTTCCTTTGACTTGCCCAAAATACGAGCGACTCAGCTTGCATTATATGAGGCGGCTCTCCGACGCTGGGCTCAAATCGAGTTCTCACCAACACAGCGACGGTTACGGCTGGAGTCGAAATTCATTGTCGAGCGCCATTTTAGGACATTCCCGCGCGGCGCTGGCCTACCTGCAATTCCTGTTCTGTCACGGGTTTTCCACGATGTCCCTCTTCTGTCAAGTATTCGGCACTATAATCCGACCTTGCGCTCGCGCAACGACCGGAGCCAGCGGCGCGTGAAACTCTAAGAGAGTGAGAAACAACACTGAAAATTTGGGTTTGTTTTGTAGTAGCAAGATGGGGCCACTGGAAGAGTCAACAGTAAAAGTTCTCGTTGTCGATGACTACGAACCATTCCGGCGGTTCGTACGCTCAACGCTGGCCGAAATGCAGAACTTGAAGGTCATCGGCGAGGCATCAGATAGACTAGAAGCAGTTCGCAAAACCGAAGAACTGAAACCAGACTTGATCGTGCCCGACATCGGGCTTCCCACGCTGAATGGAATAGAGGTGGCTCGACAAGTCCGTAACCTCCGCCCTCAATGCAAGATACTCTTCATGAGTCAAGAATCTTCCGCCGCTGTGGCGCAAGAAGCTTTTAGCTTGGGGGCAATGGGCTACGTTGTTAAAGCATACGCCGGAAGAGAACTGTCAGCCGCGCTGGAAACAGTTTGTCAGGGCAGGCTCTTTCTCAGTAAGGGACTATCGTCTCTGCGCCACCAGCGCACAAGCTCCCGGCGACCTCTCTTCCCAGAACGTTCTCGCATTGCTCGCACCGAAAAAACCGAAATGACTTAACCCTACGGAGTCCAGTTCTACTCTGATGTCGCACCCTTATTCTCACACGTCGCACGCAGCATAGGTCGCACCGATCAGGGCGATCAGGTCCTTAAACGGCAAATAGGAATCATCGATAACTCCCATGTGAATAGTCAATGTCGATAGGGCGCAGTTCAGACCCGGACCGGCATGTCCAACCACGTCAAGGAAAGCCGTTTTCTTGGCCTTCAGGATTTCGCCCTTTTAAAGTTCAATCCCGGCCCGGTGTTGGGGGGGAAGGATAAAAGTGATGTCAGATGAACCTCCGCACCGACCCGCAACTCATCAATTATTTCTGGAGCCTGGTCGATAAGAATGGTCCGTTGCCAGAGAAATCCACGGGAGTAAAATCCCGCTGTTGGCTCTGGCTTGGGTCGGTCACGGACAACGGCTATGGCCGGTTCAATTATGAAGGTGACAGACATTCGGTGACTCGATTCGCCTGGAAGCTAAAAACCGGGCGTGATCCTGGACCGCTTACCGTCTCCACCCGCTGTCAGAATAAGACCTGCGTCCGGCACTTGCTTTCGAGGACGCGCAGCGATCTGGGGAAGGCAACGGTAGGCCACCTGAAGCATCAGGGGGAAGACCACCCAAATGCCAAACTGACTGCAAAACAGGTGCTGCGGATTCGGAAGCTGTACGCAACCGGAAAGTTTCAACAGAAGAATCTCGCCGAACGTTTTGATGTCTCGCGATCATCGCTTCGTAAGATCGTGAGAAAGGAATCGTGGAGGCATCTATGAGCCCTCACAACGTCAGGCAATCGCGACAAAGGCATCCGGTCGTCCCCTTGTCGGGAACCTGCAGTGCGTGCGGGAGATCAGAGCACCAGCGGTCATGACCTGGCTCGCAGGATAGGGCCGCGTTGCGTTGGGAGCAGAATGTGATCATGGTTGATTTAGGTGTCATTTAGGATCTCTAGCTCCTCGTCAAAAAACGAATGCGTAACGGCTTCGTCCTCAAATTCCACCTCAACCAACTCGCCAGGCAGACTATCAGCGAGCGCGGTCGCAGTCCTTCCTGGATACTCGACCGCCGTGAGTCTTACTCTCACCTTGTCCCCAAGTTTCATACCCTCCTCCTCTTGACTTGCCCCTAACGAACGATTGGGCCTGTGCTTGGTTCGACCACCAGGGCGTTGTCTCAGCTTCTGATGGTGCTGGCAAGCGCCGCTTGCAGATCCAACTTCGTCGTCAGGCAGTCGCGACAGAGACACCCGGTGGTCCCATGGTCGGGGACCGGCAGTATGTGCGGGAGATTGGAGCACCAGCATTCATGTCCTGGATCGCAGGGCATGGGCGCGTTGCACTGTGAGCAGATTGTGTCCATGGTTCATCCTCAGTTTAGTCTTCGGTCGGCGATTCGCGCCCCCCGGTCGAACCTCTTGCGTACCGGGGGACCAGACCGTACCCCACCGGGCCTGCCACCCGGCATTGGCGAAGCCAAAGAACTCGGCTCGGGCTAGCGATTCGCCCGGCGGAGGTGCCGGTACCTGTGCCGACTCATTCGTGGGAATCGAGGTCCGAGCCGGGCCAAACTGCAATGACCGGAATCACTTCCTCCGATCTTTCCTGATCCGTCTTCGACCAGGAAAGAGATCATCGGCCTGAGCCCCACCATGATCGGCGTCGTACTTCAGAGGTAGTTGTCCGCGACCGGGTAGGGCGACTACCCCGCGCTGATCGCCTCGCTGAGCCAGGCCAGCTTGCGGAGGCCGTGCCGGGTCAGCTCGTACTGCGCGAAGATGCTAACCGCACTCATCGCGCCCTCGAACCCAGCGAACCCAACCTTCTTCTGCACCAGGGCGGTCAAAAGATCCACGGGCTGACAGATAATCTCCAGACAACTCAAAGCGCCGGAACCCTCAACTGGAATTTCTCGTAATATACCTCGCAGGGAGATACGAGCCATGTATTGCAGCGCTTGTGGTCAGCCAATAAATGCTTCTCAGACGATCTGCCAGAAGTGTGGTCGACAGACTACTCCGATCGCTTCGTATGCTCCTCTGTCGTATCAACGTAATCGCGTGCACCGGCATATGCACACTGTGGCAATTCTCTGGACTGCATAGAGTCTCTGGATCCTGCTGCACTGGGCGATTGCGGTCGGATTTCTTGCAGGAGCCTTCACCAATTGGGTCCACATGGGCCATGGTTTCGACGGACTCTACGCATTCCCATTCTTCCACGCGACCTGGCTCGTGCCGTTAATCACTGGCGTTCTGGTCGGTCGAGCTATCCTTTGCCTCGTGACCGGGATCAGTCTGCTGCGTCGCGCACCCTGGGCCCGAACTCTCGCCATCATTACTGCGCTTCTCGCGCTTATTCACCCATTTACCGGAACTTTATTAGGCATCTATACGCTGTGGGTACTCTTGCCGTCTGCTTCCGGACAGGAGTACGAGCAGATAGTTGCGGCATGACAGGCGAACCCGTTGACCACAGTCATTCGACGTACGCCTGGCTAAAGCCTGTTCAACGCGCAATACGGCCTGTGACTGACAACCGTCCAGCGGAGGCGTATAGTCCCGACCAGATGCGATTAGACAGAAAAGCCCTTGGCAATTTGGCCAGGGGCCTTTTTTGTGCTCGCCACGAAGCCAGGATCGACCGGTAGGATTTTTCGAGGCTAGGATACGTCGGATCGCTTATAAGGCATCCTGACGCGAAGTCTTGACGCATCCCATTGTGGTATGAGGACTCTCTTCCCATGTGCGGAGTTCCAGCGCTTGAGGCAAGAATACGAAACTGCGCTTCGGGTTTGGGGGAAGTATGAATTTCCGTCGCACGACGCGCCTGTAGGATCGCCAGAACAGCTCGCTACTCAGCTTCACCTTAAACAACAAGCGCTGAAGGCGAGGAACGCAGCAAGCGAGCGTCTGATTAGACATCGGGCACAGTGTCGAGTCTGTAAGATAGAAGAAAGTTTAGACGAGTGGCCGGGCCGACATCGCATCAAGGCTGGCTAGGTGGGACGAGCGCTAGAACAGATCAGGCCAGCCCCTTGTGGGAACCTGGCCTGTTTTGCTGTCCGGTAGCTGGTTTGCTAATCGGCAACCCTGATCCGCAACAGCGAACTTCCCAATGCAGTGATTGCGGCAATGTACGTGTTGGTCGATACTGCAGGCGCAGTGAAGTGCTAGGTACGACTGAGCCTGTGCTTGTTCGACCACGACACCGGGACGTTCTCTCAGTCTTTATTTGCGCTGCCAAGAGTCGCTTGCAGATCCAGCTTCTTCGTCAGGCAGTCGCGACAGAGACACCCGGTGGTCCCCTGGTCGGGAACAGCCAGTGCGTGCGGGTGATCGGAGCACCAGCAGGCGTGCTCCGGATCGCAGGACATGGGTGCGTTGCACTGTGAGCAGAATGTGATCATGGTTGATCTTCACCTTATCCTCTGGATGACGATTGCGCTCCCGCTCCAATTTCTCGCGTACGGGGGATTTGAGCGGCCCCGCACAGGGACTGTCAGCAGGACTGGCACTCACCAAGCCAAAAGAACTCGGCTGGACTTAAGCGATTTGCGGCAGAGAGCCGCGTGCTCAGGCTGCCGTCTTATCATGGGGATCCAGGGGCGACCCGGGCCAAGAACACACCGTCCCAGAAGGCCAACTAAGGTTGCAAACGAGTATGGTGAAGAGCTGCGTTCCTCACGAGGTGAATCGCACTGACTACAGCATCAGGGTCTTCTAAATGGATCGAGTGTCCGGCGTCCTGAACTTCGACCGCTCTGCTGTTTGTTGAGAGGGTTATAAACGCTCTTTTCTGTTCGATTTTTTCCTGATGCAAAGTATGCCACTGCTCTACTGACACAGAGGTAGGCCGATCCTCGGCTTCCTTCATTCCAATCATCGTTATGAGCGGCTTGTTTCCCAGTGGGTGCCCGAACTGTTGGCGTTCATACAGGAATTGCCACTCCTCAGGGGTGTAATCATTTTCCTCGCTCTGCGCAACCCGGGGTGGCAACATCTGCGCCCATAACTGCAGTTTTTGGATCTCCGGAGGAAGACGGTCGAACGGCGGATGAATCTTGTGGCTCTTATACTTCAGGGCCTGCTCTCGCTCTGCATCACTGATTGGAATGGGAGGACTCGTTTTCATCGTCTGAACCGGCGGAATCGTTCGTTTCGCGAGATCGCGAACACGAACGAGCTTTCCGTAATACCCCATCGTTGCGTCCGGGCTAGGCGCATCGACGAGAACCATCCCGGAACACTCATCCGGATACCCCTCTGCGAAAGTTCTCACTACCAGACCACCAATTGAATGTCCTACCAGAATGTACGGCCCTTTCTCTCCAGAAAGCTTTAGGGCTGATTCCAATTCATACGCTTCCTGCCGCAACGTCAACGGCTGAGGACCGGGATCACTCCACGCGCTACCAGCGCGATCGTACGAGCAAACACGAGCCGAGCTTTGTAGTCGCTGTTGGACTAAATACCAAGCGAACGAAAAGTCGCCACCTCCCGGTGACAGCACAACGGTCTGCTTGCCGACTCCTGTGCAGTAAAGATGGATGCGATAACCGCCAAGGTCAACCATTTTGCCCAAAGGTGCTGGCTCATGCACAGGTGACTGCGCAGTCGCGGCGAGCGCGGCAATGAGCGGCGCACTCCAGAAAGCCGATTGAATGGTCTTCCAGCCCGTACCTGTCCTCGATGGAACTCGATATGTTCATCATCTTACCGGCTCGCCTAAGTTTGTTAACGACCTTGTTCCAAGCCACCTGGGCGTTGATTCTTGGTGGTGGGTTTCTACAGTGGCAGCGATCTCATATACGCGGCCAGGGTGAGGGCGGGCCTGGTCCCTGCAACGCGACGTGAGCTTTTCGAGCGGATCAAGCAACTGAAGACACCCAAGTGTCCTTTCGCCAACCTTCCGGAGCTGGCCGCCGGTCGATGGGGGCAGGGCTTGACTGCGGAGAAGATGAAGGAATGTGTTTGGCTGCGCCCGGAGGTAGTGGCGCAGGTTGAATTCTTGGAGTGGACTGGGGTCGATCACCTGAGACATACCAGGTTCATTGGACTGAGGGACGACAAGGATCCCTTCAAGGTGGTTAGGGAAACGTGATTGTGGCCATGTGCGGGTGGGGGAGGCGGGTAACTACCAGCTCCCATGACGGCCCAATCTTGTCCACCATCGTCGCCACAATGGTACTCGGCACCACCACCAGCAGGGTCCACCGGTTCGCCCTGCGCCCACCCTGTGATGACTGGGCAAAGGTGCCTATTTCTGTTCCAACTTCGCGAAAGGTTGACTTATAAGCGCTTGCTGGCCGGTCGGGTAGGCTCGGGTGCCTTGGAATCGGAAGCGGGCTCAGGCTTCCAGCGCCAGCCCGCAGGGAACAAGCTGACCCGACCAGAGACCAATCGACCATCGGGGCGACACGCTTTCCGGCGTGAGAGTGACCGACCTGCTGAAGGGCGGCGAAACAGCCGGAAAAGGCTCGGCATCATCCTGCTCGTTGAAGTGTTAGCGGCATGACCCATCTTCCGCAAGACCGTGAGTTCGGCTATGCTCCCAGCGAAAGGCAAGGTCACTTATGTTTGCTGGCTTCAGCGGGATCATAGTTGTTGTGGGCATCTTGGCGGTCATCGGCACGACCTCCTACGCCACAAGGAAGGGTCGTAACTTCAAGCTTGATCCCGGTGGAGTTCCGGGTGCATTCGATCCCTTTCTTGCCAAATACCTGCGCCTTGGCGAGTTCATGATCGGATTAGCCACTGGATCCATAGTGCTCCTCGTTGGCTCATCCGCTTTTCACGGTCAGGGTGGTCGCCTTCCTTGGTTCTACGCATCCCCATTGCTCCTGCTCGCGGCCAGTGTGCTTTTTGGTCTGCTGTTCATGGCATGGCTGATTCTGAATTACGAGGAATATTCACACGGCAACCCCCACACAGGATTGCACTATTCTCTCAGTCTGACTTTGGGCCTCTCTGCCATCGCGTACTTTTGCATCGGCTACCTCTGGCTGATTGTTGCTGTGACCAGGTAGCGAACAAAAGCAAGCCGCCTAATGACAACGCGGTCTCAGCGTGGCCGACCATGTAAGCGACATCGTGGCGGGTGTTCCAGTCCGCAGGAAACAGCAGAGGACCCAGTCCTGGTAGACATCGTTGGTGCCGCCAGGATCAGGACCAACTGCGGATGCCGGTCGATCACATAAACCTGGAAGCGACCCAACCTCTGGTCAGAGTCATTGCCGATCACCCTGTGACGACCCAGGTGGGATACTCCCAGAAGGTTGAACCCGCCCCGGCTGGTCCCGGTCTGCGGTGGTCGAGTCGCACATCAAGACAACCGTTTACAGGTGGGTGGATGGTTGAGTGAGAGAACCCGGGATCACGCGAACCGCAGCCGGTGATGCCGGGACTCTATCAGGACGTCCTCGGCATCGTGGTCAAAGGTTAGGCCCCGGACTGTGAGCTGTGTTTACGAATCGGCCTGGGCGTCAGCGGCCAGGATGACGGGGTTGTGCCTCGTGATGGTTCCGAGGGCACGGGCGAATCTTCGATGTTTTTACACTGGTCGTCGAGCACCTCATCTGACCGATGGGTTCGGCTATCGCTTACCTTTTGCAGCAGTTTCGATTTCATCGCGGAGACGCCCCCCTGTAATTGGGTCCGGTACACCGGCAGCCGGGGATTTAGGTTGAACCGCGCTCTTCACCATGCCCTGCGGGTCGCCCATAAACCAGTTGCCAGCCCCAACCCGCCAGCATCGAAGCTCGCACCAATCCGCAATGGTCGCGGCGAAGTCACCGGCCACATCCGTCTTTACTGGTCACCTAACCTGCAGCAGTATGTTTCCATCCCTGGATCGGAGATCGCGTGAGCCTACTGGCGCAAGCCGTCGGCGGGAAGCCCGTAGACTTTTCCGGTGACTTTCGAGGACACCGCCAGATCATCGATGGCTGCTTCGGTTAAGGGCAGCATGGCCGCGTACACGGCAGAGTCCGGGTCAACGTCAAACACAACGTCGATATCCGCATAGTCGATCACCGGAAGCAATGTGATGCCGGGAGAACCGTATACATCCGTGTAGTCAAAAATTAGCCCAATGTTGAGACGATAATTGTCCGAATCAGGACTGACCTTTACAGGCGGAAGCAGACCGATCACTATTGGGATCTTAGCCGCCCGAATCTTTGTGACCATCGCAACTATATTATTGGTTGGTACCACTCCGAGATACCCCAATCCTCCGGAGTCGACCTCCAATTCGCCGGTCAGAATATGGATCGCGTCCGGATGCAATGCAATCACGGTAGGGAGTGCGGCCAGCAGGTCTGTACTGGTGGCATCGGGTCGACAGATCGTACACTTCCAGTGCGGGTTCTTGGCATGGTCCAGTAAGCCGATCGATTCCCAGTCCCCTACAACGGAAAGGAAATACTTCTTCATGGGTCAGCCTCATCTTCCTAATACTCTGAAGGAACTTCATGGCCCGGTCGTACGTATGCCCCATGACTGTGAATGTGGACCGCTACCGTGCAGGTTCTCGTGGTTGAATCCTTGCCCTGACGATAAGCGAGACAGTGATGAGAAGCCTCAACATCGGAGTATCCACGCCCGGATGATGCGATTCACCAACCCGGCAGCAATTTTCAAGGTTGAGCCGTGTACGATCCGTGAAGGAGGCAGCGTATAAGAGCAGACAACCATCAACAACAACGAATGCTTAGGCTAACGCGCTCAGCAACTGTTGCCTGATCATCGCCAGCACTATATACCGGACTCTTCAAGAAGTCACATCAATTGATTGATGCTCTCCGGCCAGCCCGGCGGAGCCGCTTTGCAGTGTGTGTCACGGTATCCCATGAGACATTGTTCCGCCAGAAATCATGCCAAAGAAAAGTTCCACTCCACGACGGCCCATTGGCTTCATCGAGACCATGGATTGGCTCCCCGTTTCCAGGCTGCCCGAGGGAGCAGACTGGACCTACGAAATCAAGCCGGACGGCTATCGGCTGGAAGTCGTGCGGAGTGCTGGTCGAACCACGCTTTATTCCCGGCGGCAGAACGCCCTGAATCAGAAGTTCCACTACATCGCGACCGCCCTGAACGATCTCCCGGATGACACGGTCATCGACGGAGAGCTGGGTTTGCGATGCTGCTTGAGGTGAGCTGTCGAGGTTCATCTTCAGGATGTGGCCGTGATGGGTAAGCCGATCTAGCAGCAGAGTGCCGGTGAGGCGTTCGAGCCCAGCACCTCGGTCCATTCGGTGAGCGGCACCAATCCGACCTTGCAAGGCAGAGAGAAAGCCAATTTTGAGTCCATCTGGCAGAGAAGGGGTGGTCAGATTTGCGCTGACGGAGGTGCGATCCAGAGCTAACGCCACGACGCGGGCCGAGTGAGTCCATTTCCGTCAGGCAGCTTGGCGTTTTTTTCTCCTAGTGCGTCATTCAATTGACCTTGCCTCACACCATACCCACCTCTGAGGTCGGCCCCGCGCGGCACGGTCACAGGAGGATTGCGAGGATCGCTCAAGCGGTCAATATCGGTCTGACGGCACAGACAGTCGAGCGGAATTATCAACAGGCTTCACTCACGGTCTCGGCACGCGGACTGCAACCACTACTACACCCAGGTGCGAAATGATGGCGACTCAAGAAGGAGTGGAGCATTGACATCTGTCGGACGCTCTTGACACGAGAGGGTGCCTGCCATATCGTTCCGCGCAAGAACAAAAGGGCCCAACGCAAGAGATTCTGATCAGGAGGTGTCAAATGCCATTAGACCTTGCCACTTTGACGTTGGTAGCCAAGCCGGTGACCTTGGACGAGGGAATCCGAGTTTTAGAACGGGATAAGTACTGTTGCAGGTACTGTGGACTGGACGGGAAAGCCAGTTTCGAGAACGCTCTAATCATGTCGGTTGATTTCGTAGTTCCTCGGGCTCACAAGGGAAGAAAGGACCCGAGCAACTTGGTGGCCTGCTGCCGTCCATGCAACATGATTAAGGGCAAGCGAGTCTACGGCAGTTTGGAAGAGGCCAAGGCCTATGTGCTGGCACGCCGCGAGGAACTGCATACAGCATGGGAATTAAAGAGAGGGCGACCCCTCAGCCAGACGGCTTAAGTTCGCTCCACCCGACAGTGATGGCGAAATAGGGACGAGGAAGCCGTTGATCAAAGCCGCGCGGCACATATAAGCATTGATGACACCAAAAACTATGCGGCCCGCATCAACGTGCAGATGGAAATGGAGTATGTCTCGTCTAGTCAGACGATAGCGGTGATACGCGCAAACAATACCTCAGACGTTCCTTCAAGCAGTCCCGTGTCAGCGGTTGGCGGAGCGGCGGCTTGGCCGTTGGCGTGGCATGGCGTACTCAAAATGAGTACAATTGACCTCATAATGAGTACGACGACGACCAGCCAGCTCAACGATGTACTGTTCGGGCAAACCCGAGGCCGGATCCTCGCTCTGCTCTACGGCACGCCTGACCAGCCCTACTACATCCGACAGATTGCGCGGCACGTTGGCACCAGCCCGGGCAACGTCCAGCGGGAGCTGGAGACCTTGAGAGAGATTGGCCTGATCGAACGCTCGACCATCGGCAACGTGGTGCTCTTTCAAGCGAACTCGAAGCACCCGGTTTTCCGTGAGATTCGTGCTCTCATTGCAAAGACCGCAGGATCCTTCCACGTGCTCCGTACCGCACTTGAGCCTCTGGCCCCGCGAATCTCCTTCGCGTTCGTCTATGGATCGGTGGCCCGGGGCGAGGAGGACGCCTCCAGTGATGTCGACCTAATGGTGGTTGGTAAGGTGACCCTTGACGAGCTGCTAGCGCACCTGACCCCGGTCGAAGAGATTCTCGGTCGATCGATCAACCCAACCGTTTATTCCCTGCGCGAGTTCAAGTCCAAACTTCGGGTGGGTAATCACTTCCTGAATTCGGTGATGCGGGGGAAGAAGGTATTCCTGATTCGAGCTGAAAATGACCTTAGCAAAGTGGGTTGAATTCGATTGGCTGCGGGGGGAACCATCCAGCGCCGATGAGATTCGCGGCCTCTTCAGTATTGTGTCGCGTTCGCTCAAGGACGCGCAGGTCGAGGCTATCTCTGACGATCTACGGTTCCAAGCCGCCTTTAGCGCGGCCCTGAACGCCGCCAACATAGCCCTGCGGGCAAGCGGTTATCGCACCAGAGTGCAGGCCGGGCACCACCAGAAGATTATTGAGTCGTTGGAGCTGACGGTCCAGGCGGACGCGAAGCTGATTCGGAAGTTGCTAGTGTTCTCAAAGAAGAGGAACGCGACAAATTAGGACGCCGCTGGAAGCGTCTCGCAGCAAGACCTGCAACAGGCGATCAAGGTTGCGGATGAACTCCAGCGAACTATCATGGGTTGGATACGCGAGCATCATCCAGAACTACTCTAAAGGTCGCTGCTGAGGCTCGACCCTCCAAGGCTCTGGTCAAAGGCTTCGCGCGGGAACTGGAAGGTTCCTTGAGAAGCTGGCGGACGGCGTCACAGGCGATTGCGCTGAGGAGGGAGAGTGAGAGGAGGGCGATCAGGAATGGCTTCACACCTAGGTGTGTGGTAGTCACGCTAATAGGAAAAGGGAGGTGCTAACCCCGCCCTTGATTTCAAAGGCACGGTGATCCAGCTCACCTGCCAGCCCAAGTGATGAATCATGTCTTCAAGGCTTCCCTCAAGATCGCAGGTCAGGACTTCCATACCCTCATTGGTTCCAGTGGCGAGAGTGTCTGGCTGCTCTGAAGCTGCAGATCATGGTTTTTCATCGCTCGAACTGGGAATGCAACCCGAGAATTGAATACGCAGGAAGATGCAGTGGACCGGGAGCGAGCAACATGAGCACGCGACAATGACTTTGATGACCTGGGCGGACATCCGAACCGAGTTAGGGTGGAGTGACGATATGATCCGCTCCCTCCTTCAGATCCCAGATTCGCCCAACGCCCGGCGTTGCAAAGACACGGGCGAATACACATATGGCCTGTACAAGCGCGAACGGGTACTGGCCGTCGCTCAATCAACCGAGGGGCGGGCCGCCAAAAGGCAATGGGACGAGACGGTAGGTGGCAACACGCCCAACCCCGGCTGGACAAACCGACTCGGCGATATAGGCCGGTCCCTGGGCATCACAGCAGTCGCCACCGGCAAGATCCTGGAGCAGCTCGAATATCGCTCTAACAATCGTGTCACCGATAGCGCTGTCGCGGCTGGATGCGGCGTCCGGCGGTGGGACGGATACGTCATGCACGATGACTGGCACCTGGATCGCGTGGTGTCCGCCATCAGGTCGGCGGCCCAGATCCCCGGCAAACCAGCATTCGCTGACGCTCTTGCCGCACCAATCGCTAAACAGGAAGAGGCGGAGGGGGTGGCGGCCCGCAAGCGTAAACAGGAGGAGGCCGAAGCCAAACATTGGCGAGAGGAAGAGGCCATGGTATCCGGGCTAGAGGTTGAGCTACGGGCGCTACGCTCTACTGAACCTGGCATGACCCTGCTCACAGCGGTGGAGTACATCACCTCTGACCCTAGCCACCGCGTTGCCCTCTATAGACTTTGTAGTCCTGAGGATCGGAGCATCAGATCCAATGGCATGGGTAATGACGACCCCGGCCTTTTGAAAATCGCTTCGTCAGCCGCCAAGGATCTCGCCTTACTTGAGCGCCGCGCAAGAGCCGAAGGGTTTCAGGTATACGAGGAGGGATGAAAACGGTGATCTCGGGCTGGGAGGGGTCCAGGACGGGTCTGGCCAGGGGTTCGTTTCACCTCACCCGCCCGACACAGCGCCGAAGGCTGCGCGGGCCTTTTTGACCAGCAGACAAGTGGGCTCAGACGGTTGATCCGACTGTAGGAAACCCCCACTTCTTTGGCTTACCTGAAGCGCTAATAGGCCAGCTTCAACGGCTGACTCACCAGCGGGCGGGTACAAGTACTCTGGCACGAAGCCTGCTTTTCAGAAGAAACTTCCGTATCGCGGGCGATGACGGACAACCGGAACCTAGGGAGTTGGCGCAAGGAACGGACACGCCCAACCCAGCAGGGCCCATGGGATAAAGGGATTGGGGTAGCGGTCGTACGCTCTCCCCACTTCTCCACTCCTCTGCGGATGGGTGTGGGTGGAGTGCGGCTCATTGCATCCAATTTTGCCGCTACGTCGGGCTACTGGCTGGCCGAGTTGGCCGTCCCCTTTACGAATCCCTAACAACTCCAGATCACATTCTTTATTGCAGAAGTCGCCTAATAGGGGTGTTGGTTCTCGATCGCCAACTGAGGGGCCATGAAAAAAGGAAACTTCGCAGTAGGGCAGCACGTCAGGCTTAAGTGGGAACTTGAGCCTCCGGCCAATATCCCGGCTGGCGCAATAGGGGAAGTGACTAGGGTTTCTCCGTGGGATGTGTGGGTCCGCTTTGAAAAACGGGTTGTGAAGCTCCCATTCAGCGAAGTGGAGCATTCGTAGACTAAAGGACCGACCCAGCAGGATGGCGCAAATCACCAATCTTCAAGCAGCGCTGCGCCGGGATCAACAATGTGGGCACGAGCGAAGACAAGCCGCCGTATTCTTTCGTTTACACCAACCGTGGCCCTTTGTGGGTCGCTGGATTCTGGGGACAGCGAGCGGTGCGGCAGTTGGCACAAATGACGTTTATCCTGGCTGGACTCTAGGGAACCATCCGAAGGCACAGCAGGAAACGGCATCGACTCACCAGCCGATGATGGGCCCTGAAGCTGGTGGGCGTCGTAGGCCAGATTGGGAGCCCATCCTCGCCTTTACAAATTCCTTACAACTTCAAATCACATTCTTTACTTCAAAGCCCCTCTACTTGAGGTAGTTGGCTCTTAATCTGCCGACAGGGGAGGCCACGCCATGCGTAATGCATCGCTGCTGGCTCACGAACTGTTCCGCCTACGCCTCAAATGCTTCTATGAGGTGCAGCCTTCCTCCCCTCCCCCAGAATCTCCAGCTATGCGCACGCTATCGAAGAACACTGCCAGAAGCTTTCACGCACTGGTTCTTCGCGCCTTCGGAAATTTCGGCCAACAGCGAAGTAATGAGGGGGCGAGGATGAAACTTGGGGACAGGGTCCGAGTAAAATTTACGGCGATCCAGTATCCAGGAAGGTGTGGGATCGTGCTCGCTGATAGTGCGCCTGGCGAGTTGGTCGAGGTGGAATTTGAGGACGAAGCTATTGCGCATTTGTTTACTGAAGATGAGCTACAGCTCCTACTAGACCCGGCGCACCATTACTTGGAAGCGACAACAGTCCGGGTTCTGGTTGTCGATGATTTCGAACGGTTCCGACGATTCGTGTGTTCAACGCTCGGTAAAAGGCGGGATCTGCAAGTCATCGGCGAGGCCTCAGACGGATTAGAAGCGGTTCGCAAAGCTGAAGAACTGAAACCCGACCTGATTGTGCTCGACATCGCGCTTCCCACCCTCAATGGGATAGAAGTGGCTCGACAAATCCGGAAGTCTTGCCCTCAATGCAAGATACTCTTTCTGAGTCAAGAATCTTCCGCCGGTGTAGCACAAGAGGCTTTCAGCCTGGGGGCATTGGGCTACGTTGTTAAAGCGCACGCAGGGCGTGAACTCTTACCCGCTGTGGACGCGGTTTGTCAAGGGCGGCAGTTTGTCAGCAAGGGGCTCCCGAGCCGTAATTGAATCAGCGCCACGCCGGACGGCTTATCAGCGGCTTAAACACGCATGGAATCGCCTCCTCAACTGAGAGGCAAGCGGGCGTGGATCGTAGTACCACGATTGGGCTGCGATTCGATTGAAACGCTTCCCTTCAGTAGTTTCAGCCGCTCCTCCATACTGACGAGGCCAAGCCCTCGACCCACCTTCGCTGCTTGGGTGTCAAAACCGACGCCGCTGTCACACACACTGAGATGGATCTCATCGGATGTCCCCCACAATCCGACGTCGACTTGTTGGGCCCCGCTGTGCTTTACCGAGTTATGGAGGGCTTCTTGCAGCACTCGGAAGAGACAAAGAGAAATATCCGGCGGCACTGAGCCAGGTAAGTCGTGGCTTTTGAAGTCAATCTTCACCTTCATCTGCTCCCCCATGTCGTGGCAGAGGCTTCTCATGGCAACAACTGGGCTCAGAAAATCCAGTTTCGTCGTATGCAAATCGCGAGATAAGGTTTGGATATCTGTTGCTATCTCACAGGCCTGCTTCTGTAAGTCGCCCATTCGATCGAGGAGTTCAGGCGATTCAGGAGGTTCCAGGTGGAGTTGATCCAGCTCAACCGCCAACAGTGCAAGACGTTGACCAATGTCGTCGTGAAGCTCTCTGGCAATCCGGTTACGCTCTAGCTCCTGGGCCTCGATCAGCCTGTGGCTCAATTCCAAAAGCGCCTCTTCCATCTGCTTGCGACGGGTAACGTCCTCCGAAAAGATGAGTATCCCTCCCGGCAGCCCGTCGACATTCTGCCAAGGGCGAATCTCCCATCGGCTCCATGTGGTGCCGCCCTCGCGATCCCAACGGTCTTCCTCGGCTCGCAACGTTTCTCCAGCAAGAGCACGGCGGTTAATTTCTTTCCACCGATCAGGAATGTCAGGAAGGATTTCGTAATGCGAACGTCCTAACAACTGCGAACTGTCGAGTGAGTAATCCGCGCACCAGCGGTCGCTTACTTGGAGATAGCGCATGTCGCGGTCGAGCATGGCGACTGCGGCGGGTACGTGCTTGACGAAGATTCTCAGTAATTCCTCCCGCGTTTGCAGTAATACTCCCTGGGCTTCTAAAGTGCGGTTCACTTCAGAGAGCACCTCTTCTGTCCGCTTTCGCTCGGTTACATCCATATTGACGCCAAGCACTCTCGAAGGCTCGCCCGACTCATCCATGAAAACCTGCCAACGTCCGGCTATCCAATGAATGCTTCCATCAGGCCAGACAACGCGCCATTCTCCTGTCGTCTGTTGGCCCGTTTTCAGGGCACGCTCAACCAAATCCATAACTCCTGCCTGATCATCGGGATGAATCAAATTCTCAAAGAAAGCAGTCGTTCTGCCATCAAAGGTGCCGGGTTGCAAACCGTACATCAGCTCCAAATCTGTGCTCCAAGTAACAACTCCCGTTCGAACATTCCGTTCGAAAGCTCCTATGCCTGCCGCCTGTTGCGCCAATCGCAGCCGTTCCTCGCTGGCGCGTAGCGCCTCTTCTGCCAGCTTTCGCTCTGTGATGTCACGGGCTATTCCAGAAATGCCCACAGTTCTGCCAGTTGAATCCTTGATCGGCGAAATAGTCAGGGATACGTTAATTCTTTTCCCCGTTTTGGTAACACGAACCGTTTCAAAATGCTCGATGCGATCCCCCGATTTCAACGTTTCAAGAATCTCGTTCTCCTCATCCGGTAGCTCAGGCGGGACAAGCATGCTAATCGGCTTACCTAGGGCTTCAGCCTCCGTGTATCCGTAAATCTTCTGCGCACCTGGGTTCCAATTTACGATAATTCCATCTAGAGTCCCCGAAGCAATCGCATCGTCAGATGATTCGATAACTGCGGCATGCCTAAACCGCGCGTCCTCTGCCTTCTTTTTGTCCGTGATGTCCTCCACCATCGCCAGTACGAGCGGAGATGGACTACTCTTCAATAAAGAGATGCTTAACCGCCCCCAGACCAAGGAACCGTCTCGCCGAAAATAGCGCTTTTCCAGTTGGTAATGATCTATTGAACCTGCACGCAATTGCTGAAAAAGCGCCCAATCCTTCTCTGCGTCTTCAGGCGGAGAAAAATCCACACAGTGTTTGTCACGCAATTCCTCCTCGTTGAAGCCTAGGAACGAGCAAAAGGCTGGATTCACGAAGAGCGGCTGACCTTCCAAGTTCTCCACTGCAATCCCGATGGGACTCGCGTTGAAAACATCATGGAAAAGCTCTTTAGCGTGTGCGGGCAACGGTTGCGCGGACATCACGACTCCAGAAAGTCTTCTCACCCCAGCAGGTCCCGGAGCGAAAGCGAATTCTAACAGGAATCGCGCACACGGCCCTAAGGCGGCTTAGGCAAAAAGCCCTAGTCCGCAGTGACGCTACCAAGAGGTTTCAAGTTTCATCATTCAGACGGTAATTCTTTGGTTAGCTTATGAGCTGAGACGTCAGGAGGGCCTGAATACGCTGGGGCCTTTAGGTGTTTCCCGGGCTGGCCCCCCGCAAACCACAGCGGATGCCACCATCCGGCCTCAGTCGCCGGGTCGCCGGTCGCGCCGGTAGGCTCCCAAAATGGCACTAGTACGGGGCGTTTGGCCGGGTGGCTTCGGGCAAGCATGCTTACTGGACCCAGGGACCGTCTGCTCCCAGGCCATCTGCGGATGCCGTGCTGATCTATAGATCCACAGCTCGTCTCCTCCTTGCCGTTGACCGCTGCTTCATCATTGCTCATGAGCAACGATTCAAGTCGGCATTAAGCGTCACTCTCAGAAGGAATCAGTTCGGCTGGGCCAACAATGGCAGTCGGTAAGCGTTGCCCTGGAGAGTCCTCTGAAGATTGAGTCGAGTCGAATTTTGATTGTGGATGACTCGCGGGCGTGGCGGCAACAGTCTCATCGTCTGTGTGATCGGGTTGCACACCTCACAATATGGCTTTATCCCTGCGAATGTGTTTTGCATTTGCATAAACGCATTCAATCTTCGGGCATGGTTAAAGGTGCAGAAAGATCCATCCGAATCGACGACTGACGCAAGAAGCGAACTGGTCGCTGGCTTCAAACGAATGAGCACCTCTAAAAAGGAAGCCACGCGACGCTTAATTAATACTTTCAGATTCCGCCGCGAAGGAAGGCTCGGGAATTCGATCTCATTTCTCGCTGTTAAAGGCGTGTGGACCTTCGCACCAACACTCCTTCGCACCAACACAAACGTCGGTGTGCCCCACCTATGACAGGATCTACCGCACATCAGGACGTATTGGGTCTCAAGCACGCACTCCAACTGGGGGTCGGCATAACCATCATTGTCCTGACCGTGGTACTGGCCTGGCAGTAGTAGGTTCGGCAAGGCGTTTGCGGTTGGACTGCCTATGCTGACCTCGCCAACAACTGCTGCTCGTCTTTCTGATCCGCCCTGATCGCGCCTTCGACCAGGGAGTCATAATCGGCCTGAGGCCACCACGACCAGCGTCGTATCCCAGAGGTAGTTGTCCACGAGGTGTAGGGACGAGTACCGACGAGCTGATCACCTGGCCGGACCATGCTCGCTTGCGGATGCCGTGCCGGGGCAGCTCGTACTGAGCCCGCTCCCACTTCCAACGCCGCCGCGAACCGGCCCTGTTATGAACCAGGCGGGAGGGAGTTCTTCTCCCGCCCATGCCTCCAGGGACGACGGATGCAATCCTCGGTGCTTGTCCAATCGAGCGCTCGCGCCGCCCGACCCAAGCTCACCCCGGTCCAGTTCCTGGAGCGCCTCCAGCTCCGCCTGGAAAAGCGAATGGAATCCCTGCAGCGGGTGAGCTGCCCGGGTACGAATCTGTCATTTCGAAGTTGGAAGTTGAGCTGGACTACCTGCGCCGGGCCACGCGCTACTTGGAGGACTAATCATCCGGGCTCTCGGTGCTGCGCTGAAAAGCGATACTCTTCATCTATGAACCAAGACAAGCCTCAACTCATTGCCAGTCTCGTAAGGGCCTCTGACGGCGAAGTCCGCCACCTGCTGCTCTTCTTCATCGACGGCTCTTCAGAAACCAACCTGGTTCAAATGGTACGAGGAATTGAAACTCCGTTGGAGATGGGCACTGAGTTTGAGACCAAACAAAAGGCATCCGCTCTACTCCAGCTCTGGACGAAAGAGGGATTTAAAGTGCAGCCTGAGAGGGGCCTATTCTACGAACGCCTGGAATGGACCATTCCGTTAGCGCTCAGACTGGGCCACACCGTCATCTACGATTCCAGGTTCAAGCAACTCGACAAGCTCCCCCTCAATGCGACCGGTGCAGTTCCACTCGCCAAATGGCCGGGCCTGACCGGCAAGAACGGCCAAGCCTACGAATATGCCCTCGACGGTATGCACCTTCACGCACGCCCCGCACCTCTGCCGAACTCTAAACCGCTTGTAGCCCCCACCGGGGGCAAAGAATTCGCAGCTTTCATGCTTGAACACATCAAGCAACGTGACGCGATCGGACCCTCCCTCGACTTCCTCCTTGGTGGATCGATCTAGCGCCACCCCGCAGGTGGCGGACACCTCGGCGTCGGGTAGGAATGTGGAATGTGGCCCGGACTACACTCCTTGGATGCCGGAACCCAAGCTCTACGTTTTTTCGACTACGATCGGCGCTGCCTGCGCCAAGCAGTTCCGGACGTTCCCGGATCTGGCGGAGAAGTTGAAGATGGATGTGACCGACCTGATGCGGCAGTGCAACGCCAAGGCACCTTCATCCAAGGCCCTGGTTAGCGGGTTGGCGCGGGAGCTGGACATCAACGAATCATTCCTGGAGGAACTGGCGGAGGAGGTCCGAAAGGATCTGGAGGCAAAGTGACCCAGGCAGCTCTAAACGACAACGTTCGTACAGCGACGTTCGAACGCGTTGCGTGCTACACGGTGGGCATTGTGATGAAGGGCGGGTCGGCGGTGGGTACAGGTACCTGCCGGATGGAACGGGGATACCATTGACCATCGACATGGTTCCAAACACGACAACTTCCTACAGGAAGAAGGCTGCCTGAAGAGACTCGCGAGATTTGCACTCAAGGAGGCCCTCGCTTGGCAAGCGAAGGCCGCAAGCCTAACATTAATAATTACTTATAGATTTCATTCTTTATTCTTGAATAAAGAATGAAAATGCTCTATGCTGTCTACATGCTTTACCCCGTCGATATAGCGGTTCTGCTCAAGCTGTCGTTGCCGGGCGCATCTAAGTTGTCGTTTCAGAAGCTCGCCGAGGACATGAACCTTTCCCCTTCCGAGGTCTTTGCCTCCGTGAAGCGAGCGTCCGTATCTGGTTTGCTTAGTGAGTATGCCCGTAGCAAAGTCGTTAAGCCGGTTGCACTGCTCGAATTCATGCAACACGGAATGCACTACGCCTTCCCAGCCGAACTTGGCCAGCCCACCCGAGGTATCCCGACTGCATACGCGGCAGAGCCGCTCAAAAGTGTGCTTCAGAGTAGCGACGATTTGCCCCCGGTGTGGCCGTGTGCGGAAGGAAAAGTTCGGGGCTATTCTTTTGCTCCGATCTACAAACATGCTGCTGCTGCTGCGCTCAAAGACCCGAAATTCTACGAGCTTCTCGCGCTGACCGATAGCTTACGGGATGGACGCGTGCGCGAGCGTAAGCTTGCCCTCGAAGAACTGAGTGGAAGGCTCGCTGCTTATGTCGCGCAACCTGTTCCTGCTTGAAACTGCCGCTGTCCGGTTGGGCGACCTTCTCAGCGAAGTGGTCTTTGTGGGCGGTTCGACGCTCGACCTGATGGTGTCTGATGAAGGGGCTGCGCCGGTTCGACCCACGACCGATGTCGATGTGGTGGTCGAGATCACCACATATCACGAATACGTCGCCTTCGCTGAACGCTTGCATGCGATTGGCTTCTCAGAAGATATGCGGAAGAAGGCTCCGTTGTGTCGATGGCGGCATGGCGATCTCACACTCGACGTGATGCCGCTCGATGCGTCCACACTGGGCTTCACCAATCGCTGGTACCGGGGCGTATTCGACACTGCGACCCCGGCAAAGCTTCAAAGCGGCATTGAGATTCGGCTCGTAACAGCACCATTCTTTCTGGGCACCAAACTGGAAGCCTTCCGTGCACGAGGCCAAGGCGACTTCTACGGCAGCCATGACATCGAAGACGTCGTCGCTGTGATCGATGGACGAGAATCACTCCTGAGCGAAATTCACTCGGCACCTGCCGACCTGATCGCCTACCTTGCCGAGGCAACCACCGGGCTGCTGGCCACACCCGCCTTCATGGAATCTATCTCCGGTCATCTTCCCAATGACGGCGTCGGTCGGCTAAGGGAGGGACTCGTGATCGAACGAGTCAAGGCAATATCGGAACTCTCAAACATTTCTTGAAACCCTTTGCTTTCTTCAACTTTTCCGGATCAAAACGGTTCTGGTCAGCCAGTCCCTGCGAACGCTCTGCCTGGCGCTTGGGCAGTAGTCATAGCGCGAGGACCACGAGAATGCCAACTACAACCAGCACCTCGGGTAAGGGTAGAGGGTGAGCGAGTATCCAAACCTGGCTCCTGAGGGGGCGCGATTTGCGATTTCGAAGCCCATTGAGGCTTCACAGATGTGCGATTCGTCTAGCAGGGACAAAACCGAGGTTGCCAAAAGCAACACGGCCCGTGAACAGGGGCGTCATCTCTCGTTGAAAGGAGGAAGAAGCTATGGTTGCTTCTAAACATGCGCTTCAACCTTGCAGCCCATTTGCCCTTGCGGTGGATTGCAGCCCTGATCTACTTTCTTTGGAAGTAGGCCGGGGGTAGGACCTTCCGGTGGGGTGAGGCCCATCGGGAGTAGTGCAAATGTTGTACAGCTAGAGGCCCTCGTCATGCTCAAAGATTGGATTACCGATCTCGAAACGTTCTCCAAACGTTTAGGGCTTCCGCACCCGCCGAAGCTGGTAGTGAAGCACTCGCGATTCCGGCCACTCTTCCCTTTCACGTCATGGACACCCACACCCGGCGCGTGGGCCGGTATGGGCCGCATCATCGTTTCAGCCGCTCTCCTCGATTGTTCCGTTGCACGGCGTCAGTATCTCTTAGCGCACGAACTTGGACACATAGCGGAACGCCATTCGCGGCGAGGACTAAGAACGGTTCTCGCCGTGATCCTCTCTGGGAGCCTCAGTTTTTTTCGCCACTATCTTCCTCAGCCAGTCAAGATCATGGACACCGCCGCCTTCATCTGCGCCAGCGCTTTCATGCTCTACAGCCTCAGCAGCTACGGTGTGGAGCTGGAGGCCGACGCTGTAGCGTCGCGCCTCATAGGAGTTGATGCCGTCGAGCGTGGCATCCGCGACATGGCGACCGTCGAAGGCAGTCTGACCAAGAAGCGCCTCGCCCGCCTCGCAGGGCTAGGCCGAGGCTAGCTTTACAGACAATGTCATGGCACTCTCAAATCCCGGACTGTGTGGGGATTCCGCTAGGCAGCAGCTTCGGCTTCCCTTTGGATGTCGCGCTGGCTGGGAATGGGAACCTCTTCGTCGTCGACCATGGCGACTGCGCGGTGGAGGAAATCCTCGCGGCGGGCGGCTACGTCACCGTCAACACCGCTGGCGACAACCTGCGACATTTCAACCAACCCACAAGTGTGTGGAACCCCCCATCAGCGCGGTCGACGGTGCGCGAGTGCTGGTGCTGGACGGACTGACTATGCCTAAAGATTGCTGGACTTGGTGATAGAACGGTTGAATGGCACGCAGTGAGGAAAAACGGGCAACCTTCTTTGGCCTGAGCATGTCTTAGCTGTTTGGAGTGTGGAAGCGAATTTGTTGGATTTTTGTTGTTTCTGCAGAGGTAGAAAAACGTTGGACCTTGATCAAGAGTTGTTCGAAGCGGAACCTCCTCATATCGAATGCAAACGACCCACGCGGCAATCAATGTTGCCGCTCAGTAGGGAACACCGGGTGACGCACGTCGGACGCCGCATTTTGGCGCAGTTGTCACCTAAGGAGCTGTCTATTGCCAACCTTCTGATCGTGGTTGGAACCAATAGGGCAATTGCGGGCGAGATGGGAAGCAGCGTTGAAACCGTCAAGTCTCCCCTAGTGCACATGTTCCATAAAGTTGGAGTGCGAGACAGGTTGTCGCTGGCCATGGCACTGATCCGCCATGGTGTGGTCGCATGTCCGTGCTTAGGGGCTTTGGAGCACGGGCAGGAGAGTTCAGTCGGAAACTGTGCCCTTCACCCGGGAGTTGTCTCGCACAACTGAGGACAACTTGGTATCAGTGGCCGCTCCGTCGAAAAGGCAGGAAAGTGGGTCGCAAGTTCGCCCCATCAGGCAGGTGGCCCGTGATGCCGATGATTGGATATACACCCAGATAGGTCGATATTAACTCTCCAATTCTGAGGCCGCAGCGTTCGATGCAGGTCGGTGGCACAGCTCAAATCCTTCTGCTAGTGAGGGATTAACGATCGGTCACCCTCCCTCCTTTACCACCTTTGCTTCCAGCAGCGCCTCTCGCAGCTCGTGGATTTCCCAAAGCGCCTTGCTGTAAAGTCGATTCAGCTCTACGACATTCTGGGTTTGTCTGTCAGCCTCGCGTTTCCACTCCTCCGCCAACGTCTTGGCAGATGACACCTCCCGCTCCAGTTCCGGTACTCGCACCCTGAGCGCCGCCAACTCCCTTTCCTTGGCTGCCAGTTCCTGCATATAGGCCGTGGCCAGCCTCACTACCTCCTCTTGATCACTCATGGGACCTCCTCACCAAACCCCCAGAATGGCGGCAGTCTAGTTTGGCGGCGTTGGAGGCTCAGATTCCCACCTGGTGATGGCTTCCATTACAACCTCCGTCTCGTCGTCATCGAGATATTCCAGCAGCTCTTCCCTGGAAACATGGCGGATGCGGAAGCCTGAACCCTCCAAGATGCCGATATATCAATGACACTCTCCTATTTTGTCCCGGTACTGGCTACCGAGCACAACAGTGCCCCCGACTTTACGCGACCGCGCGTTCTGAACGACCGTAGATCGGCTCATAGTCTGTCTGCCAATCGGAGGACGAGAATCAATAAGAATAGCTAGCGTCTACCGGCGGGGTCCCTGAGCGAAACGACTCTGTACCCTGATACGATCCTGTTCCCTGGCTATCTGAATCGAGATTATGGGCCCGGCTTGATGTTAATGCTGCCCTTGAAGAAGGCATCATCCCCAACATTGATCCGTTGTGCAGTCACGTCCCCGGTCAAGGAAGCTTCACTTCGGATATCCACATGTTCGCTGGCATTGATGTTGCCGCGCACCTTGCCCAAAACCACCACTTCACGGGCACAGATATTTGCCGACACCTCTGCATCGTGGCCAACGGTGACCCGGCTGCCAGGTAAGTTGATCTCTCCCTCGACCTTGCCATCGATGTACAACGACTCGGAACCTATCACTTCGCCCTTGATCTCCAGTCTCTTGCCAATCGTTGCTGGATCAGCGGCTGCCGACGCTGCTGGGAATGTATCGGAAGGCCGTATGATGTCCACTTCGTGGCTTGCAGCCATCGGCACAGATGGCGGCGTTGGGTCCGCGCTAGGGGACAACAAGAGAGGTCCAGGTTTTTCCCGCTCCCCGCTAATGCTCAATGCGTTCGTTCTCAAATCACAGATCCTTTCTTCACTCCATTATCGGAACAGTCAGCGAGTACCCACCGGCTCGCCTCCTATCAGCAGTTCGCCTGCAAGCGCTGAGGCTCTGGGATAGTCCTCGCTAGCAACCATGAGAGCGGGCTCAAAGCAGCCCGAGCGCCACGGGCGATGAAGCCCTTCCTCTGTGGGAATCGAGTGACTGCGTAGTAGCTCAATCACCCTTTGCAAGTGGGCTGGGTCTTTAGAAACCGGCAGACGACGCCAATGAATTTCAGTGGCCAATTCCATATTGCGAATCCTCTCGATAAATTATCGGCGCGATAGGCCCGAAGCATGTGCGGCTCATCAACACGTCCTATGGTGCTCAGTTATTTAGGCGGCCCCTTGGCCGACTGAAACGCCTGCTGGCGCTCCGAAGACGCAGCGCACGGACAGGCAACTACGCCATGGCGGATGAGTGCCATGACCAGCGACAATCTATCTTCCACTCCAACCTTACGAAACATGTGCACCAGATGAGTCTTGACGGTTTCAATGCTAGTTCCCATCTTGCATGCAATCGCTCTGTTGGTGCCCTCCACCGGCAGAAGGTTCGCGATAGACAACTCCTTGGGCGACAACTCCAACAAAATGCGCCGCCCAATATTCGTTACTCGGTGCTCCTTAGTGGGCGACGAAACAGATTGCCCTGGGTGCCACGATGGAAGTCGCTGAGTGGCAGCATGATCCCGTTCACCAGGGGCCATCTCTGGGTCCTGACATCGACATTGTTTAATTATCGGCACAGTTGAAAGAATTGACTAATAAGGCAGTTTTACGACATCAAAGCATCGATCTCTTCTGCGTCTCTTGTCAGGTTGGGTTGATGTGCTGAAACGGGGATCGCCACCTTCCAAGGATTGGGCACTCGCCCTTATGACGAGGAATTGTAGACCAGCATTTCAGTGCTCCTGGCTTTCATGTCGAAGGCGCTTCTCAGCCATCGCAGCTCTTGCGAGCGCGGCGGTAACTTCTGCCAACGCTTGATCCGTGCTCACGAGCGACGCTCCAGCCAAATAATCCCTGATCCGCACCAGAGCATCCGTCAAGATTTCATTGCTCTCGATTAGGCGTGGCAGCCAATCCTCAAGGAGACTGTCGATAGCGGCCTGTGAATCCAGGAACTGAATTACTCCGTGGGGCGGCTTCTTTGGTGTGTCGCGCATCTGCCCCCCTCAGTTGGTCGCTCCACATGCTTACAAGTGGCCGTCTCCTAACACGTAGATGCTGAGCCTACCAAGCGAGGCAAGTGTCAGCGGAATGTAATTGTGTTGTCATCTGTTTGTTTCCGTTTGTGGTGCATAGATGTGACTTTGGGCGGAAACGTTTGTGCAAGCTGTTGGGCGAGATTGCCCGACGCAACGATCACGGCCAGCAAGCAAGGGTGCAACCGGCAGTAGGGGTCACACCTCTGGCCTGGAAGGCAGCGCCATCCTGCCATTCGTTTGTGAAGCTGTTGGGTTCGTTCGATCGACAACCCCTGCCTGATGGGTCTCATCTTAAAGATTCAAGCATGGGCCTCGCTTGACATGTCGGTCATGGTCACTCAGCGCCGAGACGATTATCGGGTCGAACTTTCGGCGCTGTAACAGAATTTCAGCGATCTCGGGCTCTGCTGAGACAGCATTGTGGCCCGTTCATCCCGATGTTCTGCTTAGCTTTGCCTCGCAACCTGGCTCCTGACTCTTCGGCTACGGCGAATGTAGCTAACCCCTTTCGACAGCCAGCATCCTAAGTTGCTGGGGGTAGGAGGTTATGAACAAAAAAGAAATTGAGGGTGTCGCAGAAAAGGCAAAAGGAAAGGTCAAACAAGTCGTCGGCAAGGCCACACACGTCCGACGACAGTAGCCAAGGGCAAAGCAGAGCGATATGGGACGAGCTAGGTGCAGAGGGAGCAGATCGTGAACGAGCCGAGAGGTCGCCCGGGGTAGCGGAACGCTCCCGGCATGGCGTCGGCGGACAGATGGGACTCTTCCTGCTGTAGTGCCACCTTCGCTGTTCCATAATCCAGGGAGCCACCCGCTGTCCTTAACAAGCTTGAGTCTCTGCTAAAAAGGTCCTCGCACCGATGCTTCCAGTACAGACCAAACTGGCCTGATAATCGTGGCATCGGAGTTTGCACATGACACTGACACTTTTACAATCTATGCGGCTAAACAATAGTTTCGCTGACTTCACCGTGCTTGGCAGCCAATACGAAAATGAAGATGGGATACGGGAATGGCATCTTGCCATTTGGTCTGAGAGCTATACAAGGATCCGAACTTACTGGGTATCGGAGGACCATAGATCAGAACAGCTCATGGGTGCTTATTTGGAAGCTGCAGACCAAGCAATCTCAAAGTGGGAAGCACAACCAGCGTGGGTACGATATTCTGGGCCTTCGGAGCCGCCACAAGTGCGTCCTCGACCTCGTTTAGCACCTTCCGATCCGTCCGCGAGCGGCGCGCTTGCCAAATAATAGGGTGTAGCAACTCGATCAGCTTCTTAGCTGGCTCCGCCAGCCCTGACTGACCGCGCATCATAACTAACGGTGACGGGTCCTGTTCGAATCGCTGCGAGTCACTGATACTAGAGCCCAGCATCATGGCTATCCGTGAGAGACTCATCCCCCAAGCCGCTGCAGCTAGACTACCCAGCGTTAGGAGGCAGCTCCGGATGGCAGCGGCGACGAGAACAATACGGCTGAACATCGACAACAGCTCTGCCGGAACAGGTATGCCGTCGAAGAGCAGCGCGGGCACGATGATTGCGGCCAAATCAGCACTCACAAGCGCCGCGATGATCAGAAACATAGCGGCGATCCAGATCATCACTATACAAGCGACCCGAATGCCCGCAAAGTACGGTGGCGTTGCTTACGCGGCCAGCCCAACCGCCATGCAACAGGTGGTAGGCACCGAGACTTCTCCCGGCATGGCATCGGCTGACAATAGCGAATCCGCTTGTGCTCGGCAACAGTACGGCCATCAGAGGAGAGGCCGGGTAAGCACAAGGATATCGGGTATCCGGCTGGCGACAATTGGGGAAGCTGACAGAGAACTCAGCTTTTTGTAGCTCCATCCAACCTGGATAACGCATCCAAACTACGGGAGCTGCCATATGAACTCCTATTGCGTAATCTTTCGCCCCCGGCTCTCGGTCGCGCCGATGCACTATCCGCGCATGAAGCGCTGCTACCTCAGAGCCGATACGGCTGATCGGGCGATTCTTATCGCCTCGGCGGACAATCCTCAGTGGCGTGTAGTTGGCATCGAACCGGGCGATATGGCTGCTTTCCTTCTAGAACGTGATTGCTCGGGTGCTACACAGGACGTTTGGCACGCCGCTTGAGGTCTAGGCGCACAGGCATCCGGTGCAGAGCAGGCAGACAATGAGGCAGGCTGAAGTCGTCCAGAGCATGCGAACAGGAGCGTTTGGCGGGTTTGTCGTTCTGAGCACACAATGGTACAGCAGACCAACTGGGTCTTCCGGCGTCAAGGCTTTCTGATCATCCAAAGGATGCGATTATCGGAAGACGGTGCTTTATACCTCTATTCTGAACCAATTGCAGGTCCGCAACGCGCTTCTATCCATGACGAGCAATTTCCAGTTTTACAACTTGAAGTCGAGGCTGAAGGCAATACGCCATCGTGAAAGCACCCGCATATGAAGTGCAAAGACCAACGTTTTAAACGCGTGGGGTTTTTCTGCTGTGCCTGAAAAGTCGCTTGAGCTGATGCCGCTGCCGGGTTCTCTGGTTTCAATCCAGTAATGTAGAGCGTAGCTACCGAAAAGGCTGTCAAGATGCCCACATTGATGGGTTTACTTATTACATATTTCCCTGGCTACCAAAGCAGTGGCTAACGCTTGCTCGATTGCCAGCAGAAGTTCAGGTGATGCTTTTGAATGCGTGATTCTCATCTGTTCCAACCGTGCCACCTGCGCTTCTATATCACGTTGAGCCATTCTCAATTTCTCCTGCCCACATTCTAGACCCTGGCTATCCGCCGTTTGGTTTTACCATTTGGCGGAGCGGGAAAAGTGGTGCTAGGCTGGGGCCATGTGCCCACACGAGATTCGTGATTGGTTGGAATTTGGTTTAAGCGTTCTTACCCTTGGCGTCCTGTCCATCTATGGATGGGACACTCATGTGATCGCGCATACGATTGCAGCGCTACGTGAGAACTCACAAAAACCCTTCATCACGATTGCAAGACTGAACGACATAGAATCCACGCTCGAAAATCAAGGCGTAGGTGTAGCGCTAAACGTTCAAGGTTGGGTATACCGGCTCGACGGAACTAAGCACGAGTTTATCAGAGAGAGTATCGGCGCTGGTCGACACAGCCAAAGGCCGATTCCGATCAACCGGACTACTTTGAGAAACGCTCGATTCGAATACGCTTCGCTTGGCGGCAATGAGTACGTCACGGAAATAGATCAGACGGGCTCTGCCAAGTTCATCAAATGCCCACCACTCAAGAAAAAGAAGAAATGAGTGATCTTCAGGGCCAATCTGGGAGCCTCTCGGGCATCCACTGAAGGGTGGATTGATCGAAAATCAGGATAGGACCTTGCGCCATGAAGCTGCTACCTCCCTCGTCATGGGCCGGGAATCATTTCCTTAGTGTCGCACCACAGACACGTGCCGAAAGCTTTACGCTCGATTAACGCTGGAACCGACCGGGTTGTCTTCCATTCCATAAAGGTCTGGGAAAACCGGGTGGCTTGCCGGTCAGCCGGTGACGGTTGTCCTCTCCGGATGACCACGTGTATCCGCAACTACCATGTGAGGCAAGTCAGTCCGCTGCTGAAAATCTGCACCGGCGCATTGTCACCCGTGGCCCACGCCGCCCTGTGACCTCCATAGTTCAGTTATCGTTCAACAGACTTCAATAATTCTAAAACCGGCTTCATTGCGGGCAAGCCGAAGCCAATCAAAGCCGTGCCAACGATCATCAGCAAATACCGGCCCAGTGTCCCGCGACTATAGATGGCGTACACCGCGTGACCTAGGACCGGCCAAAAAGCGCGGTGAACAAGAGCGAGCACAGTAACCAGGAGAATGCTACAGGTAAGAAAAATGGCCAATAGATTAGTAGCGCCGACATCTGCAGCCTCTCGAATGAAACGCGACGACTCGTATAGGGCCAGCAAGGGCCGAGGTAGCAGCCCGTCCTTTCGTGTAAAGATATAGATCGCTGCGAACAGCACCGTGGACAGCAAGGAATTGATGAGCAAAAGTAATCCAACGCTGCTCAAACTAGTCTCTATCATCATCTTTCTCAGCAGCCTCCGCACGATTGCTAATACCGTCATATCCACGAGCGTTCCGATCAGGAGGACCTCCATCGGAAACCAGAAATAGGTGGAGTCTACCCAGCCTCCCATCAGTAGCAGCTCTGTGAAACGATAGCCTGGATAGGTTACGGTCGCGAGAGAGGCATTGGACGAATAGTCAAAAGCGTACTGTGATAACGGAATAAGCAGCAGAACCAGCACACTAGTCAGTCTGGAAAACCTAAGCCTGGGTATGATGGCGAGTGCAAATATGGCCGCCACGATGCCAAAACCAGCCTCCCATAAATCTAATAAACTCCCGTACCGGGCATGACTAGGAATGTGCGAGGCACCCACGGCATGGGCCTCCCAGAAGAGAACCCCGCTGTGTAGGAGGTAGATTGACGCTTGAGAAAGCCATAGGGACGCCACGACAAAACGCCAAGAGAGAATCTGGCTGCCGAGTAGGTAATCAAGTGCTGCGCTCGCCAGCCGCGCGGAACTAGTCACGAAAACCAGTAGCTTCTGTGAAGTAGTTTTATCGGCCAGGGATACTTGAACCCATAGGGTTGCGAGGCGATCCCTTATTTTCTCTTTTTGATCGTCGTAGAGATACGCAGGTGAAAAAAGAATCAGAAAACCGACGACTGTTGCGACGACATGTAACGCTCGGATACCGGCGAATCTCGTGAAATGTAACAGCTCATGAACTTGGTACAAGGGGGTCACCTTTATCTAAATGAGCTGTTAACTCCTGACAATCGTATCGATTATCGCGGCGCGTTGATCGACGCGTTCCTGATCGCAGAAAGGCGTGAACTCTGGCAGGCAGCTCTCCAGAGGAAACACGATTCTTTTCGGCTATTCTACGGAACGCCGGTCATATGTGTTTTTTTCATTCCCGAGCCCCGATCCGGCCCCCCGACCTTCTAGGGCTATCCTCCGTGCTGGTCTGAGAACCGAATAGTCAACGGGTCAAGCTGATTGGAGTGTCAGGCCGATTAAGGTTGTCAGTACCGTGGCTCGACGGGCCCTTGAACTTGATGCATATCCAACCAGGTCCGCCAGCCCTTGAATTCAGGGTTCGGGAGCCACCCCCCTGGCTATAGTGCAACCCGCAACAAGACCGAGTCGCGGTGATACTCAAGAAAATGCTTCTGCCCACCGGTGAATGTCCCCACGTTCACGAGCCGGTCCGTCGCCACCCCCATACGGTTCAGCGAAGGAACGTGGGCGACTGGCGAGACAATCAGTTCACCGGAGTTCTCGAAACCAATGAATCCGCGATCAAAGAGGTGGTCGATCGTCGGGGTTAGCAGAAGGCCGTTTTCCCCATCAAGGCGTTCCTCATTGCTTGAATCGCGCCAGGGCTTGCAGTGGCTTCCGACCAAGTGTACAGGGTTATTGACGCCGGTCACTCGACAACGGTTCTCAATTTGCATTACCCGCAGCTTGAAGAGTCCTTGTCCTCGCCGGGCCACGATGAGGGCTTCACGATTGGTGCCCGGAATCAGCGAATCGGACTCGATCGTGGCTTCGATATGATGCTCCCACATCTCCAGGTCTGCGTTTTGGGTTTGTGGGATCGCCTCTGGATTCAATGCCGCGCTTTGGCCCGCAATCAATTTGGCTTCCTCACCAATAAGGCCGATCAGGACTTCGGCCAGAGGGGGCAATATCTCCGTCAGATATATCGACTGCAGTCCGTTCCCCGATTGCTGTAGCGCCGAGTACCGCGAGGGCAGCATGGGGCGGAGGAGGTCGATATGGTCCTTCGGACGGATGCGGTGGATAAGGGGGGCGAAATTCACCCGCACGCGCCAGCCAATTTTGTCCCAGTTCAGGCCGACGCCACCAAATTCGACGGGCCGGGGGCTTTCGTAGCAAAAGGATGCGGCGGTGCCGATCGCAACAATCCACTTCGGGTCAACTCACGGAACCTTGTTATCGTCAGTGGTAGCCAGTGGATTGCCAGCCCTCCAGACTGGCCAATTTCGCAAACTACATGCATCCAGTCATTCGAGTCTCCGGAGTTCGCAAGACATATGGCCGCACGGTGGCTGTCGATGAGGTGTCCTTGGAGGTAAGCGAGGGCGAGATTTTTGGTTTGATCGGACCCAACGGCGCTGGAAAGACCACCACAATGGAATGCATCGAAGGGCTGCGCAGGCCCGATCGGGGCACTATCTCCGTTCTGGGTCTTGACCCCCACCGTCAAGTTTACGAGCTGCAGGACCGGATCGGGGTTCAGCTCCAGCAGGCGCAGTTACAAAAGCGGATCAAAGTGTGGGAGGCAGTTGACCTGTGGGCCTCGCTGTACCGGAAGAACGCGATGGATGCCGAACACCTGCTCGGACAGCTCGGCCTCGCCGATAAGCGGGACACCTGGTTTATGAATCTCTCCGGAGGCCAGAAGCAGCGGCTGTTTATTGCCCTTGCGCTGATCAACGATCCAGAGGTGGTGTTTCTCGACGAGCTGACCACGGGGCTGGACCCGCAGTCGCGACGGGCAATCTGGGATCTGGTGCGTGGCATCAGAGATCGCGGCAAGACGGTCTTCTTGACCACCCATCTGATGGAGGAGGCCGAGCGGTTGTGTGACCGGGTAGCCATCATTGAGCACGGACGGATCATCGACATCGACAGTCCGGTTAGGCTCGTCGACCGGCATTGCCCAGAGCGAACCGTCGCTCTCACTACGGAGGACCCGATCGCGGCAGAGCGCTTTCGGGCGATACCGGGAGTTGATGCTGTGATCTGCAATGGGAACCGAATCACCATTCGGGGCCCGGGTGACGACCTGGTGACCGAAGTGATTCATTGTCTTTCCGAGAACCGTATCCTGGTCACCGATTTCCGCACGATTCTCCCCAACCTTGAGGACGTCTTTCTCAAGCTTACCGGTCGCTCGATTCGCGAATAGGCTCAATCATGATGCTGCACGGACTCTGGAAACTGACTTGGATCGAGATCAAAATCTTCCTGCGCGAGCCGCTTGGCGCATTCGGCACAATCGGGTTCCCGGTTCTTATTTTCCTCGCTTGGGGTCGAGTAGCCAGCCGCAGACTCGCACCGTCGTCAGTGGCTGCTAGCAGCTTTATCCGCGTGGGTCTTCCGGTTTTCGCGTCGCTCCTGATCGGCATCAGCGCTGTGCTTTCCCTGGTCACGATTATCTCGATCTACCGGGAGGGCGGCATCCTCAAGCGACTCCGCGCCACGCCGCTGCGCCCGCAGACGATCCTTACCGCCCACGTGCTCGTCAAGCTGTTGCTCACTGCGGTTTCGCTGGCCCTGATGGTTCTGGCAGGCAAGCGCTACTACCCAGTCGGCGTTCATGTTCCATTGTTCTCCTTCACGATTGCCCTGCTGATCAGCACTTGGAGTATCCTGTCGATAGGCTTTCTCATCGCCAGCATCGTTCCCACGGCACGTTTTGCACAGCCGATCGCCGCTCTGATTCTGTACCCGATGATCGCTGTCTCAGGACTCTTCTTCCCGATTGAATCCCTGCCGCCAGTGTTTCACGCGGTGGCACGAGTGCTTCCCCTAACCTACGCCGTACCTCTACTCCAGGGAATCTGGAACGGCGACCCGTGGTCAGCCCATCTGGTCGACGTAGCCGGACTGGTCTTGGTCTTTGTCGTTTGCGCGGCGCTCTCGGCGAAGGTTTTTCGTTGGGAGTAGCAATATTGTCCTGCCCACTCAGCGTGAATCGCTGTACCGGCAGCCTCCGGCGTCTACTTCACCTGGTAGCTTCCATCCGTCGAAAGCCGTAATTTAACCTGCCCCGTCCCTTCCTCGGTGTGCGCTGGTCGCTCCCGGGCCTCGCAGATCCCTCACCCACGTATGCTTCCGGATCTCCCCGTTCGCGTGGGTGATCCACCTCATCGCAACGGAGCGCTCTATGTCGGACAACGTCACGATCGTCATAAATGCCCTCACCATGGAAGGCCTGCCCGCGCAGGACCCCCCAGATCACCGTCCTTCTCCTCCAGACCAGCGACCCGCAGCACACCGTCGCCAAGTGGAGCTTCGCCTTCGACACCACCCACCCTGACCTTCCACTAACCCGGCGATGACCAAAATCCCCTTTTGCAGGAACTCCGCCTAAATGGTCAAAAGCCCATCTACCAGGCCGGGAAAATCAAGCGGTTGCAGATTGGGTTTGTGCGGGGCTCGACATACTGGGATTGGTCTGCGTGGGTGTGTTTACCTCACTCTGTGCGGTGACAGCTGGTGGCCTGCTGGAGCCGGAGCGGGTTTGGCAAACGATTCTTCCGTGTGACCGCATTGGCTACACTCATGTCGAACCCTGGCCGGTGAGACCTCGGGAGTGTCGTCAATGGGCTTGTGTTGCAACTCAGGGACCCGGGTTGGTCTGATCGATTCGCACATGATCGCGTAGCAGGTAGGACATTTCTTCATCACGTTTCCTCAACTATCTAGGACGCTGAGCCAGCGCGAACGGTCGCCTCCGACGTGCGGCGTTTTAAAAAAGATGGACCTGGATCTATCACCGGCTAAGGGCGGGCCCTCCGCATGTTCCAAACGGGCATAGCCCGAAATCCCCTGGCCCCCGTATGCCCCCGCAAATATGGAACCTTAGCTATCCGGCAAGAACCCGTCTGACCTGCACTGCGTGGCTATATGCGCTCTGGAAGGAATAGCTACCATGCCAGGATCGGGCTAGAGCTGGCGGCCGCATCCACAGTGGTAGGCGCATAATGTCATCGACTGGGAAAGCTATGGCCGCAATTGAACTGATCCAAAGTATGCGGGTCGGCACCTTTGGCGACTTTGTAGTTCTGGGAAGCCAGTACAAGGACGAGGCAGGTGATCGGCACTGGTATATAGCCTTGCTGACTGGACCTGAGCCAGTAGCCAGTATTCACCACGTCATAGCTGGGGAACTGCCCGAGGAGCTAACAGTAGATGAACGGGATGCTGTGATCGCAGCGATCAGGTTGTGGGAATCCCAACCCTTATCGAGGCCCAACTAAACGTGACACCAACCTGCCAGTAACCCTGGCATGCCCAATACGCGCTCGTCCTTTGTTGGCAGTGACTGCTTCAGAAAACCGCAGGGTACGGGGCGTCCCTGGCCCCGGTCTAGGCCAAACATGCTTATTCGGGGGGGACCATTTTGATTGCCGGGAGGAAAGGGCGGGCGTCGCAGGAAAAGTCACCGTGACACGCATCCGAAAGGTAACTGTCTAAGTTCGACCGCCAAGCGTATGATTCGCTGCATTAGCTTCTTAGGGACGGCCCTGGCTTCGCTAGGGCCTCTTTTTGTCTGGCACTATGGGTTCGGCCCGAAGGCTTTGGCCAAGGAATTATTTTGCCGGTCGCTCAAGGGGATTTCCAAACCGCTGCAAAGGTTCCAACAGGCTGGAGCACGGTCACTTCGTCCCTCTCTTCTTCTGTTAAGTCCGCTCGTTTCATGCACCCAACTCCCCGGCTAAGCTCTCCGCTTGATGGCGGTTCAATCGTTGTGCCACCAAAGAGAGCAATTCAGACGGTGAGACCGTTGAGGACCAGGCTCACGCATCCAGCAGAAAGCCTCGCTGGTTGAGTTCATCAAGATCGACTTCTACGGAAGGTGCGGTAAAGCCTTGCGCGTAGGTCGGCATGGGTTGAGACATGTCCACAAGTCCCTTCTCGTTTGGCGTCATGATCTGCAACTCTGCAGCCTCGCTGGTTGCATCCTCCATGGACCGATACTTCTTGCGCCAGACCCGTTCGCCGACGCTCACCACGGTGTAGGCTCCGTCTTCACTTGGAACGATCTTCACCGCCAGGTCTGCCTTGCTCATGAGACGAATTATAGGCTGAGGCGACCATCTATCCCCAGATCACCGCAACTTGGACTATTCTCCCAGCGGAGGCGACTGCTAACTCTAACAACCTCTCTGGGGCACCATGGCTGACAAGGAAAGACAGGCATCAGCGTTTTGGTACCAAGGCTTCGAGTCGTTTTACCGGCAGCGATTGCGTTTTCCCCGCTTTTTGGTCGGCCTTAGCAGACGATCTTAGAATCCTGCCATCAGGTAGCGCTGCGTGAGCTTTTGAGCATAACGCCCAAATACAGGCACAAACCGCTACCCCTAGCGCACTGCTGCATTTGGTGCCATCAGGTCACCATTTCCCGGAAAGCCACGTCGGTCGCGGGGTCGTGTTTTGCTCTTGGCGGATCAACCTTTTGCAGGCAATGATTGATCGAGAAAAGTGCTCAGTCTATCCAATGAAGCAAGAAACGCTTGGGCATCCTCTGCACCTTGAGAGTGCAGCTTGAAGAACACGTCCGTGAGTGTCATAAACCAAGCCCCCTCTAAACTACTCGTGATTGCTTCGCAGAACTGCCGATAATCTTTCATTTCGCCACTCGCGTTCTTCATTGACACCCCTGTGGAGTCTTGGGTCACGCTGTAGAACTCAAGTTGGCTGAACTTGGCACGCACATCGTCAATCCTGGCAATCAATTCATGATCGTCGCTTCCCAAACGGATATAAGGGCTCTTCAATCGGATGCGTGTGGCGTAATAGAGGTAGCATGCCGCGTAATAGAGGGTGGAAGTGGCTTCACAGCCGATTCCGCCACTATGCATCGCGAAGTCTCTTCTTCTCATCTCCTCTGTCCCTTGGGCATTCGGGTCAACTATGTAGTCCTTACATCGGCGAAACCAAAACCGGAGGTTGTAATTTTCTCTGAGGTCAGCTTGCGAGATGTTCTTCTCTGAAATGACGAGCTTATAGACACGCTCGAAACAAGCGCGAAGATCCTTCGAAGCGACGCGCAGCGGGTCCAAGTAATCTCGCCGAGTCTCTGCTCTGTTCTTCCGCAATTCCGCTGTTCTATCCAAATAGCTTTTATAGGCGGAAGCAATCAACGTAGAAACAATGCCGGATAGCGTACCCACTACGACGAGCAAAACCTTGGTTGAAACATCACCCATTGGCGGTCTCCTGACGCAGCTCAAGCTGTTTGGGCAGGTGGCCCACGTATCGCCCTGAGTGTAGTCCGTCAAGTCCGAATTGTGAACGAACACGAGGGTGCTCTATCTGCTTGCCGTGCGCCAGAGCCAGAAACTTGGAACGCGTGCCGGAACCGCTGATTTATCGTGCAGGATGTTGGTCGATTCCGACAGATCGTTGACGCAGCTCTCCGGCGTTCGCTCCACCATAAACCCGCAGGAACCGATAACGCTCCAGCTCGTAGCCACCGCATGAACCTGTACGGCACTGTGGCCGATGCGCGACCCAACCCCCCGAACGCCGTGCAAACATACACCATAGGAGTATCCGCACCCGACCGCGCTCCGGTGCCTGCGCAGCCAGTATCGGCTACCATCCCGGCCCGGCTGTATCGTGTAGAAGATGGCGTTTCTGCCCCCCAACTCCTTTACGCGCCCGATCCCCAGTTCAACGACCAAGCGCGGCGCAATAACCCTTGGGACTCGACGCTAAACATCAAATCCTCATGCCCATGCAGAGGCGGGAACGACAATGTCATCGGCTGGCACAAGCGTATTCACCGAGACATGCGGCCAGGTCAACCCTGCGAAATTTAGTAAGACGGTCTGCGTATACTGAATTTGCGTGAACGTAACCTTAAGTTCACGCGGCGCCCCCAGGTCAAGGGGTGGAGTCACAGAAAATGTCGGTACCTTCTGACCTTGTACGCTGCGTTTGCCTCTGATCGCGAATGGCGGCCCGCCGACATGAAAGGGTGGAACAAGAATCGTCTCCTGGACAGTTTCGATCCAGAAGACAGCGGTCATCTGCGTCGTCTGGGCGTTCGGCGCTGCGGCATTCGCTTGGCCAAGCAGAAACGCAATATTGTCTGTTCCGCCACCGAACATCCCCACCGGAGATGGCGGGGCGGTGGAGATAAAGATTGTGGTCTTGCTTAGGATCGTTTGCTGGTTGACGAGATCTCGCAACACACTGTTGGGATCATCCAACATCGCCTGCGTGATCGTCCCCCGCGTGATAAATGGTCCCAGATCCTGAGGGATACGGGGCGTGTTCGGGTTATTCGCGGTCTGGCTGGCGAACTTGGGGACCTTCGTGGGTGGGTTGCTGCCGGTTACGAACGGGGTGATATCGACGGGGTCGATGGTCGGTCGCCCGGGGGTGGCCGGACTAACCAGACCCTGAGCCTCGATGGTTGTCCCGTGAGGGATGGAAGCCATACGGGTGACTGCTTCGCCAAGCGGTGGAATAGTGGTTGACGGCACGTGAATCCACATTCCGGGTTCGAAGTGGATCCCGACTTTCTCCCCGTGGATCGTGATGTCGTTGACGGTCTGAAGGTAGGGTACACCGTTAAGGAAGGCGTCTGGTTGCGATCCGGTTCCGCGATTTGGAACCGAGCCCAAAGTTTTCGAAAACGAGAGGGTCTCGGAGGTGAGATTCAGTTCCAGAATGTTGTCGCGCGGCGGCGGAGGAGCGGGAACCGGGTTCGGGAGTGGGGTTGGCGTAGAAGTGCTATCGGGCCGGAAGATCGTGTTGAAGCCGTTCCCTACGAAGTCTCCGACAAATGCGGAGAGCGGACCAAGAGGTGGTGGGGGAGCAGGTGCTTCAGGCTTGTTGTGGTCGGGGCGAAGATGCCCGAAGTGAAAGTCACTGGGCAGAGTGATGGATCCTCTGGGATTCGGGTCGCTCATTGGCATTCTCCTTGACTTCGGTTTCTAGACATTGAATATCCCATGTAGGCCTGCTAACCCTACGGACGTTGAGGCAAAGTGGGCGTCTAGTAAGTGGGGCCAACAACAGCGGTAAGCACGCGCCCCGCACGATTCGCCTCGTTATGGGATTCTGCAGAATAGTGACGTCAACACAGTGAACGTTTCACTTAAAAGATCGGTCAGCGTTTTTCCGTCTCGCCGGGCCCCGCGCTTCCCTCTCGACAAAATAGGACATTTCGTCGAGAGTGCGAAAGTCCCCTACTCTTCTGGCAAGGGTTTCAGGGGCATCGGACAAACCGAACTCTCGACAAAAAGGTGAACGGCGCAAACCAGAATCACCGGGGGGAGGCCGCGAAGCGCCAGGCAGGTCCCGAGTCAAGCGCCTCAGTCCATGCGTGAACTGCCTTCATGGTCGGCACGTTGTCGTTCGTTGCACTCACTGGCTGGCGGTTGTTTTTTCGAGTGGATCGAGTTCAGCAAATACGCTCACTGTTCCGCCGGTCAATTTGATTACACGAGTCCATGGTTTGAACCCTTTCTTGCTGATCGTGATGGTCTGAGGACCCGATGGTAAGTCCAACACCGACGGCGTATTCCCCACGAAGGCTCCATTGATGTCTATCTCCGCATGATCGGGAGTAGAGCCGAGACTTAGGTGGGAAGCGCCCATTGCCGCAGAAGCTGGTGTTGAGCCTTGTGACATCGAAGCTGGGACAGTGACGGGAGCAGACGCAGTGCGAAGCTCAGACGAATGCTCTGCCCAATGTCTTAGGATTGAGTCGCAAGCGTCTTGAACAGACCCACCCACGGACAGCGTGGACTTACTGAAGATCGAGTCGCCTGATGTCTGCACGAAGACGGCAACTTTATCTTTATGGGTCAATAGTCCTTTGCCACCCTCATGGTCGAGTTCAACCACGTAATCACTGGCCTGTGCCCTGCTATTGATCACGACGCCGGGGCAACGCTGGCCAAAGGTCTTGATGATCTCTGCCGTCTGCGGCCTCGCTCCCCCACTGGAGGCACCTGCGAACCCCGAACTTGATCCGCCAACGGCCCCTCGCATTTCCCAAGACGAGCTGTCAGTAATAAAGACCCGTGGACGTTCCGCAGGCATGCTTGATGCCGTGACAGCAGGGGGCACTGCCACCAGGGGCTGAGCCGTTGAAGAAACGTTTGCGGCAGGTACAATCTGAGGGCGCGCGGATGGCGGAGCCGAGGCCGAGGGCACAGCCGGTGCTCTCTCCTTTGCTACCATTGCCGAGAGCACCTTGCTCCCGGCTCCAGCGTTCTTCAAGGCATTGAGGCCATCGGCGGATGTGTCGTAGGTCCCTGGCGACCGGTTGATGGCATTGACGATCATGTCGTCCTGAAACCCCATCTTGACCATCTTGATGACGGAGTCGTTGTTGAGGGTTTGTTGGGCTAGCGCCAGCGGGAAGAAAGCGAAAACTGCAATCGCAACCAAAAGTTTGCGCACGAGAGGCTCTCTCTTTTCTGGCGAGGGGGAAGGCTCATTTAGCCAGACATTCAGTTTGATTCCCGGGGTTGCGCAAGTATACTCCCGGTTCGTGAACCCTGAACTACGGTCTGGACACCGGTCACTTGCAAACACCGCGCTTCCCACCCCGCTTCGCGCAATCGGCGCAATATTTGCAGTTCTTACAGGCGTTGCACGGGTCACTCCCGGTACAAGTTGCGAAAGAGGCATCGGGCGGAGATCATCGTGACAACAGCCAAGACGGCTGGGCCCGGAGTCGAGATTCGCGGCTCAAATGGTCTCAATGTCGCTCACAAATCCACCTTCAGGTGTTCGCGTTATGACAGTGGTATATGCTTTCCCTGCAGAATCCTCATAGTCAAGGCGCACTCCCACGTGACTGTGTACTTCCTCAGGTTGCAAAAGCTTGTGCCCTTGAGGGGTGTTGTATGCCAGAACCACTGGAACATTGACCCCTACCGTTCCGAGTGCATCGTAACCGGTATAAGTGTGTTCGTCGAGGAACTTCCATGTTACCTTAAAGGCAATTCCGGGCCCCTGATTAACAAGCAGTGTTTCAGTCGTCGTTGCATGCATACGTGGCATCATTACAAAGAACGGACGCCTTGCAGCAATCCCCTGGGAGAGAAGCTCGCGTAGTTGAATCTTCGCGGCTTCAGCCTGCTCTCGCGCAGCGATCACTTGCTCGTTGGCTGCATTAGCCTGGGACAATGCAGCTTCGGCCTGAGCGCGTGCAGTTCGAGTCTGAAGGTACCCAACCACAATAAGCCCACAAGTTGCTACCAGTAGGGCGGCCTGTAGCCCGATCTCCACGACATCTTTGCTGGTCAACCAATCGAGCAGGTTGAAGATCATCGAATCCACACTTCGCGCATCCTTTCCGCCTGGGAGCATAGCATCTTCAACCGGTTGATGGTGTACGGACGGTGAGGAATGATCCTGGTTATACTGCGACGATACCAGAACCCAAGCTCTACCAATTTTCAACCCACATCGGTGCGGTGACGGGCCAAGGCAGTTCCGCACCTTCCATTCCAGGACCTGGCTGAGAAGCATCTCCACCTCGGCCCGGGTTGGGCTTGACACCCTTTGTCTCTCAACAGCTCCAGCACGATCGGCTCAAGCCGGGTGGCCACGAGCGCGGCTTTTGGCGAGCCCTGTCCCGCTCGCGACCGCTGACGCGATCTCCGCGTTCTTGATGAGGTTCACCGCCTGGGCGTACAAGCGCGTCGCCCAGGGCACGGTAGCGGTCATGACCAGGTTCATCAGCGGATGGAGAAGTTAAAGCCGTGACTTCTGAAGCAGATAAATTTGAGCTGGTGGCGCGGCAGAGGATCTTGTCTTCATGGCTTAGTCGCCTGCCTTCATCGGGGTCCGGTCCATTCGGTAAGCGTCACTTGCAGATCCAGTTTTATCGCCAGGCAATCGCGACAGAGACACCCCGTCGCCCTTGGTCAGGAACCGGCAGTGCGGGGAGGAGATCGGCGCACCAGCAGTCATGACCTGGATCGCAGGTCATGGGAGCGTTGCACTGTGAGCAGAATGTGTCCATGGTTGATTCTCAGTTTAGGTCTTTGGAAGACGATTCGCGCCCCCCCGGTCGAACCTCTCGCGTACCGGGGGCCTGACCGAACCCCCACAGGGCCCGTCAGCAGGACTGGCCGTGCTCCACTGTTACAGGCCATGGAACGGCAAGTCACCCTTCTGCGAGCATGAAGGTAATGGCCCATGCATGGGAGACAAGTTGCACCATTCGATCTGCGTCAATGGGACATTGAGTATTGCCAGTCCATGGGGCGCACCTGAAACTACTGAAGATCAGAAGCTGTCTAGGGAAAACAGAAGGTGCTGGAATGAGAAGACGACTAACACTTATCATATGCGGGCTCGTGTCGTCAGCGGCGCTTGGGCAAACCACCAACACGAACTGCACTCAGATCGGGAATCAGGTCAACTGCACCAGCACGACGACCGACAACGGCACAAGCGCCTATGAGGCTGGCCGCCAAATCGGGTTTCCAGCCGCCCCGCATCAGTTTCTCTGAACGCCCGCAAATCCTCTCCATCAGTTTTCCCGCTTGTTCGTCCAGCTTGGCGGGCCGATGATTGTTCCATGTCCTTATCTGAGTTGACTAGCCCTACAGCCGTCCGGTTGGCGATCGGTGAGTGCAAACGCCTCGGACGAGAGGAATTCCTAAAGTTTTACGGTTTTCGCCTGTCGCGTGATTATCCCCTGCTCTTCGAAGGAGAGGAATACGACTCTAAAGCCATCGCGGGAGTGGCGCACGGGTACCAGTTCCCCGAGTTCGGTCCCCTCAAATCAGATATGTTTTCCGGTGGTATCAGCCCGGGCGGGGCAGCAACTCGACTATCTAGATTGGGCTTCCACGTCGAAGCGTTACCTGCCAGGACAGGGGACTGGAGTTTGCATGAATGTGAAGTCGTCGCAGACGCTTACTTCGATTGCTTGCGTCACAAGTTGAGCGGTCAGGCATTTACCCGTAACACGGCGTTGGATCGCGTAGCGCAGCAGATCGGGCGGACAAGAGGCTCAGTCGACTATAAGTTCCAAAATATCGACTCTGTCTTGTACGAGGCAGGGTTGCCCCGATTGAACGAGGCGGTCGCCAAGAACGCCCAAGTGCTGCTTCGTTTCGTCGTGCTAGACCCACTCGCAAGCCGGATGGTTACGACCGGCGTCGTTCATGAGAAAGCCCTTGCGGAAATTACGTCTGATGTTTTCGTTCCGGTTCCGCAGATTCCTGTTACAGAAGCCAGGGACTTTCAAGACCTCGTTGGCCGCAGGGCCTTTCAAACGAATTTTGCTGAGAGGGACGCCAAGAACAGGGCGCTTGGGAAAGCGGGTGAGGTTTGGGTCGTTGCCCTAGAGAAGAGAAGGCTGACGGAGGCTGGCCGTCCCGACCTCGCGAAGAAGGTGATTTGGGTGTCCGACACTATTGGCGACGGGCTCGGGTATGACATCGAATCGGTCGATGAGCAGGGTCAACCCCTTTTCATCGAGGTGAAGGCAACTAATCAGGGGCAGGATGCTCCGTTCTTCATTTCACAGACAGAATTAGCGGTATCCGAGCAACGAGGTGAAAGCTACAAGCTCTACAGGGTTTTTGACCTTGCCGAAAGTCCCCGCGTGTATGTCATCTCGGGCCCCCTTAAAGAAAAGCTGAGGCTTGAATCGCGTAACTTCGTCGGCTGGCCGGTCTAGTAGCGGCGCAGGCCATGTTCGTAAGGCTGCCGACAACGACTTGACGCCTGTGCGCAGCTCGGTGTCCGAGGTCGCCTGGAATCTCTGCACGCCATTTTTTGCAAGATAGGAGCCGTCCCTGGAAAGAGGCAGGTATCCGGGATGGCATGCTATCTCGGTCTGGTGTTCAAGAAAGATGAAACCACTGAACCTCGAAAAATGCGTGCTGTGCGGCACAAATGTCTCTGGATTCTCCCGATGGCCTAGCTCTTAAGGGAGCGCTCGGGCCCTGGTACTTTTCGGGGAACCCTCCGCTCCCCTGGCATATTATTCAGAGCGGGAGATTCACATGTGAAAGGTTGACAGCGTGACAAGAAGGGCGAGCTATCGGCTCTTTGGCAGTTTAATCATTCTTCTCTCCGCACCAGCATTTGGTCAGACTTCACCTCTATCGCAACGTCAAGCCTGCGAGAAATTCTCCAGCGCTGTGGTCAGCATCGACGCCGGAGGCGAAAGCAGAGGCACCGGATTTATTGTTTCACCGGACGGTCTGACTATGACCGTGTCTCACGTCATCGCAGACACCGATGGTCCATACCACCGGGCCATTAGTGTTCAGCTATCTACCGGTCAGAACCTGCTGGCCACTCCCGCAATGTCTATCTCTCCAGAAAGTGTGGGAAAGGATTTTGCTCTCTTAAAAGTCACCGCAAAAGAGAAGCTGCCCTTTCTTGGGGTCGGCTACGAACGGGACATCAATATCGGCGGTGATGCAACAATCATCGGATATCCGTTTAGCGCTCTCACCAGGGAAGGCAAACCTGTGGAGACCAAATTTTGCCTCTCCGGGAGTTTTGCTGCAGTTCAAGTCGAAACCGTGCCGGTAAATGGGAACCGAACCGTAAACGGACGCAAAGTCCCCTTCAATAAAGACATTAAGGTTGATGTTGTTTACCTTCAGGGCCCCTCCGTAAAGGGACTCTCCGGCTCTCCGGTCATCTCGCGCGACAACGGAAGAGTCGTCGGAATACTCAGCACCAAACTCACTGGAATTAGCCCCGCATTGGCCGATCTTAGACAGGAGACGGCTAAAGGTTTAGGGGGTAACGTTTATATGAGTGGGTTGCAACCTGGTCCCGCGATCAACCAGATCATCACGGTCCTGGACAACCAACTCGCTAAATGGGCTTGGCTCCGCAGTCGGGATAGACGAACCCAGGGAAGCCGTAGAGTCTTTGGGTCGATCGCCTCGATAAGCTCCTGAGTCTTGCCGACGGCTCTGTCTCCGTAACTCAGCTCCAAAAGCTGCTTTTTCTCCTTCGGGCTGAGACCTTTCTTAGTCGCGATCAAGCATTTTACGAATTCCTGCCATACAAGTTCGGGCCATACTCATTTGCAGCAGCTCCCAAGTAGATTGCCGTCGTGTACTACGCGGATGCGAAGGATGCGCTCCTCAAAGCGCTCAGCGAATAAATGATAGACCGGGACCAAGAACCGTCCACAGGTGGCACAGTAGGCTTGCCCAACTCGATGAGCAGGTCGTAGTTTGATGTTTGATATGCGTCCTCCGGCCTACAAAGCGGGCGGGTCTCCTAATGCTAATCCCGGCGTTCGCGCGAGTTCAACGTACCGACACAGCGCATTTGCTAAAAGCATCTGACGTGGACTATGGCACTCGGGTTCCAAAAGATGCGGGCTCCCGACGATAATGACCATCGCTTGGGCACGCGAGGTTGCGACGTTCAGGCGGTTCGGATTGTAGAGAAACTCCATCCCTCGGGGCGCATCCTCCGGCGACGAACTTGTAAGTGAGTAGATTGCGATCGGGGCCTCTTGCCCCTGGAATTTGTCCACCGTCCCGATCCGGGCATCGGTAAGCCGAGCTGCCAAATCGGACACCTGCGCATTATAAGGAGCGACGATGAGGATGTCGCGGAGCTGCAGTCGGCGGCTTTGACCCTTATTATCGACCCACCTGACGGAAGATCGCGTCAGCTCCTGGACCAGTGTGACAATAGCCTCGACTTCCTCTGGCGAAGAATTCTGATTGCCCTCATGGGCAACAGGAACAAACCAGAGACCAGCCTGCCCCAGCGTCGGGTGTCCTTCGATTCGCTGTTGTTCCAGGCCTGCTCGAGAGCTTAAGCGTCCCTCATAAAACACTTCTGAAGTGAACGCGCAGAGGCTCGGATGCAGCCGCCAGGTATTTTCTAGAAACAAGCCCTTATCAGCAGAGATTGTCTTTGCCCCGTTAAGTAGGTGCTCGAGTGCCGAAACATCCGCACCGTCGGGATGACTTCCTTTCAGCGGTTGCTCAAGTTGTTGCGGATCGCCAAGCAGAACGAGACTCTTGGCGGCCTGGCTTACAGCGAGAACGTTCGCGAGCGACATCTGCCCAGCTTCATCCACAAAAAGAACGTCAACAGCTTCAAAGTAATCCTCCCGCGTCCAGAGCCACTGGGTGCCCGCCAAAACATCAGCCCCGCCCAGAAAAGCGGTCAGCGTTTCCTTGTTGTCAAGCGTCGTCACTAGATGCGGAAGATCGTGCTCGGGCTTGTCTTCCTTCTTAACTTTTTGCACGCAACGGATATTGATGTTTAATTCGCTGGCTGCCGCGATAGCTTTTTCTAGCAGGTTGGCGATGACTTTATGGCTTGTCGCAGTGATGCCGACTCGTCTACCTTGACGTACTAACTCACAGATCATTAGTGCGCCCGTGGAGGTTTTGCCCGATCCGGGCGGCCCCTGGATGGCGAGGACGGAGTGGTCGAGCAATGTTACGAGGCGTAGGGCTGCCGTAACGGTGTTCTCGCCCGGGAGAATGAGCGTCTCGCGTCTGTCCGTGAGCCTCGGCGGCTGACGCATTAACAGATCCCTCGCCGCCCGGTATGACCCAGACGCATCCACGCCATTTGCCGCAACCCAGGACCCGATTCGGGATATGGCCTCGGCCAGAACCTGGGTACCGGGGCCGATATCCTTAACATACACGGCAGCCGGATGGTCTTCCGCCGCCCCCTTGGTCTTCTTGATATCTACCGTTCTTGCCACAATATCGATGCTGGCAGCCTCGCCTATCTTCTCTCCCTTGACGCACAGTTCATCACCCGGGCATACGTCGGTTTCCTGTTTTTCAAATGCGTATCGGTCGGTGACGATGTTTCGCCGGATCCCTACTCTCTCGATATGGCGTAGCCCTGACAAAGCGGACTTCTCGTCCAATAGCTCTTCATCGGATAGCTCACCGAGGCGGTAGAACTCCCACCACTCGGACTTCAATTCCCGGCGGTGCCAATCCAGTAGGTTCGACAAAAGCCATCGCGCCCCCTGTTCTTGATTCCGTTGCTCCGGGTCGTCAGGTACACCAATCTGCAAACGTGCGGCCAATTCTGCCGTTCGCTGCTGACGCTCGTCCACATTCTCCGGAAGCGCTCCATCTGAAAACACAGGTCGTGGCACAACCTGCCCCGACTCCTCAGACGACCGCCGAAGTGTCTCCAACCACGTACGCAACGACCACGTCGAATAGCAATCGTCGGCGTTGTAGAGAACGATCGTTTCACGTATGGACTGGTCAATCCGCGCCAAGTCGCCCAGTTCAAGAAAGTGCTGCATCTGGCGCATGGCCTGGCGGGCGTCATCCAATATCACCTTCCGTTCAAAGCTGTGAAACACTTCGAGCGCCTTCAGAGAATACTGCTCCACGCTAGCCCGGACGGTTCGTTTCAGAATTGCATGAAGATCAACGAATAGACGAGCCCGCAGCATGCGATCGATCTCTTCTTCCCTTGTGGCATAGCGACCCATGAGCCGTTTTAAGGCACCGGGTTCATAGCCGGTGAAATGATAAATGTGCATCGTCGGATGTCGTGCCCACTGGGCGATCATCCTGTCCACAAACCATTCGAACGCCTGTTTCTCTTCTTCCGCCGTAATTGCCCACCGGCATTCATACAAAGGGGTGACATTCGCATCATCGAATGCGAAACCGAACAGGTATTCTCTCCCTCCTCGGCCTACGAAGGGGTCGCCTTCCAGGTCGAAGAACACGTCCCCGGGCGATGGCTCCGGCAAACCACAGAAGCCATGTTCCTTATTTAATTCGAGTACCTCGTATATCGGCTTGGCTTGAACGCGACCCTCTACCTGTACCCGAGCCTGTTCCCGGACACGCACATATCCCTTCTTGGAGCCGCGTTCGGGACGGCGCTGCAACGGCAGAGGCAGGACCGATAGACACTTTACGGTTGTCACATCCCAGGCAGTGAGCTGTTTACGCTGGAGTCTGCTGATGCCCGCAACTAAGGACAGGTGATCGTCTTTCCGCCGTTGATCTTCACATTCTCCCCACCACCTGCACACGGGGCAGTGCTCGGTTGGCTCAGGATAGCTTCCGGTACTGTGGCCCTGATCCTCGACGGCGCTCCGCAAACGACGTTTCACATACCTGTAATAAGCTGCAAAATCGGAAACCCGGTACGGCTCGGCGAGGAATCCGTCACTTGGCGGTACCACATACATGAACTCTGGAACCTTCCCTTGGATGCCTCCAAGAAGTTCCGAATAAAGAGAGAGCTGAAGAATGGTTCCAGCCTTCGTTTCCAGAGCAAGCTTGCAATCATAAACTTCGTAAGACCATTCGCCGAGCTTGCTCGGCAGCGCTACCCTCCGGAGTACGTCGGCGCGACCAAACCATTCTCCTTCTGCCAACACAGCCTGGACTATCACGTCGGAGCCGGTCTGTATTGCGGCGCAAGTCCTGTCAAAGGAGCTAGTCTCCTCTCCGACATTTCGGAGATCGGCGACGGAAAGGCCTTGCGATTTTAAATGCTGAATGTATGCGTTCTCGTGCTCTATACCTCGCTGTTGTAGCACCCAGGCGTCAGGGGAGTTCCACTTGGGGGCCGAACGAGTGCCCTTGGCGACAGCCAAATCAAGCGACGTGAGGTGATTACAGGCCAGGTGGTTGCTTACATCGCTGGCGGACAGACGAATGCCAGTAGTGGTGATCCTCATAAATTGCGGCCCGCAAACCTTCTTACAGAGTACGCTTCAATTTTTTGATTGACTGCTCGTTTTATTAGCCCGGCAGCGACTGTGTCAATACCGCGAAAGTTTGTTCAGGATTGTTGTTAGATACCTAATGTATACGTTGACATAGGAGAGAGCGCGTTACGGTGGTCTCGTGAGATGTGACCAATCCCGATTACCTCAATGTTAGCTTTCAAAGCTTCTGGCACTCATTTGTGGTCTTGACGCCAAGGAGTGCGCCACACGACCGTCTGGTCAAGTCCTGCGGCAATCTTATAGTCCAGATCAACAGCAGGAACCTACTGTGCGGGCGGGCCAGAATTTACCTCGGAGCCCAGCAATACACTGTTCGGATCCTTGCTACCTTTATACTGTGCGGAATGCTCTGGTATTTGGTTGGAATTGGAGATGACGATGCCCAAGAGGTATGAACTTACTAGCGCTGCCATTCCGAAGTTGTCAGAAGGCGGGGCGGGGGTTATCTACAAGCGCCTTGAACCTTACGGCAACTGCCACTCGCCTGGAGGACGTGATAGAGGAGGTGGAGAAAAGGCATTTCTCAGTGCACTTCAAAAGGCACGATTCCAGAACAGTCCCTGGCTCAGTTCGGCTCCAGTTGAGGCATTCTGCTTCGCTGGACAACTTCACCATCCCCCCGATAAACTCGCCTTTTCGCGGTTACTCCAATGCCAGGATATAAAATGCCGTTCGGAGTCGCAGAGCTTTGGAATCGAGGAATTGCCAAATGCCCAGTGCGCGGATGCGCCCGAAATAGTCCTTGTCCAGACCATCGGATCAAGGTTCACCGGACGCCCGGTGGTTTTACATATGTGTACGATGACTTCTATGAGAACCTCTTATGGCGTGAGTCCCAGGACCAACTGCGTCTTGACCCTATTCTGCGATTCAAACGTGAATCTCGGATGGGATATGAACATTCAGAAGATGCCGTGACTTGGAATGTGTTTCGTTTTTTTGAGCGCCACAGTATGTTATCGGCGGCGATTAGTAACATTTTAGAGTGCCCGTCGGGTGAGCCGCTAACGATTTTCTGGACGACCCACGACGGCTCCCCGTGGAAACCGTGGATCGGATGCTCTAACGACTTTTGTGAGATGGCGTTCGCTCGTTCAGAAGCCGATTTGATCTTCCTTTGGCCGAAGAAGATGCTGGTCGTCGTTGAAGCCAAGTTCAGGTCCGCCAATTGTTCCGAACTGAAAAAGCGGGAGGAAGAGTTGCGGAAGGCAAAACGGTACATCGAGCAAGAACAGGTCGCGAAGTACTTGAATCGAGATGGCGCGTTTGATAGCGTCCGGGATGGATGGTACGAACTACTCCGCAATTGGACGCTGGGAACGCGTCTTGCAGATGCGTTGGGTTGCGAAAAGTTCGTATTGGTAAATCTCGTGAGAAAGCGCCATCAAGCCGTCTACGGGGAAGACCCAATGGTGCAGTTTGCTGGCCGGGCATGCGTTGTATCCCCGGCCCGCAACTTTGTGGTCGCATACTGGGAGGATCTGATTGCCTCAGCAACGACCGAATCGGATGACGCTGACTCAGTGCTGCTGATTGAATGGGGGAAGAATAAGTCGGAGTTGTTGGGTCAGCCTGCCTTCGACTTTTAGACTTGAAGCCAAGTTCGTCCATTGTGAGAAGTGGCTCGTAACGGGATCGAGCCGCACTCCCCCGCAGGCACACCATATTCAGAACATCCGAATAGACTCTGTCAAGCTCGGAAACGGATGCGTCAGCTCGGTGATATCGACGCCCTTGGGGCAAACGATCAAAGATGATGCGCGTCTAGCGCCATCTGATTTACGGAATGAACCATCTGCACGTGTAGACCTTTACTGCGAAGCTTGTCCAGGTGTCCCTCTTTCGTGAACGCGAGGCTTCTGGTGCTCTGGTCTCTGGTGCGATCATCGATCAGAAGACGAGGTTCCTCATCAACTCGGAGCGACGGCGCGTTTGCCGCCGCTGTAGCGATAATGCCTGGCCCAAGCTCTTCGATCCCAGGATTGACGCGCTTGGCCAATTCGCGGAACGCCACTAGCAGGCGACAAGTGTTCTGATAGGTGGAAGCGACCAATTCGCGGTGTTTGTCGTGACCTAGCCATTTCTTGTAATGCTCAAGTTGGTCAACAACTTTTGGGGAAACCACTTCGCCCCGGCAGCGGGCGTCACCATTGTCAACGTGCTTCGCTTCCCAGAACACTATCCGCCAGCGATTGCCGACCGGTTCAAGCGCAACGAGGTCCATCCGAGGCGCACTTTGGTCTTCGAGCGAATAGGCTGGTAGCGCCATTTCAAGGTCAATCGTGTCGGAGTTGCGGGCAACGATCAAGTCTACGAACCGCTTCTCTTTGCCCACGTACTTATTTGCGTTGGCGATCCATCCTTGCAGTTCGGCAGGGCCCCCGTATGCCCGAAGCCTGCTTGTCTCCGGGTCGAGAAGCCCCGCCGACGTCAGTGTGACGTATGTTTTACCGCTGCTCTTGTCGCCGTGGATATACTTCTTATGGATTCGAGCTTCGAGGCTTCCTCTGCTGCCGAATTCGATTTTTGCGACAGACTGGCCACCCCGGTACAGATTAAAATACCCGTTGCGGATCGCCAGGCGGAGGCGCTTGGAATCCTCCTCCAGCATCTGGCCACTTGAGACGAGTTTGCTTGTTTCGGTCATGTCGCGGTGAAGGGCATCGCCCGCCGGTCTCCAGGCGAGAAGCATGTCCCTAAACCAGGAGTTTTCTTTAAGAACTTGATCACTGATTGACCCAATGGCAAACGTACGTCCAAATATCGACGTAGCGGCTCCGATAGGCAATTCTAGATCCTACTTAGGGTAGGAAAAATTACACCATGAGGTCGAGAAAGTTCCGGTGCGACCACGTGACCACACCGGAACCATGGCAACCAAGAGAACGGACCGCCAAGCCTGCACAACCAGGCCCATGGGCGGTGATCGAGTGTTCGATGAAGACGACTCGTGGCCCGTGTGTAGGTGGATATGTTGGCGAAGAAACTCGTCGTTCGTATGCGCTCGAAATCGCTGTGGGCGAATGTTGACCCGCGATTCGGGGAACCATCTCTCTTGAACCCTCAATGCGGGTACATCACACCAGGCAACACGGTGGGCGGCTTGTTTGGCCGAACCGTGGAGGCCCTTCGAGGGAAGAGTCAACCTTAGGCCCCCGCGCATAGTCGCCTCCAACTGACTATTGCCCGCTCGCTCAGTCCTGGAGGACAGGACGGGCAGCATTGCGCGGACCTTCGATCAGCTTCTCGATGAACTTATGGAGGGAAAGAAAGGACTTGCGGAGGGTGCTCTTCAACGAGACGAATTTCTACGCCCCAAGGACAGTGAGGATGAATCTGGACTTCAAGTGTTTTCAGGGCTCGGAGCGTCCGTGAAAACAAACCCGTAGCGCTCAATTGACACATGTTCTTCGCATTGGGTGTCCGGCAACCTGCTCCAGTTCCATATATCTGCAAAGGGCATTAGCCAACTGCGTTGCGCCTACTCGCTCTAAGAATCAGAGGCTGGAGACATACGAAGAATCCCCCGACGGGCTACGACTATAATTCCCACCATGGACACGAAAGAGATTATCCAGACAATCGATACAGAGATTGCCCGTCTTGAGCAGGTAAAAGCCCTGTTGAACGGACACACCGCTCCAGCGAAACGCGGACGACCTGTGAAGCCTAGGCGCGGGAAGATGAGCGCGGAAGGACGGGCAAGAATTGCAGCCGCCCAAAGGCGAGATGGGCGAAGGCAAAAAGAGGCTGAGAAAAAGGGGAGGCGCTATGGCCACTCGCTGCCGAGAATGTGAAGCGATTGAGCTGGAGTACAGAAGGGCCAGCTTTGAGTATTGGTCCAACTCAAGCGTAGAACTCAAGGAAGCATGGCGTTTTCTCCGGAGGCTTGCGGGAGGCTCTGAAGATGACGTGGTCCGCCTTGAAGAACTTCCCCGTATAAAGGTGACAGGCTCATCAAGATTGGCTGAGATAAGCGCTCGACGGGATCAGCATTGGTCATTGACCGGTCATTACGTGAACCTTCCAGAGCCTGGTCATCCGACCATGAGTTTGAACAAGCCTTAGACTCGTTTCATCCTCGCGTGCTGTTCCGCATTTCCGAAGTACGGCGGGCGTCATCGCCAGGCCCGTGCCTTTCTCTGATAGAACAGTAGCGACTCCCGGCCCTGTGGTCAGAGCACAAGGGACGCGCAGGCTCTAACAGAAAGGTGACGTCAACACAGGGGTGGCGAACCTTTCGCTCGGCCTTCAGTAGCGCAGCCATTCGCAAAAGGGCTAGAACCATGATGCCGAGACATGTGTCGTGCGATCCACGGGTATTTGCGAGAACTAACGACGACTCTTCTCGTTCCAGTTCATCGAGTCCCTCCCCCGAAAGAATCGATGAAAGGTTCTGAGAAGAGTCGCCGTTAGCGAGACGGCATTGGACCCAACAAAGGCTCCGCAGGTTCTCGTGGCCGTCTGGGTTTAACGCCGTCTATCAAACTTCTAGATAGTGCCGATCACACTCCAAACGTTACAGATTCTGTCTGCCGTTTTCTGTTAAAACCCGGTCCCAAAAACGCCCACTTCATCTTTGAATCGACCAGCAATCTCAAATGAAGTGTCGGTCCAGCACACGCGGGCCGCATGCTCAGCGTCTGTCCGCGTCGTCTTTTGCCTACAGAAGTTCCCCGGAAGTCTCGTTTCGGTAAATTGCTCCCCAGGGACAGGATAGTCAGGAGCCGATCAGGCTTCATGGATTTCGAACTATAGTTCTAGCCTTTGCTGGGCGTGCGGCAATGTCATCCAGCAGCATCCAGCAGATTCTGATGAACCAAACTACCTTGGGCCGCAAAATACAAGACGGACAGCCCAACGCGCCGCCAAACATGGCCGGATTACCTGAGCATTATCATGGAGCGCCCCAAAACAGAGGACTCCGGTGGAGCGTTTCAGCCATGGCCATCAAGCATCGGTGGAACGTTTATAGGCCAGTTTGAGATTACCCATCATGGTCCAAACCTTACCCTTTATGAAACAGAAATAGAGCCTAAGGAATTTCGCATGTCATCAAGACAGCCGGAAACGTGATGGTCGATCCCATGGGTACACCGATTGGCCCAATGGTTTGAAAACCTGATGCTCGATAGAATGTCTCTGCATTCAATGTTGAAAAGCAGTGAAGTTTGCGTATGCCAAGTGATCGAGCTTCGTGGAAGCAACGGGCTAGTAAGGCCGCTCCAATTCCGCGCCGCGTCCATTCGGGATGGATTGCGAAGTGCCGAATGTGCGCTTCCCCTTCCGTAATTTCCCCGCTGCCCGGCTCTGCTGCTGTCCACCCTCCGGATCCTACGAGGATGCCGGGTTCGGTTTCGGCAACGTAGTAGGTCCCAGACGCAAGCAACACTGGATTGGCCTTGATCATATTGGGGAGTGCAAGACGGAGAATATTGCTGTCATAGCTAGCAGTGAGCAAACGCGAATAGCTTGCTTCCAGCAAGAGATTGACCGCATCTGTATCCGTGGGTCGGGCGGTCCTGATTAACAATGGGGCGGCGGAAAGCATCCGCGAATGATAAAACTTCCCGGCCAGCCTGTGCAGCTCGTCGCCCCCTGGTTTTGGTTCAATTCAGCCGAAACGAAATAATCTGTCTCGTTATATTGGTCCGTGGTGCGTTCGCTGAAGATGGCCGGTATACCCCTTTTCGGGGTGTCTCAAATTCTACAGGTTTATGGCCACCGACACAGCACTGGATCCTGATGCGTAGAATCAGTCATTTAGGGAGACATCGAATGCAGCCCTTCCTGACCACCTAATTGACCTTGCCTGCTAGCTGGCTCGCTGGAGCTGGCCTATGCGCCAACCGGTAATATCCGGGTTGCTGACTACTCGCTCGGAATCCGTCGAGCGTGAAGCCCAACTCCAGGAGTTCGGTTCACTTTATGCTGCGGCTTCCAATGGTTGATCCTTTGCTCCCCTAATCAAAAGCCACAAAATTATCGCGGGCTCTCCCAGCGTTAACGCGATGTTCGCAATCCGGCCCACAACATCTTCGTAACTGGGAAGAAGCAACGGCGTAAGACTATCCGCCAGGTAGCCGAAACATGCAGCGATCAGCAGGACGCCCAGGACGCGGGGGAGGAAACCCGATCTAAATACAAGAACCCCGAAGTGGAAAAGCCAGAGGCCCAAGATCCAGCCGACAACGTACCCGTAGTGATGCAAATCCAGGAACAGCATGGCCATGGCCTCCAGTTGGCGTTTGTCGAAGACCGACAGGAAATCCTCGCCGCGCAAGAGCATCAGGGCAGCGATCTCGCTTAGCGTATTCACGAACATAATGGGAACGAAGACTAGACCCAGGATCACCATCAGTGAAGCATGCGTCTTGTTCACTGCGCCGAGTAACCGGTAAAGCACCCAGAGCAGGAAGACAAATTCGGCTGCGCAAATCAGTTCCGAGACGATGCCGAGGCGGAAAAGCCTCTCGGAAGCGAGGATGTTGTTGGCGGTTGCAGCCGCGTTACCAAATACGATCAGTCTGCTGGGAACATAGATGATGCCGAAGAAGCCGGTCACCCCGTTCACTAGGTACAGCAGGCCCGCGATCCTCGCTGTCTTTTTGGTTGAGTTCATACCTTCTCACCTTTTTCCTCATGACTCTCGCCTGAGGTACGGCCACTAGCTGCAACCCACTCTACTATGTCACGTCTGGGGTCGATACAGCTTCGGTCATAACTTCCGCGTTGCCCTCCATGAGCGACTCGACTTAATTGGGAAGCCTGCCCCCTGTGCGCCGTCCGTCGTTGACTACCGCTTCCTCCCACGCCTAGGATTGCACCCTGAGTTCGTTCGCAGTGTTTAGCAGGAGGCCACCATGCGTCGAGAACAAGTGCTGAAGGTTGTGTTGGTGGTGGTCGGAGTGCTGTTTACGGCCGGGATTTATCCGCTGGCGATGCGTTTATTGCATCCACAGAAGTGCGAATACTCCGATGTGATGTTGCTGAGTCTCTATGTCACGCTCGGCATCTTCTTGCTTGTCGCGGTCCGGAGCCCATCGGCGTATCGCAGCCTGATCGCCTTCGCCGCATGGTCTAGTCTCGCTCACGCCATTGTTATGGGCGTTCAGGCATTGCCGAATGCGAGCATGCGCGGAGACCTTTACGGCTCGGCTGGGCTCGTCGTCATCGGTGTAACCCTGCTCATGCTGGCTCCGGCAAAGCAGTCTGCAGTCGCCGCATAGGCTCGAACTCATGACTGGAGGCTGAAATGATGGAACGGATTGCAGAATCGTCGCCGCGTTTCAAGGCCAGGATGGCTGGTGTCTTTCAACTGCTCGAAGCCATTACGGCAGCATCCCCCGGGGTGTTCATTCTCGGCAGGCTTGTTGTCTCTGGCAACGCCGCGGCTACAGCGGCCAATATCCTGGGACACGAGCGGTTATTTTGGTTGGGGTTCGCATCCTTGCTCATCGGGGTTGCGTGCCATATCGCATGGGCGCTTCTCATGTATGAGTTGCTGAAACCTGTGAACAGGAGCCTCTCTTTACTAGCAGCGTTCGTCATTCTCGTGGGATGCGCTATTCAGGCTCTTACCAGCCTCTTTTACCTCGCGCCCTTGCTCACCCTGCAAGGTGGTAGCTCCTTCAGCGCATTTACGGCGGAACAGTTGCAGGCGCTGGCGCTCATGTTTCTCAAATTGAATACTTACGCCAACGACATCTATCTGGTGTTCTTCGGATGCTGGTGCATCCTGATCGGCTACCTCATTTTCAGGTCGACGTTCCTGCCTCGAATTCTGGGAGTGCTGGTGGCGATCAGTGGTTTAGGTTGGGTGACCTATCTGTACCCGCCGCTCGCAAACCATCTGTTCTCCCCCTACATCGCTGTCGCCTCCGCCATCGGGGAAATACCACTGGAGTTCTGGCTCATCGTGATGGGTGTGAACGCCCAACGATGGAAGGAGCAGGCCAGCGCAGCGGAAATTCGCACATGAAAGCCGCCGCCTACAGCAGACACGGGGCTGACCTGATATGCCACCCTGGTTCCTCCCGAATTACGGGCTACCCGGAAGTAATGTCGCCGGACTTGGGACATCCTATACATCGTTTGCGGATATGCTCGTCAATTCGCACTGAAATCCTAAGCCTGACTGGCTGCAATGACCTTAGCCTGACTGATCAGTCTGCAGACAGTTGCTCTCGACACAGAGTGCTTCTTCGCAACAGTTGTGAGGCTCAGGCCGGAGCGGCGATCTCGGACAATGGCAGCGCGGTCGATCAGGCTTGGCTGCCGGGTCGAACTTGTCTGAACAAGAGAGACTAGCGGAAAACTCTAATTATTGCCCCTGACATACAAAGCAGGATGGAGCAGTCAGGCGTGCTCGTCGCACCTGGTCTGGCTCCACCTGCCGTCCCGCCGCGTTCCCGGCTGGCCGCAGACCTCGCAAATGTGGAATGACTCGTCCTCGGCGGTTTGAATAAGTGTGAAGATGGCGTCGCTCGGACTGGATGGAGATTTGAGCGGGTCCCCCTTTGTCCCTTGTATACCTGCCGGTTAGTTTGACTTGAGAACGGCATCGCACACATCGAAGCTCGCACAGATGGTGATGTCCGCCCTGTCCCAGTACTTCCGGACTAACCGGCGCGGCCAGTCGTAGCCGTCTTCGGGCGAGATTTCGACCTCCAGCAACCCCACCTTCCACGGAGGCTCCACGTCGGTCGTGAACACCTCAATCCCGATGATGCGTACGTTCAGGGACTCACAGCGGTCGATCACAGTGAGGAAGTCCTCCGGAGAAAAGTGACCGATCAGCGGGGAGTCGAAGCCGGTGTTCAGGTCCGTAAGCCCAGCGTAGATGACGTCCCGCAGAAAACGATGCTCCTCCTCGAACTTCAACTTCGATTCTGGAGTGTCCCACTCCGCCAACATCTGCTCAAGCTGTTCCGGCGGTTCTAAGTTCTTCAGGTTCTTATCTGCTGTCATCGTTCGCCCCTTGCCCGAGCCAGCTTCCAGCAATCCCAGCACAGGGTGGTTTTTGCGTACTCCGCAACAAACTTCAGGGCTTCCGCAGAAGGTCTGCTGTAGGTTTTGTTATGTCCACAAGTATGGGTAATTAGCGCAGTATGCATTCCATCGCCTTGCTGGTGGCTAGATCCCCTGCCCACTTTGTCACGAAACATGCTGAGTTCTGACGTGCTCTCTTCACCAGGCCGATCGCTCGCGCCCAATAAGCCCATCTCGCTAAGGTGTGCCTCGCGGTGCTCAGGACAAGCCAGCAGTTCAACGGGGCATCCGCTATGATCCCCTCCTCCATTGACCTGTGCTTAAGGCAAAGACACGCCGAGGGTTGCCGGTCGCCTGCGAGCGGTCGCAGAGCGCGTCCGGCACACACCCAGGAGTGACCAGTGTAGTCGCAAAAATGACGATGGCTCATCCTTTTCCTTTGGTCGGCCAATTTGTGCGCGGCGGGACCCTTTAGCCGGAGGTCGTAACCGACCTCTGAGTCGTTGGCCCCTCTATTGAGCGTTGATGGTGAACTCAGGCTCCCCGCAGCTTGGCAATCAGCGCTCGCTGAATCGGATCGAAGAAAGCTTCCAAATCAGCCAATGAGTCTTCCCACACCCTTCCCCCGTCGCGATAGAGCCCTGGTTGTTCTGCCGAAATCACCGAGCAATCGAAGAGTAATATAAGGTTGCCATATCTCGCCGTCGGCTTATCATCATTGATGACTGGCACCTTGAAGTAGAGCGTGTTGAGGCGGTCTTTACAGCCCGGATCCCCGTGGCCGATTGTCAAATCATGAGTTTCGAGAGCGTCAGCCGGGTCACTCGCGATCCACCACCTGCGTCCGTTTACACTCAGCCCTTTCAACACTTCCCGCAGAGTCTCGAGGTTTACTACAAAGCCGAGTTCTATGCTGTCGACATTCAAATACATTTGCTATTCCTCCTTCGTGTCTGGAGACGATGCGCATCACTGACAGCGCTTGCTTTCGTGAACAAATCGGACGACGCTAGCCCTCGATAACCCGTACTTAGTCGCGACCTTCGTGAGAGACATTCCCGAGAGTCGATCCCGAACCAAGGCTGGGCGATCCACATCGAGCGGTGTGCGCCCGATTCGACGGCCCTCAAGCTTTGCTCTCCGCATCCCGGCACGAACCCGCTCGACAATTAACGATCGCTCAAGTTCCGCAATCGCTGAGATGATGACGACTATCGCTCTGCCCAGAGGTCCTTCTGTATCGATCGCCTCGCGCTGGGAATGAAACTGGATCCCAAGTTCATTCAGCTCGTCCAGAACTTCGAGAAAGTGCTTAGTGCTCCTGGCAAGTCGGCCACATGACCACACCAGCACTGCGTCAAATTTGTGACGATTTGCGTCTTTGAGGAGCTGGTCCAAAGCTGGACGCCGAACCTTCGTGCCACTGACGCCGTGATCGACGTACTCTTGAATCACTTCGTACCCGCGCTGCCGGGCGAATTGCCGAAGTTCGATGCCTTGGGTTTCACTGTTCTGTTCTAGCGTGGAAACGCGAAGATAAAGAGCGGCTCGTTTCAAAAAACAACTCCTGGGTGTAAGGGATTCAAGTCGAGCAAAGTTTTACGGCTGTTTGTCATCCCGCTTGGATAGCCCTTCATCTGCTGGTCATACGCAAGACGATGGGAGAATCCTCCAGGTCACCATCCACGCCAAGCATGGCGGCATTGACGAAAGTCGTTTGATCGGTCTGGAATATTCCATGGGCACCGTGCACGTGACCGAAGACGTGAAGCTTTGGCCGTACGCGCATCACTACGTCAAATAGTTCGCGACATCCAGAGTGCATGCCCGAGTCGGGGCTCGAATCGAGAATGCCATACGGAGGGCCGTGGGTGACAAGGACGTCTATGTCTTCGGGGATCTGAGCATACAGCCGCCTTCGGTCCTCTGACGAACTCAAGCCAAAAGCACCACCGTATAAGGGAGTGACTGGCGAGCCCCATATCCGCAATCCCTGGATCTCGATGCCCTCATTGATGAGAACGGTGGCGTTACTTATTAAGGAGCGCCTAGTGGGATCAGATTCTAGAAAAAACTCGTGATTGCCGGGGACGACAACGCATCGGTGAGGTAATTCGCCGAGCCAATGGCTAAAGTCCAGAATCGCCTTCAGGCTCTTGGAGAAGAAACTAAAATCGCCAGCGTGGATCAAGATGTCGCCATCCGGCACCTGGCTGATTTCGGATTCTAGCTGGTGCGTGTCGCTGAGGAGGACGAGGCGCAGTTCAGTTCTTGCGATCGACGCCTGAATCGGGTTTAGGATCTTTCCCATGACCTAATCTCCAGACCCGCAACGGAATTTGGGAACAATTGCGCAATTATTTTTTTGGCAGCTCCTCCGGGTACGGGAATCTAACCAGAACGTGATCCTGTACAGAGGTGATCCCCAAGTCTTCCTTTGGGGACCACCGCTAACGTGTTGAAAAGAGGAAACCAGAGGAATGTATGAGCCTAGCTAGGGTTCTCACCAGGCCTTTCAGTGAGAATCTCCCGCAGGCCGACGGTAAATTACTAGGTTTCCAGAGCGCTTCTGCTTGCCCAACGATGAAGTTAATGGAATGGTCCGCCGCTTTTAACCGACGTTGAGGTAGGGCTATAAGCTGCGTATAGAGGAGGAGTGCCATGGAGCTATTCACGCTGGGTATTGATTTGGGCAAGACGACGTTTCATCTGGTTGGGATGAACCAACGCGGAGAGGTAGTGTTGCGGAAGCGATTTTCTCGAGTGCAGCTGTTGCACTTTACTGCGAACCTGAAGGTGAAGCTGATCGGCATGGAAGCGTGCGGGGGATCGCATTTTCTTGGTCGAGCGTTGCGGGAGCAAGGGCACGAGGTACGGCTGATCCCAGCGCAATATGTGAAGCCCTACGTCAAGACGAACAAGAGCGACTACATCGACGCAGAAGCGATCGCCGAAGCGGTGGGGAGACCTACCATGCGTTTTGTGCCGGTCAAGAGTGACGATCAACTGGACCTACAGTCGCTGCATCGGGTGCGTGAACGCTGGGTGATGCGAAGAACGGCTGTAGTCAACCAGATTCGTGGACTTTTGCTTGAGCGTGGCATTACGCTCCGCAAAGGCCGACGCTACGTGGATGAAGCCTTACCCGGCATACTCACAGGTGGCTCGTCCAAGCTGTCGGGGGCAGTACTTGTATTGCTCGCAGAACTGAAGCAAGAACTGGAGCAACTAGCCGAGAAAATCGACTCTGCTGACGAGTCGATTGAGAAGATCGCTCGGGAAAACGAAGCCTGTCGAAGGCTGGTGAAGATGCCGGGAGTCGGTCCTGTAACAGCAACCGCGATTATCGCGACGATTGGCAACGGCGCGGCATTTCGCAAAGGGCGCGATTTTGCCGCCTGGCTGGGAGTGGTTCCCGAGGAGCACTCAACTGGAGGTAAGCAAACATTGTGGAAAATTCCCCAGCGTGGAAACCAGTACCTGCGCAGGCTGTTCGTGCAAGGGGCCAGAGCTGTTATGCAGCATCGGACCAAGCAGTCGTCCGGGTTAAGTGCCTGGCTGGCGCAGCTCACGGCGCGGACGCATCAAAACATCGCCATCGTTGCGCTGGCCAACAAATTGGCACGGATGGCCTGGGCAGTGCTGGCCAAGAATGAAGCCTACCGACCACCGCTGCTAGCGGGCACTGCGATCTGACGGGTCTGCAGATGACGCCTGGAAGAACACCAGGCTTGGAAATCGCTAGCGCGATTCCCACATCTACAGACCCCCGGCTACGAGGTTTTCTATTTCCTGCCAGGTCTGCTGGCGAAGAAAGAGATGGCACCACGGTCTAACCGTCGTTCTGGAAACCTGCTTTCGGTAAGGGTCTTTGAAGACCGACAAGTTAAATAGGACCAGAGCGAAGCGCATTCCATCCAGGCCCGGGGTCGTTAAACACCCCAACAAGGCCGTATACATACGCGCAGACCTTACCTGCTATTCTCACTTTTCGCTTGCGACGAGGCGGCGGACCATACATACCGAAAATGCGACTTTTCAGGCAGAAATCTGTGTCCGGCCCGATGCGACTTTGCTACTTGGAAGCGCGGAAAAGTGAAGGCCTATCTCGGTCTGTCATACGCCGCACCTCCCGTGGGCGAAATGCGGTGGATGTTCCCAGGAGTGCCATTGAAGTGGAAGAGGGAACGGGATGCGATAGCCTTTGGCGCACGCTCGTGGTCTTGAGTTGCCTACACTCGTCCGGACCCAGTGCTTATGGGCAAGTTACTGAAACGCTCAAGGTCCTTACCGCACGCGAAACCCGGAAGGCAAGTCACCACCGCTTGATTTTCCGATGCGTAGTCTCTTACGAAGCTTTTTACAGCGTTCCTAACGAAGATGTAAAGCTTTCATCGATAGGGCGTAACAGACAGGCGCATTCGACTTGCGACAGGTTGGCCGCCCCTGAACGCCGGAATGAATCTCCATTCGGAAGAGGCGTCGATCACGCCCTTGTCAGCGTCGCCAGCCATTTTCACCGAATGAACCTTTCCGGCGGCGTCAATCACCAAATCCACGAACCTCTCTGCGGTAGGTAGGGCTTGCTGATTGTCCGACGGAGGTGTGCTCCACAGGAGGATTGGTTCGGGGCTAGAATCGACCGAGAGAACGGGTGCGCGGGGAGAACCGTCATTGTCACTTGATGGGCGGTCCGCAGGATCGTACAGCCACTCGCGTCTAACTTTCGGGTCGTAAACGAATACATGCTTCATCTTGCGTGGTGGACCGCTCGGAGAAACACCATCGATCTCGCTATGAATACCGTGACTTCGGGCACCGGACAGAGATGATCGGATTCGATTTACATCTGCCGGAGGCCACATAGCAGCAAGTGCATCCCAGGCATTTTGTTCGCGGCCGCTATACAGGTAGGCCCACACGATTTCCAGTACCTTGATTTTTGTAACCACTAGGCGGTGCCTATCCTCAATCTCGGAAGGAGAAATATTTGCAATCGACAACTTGCCATCGCTTTTTCGAAAGTCATCTATCTGCTGTGGACCGATCTGGGATTTTAGTCTCGCAATTTGGAGGTCGTAACGAGATTGGAACTCAGAACCTACGTCTATCAAATGTTGTTTTTCAAAGCGCAAGACGATGGTTGGGGCAAAGTCCAGGTCGTCCAGAGATAGGCCTTCGAAGCCGGACACGCTTGCGTCGCCGGTCCAGATTTCAATGCTGCCATCTAAATCAGTGTCGGCAGCTCGAAAGAAGTCTCCGCCTGTAATCGTCCGCAGCAGTCGAGGCTGCTTTTGAATAGAGTAGACCTTGTAGGTCATGTCTGAATCGAGATCGGACTTCTTGATTTGAAAAGCAACAACTGGCATCTTAAAACCCAGATCAGCACCTAAGACATCGATATCGACCTGCCATGCTTCATCTGCAATTGGCAATATGGTCCCATTCCGGCTGAGTTTGGCTTCGCAAAATCTCTGGGATAAAGATCCATTCTTTGTGGGACCTACGGAAACGTTCACGCCAGTGGTGAACGTTGTTGAGAAGCTACCTTCTCCTCCGCTGCAGACCACGTTTCTGGCTTGGCTATGGCAGACGCCACCTGTTATCAAAAATGACCCGCATAGCAGTGCGGTTCTAAAGCGAACCATCCCCGGACGACTAATTGTAGAGATGTACGCCTCCGAAATCCTCAAGACCAACCTGCCCGTTGCCGCATGATTTAAACGACAGAACAGTGTAACCCTATCCCTTTCTAGCAATTTCTGAAATATATCGGATACCAGACGGCCTGAGGTCCTAAGCAACTTCCCGTGAAACGGGGCGGTCTCAATGGGTGGATGCAACACTGGCTTGGAGTTTACCAGCGGGAGTTTCAAAGCCTAAAGTTTTTCGCGGGCGTTGATTCAGTTGTAAGGCCACTTTGTCGAGATCGGCTTGAGAATAGCCGGATAAGTTGATCTTCTTAGGGAAGTATTGTCGCAGCAGGCCATTGGTGTTTTCGTTGGTGCCGCGCTGCCAAGGGCTCTGCGGATCACAGAAGTAGACTTGCACCTTTGTGTCCACCGTGAAGCTCTTGTGTTTGGCCATCTCCAGGCCTCGGTCCCAGGTCAGCGAGCGCCACAGGGACGCGGGCAGTTTACGAACCTGCCTACTCAGAGCGGCGACGACGGTCGCCGTGTCTTTACTGGGCACTTTGACTAGTATGGTAAAGCGTGAACGTCGTTCCACCAGGGTTGCGATGTGACTGTTGCCGGTGCCGGCGAGCAGATCGCCCTCCCAATGACCGGGAATAGCGCGGTCTTCAACTTCTGCAGGTCTCTCCCGGATAGAGATGGCATCGACGATCTGGCCGTGGGATTTTCCGCCAGCCCGAGCGTGCACGGAGCGTCGCATCAGCCGCTCGGACCGCAGGTGCTGAACCAACTCTTTCTTCAGCACTCCTCGAGCCTGGACGAATAAGCTACGGTAGATGGTTTCGTGGGACACGCGCATGCTCTCGTTGGTGGGATACCGTCGCTTCAGCCACCCAGAAATCTGTTCCGGTGACCAGTTCAGGATCAGTCTACGGGCGACGATCGTCCGCAGTTGCTTATGGATGTCAAGGGCGGAGTAAAACTAGACCACTGGGGCGGAGTAAAAGGGAACCACTGATAACAGTAATAAGGATGAGGGTTGGTTGTTTTCGGGGAGAAGGGGCTCTGGAGCGTAGCGGAAGAGGCCCTTCTTCCCCGAGGCGCGTTGGGAGGGGAGGGTCTCAGCGTTCTGCGGATGGATTCCTTTTGCGGCGGCTCTGCTTGAGGCGGTAGCTGTCGCCGTTCATCTCCAGGATGTGGACGTGATGGGTGAGGCGGTCGAGCAGAGCGCCGGTGAGCCGTTCCGAGCCGAGGACCTCGGTCCATTCCTCGAATGGCAGGTTGCTGGTGACCAGCGTTGAGCCGCGTTCGTAGCGCTGGCTGAAGATCTCGAAGAGCAGTTCGGCGCCGGTCTTCGACAGCGGCACGAAGCCCAGTTCATCGACGATCAGCAGCTCATAGCTGGCCATCTGCTTCTGGAAGCGCAGCAGCTGTCTTCTCGTCGCGAGCCTCGATCAACTCGCTGACCAGCGCGGCGGCAGTGGTGAAGCGTACGCGATGCCACGCTGGCAGGCGGCCAGGCCGAGAGCCAGGGCGATGTGGGTTTTGCCGGTGCCGCTGTTGCCCAGCAGCAGCACGTTTTCGCGGCGCGCCAGGAACTCGCATCGGGCCAGTTCCAGCACCAGCGTTTTGTTCAGCGAAGGGATCGCCAGGAAGTCGAAGCTGTCCAGGCTCTTGACCACCGGGAACTTCGCCTGGCGGATGCGGCGTTCGGTGGCCCGGCGCTCGCGGTCCAGCAATTCCAGCTCGGTCATGCGCAGCAGATAACGCGGATAATCCACCTGCTCGACGGCGCACTGCCGCGCCACCTTGTCGTACTCGCGCAGGATGGTTGGCAGCCGCAATGCCTTCAGTGATGTTCCAGCAGCACCTGCGGTGTGTCGGGAGTGGGCATCTCGGGCTTGTCGTTCATCACACCACCTCCATGTCCGAAGGCGCCGCTCATGTCGAGATGCCCGCGAGCAAGCGTCATGTAGTCGGCAGCCGCGTGGTGCGCACCTGCGCCAGAGGCAGATGGGGATAGTTCTCCATGTCCAGCCGCGGCGGCCTTCGTTCGATGCGGCACAGCAGCATGATGGCGCACGGCGTCGAAGCTGATCGTGCCCAGCCGCAGGGCATCTTCGATGGCGTAGGACACTTCCGCGAGGCGAAGGTCTCCAGCAGGCGGAGCACCTGCACATACTCGCGGCTGCCGTGCTTCTTCAGCCGCGCTTCCAGCAGTCGCCGCAGTTGCAGCGAAGCACTCGGGCAACTGCCAGCCGGCGAGCGGCGCGCCTGTTCCAGCGCCCGGGTCTTCTGCTCGAGCAGCGCCAGGTAGTGCAGTGGATCGAAGACCACCGCCTCGCGTTCATAGCTGCGCTGGTGCCGGGCGATGACTTCGCTCCCGCAGATGATCACCACCTATGCACGTAGCCCTTCACCCAGCACCTGGCGATGTCCGTACTCGGTGGGCACCGAGTAGTCGTTGGATCGATAGCGCACCAGCGACAGCGAACTGACCCGGGTCGTGATCTTCTCGCAAGCTTCATAGGGCGCCGCAGGCAACGGCAGCAGCGCTGCGCGGTCACGCTCGAAGCGTTCCCCGATCGTCTCCCTGTGCCCGCGCAGCCGGCGCTGCCGCCGCTTCAGGCAGCCAGCCTCCAGATGCACGTTCAGCTCTTCCCAACTGCTGCACGTGGAATCGGGACCATGAAGTTGCGCCGCGCATAGCCCACCAGACCTTCCACCTTGCCCTTGTCGTTGCCCTTGGCCGGACGGCCGAACTTCTCCGCGAATAGATAATGGCTCTGCAACTCGGAGAAGGCTCGCGTCTTCTGCCGCTCCCGTCGCCCAGGATCCGCGCCACCGCGAGCGTGGTGTTGTCATAGAGAATCCGCGTGGGAACGCCGCCGAAATAGGCAAAGGCTCGTACGTGGCCTTCCAGAAAGCTTCCGTGGTCTCGGCCGGAAATGCCACCACGAAGCAATCGTCGGAATGGGGCAGGTCGATGGCCAGATAGTGCGCCTTCCGCTCCACTCCGGCAATCACCACCAGGCTTCGCCGAAGTCGGCCTGCGCTTCACCTGGCGCGTGACTCAGCGGCACGAACATCTCCCGGTGCGCCGATCTTCGACTGGCGCACGTAGTCCTTCACGATCGTGTAGCCGCCCGTGTACCCGTGCTCTTCCGTAATCGCTCGAAGATCCGCTTCGCGGTGTGCCGCTGCTTCGTGGCCGGCTCTTGTCCTCTTCCAGAATGGCGTCGATGGCGCCTGCCACGGTCCCAGCTTCGGCCGCCGCACCGGCTTCTGCCGCTGATAGCCGGGCGGCACCGGATACTCCAGCATCTTCCGCACCGTCTTGCGTGCCAGCCCGAACTCCCGGCCACTTCCCGCTGACTCCGCCCCTCCACATGAACTGCCCGTCGCACTCGTCATACAGTTCCACTGTGTACATCCCTCCGGTGTCCCACGGAAACACACGTCTCTCAACGGCGCCGAACCTTGTTCGTCACCCCTTGAAAGCTTCCCTTGTCCGTGGAACTAGAATGCGGCGGTGGTCTACTTTTACTCCGCCACGTCACCCCGCTCACGCGGCGCGATGTGGTCTATTTTCACTCCGGCGCTCATATATGGAGGGCAAGCAGGCAAGGCCTAGGCCGCAGAGCCGACTTCCAGGCCTGATGATCGGCTTTACTGGCTCGATATCGTGGACGCCCTCCGTGGCGCGCCACCTCCCGGCTGACCGTCGAGGCGGCTCGCTGCAAATTTCTGGCTATCTCACGAATCGACGACCCGGAAGCAATGCCTCGTGAGATCTCTTCCCGCTCGGCCAGCGTCAGGGTTCGCTCCGAGCGGCGACGAACAGCTGGAACAATCCCGCCGTGCTGCGATAACAAGAAATGAATCGAGCCATGGTCTTTGCCGAGGGCACGGCCGATCTCATGCAACGATTCTCCCGCCTTCCAACGGCGCCATATCTCGGTCTTCTGCACTGCAGAAAGACCATACCGTCTTCCTAGTCTCATGAACACCACCTCTAAAAACAAATGATCTCTATCAGATGGTGTTGCATCCACCGGTTGAACTCGCAGGGATTATCGGTAACTTGCCTGTTTACCAGGAAATCCGACCTTCAAGGCGTTGGTCCTTGCCCTAACGAGAAGCGAACATGTGCTTAGTTTTTCCTGCGATACAGCGCGGTCAATAAGCAGGCAAGCCACGTGGGGTACAAAAGAAAATCCAGAACGGCATGACCTCCATCTGGGGGGTAGTGATGGCCGACAACCGGGAGAATTTGCGTATGCGGTGCGTAAAAGCTGAAACGGGAGTAGTTCGACGCGAACTCTGCAAGTAGGGGAGCCACCAATCGAAGAAGTGAACACAAGCCCACAGGCCAAGCAAAGCAACGCCAACCCACATCCCAGCTCGCCACGTGCGTAAGAAAGCTGCCAGGAAGAAGGTTAACAGTAAGCCGATCACGATATCCGGGTAGAACTGGTCGTTCTTAACGGGCCAGCGAAACTGCCAGTTCCACTTGCCAAGAGGAATCCACCGATAGACTTCGTAGTAGAGCAGCAGCAGAGATATCAAGAACACTGCAGCAGGGCTACTCCGGTTCACGCAACACCTCAGTCTCAGCATCCAGTGGTGTTCAACAAATGCTGTGGATGTACTACGCCTCGTCTAGTGCCAATCAAATTAGGCATCCATAGAGGAATCAGTGATTGGATGCCGATTTGTTCATGAAAAACGAGATTTTCCATTAACTTGCGCGACTGGTCGCCCCGACCGGAGGAAGTTGCCGAGAACCCGACTTTGCACGGAGTACGGAGGATCTTCCCGGTCGGGCCGTCACATCCGGAAGCGACATTGGATTCGGACCAAATCGCGGTTTTCGCCAAAGTTTTTGTCGATTTGTGGGGCAATTCGTGCTGGTCCACAAGGCCATCTAATTCAGGGGTCTGAAGTCCTTTATTTCCAGTTCAGATTCGACAGAAAGCGGAGGGTCCTATGAGTAAAGATTGTTGACCAAAAACCATGCGGACCGTGACCGCGACAGCGCGTTGTCGGGCAGTAACGCTGGCCTTCATCCGCCATTTGAATCGCGCCTTGGCTATCGGGCGCTAGTCGGCGATTTCATCAGAAATGCGATTTCCCCGACCTCGTAGGTGACCTTGCCCTCACCGGCAGGCTTGTAGTGCACCTGGCCCGCCTGCACTTTCTCAAACGCCGCCGCAAGCTCGCCGAGGACTTCCGGCGGCGCAACAGGAAACGTTGTGAGCGCCGAGGACCAATCTCACCTGCGGCTGCAATGCAGCGAGCCTCCGCACTGACTTGCCATAGGCCACCAAATCCGTTTCCGGACGGAAAAGCCAAATGGGGCCGGGATAGTATGTGTCCCCGGAAAAGAGCAGCCCATTGGCGCGATCGAACAGGCAGATGGAATCGGGCGTATGCCCAGGCGTAGCGATCACTTCTATTGTTCTTCCACCCAGGTCGATGCTGTCACCGTCATGCAGCCACTTCGTGACGTGCCAAGGCCGCGTGGCGTAAGCAGAGGGATTAAAGCCTGCCGGAAGAGCACCGCATATCTCTCCCGGAGCAATCTCCGCCTGCGCGTCCGCCTTCGAGCCCTTCGCGTTCTGTCGGGTGAACTCGGTGTCCATGCCGTACACCGTATCGAATTGCCAGTTGTCGCCAACGTGGTCGTTGTGCGTGTGGCTGTTGAGCACGGTCACGGGCAATGTGGTGAGCTTCGACGTCAGTGACTTCAAGTCGCCGATCCCCATCCCAGTATCGAAGAGCAGAGTCCGCGCATGCCCCACGATCAGATAACTGATCGTCTCTTCAAATTGGTGCGGCTCGTAGATCGCAAAGACGTCTGGCGCGACCTTGTAGACCTCAAACCAGGAGTCCGCGACAGGAATGCGTTGAAGCTTCGCGTACTCAGGCCGGGGCAACTTCTGGCACCACGGCGATTTCTCAGAGGTCCCCTGGCCGCTCGCAAAGGCTGTGCAGCAGCAAATCGCCGCAGCGAGAATATGAATTCCGATTTGTCTGAAGACCGGCATGCTGGAACGATAGCAAAGGTGGTTGATCCATTAGCTTGAGGCGGCTTCAGAACCAGTGGACTGTGCTCCCGCAGCGCTCACCGCCACTCCTTCGGCTGCACTGGGCTCACTGAAATGGAAGTCGGCCCCCCTGGCGAAGAATTTGCTGTCCTCCCTATTCTCGCCTTCGTGCTAGAATTCCGGCGATTGCCACGCCACTTGTCATGGATTCACTCTCGCTGTTCCTCAGCTACAACAGCGTAGACCGCTTGTCGGTGGTTGCCGTCCAGAAACTGCTCGAAGCGAGGGGCATCACCACGTTCCTGGACCGTGACCGGCTTACCCGGGGCTTCCGTGGCCTGTTGCACTTGAGGAAGGGCTTCGGAATGTACGCGGTGTGGCGGTCCTCATCGGAAGGGACCTCGGCGTATGGCAAATGCGCGAGATTGGATTTGGGCTCAACCGGCAGGCCGAAGAAGAAAGAAAAGGCCAACCATTCCCGGTCATTCCCGTATTGCTCCCCGGTGCTGACCTCACGACATCTTTTCTTTCCCTCAACACCTGGATCGATCTCCGTAGCGGTCTTGATGGCGTGGCTAAGGAACTGCTTACTCTGGGCAGCCAAGTGATTCAAAGTTCTGGCTCGTCAGAAGAAATCGTGGGTTGATTCCGGCTCGGGCAACTTGCCAAGTGAGTGATAGAGCGCAAGTTCGAGGTACCCGGTAGGTGCGAAAACCGTAGGATTTTCTCATGGTGACTTTAGCCTTGTTGTTCAGACCCTCGACAACTCCGCTGGAAAGCAGCTTTTGAGCGCGGAAATAGTTGAGGATCAGTTCGCGGTGCTGGCGCAGTGACCGGGCGATCTTCTTCATGGGCTCGATGCGGGAGCGCATGACTTGCCGGCACCAGTCATCGAGGAACTTTGCCCGCCCATGCGGGCGAGTTGTAATCCCAGAGTTGCTGAAAGGCTTCCTTGAGAAGGTAAGCACGTACGGTCTTCAGGTTGTACCGGAGCAGATCGCGTAAGCCGGAAGCGCTGTTCCGTCTTCAGATTCTCTTCGCGTTTGAGCAGCAGCCAGCGCGACTTCTTCAGTACGCGGCGCGCCGCCCTCGCTCGCCATGCGGCGCGATTCTCCGGCACGGACTTCGTCCAGCGCCTTGTTCATTTTCGCGACGATGTGAAAACGGTCGAGGATGTGCAGCGCCTCGGAACATTTCTCGCGAATGACTTTCAGGTAGGGTTCCCACATGTCGGAGCAGACGAACACGATCTTCGAAGCCAGTTCGTCGCCGATGACGGTGAAGAATCCCTGAAAGGATTCGATGGTTCTTTCGCGGCCCACCCAAAGCAGGCGCGTGACGCCGAGATCGATCTGATAAACCAGCGTCAGGTACTTGTGGCCTTTGGCAGTATTGGATTTCATCGACGCCGATCGCGTCGATTTGGCCGAGCACCCGGTGCTCCAGACCCGAAGGTGACGACGTGTTCCACCGCGTCGAAGACCTTGTCCCAGGAGGTGCGAAAGGCCTCCGCCGTCTCTTTCCATGACAGTCGCCGCGCCCAACGGGCTAGGAAGAGCATGTAGGCTTTGGTCAGTGTGCGTTTGCCGTCGCCCCAGGGAACTTCTTCGACAGCCACAACGCCGCAGCGGCGACAGTTGACGCGCCGCATGGTGTACAGAAGGAAGACGAGAAACCCCCACAGGGGAATGAACTCAAAGCGCCGTTCGGCGAGTTGGTCGTAACCGGGCGCCGGCAAATGGCAACGCGAGCAGACTGCGGCCGAACCCTTGCGCGGTCGCACGGCCACTTCGATGCTCTTCTTGTCGGCACTGAAGTGGGCGTGCTGGTAGACAAAACCCCGGAAACGATGGCAGCGGTTTAGAATCGTGATCAGTTCCATGGCGAGGAAGCGAGCGGCGGCGAATCCTCTACCATAAACCGCCCCCAGAGTTGGGTTCGACGTCACGTCTCGACAAGCTGAGGCCCCTATTCGGTGAGATCACGTTGACCTTGCCGGGAACCGCGGGATCGGTAAACGCTGGGCGACAAGGCAGGATCTATCGGCGAGGAAGTGGACCAAATTCTGTACCGGCGACCGTCCACAAGCGCCTCAAGCACGTTCTAAACGTCGTCCGTTGCACGGTCAAGTGACGAGAACCCGACTCGGAAGTGACCCGAGGGAGACGTCACTCCTGGGTTCGCCGCGCTGTGGGATAGTGTCAACATAGCGCCGGACCGAGTAGGCAACTATGGTCATTCGTATCTCAATGAGACAACCGGATCTACTTTTGTCGCGCGCAACGCCGGGACAAGAACGGCGAGCATTGAGATAGCTATCAGAAGAGTAGCCACGGATGCGAACGTTACCCCGTCGGTCGCATCGATACCGAACAAGAGACTCCCCATAAACCGGGTAAGGGTCATTGCGGCGCCGGTTCCTATTACCAACCCTACAGCCACCAGAACGAAGCTGCGGGCCATGATGGTACCTATGATGCGGGAGGGCGTGGCACCCAGCGCAATCCGAATTCCAAATTCACGGGAACATTGGCTGACCAGATAGGACGTCACTGCATAGAGGCCCAGCGCGGCCAAGGCGAGAGCTGAACCGGCAAACACCGTCAGGAGAAACATGTTGAACCGCCTCGGGGCAATGGAGCGGGCCAGTCTCTGTTCCGCCGTTTGAAGCGCGAAAATCGGCAGCGTGGGATCCACGTTTCCCACGGCCTGGCGCACCCCGGTTGCAATGCTGAGTGGCGACCCCGTAGTACGCGCAATAAAAAGCACGTCACGGACAGGCTCGGGCGACTGGGCAAGCGGAACGTAGAGTGCTGGAAGGATTGGCCCGTCCAGCCGACCCTGGTGGACATCCGCAACGACACCCACGACAGTGAGGTTACGCGGTCCGCCACCGATCCATTGGATCTGCCTGCCAACGATATCCGTGTCGGACCAATACTGCCTTGCCACGGCCTCGTTCACCAGTGCCACGGGCAAGCTGGACTCTCTATCACTGGACTGAAGGAATCGGCCGCGTTTCAAAGAGATACCCAGGGCCGACAGATAATCAGGGCTCACCGTGTATATCGCCGCAGGCTTATAGCCGGCGAATGCGGGCGGCGCATCCGGACGTGAAATGACTGTGTAGTTGGTAGTGTCCACGGGCAGACTTGTCCCGCTCGCCGCGTAGGTTACCGACGGTAAACGGCGCATTGCGTCAAGGACACCGGTGACGAAGCGATCGACGTCGGTGACTCTCTGATATTCTTTCGCGGGCAACGCAACGGAAAATGTCAGAACGTTGTTCGGATCGAATCCCGGAGGAAGACTCGTAAGCTTCTGGAAACTGCGCAACAGCAGACCGCCGCCGATCAAGAGCACCAGTGCCATGGCGGTTTCCGCAACCACCAGCGCGGATCGAATTCTGTTGCCGCGAAGCCCGAAGGATGAGCCGCGCGCTCCTTCGGCGAGCACCTCTGAGATGCCTGTGACTTGCGATCTGGCTGCCGGTGCGAGTCCGAATAACAGCCCCGCGAAAAGCGAACACACGGTGGTAAACAGCAAGGTGAGTGTGTCCACGTGAGCCTGATCGAGCCGTGGGAGATCGCCTGGGCTGAGCGCCACGAACGCGCGCAGGAGCCCCGCCGCGACCAAGACTCCGAGAGCGCCTCCGCAGTCGGCGAGCACAACGCACTCGACCAGAAGTTGCCGGACCAACGCGAACCGCGACGCTCCCAACGCCGTGCGGATCGCCATTTCGCGTTGACGCGCATGCAGCCGTGCGAGCATCAGATTCGCGACGTTTGCGCACCCGATAAACAGAAGCAAACCGACCGCGGAAGTAAACACCAGGAGCGCAAGTTTGCTATTGGCGGCCACTTGCTCGTTGAGCGGTACGACGCGCGAGGTCAGAGCAACGGCCTTCTGAACCACGGCGGGGTACGATTCCAGCACGCGCCGCGCCGCGGCGGCTGCGTCGTCCTTTGCCTGAGCAAACGTGACGCCCGGCTTCAGCTTCCCGAATACGACGAGATTGAATCCGGGCGTAGCCATTTCAAGGGGTGAAAATCCGGCCGGCACCCAGCATTCGGACCGCGCCAAGCCTTGGATGCCTTCCGGTGGAAAGCTGAACGATTGGGGCATGACGCCAACCACGGTGTAGGGAATGCGATCGAGGCTGATGACCTTGCCAACTATACCTTCGTCGCCGCCAAAACGGGCTTGCCATGAGCCAAAACTGATGATGATGACGTGATTGGCGCCGTCGCGGTCTTCGGAATGGTCAAACCAACGGCCTCGGAGCGGCCGGACGCCCAACATGGGGAACAAATTGTCCGTCACGCGGCCGCACGTCACGCGAACTGGTTCGGCGGCGGTGCTCCAGTTGTAGCCGTGCGTGGTTGCCGCCGCCACCGATTCTAAAGAGCGGGCCGTATCGCGGTAGATCGTGTAATCGTGCGGCGACATGCCGACGACTCCGGCTCCTCTTCCCGCCACGGTGTGCCACAGGAGAACAATCCGATCCGGGGAACGGTACGGAAGCCGCGTAAAGAGTACGGCCTTTCCAACGCTGAAGATCGCAGTGCAGGCGCCGATGCTCAACGCCATGACGGCAATCACCGCGAGAGAAAAGCCCGGACTGGTCCGGATGAGCCGGAGCGCGTGTCTGAGATCCTTTGTCATGGGTTCTGAAGACCAAGAAGATAGGCCAACTCGGCCCGTTTTCTCCGCTGGAACCAACCCAGGAAGCCGAAGAACGCTACGGTACACAGCCAGACAATGTCGATGGGAATGGAGCCAAACAAGAGCCAGGTGAATAACGGCTGCCGATGCGCCGGGGAGTTGCGATAGACCCAGCCCAGGACGAATACGATCTGAAACAGATACAGGCCCGCTCCGAACCAGACAGCCGCCAGCCTGCCCCGACAGCGCCGCACTGATAGGTCTACGAAGGCCGCCGTATCCTGCGCGGAAGGAGACCAGGCGCCGCGGTTGACGGTGAGCGAGAACGTCCAAGCGGCGGCGATGAAGATCCACGTAGCCACCGCGAGCAGTACGTTTTCAGGCTGCGGCGAGCGAACGGCCCAACCAAGGGTAGCTCCTCCAATTGTGATCGTCACCAGGATTTCCATGAGTAAAGCGATCTTCATCAAGCGCGATTGCCGCTCCACTTTCCTTCGCAGATCCAAGGGGACAGTCGTACCTGACTGCCACTGCTGACGCCAGACCTCCAATTCGGTATCAACGCTCATTGCTGATTCTCCAGTGACTCACGCAAAATCTGGCGCGCACGGGTCAGGCGGACGCCCACATTACTTTCCGAAATGCCGAGGACTTCCGCAATTTCTCCGTATCCCAAGCCTTCCAGCGACAGAGTGATCACCTGCCGATAAACCAGCGGCAGTCTATGGATCGCCCGTCTGAGACGCTCCACGCGCTGCCCTTGTGCCAGCCCCGCCTCGGGATCTGGCGCCGGGTCATGGACTTCGACCTCCTCTTCCGCTACGGGCCGTGACCGGCTTCGCGCCAGGTGAGCGATGGCGCGATTGTGCGCAATCCGGAAGAGGAATGTGCGCTCCGAGCACTCGCCACGAAATCGAGGCAGCGCTTGCCAGAGGGCCATCGCGATTTCTTGTAGCAGGTCGTCCCGGTCGCTGGGCGTGTTGGTGTAGCTGGCTGCAAGACGCTTCAACGCGGGTCCATCGGCCGCGACAAGACGATCAAAATGGCGCTCCAGAGTGGTTCGGTCCAAGGGTTTGGATGCCTCGGCATCGATGAAGACGGCGTCAGTTCCCGTAAATGATTTCATCACGCTGAACCCTATTGGAGGAAACGAGCATCACAAGCGTAGCCAGAGCCAACGTCAGACATCCCAAAACAATCGACTGAAGCAGGGGAACGTCTCTTCCGTCCATCAAACGTTGGAGATGTAGTTGTTGTCCAACCAATGGCAGGAAGCTGAACCAGGCTCGCCGCGCCGCGGGGAAGAACACGAGAAACATCCCGATGCCCATCGGAAGAAATACGAGCATTGAAAGATAGGTCTGCGCTTCCTTCACGGAGCGGCAAGCAGTTGAAAGCAACAATTGGATCGAGGCGGCCAAGAGCGACAGCGGAAAGACCCCAAGCGCCATCGCGAGCAAGAGGCGCGGCCAAGGCGCGTTCAAGTGCATTCCCGACGCTACAAAGACGACTGAGAATCCCAGCAGATTGAACGTCAAGCCAATGATCGAAAACAGACTGACCGCCAGCCATTTCCCAACGACGATATCCCGTCGGTGGACGGGGTTCAATAGCAAAGGTAGTAGGGACCGCCGCTCTCTTTCTCCCGCAACCGTGTCCATCGCGATGTTCATCCCCCCGACAAAAGCCGCGACCAAGGTAAACACCGACATCAGGCCCAGGAGTGGGCTTCCGCTCGATCCTTTGATGCCTGGCGCCAACGAGACCAGTCCGACGACGAGCGGGCCCATTAGTGCGAACAGTAAGGAAGAGATCACCGATCGCACATCGCGCAAGCCGTCTACGATTTCCTTGCGCGCAATGACCAGAGACTGATTCAACATCTGGAGGCCTCCGATGAGCATGTCAGCTTGACGAATGCCTCTTCCAAAGAGGTTGTGTCTGTCTGCTTACATAGTTCCGAGGGCGAGCCCTGAGCGATCAGGCTCCCGCTCGAGATGATGACAACCTTGTCACACAGCGCACGCACCTCGTCGAGCACGTGACTTGAAAAGGCGACGCATGTGCCCGCGTCACGCAAGCGTCTCAGGAGGTCGCGCAGCGAGCGGACGGTCGGGACGTCCAACCCGTTCGTCGGTTCGTCGAGGAGCAGATTCTGAGGCGAATGAAGGATCGCGCGTCCGAGGGCGGTTTTCATGCGCTCGCCCTGGGAGAGGCCGGAAGTCCGCCGGTCTGCGATCGATTCAAGCCCCAGTACCGAGAGTACTTCGTGCACCCGTTCCTTCAGAGACTCCGGTGACATCCCCCGAAGTCTTCCGAAATAGACCAGGTTCTCCCGCACCGTGAGCCTCGAATAGATTCCCATATGGTCCAGCAGAGCCCCCATCCGACGCTGCCGTGCTAGCGGATCACCGGCAACATCGTCGATCAAGATTGATCCCGAGTCCGGCTTCAGCACGCCGCAGATCATTCGAAGCGTGGTTGTCTTGCCGGCGCCGTTCGAGCCCAGAAGACCGGTGATCGCTCCATCGGGAGCTTCAAACGACAGCTCTTTCACAACCAGCCTGCCATCGAAACGCTTTCCGAGATCTTGGACTTTGATCATGTTCTGCTCTGGTAGTCCGGACACGGCCGAATTCCTTACAAAACATTTGAAGCGTCACCGGCAAGACGTCTGATTCTGGGAATTTAGTCGGCGTGCCGTTTCTCTGGTCAATCCTGGATTACGTATCCGGAAGGTGACGGGGTTCCACTGGATATATCCTCCCTGACGGCGAAGCCTTTATCTGAGCATCTGACTGACCCACAGATTCCTCCGACGAGGCAAAGTTCTGTAGTCCAAAATCCTCCTGACAACCAGTCTGTTTCCAGCGTGACTTGGGGCCCGGACGGCAACCGCCAAGTGACCGGCAGTCAGGACCATTTCGCGAGGGTGTGGGACGCCGACACACGTAAGGAACTGTTCGTCTAAGCGGCCGTAGCACCTCTGTTTCCAGCGTGATCTGGAGCCCGAATCGCGAGCTGCTAACAACCGGGAGCTATGACCGGACCGTAAAAGTATGGGACGCAGACACCGGGAAGGAGCTGCGGACCCTTAGCAGTCACCGTGATGCCGTTGAAAGCGTAGCGTGGAGCCCGGACGGCAAGCGGCTGGCAACAGGGAGTGACGATAAGGCGGCAAAGGTCTGGGATGCTGCGGTGGGCCGGGAATTGTTCACTCTGGCGCTGAAAGCGACCCGATTGAGAGCCTAGTCTGGAGCCCTGACGGCAAGCGACTGGCAACTGGGAGCTACAACCTCGCAATGAAGACAGTCGCGGTCTGGGATGCGGACACGGGCAAGGAGCTGCTGAAGCTGAGAAGTCACAGCGACCTTGTTAAGAGCGTCGCCTGGAGTCCGGACGGCAAGCGGCTGCACGTCAGCAGGTTTTCCCTACGATAGCGGCGAGGTCCGCAATCCGGAACTCGACTACTTCTCGGTGTTCGGCACTCCCTCCGACACTGGCACATGGGGCTACCGCGTCGAGGGCCATCATTTGAGCCAGAACTACACGGTGGTGAACGGCGACGTTGTTTGACGGCCCGGGCTTCTTCGGTGCCAACCCGGCACAGATTCAAGAGGGACCGCGCAAAGGCCTACGCACCTTGGCTGGAGAGGATGATCTTGGATTCGAATTGATCCATGCTCTGAATGAATCCCAGCGGAAGGTCGCAATCGTGGACACCGTTGCCTATAGGGAAATCCTGACAGGTTCCAGCCGGAAGGCGGCTCTTCGGGGCCAGCCATCTGGCCTATCTGCTTCCACGATGAATGTGAGGCAGTTCGATGCGCTTATGGCGCTGATGGAGGAATATGCCCGGAATGTCCCCGACGAACTCGCTGAACGGCGGATCACCCAAATTAATAAGGCAGGACGGAATATCTACTTCGCATGGTCGGGCGGAATTGGCCGGAGCGACCCTCATTATTACCGCGTTCAGACGCCTTCGTTCCTAATCGAGTTGGATGACACGCAGGACGATGCTAATCACATCCACTCGGTTTGGCGCGAGGTGAACTCGGACTTCGGCCAGGACCTGTTGAAGCGCCACTACGAGACCAGTCATCCCTAACAGTAGAACTGCGGACTGCACAGGCCATCACGATCCGAAAGCATTCGTTGTACTTTGAACTACGCGGGGACTAGACTGATGCCCATCCCAATCAGATCAAGGAGGGAATGATGGCAACTGCAAAAACGACTCAACGAACCGCCGAAGACCCTGTGAAAGTCGATCCCAGGCATTACAAGGTCGAGTTCGAGAACGATCGAGTCCGAGTGCTTCGGATCAAGTACAACCCGGGTGAGAAATCGGTGATGCACAGCCACCCAGAATCGATTGGAGTGTTCCTGACAGACGCCTACGCCAAGTTCACCTACCCAGACGGACGAAGTGAGGACATCAATGCGAAGGCCGGGTCGGTGCAGCACATGGACGCCTTTACCCACCTGCCGGAAAGTACTAGCAAGGAGCCATTCGAAGTCATCCAAGTCGAGTTGAAACGTTAGGTTTGGCGATCGAGACGAGAGCGGGCTTGCTCCCGCTCTCTTTTTCAGGTCCCGAGTAACATAAAGCTAATTCGATCGGTGCGTGGGTATGCTTCTCTAGCCAAGCTGGGCTATTCTCTGATGTTTCTCATCGTTGCCTTCTTCCTTTGCCTTTCGAGTATGCTTGCCGACGTGCCCAGCCCCGGGCGCAGATATACAACCCTTCAGCGCATGGAAGAGAAGCATCTGGCCGCCGTTCACCAGGCGCGGCTTCGCTTTGCTCAGGAGCGCAGGGCTGTTTCTCAGCCGGAACCCTGGAGGGATTTCCGAGCCGCGATCCAGGTTCACGCAGAAGATTCCGCAGCCAAAGCAGATGCCATCTCCGTCGTCATGTTTACCGATCACCACGGACCCAAACCCGACGCATGGTCGGGACTGCGCGACGGTATTTTATTCTTCGCCGGGTCCGAAGACGACCACCAGCTTCGCTTTCCTGGTCCCGATGGCGATCTGCGCTTCTTGTCGCACCTGGAAGAAATCCCCAACGCAACCGGACAGGGTTTCACGGGAATGGAGATTTATAACCGCCACACCGATGAGAAAGACGAGACCGCGTTTGAAGACTACCTGCGTGCAGCAATCAGCAACCCAGCCGAATGGAGCAAGCTGGTCAGGCTCCAGAGCGTGTACCCCGATGAGGTATTCAACGCAGGCACGGACCATTGGCCCAGCATCTTCACCATCTGGGACCGCGAACTTGCAAAGCATCCCTTTACCGGCATCGGTGCCAACGATTCCCATCAGAACCAGATTTTCAACGGTGTGACTTTCGATCCCTACGAAGTCAGCTTTCGGAGCGTGGTCACGCATATTCTGGCGCAGCAACTTACTCAGCAAGCAATTCGCGAGGCGCTGCGTGCGGGCCGCGTATATATGGTGCATGAGTGGCTCTGCGATCCATCCGGCTTCTCGTTTGCCGCGATCAACAGCCAGGCGGTGTATGGTATGGGTGATCGGGTCCCGATGCTTACCGGCACTCATCTGAAAGCGCGAGTGCCCGTCGTCGCGGACCTGCGGCTCATTCACAACGGCGCAATCGTAGCCGAACAGACCGGAACCGAGATCAACTTTGTGCCTACCGAGGCTGGAGCGTATCGCCTCGAAGCATGGCTGGCCATTGATGACGAGCAGAGACCCTGGATCTATGCGAACCCGATCTACCTCCAGGACCCGAAAACCCCGCCAGCGCGGAGCAGCACAGAAGGCCGGAGCCCCTAATGAACAGGATGGGACCCGGCTGGCGGGTTCACTTTTGGCGGCGGGTAGGGTTCAACGTCAGGAACGACCTTCACCCCCGTAGTGAACTTGAAGGGGTACTTGCTTTCCGAGGGGTACGTCAACTCGACAAAGTATGCCGTGTAGCCCCTGGCAGGCCTGGATAATTCGGCGACGTATCGCCCCGGCGCAACCGGTTTCAGATCGGTGCTGTGATACGCGGGTCCAATCTTCTCCAGGCGAAAATCGCGAGCGTCTGGATTCGTTGCCTGCCACAGCTTTACAGCCGTTGGAAGGGTTTTGGTATCGACCACGATGCGGCTGTCTTCGAGCTTCCAGGTAAACTGCGGCCTCGGCGCACCGTTCACGATGGAGGCAAAGAACGCTTCCGCGCTCTGGGCCGTGTCCGTGTTCTTGGTAACTGCGTGGTCAGCGTTTGGCACGTAACGCAGGTATTTCTCACCGGGCAATTGGTCGAAATAAAACTGCGATGAATCCGAGAGGAAGTACTGATCGCCGCTCGCATTGATGATGAATTTAGGCATCGTCAGTCGCTGGCGATATTCAAACGGCTCCACCAACTTCATCAGATTGCGAAATTCGACCGTACCGTCCCAGTCCATGATGCCCGCCTGCACATAATCTGCCACCTGCCTTGAATATCCGCCGTACACCCGATACTGGTGCCGAAAGCTGGGCCCGATGTTCAGCATGTCGATCACCATCGGGATCACCGCAACGACGCGCTGATCCACTGCCGCCGTCGTCCATGCGGTCCAGCCGCGCTTGGACTCGCCAGCCAACACATACTTATCGACAACGACTTTGCCTCCGGCCTCCGACGCCAGGAACCCAGAAGTAGCATCCATCGCTCGCACAGCGGCTTTTGTCATGGGCAGGCGGGCTGGCCATTTCTCATCTCCGGTTCGCAGAAACTTGTCCCATGTGTACGCGATGATCGCGTCTTCGCTCCGCTCATGTGTCTCACCTGCGAAGATGAGCGGCTCGTTCGGCACGCCGTGCAGGTCGGCGACAACGGCTCCTGTCGCGACGGCAATCTCGGACAGTTCGAGATCAGCTTTGTCCGGCGCAGGACGCCCGAGACTCCCGCCGTTGATGTATAGCAAACCGGTGCTCGTCTTCACTACATCGGGCTTAATGATGACCAGCCAGTGCTTCCATACAGGATGATTTACCGCCGCCTCGGTCAGATACTGCTGCGAAGTCATGTCCACCACATACGCCGTATAACCAGGGGCGGTGATCCTCCTGACTAGTTCGTAGTGAAAGTGGGAGTCTGGCGCATGAACATAACGATCCAGTGCGGTTTCGGGCGTTGCCGGAGCAGTCTCTTGAGTTGGCAGACTGGCAGTAGCCGCGACCGCCAACATCAACACGGGCGCGAATACCTCTAGAACGTGAAAAATTCTGCGGATCCGCTCCAATGCGTTTCTCGATTCCCGGCGCAACGCTCTCGGTAATTCTAAGGGGTAGCAGCGTTTGGATTCTTTGCTAAGGACGTTGCACCTTTCCCTGCCCCCATCTAGGACAGCGCCATAATCTGCCAATAAGCTACTTTGACCATAGTGTTGCGCGAGTCATAGACTGCGGAACCTATGAACGTCTCCCAATTGATCGCCGCAATTGACAGCGAGATAGCCCGGTTGAAGCAGTGCGAAGCTTGCTCGCCGGAATTGAGACCAGTAACAGAGTTAAAGGTCCAGCCCGCCAAAGCCCCCGGGGCGGAAAGCGCACCCTGAGTGCCGACGCACGGGCACGGATCAGCGCGGCCAAAAAAAAGAGGTGGGCGCAGCAGAAGAGAGCGGTCCAAGCGATAACATGCGTTGCGTGAACCGTTGCGAGGGGCGCATTGAATGCGTCTTCGGAGTTTTGGCTCGGACGGCGTACCGGTGGATCGCGTCTTTAAGGTAGCTGGACGCTAATCGATCCGCCTGCTGAATCGTGAACCGCACAGTCCCCCTGCGAGAATGCGGTTTCAATCGCGGACCAGAGGCGGATTCGCAGATCAGGCCGGGCTCTGACTGCGCCGTGTGATGTCTCGATCATATCGTTAAGAGACCCCAGGCGAGGAAAGGCGCTCAGAGCGTCGGAAGTGCGGGCCGAAACGCTGAACGACGTTGTGGGCAGCAAATGGACTGGCGGCGGATGAGGTGAGATACTCTCTGCGAGATTTAGATGGAGGAACTGCAATGCCCGTCACAGTGAAGAGCATATCTCTTTGGCGAAAAGAGGCCGAGAACAAAACGGGGCTCCTTGCGGAGACGCTTGAGCCGCTTGCAAAGGCCGGGGCGGATCTCGGCGTTGTGATGGGGTATAGGCTTCCCGGCAATGAGGCCAAAGCAGCTATCGAAATCTATCCGGTCACTGGGAAAAAGATGACGGCTGCCGCTACAGGAACAGGGCTTGCCGCCTCAGCTATCCCGACGCTCCTCGTCGAAGGGGATAATGAGCCAGGTCTGGCACACAAGATCGCGCAGACGATTGCGGAGGCTGGAGCCGACCTGAGCTTTTTCGTCGCCCAAGCCATTGGCAGAAAGTATTCTGCGGTCATCGGCTTCGCAAATGACGATGATGCAAAAAGGGCAGCAACACTCATCAAGAAAGCAGCCAGTAGAAAGTGAGAATGCACCGTCTTTCGTCTAGCCCTTTACCTGCTGCAAACGGGCGCCCCGGGAACGGCCCCCTGGGAGCGGCAAAAGAAACCCGGATTTCGGAGTTCGACATAAGAGCTGCCAATACCGAGGCCAATTCCAGGATTTTGCGCGATATTCTGCTACAGACTGAACACCGGCAAGAGCAATGACCCTAATGACCCTGAAGACTCGCCTCACTCCCTTGAAGAGTCGGCGATGGCTAGCGAATTAAGCAGCAGTGTGTATTTGTAGGGTTGGTCCGCGCCGGTCACCCAGCGAGGTAATTGATGAGAGGACTTATACTGGCGGCGACTGCCCGCCTCTTGGTGCAGAGAGCCACTGTACCGTCGGGCTTGAACTCGAAATCAAATTTACCGTAGCAGCTCCCGCACAACCAGTAGTGTTCAACAGATTTGGCCGACGTAGATGACGTTCGGACCATCCGAACGACTCTGCCGTTACGCAGGTAATCCAGCTTCTTGCGGCATGCGGGATTGAAGCACTCTGTCAACATGATGTTAGCTCCTGCTCAGCGTTTTTTTTTGGCCGAGCCTTGCTGTGATGTAGGCGTGCGAAAAAGGTGTTGTCCGAAGAACCGGGATTGTCTTGTCGGGAAGGGACCACATCACACCGCAACCGAGGTGGAGGTCTGCATCCCAATAGCTTAGTGCGCCATGTCGAGCACGAGACTCAGCGGTAGATCCACACACAACATAGAAGGAGCTAGTCCGATGAAGGTATTTTCAGCGAACATTTAGGATCTAAGAACACTATACATCAGCAATCTGAAAAAGGCGCTTGACACACACCAAACAGGTTGCGGAGAAACCAAATTCTTTGCAGGGGGACGGCCTTCAGAGTCGGCGCGAGAACTAAGATTTCCGGTCAAAATCAATGTGATTTTGTAAGATAAGCGCCCAAAAGCAATACGAATGTTGCTTGATTTTCGAGTTCTCACGCAGACACTTCAGGCCGTCCGTAAGTGATTACAAATCTGTTCGACTTTAGCCGCCGAGGGAACGGTTTTCGTTTCCTGTTAAACCTTTTTCCACAGCCTCTAAATTCGTACGCAAACCGACCAAGATCAATCGGCCTTTTGCTGTTTCTTTTATGAGTCACTTGTCGCCGGGCAAACACAATTGCATCATAAATGTGCGATGAACCTGTTTGACCCCAGCCCGAGGTCAGCCTTGGAGTTCTTGCTTCCACAACACGACCTTGACAGCCTCAGGGAGGCGGCAAAGCACTGTCACGGATGCGATCTGTATCAGCATGCGACCCAGGTAGTTTTTGGCGAAGGGCGAGCCCATGCCGCTCTTCTTATGGTGGGTGAACGGCCTGCCTATGGTCAGCACGCCGAAGCAATTCACGAGGCCGAATAGTCGGCTACTCGGACAAGTGGATCTCCGCTGATTGAAGTTGTAGTTCCCGTGAAACGGGATTTTGAGTATGTATGGTCCGCCGCCTCGTCGCAAGCGAAAAGTGAGGGTAGCGGGTACGGTCTGCTCGTATATATACGGCCTTGTTGGGGTGTTTAACGACCCCGGGCCTGGATGGAATGCGCTTCGCTCTGTTCCTATTTAACTTGTCGGTCTTCAAGGACCGTTACTCAAAGCAGGTTTACAGAACGACGGTTAGACCGTGGTGCCATCTCTTTCTTCGCCAGCAGACCTGGCAGGAACATTTAAACTCCGCCGCCGTCGTGGTCTGCGGATGTGGGAATCGCGCTAGCGATTTCCAAGCCTGGGTGTTCTCTCCTTCTGCCGACCTGGACGGAATCTATTCGGATGTTTTGAATCTGGAGTGTCGCCGAGGGATGGGGCTCGATCTGTTTTGATTGGCGTGCAGTCCGGCTGACGGCTGTAGTTGCCATACAAGGATTCGATCACACCCATGATGTTTTGGCCACTCATCACTCTTGCCGGTCTACGGTCCGGCTTGTGCCTGGGCATCCGCCCCGAAAGACTTCTCGGCTGTCTGCTTCAATTCAACGATGAATATTTCGATGGACTCGCGGGACTTCAAGACTCGGCTGAGCCGAGGCCACAGGGCGCTAAAGTAGCGACGAACGATAACATCGGTGGGGTCAGGAATCTGCTCACTGACGCAATTCCCACCCTCCGTATTCAGCGCCTTTTCGTGATTACGCACGAGTCGGTCCGCCGTCGAGCGCGGAATCGCCTGTGCATCGAGGAAGCTCGACCAGCCACCTGCACGACCGGGACGCGATAGAACTGCCTTCAACTCGTGTAGTCGCTGCGACAACTCGGTCCGGATCTGTTTCAGTTCAGCTCGCGTTTTATGAAGCGACGTTTGGGCCTGGTTATGGGTCCGCCACATGTCCGCGATCTCGTTCGTAAGTTGTGTCTCAGCGGAATCGATGGTGGTTGGAACTCCTACGGTGGGTGCGATAGATGCGGTTTCCATTTGGGTCATGATCTGCCTCATTAAAGTGGGCCAATTGGGTGAGCCCTACCTAATGGGTTTGGTAATCGCATCGATGCAATTCATTGACGATCGCACGGAGTAGATGTTGGCCTGGGCACCATCGCTACCAGGGCTGTCACTTGTCTAGTTCCTTGCCTCCAGTCGGGCGCGAAACACTATTCCACGTGCGATAGTGTCAATCGATACTAGGGTCGTTTCATTTTGGGAGATCCTCAGGATTCAATATGAAGTTCAGAAAATCGATGCCCAGATTGGTGATCTGTCCTCCTTGAGGAAACGACAACTTTACGTCGCTGAGATTTGATCGTGAGGCGTTCTGAAGCCGCTCTGGATGTCCAGCCTGGCGAGCCGCTGAACCACATCGGTCAGCACAGTGCGAACTTCCCACAGTTCGTCTAGGATTGGTCGTTGTCACTCACGAAAGGGCCCCTTTAGTGCTCTTGCCACGTTCCCGCTCCGAAAGTCGTTCCCGAACTAGGAGAACACGTCCACAAGTGAGCAGAGTCCAATTCGAACTGTCCTGCAAGGGGACAGGCATCGCCTACAGAGTGCGTCCCGAGAGGCATGTACATTTGCCCCAGGAACGGGACGAAGTTGAAGTACCCAATCTCAAGCGTGTTGGTTGCCGTCGCGCTGTCGAACTGGACGCCCAAGGTGCATCCCGCATAACCGTGAAGTCAACAGGAAACTGGACGGGAGTCCAGCCGCTGCTGGTAGCCGTGAAGGTTGCGGTAGCCAACGAGCAGTTCAGTGTGCATGACGTGCCTCCTGGGCTCTGCGCCGAGAGCAATACTCTGAAGTTGGACGTCCCGGTAGACCTCGCCTTGATGTTCATCTTGACTACTTCCTTGGTGTCAGTGATTCTCTGATGCGGTCCAATGAAGATGTAACCGTTGAATCCATCAAACTCTTGGATTGTGCACTCAGTGCCAGACGAAAGTCCGCACTCTGCATAGCTTCCCCAGTACAGTTCAGTAGGTTTCAGCAAATGCTTAACGTGGGACACTGCAGGATCCAGAGGCAAAGATAGGGCCGAGAGACCTACTGGTGCTGTGACCAAGAGTCGACATTGAGGCCGACGACTTTCAGCAAGCGGGGATACTACCTGAGTGCCAATCAGGTCCCGAAGGAGTGACCACCACGATTTCTCCAATTGCACTATTATCGCGCATGGTTCCCCACCTGGGCCTAGTCATTTTTTCCGCTTGTAACGGGCGCATACTCACCGAAGCGAGGGATCAATCGAGATGAAAGTAGAGGAACTCGTTGGAAGTGAAGTGTTGGTCGGGTGCGGAAGAGCACAACTGGGCCGCATCGTGGCAGTTTCTGAGACCGCTGATCTGGAGGGAATCGTAGCCTCCGCCAACAAAAGCGTTTTCCAGATTTGGCTGAAGTCCGGCGGATGGGTAGAAACATCAGGTCTCAACATCTTTTTCCGCCACCCAGGTTTCATCGCGGAAGATGCTAAGACCCGTTTTCCATAGCCCAGGAACTGAGCGCTGCGTACCGGGGCCGGGGATTATTCCTTCCCCGCCCGAAATTCGATGGTGGCTCCATTCGCCTCTTTCTTGGCAATCCGGCGGATAATCGCGTCGCAACTATCAAACTCACCCCAAATTTTCTGAAGCTTTGGCACGGTGGCGTTCGATACCGCAACCACCTGGCCTTGAATCTCGTAAACCGCGTCGATCAGTTCGAACAAAGTGTCCAACTTAAATTTTGTCGGATTGAATTTGTCGATTTCGTCCAGGAACAAACGGACCTTGTGCCCTTTCTCGGCCAGTGTCTTAATTTTCTTGACTGTGAGGTCTGGGGAATGGGTATCGTCACCGTTCTCCTTTGTGGCCCAGGCGACGTGCTGATCGAGCAAACTTTTTGTGTTGAACCGAAAAACAGAACGCTCGTACATAGCGTCATCCTCAAACGCTTTTATTGCCCATGCACGGACCGCGTGATGGAACAGAGCGAAGGAGAAGTGTGTCTTCCCGGTTCCAGCATCACCTACCAGGAGGTAGCTTCCTTCACGGTTGGCTTGCAGGCCCAGGATGATCGGTTTCTGCAGATCGATTGGCATCTTGGAGATTGTGCTCCCGACCAACGTATCCATGGTGACTTTCCTGAAGCGTTCGGGAACCAGCTTTGTATCATGCCAGACGCCCAGAAATAGCTTCCAGAAGTTGCATGGGCACTTCTCTCGCCGGTGGATGACAATGCCGGTGATGGAGCCTCTGAGCCGCAGTTTGTACCCGTCGACACTGCAACGCAGACACTTGCCGCCGTCGCGGATGACCTGCTCTTCCTCGGCGGTGAGGCGCGTGATGTCGTCGAGGTATACCCACTTTTCTTCACGAAGAAGCTCTTTGTGGAACTCTTCCGTGAAAGATGAACGGCGACGCGGATTGCGTTCGTCGTCCAGGTTCGGGCGCGGTGGCATCGGGTACATCCCCATGGGCCCGGGAGAAGGGACATACCCCTCGGCCCCAGCGTAGACCCTTTCGCGGGTCCAGTACGTCTCGGCGTCAATTACTGAAGGGGTTGAAGTTGCTGAGGTCGTCGTTGCTGTCATTTTGAGTCTCCTTGTTAGAGTTGCGTTTTGCTTCACGGGCCTGCGAGATGAGCAGACGCTGATGTTGATCGAGGATCTTCTCGGCCTGCGCGGCAAAGAATTCGAACGGGTCGGTATGTCGCTCGGTGATCTTGGTCGCCCACCAGCCATCGGAGTGGTCTCCCCAGATCCAGTCCACTGCGGCTAACAGATCATCGAGCGGGTAAGTCCGGTGCAGCTCAGCAGCGATCCGATCCCAGGCCGGGCCTTTCTTCTTGAGGGCGATGGTTGCTCCGACGTTGCCAAGGAACTTCACCGCCAGGGGATGCGTCGGTTCCACGGGAGTCGCTGAGGTTGTGACGAGAGCTTTGGTCTTGGCCTGCTGCCTTGACCGTAACTCCATCGGGTTGGTGATTGTTCCTGGTCTGAATCCTGGTAAACCTGAAACAGGCGAAGCTTGAACGCACCACACAGCAGCGCCCGCCAGGTTCATATGTTCAGGTTCTACTTCCCGTTCTTCCTGGTTATCTGGTTCGGCTATCACGGTGATAGGGGTTACGATCTGGTTGATAGGGGTGGGGTATCTGGGTGATAGGGGTGGGGCTATCACGGTGATAGGGGTATCACCTTGATAGGGGTAGGGGGTGAGTAGAACCCGATCTTCCGGGCTCTCAGGATGCGGCACATGCGGGATCACATAGTCGTTTGGCAGACCGTCTCTCTCGGTGTAAGAGATGATCCGGACGCGAGCCAGCTCCCGGACGGATCTCCGAATGGTCTGGACGTCGTACCCGGTGTCCTTCGCCAACCTGGGAAACCCGGGGTCGCATCGCTTCGTCACGTGATTGAGGCGGTTCGCTAGGGCCTGAAGTACGGACCTGTCGGTTGGGCTGCAGCCACGCTCTTCGAGGATAGGGCCCGCATCATAGCAGGCCCCGATTAGTGGGTAGCTCATCCGCGCACCCGCTGAAAATTACCATTCGCGTCAAAGTCGTATTGCGGTCGTGGTGGCCCGACAGGCTCCGTCATCCTGAGATAATCCTCACGACTTAGAGTCTTAGCTGGCGGTAGGGTTGCGTCTGGTGCTTCCGTGACAACGCGAGCGTATAAGAAGCCGTCCGCTTGGAAGGTGGTTTGTATCTTCACCCCGCGCGATGCTGCCGCCTGCCAAAGGCTCTTCTGTTTATTCGATTTAATCCGACCAGCCAGGCTCTCCGGGTCGATGGGTTGCCAGCAGCCGTTGGCTGCGATGATTTGTTGGATGATGGGTCCGTAACTGAACCGGAGCTTGATCACCTGAGGATTGGTTTCGGTCGGTAGTGTGGTCATTGGGATTTCCTTCCTACCCACCAATTCAAAAGTCGAGTTTTGGGCCGAAAAAGGCTCAAAACCTGTGTAAATCTTTCAGATAGTTATGACAATGAGTTATGACAATTGCGGTTAATGAAGGAGGGACTTGGATACGAGGGCCTTTAGTAGATGGCGAAAATATTTTTTGAGTGTGGAAAACACCATGGACGAGATTATCTCGATCAGCATTGCGATTAGAGGGTTAGAGGGACTGATCGAAGCCGCATCCAAAAAGACCAACTAACGGCGTTCTACCGGAGCCTTCAGCCCTCGACGTTGCCATTCGTCCGAGGGCTGAAGTTTTTTGTGCCTCAGTATTTCGGGTGGGGCATGTGGGGGAAGTACTCACCTACATGCGACCGGGAACCGGCCTCCACAATGACTGCGTTGCACCCTTGCGCTATGTCGGCAGCAAGCAGTGGCTCGTCCCCTCCGCCGTGAAGTTCGTTCAAGGTCGCAGGCCCGCGCTGTTCCTGGAACCTTTTGCAGGTGGCGCGGCGGTGGGCATGACGCTGCTTCATCGGGATTTGGTCGGGCACCTGGCCATGGTAGAGCTGGACCGCCGGGTAGCCGCCTTTTGGAGGCGGGCCTTGAGCGATGAATCGTTCGCCCGCGAGGTGGAGTCTTTCAATTGCACCTTGGAAAACGTCACGGCTGTCGTGGCGGATGGCTCGGAATCCAACTACCCCCTGTGGATTCTAGTAAAAGGCCGTTGTGCCTTTGGCGGTGTACTGGACAATTCGGGACTTAAGAAGAAGGACCTGGCCGAAAAGTGGTGTGCCAACGTGACCGGGCCTGCGCTGCGAAGGATCTACGAATTGCGTCATCGGGTCACCTTGATCGAGGGTGATGGCATCCGGGCGCTGCGGGAGTATCGAGACGACGGGGCCTGCGCCTCGTTCATCGACCCGCCGTACACCGCCGAGGCGGACGGCGGACCTGGACAGCATTTGTACGCTGAGCACCGTTTGGATCACGCGGAGCTATTTGACGTCCTAAGCCAATGGGAAAGCCCTTGGCTGATGAGTCACAGCGATTGCAAGGAGGTCCGGGCTCTCGTCAGCCGCCACGGTCTGCAGGCCCAGGTTCTCCGGATGGTAGGCAATACCGGCAAGAGGAGCGAGCTGGTGATCGGGCCTGACCTGTCTGAAATATCCTGCTCCGAATATTCAGACCCGCAGTCCAAACCAGGTATTCCCTTTCATGAAGACGCAATGCGACACCCTGCAACCATCTGCACCTCGGATGTTGTACTCAAGAAACGAGGCTGCACGACAATTGTCCATCAGTGTCAGGTCCTTGGATTATCTGCTGGCCCGCAAGACCTTCAACACGCGAAAAATTGGGAAGAAGGTCCTAATCCCCCATGCGGAGCTGGTCCGCTTCTCCCGCGCGGATCACCATGGGCCCGTGGCCGGTACCCCCGACCAGGAGTAACTTCCCTTGCGGTGCATGTTCCTGCGGACGTACGATCCGTGCAGTCCGACAAAACAGGCACCAGGGGAGATGAGATGGCGAGTGAGAAGGGGAAGAAGAAGCCGAGAGGGGTTTTCGAGCGACCGCCTGGCAGCGGTGTGTGGTGGGTAAATTACTACATCAAGGGGAAGCAGCACAGAGAGAAGGTTGGGCGGAAGTCAGACGCGATCGACCTTTACCGGACGCGGAAGACCGACGCCCGTAGGGGTGTGAAGCTTCCCGAGAGCCTGCGCAGCTCAAAGGTGGTCACACTCGCAGACCTGATCAACGACATGTTGACACACGTGGCGAAGCATAAAGACCTGCGGAACTACAAGTCGAAGGCAGCGATCGTAGTGGAAGCCCTGGGCTCCAGGCCTGCAGCAAGTATCAAGCCGCAGGAGCTGCTCAACTGGCTCGACAACCACTGCGCGACCGCCGCAACATTCAATCGTTACAAGGCCTTCTTCGGGCTTTGCTACCGCATTGGTGAAGACAACGAGAAGGTCCCGTCGAACCCCGCTCGCAAGGTCCGCCCTCGCAAAGAAGACAACAGCCGAGTGCGATTTCTCTCCCGGGAGGAGCCCAACAACGAGTATGCCCGTCTCCACGCTGTGATCAGCAAGAGGTTCCCGGAGCATCTGGCGGAGTTCGTTGTGTCGGTTCACACCGGGATGCGCCTGTCCGAGCAGTACTCGACAGACTGGACCCAGGTGCACTTGAAGCGCAAGGCTATCGAGCTGAGCAGGACCAAGAATGGCCAGAAGCGGACGGTTCATCTCAACGCCGACGCGCTCTCCGCCATCGAGTCACTGCGCCGTCCGGGTCAACGTTCGCTCGACCCAGTCTTCCCCCGCGACTCGGACAAATACTTCGACACGCGCTCGTGGTTCGTCCCTTGCCTGGAGGCAGCAGGGATCCAGGGGTATACATGGCACAGTAACAGGCACACTTTTTGCTCATGGCTGGCGATGGCTGGAGCATCCACGAAAGAGATCCAGGAGGCAGCCGGGCACAAGACGATCGCGATGGCAGCCCGGTACGCGCACCTCTCGCCCGCCCACAAGCTGTCTGTAGTCGAGAGGATTTCGACCATGACCACCGGGTAGCGCAACATGCACCAGCACATGCACCAGCACAAAAACAGGCAACCGCGATGGTTGCCTGTTTTTCTATTAAACCCTTTGTTTTGTTGGTGCCCGGAGGGGGACTTGAACCCCCACGGCCTTGCGGCCTGCGGATTTTAAGTCCGCTGCGTCTGCCGATTTCGCCATCCGGGCTCGGCTGCCGCTGACGCTTTTCATCGTATCAGCCCGGAAACGAAAAAGGAGGCGGCCCGGTGGTTTCCCTGAGCGCGCCTCCCTTCTCCTGCCTACTTCTTATCTTTTAGTGGGGCTTTCGGTATTCGATTCCTTCATCGTTCAGGTAGTACTCCGAGGAGCAGTAGTCCGAACCGCATATCATCGACTCCATACCCACATACTGCGTTTTCGTGATCAAACCTAACGCACCGCAATGAGGACAAGCCAGGACGGCAACATACGGGTTGTTTGCTTCACCCATCGTTCCCGTGTTTTCCAGCACAAACAAGGTTCCAGGTTCCATCTGCTCTGGAATCCACTCTCCAAGCAATTCAAGATCCGTCAACATGCCATTCCTCCTGTGCGATCCTGTTACCTTGCTCCACCACACTTATGTAGCACGCAGGGCTCGCCCTGCTCTCTTTGCTCTGCTACGCACGCTTTCGCTATCCTCTGCCTCCCTCCTGGGGTGCTACCTCACGATCGCTATTCCAACAGACGCTGCCGCTGGCTTTCTTGCTTACAAAGCTCTCTTCCGCCCACGGCCGACGAAAGCCCTGGCGGCGGAAAGATAAAACGACCGCACCACGGCGCCGCTTCGGCCGGGTGACAAAATATCCGCGCACAAAATTCACCATCCAGGCCATCGCCTCGAGCCATAAGCCGCGCGAAAGCGTTGGCATCACCGCCATGCGGAGAGCCTTGAATTGCGCCCGGGTCGCTTGCGTTGTATGGGTTGCTTGATTTGGATTTAAGCCGCCAGGGCGCGGCGGCCCCCACCAGCGCGGCGCAGCAGCTTGCTGCCGCTGTTCTTTATGAGTCGGGCCCACTACCACAAGCCTGCGAAATCTGTTCTGCGGATGCTTACCCATTGGCCGAGTCACCTACCCAGGTGAAGTTTTGTTTACTACAGTTTGAAAACTAAGCCAGCCGAACATTGAACTCATTCTTTCCGCGAGCCCGGTTTTCGTCAATGCACGATTCGTTCGCTGGAATCAATTCCCTTTCCCTATGCACCAAATATGCACACACCACTACTGCTTCACAGCCATCGGTTTCTGCTGCGCGATGGCGCTCGATGGCGCTGGCGGCGTCCTGGCATTCAATTCGCGATAGATCGACTCGTTGCGCAGAATGGCCTGCACATAGTCACGGGTCTCGGTAAACGGAATCGATTCCACAAACTCATCCATGCCGTGATACTTGCCAATCGACTGCCAATCCGTTACCCGGCTGTCGCCCGCATTGTAGGCAGCAAAGGCGTACGGAGCCTGGCCGTCAAACTTGTCCAAGGTCTGCTTCAGATACCGTGTGCCGAGGCGGATATTGGTCTCCGGATTGAGGAGCTCGATCTCATTGAAATGACGGATGCCCTCTTCCCTGGCCATCGATCTCCCTACGGAGGGCAGCAACTGCATCAGCCCGAAAGCATTGGCGGGGCTGATGGCGCCGGGGTTGAACTCCGACTCCTGACGGATGAGCGAGGCCACCATGTAAGGATCAAGGCCGTTCTTGGCCGCTTGCTGCTCAATCGCACTCCAGTATTGTTGGGGAAAAAGAATCTTCCAGTAGCCCATGGGAATGGTGTCGATGGGCGCCGAGGTATAGAAGGGCAGAGCCCGCTTCAAGACGCGCATGGCGCGGAAGGTTTCGCCGTCGGAGGAGTAGATCTCCGCCTCGGCAAAGGCTCCCCACTGTTCGCTGCCGTCCGCCGCCTGGATTTCCGCCGGGATGTATTCGTTCAACCCGGCGTTGGCCAACAGCCGCGCCTTGATCACATGCTCGTCATCTTCGGGCACATCGTCGGTGAGGGCGGGAATTTCCTCGCGTTGAATGTTGCTCAGCATGGCCACCTCGGCCGGGCTCACCTGGCCCAGCTCCGCCAACCGGTCGCGGGCTATTTGGGCATAGTAGTAATGCTCAAAAACCCTGGAGAGGGTCTGGTAGTAGGCCGCGGCCATGGCCGGCTGATGCTCCTGGTCTGCATACAGACGGCCGCGCCAGTAGAGCGCTGCCGGAATCTCCTTGCCTCCGGCATAGAGGGCAATCTGCTTGTCGAACATCACCGCAGCTTCGGAGTAGTTTCCCAGACGATAGTTCAGCCAGGCGGCCTTCCAGTGGCTGCTGGGCGCGTAGCGGTGAGTGGGAAAACGCGTGGCCAAGTCGCCGTAGTAGAGAATCGCCTGCTGATAGTCTTTGCGCAGCAGATACATGTTTCCCGAGGTGTAGAGCGCTTCGGCTAACCAGGGGCTGTCCGGGAACCGTTGTTCCATCTGCGTAACCAGAGCCTGCTGGGCGCTGCTGTCATCCTTGTTGCGCGCAAGCTCGACAGCCAGATACATCTTCCGGGCGCCGCTCTCATCCTGCGTATCCGGCAGCGCATCTACTTCTTCTTTGCTCAGCCGTTTGGTTTTCAGGTCGCAGGAGGCTGCGGCCACCAGCAATGCGGTCTTCGCCTGGGGGTCCGATTGCGAGTCGTTGGCCAGTGCGCGATACTCCTCACCCGCGTCGCCGTAGTGGCCGCCGGCATACAGGGCATCCGCATGGCTCCTTCGCTCAGCCATGGTCAGCGGCGGGGTGGCACCCACCACAGCCAGCTGGACCTTGGCTTGCTGCCCTTCATCGCTCAGAGGGAAGCCGAGGAAGATGTGGCGATAGAGGCGGGAGGCTTCTTCTACGCTTCCCGTCATCTGGTTGGCTTTGGCCAGCGCCAATTGAAAGTCCGCGTGGCCGGCAATGGGGTCTGCCGCATGCTGGTGAAGAATCCGCAAGGCAGTCTGGGGATCGTTTTGCTGCAAGGAGAGGTTGGCAATCATCACCGGCAGACGGCCAACGAAGATGCTTTCAGGATATTTGGCGGCGAAGCCGGTCAGGAGCGTTTCGGCTTCCGAGAGCTTGCCCGCTTCCATGTCGGCCTGGGCGGCCAGAAAATCGGCGTAGTCGTCCATGGTCGTACCCGTGGCGTTGGCTTTCTGGAAGCTGGCGGCGGCTTCGGGATAGCGATGATCCAACAGGTAGGCGTGGCCCAGGGCGAGGTACGCCGCGGAGGCTGCTTCTCCGGTATGGGCATGGGCATAGGCCGTCACCCCGGCATAGGCCGCGGGCGAGCGCATGGTGGTCAATTCCTGGGCCATAGGCCGCAGCTGCGACGAGGCGACAAAGGCCCGCTGGAGTTTGCGGCTGCGGGCAATGCTCCTGGCGCTGCGCGGTTTGCGCCGGGTTTTGACGTGGCGCACATGACCAGTTCCCGTCTTGCCATGGGTGGCCGTGCGGGCTGCATGATGAGGAGTCGTGGAAGCATGCTTCGGCGGCGCCGGCGTGGTCTGCAACGCGGCTGCGGTTCCGCTTACAACGAGCAGCAAGGCCCAGGGCAAAAGGGTTCGTACTGTCGCAATTCGATGGATAGCTTCCGCCAACTCGTTCACTTCCCTGCCTGCAGCGGGTTTTCCTATCAACTGATACCTAATAAGACTCTAAGCGGAAAATTTGGTTGCGAGCAGCCTTTCCTGCCACCGCCGGCGCCAACGGAACCCAATCAAATACCGCTACCAGCCCACATCGGGAGTGATTACACAGACGGCGGCGCAGATTGCCTTATTCGCAGATTACGCATTTTGCCGTGCGCCGCCATGCCCATTTAGTATGAGGAAGACGCGCAGCGCCTGTGGGTGGCCACCCGGTGCGCTCAGCATCGATGTCCCTTCTCTCTCAAGCGCATCCACAAACGCGCACCAGCAGGAGAACGGTCTGGAAAGGTCGAATTTCTGAACCCGTCTGACATGCCTATCATCCAACAAACACAAGGGACCGAAGAAGTTCACCCTGATATTTTGCTGGTCAACCGGGCGCGCGAAGGTGATGTACAGGCCTTCGAACAACTGGTCAAGCAATACGATCGGCAGGTGTTCCGCATCGCCCAGCACATCACACAGAACCGTGAGGATGCGGAGGATGTGGTCCAGGATGCATTTCTTAAGGCCTACGAGAAGCTGGATCAGTTTCAGGGGAATTCGAAGTTTTATACCTGGCTGGTGCGCATCGCGGTGAATGAGTCGCTGATGCGGCTGCGCAAACGGCGCACCGGGCGGATGGTGTCGATCGACGAGGACGTAGAGACCGAAGAAGGCTCGATGCCCCGCGACTTGGCCGAATGGAGGCCCGACCCCGAGATGATGTACGGGCAGTCGGAGCTGGCAGAGATTCTCCGCAAGACGATTCAAGGCCTGCCACCCGGGTTTCGCGTGGTGTTTGTGTTACGCGACGTTGAAGGGCTGTCGACGGAAGAGACGGCGGAAACACTTGGGCTGAGTGTACCCGCGGTCAAGTCGCGCCTGCTTCGGGCACGGCTGCAGCTGCGGGAGCGGTTGAGCCGCTACTTCCGCAAGAATGAGGATGGGACCAAATGAACTGCTCAGAGTTTCTGGCGCAACTCGGTGATTTTCTGGATAACCAGGTGCCTACGGGCCTGGTCGCCGATCTGCAGGCCCACCTCGAGGGATGCGAACACTGCGTAATTACCATGCGCACCACGCAAAAGACGATCCAGATTTATCGCAATCACGAGATTTATGAGTTGCCGGCTGGACTTCGTGAGCGGTTGCAGTCGGCTATTTTGGCGAAATGCAAGAAGGGGTGCTGAGGGTTGGATTTGCTCGAGGGGCAGGACGTCGCAGATCCCTCCGCACTGTCGAAAAACATTTCCAGGAGAGGTCCGCGGAACTGCAGATCCCTCCGCTTCGGTCGGGATGACAAAGGGTAGGGCGGCGCTTCCATCGACATCCGATGCTGGCAGAGAGAACCGCACATCTTTTGCACATAAAAAGGCCACCCGTAATGGGTGGCCTTTTAGTTTCTGAATCCTTCGCTAGTTGTCGTCCCGGCGCTGCAGGGTTGGCCGGTCGTTGCCTGGCTGCGAGGCATCCGGCGGCGCGTTGGGATCGTTGTTGGAGGTGCTGGCGCGGCGCAGAGTTGGTTGGTTGCCCTTGCCGCCGTCGTTCAACTTGCGCTTGTTCTCGATACGCGCCAGACGAGACTTTACGTCGTCAAACTCTGAAGTCGTCACCACGTACTCCGCCCGGGGCGGCAGCAGAGTGGCAATTTCTTTCTGCGTCGCCTCAATGCGATCGGGAGTCTGGGGGTGGCTCGAAAATGCTTTCGAAATCAGGTGCGGCTTGGTTTTCTCCAGGTTCTCAAGCTTTTCGAAGATGGTTACGAAGGCCTGCGGATCATAGCCCGCGCGGTACATGTATTGGACGCCGAGGAAATCGGCCTGGGACTCAAAACCGCGGGAGAACTGCAGGAAGGTCAGCGGAATGCCTATCTGCGCCGCCTCGTAAATGCCGTATCCAGTCCAGCCGCCGATGAAAATCAGCGGAATGGTGCCCAGCTGAGCGTAGTTCATCCGGGTTTGCTCACGTACCGCATGGTGAGCCGCGACGTGGGAGATCTCGTGCGCGATCACACCTGCCATTTCAGCTTCATCGTCAGCGGTCAGAATCAGACCGCTGTTCACATACATGAAGCCGCCCGGCAATGCCATTGCGTTGACTTCGTCGGAGTCGATGACCTTGATGGTAAAGGGCACCTTGGCATCAGAATTTTTGACCAGGTTTTGCGCAACCCGATTTACATATTCATTCACGACCGGATCGGTGACGAACTTGACGCTCTTCTCCAGCTGCATGGCGTAGGACTTGCCCATGCGAATCTCGGTCTCGGTGGAGTACCAATTACCCATGCCGCGACCGCCAATATCGCGCGTGCCCACAGCACTTACGTCATCCACGCTGCCTGGTTTTACCCCAGGCATTTTCTGATCGGTCGGGGGGATGGTCGAATCTGGAGTGGATGAGGCAGGCGGAGTGTCTGACGGAGTGGGTGAGGCGGCTGGCGGAGCGTTGGTTGGCTGGCTGGTTTGCGGGCTGTTTTGTCCGTACCCTGTCAGGGTGAAGGCGGGGGCCAGCAGCAAGCTGCTCGCAACCATTAATTCTGCCGGAATCAGCTTCTTGCGCAGCATTTTGCTCATCGCAACCTCTTGTTAGACCTGGGGTGATAACCGTAGACGCAGTTCGCTATGGCTATTAGACCAAGTATGCGCGTTTTGGCTAGCCAGTGGCCTGGAATTTCGCCAAAAGAGCAAAATGTTTTTGCGTGCGATGGTTCGTCGCTAGGCCAAACGAGCTCGGCTTCGTACCAGCTGAGGACCGGCCTCGCGCGTCCGGGTCAAAAAGGAGTTCACGATCCGAGTCAGGGCTTCGGGGCATTCTTCATAGGGCAAATGCCCGGTGCCGGGCAGCAGCTCGAACTCCACTCGATCGAAGCAGCGCTCGAGTTCCCTGGCGGACTCCAAAGACACGGCCCGGTCCCGGTCTCCCCAGAGCAAAAGCGCCGGGAATTCACGCACATGCGAGAGCGCAGCGCCCAATCTTGCCATGTCGTCAAACCAGGTTTTCAACATATCGAGAACATAATCGACGGTTCCCGGAACGCGCAGAGACCCGATGTACTTTCCCAGGGAACCATCCTGCAAATGAGTGGGATCGCCATACATGCGGCCCAGGGCGAGCGCCTGCATGGACTCCGGCAGGGTGGCAATGTGATGGGCGAACCAGGTTCCCAAGGCTGTGAGGTAGAAGTTGATGAGGGGATCGCCAAGATGAGAGAAGGGATTGGCCGGTGCGTGCAGGGCCAGGTTTCTCACCCGGCCAGGGTATTTTGCGGCCACCATCAGGGCCACTGCGCCGCCGTGGGAAGTGGCCAGGAAATCCGCGGAGCGGATACCCGACCGATCCATAAACTCCACCATCCGGCCGGCCTGGGCTTCCAGCCCGGCATCGATCCCAGGTACCCGTTCTGATTCGCCAATGCCCAGTGCATCTACGGCGTACACCGTCGATTCCTCTGCCAAGCTGGGAATGGTCAGCTCCCAGGTGGAGGCAGTACCCAGAAGGCCGTGCAACAGAATGAGCTCTGGTCCCGCCCCTGCCTTGAGGCAGTGCATCTGGTGTCCTTGCACCGGAACCCAGTGCTTTTCGATCTGGATACGCCCGAAAGCGTCCAACATCCAGCGCCCCAATGCCATGATGACCTCTTACCTCCGCCGCTACCGCCCCAATCGGCGGAATTCACATTCTATTCAAACTACGTAGGAACGCAACGGGCCACATAAAAGATGCCTAAGGAGGGACGTTGGTGTCATTTGAAGGTTACCGAAAATAAGATTACTTAATATGTCCCGCCATATCCGCGTGGTGGAAATCAGCAGATGTTGCACCTGGGAAATTACTAAGCGGATAGCCACTCGATCGGCCGTTGTATATCTCTTATCGAATCAAGGGTATACTGTGGCTGCAAATTGGCGACGCTTTGGGGAGCGGCCCGGCGGGCCGGCTTCCTGTTGGTCCACAGCGTGCTCTTGTGCTCCAAGGAGCCTCTGCTCTTCTTTCGCACCGACGCGATGCTTAAATCGTTTCAAATTCGGGTGGCCGTAGTTCTTCTCGCTGGGTTCACGTTGGCGGCTGCAGTTCTTGCTTCCCTGAATTTTGCCAAAGAAGGCTCCTTTGCCCTGCCCACGGACTCAGTGAACTGGGTCGAGGCTCCCGGCGGTCTCAAGGCGCTGAGTGTGCTGAAGAATGGGCCCGGTGACCGGGCCGGCATCAAGGCCGGCGACGTTCTAGTGGCTGCCAATAAGGTTCCGACTCCGCGTATCTCTTACCTGACCCGGCAATGGGCGGCCTCGGGTGTCTGGGGACGGGTGGACTACTCCCTGGAACGATTGGGCGTCCCCATCCACGCATCGGTGTATCTGGCGGAGGCTGACCGCAGCGAGAACCAGGGATTGCGGCTGATTGCGCTGGTGTACCTTTCCATCGGCCTGTATGTCCTGTTCCGGCGGTGGACGGCTCCGCGGGCGACGCACTTTTACGTGTTTTGCCTGGTCTCGTTTGTCCTGTACTCATTCAATTACACGAGTAGATTCAACACCTTCGACTGGACGATCTACTGGGGCAGAATGTTGGCCGGAGCGCTGCAACCGGCACTGTTTTTGCACTTTGCCCTGGCGTTCCCGGAGGAACGGCCGGGCTCCCGGCGACGCTGGTTTCGTTCCCTCATCTACCTCCCTGGCTTGGCCGTAATCGGCCTGCAGGTGGTGGCGGTGTTGCAATGGGTACCGACCGAGCTGCTGAAAACGCGCCTGGACCAAATCGCCATGGGCTACCTGGCGATCTACTACGTGCTTGCGGCCCTGGTTTTCTTCCGCAATTATCTCCGCCAGACGAACCCGCTTCGCCGCCAGCAGCTGAAGTGGCTAACCCGGGGAACATTGCTCACCGTCATTCCCTTCACGGTGCTGGATGTCATCCCTCTTCTCATCGGCATTCCGGTTCCCGGCGTTCTGGCCAAGCTGGGGGGGATTTGCCTGATCTTTTTGCCGCTTACCTTTAGCTGGGCGATCGTTCGTTACCGGTTGATGGACGTTGACCTGATTTTCAAGCGCGGCGTCACCTATACCCTGGCGACGGCGGCACTGGTTGGCCTCTACTTCGCCGCAGTCGCCGTCGCGGCCGAACTGGTTCACACTCGCCTGCCCAGCGCCGGAGCATGGGGTCTGATCGCCGCCATCATCATTACTGCGCAGCTATTCGAACCGCTCAAACGCGCTATTCAAGACCGGGTCGACCGGGTGTTCGATCATAAGCGCTACGACTATCGCCAGACGCTCATCACCTTCGGCCGCGGGTTGAGCTCGCAGACCGATCTGGGCCGCCTGCTCAGCTCGATCGTGGACCGTTTGTCGGAGACGCTGCTGGTGGCACGCGTGGCGATCTTTTTCCCCGATGGCCATGGGGGTTACAGGCTTATGGCGGCGCACGGTCTGCCGGCACAGCTGCTAGGCCGGGAAAGCCTTCCGGGACTGGGTTTTCTCAACTTCGATGGGCCCGAAGCGGGCACCCACATCTTCCTCGAGAACCCGCAGCAGGTGCTTCACCTCAGCGATGAGGAGCGCCAGGCGGCCGCGGCGCTCGATCTCAATTACTATCTGCCCTGCCGCCTGCAGCAGAAGACAATCGCCACTATCGGGCTGGGCCGCACCACCCATGGAGACTTCCTCACCAGCGAGGATGTGGAGTTGCTGGAGTCCATGGCGAGCTACATCGGAATCGCCATCCAGAACGCGCGCCTGTATGCCAGCTTGGAGCAGAAGATATCCGAGTACGAGCGTTTGAAGGAGTTCAACGAGAATATCGTCGAGTCGATCAACGTCGGCGTGTTCGCCGTGGACCTTGAAGAGCGGGTGGAGAGCTGGAACGCGCAGATGGAAGTGATGTATGCGATGTCGCGGCAGGAGGCTGTCGGACAATTTCTGCGCGATATTCTGCCGGCCAACTTTGTGACGGAATTCCTACGCCTGAAAGATGAGCCGGGAGTGCACAACCTTTACCGCTTCCGGTTGCAGACCCGCAGCGGCGAGAACCGCTGCGCCAATGTGGCCATCGCCCCGCTGGTATCGCGCAACTTTGAGGTGGTGGGCCGCATCATTATCGTGGATGACATTACGGAGCGCATGGAGCTGGAAGCACAGCTGGCGCAAGCCGATAAACTCTCGTCGATCGGTCTTTTGGCGGCCGGCGTGGCCCATGAGGTCAACACCCCCTTGGCTGTGATTTCCTCTTATACGCAGATGCTGGCTAAACAGGTGCGCGGAGATTTAAAAATGGCGCCGCTCCTGGACAAGATCACGCAGCAGACGTTTCGCGCCTCGGAAATCGTTAACGGACTACTTAATTTTTCCCGTACCGGCGCGGCCGAGTTCACGGCGCTGGATCTGAACCACATTATTGAAGAGACACTGAAGCTGCTGGAACATCAATTCCGTGCTTCCCAGGTTCAACTGCAATTGTCGCTGGAAGATAATCTACCGCCAATCCTGGGCAACTCCGGCAAACTGCAGCAGGTCTTTCTCAACTTGTTTCTCAATGCCAAGGACGCGATGGCGGCCGGTGGTACGCTGCGTGTAGCCACGCAGGCGAACGGGCACGTAGAGGTGGATATCTCCGACACCGGCTCCGGGATCGCGCTCGAGCACATGCAGCGGATCTACGACCCCTTCTTCACGACCAAGTCGACGGTAGGAGAGGGGCAGCGCAGGGGCACCGGATTGGGGCTGGCTGTGAGCTACGGCATCATTCAGGAACATGCGGGCAAGATCCAGGTTGAGAGCCAGGTGGGAAGCGGCACCACATTCCATCTTGAATTTCCAATGGCAAGGAAACCCGCCCATGTCTGAGGCCGGCATTCTCGCGCCCCAAAGCAAAGCCCCCGTTTCGAACGAACCGGCAGCCCGCATTCTGATCATCGATGACGAAGCAGCGATTCGCGAATCGTTGGAGACGCTGCTGCTGCTCGAAGGTTATGTCGTGGACCTGGCTCCCGAGGGCCAGGCCGGACTGAGATGCATCGATACCAGAACCTATGACCTGGTTCTGCTGGATCTCGCGCTGCCAGGGCAAAATGGCCTGGAGGTTCTGGCGCGCATCCGGGAGCGGCAACCCAACCTGCCGGTGATCATGATCACCGCCTATGGAACGGTCGGGAACGTGGTCGACGCCATGAATGGCGGGGCTCAGAACTTCGTACAAAAGCCCTGGGACAACGAAAAGCTGCTGGCCGATATTCGCGCCGCAACCGCCCGGCAGCGGGCGGAAGAAGAGAACGTCCAGCTCAAGCGGGCGCTGAAGCAGCGCTACAACTTTGAAAATATCGTAGGCAAGAGCGAGCCGATGCTGCGCATTTTCGACCTGGTGGCCCAGGTTGCTCCTACCCGCTCCACCATCCTGATCCAGGGCGAGAGCGGAACCGGCAAGGAGCTTATCGCAAAAGCGATCCACGCTAATTCGCCGCGCCGCGACAAACCCTTTGTGCCGGTCAACACCGGCGCCGTGCCCAGCGATCTGCTGGAGTCCACGCTGTTTGGCCATGTCAAGGGGGCGTTCACTTCGGCCGTTTCGGCGAAGAAGGGTCTGTTCGAAATGGCCAACTTCGGCACCCTGTTTCTGGATGAGATTGGCACCATGGGGATGGATACGCAAGCCAAGGTCCTGCGGGTGTTGCAGGATCGCCGTTTTATGCACCTGGGCGGGGTGCACGAGATCCAGGTGGACGTGCGCATCCTAGCGGCCACCAACGTCGATCTGCGGCAGGCGGTACGCGACGGCAAGTTTCGCGAGGATCTTTATTACCGTCTCAACGTCATCACCATCGATCTGCCGCCGCTGCGCACGCGGCGAGAAGATATTCCGCTGCTGGCGGCGAGCTTTCTCAAGCGCTACGCCCAGGAAAACGATTTGCCCCCGCGCACGCTGGCGCCCGAAGCGATGCGGGTGCTTATGGATTACGACTGGCCGGGCAATGTGCGCGAACTGGAAAATGTAATCGAGCGCGGCGTGGTTCTCTCCTCCACTTCTACGATTGGATTCGACCTTCTCCCCGGCCACCTCACGGGCCGGAGCTACTCCTCCAGCCTGCTGGAGCACAACCCCGATGCCTCATTGTTCGACATTCTGGAAGACATTGAGCGGCGCATTATCATCGACAAGCTGGAGCGCTGCAAGTGGAACCAGACCGACGCGGCGGAGCAATTCCGCATCCCGCTTTCCACCCTCAACCAGAAGATCAAGCGGCTCTCCATCGAGATCAAAAAGCGCTTGAAGGACTAGGGGCAAGCCGTGTGGTACCCTCGGCTTGGACATGCCAATCGACGCGATTGAAAGGTTTGCAAAAAAGGTCATCCTGTCGGTGCAGGACTATGCCATCCTGACCGGCCGCGCGATAGGCAATATCTTTCAGCGTCCCCGCTACTTCGCCGACCTCATTGTCCAGGCGGACTCGATCGGGATCGGGTCCGTGCCCATCGTCCTGCTTACCGGCTTTTTCACCGGTGGAGTACTCGCCTTGCAATCGGCGTCTTCCCTGGCGCAGTTCGGCGCCACTGCCATTACAGGGGAGCTGGTCAGCCTTTCGATGATCAAGGAACTGGGCCCGGTGCTCACCAGCCTCATGGTCTCTGGCCGCAACGCCTCGGGAATGGCCAGTGAGCTGGGCTCGATGATGGTGACCGAACAGATCGATGCTATGCGTGCGCTGGGCACCGATCCGCTGAAGAAACTGGTAACCCCCCGGCTTTTTGCCACTGTTTTTATGCTCTTTTTCCTTACCATCCTCTCCGATACGGTGGGGACCCTCGGCGGAGCCGCCATCTCGGTCCTTATGCTCGGACAGGACGGTTCCCAGTACTTCCACACTGCTTACCAAACGCTGCAGTATCCCGATATTCTTCAAGGCCTGGTCAAACCCATCGTCTTCGGCTTTATCATCGCAAGCGTCGGCTGCTACTACGGGATGACCACCCGCGGCGGCACCCAGGGTGTTGGCCGATCCACTACGCAAGCGGTGGTGGTTTCGTCGGTGTTGATCATCATGGTTGACCTGGTGATCAGCCAGTTCATGATTGGTGTCTTCGGCCGCTGAGCTTATGGTCACCGCCTCCCAGCCTAGAGCCACGGCAACCCAGGAAGATCCTGCCCAGCCGGTCCTTGTCTTCGATGACGTGTCGATCGGATTTGAAGGCAAGAAGGTTCTGGAAAATATCTCGCTGACCGTTTCTCCGGGGGACACGCGAATCCTGCTGGGGCCTGCGGGCAGCGGTAAGAGCGTTCTGCTCAAACTTGCAAATGGATTGATTCGGCCGGACTCGGGGACGATTACGGTCTTTGGCGAAGAGATCAACAACATGCGGGAAGAGCAGCTGTTCGAGTTGCGGGGACGCATTGGCATGGTTTTTCAGGAGGGCGCCCTCTTCGATTCGCTCACCGTCCGGGATAATGTCGCCTACCGCCTGATGGAGCAGAAGGTACCGGAGGCGGAAGTCACCCAGCGGGTGACCGAGGCGCTTCGCTTCGTGGAGTTGGAGCAGACGCTGGAGAAGTATCCGTCACAGCTTTCGGGCGGTATGCGCCGCCGGGTGGCGATTGCCCGGGCCATTGTTAACCGGCCTGACCTGATTCTCTACGACTCCCCTACCGGGGGATTGGACCCGATTACGTCGACTACCATCATTGAGCTGGTTATGAAGCAGCGGGACGTTTACCGCACCAGTTCGTTGCTGGTTACGCACCGTTTGCAGGATGCCTTCATGCTCGCCACGCACACCTTCGACCGCGCTCAGAACCACATGGTTGAAATCCCTGATGGGGGGCTGGATCCAAAGACCGACTTCCTGGTGCTGCATGACGGGCATATTGTGTTTGATGGGTCTACGCATGACCTGGTGCACAGCGACGATCCTTTTTTGAAGGAGTACTTGTCGTAAGAGGTTTTCTCGGGCAGAGCTGACTAGATCGGTGTTCGGAGAATGGGTTGATGGCATGGAAACGATATTCATCTTCATCTGCGCACGGTCCAGATCTCCCAGGACTGACAGCCTGGGTAATTTTCAGTCGTCCCCATTCGACAGGCAATCAGGGCAGGCTCTGCGGGACTGTCACGATGATCGGGACTTAATGTAACTGTATCAGTTTCCAGATCCGTCGTGGCCGGCTCGGATCGTGGATGGTATGCGGGAGAAGATGGTGCGATGAGTTGGGTCACCAGACTACTGCTGTTTGCGGGCGGTCTCTTCGTGATCCTGCTCGCGCGGGCGCAGACGCACACCGGGCGTTGGGCTTTCGATAGTGCGAGCTACCATCAAACGACTTTTGCTGCCAGCGGCTATGGCCTTGGCGCTTTACTCATATTGCTGGGATTTCTGCCCTCGCAAGGATGGATTTACAAGCACATCACAACGAGGCGCGCCAAGCTCAACCCACACCGGAAACTCAGGCGACGCCGGCACTCGCTGCCTGGCTGACCACTGTTGCCTGATCTCTGCTAGTCTTAAGGGTTTCCTAGCAGCTTTTTGAGGTGCCTAACGGTATGGCTTTTAAATTTAAGGGCGTCGACTTTATCCGGTTTGATGGGCTGCTCTCAGGGGACGAGCTGCTCGCGCGCGATACTACCCGCCAGTTTGTCGAAGACAATGTGATCCCCATCATCGAGCAGTGCAATCGGGATGGGCGGTTTCCCCGTGAATTGATCCGGCCCATGGGCGAGCTTGGTTTCTTTGGCGCCAGCCTCGAGGGCTATGGATGCGCCGGCATGTCGAACGTGGAGTACGGCCTGGTGATGCAGGAGCTGGAACGAGGCGACTCCGGCCTGCGCAGCTTTGTCAGCGTGCAGTCCGCCCTGGTGATGTACCCCATTTACACCTTCGGCAGCGATGCGCAGAAAGAGGCCTGGTTGCCGCTTCTGGCGACAGGGGAAAAGCTCGGCTGCTTCGGGCTTACCGAACCCGACTATGGCTCGAACCCGGGCGGCATGCGAACCCGCGCCCGCAAAGACGGCGACGAATATATCCTCAACGGCGAGAAAATGTGGATCACCTCAGGCTCGATCGCGGACGTAGCCGTGATCTGGGCTAAGGTGGACGACGAAAAAGGCACGGTCCGGGGCTTCCTGGTTGAGACCAATCGACCCGGCTTCTCCGCCTACGATGTGCATGGCAAGTGGTCGCTGCGAGCGTCCGTCACTTCCGGTCTTTCTCTGCAGGATGTGCGCATCCCGGCATGCAACCTGCTGCCCTTCTCGGGAGGACTCAAGTCGCCTCTCATGTGCCTGAACCAGGCTCGATATGGGATCAGCTGGGGAGCACTGGGAGCCGCGATGTCGTGTTATGACACGGCGCTCCAATATGCACTGTTGCGAAAGCAATTCCGCGAAGAACCGATCGCCAGTCACCAACTGGTACAGGAAAAACTTACCTGGATGATCTCGGAAATCACCAAGGGACAGCTGCTCGCTCTGCAGGTGGGACGGCTGAAGGATACCGGCAAAGTGGGTTTTGAACACATCTCCATGGCTAAGCGGAATAACGTTTGGATGGCCCTGGAGTGCGCGCGGCTGGCGCGCGATATCCTCGGGGGCAACGGCATCACCGACGATTACCCGGTCATGCGCCACATGATGAATCTCGAATCTGTGAAGACTTACGAGGGCACGCACGACATCCACGCGCTCATTATCGGACAGAGCATTACCGGTATTCCTGCCTATTAGGATCTGCCTGGTTTTTCAACAGCGGTCGATTCAATAGAATCACATCAGTGGGTTGCGACTGCGTGCAACCCTTTCCGCGCATATCTCGCAACCTCTGGCTGCAAAATGCGTCTCTAATGATAGGGATGGTGCGTGCGCATGGATGTGAAGTCCGCGTCAAGGAAAGTACTCCGGCTGGGCAAGATACAGCGCCGCCCCGAGCTGGACGCCCTGCGCGGACTTTTCCTGGTGTGGATGACCTTGACCCACCTGCCTACGCGGCTTAGCGAACTGGTCAATCAACCCTTTGGATTTGTTTCCTCAGCCGAGGGCTTCGTTTTTCTGTCTGCCATGCTGGTGGCCACTCTTTATATCCACCAGGCACAGGAGGACAGTGATGGGGTGCGCACCAAACTCTGGATGCGAGCACTCAGGATCTATGGCTACCACCTGATCATGCTGGCCATGGTATTCACGGTCGTGGCGGCGTTTGCCGCGCATACGCACCGCGCGGCGATCTATAACCTGGTCAATTTCTACCTGGCCCACCCGGCCACCGCGATCATCGGCTCGTTGCTGCTGATCTACTGTCCCCCGCTGCTCGACATACTGCCCATGTACGTCACGTTTCTGCTGCTCACGCCGTACATCCTCAATGTCGCCGTGCGCCGAGGGTGGAACGGCATTCTGCTGGTCAGTGGCATCGTCTGGCTGCTGGCACAGTTCGGTTTGCGCACGTGGATGCATACCCTGGTGGTGCATGCTACGGGGTTACACATCCCACTGCAGGAAACGGGAGCATTTAACCTTTTTGCCTGGCAGGCCATCTGGGTCCTGGCCTTGTGGCTGGGGGCCAAGTCGACGCAGGGCAAAAATCCGTTGGGCAAGCTGCCCATCTACGTTTTTCCCTTGAGCATGGCGATTTGCCTCTTCTTTCTAGGCGTCCGGCATGACTGGCTTGGGCCCCACCTGACGCAGGAAGCGCTGGGCCTGTCGTTAGACAAATGGCAGATCGGTCCGCTGCGCATGCTGAACCTATTCGCATTTTCCTGCGTGGTTTACTGGTCGCGGAAATATCTCACCAAGCTGGTCCTGGTCGAACCTTTTCTCACTCTAGGCAAGGCTTCGCTGGAAGTCTTTTGTGCCCATCTCTTCTTTGTGTTTGTGGGCCTGGCGCTGCTGTACGGCGAAGTGACGGAGCTGCATGGCCCCTACGCTCTCATGCTGTTGACGATTACGTTTAGCGCGCTCATCCTGGTGGCAATCCGCGAGGTGCGGCGCAAGCGGAAGGCTCGCCTGTCCCCGCCGGCTGGGGGAACGGCTAAAGAGTCGTTCCGGCCTGTATCCGGGTTAAATCCTCCTCCCGCGGAGAGCCGGGCGGAAGTTTAGAGAGCAGTTTCGCAAATACTCTAGACTCAAAAAGATCGCGAGGTGTGGTTTTCCTTGGGAGAAAACCACGAAAAGGCCTGTCGCTCCCCGGATTTCCTGCGGCGCTGCACTGGCCGAGAACAATTATGTGCGACTTTCTTCACGGAAAGTCGCATGGAGTTCCGCGGTTCCACCAACCTCTACAGGAAATCCGGGTTCGGTCTACACCAATTGCGAAACTGCTCTAGACTGCGACCGTAAACGTATCTTCGTGGCGGACGACATTGCGGTACAGCGTATCCCGCTCCACCGGCTCGCGGCCAGCCTCGCGAATGAGCCGAACAAGGTCGGCGCGCCGCATTCCCTGCGGGGTGGTGGCTCCGGCATCGTGGTAAATCTTTTCTTCGATCACGGTGCCGTCGATATCGTCGGCGCCGAAGCGCAAGGCAATTTGCGCGATCTTGGCCGTCATCATCTGCCAGTAGGCCTTGATGTGGGAAAAGTTATCCAGCAATAAGCGGCTTACGGCGATCTGGCGAATATCGGTAAGACCGGTGGTGGTGGGGAGATGATCGAGCGCCGTATTGGCAGGATGAAAGGCGAGTGGGATGAAGGTTTGAAAGCCCCCGGTATCATCCTGTACGGCACGCAGGCGAAGCATGTGGTCGACGCGATCCTCATCGTTCTCGACGTGCCCGTAGAGCATGGTTGCGTTGGAGCGCAAACCCAGCTTGTGGGCGGTGCGGGCCGTCTCCAGCCACTCGTCGCCGTCGATCTTGTGATCACAAATAATATGCCGCACGCGATCGGAGAAAATCTCAGCACCGCCGCCAGGCATGGAATCCACGCCGGCTTCCTTCATCTGGGTCAGCGTCTCGGCGATGGTCAGCTTGGCGCGGCGCGCCAGGTAGGCGACTTCGACCATAGTGAAGGCTTTGATATGTACCTGGGGAAAGCGCTGCTTAAGGCCGGCCACCAGGTCGAGGAAATACTGGAATGGAAGGTCGGGATGCAAGCCACCGACGATGTGAAACTCCGTGACCGCTTCGGTGTAGCCGGAGGCTGCAGTCTGCCACGCTTCTTCGAGGGCCATGGTGTAGGACCCTTCGCTCCCTTTTCTGCGGCCAAAGGCGCATAGCCGGCAGGCGGCGACACAAACGTTGGTGGGGTTGATGTGACGGTTGACATTGAAATAGGCAATGTTACCGTGCAGACGCTCGCGCACATGGTTGGCCAACCAGCCGACAGCCAGAATATCTCCCGAGTTGTAAAGCGCGACGCCATCCTTGAAATCGAGACGCTCGCTGGCCAAAACTTTTTCGGCGATCGGGCGCAGACGGGCGTCGTCGGTTTGAAAGCTGTGGCGCTGAGGCGCAAAAGACATAAGGCTGCTCACTTCATTATGATACTCGACCACATGGCCGCTTCCGCTTTTCATCGCAGTACATCAAAAGGCGGGCGCCTGGGATGGGCTGGGTTAAGATTTGGTAGATAGCATGCGATTGTTTCGGACCCTGGCTTTTGCCCTCCTCGCCTTACCTTGCGCACTGGCGGCCCCGCAAAATTCTCCAGGTTCCCAGGTGGTGGTTCTCCCGCCAGTGACCGCTTATGCGCTGGATAGAGCGAAGGTCACGCTGCCCGCGGATTTTGCCGCTCCGCTGAATTTGCTCATCCTTTCCTTTCAGCGGGATCAGCAGTCCGTGGTCGACGGCTGGCTCCCGGTGTTGACCCAGGGGTCCAGGGCGCAAACCTGGGTGCTGCCGATAGCCGCTCGGGAAAACGGTCTGTACCGGTGGTGGTTGAACGCCTCCTTACGCGGAAGTTTGCCGCCGTCCCAGCCGCGGCGGTATACGGTTCCGTTGTACGTGAATAAGACGCAGTTCCTTCGCTCGCTCCAGGTCTCCTCGGAGAAGGATGTTGTGCTGTTGTTGACCGATAAGGCAGGGCATGTTCTCTGGCGCACCGCGGGGCCAGTGACCGATAGCAAAAAGGCGGCGCTTAGCAATTTTGTGATGAGGTCGGGGTCACATTAGCCCTCATAAACGTGGGGAAAGTTGGGCGCCTTAAGCGCTAAATCGCATTTCTCACCAAGAGCCTTCGGTCCATGCTTCCTACAGGCAACGGAACCCCGGGTGCCCCATATCTGCCCGGTTTTGGCAGATATGGGGATTCCACGAACGCCGAACCCTAAGCTGTGCAAGCTGTAGTTGCCTGGCCCCTGAGACTGGTTGCCGGGATGGAGTGGCCGGTCGAGAGCTGCGGTATCCGACGGGATGGCGGTGAACTGCTCCGCTTTTGGGGTAGGTGAAGCTATCAGATGTCCTAGCGCCTACCATCTACAACCCGACGGGCGAGGTTGCAGCTGAATTGCTGCAATCTACCAAACCCACAGTGCCGCGAGGGCCAGCCCTAATGTTGACCTACATTTGTTATACTACTTCTATGGCAAACGTTAAGATCGCATACGCCAAGGCTCATCTCGCGGAACTGTTGGCACGCGTGGCGGAAGGGGAGCGAATTGTCATTTCGCGCTATAACAAGCCGATGGCTGAACTCGTCCCAACACCCATGGCGGAACAGGTCCAGCGCAAGTTCGGTACCGGCAAGGGCAAAGCCATGCTCATCGATCCCCGGGCGCTGGACCCAATGACGGATGACGAGGCGGAGGCCTTCCTCCAAGGGCGTTATTGACGCGTGCGCGTTCTTCTAGACACCCAGGTTATGGTCCACGCCTACATTGGCGATGTTCCCCTGTCGCGCAAGGTGTATGCGTTCTTGTCCAGCCCAGAGGCTCTGCCGATCATCAGCGCGATCTCCATAATGGAGATTGCCATGAAGCACGACGCGGGCAAACTCAAGATGGGCGCGGCAGAGACAAGGCAGGCGATTCGTGATCTTCGTTTGCAGGTGATCCCCTTTGGCCCGGACCATGCCCTACGCATGTATGGTTTGCCGCCTCATCACCACGATCCCTTCGATCGAATGTTGATCGCGACTGCACTGGCGGAGGATATTCCACTCATCGGATCAGATCATCAATTCAAGAAGTACAAGGGACTGAAAGTGATTTGGCGATGAGGTCGAGGTCAACCAGCCGCATCGATGAAGAGGCTCGCCACCACTATCCATTTGGATTGCGTTCCGATCGCCGATGATCTCGAGGACGAGCCCTCCGGGGAATGAGCGCGCACAGAAGGCGCGAGATATGGGGCAAGCCACTGCCACAGCCTAGGTTTTTGCTACACGGGTTGCGATCTGGTTTAGGGCACGGTGCGCCGACAGGGCCGCACCTTCCTGCCAGCCGACGATGTGGCTGGTGTGGTCGCCGGCCAGGTAGATGCGGCCCTGGGGCTGGATCCAGACCTCGTAGCCGGCCGGGGTGCCGGTATCGTAGCCGCTGACCCAGGACCCCAGGTTGTACGGGATATGACCCCAGCTGACGTAGATGGGGTTCTTCAGCTCCTGGGAACGACCGGGATGCAGCAATTCAATCGAGTGGCGGGAGGCCGCAAGCTTAGCCTCAGGACCGGGCAAATTGCCGAATTCTGAGCCGTTTTCAATTCCGTATCCACCCAGAATTATGCCGGTTTCAGAGAACATGGCAGCGCTGGGATACCAGACCGTGTCGACCGGCTGCCGGAGGAAAGAGATGCCCCCGTAGATGTTGCACTCCTGCTCCCAGAAGCGGCGTGACTCCCAGGCGATCTTGTAGGCAGAGTCATAGGAACAGCCATCGATGGCTGCTTTCAGTTCGGGAGAGAAATCGGTGTCCATGGTCTTGAGGACAGTGAGCGGCACGGCGCAGATGCAATAGTCCGCGCTCACGGTCTCGTGCTTGCCGGTTGCCAGTTCCTGGTAGACGACCTTGACGCCCGACGCGTTTTGCCGGATCTGCACTACCTCCGCGCGCTGCCGGATCACGCTCCCGAGCTTCTTCTTGAAAGCCATGGGAATCTGGTCCATCCCCCCGACCGGCTGAAACATAGTTGCCTGCCAGTCAATTTCGTCCTCTTCCATCAGTTCCTTCCAGAGATGGGCCGACAGCAAGGGACGCATATCCAATGGGTCGTGGGGAATGCCCACCGTGTCGCCCGCCCCTGGACTCACTTTCCATCCGGCACGCGGCGATCCCTTGTAGAAAAGATCGGGAGACAGATCCCCGTACTGCTTGAGGAACTCAACCATCCGTTCTTTGTCATCCTGGCTCAGTTCCTGATCGAGCGCGCCGCGCTGGATACATTTGGCCAGCAGTTCTGAGACATGGCCGCGGGTATCGTATTCCACCTGCCGGTTTTCTACCGTCTGGCCGTTGTTGATCTTGTCCGCCTGCAAGTATGCGCTGCGCGAACTGTTGACTTCGACCTCCAGCGGAACCCCGAGTTCCCGGCAATAGCCGAGTATGGTGTGATGTATCGATGGCAACCGGGCGGGGCCCACGTTCTGGTAGAGACCCGGGCCAAAAGCGCAGTTCTGAGTGAAGCCGTTGGTAAAATCGACCTTGGTGCCGTTGCGCACTGTCCAGTTCCTGCCGCCGATGCGCTCCCGGGCTTCGAGCAAGGTGCAGGTGTAACCCAGTTTGCCCAGCTCATACGCTGACGCCAGGCCGGCGATGCCACCGCCCAGAATGACAACACTGGTTCCTTTGCCGGAACCCTGTGGGTGCTCGACCGTGGGTGCGGCCGAAGCCATGACGGGAAGGAGACCCAGGGACTGCATCATAGTGAAGGCGGCGCCGTATCCGCCTGCCTGGCCCACCCTCATTAGAAAATCACGCCTGCTCAGACCCATTTAGAACCTCGCTCCATCTCTCCCAATGGCCATGCCCGGGGAATTTGGATGGTAGAATGGGAACTTTCCGGATTGTCGTCGATGTGGGAACAGAATGTCCGTCGCGGTGGCCCCGGGCCGATCGGCGCCGGCGGTGTTGTGTGCGCCGGAAATAGCATAGCAACTGCCCTCGCGGCCTTCACGCAGGCAAAACAGCCCTGGGAATCCGGGGTGGAGAAACGGAGATTTATCAGTCTTCAACCTGGAAGCTGCCACAGCAGAGAGTACGACGAGGAAGGCGTGGTGTAAGGAGTACGTTTCGACAGGGAGAACGTCACCACCCGTAACCCTGCGGAACATTGCACAGGGACGGAAACGAATTTTAGGGTAATGGTAGCGACGCACGAAAGCAACTGCAAAATGGCGCATATTTTTCGTCGCCTTAACCAGACATGGGATGTGGGGTAATGACCGAAGAAGGCTCAAGGGCCGACGAAATACTGGATATCGAGTTTCTGCACGAGATCGGCAGCCGCATGGCCGCCGCGGACCCGTTTCACGCTGTGCTCGAGCGGGTGGTTGAATTTGTGTCTACGATCGCGATGTGCGACTCCTGTTTTGTTTACGTGCTGGAAGGGGAGAAGCTGGTGCTGCGGGCTTCAAAGAACCCGCACGCGGACCTGGTGGACGAGCTTGATTTGCAATTGGGCCAGGGTATTACAGGGTGGGTCGCCATGCACCAACAGCCGGTGGCCATTGCCTCCCAGGCATGGAGCGATCCCCGCTTCAAGATGTTCAACGATTTGCCGGAGGATCATTTCGAGGCGTTTCTTTCCGTGCCTATACTCTGCCGAGGGAAGCTGGTGGGGGTGATCAATGTGCAACATCGCAAGCCACACCACCATAGCCCCCGCCAGGTGCGGCTGATTTCAACGGTGGGCTTCCTGGTGGGTGCTGAGCTGGAGATGGCGCGGCTGGAAAGCGAACGCCTGCTTCTCGCCGACCGGCTCGAGGTGAGGAAGCTGATGGATCGCGCGAAGGGGATTCTGCAAAGGGAAATGCATCTGGATGAAGAGGGCGCGTATCTGGCTTTGCAGAAACAGAGCCGGCAGAAGCGCAAGGCAATCCGCGAGATTGCCGAGGCGATTATTCTTACCGAGGAAATTCGGCGGTCGCGGAAGTAGCCTCAGGGGCTAAAGAGCACACCGATTTAGTCCCGGAGGGACGGCTGAGAGTAGCCCAGGACGCAGTCCTGGGAATCATACACATAACCACGAAAAGTCCCGCAAGGGACGGCTGAAACTTAACCAGGTTGTACCCAGGACCGCATCCTGGGTAATTTTCAGCCGTCCCTGCGGGACTGGTCCGTCTCTCGAATCTCTTTCCAGGACTGCGTCCTGGGCTACTCTCAGCCGTCCCTCCGGGACTAAATCGGTGAATGGTGGGTTGTCACACATGCCCTAAAGTCCTCTATTATCTTGACGCTTACGGCACGAGTAAAGTCGTGCCCTGATACAAAACCGCTTCGTTGATCGGCAAACGTTGTAGCATCTTGGCAGTGAACCCTGTCGCCAAACCCACTCGCGAAGAGCGGGAAGAAATACAAGCTAAGCGCAAACCCAAAAGGGCTCTGGGCCTGTTTGACTCCACGATGATCGTTATCGGAGTCATGATCGGGTCGGGGATCTTCATCGTCCCGGCGGGGATGGCCCGCATCCTGGGTGGTCCTGGATGGTTTCTGGCCGCCTGGGTATTTGCCGCGGTGCTGACCATTGCGGCTGCGTTCTCCTTTGGAGAGTTAGCCTCGATGATGCCCGGCGGAGGTGGAATGTATCTCTACCTGCGCGAGGCCTATTCACCCCTTTGGGGCTTCCTCTATGGATGGACGCTGTTTACCGTGATCCAGACGGGGACTATTGCCGCAGTCGCGGTTGCGTTTGCCCGTTTTCTCGGAGTTCTGGCGCCCTCGGTTTCCGAATCACGCTACCTGGTCGCCCCGCTGCACCTGTCCGCTCATTACGCGCTCACCCTATCCACCGCCCAGTTGGTCGCCCTGCTGGTGATCGCTCTGCTGACCGCTACCAATACGCTGGGCATCGAGTATGGCAAGATCATCCAGAACTCGTTTACAGTAGCCAAGCTAGGCGCCCTTGCCGCGCTGATTCTGCTGGGGCTTACCGTAGGTTGGAATGCTTCATCGGTGCACGCGAACCTGGCCGCCTTCTGGCAGCCGCCGACTACTCCGCATCCAGGCGCTTCTCTTGCCGGCATCCTGAGCCTGCTGGTGGTCTTTTGCGTTTCCCAATCAGGATCGCTTTTCGCCGCGGACGCCTGGCACGACATCACCTTTGCGGCAGAAGAAGTCAAGGAGCCCAGGACGACTCTGCCCCGCTCCCTGGCCATCGGCACGGTGATCGTCATGCTGGTGTATCTGGCCGCGAATGTCGCCTACCTGGCGGTGCTGGACTTCCCTGCCATCCAACATGCGTCTCATGATCGGGTCGCGACGGCGATGCTGCAGCAGATTTTCCCTGCGTGGGGAGGGAAGGCGTTGGCCGCGGTCATCATGGTGTCGACCTTCGGTTGCATCAACAGCCTGGTGCTGGCCGGTCCGCGCGCCTACTATGCCATGGCTCGGGACAAGCTTTTCTTTCCCGCGGCTGGGCACTTGAACGCGGCCCGCGTACCGGGCTGGTCGCTCGCCATGCAGGGCATCTGGGCGGCCCTGCTGGTGCTGCTGACCACCTACTCGCCGGTCACCGGCTATGGCAATCTCTACAGCGATCTGCTCGACTACATCATCTCCGCCGCGCTGCTGTTTTACATTCTTACCATTGCCGCTGTGGTGGTGCTGCGATACAAGCGGCCAGATGCGGAACGTTTGTACCGCACACCCGGTTATCCAGTGGTTCCGGCAATTTATGTGCTTGGCGCCAGTGCGGTCGTGGTCTGCCTTTTCATTGACCGTCCGGCGACTACATGGCCTGGGTTGGCGCTGGTGATTGCGGGTCTTCCGGTGTACGCGTTAATCCGCAGAGCTTGATATTCCCGAATTGAGCTAGCGGTAATCTGCTGCGAATGCGTCGGCGTCGTGGTTCATCTCTCCCGGCAGCGGCGCACGCGGCAGCAGAAGAATCCGGTACGTGAAGGTTACGTTTTGATTCTTCTCGACCGTGTAGTTCAATGGTGGCGCCTTGGGGTCAAAGATGTGCTGCCCCAGCGGATTGGCGGCGAATAAGCCATAGCCTCGGGCATGCCAGTAGGTTGGATAGTTGGGATTTCCTGGGTGGTCAAAGATCGCTATGGTGACAGTGTGGCCCTCGGTGTTGCCAGTCAAGGCGCACCAGCGGCCTCGCGTGCCCCATGCCTGATCGCCTTGCTTGCCCTCACTGGTGAGATAGACGCCGGTGGCTCCAGGCTGGTTCGATGCCGGCACTTCTGTCGGCCTTCCGCTGGCGTCAGTGAAGGTGCCGCCTTTTTCATCGGCTGACTCCAGCCAGCGAGCGACACGCATTCCCAGCAAGCCTTCCTTGTCGTCATGAAAAACGACCCGATCGAGTGCGTGCAGGGTGATGATCTGGTCGATGATGCGCTCATCCTTGTTGCCGGGAAAATATGTAGCGCGTCCTCTGCTGCAGAATGTCCTGGCCGATGCCTGTGGTCCATACGGAGTCGACGACCAGTTCCCCGCTGTCTCGCCCGCTTTGTGTGGAGACAATTTTTTGCAGGTGAATGGTCCCCATTTTTTCGCGGTCCGCGGGCTTGATGGCGTCTGAGTTGTTCCAGAAATCAAATCCGTTTACGTTACCGTAATTGAACCAAATTCCCGCGTGGTGAGGATGATCGACTCGCTCGCCGGGCCGGGGCGCCAGAGGAAATCCACGGACCACATCGATCCCATCCGCCGCGATACAGCGGAAACAGCACCGGCTTCTTGAGCACGCTGGGCCAGACGTAGGAGGTAAAGGGCTTGCCGTCGATGGTGATGTCGACCCGCTGATGGGCTTCGTCTGCAGTTACCTTCACCCGGCCGCCATCCCTTGCAAGTACAGGCCGCCAGCAGGCAGCCGAGGAGCCACCTATTCATAGACCTTGTCCCCGGCCATCACCTGCTGTGACTTGTCGTCAAAGGTGACGCGCTGGCCGGTCTGAATTGCGGCGATGTTCATGCACAGCGCCACCGAATGGCTGTACCCCGCCTCGATGCTGGCGTTGGGCTGTTTTGCGGGAGCGAACACACTCCATCCAGTTGCGCATGTTGGCGGAAGTCATGGGGTCGTTGCCGGTGTTGGCCGAGGTCTCCGCTTTCACCACCGTATCGCTGAGAGAATAGTCGCCCAGCAGGTTCTGCTTCATGCCCATTTCCGCAGCTGCTTTCGCGGTCATTCCTCCTTCGGAATTGACGCACTGCTTATCCATATCGAGCATGCCGCCATTGGAGTAGTAGATCTCTTTCACTCCTCCCGCGGAGTTGGTCATGCGCGACGAATAGATCACCTGGAAGCCCTTGCTCGGATCATCGAGCGGGCCGTAATCGAAGACGGCAGTCATGGTGTCCCAGTTCTTGCGGCCGTCCTTCCACAGATAGACCCCGCCATTGGCGACCACGCTGCGCGGATGCGGATAGCCGGTGAACCAGTGAACCGTGTCGATCTGGTGCACCAGCCATTGATCGGGAATTCCCGAGGAATAGGGCCAGAAGAGGCGGAACTCGAGGTATTTGCGGGCGTCGAAGGGCTCATAGGGCCGGTTGAGCAGATAGCGCTTCCAGTCCGTATCCTGCTCCTTCAACAGAGGCACGACTCCGGGACGCCGCCAACGGCCTGGCTGGTTGACATTCCAGGTCATCTCCACGGCGACGATGTCGCCGAACTTGCCTGACTGAATGTACTCGTAGGCCTTCTGATAGCTGGGCGTACTGCGGCGCTGGGTGCCGACGGCAACGACTTTTCCCGTCTGCTTCACCGCGGCCAGGAACGCCCGCGCGTCCTCCATGGTGTGGGCGGTGGGCTTTTCCACGTAGGCGTCGCGCCCCGCCTGCACTGCTTCGACTCCGTGCAAGGCGTGCTGAAAATCGGCGGTGGCGACAATGACCGCATCGACGTCTTTGCGGGCATAGAGCTCGTCGTTGTTGCGCACGCTGGCGATGGTGCCGCCGCCGCACTGCTTCTGGATGAAGGCCGCGCCTTCGTCGCGACGCCGGTTCCAGATATCGGAGACAGCGACAAACTCGAAGTTGAGCTCCTTGGCGTGGTCCTGGAAGGCGGGAACCAAGGAACTCTTGGCTCGATCTCCGGCGCCGATCAGCGCTACCCGGACACGATCGTTGGCGCCCACGATGGCGGCGTAGCTGGTCGCCGTCCACGGCACAGCCGTGGCGGCCAGCGCGGCGCCACCCATTTTCAGGAAGTCCCTGCGGTTCGTGTCTTCGGAAATCATGGCCAATCCCTCCCTCTTAGTATCGCAAGTGAGTTTACAAGGATGGCCGCGCGATCGTCATCCGGACCGCATAGCGGGACGCTATACGGAGGGCTTTCGCGTCCTGTCTCCGTCGACCAGGCGCATGATTCCCAGCGGGTTGGTGCTCTTCAACTCATCCGGAAGGGCGGCATCGGGGAAGGATTGGTAGCAGACCAGCCGGGTGAAGCGGAAGATGGCCTGGGTGCCCACAGAAGTGGAGCGGCCATCGCTGGTGGCGGGGAACGGTCCCCCGTGCACCATGGCGTGGCAGACCTCTACCCCGGTGGGATAGGCGTTCAGGATCAGGCGGCCCACCTTGCGGGTGAGAATTTCGATCAGGTCGGCATAGTCCGGCCAGTTCGCTCTCGTCCGCCTGCAGGGTCGCGGTCAGGTGGCCTTCCAATTGCTCGGCAACGGCCAGAAGCTGCTTTCGATCCTGGTAGCCGACAACGACGGTGGTGGGACCGAAGATCTCCTGCGCCAATTCCTCGTTTTCCATCAGGTCTTTGTAGTCGGCGACGAAGAAAGAGGCCTGCACGGTTGCGGCGGGAGTGCTGCCGTCCGGTTTTGCCCCTTCCGCCAGAACCGTTGCCATCGCGACCCTTGACCGCGGACGGTGTAACGGTCGGCAATGGCTTTGGTCAGCAGAGTTTGCGTTGGGGTGCCGCTGACCTTGTCACCCAGCTCCTTCATAAAAGCGGGCGTACCGTCTTGCTGCGGCACCAGCACCAGGCCGGGCTTGGTGCAAAACTGGCCGGCGCCCAGGGTAAAGGAGGCCTGCAGCCCGGTGGCGACCGCGCTTTCCCGCTTGCTTCAAGGCCCCGGGCAGAACAAATACCGGGTTCACGCTCCCCATCTCGGAGTAGCAAGGGATGGGCTCCGGGCGGGCGGCAGCCAGCTTCATCAGGGCGGTACCGCCAGCAAAGGATCCGGTAAAGGCTACGGCTTTGATGGCGGGGTGTTTCACCAGCTGAACGCCTACCTCCACGCCGGCATCGAAGAGCATGGAAAAGACACCCTCCGGCAGGCCGCACGCCTTCACGCTCTCGCGGATGGCGTGGCCGACCAGCGCGCTGGTTCCCGGATGCGCGGGATGCGCTTTGACGATGACCGGATTGCCGGCAGCGAGCGCGGAGGCGGTGTCTCCGCCGGCAACGGAGAAGGCCAGAGGGAAATTGCTGGCGCCGAAGACGGCAACCGGGCCCAGCGGCTTATGCATGGAACGGATGGAAGGCTTGGGCAGACGGCTTACGATTGGGATCGGCGTTATCGATGCGCGCGTCCACCCAGGAACCTTCTTCCACCACTTCAGCAAAAAGTCTCAGCTGGTCGCAGGTTCGCCCCACCTCGCCCTGCAGGCGGGCTTCGGGCAAGGCTGTTTCCAGATTGGCCCGCTGGACAATTGCCGGCGCTGCCGCCTCGATGGCGGCTGCGATGCGGCGCAGAAAGGCGCCTTTGTCCTTGCCGGAAAGATTGCTGTAAATGGGAAACGCGCTTTGCGCGAGCGCAGCCGCCCGCTCCAGGTCTTCAGCGCTGGCGGAAAAGAATTTCGGTTCCAGCGGCTGGCCTGTGGCCGGGTTCATCCCGGTAAATGGTGCTGCTTCCGCGCCATCGCCAAATCCGGTCCCAAATCCGATAAGGGATACGGGTTTCAGTTCCAATGCAAGCTCGATTTTGTGCTCTCCTGTTCGCGAGATGCCCGCCTAGTCCAGTTTACCTCGCCAACATCCTCCGGGATGGCGAGTAGGGATCGATCGGGATGGCCGGTGTTCTTCCACCGATGAGGTCCGCCAGGAGCTGCGCGGTTCCTAGTGAAGTAGTGATCCCCAGGCCTTCATGTCCGGTGGCTAGAAAGACCGTCTCATCCTCTGCCGACAGGCCGATCAAAGGGAGTTTGTCGGGAGTCGCAGAGCGAAAGCCAGTCCAGGTGCGTTCGATGGAGAGTGACGGCAATGCCGGCAGGTATTCGGCGGCGCGCTCCAACATTCGGGCAAGTATTCCATCCTCGACTTCCCTGCCCTCGACACCAAACTGGCGCGAGGATCCGATAAGCAGCTGCCCGTTCTGCCTTGGCTGCACATTGAAGGCTACGGTATCCGTGGTTGTGACATGAGCGCTCTTCAGGTATCCGAGTTCGACTACCTGGTAGCGCAAAAAGCCCGGGTAGGGATGGGTGAGTCGCCAGGTGTCCTTTGCGCTTGGCTACGGGAAGGCCCGGCGTCAACGCGGAAGCCCACTCACCCGCCGCGTTGATCAGAATGGGCGCGTGCAGTTGGTCCCCGTTGCCCAGCAGCACTCGGCCGTCACTCATGGAGGTGGCGCTCTCTCGAACCAGAGTGGCCTTGCCGGCAAGCGCTTGCTGTAGGAGAAACCGGGCGGCGATCTGGGGAGACACGACCGCGTCCTCGGCCACCAGCAGTCCCCCGGCGAGGCCGGGGCGCAGGTTCGGCTCAAGGCGCGCGAGTGACTGCGCATCGATCACCTGGCATGGGATGCCGTTTTTACTATAGACACCGTGTTTGCGACAGATCTCCTGCATTTCCTCATCGTCGGCGGCTACCCAGAGTGTGCCGCGCTGGGTGTATTCGGCATCCGGGGGCAGTTCGCTTGCTATCTCCCTCCATAGCGATTGCGAGTAGCGAGTCAAGGCCAGCTGGGCGGCCGAGTCGTCGAGAACGACGATGTGGCCCATCGCCGCAGCCGTGGCGCCGCCCCCGATCTCCGCCCGCTCGACCAGCGCCAGGCGCATGCCCTGCCGGGATAAAGCCCAGGCACAAGCGGTGCCCACAATGCCACCTCCAACGATCACTGCGTCGAATTTATTCGTCATGTCGCGATGCCCCAGCAAAAGGGATCGCTCGGATCCAGGATGAGGGTCGACTCCGCGGTGATGAAGGCTGAGCCAGTGATGCTGGGTAACAGGTTTCCTTCCCGCTCCACCAGGCGGCCCTCGAAGATGCTTCCGATCATGCTTTCCTGACGCCAGACCTGGCCGGGAGCCAGGCGGCCCTCTGCGTATAGGCAGGCTAACTTGGCGCTGGTGCCGGTGCCGCAGGGGGATCGGTCGTATTCCTTGCCCGGACACAGTACAAAATTGCGGCTGTCCACGCCTTCTGAAGACCCAGGGCTGTGGAGTTCAATGTGGTCGATCTCGGCGCCCCCCGCACCTTGAATCCCGTTGGCGGTGAGCGCCTGCCGAATGGCCCAGGTGAAGTCGATGAGTTGGTCGAGGTTGGTGCGGTCGATCGTATAGGGGTGGTGTTTGGTCAGAAAGAACCAGTTCCCGCCCCAGGCAACGTCGCCGATCACCTGGCCGTATCCGGGGACTTCCACCTTGACTTCAGCCGCCCATCGGTAGCTGGGTACGTTCTCGAACGTTACTCTTCCGTCTTCATGGAGCGTGGCTCCCACGATGCCCACTGGCGTCTCGATGCGATGGTGCCCAGGTTTGATCCTGCCTAGATAAGCGAGCGTTACCACCACGCCGATCGTGCCGTGCCCACACATTCCCAGGCATCCGCTGTTGTTGAAGAAAATGACTCCGGTGACGCAGTCTGCATGGCTGGGTTCGCAGAGCAACGCCCCTACCATTGCTTCGGAACCACGTGGCTCGGTGACCAGGGCTCTGCGGAACGCTTCGTGGTCCCGCTGAAAGCGGAGCCGGCGCTGTTGCAGGTCGCCTTCGCCCAAGTCAGGGCCACCGTCTATGACGGTTCGAGTAGGCTCGCCACCGGTGTGTGAATCGATAACCCGGACTTGATTCAAGGGCGACAACGAAAAATCTGATTCACCCATGGCGTGCCCAGAATGTGGTCGGAGTCACGATGGGGTACTTTCCGGCGAGTACCAATAAGTGCTTATCGCCAGTAATGAGGTAATCGGCACGCGACGCTCGTAAAGTCCCGAGCACTTGCTGGTCTGCAGGATCGCGCAAGTCGGGATCCCGCTCAGCATCCGGCTCGATGACGTCCGCAAGAAACATGAGACTGTCGACCAAATCCCGGATTTCGCTGGAACTCAGTTGTATCCGGGAGAGGCGTGGCAGGACGTTGATAATCTCATCCAGAATATAACGCGACAACACAACATCCAGTCCACCCTGGCGCCAGATACTAACGATTTGCCCCGGAATGCTTCCCGGATATGCCAGCCCCGAGACTAGAACATTGGTATCCAAGACTACCCGCAAACGGGCCATCAACGCGCCCGATTTTGATCCACAAAGGCGTCAATCTCCGCCAAGCCTTCTTCCAGCGGCACCTCGCCATACGCCTCCGCGATTCGGTTGCTCAGTGCCTCAAACCGTTCACGCATGCGGCGGATGCGAGCGAATAATTCGGCATCCACGAGAGCCGCTACTGGTTTGCCGTCCTTGTTGATGAGAATGCTTTCATTGCGGTACTGGACCTGATTGAGCATCTCACCCAGATTCTGACGAAAGTTGACGGCGGTGACTTCTTTGATCACGTAACCCCTCCGATCATATTGATCGATATGACCATTATGGCTCAAGCGAGCCATCTTGTCTATCGGGAGCTACCTTCGCTCGAGCGAAGGAGTTCACAAAAAAAGAAGGCCGGGGCTTTCGCCCCGGCCTTCTTGCACTCTATAACATCCACCTAGGCGCTGAAGAGCAGGATGCCGGTGGACTTGTCTTCTCCCACCTGGCTTACCGGGCGGTAGAAGAGCTGGTTGTTTTCAAGGTAGACCTCGAGGAACGCTGGACGCTCTGCGATGCCGCCGGCGATCAATGCTTCGGACAATGGATCCTCTACGTAGCGCTGCAACGCACGGCGCAACGGCCTCGCCCCGTAGGTGCGGTCGACTAACGTCTTTTCAAGGATCCACTTCTTGGCATCTTCGGTCACCGACAAGGTGATCGCCTTCTGAATCAGGTTGGAATTCAGTTGCTGTACCAGCAACTCCAGAATCTGGATCAGATCCGCATCCGAAAGCGCCATGAAGATGATGACTTCATCCAACCGGTTTAAGAATTCCGGATTGAAGGTCCTCTTCACCTCGTTCTTGACCAGTTCCTCCATCTTGTCCATCAGCAGGTCTTCGCGATCGGACTGGAAACCCAGACCCTGCTTGCGCTGCAAATGCCGCGCGCCGATGTTGGAGGTCATGATGATGATCGAGTTCTTGAAATCCACCGTGTTGCCCAGACCGTCGGTGAGCTGACCGTCTTCAAAGACCTGCAACAGGATGTTGAACACATCAGGATGCGCCTTCTCGATCTCATCCAGCAGAACCACGGAGTAAGGCGAGCGCTTGACACGTTCGGTAAGTTGGCCGCCCTCCTCGTAGCCCACATAGCCCGGAGGCGAACCGATGAGCTTGGAGACCGAGTGCTTCTCCATGAACTCCGACATATCGAAGCGGATCAAAGCCTTCTCACTGCCGAAGAGGAACTGGGCCAGGGTGCGCGCCATCTCCGTCTTGCCCACACCGGTCGGACCCAGGAACAGGAACGAACCGATGGGACGATTGGGCGACTTGAGACCCGCACGCGAGCGGCGAATCGCGCGCGACAGGGCGGAGATTGCCTTGTCCTGCGAAATCACACGCTTGTGCAGCTCTTCTTCGACGCGGAGCAGCTTCTGGGTTTCTTCTTCCTTAATGGAAGTAATCGGAACCCCGGTCCAGCGGCTGACCACATCCTCGATGTCCTCGCGCCCTACAATCCCGGCGGTCGAATCGTCAAGGTGATACTTGTCGCGCAGGGCGCGCAGGTTTTCGCGCTCCTTACGCTCCTCGTCGGAGTAGAAGCGCGCCTTCTCAAATTCATGGTTGGCGATCGCGTTTTCCATGCGATGCACAATGAACTTGATGCGCTTCTGCACCTCGGTGATCTCTTCCGGCAACGAGGTCTGGCGCAGCTTGACGCGCGCACCGGCCTCGTCGATCAGATCGATGGCCTTATCGGGCAAGAACCGATCCGGAATGTAGCGATTGGAATGAGAAACCGCGAAGTGGATCGAGTCATCGGTGTAGCTGACCGCGTGGAACTTCTCATAGCGGTCCTTAATGCCCATGATGATCTTGATCGCGTCTTCCTCGTTCGGAGGCGGGACTTTGACCGCCTGAAAACGGCGCTCAAGAGAGCGGTCTTTTTCAATCGACTTGCGATATTCCGCCGGCGTGGTTGCGCCAATGCATTGAATCTCGCCGCGAGAGAGAGCCGGCTTCAGGATGTTGGCCGCGTCCAGCGAACCTTCCGCCGAGCCCGCGCCCACCAGGGTGTGCAGCTCGTCGATGAAGATGATCGAGTTCTGGTTCTCCATCAACTCTTTCATGATGGTCTTGAGCCGCTCTTCAAACTGGCCGCGGTACTTGGTTCCGGCGACAATGAGCGACAGATCCAGAGCCAGGACGCGCTTATCAGCCAGGAAGCTGGGCACTTCGCCGTCGGAGATGCGCTGCGCAAGCCCCTCGACAATGGCCGTCTTGCCTACTCCAGGCTCCCCGATCAGCACCGGGTTGTTCTTGGTGCGGCGGCACAGGATCTGCACCACACGCTCCAGCTCCTGGTCGCGGCCCACCAGCGGATCGAGCTGGTTATCCATGGCCGCCTGGGTCAGGTCGCGCGAGAACTCAACCAGCAGGCTGGATTCGCGATTGCGCTGGGAAGGCGGAGCCTTTTCCTGCGTAGCTCGTGCCAGTTCCTCGCGAATCGCCAGCAGGCGCAGCCCACGCTCGTGCAATATCTCTGCGGCAAAGCACTTTTCCTCGCGCAGCAATCCCAACAGTAAGTGTTCCGTACCAATATGCTTGTGCGACAGGCGCTCTGCCTCTTCCGCTGCGTAAGCTAATACCCGCTTGCACTCGTTCGACAAAGGCAGATCGACAGAAGTGGAAACCTTCTCCCGAATCGTAGTATGACCTTCAATTTGTTTCCGAATGGATTCAACCGAAGCATGGGAGCGGAGAAAGCGATTCGTCAGGGCCTTATCTTCACGCAGAAGACCAAGCAACAAGTGCTCCGTCTCAATATATGGGGAACCAAACTGGCTGGCCTCATACCGTGCAAAGAAGATAACGCGCCGCGCCTTTTCTGTATACCGTTCGAACATGTTCCCCCTTAAAAACTGCCCCCGGAAGACCAAAGGCAACTTTCGTCCTGTTCCATCTTCCCAGAGCTGCTAGCGCCGGGAAAACCACTCGGCTGGGCGGATATAAGCTCATATGAATCTTATATCGGCTCAACCACTGTCACGAGTCACCCTTTTGGGGAAGCCCGTTGTCGTACCGTGCCCCCGCTCAAACTTCCAGCGGAGACAACTCTTCGACCCGTCCATGGGCCAACCGCAATACCCGCTCACATCGCCTCGCCAGAGGCAGGTTGTGGGTAACCAGGATCGAGGTCAAACCATAGCTTGCGTGCAGGCGCTCAATCAGGGCAAACAGTGCATCCGCGGTCTGGTTATCCAGATCTCCTGTAGGCTCATCCGCCAGCAAAAGTTTCGGCGTGGTGATCAGCGCTCGCGCAATCGAAACTCGCTGCTGCTCCCCGCCAGAAAGCTCACCCGCACGGTGGGTCGACCGGTCTGCCAATCCCACTTCTTCGAGCCAGTGAATGGCTTCCCGCAGTGCCTCTTTTTTTGACTGTCCTCGCGCCAGAAGGGGGAGCGCGACATTCTCAGCGGCTGTAAATTCCGGCAGGAGATAGTGAAACTGCCATACGTAGCCGATCTCGCGATTTCGAAAGTCCGCTGCCTCAACGGGGGTCAAGGATCGCAAGAGTGTTGATTCAAAGTATACTTCACCCGCCGATGCTGTATCAAGGGCACCGAGTATGTGCAGCAAAGTGCTCTTGCCGGCGCCCGACTGGCCTACGATGGCCAGCATCTCCTGTTTTCTCACCTCAAAGTTGATGCCCTCGAAAAGAACCAGCCGGCCGTACTGCTTGCGCAGGCCGCGCACGTCGACCACAACGCCCGGGCGGCCACCCAGCGCCCCCAGGCGGCCTGGGGTGGCTTCGTCTGCGGCGGCGGTGACCTGTTCCATCATCTGCCTCTGAGATCGGTACTCAATTTTGACCTATCTTCATGTATCACTAATACACCCCTGTACGGAAGAGGGTTTATCAGTTGGGTTGCTTCAAAATACATTAGTGCCCTTGTTCACTCCTAATCTGGGGCCGGTTACCTCAGGATGAAAATTACTTCAGGAAAGACACCTTTCGCTATTTTGATGCGAAAGAGGTCTGCTTCGACTCCGGCCAATCTCATTCGTAGCGGAGAGCCTCAGCGGGCAGGATCCGGGCAGCAGAACCGGAGGGATAAAGAGTGGCCAGGAGCGACACGGCGAGCGAGACGCCGGCCACAATCAGCCCGTCGGTCCAGCGCGCGGCGAAAGGGAGATAGTCGATCGAATACACCTCGGCAGAAAGATGAATGAAGCGGTAGTGGCCGCCCAGCCAGGAGAGTCCATAGCCGGCGATCAGGCCCAACAAAGTGCCGGTGAATCCAATCAGCAGCCCCTGCAGTAGAAAGATCATCCTCACCTGGCGCGGCTGCACCCCAAAGGACATCATGACGGCGATATCGCGGGTTTTTTCCATCACCATCATGGTCAGCGCGGTGAGGATATTCAGGGCGGCGACACACACGATCAGGCCGATGACGATGAAGGTGACGATCTGCTCCAGCCTGAGCGCACGAAAGAGGGGGCGGTTCTGTTCCATCCAGTTGGTGGTCAGGAATCCCGGCCCGGCGGCCTGCTCAATGGAACGTCCAATCTGGTCGGCGCGATAAAGATCATCCACTTTGAAGGAGATGACCGATACCACGTCCGGCTCGCCAAACAGGCGCTGCGCGGCTGCCAGGCTGGTGAACGCCATCATTGAGTCGTACTGGTAGAAGCCTGAATGGAAGATACCGGCCACGCGAAATCGCTGAAATTTGGGAATCAGCCCCAGAGGAGTCAGCTCCCCCTGCGGGCTGGTAACCAGTACCGTAGTACCCACCCGGGCGTCGATGGTGTCCGCCAAGTCGTATCCGATCACGATGGGCGGCGGGGCAGTTGGATCCTGCGGGCCTGGTTCGAGGGCTGCGGCGCTGCCTATGGTCACGCTGGAAAGCAGATCGCTCACCTGGCGCTCCTGCCGGGGCACGATACCCTCGATCAACGCTCCGCCGGAGCGAGCCCCGTGGGAGATGAGTACCTGCTCGTACAGCCCCGGCGCAGCCGCCTTTACGTGAGGTAGCTGCGCCAGCCGCACAGTCAGCTCGCGCCAGCCCCGGATGCCGTCGCTGGCAACCCGCATCAACTGCACATGAGCGGTCGAACCCAGCAGCCGGTCCTGCAGATCGCGACGCATGCCGTTGGTGATGGCCAAGGCAATGATCAGCGAGGCTACGCCCGCCGCCACGCCCGCGATGGAGATGATCGTAATTACCCCCACCACTGCCTGGCGGCGCTTGGCGCGGAGGTAGCGCACGGCGACAAAAAGCTCGAAGCGCATTCCTTAGTGAACTACAGTCTTAGCCGCGCTCACATTTTCGTACCGGTCGTAAACGCGAACAGTCAGAATATGCTCCTGCGGGTCAGTGACGGGGGGCGGGGCAGTCTCCGGCTCGTCTGGCGAGGGTCGTAGCGGAATAGCAGCCAGCGGGACGGTGAAGTCGTAATGCTCGGTCAAGGAGTCAGATAGCTTTCCTACAGGCTCGAGAAACTGCCATCGGCCGGCATCGAGTGAGTACTCCGCGCGGGCGATGGGCGAGGTTGCATCGGTGGCGACAAAGCCGGCATGAAGCATGCCACCCTGTAAGCTGCCCTGGAGGGCGGTAAGCAAAGGCGGAGTGGTATCGATGATGAAGTGGTCGCTTTCCCGCTCGCCCGTCAGCGCATCCCCCAGGGTGTGCGCAGGAGCATCGCTAGCAACCACGCGCACGCGGTAACCGCCGTCGGGAATCCTGATTGAATCGAAGGAATAGAAACGATCGGTTACGCGAGCGCGGAGCAAGCGCCAGTTCTTTTCTGCATCCCCGCGAACGTAAATGTCGAAAATAAGCTCGTCGCCATTGTCGTCATGGGCGGACCAGCGCACGGTCACCGCAGTGCGATCGCGGATCGCGGTTAACGGTCCGGCGGCCGGATCCTGCGCGTAGCTGAGAGTGGTCTGCGCGGAGGGTAGGTTGATGGTGACCTGCTGCGGCTGGCCCGTCTGCTGCGGAGTTTGATTCGCTCTCGCGCCCGGCTCGACCGCAACCTCATCCACCACCGGGGCAATATTCACCGGCAGGTAATTGATGCCTACGGAGCCGACCCGAGCCCCCGACCCGAGCGCCACCTTCCACTGAATAAAGCGGGCGGCGGGCACGCCGGATGGACCGGAATTCGGGGTTACCTTGCGCCACTCACTCCAGTTACGTTCGGGATTCTCCACGTTGCCGGAGCGGGCGAAAACCTCGTACGCAGCGGTACCCCCATCCGCGTTCACTTCCATACGGCCAAATTGGGAAAACACCCCCGAATCGAGAACGTCGCTCAGATAGGTGCCCTGGGCGGCGGCCTGGGCCCCCAGCTTATACAACCTGCCGGTATTGCTTGTGCCTACGTATAGTCCATCGGGCGCAGCAGCAAAAGCCGTGGCCTGGCCAGTTGCGGCACGGGCTAAGTCGAGGTAGGAGCCGTCCTCGTGAATGCGATAGATTCTGCCCCGATTGCCGGTGGCGGCCAGAAGTCCTTCAGGGGTAGCCCGCAGGGCATAAACCACATCGTCGCGCGAAGCCCAGAGTTTGCGCGGGGCTCCCTGGGCGCTTAGTTCATCCACTTCGGAACCATCGGGAATGAGGCCATTGCTGCTCGATGCTTGCACCGAACCTGGGGTCACGATGGTGATGGTCGCGGTGGCCACTGCGATCCCCTGCACCGGCAGCGGGGGCAAGGTGCTCCTGGTCTTCTCGCCGACAGCTGCGACGTACAACCGGCCGTCGGCGGACTCGGCCAGGGCCGTCACCTCGCGCTTGGGCGCGTCGTAGATCACCAGGCCTTTGCGATCCTTGCCGATGCGATAGACCAGTCCCCCGCCATCGCTGCCCGCGATGAGATTCCCGTTGGGCTCGAAGAGGAGGCAGCGAATATGCTGCTCGTCACTCTCGAAGAATACTTCGGCACGTGGGGTGTCTGTAGAGACATCGACGCGGTAGATAGCGGCGGGTCCACCGGTCGCGACATACAATGCACCTTGCGCGTCAAAGGCCAGATCCCAGATGTATCGCGCCTGATCGGGCGTCTTGGCCGTGGCAGCGTTGTGGGCCGTGGTTGCAGCGTCGAAGACTACCGTGGCCGTGCTCTCATCGAGACCGGACTGGCCAGGCTTGATGCGATATACTTTGCCGCCCGGCACCGTGGCCGCATACACAGAACCGTCAGGGCCTAACCGAACCGTCTGCACGGTGAGTTCTTTGGTGGAGAAGAGCTTGGTCGAAACGCCCGCAGGAGTGACTTTGAGCACGGTTGCCGGCGAGCCGGTGGCTACGTAAGCATTTCCCTGGCTGTCGGAGGCCACCGCCCAGATGTAGGTCGAAGGCGTCGACAGCACCGACCGCAGAGCGGGCCCGGCTTCCAGGTACCCCCGGCTGGAAATGGCGGTACTTTCCGGTTGTCCTTTTTCGAAATCCTCGTAGCGGGATTGAACCCAGAGGCGGGTTCCCTGGGCCAATACAATGTGTGGATAGATAACCAGGGCTAATAGACTTGCTGTTACGACGCGAGGCTTCATGCTGAACCGAGTCTACTAGGCTGTATTTGTGACCACAAATGAGGGGTACGGTGTGAGGGGACTTGCAGTACGCTACGCCCCAGTCGAAAAACATTTCCAGGAGAGGTCCGTTGAACTGCAGATCCCTCGACTGCCCCGGATTTCCTGTGAAACTTGGTGGCGTTGGTCAGAGAACGTTGCCAGTGTGCGGCGCATGATGTACCTCGGGACTGAAGGAGAGCGGTGCCTCCATCTCGGACTGGGTGACAGCAGGTTCACCGCTGCGCTCAGTCGGATGACAATTCGGGCGATGGGCGGCATTGGCTATCGAGTGAACTGCAGATCCTGGACTTGCTCGGGATGACAAAGGGGAGAGCCGTACTTCCCTCGACGTCGGATATTGGGATAGCGCAGGCAAATCAGCTGCTCGGGATGACAAATTTCACGCACGAACAAACACGCACAAACAAATTTGTCATCTCGACCGGAGAGTAGCGTCGTGGAGAGATCTGTGGTTTCTTTTAATTGGCCAGCACGGCGCGATAGCGCACCTGGTTCTTCTTGACTTTGGTCACGGCGTCGTTGGCCTTGGACATGGCGAAGCGCTCGGTGATGGCCTGGACTTTGTGGCGCTCAGCCACCCGCAACATTTCGCGGATCATGCGTGGACTTCCCCCAGGACTGCCGGTGATTACCTTCTGGCCAGCAACCAGCGGAGCGACCGGTACTCCCAGGAGGCCAGGCGGAACACCTACGAAACACAGCGTGCCACGAGGACGCAGAGCCTTGACGAAAGCGCTCCAGTCCTGGTCCGCCTCAACCGTCGACAGGATGAAGTCGAAGTTGCCGGCAAGATTCTTGAGCGTCTTGGTCTCTCGCGTATTCACAAACTGGTCTGCCCCCAGCGACCGGGCATCCGCCTCTTTGGCGGGGGAACTGGAGAAGGCCGTAACCTCGGCGCCAAAAGCATGGGCAAACTGTACCGCCATGTGCCCCAGACCACCGATGCCCACAATGCCCACTCGCGAGGCGGGATTCACCCCGTGGGTGCGAATCGGGCTGTAAACGGTGATACCGCCGCATAGCAGAGGCGCTGCCCGCTCACTTTCGAGCCCGTCCGGGATGGGAATGACAAAGCGCGCGTTCACTCGCACCCGGTCGGCATATCCGCCATTGCGGTGGACGCAGGTGCCCTGGCTGTCGGCACACAGATTTTCCTCGCCCTGCAGGCACCACTCACAGTGTCCGCAGGAGTTGGCCTGCCAGCCCACACCCACCCGGTCGCCGGAATTCAGTCCGAGCACGGCGCTGCCGGTTACCGTGACTTTGCCGACAATCTCATGACCCGGGATCAGAGGATAGTGGCTGATGCCCCAGTCATTGTCGACCATGTGGATGTCGCTGCGGCAGATGCCGCAATGGGAGATGGCAATCTCCACCTCGTTCGGCTTGATGTCCCCGGGATCGTACTTGTAAGGCAACAATTCGGCGCCAGCAGCATGCGTGGCGAATCCTTGAAAGAGCGGCATAGAGCGTTGCCCTTGACAGTGGAATTAGGCACAGGTATTTCCGAGGGGGGTCCCGCGTAAGTCTACCTTATTCGACTTCTACGGACACCACCTGCATTCCACTGAGCATGGCCTCTACCGGAATCGAGGTTACCGGAACCACCGACTCACCGTTGAGTGAGATGCCGCGATTGGTGCGCAGAGGCTCCAGCACGTTCGCCATAGAGATGGGGATCGACGCCAGAGTTCGCCCATCGACCACCGCCTGTGCATTGGGCAGCAGGAGGGTCACGTACAAACGGTCGTCCTGGTGGGCCGCGTTCATCTCGTGAATGATGCTGCTCAATTCCAGAGGGCCCTCGCTCGAAGAAGAAGCAGTGGTCAGCCGGTCAAGGGTGGCTCCATCGCTGAGCAGGATCCGCAATGGCCCAGGGTTCAACGTCAGCGGGAGCAGAATGGGAATGCGGAGATTTTTTGTCTCTCCGTGAAAGGGCCGCAGCGTCGCTTCCACCATCACGGTGTCGCCTGGATGAGCGGCGGGTTGCGTGGCCTGGGCTCGCTCCAACTGGATGCTGCGCCGGCCCGGGAGCGAGTCGATATCCAGGTCAATGCGCTCGATTTTACGCACGCGCGCGGAGTTGCCGTACACGGTCTGAAAGCGCTGGCCCACGGTCAGCGCTGCCCGCAGCGCGGAGGGCAACTGCTCGGTCGGGGCAATCAATGAATCCAGATGAAGCAGCGGATAGCCATCGATGGCAACCGTACCCCGCAGCTCATAGGTGAGCTCCTCGCTGTAGCTGTTGGTCTCGAGCAGGGATTCGTAAAGCGAAACCATCACCGCTCCCGGAGTGATGTCGGGGTTGTCAACCACTTCCATATGCAGAGTACGGTCGTGCAGGCCGCCATGGGTGTGGATAGCCACAGGAATCATGTGTGCAGGTTCGCCCAGCACCCCTCGTATGGCGGACGAGCGATCTTCGGTAAAGGCGCCGATGGTCTGGGTGGTATTGACGATTTTGAAGGAATTCAGCGGCGAGGCCAGCGTGGCTACCACATCTGCCTTGGTCATGGGGATGGAAACATTGCCGTAGCGGGTGATGGGGTGCCCACAAGCCAGCACCTGGTGCGGGTCAACGTAGGTCACGGTGCAGGTGGCGGCGATCTCCAGATCGCCCCGGACCAGCAGCGCGCTCACGGCCGATCCGGGCAGCAGCGGAGTGAGAATCCATATGGGTGCCGTCGGAGGCACTGCCGCCCAGGCCGGCAACCGGGGTAAGACCCATGACCGAAACGTGCTCCTGGAAAAACCTGACAGCCTCCGGGCTGAAGCCGGAAAGGAGGAGCGGAGTTTCGATGGGATGGATATCGGTGGCATCGGCAGTGGCCGCTACCGGGCTAGCGGTTGCGGGCATCCACATGGCGTCACTGCGGGTGCCGGCGCGCAGCACTTCGGGCTCAGCGGTGCCGTTGACGGCCAGCATCTCGGCTATGGGGGTGATGCCTGCGATTGGTTCCTTGCTGAACTGTCCGATTCGTATGAGAGCGCGCCCAGTAACTTGCCGTCGACGTAGACGGGGCTGCCGCTCATGCCTGCGACCACTCCGGTGTACTCTGGTTTGGAGCCGTGGAGGCGGGCCAGGATCATGTCCTGATCGGGGCCGAGTACATTTTTAAGCACCCCGAGTATCTCCACGTCCATGGCTTCCGGCTGGGTGCCTTCAAAGACCGTGTAAGCCACACCGTGGAGTCCGCGGTGCACCTCGGAAAGGGGATAGATGCCAGCTGTGGCAGACGAGGGTGGAGTAACCGGGCTAACCTGGGCGACCAAGGTGCCCGCAATGACAAAAACTGCGGTTAAGACCGAAAATTGGGTTGATATACGGCTTGTAGACACGTCTACAGATTAGACGTTCCAATCGTTCGAGCATAGTGGCTCGTGGCCACGACCCTGTATTTTTGTAGTAACGAGGTATTCGATGACCTGGAATTGCCAAAAGCTATCCGTTGCATGCCTGGCGCTGTGCTGGCTGGTGCAACCTGGGCCCGTACGTCCGAAGGCCAATCATCGCCGAGTACGCCGGCCGCGAACCCCCAGCAGCAGCAGCCGGACCAGTCGGCGCCCGATTCCGGTGGCCCGGGCGGCGACAATGGCGCCATTGCCATTCCCAAAAAGGCAGAGAAGCCGGATGTACCCCCGCCGCCGCCTGAGCCGAAGGTGAAGAATCCTGCGGGCCTGACCAACTTCTCGCTCCGCGTGGATGTTCCCGAGGTAACCCTTGATGTGGGCGTCATCCTGCAGAAAACGCATGAGTTTGTGCCCAATCTGCAGCCCACCAACTTCCGCGTTTATGAGGATGGAGTGCCGCAGAAGGTGGTTGGGTTTCAGCGCACCAGGGCGCCGATCACGGCGGTGCTGCTGTGCGAGTTTGCCTCCACCAACTACTGGTTCGTTTACGACATGAGAAACGCCGCGTATGCCTTTGCCCAGCAATTGCAGCCGGACGATTACATTGCGGTCGTGACCTATGACCTTAAAACCCAGATCCTGACCGACTTTACCCAGGACAAGCGGCTGGTCTACGAATCCTTGAATACGTTGGTGATCCCTGGTTTTCGCGAGACGGATATGTTCGACGCGGTCTATACCACGCTCGACCGCCTGAGCCGCATTGAAGGCCGTAAATATGTGGTGCTGATTGGGTCCGGTTACGATTCGTTCAGCAAGATCAACCTGGACAAGGTGCTGGCGAAGATCAAGGCGACACCCAATGTCACTATTTTTAGCGTGGGAACGGGACAGGCAGCCAGGATCACGGGCAACGCCCGCACCGGTATGTTCGGCCCTAAGGAGATCGACTATTTGCAGGCCGACAACCAAATGTCTACGTTTGCGCGCATGACCGGCGGGATGTCGTTTTTTCCTCGCTTCGCGGGCGAAATGCCAGATATTTTCCACACTATCAATGACTACATCCGCAACCAGTACGTCCTGACGTACACGCCAACCAACGCTAAGCAGGACGGCAGCTATCGCAAGATCCGAGTGGAGCTGGTGGACAACGAAGGCCAGCCGCTGAAGATGCAGGACGAAAAGCATCACCCGCTGAAATACGACATCATTGCTCGCGACGGGTATAAGGCCAAACAGCAGGTGGATTAGGAGTCGAAAGGACGGCCGCAAGTCGCCCAGGACGCTGCTAGCTCCGTGGGTAAACGATAGAGCCGCACTTCGATCGAGATCCGCGAAGCGGAGCGACTGACTGGATGGCTAAGACTTCAGCCGTCCCTGGCGGGACTGGTCCGATTCGTGGCGGTTACCCAGGACTATCATCCTGGGCTACTTTCGGCCGCTCCCTTTCGGGACTCACCGCAGAAATCCTACGCAGACGCTTTAGCCCAGATCTTTGATGGGCGCCGGCCCGACTAAAGTCGTGCCCTGATACAGAGCGAAATCGCGTAGTGGGGGGACCTGCTGTTCAACTATGCCTCCGCGGTGAACCTTCGTACAATCAAGAAAAACAAATCCCAGCCAGTTCCCGGATAAGCGTTGGTCACAGCGACACTAGCTCCGCAGCAAAAGCCCGTCGCCAAGCCGGTGCACCATTCTTCCGTCGAAGGCTGGCATCCCAAACACAATCCCTGGCTGATCGCACTCACCGTGACGCTGGCAACATTCATGGAGGTGCTGGACACCTCCATCGCCAACGTCGCGTTGCCCCACATGGCAGGGACACTCGGCGCCAGCCAGGAGGAAGCCACCTGGGTCCTGACCAGCTACCTGGTGTCAAGCGCCATCGTTCTTCCTATCTCTGGCTGGCTTTCCACCCGCTACGGACGCAAACGCTTTTACATGACCTGCGTGGCCCTGTTTACCGTGTGCTCTCTGCTTTGCGGGCTTGCGCCTACCCTGCCACTGCTCATTCTGGCCCGTATCCTGCAAGGGCTGGGCGGTGGAGGGCTGGCCCCCAGCGAACAGGCAATCCTGGCGGATACGTTTCCGGTGGAACAGAGAGGACAGGCGTTCGCCCTCTACGGCATGGCAGTCGTCGCCGCACCCGCGATCGGACCGACGCTGGGCGGCTGGATCACTGACAACTTCAACTGGCACTGGATCTTCTTCATCAACCTGCCCATCGGCATCATCTCCCTGCTGCTCAGCAACCGGATGGTGGAGGATCCTCCCTACCTGGTTAAGGAAAGAGCCAAAGCCAATCCCATCGACAAAATGGGCCTGGGCCTGGTGGCGGTGGGCGTCGGCTGCCTGGAGTTCGTGCTCGATAAGGGACAGGAGAAGGACTGGTTTGGAGACCGCACTATCACCCTGACGTTCCTGCTGGCCATGGCCGCGCTGGCGTTCTTCGTGTGGTGGGAGTGGGGGCACCCGGACCCCATTGTCGACTTGAAGCTGCTGAAGAATCGCAACTTCGGCACCGCGGTAGGCTTCCAGTTCATCCTGGGCTCGGTTCTCTTCAGCACCACGGTCCTGATTCCGCAGTTTCTCCAGGGACTGATGGGCTACACCGCGGAGCGCGCAGGAATGGCGCTTTCCGCAGGGGCCCTGGTGTTGATGGTGATGATGCCTGTGGCGGGAAAGCTGGTGTCGCGCATGGACGCCCGGCTGATGGTTTCGATCGGGTTCCTAGCCACCTCTCTGGCCCTCTATAACATGACCAGGCTGGACCTGAACGTGAGCTTTGGGCACATCGTGTTGTGGCGCGTGTTCCAGGTACTGGGATTGTCGTTCATCTTTATCCCCATCAGCACTCTGAACTATGTGGGTGTGCCGGCGGGCAAGAACAACCAGATTTCAAGCTTCTCGAATTTCGCCCGCAACTTCGGCGGCAGCATGGGCACCGCCCTTTTAACCACCTTCCTTACCCGCACCCAGCAGACCCATCAGTCGACGCTGGCAGCCCACTTCATCCCCGGCAGTATCGCCTACGAGAACTTTCTGGCCCAGACCAGGAACGCCTTGATGGCGGCAGGGCAGTCTGCCACGCAGGCTAAGGCCGCAGCCACCGGGTACGCGTACCAGCAGTTGCTACGGCAGTCGTCCATGCTGAGCTATCAGAACGCCTTTTGGGTGCTTAGTGTGGTGGCAGCGGTGCTCGTTCCCTGGCCATTCATTATGCGCCGTCCCCCCAAGCGCAAGAAGGCCGCGGGCGAAGCTATGGGACACTAGATCTCACTCGCCGCCTGAGCCGATGTAGGGCCCCTGGCGATGGAAGCGGGGATCGGTGAGCTGCTGCAGCATGAAGTCGGCTACATCTGCACGGTTGATGCGCAAAGCACCAGACGGAAGCGCGTCGGGCAGGACGCGATACGTACCGGTCAAGGGGCCGTCCATGAGCCGGGGAGCGCGCACAATGGTGTAATCCACGTCGCTGGCCGCGATCAGACGTTCCTGCGTGGCCTGGTCGATAAAGGGATGTTTCAGCACCGTCTTCCTTGCAATCCATAATCCCATAACGGTGAGGGCATTCTGATACTTGCCCCAATCCGGGTGACCTCCCGCTGCGCCCAGCACGATGAGCCGGTTCACGTACTCCTGACGCATACCCTCAAGAATGTGAGGGACGGCTCGGGCAAGCAGGTCTGATTTTTTTCGGGTGTTGGCGCCCAGGGCGGAGAGGACCGCGCGGTGGCCGCGGATGGCGTCCACCACTGCCCCGAAATCGAACACGTCTCCTTGTATGAGGCGAAGGTGCGGGTCTTGCGGCAGCCCTTCCGTGGTGCGAGCATAAGCAGTAACCGCGTGCCCCTTAGCCAGCGCCTGCGTAACAATCAGCTTGCCAGTACGCCCGTTGGCGCCGAAGACAATGATCTTCATTTGAGCCCAGTTGTTCCTTCCCACGAGGTTGCAACCACCACACTATACATGGCACAACCCTTCTAGAACGCAGACATCTGAGGAGGGAGAGGGTAAGTTGAAAATGTCAGAAAATCTGCAAAAGACGGAAAATACTCTGCGCGACCTTATTGAAACACTGCGCGATGGGCATCAGGGGTTTATCGAGCTCGAAAAGAATCTAAAAGACCCGGAAGCGCGCAAGCTGTTTCGCGAAGAAACACTGGTGCGCGCGGGTTTCGCCGCGGAACTCGAGAATGAACTGCACCACTTCGGAGTCAAGGATGTGAAAGTGGCCAGTTCCACAGCGGGAAAAGTGCATCGCGCCTGGGGTGAGCTGAAGGCTCGGCTAGGCGGCGGTGACCACGCATTGCTGGCTACCGCTGAGAAAGGTGAGGATGAGGCGAAGCATGCCTATGAGGAAGCACTCGCCAGCGAGGATTTCCCCCTGCCGCTGCGGGAGATGCTCCTGCGGCAACAGAGGCACATCCTTATGGCGCATGATCGGGTGAAGGCGCTGCGGGACCGGTTGGCAGCGTAGCTCGACCGATACGGGCACTGCACGTACGACTGGTATCCGTCCAGGTTGCTAAAGGGGCGACCAATCGAGATCGCCCCCCACATCTCGCGAAAAACGAGCGAGATATGGGGCACCCGGCTTTGTACGTAGGGGAAGATTCCTAAACCCCATTGCGAACGCCACATACACAATGTCCTTTAGCGGAGAATACCGTCTGCTACGAACTTGGCGATCAGGAAAGCCGGCTACCCCGACAAAGAAGACCAGCGCCATGCGGATGCCGGGCTCACGGTTTACCTCTGGCACCAGGTCGGTGGCAGTAACGTAGAGGGCGACGCCCGCAGCGATGGGCAGACCGGCGCGCACCCAGCCAGGAAAAAAGTTGATCACCAGTACCCCCGCCAACGTTGCGGCGGCTACGATCACGGCCGAGGTTAATGCCGCACTGCGGCTATGGCCGCTGGCCAACATCACCGAGGCGACGGTGAAACCTTCCGGCAGTTTGTGCAGCAGGATGGCTACGAAAATGATCCAGCCGAGCCAGGTGGAGAGAACGAAGCCGGACGCAATGGCGACTCCGTCGAAGAGTGAGTGGGCTGCCAGGCCGGCGACGACGGAATTGCTGGTGTGGATGGAAAGAAATTCCTCGTCACATGTCTCTTCGCCGAAATGAAAATGCGGCGTTATGGTGTGCTCCAGCAGATGAATGAGGCAATAACCCCCTAAAACCAGCAGCGGGGTCCAGCGGAAGGAAAGACGAAAGCTCTCCGGAATCATCTCCAGCAAGGCGGCGGCGAGCATGAAGCCTGCACCCAGGGCAACGAAGTAGCGCAGGTAACGTTTCTCCCACTGCGTCCGGACCAGGATCAGAGCTCCGAAGACGTCGGCTAGCGCAGCCACCAGGCCCAATACCAGCGAAAGTGAAAAATTGGACATGGATGCCTTGCGAACGCTCTAGCCGCTGTGACGAATGTGCATGACATCCCCATCCTCGACCCGGTATTCCTTGCCTTCGAGCCGCAGTGTTCCCTGGGATCGGGCCGCGGCTTCGGAGCCCGCGCTGAGCAGCGTGTCCCAGTGTATGGTTTCCGCGCGAATGAAGTGCTTTTCGAGATCCGAATGGATGGCCCCGGCAGCCTCCTGCGCGCGCGAATTAACCGGGATGGTCCAGGCACGGCACTCGTCTTCACCCACGGTAAAGAAGGCCACCAGGCCAAGCAGTTCGTAGGTCTTGCGGATGAGACGGCGCAGGCCGCTCTCGACCAGCCCATAGGACGAAAGAAATTCGGCCGCTTCCTCATCGCTCATTTCGGCCAGTTCAGCCTCGACTTTGCCGCAAATCGCGGTGGCCCCCGCGTTGGGCCGCGAAGCAACTTCTTCCAGTTTGTAGCGCGCGACGGCGGTCTCCAGGTCGGCGCCCAGGGTGGGGCTCTCGGCGATGTTCAACACGAACAACATTGGTTTCTGGGAGAGGAACATGAACCCGCGAATCAGCTTCTTCTCGTCTGCGGACATTTCCATCTCGCGCAGCGGCTTCTCCTGCTCCAGCTGCTGCTTGCAGCGCAGAAGGAGAGCATGCTCTTTCTCGAGATCGGGGGAACGCATCTTCTTCAGATCTTTTTCCAGGCGCTCCAGGCGCTTCTCCACCTGGGCCAGATCAGAAAAGATGAGGTCGAAGTCGACGTTCTTGATATCGCGCAGAGGGTCGATGCCGCCGACCCGGGGAATGGAGTCGTCTTCAAAGGCGCACAACACATGGATAAGCGCGTCATTGTCGCGCAGGTGGGTGAGGAAGGCGCTCTCCTTGAGCGCCTCCTGTCCGATCGCAGCAACGTCGGCGTATTCCACGGTGGCATAGACAGTTCTCTTGGGGTTGTAGAGGGCCGCGAGCTTGTCCAGCCGTTCGTCGGGAACCTTGGCCACGCCGAGATGAGCCTCGCGCGGATTGGAATAAGCGGGGGTTTCCACCTTCGCCCGAGTAAGGATTTTGAACAGGGAGGTCTTACCTACTTGAGGCAGACCGATGATTCCAGTTTTCATGAGACTCGCCGTCCAGGCAAATTATTGTGTTCCGGCCTTGCGGCGCAATAGGGCAAGTATATCGCCTACAATTCCCGACGCGATCCATGCGCGGTGGCAATCAACGCGCCTATGCCGCACAACAGGACCAGACCCTCGACGTGCACCGACGTCTGGTGCAGATGGTCGAAAATCTGGCGGCCGGGATTGTTGGCGGCAACCGCGTCCACGTTGCCGCCGACGGATGCGCGTGCCGTATCCATACGGGGGATGATGGAAAACTGCGAGTACGCGGTGAGCGACATCATGGCCAGTACCAGAACGGCCTGCGGAATGATGGCGCGGTAATGCGCCCGCGCCAGGATAAGGACGGCGAGAAAGACCAATCCGCAGAGCAGGCCCATCCAGTGCAGACGCACCAGAGAGCTGCCAACGACCATCCCGGCGGCGTGAATACCTGCGGCGGGATTGGGAAAGAGCGGCGGAAGTTGGCTGAACGCAATCGGGGCAAGAATGGCGCCAAAAAATACCAGAGCGCCTAGCCAGACACCGAGCGCGAGGTAAACCAGCGAGTGAAAAAGGGTTCGCATGGGAGACAAATCGTTGCCCTACACAGGAGGCCGGCCGGTGAGCCGCTCAATACGGCGGGCCATCGGCGGGTGGGTGGAAAAGAGATTGGCGAAACTCGCCCCACTGAGCAAAGGCGCAACGATAAACAGGTGCGCGGTCGAAGGCGAAGCCTGCATCGGCAAGCGCCTGGAGAAGGCATCGAGTTTCTGCAATGCACTGGCCAGGGCATAGGGATTTCCAGTGACGTGGGCCCCGGTGGCGTCGGCCTCGTACTCCCTGGACCGGGAAACGGCCAGCTGGATGAGGGTGGCCGCAAGGGGAGCCAGAAAGAACATCAATATGCCCCCGCCGCCCATGCCGCGGTTGCGGTCGCGGTTGCCGCCGAACATGCCTGCAAAATGGGCCACCATGGTGATTGCTCCGGCCAGCGTGGCGGCGATGGAACTGGTAAGGATGTCACGATTCCTCACGTGCCCCAGCTCGTGAGCCAGCACCCCTTCCAGTTCTTCGTCGTTGAGAAGATTGAGAATGCCCTGGGTTACAGCGACGGCGGCATGTTTTGGGTTACGTCCGGTGGCAAAGGCGTTGGGCGACTCGGTGGGGATGACGTAGATCCTCGGCATCGGCAACGCCATGCGGGGCAGGATGCGTTCCACGATCTGGTACACGCGGGGCAATTGCTCGCGCGTGACCGGCTGCGCGCGGTACATCGACAACGCCAGCTTATCGGAATAGAAGTAGCTGAAAAAATTCATCCCGGCAGCGATGAAAAAGGCCAGGATCATTCCATCGCGGCCGCCAAAATGGGCGCCGAGGAAGAGGAGAAACAGAGTGAGAGCAGTCAGGAGAAAAGCAGTCTTCAAGGTATTCATAGCGCGGCACCTCCCGCACCCAAATCATGCATCTCTATTGTGTCACGTTGTTCCCCGCCCCTGCTCGGATGATTGACAAACCCGGGCAGAAGCAATTCCAATTTTGATGGTGGCAACGAGAAAATGTTTCCCGGCCTGTCGATTCGCGTTGCCCCAGGTAGGTGTCTTGAGAAAAGTTCTCCTGGCCGCCGCGCTCACGATCGTTGGCCTCGAAGTGCTCGCCCACACCGGCGTGCTTGCCGCAGTATTCTCGCCGAACTACCTGCCCCACCGCTACTGCTACCTGCAACAGCCGTGGCTGGTATGGACGAATGTGACCATGGATGGCCTCATAGCCATTTCCTATGGAGTAATTTTTGCCTGCCTTTTCTGGATCGCCGGCAAGTTGCGCTCCATACAGGACCTGCGCGGCTACGTGTGGATCCTGATCGCGTTTGGCACCTTCATCGTCGCCTGCGGAGCCACCCACGTGATGGAGGTGATCACCGTTTGGTGGCCGGTGTATCCGTTCGCGGCCGTAGTCAAAGTGATTTGTGCCGCGGCGTCGGTTCCCACAGCTATCCTTTTTGCCCGAGCTGCGCCGGCCCTGGCGGCAAACATTCGCCAGTTCCTCGATATGCTTTCCGCCACCCAGCAGGAAAAGGACCAGGCGGTTCGCGCTCTGATGGCATCGGAAAAGCTGGTCGTCGCCGGACGAATCTCAGCTTCGATCAGCCACGAGATCAAGAATCCATTGGATACAGTCGGCAATTTGCTTTACCTGCTGGCGGCGGATCGAAGAATGCCCGGCGACCTTGTGGCTATGGCCAAAACCGCCTCCTTGGAGTTGAAGCGCGCCGACGAAATAGCCCAGAGTAATCTCTCGCTGCTGCGGACATCGAGTTCTCCTACACCGCTGTCTCTTGCCGACCTGGTGGAAAAAGTGCTGGATCTGCAATCAGGTCAATTGATCGGGCACGGGATTTCGGTCGAACGTAGACTTCGCGTGCCCTTGCCCTTGAAGGCCTATTCCGGTGAGTTGCGGCAGATATTGGTTAATCTCATTCAGAATGCGGCAGCCGCGATTGGTTCGCGGGGCCGCATCATGGTTCGCGTCCAGCCCCGGCACTCGCTGGCAAACAACGTAGGAGAGGCCGGGTACTCGATCACCATCGCCGACACCGGACCCGGTATCGAGCTGAAAAACCGCCCCCGCCTGTTCACGCTGTTCTTTACCACCAAAGGGGAACAAGGCACGGGTCTGGGACTCTGGCTGGTGCGTTCCATGGTCGAGAAGCAGGGCGGCCGCATCCGCTTTCGCTCCCGCACTGCCGCTGAATCCGAAAAGCCGGGCACCATCTTCAATATCTGGATACCGCTTGAGCCAACGACCACTTACAACCGCGAGCGCTGCGGACAGTCTTGCGCCCATAGCAGTTACGTAACAGGCTTCGGAAAAAGTTGCTCTCGGGTAGGTCCGGGGACTATGAAGGCTGTATCCATCCCTGCTTCGCTGCAGGATTGCCCGCTGTATCCAGTCGCCGCATCTGATCGCTGTTGAGTGTGATATCGAGCGCTCCGATATTCTCCCGCAACTGCTCGATTCTGCTGCCGGCAATGATGGGGAGTATGGCTGGGTCACTCTGCCGCATCCAGGCGATGATGGCTTGCGAAGGGCTACAACCCGCCTCACCAGCCACCGCCTTCAGCGTGGCCAATCGCGCATCGGAGTCAGGACCCGCAAATTGAATCGGCACTTCGCGGTCGGGGCGCGTGTATGCACCCTGCAGCAGGATCGAATAGCCGATCAACGCTACTCCATGAGCCCGCGCGAAGTCCTTCAGTTCTTCGCTGATGAAAATCTGCGGTCCAAAATCAGCGCCATGGCGGGGACGCAAATAGGTATATCTCTGCTCTACTACAGAATACTCAGTCCACTTATTGATCCGGCTAACCTGGTTGGCTTCCGCAATGCGCCAGAGAAATAGATTGCTGGCGCCAATAGCACGCACTTTCCCGGCCTTGACTAAGCCATCGAAAGCCTTCATGGTTTCTTCCAGCGGCGTCGCGCGATCATCGCGATGCGCATAGTACAAGTCGATCCTATCCGTCTGGAGTCTCTTCAGGCTCTTCTCGCATTCGCGCTGGATTTCGGCCGCGCTCAGACCGCCTTCACATCCCGGATAGTCGAATGCCAGCTTGGAGGAAACTACGATCTCGTCCCGATTGCGCCGCTCCTTCATCCACGCGCCAATGGTGGTCTCGCTCTCTCCGCCTTTGCAACCAGGAAGCCAGCAGGCGTACATGTTTGCAGTGTCAAGGAACGACCCGCCGTTGTCTTTGTAGAAATCGAATAGCTTGAACGCAGTTTCGCGGTCGATCTTGCTTCCAATTAAGTCGCTGCCCATCGCAAGCGCACTCACTTCGAGATTGGACTTTCCCAGCTTTACCCTTTTCACTCGCTCAGGCTCCCCTGTCGATAAGATGGTAGCCGGCTATGCAGCGGCTTTGATATAAGTCGCGAGTACGACGCCACAAACCATGACCACGGCTCCGATTACATTGGGGACCGTGATCCGTTGCACGGGGGAACCCAGCCAGCCGTAGTGAGACAGAATCATGCCCCCGATCACTTGCCCCGCAATGAGCGTAATGAACATGGCTCGAGCGCCAACCTGGGGCAGCAGCCACGCAATTGCGAATACCAGGCAAGCACCCAACGCACCGGCAGTAAGCAACAGAGGATGAACGTCTTTCAATCCACTCAAGACGCCTGAGTGCCAACCCGTGAGGCCGATGAGAACAGCAGTCACGGCGCCGATACACCAGAACACCGCATTGCCCACACGCGGGTTGGCCAACGCGCTGCCCACTCTACCATTCATCGAAAGGTGGACGGCAAGTATAATTCCAAGAAATATAGTGAAGAAATAAAAAGGGACCTTCATGTCGATTCTCCAGGCGCTCAATTGGTTCCCTTATGAACTATTTCATAGGATCAAGCCGCCAGCGACACGACACTACACTGAGTCTCCGGCGTCTGTCAAAGACGCTATTTCTCGAAAGCGGCTTGAAGCTTGACAGCGCTCGAACCCCGGGTATAGTGTGCGTTTCAGCTTAACTGTGGAATTAGTTCATAAGGGAACCCTCAGTGGAGCTCGACGCTGCCCGACTTATTGCTGACAAGGATCGAAAGGGAGATTAAGTTAGGCGGAGTAAATGGGTTAAGTTACTCCGAGGTTGGTCCATGAAGAAGCGATCAGAGTTCATGACGGCGCTGCTCTTTGCATGTCTTGGAATATGAATCACGGCGGCATCGGTAAGACTTGCAACCGCTCAAGCGCCTGCGGCCGCTCCACCAGCTACGGACGCCGCCGCCGCAGACCGGGGCCAGGGCATTTTTTCCTCCAGTTGTTCGTTCTGTCATGGTTCACAAGCAACGGGTACAGAACAGGCACCCAACCTGCTGCGAAGTCCCCTCGTTTTTCAGGACCATAGTGGAGATACTCTTGGCCCGTTCCTGAAGCAGGGACGGCCAACCCTCGGCATGCCCGCGTTCCCCTCGCTCGAGCCGCAGCAGGTACAGGATATTTCGGCGTTTCTGCACGCGCGTATCCAGCAGGTTCGCGGTACCCGGCTGCCGGAAACCGCATTGCTGGTCGGCGATCCTAAAGCCGGACTTGCCTACTTTAACGGCGCGGGAAAGTGCAGCACCTGTCATTCCCCAACCGGCGACCTGGCGCACATCGGCACTAAGGATCAGCCGCTCGCCCTGACGACCTCATTTCTGACGCCGCCAGCGAAACCCTTTCAAGTGACGGTAGTGCTGCCGTCGGGTGATACGGTTAAAGGAAAATTGGAGTATCTGGACGAGTTCACGGTATCTGTCTCGGACAGCGCGGGCACCTACCACACCTGGCCTCGCGATCGCACCAAGTCGGTCGAGGTAGTGGATCCGCTGGCCGCGCATAAGGCGCTCTTGCCCATGTATACCGACAAAGACATTCATGACCTTTTGGCATATCTGGTGACGCTCAAATGAAGTACAGGCCGCTTTTGTGTTTGGCTTCCCTGTGGTTGCTGCCTATCTGTCTTTATGCGCAGACATTGGACCCGGAGGCATTGCACCGGCCGCCGACAGATACATGGCCTACCTATAACGGCGATTATTCCGGCCGCCGGTACAGTACGCTTTCGCAAATCAATGCTTCCAACGTCAATTCCCTTGCACTGGTCTGGACCCACCATGTGGATTTCGGAACCGAGTCTTATGCGCAACAGGCAAGCGAAGGCCGCCGGATCAAGGCGACTCCCTTGCTGGTCGATGGGGTGCTCTATTTCACCATCACCGACAACGTATGGGCGATGGATGCGCTCACCGGCCGGGAGCTCTGGCACTATGCCTGGCCAAACAACAGGGCGATCCATGTGGCCAACCGGGGCGTGGGGATGTATGGCAGCTGGCTGTATTTTATGTCTCCGGACAATTACCTGGTCTCGTTAAATGCAAAGGACGGTACAGAGCGTTGGCGAGTCCAGGTCGCAGATGTAAAACAGGATTTCTTTTCCGCCACCTCGCCGTTGATCATTGGAAATCACGTCATCGTCGGCCCGGGCAACAACGACAACATACGCGCGTGGCTGGAGTCACGTGATCCCGAAACCGGAAAGCTGCAATGGAAATGGTGGGTGGATCCGGATCCGGGTGCGCCCGGATCGGAAACCTGGGTGGATGACGCCACCATGGCGAAGGGCGGCGGCTTTCCCTGGTTGACCGGCAGTTATGACCCGGAATTGAATCTCTACTATCTCGGGACCGGCAATGGGGTCCCGATGGACAGGGCTCCGCACCCTACGCCTGAAGGAGATAGCCTTTACACCGCTTCCATCGTTGCCTTGAATCCGGATACCGGAAAACTGGTGTGGGCCTACCAGGTGACTCCGCACGATACTCACGATTACGATGCGGGCCAGACTCCGATCATTTTCGATGGAGAGTTCCAAGGCAAGCAGCGCAAGCTGCTGGCGCAAGCTTCCCGCAACGGCTATTTCTTTCTTCTGGATCGGGTCACCGGTGAGCACTTACTAACTACCAAGTTTATGCCCGAGACTAACTGGGCTAAGGGTATCGACGCCCAAGGCCGGCCCATTCCGGATTACACCAAAGACGCCAATCCACCGGGCGCCCTGGTCTCTCCCTATCCGATTGGGGCGACGAATTGGTGGTCGCCCTCTTTCGATCCGAAGCGCGGCCTCATTTTTGTCAATGCAGCCCGCACCTGGGCTTACTTCACGACTTCGGGTTATGGCCGGTTTCGTTCTCCCCCGGATTATGTGACCATGGCGATCGACTACAAAACCGGGAAGGTGGTTTGGAGTCACGAGTTGGGCGACAAGAGCGGGGTTCTTATCTCCGGCCTGCTGACGACTGCTGGAGATCTATTGTTTGGAGGAGATTCGTTCGGAAATTTCCTGGCCATGGATCCGGGTACAGGTAAGACTCTCTGGCACGTCAACCTGGGACAATTCGTGACCAATGCTCCTATGACTTATGAGCTTTATGGACGCCAGTATTTGTTAGTCGCCGCCAACGACAACTGGTTCGCATTCGCAGTACCTGAGGGTGAGGTTAAGAAGAGCGCGAAGGGTCGTTAAGCAAGAGAGTGATTCCCTCAGGGGCTAAAGCCCCGCGGGGTGTGGAGGGTTTGTATGTACGGGCTGAAGCCCGTACCCTTCATTGCAGCTTTTGGGGCGCAACCTGAAGGGGACGGCCTTTAGGCCGTCCATAGATGCCGCAGAATCTGTACGGCTTTAGCCGCTGCGGGACTTATGTTACTCAGGGCTCAAGAGGAGCAAGGCAATGGAGCGACGTGATTTTTTGAAAGGATTGGCAGCCGCATCGGGAGCAATTTCTGCTCCGGCGCTGTATGGCGCACAGGCTAACCGGCCCGCGCCGCAGCTGCTGGCGCAGGATAATGCTCCATCCAGGCCGCCGGACGATCCGTGGCCGGGCAAGAAGAGAATTCTTGCCATCGCCGACCCGCAGGAATGGTATGCATCTGCCGGCTATCATCACGACTCGGCTTCGCATACCCTGGCCACAGTCGAGAAGCTGGGGCGTGAGTCCGGCGCCTGGATCACGGTGATCCGCACCGACATGCGTCTGCTCACCAAGCAACCGATCGCCGGCTACAACGTCAGGAATCTCAACCACTTCGATGCTGTTTTCTATATGGGGGAAGGCCCCTGGAACATCACCGATCAGCAGAAGGCCGACCTGCTCTCGTTTGTTCATGAGGACGGCAAAGGGTTCATCGCCGGCCATGCGGGCAACGGAGGACACCTTCTGCTGTGGCCGGAATACGCGGAGATGATCGGGGGAAACCTGGTGGGTGAGTTTCCCTCCGCCGATATGCACATCGTCGTCGAAGATCCGAATTTTCCGGGAGTCCAGGGATTTCCTACGCGAGTTTACCTTTCGCGACCAATACACCATCGTGGGGCCAAATTATTCGAGAGACGTAGACCACGTCATCATGAGGATGGACCCGACCAAATTTCCCGAAGTGTTTGCCGCACTACAGCCGGAGCCCAACCCGAATCGCCATCCTTCTTCAGAGCAGTTTCAAGCCAATCTCAAGAAGCTAGCCGACTTGCGCACGGATGGAGACTACCCCATTGTCTGGTGCAAGAAGTACGGCAAGGGCCGGGTGTGGTACTCGACGTTTGGGCATCTGGAGGCAACGCTCGATGATGCGCGCATCCAGCAAATGTACATCGGAGCCATCAAATGGGCCCTGGGCCTCACCGATGCCGACATTACGCCTCGCCCCTTCCCGGGGAACCATTGAGCGCAAGTCTTCAGAGAGGTTACGAAATGAAAAAAATAGTGATCGCGTGCTGCTTAGCCCTCTTCACCGTGACCCAGGCACCCGCCCAGGCGCCTGCTCACAAAATCCGCGTTCTGGTGCTTACCGGAAACTCGGATTGGTCTCACCCCTGGCAGGGTACTGCGCCCTTCATGCAAGGCATACTGACGAACACCGGGCGCTTTGACGTGAAGCTCGAGGAAGAGGTGGTGGGCATCACAGCGGCGACGCTGGCCAACTACGACGTTTTGATAGATTACTACTATGGGCCTCGTTGGCCCGAGGTAACGGAGAAGGCGGTGGAGGATTTTATACGGTCGGGCAAAGGCATGGTTGGGGTTCACGGAATCACCTATGGTCCCTTCTTCGGTCAGGCGGGAGGAAGCGCAACCGAGCCTCGCCGTTTGGAAGGAGAACCCTGGGGCGCGTTTGCTGACATGATCGGAATGACCTGGAAGCTCGACAATATCGGCCACGCCACACGACACGTCTTCGCAGTGGAATGGGTCGACCGTGACCACCCCATAAGTCGCGGGTTACCGCCAACATTTGTAGCCAACGATGAGCTCTATCACAAGATAGACCTGAAACCCAACGTGCATGTGCTGGCCACCGCCTTCGATGATCCCAATGTAAAGGGCGGGACGGGCAAGGTAGAACCGGCGATCTGGACGGTTCCTTACGGCCAGGGCCGAGTCGTCATGATAGTCCTTGGCCACGATCTATTGGCCATGAGTCAACCGGGCTTCATGGATGTTTTCGCGCGGAGCGCGGAATGGGCGGCAACGGGTGATGTGGCGCCCGGGGCTCCCACCTTGTCTCCGCCCACCAGCCTGCCGGCGCCTGCAGCCCAACACTGAACCACATGAAAGCGATCGCCTATACCCTCATGTCTCTACTAACTTCTTTGCCCGTAATGGCTCAAGCGAATTCGGCTCCTCCCCAATGGCAGATCGCAAATTCGTTAGTGAAAGTGAAGCTTTACCTGCCCGATGCTACGAGCGGCTTCTACCGCGGCACCAGGTTCGATTGGTCCGGCGTGATTGCGGATCTGCAATATGCCGGCCATAGTTACTACGGTCCGTGGTTTACCCAAACGGATCCCAAAGTTCCCGATTTCGTCTATCGAGGCTCAGAGATCGTGGCCGGCCCATGCAGCGCGATCACCGGGCCGGTGGAAGAGTTCACGGCGCTGGGATACGACGAGGCCAAGCCCGGCGGGACCTTTCTCAAAATTGGTATAGGCATGCTACGCAAGCCTGACGATGCACATTACAGCGGCTATCGGCTGTATGAAATTGTTGACGGGGGTAAGTGGAGCGTCAAGAAAAGCAAGGATGCCATCGAATTCACCCAGGAACTCCACGATGCGTCTTCCGGATATGGATATGTTTATCGCAAAAAGATAAGCCTGGTCGCAGGCAAGCCTGAGATGTGGATCGAGCACAGTCTGAGGAACACAGGCACCCGCGCAATCCAGACCAGCGTGTACGATCATAACTTCCTGGTGCTGGATAAGCACCCGACGGATGCGGGATTCACCATCACCTTCCCATTCACAATCTCCAGCGATCACCCACCGGATAAGGAGTTCGCGGAATTTCGTAAGAACCAGATTGTTTACCTCAAAACTCTGGAGGGGCAGGATCGCGCTTACACCTCCATTGAGGGCTTCGGCAATAGTTCTGACGACTACAAGATTCGCATCGAGAATGCCAACCTAAAGGCGGGGATGACGATCACCGGGGACCGTCCGCTCGCCAGGATGGCGTTGTGGTCTATTCGCTCTGTGCTCGCGGTCGAGCCTTTTGTCGATATATCGGTCGAGCCCGGCAGCCAGTCGACGTGGAAATATGATTATGACTACTACACGCTTCCCCGCCCAAACAACAAGTAAAAGCGCTGCTTAACCGGTAAGGCTTGTGCCTACCCATATCTCCGTTGCCACGTAAACTCAACCTTGGTTACCACAGCTAGCCTTGCTAATTCGACTGGGGCGGCCTTATAGTGCCACAAGATACTAACTATAAAAGAGTTCCAGCAGGAACTCTGGACGACAGTTGATCTTTGGGAGCGTCGTCGATGGTGGCCTAAGATGAGGTCTGGTAAGCTTTTAGACCGCTGCTGCTCTGTTTGAAACCGCGATAGCCCCGCTCGCGTCTAAGTCCTAACGGTTACAAACCAGACCTTTCGCGAACGCTTAGGAAAGGTGGAAGCGGTAGTAAGTTGCACACTTTTAGCTAGTAGCGGTTAAGGACCCGCAAACATGAAAGCTCTGGTCAAGTATGCGAGTGGCGAAGGGAATGTTGACATACGTGAAGTGGAAGAACCTCGTTGTGGAGACAACCAGGTAAAGCTTGAGATCGCCTATTGTGGAATCTGCGGAACGGATATCCATGTTCTTCACGATACTTTTCGCAACTACCCGCCGGTAATTCTCGGGCATGAGTTTTCAGGCACAGTGGTCGAGGTGGGCCGGAATGTCAACCACAACGCCGCTCTGGGAGAGAGAGTCACAGGCCTGGGCGCCACCGCCGTTACCTGTGGTCAATGCGAGTACTGCCGCTCTGGATATTTCATCTTTTGCTCCAATCGCAGGGGTATGGGTCACGGAGTGAATGGCGGATTTACCCGCTACGTGGTGATGCGGCCCGACCAGCTATACCGGATTCCTGAAAATTTTTCTTTGGACGAAGCCGCGATGAGCGAACCCTTCGCGGCTGTGGTGCAGGCAGTCACCGAAATTACCAATGTGCGCATCGGAGACACGGCACTGGTTTCAGGCCCCGGGCCCATGGGGCTGCTCTGCCTCAAATTGTTGGTTGCGGAAGGGATACGAACGATCGTGGCCGGCGCTCCTGGAGACCAGGAACGCCTGAGTGCGGCGCTCCGGATTGGCGCCGCGGCCGTTATCAACATAGGAGAGGAGAGCCTCAACGAGGCGATTCAGGAGCACACCGGCGGAGTGGGCGTGGATGTGGCCTTCGAGTGCGCCGGGCATCCCGGCTCGGTGCGCGGCTGCCTCGAATCACTGCGCCCGATGGGGCGCTACACGCAGGTGGCCATCTGCGGACAGGACATCCCGTTCCCTATCGATCTGATTTTTTACAAGCAGCTGACGATGTCTGGCTCTGTCTGCTATACCGCTCGAACATGGGAGCGGATGATGAAGATCTATGCCGAGGGCCGGGTCAGGTTGAATGATCTGATTTCCGCTAAGCTGCCCATATCGGATTGGCAAACCGCTTTTCGCCTATGTGACGAGAAAAAGGCGATTAAAGTATTGATGTATCCGGAGAAATAGGCTCCGGAAGGCGGAGGAGAGCGATGAGCAAGACACTGGAAAAGCCGGTTGCGTATAAGAGCCACTTGTATGAGATGACGCAGACCACGCCCACTTGCCTGTGGAATGACTCGGCGGCCTTGTCTGAGCTGAGCTACTCGATCGAGCACGGTGCAGTGGGAGCTACCTGTAATCCGGTCATCGTGCTCGACGTGCTCAAGAAGGAAGCTCATCTTTGGAACGATCGCATCCGGGCCCTCGCCATCGAAATGCCGACAGCAACCGAAGAAGAGATCGGGTGGAGACTGGTGGAGGAGATTTCTGCCAAGCGGTCAGAATTGTTGCGGCCAGCCTTCGCGCAGTCTCAGGGCAGAAACGGCAGGCTCTCCATCCAAACTGACCCGCATTACTATCGCAACCCCGCCGCTCTCCTGGAGCAAGCGCTGCGCTTCGATGCCCTGGCGCCGAACATGATCGTGAAGATTCCTGCGACGCGCGCCGGCATCGCGGCGATTGAGGAGGCGACCTATCGCGGCATCAGCATCAATGCGACTGTCTCCTTCGCCTTGCCGCAATGCATTGCGGTCGCGGAAGCCATAGAGCGCGGCTTCAAACGGCGGGAGAAGGAAGGCCTGGATATATCCGGGATGGGTCCGGTATGCACGATTATGGCCGGCAGACTGGACGATTGGCTGAAGGTGATCGCGGAAAAGCAGGATATTATCCTCGAACCCGGCTATCTCGAATGGGCTGGAGTTGCGGTATTCAAGAAGGCTTACAAACTTTTTCGTGAGCGCGGTTATCGTGTTCGCCTGCTCTCGGCGGCATTCCGCAACCACATGCAGTGGAGCGAACTGGTGGGAGGCGATGTGGTGATCTCTCCCCCTTATAAGTGGCAGGTTCGCTTCAATGGCAGCGATGTGAGTGTCGCCTCGCGTATCGAGAAACCGGTCGACCCTGAAATCGTGGATGAGCTGTTGCGGAAGTTTCCTGACTTCGGGCGCGCTTACAACGAGGATGGACTCTCGGTGAGTGAATTTGACTCTTATGGTCCCACGGTCCGCACGCTGCGCCAGTTCCTCGAGGCCACGCATGAGTTAGCGGTTCGTGTTCGGGATTTGCTGCTGCCCAATCCGGATGGATCCGGGTCTTAATTCCTTTTATTCATTAGGGAACCTCTGAATCACGCCAGGTCGTTGAAGGGGACGGCCTTCAGGCCGTCCATGAGCGCGGCTCAGAGCACTCGCGGCTTTAGCCGCTGAGGCAGTAACGAGGTTCGCTGATTCCAGCTGCCTCCAGGCTCCTCAGGATGCTTTAGGGTCTGCGTTGAGAGCCCGAGAAAAGAAAACAGCAGGTCCCTCCACGTGACGCTGCGCTCCGAGTCGGGATGAGCTCAATCTCACTTTTCAGGCGAAGCCCGCGTTTTCCTCGTCGACGATACTCGGGTTACATTGCATGACAAAATTCTCATCCCCAGACCGGAAGCGTTACCCGGATTTCCTGCCACTGCAGCGCGCGGACATAGGCCGCGTATGCGCGCTTTCCGTAAAGAAAGACGCATGAAAGTTCGCCAGACGCCATTATAGTTTGCACAGGAAATCCGGGGGAGCGTAGTGGCAGGGACCTCGCCGTTTTCTTTTCCCGGGCTCTCGCGCAGACATTAAAGCCTCATTGCGAAGTCTACAGAGTTCTTCAATGTACGGTCTTTAGAGCCCGCACACTTCACTCTGTCAGAAAGTAATCGAGTCGGATGGAACTTGAATGCTTGTGTTTCAAGTCTCTGACAATGATTAAATGATCGGGTGCTCACTGAGGCAAACGCCCGAAAACGGACACGCAGACTAACTGCGTAGTCCGTCACAATTTTGGTTACAACAGTTCATTACGGAACTCGCTCCGGAAATACTTCTTGACACTCGTCTAATGCCAACTATATGACATTACCGCGCAACAATGCTGAGTAAATCGCGTATGTAATTAGTTCTATACGGAACTAATGGTTTACATATAGGTTGCACCCGGAACAGAGAAGGTCATTATCAGGCCATCCAGGCAATGAGGCAGTCAACAAAGTTGTAACTTGAGGAGACAATCTGTGATTGACACGAATAGATCAAAAATTGCTCTGCAGTGCATATTGCCAGTGTTCGCGCTGTTTGTTGCAACGTCCACAGCGATGTGGGCCCAGGCCGGCGGCGGGTCCATGGTGGGAACGGTTCACGATCCGGCTGGCGCTGTCGTTCCCAATGCTGCCGTCACGATCACCAACATCGACACCAACACTACCTACCCGGTGGCTACCAACGGCGACGGCCGCTTTCTATATCCCCAACTGCCGGTCGGCAACTACAAAGTCTCGGTGTCTGCGCCGGGTTTCAAAGAAGCCGTTCAGGAAGGCATTACGGTCTCGATTGGGACTACCAGCACCCTCGACATCGCCCTCCAGGTAGGTCAGACGTCGCAATCGGTCACCGTGACGGCAAACGCGCAACAGATCCAGACGGAGAGCTCCGACGTAGGGACCACGGTCCCCGGGAACTTGATCGCGCAACTCCCACTGAATTTCAGTGGTGTAATTCGCAGCCCCCTCGAGTTCATGACGCTGACCCCGGGCTTTCAAGGAGATTCAACGGGAAACGCCCAATCGCAGGCTAGTTTTAAACTCAACGGCGCGGGAACGGGGCAAGCTGACGTGATCCTGGATGGTTCGTCGATTCAGCTGGCTTCGCCGAACTACCAGTGGAACTTCGGCATCAGCGTCGATGCGGTCTCTGAGTTCAAAGTACAAACCAGCACCTTCGCGGCGGAATTCGGGCGTACCGGCGGCGGCTTCGTCAACGTGGCTTCCAAGTCGGGAACCAATGAGTTCCACGGCGCCGTTTATGACCTGCTGAAGAACAAGGCATTTGACGCGAACAGCTGGCAAAACAACCACACCGGCGTCGGCAAGCAGAACGATACGCAAAACGACTTTGGCGGATTTGGCGGCGGCCCGGTATTCATCCCAAAAATCTATGACGGCCGAGGAAAGACCTTCTGGTTTTTCAGCTATGAAGGCTTTCGCTTCAAGTCCGGTGGCCCGGAACCTTACCTCGACGGCAACGCCGCAAATGTGGGCGAATGGAGATTTTTCCCAGGTCCTGAACCCCCAGACCATCAATGGCGTCACCTACCCGGGGCAGAAAATCTATGACTACACGACCTGTTCGGGAGCCAACCTGGGCCAACCTTGCCAGCCCTTTCCCAACAACCAGATCCCGCTGTCAAGGCTGGACCCGTACGCCAAGGCCTTCGTTCCCTATCTCCCGGTAGCCACCAATCCGGGCCAGGCTTTTCAGAACCTGAACTATACCCTTCTGGCGCCGATCAACAATGATCTCTATTCGACCCGGATCGACCAGAATATCGGGCAAAAGCACAAGCTCTTTGGCAGCTATGCGCAAGCCGACCTGCCCATTATCAACATTTACTCATACGGGCCGCCGGGGCTCTACGACCAGAGCTTTGGCAGTACAACGACTCACTATGTTCGTATCGGTGAAGACTATGCCATCACGCCCACGCTTTTAAACCATTTCAATGCCGGCTATACCCGCCGCTTCCGCATCGAGCAGGGCGAAGGCGGCGTTGGCTCATGGGCAGATAAGATCGATTTTCACGGCTACTATCAGGACATTCTCATCCCCAATAACGGCATTCAGTACATCCCCGCCACCGGAGGCGGCATGCCCACGCCGCCAGGAGACAACAGCTTCTTCAAAGACAACAGCTTTCAATATGATGACTCCGTGTCATGGAGCCACGGCAAGCACAACTGGAAGTTCGGTGGCGTATATAGACGCCAGGGCTTTGACGCGACCTACAACAGCAATGCCGCTCCCGATTTCGGCTTTAACAATGCTTTGACTTCCGCCGGAAACCTGGCAAACGGCAACCCCATCGATCCCAACTCCGGGTCGGGCGCGGCATCCTTCTTTCTCGGGGCAGCATCCAATGGAACCGTTGGCGGCGGACAAAACGCTGCTATGCGCGTGCACGGCTGGGGCTTTTACGCCCAGGATGACTGGAAGGTTAGTCCGAAGCTGACCATGAATCTGGGTCTGCGCTATGAAATCCCGCAGCCTGTCTTCGAGGAAAAGTGCAGGACGTCTCAAGTCAATCCCACCCTGGCGAATCCCGGAGCCGACGGCTTGCCTGGCGCCTACGAATTTCAAGGAACAGGCCCGGGCAGAGACGGCAGATGCTCTCCGATGAACCAGTATTGGGGATCGTGGGGCCCGCGCGTCGGCTTGGCTTACCAACTCGACCCCAGGACAGTCCTTCGCGCAGCGTACGGCCTCTACCAAACGCCGCTGAAGATATCCAACTTTGCCAATACCGACAGTCTGGGCTTCTTCGCAGTCGGCTATAAATGGCCTAGCCAAGTAAATCAACAGACGCCCGCGGTCATACCCAGCACGGTGCAGAGTTATCCAGGATCCATACCGCCGACGATCACGCCGACAGCGCTGAACGGATTGGGCGGCGGCGGTGGCGCGGCGAGCGGTGGCCCGGTGATGCTCCCGGGCAGGAAGGCCCGGCCAGGTGACGTGAACAACTGGACCTTCGATATCCAGCGCGAACTGCCGGGTCAATGGCTGGTGGATATGGCCTACGTGGGCAACCACGGATCCCATTTGCAGGCGCTGTTGAAGGATCCGAACGTCGCTCCTGCATCTGCCTTGGTCTACGGGAACTGCCTGGCGGTCCTGGTTACGGCACAGGCCGGCAATCCGGCGTGCGCGGGACTACCGCAGGTTGGCATCCCTTACACGAACTTCCTCAACGACTTTGGCTCTGCGGCTACGGTTGCTCAGGCTCTGCGGCCGTTCCCCCAGTACCAGACCGAAGACCTGGACACATCGTTCAGCGCCAATCCGTGGGGTAATTACAGCTACGAAGCTCTGCAGATACAGGTAACCAAGCGCTACGGCTCCGGATTGACGGTGTTGAGCAATTACACCTGGTCGAAGAACCTTACCGACGCCGATTCAGACTATGCCCCGCAGGAAGCGTGGAATGGCGGCGTCGGCGGAATGTTCGATCCCTATAATCCCAGGAGGGAGAAGACTTACAGCGAATTCGATCAACCGCAGCAATTCAAAATCGCTTACACCTATGAGCTTCCTTTCGGAAAAGGAAAGAAGTGGGGGGGCGATGTCAACAAATTGACCGACGCGGCGATCGGCGGCTGGACGTTAGGCGGTGTGGATACCTACTCCACCGGCTTCCCTCTGTTCGTGCAAGAGAACAACTGGACGGCGGGAACCTTTGCGGGCCAGGCAACGGGAGGCAACGCACGGCCTAACGTCGTCCAAGGCACAAATCCTAACGGCTTCACTGGTGGACTCGGGTCGTATAAATTTGGAACGACCGCCAAGATCAACCCTGCCGCTTTCACCCAGGCGCCGAACTACACTTTTGGAAACGCTCCTAAAACGCTTGGTAATGTGCGCAACTTCACCCACAGGCAAGAGGACCTGCAAGCTTCCAAGCGAATCCCGCTATTTACGGAACGGGTAAATTTCCTCTTCCGATTCGACGCGTTTAACATATTCAACCGGCACAGCTTTGGTTGTATGGATTACCATGTGGGCGATCCAGCGTTCGGGCAATTCCAATGCGGTACCGGTCCCAACGCGGAAACCAACAATAATCAATCGGGCATCGTCTCAACGGCTCGAACGTTACAGGCTAACTTTAGAATCACCTTCTGAGGGCTGACCCAAGGAGGAGGAGCTGGCTCTCCTGCTCTGTTATATTGTCATCAAATCGCAGGGGGATCGCTTTCGAGCGCTCCCCCTGCTCTCTTCTTCAGGTAAATCAGGCATGTGCATGCTGATACGCGGAAACCATCGGCCCCTTCTTTGTGCTTGTCTTTGTCTGACTCTGGTTCCTTTCTTTTCTACATCGATACTTCTGAACGCACAGGACACGGAGCAAGAAGCCCAGCGACATTTCGCTGCCGCCAAGCAGGCTCAGGACTCCGGTGACCTGGAGCTTGCCGCGCAGGAATACCTGAAAGTGACTCACCTGCTGCCGAACGTGGCGGAGGTTTACGCCAGCCTCGGTATGGTTTACAACGCCGAAGGAAAATTCGCGGAGTCAGCGCAGGCTCTCAGCAAAGCGGAAAAGCTGAAGCCTGGACTGCCGGGGGTGAGCCTCTACCTGGGTATCGACTATGAGAAGCGGCGCCAGGCCGGGCTGGCTGTTCCCCACCTGGTGGAGGCGGTTCGGGTAGAACCGGTGAACAAGCAGGCGTATACGTGGCTGGGGAGAGCGCTTTGGGACGATGGCCGAATCCAACCGGCACTCGATCAACTGCGCAGGACGGTTCAGCTCTTTCCTGCAGATCCCGCTCTTCTGCTGGATCTGGGAGTGGCCTACCGCAAAGCCGCAGACCTGGGAATCGAGCGCGTGCTCACGGGTGCAAGCGGCACGCCGCTGGTGCACCAGGTGTACGGGGATATCTATAAAGACGAGCACGCATGGGAAAACTCAGCGGCTCACTACTATCGCGCGCTGGACCAGGATCCTCGCTGGCAGGGCGCACATTTTGGCCTGGGGGAAATTGCCTTGCGCCGGGAAAAACTGAATACCGCGGCGCAAGAGTACCAGCGCGAACTGGAGATCAACCCAGCGTCGGCCGCGGCGCTGGCGAGGCTTGCCGAAATAGCGATGCTGCAGAATAAACCGGACGAGGCGCTCGCTTTATTCAACAAAGCGACGCACACCGCGGGCTACCAGGCGGCCAGTGCTTTGGGCCTGCCTCATCCCTACCCGGCTGGAAGTGAAGACCTAAGCGAATCCGCAAAAGAACAGCTCCGCGCCTGCCTTCCTGCACTGGCAGCAGCCACGCCGAGTTCCGGGCGCAGCCTGGCACTCGCTTTTGCACACGCACGTCTAGGTGATGACGATGCATCTCTCTCCGCCTGGAAGGATTTCACTGGCAGTACACCACGTTCCAGTGGCGCCAACGCGCACGAGCGCGGCCTGAGTAACTTTTATCGGCAGGATTTCGTCGCCGCAGCAGGCGAGTTGGACACGTGGCTCAAGTTGCATCCGAATGACTTCCAGGCTGACTACCTTTTAGCCAGAACCTATCGCAACCTTTCTCTATCGACACTCGAGCAACTGCTGGCCACGGCTCCCGAGTCGTATCCCGCCCACGAGCTCCTGGCAGAGACATACCAGAACGCAGAGCAGGACGAAAAAGCTTTGGCCGAATACAGAATTGTAGCCGCCATGGCGCCGAACCTTCCCGGCGTGCATTTCTCCATTGGCCACCTGTTGCTGAAGATGAACCAGCAGGATCAGGCGCGCGATGAACTAGCGGCAGAGCTTCGCCTGAATCCAGACCACCCGGAGGCGAATGCAGAAATGGGCACCCTGCTTCTGGATCGCCTGGACGTGGTCAACGCGATTCCTTATCTGCAAAAGGCGGTTCAGTTGGAACCGGATCAATGGAGCACCTATCAGCAGCTCGGCCGGGCGTATTACATGCAGAAAGACTATCCCAAAGCTGAGATCGCACTGAAACAAGCGGTTCGCCACGATCCGAAAGGTTTAGCGCATTATCAGCTCGGTCTGGTCTATCGTTCCCTGGGACAAAAAGAGGCAGCCAACGAGCAATTCGAAATCTCCCGTAAGCTCAAGCTCGAAGGCCTGACGCACGACGAAAACCAAATGAATACGCTCAAATCCGTGCCCCAATGAAACTGCGTCATCAGGCACTGGTCCTCTCTCCGCTATTTTTCTCCCTGGCCGGTTTTGCACAGGGGGGTGCGCTGCAGCAGGGTCTTGAACTCTTTCGCCAGCAGAAATACGAGGCGGCACTACAGCAATTTCAAGAAGCGAGGCGCGGACGGCCGGCGGATGCCCAGCTGGAAGACTTTATCGGGATCACAGAGACCAGGCTGGGCCAGATCGATGCAGCTAACAACGACTACGAGACCGCCATCCGGCTTGACCCCCGGCTTGCGGACGCGCATAAGAACTTAGGTTATAACTATATCGGCCAAGCAAAGTACGATCTGGCGGAAAAGCAATTGAAGGCAGCCCTGGCTCTCGACGGTGCTGAGCCCTTTGTCCACTATTACCTGGTTATCCTCTATTTGACAACCTCGCGGGATAAGGATGTGCTTGCCCACATTAAGCCTGCGGAGTCCGCACTCGTCAACGATCCAAACACTGCTCTCCTGGCGGTGAAAGCATCTCTGAAAGCGAACGACTCCGCCGCAGCATTACAACTTACCCAGCTTCTGGAGGCGAATTCCCGCTTCTCTCCCGAGCAGGAGTACGCGATTGCGCAACTGCTCAATGAACGGCAGATGTATGCGGAATCAGCCGCGCGCTTCCAGCGAATTTTGGACATGCAACCCGCATCCTGGCAGAACAAGTACAACCTCGCGCTTGCGCTGGTAAAGGCCAAGCAACCCAAACAGGCTCTTCCCTTGCTTGCCTCCATCGCTCAGGAGAACACCACCAACGCAGAACTGTTAGCCAGTGTCGCAACTGCTTATGAATCGGCAGGCGAAAACGAGCTTGCGCTGGACGCTTACCAGAAAGCGATCGCGGCCGATCCATCGAATCCCGACCGTTATCTTGACGGTACGCGGCTGTTGATCGATCTGGATCGTTATAAGGAAGCAACGGCGATTGTCGAGCGCGGTATTGCGCTGGTTCCCGACGATTACCCGCTGACGATTCGTTTGGGCGCCATCGAGGCGATGCAGGGGAATCGTGTCCAGGCACGTGAGGCCTACCATAAAGCGATCGCGGAGCACCCGACGCTTGCTTTGGGCTACGTGGCTCTCGCCCAGACTTATATGAAGGAAGGAAACGATCAAGAGGCCTTGAAGATCTTGACCGACGCGCGCACCGTGGTCCCGCTTGATTTTGCGCTCGAATATGTCTACGGACTGGTTTCGTTTCAACTGGGCCGGCAGCAGGAAGCGATGGAAGCACTGAAGAGTGCGGAGAAGCTGGGACCGGCGGTGGTCGAACCGCACTATCAGCTGGGCCTGCTTTATATGAAGATGCAGCAGTGGAAGGGTGCGCAGGAGGAATTTGAGCAGGTTCTAAAGCTGGACCCACGCAATGCAGCGACTTACTACCAGCTTAGCCGGACTTACCAACGGCTGGGGGAAACGGAGAAAGCCCAGGAGATGGGTAAAGAGGCGAGCTTGCTTACGAAGACCCAACAGGAAGATGCGATCAAGGCACAAGAACTCCGCTTTGGCATCCCCAGTCAGGACTGAAGTATTTCTCCATTTCTCGCCTCTTTTGCGAGATGTGGGATACGCAAACCTTGACGTCAATCCGGCCGGGTAGGTCCGGCTTTAGAGCATGTGAAAGAACCCATCATTCACCGATTTAGTCCCGGAGGGACGTCTGAGAGTAGCCCAGGACGCAGTCCTGGAAGAGATTCGAGAGACGGACCAGTCCCGCAGGGACGGCTGAAAATTACCCAGGATGCGGTCCTGGGTACAACCTGGCTAACTTTCAGCCGTCCCTCCGGGACTAAATCGGTGAATGATGGGTTCTCACGCAGGCTCTTTAGCCAGGACACCCCTGAGGGACGTTTTTTCTCGCAACTTCGTCCCCAAAAGTTCAGTGATGGAGAGTCACCAAATCTCAGGTGACTAACAACCCGCCTCAAGGGGTACCGCGGGTAGGAAAACAAGCGCTCATGATAAATCGAACCATAGTCAATCGGAACCTAAATGGGGGATGGTTGGCTACACCTTCATGGACCCCACGCCGTACGAGTTTCGCCGCTATCGCCGCGCCGCAGCCCGATCGGCCATGGAACATGAAAATCAAGCCAGGAGGGGACCTAGTTCGCTTAGTTCGCTTAGTTCGCTTAGTTCGCTTAATTCGCACTTTTTCCAACGAGAAATCGCCGCCAGGATTTTCCGCAGCCTGTAAAGCCCGAACCTGCCCCGGAGCGATTTTTCCGCAGCCTGCTAGAGCAGCAGAGTTGATGGAGAGCGCTTGTTCATTAAGAGCTGTAGGCTTTCCCCTCGACCCGAGTGCTCATGCGCCTTTGGGTCCACCCAGCAAATCGACACTTCCCCTCCCGCTTTTCCACATGATTATTCGCATAGTTTCTAGACGGCAATTCTCCTCGCATATTAGCGTGAAAGCAGCGGAAGGTGCCTGGTCCTGGATCTTGCCTCGCGGCGGAGGCAAGATGATCAAATAAATTATTTGAGTATCTTGAGCATCTTCGTGAAACAAAGGACTTATTTGGCAACCTTACCAAATCGCTTCGAGTGGAGAGAGCCCCAGCAGTTCATTACGGAACTCCCGCGGGAAAAACTCCTTGACACCTCTGGAAGTGCGAATTTATCAACTTAGTGCACTGCTAACTCCTTCGTTAGTTCATTACGGGAAATCAATGACGAAAACTCCGATTATCCTTGGATCTCACCGGTGACATACACGCCCCCTAACGAAATGCCGCCGTCACCCATCCACCCCGTACTGGTGGGGCAAAAAGCTTTGGTGACCGGCGCCAGCAAAGGCCTGGGGCAGGCCATGGCGATCGGGTTCGCACAAGCAGGAGCGGATGTCCTGGTGAACTACAGCACGGATGAGTTGGGCGCCCGGCAAACAGCCAAGACGATCGAGTCGCTGGGACAAAAAGCGGTTGTTTTCAAAGCCAACGTAGCCCACGAAAGTGAAGTCAACGCCATGTTCGACTGCATGTTCAAGACCTTCGGCAGGCTTGATATTTGCGTCCCGAATGCCGCCATACAGCTGAATGCGAAAGTGGACGAGATGACGTTGGAGCAGTGGCAGGGCGTGATCGATGTCAACCTAACCGGCATGTTTCTGTGCGCGCGCGAAGCGATTCGGGCGTTTAAGCGACAAGGGATCGATCGCTCCGTATCCTACGCCTGCGGCAAGCTGATATTCATGAGCTCGGTGCATGACATCATCCCCTGGGAAGGCCATGCGAACTACGCCGCCGCTAAAGGTGGTCTTATGCTCTTTATGAAGAGCCTGGCGCAGGAAGTGGCACACCTCCGCATCCGGGTAAATGCCATATCCCCAGGCGCGATCCGCACTCCGATGAACGTCGAGAAGCTGACTACGCCGGAAATGTTCGAGTCTACCCTGCTGAAGCTGATCCCGGCCAAGCGCATCGGCGAACCAGAAGACGTCGCTCGTGCCGCCGTGTGGCTCGCCTCCGACGAGTCCGACTACATGTACGGAACAACGATCTATATTGACGGCGGCATGACGCTCTATCCGGGCTTCATCGGGGCCGGCTAGGTTTATCCCATGAAGCTAGCGGCGTTCTTCATTCTGGCGTTGTCGACTACTGCGGGGGCCGCAACCATCACAGTGACCATCACTGGGACCACCGGCGAGATCCACGTTGGAGAAGGCCCTGTCTTCGGACATAGCTCATACCAGCTCATCCCAGCCGGCGACCCGTTCGTGTTGACTTATACCTTTGACGAGGACAAAGGAAAACAAACTACCTCGGAAGTAAGTGAGGGACTCATAACTCAATCGGAGATAGAAGGCACGGCTGTTTCTTCTCCAGGAATCAGCGCTACACTCCAGATCGGGAGTGCCCTGTGGGAGTTCGGGTCGTCGACCCATTCTCAAGTCGTGCTCAAGACTTCGACAACCGCCAAGAGCGAAGAGTTCGTTTTCGCCACCCAGGCAGGCAGCAATCGGATCTCAGCTCAGATCGTCCCCGCCAAAGGCGGCTATTGGCCGAAAAACGGCGATTGGCGGGCAAGTTTTACTTCCGGTCCGCTCGACGGTAGTACTGCTTCTTTTTCGGCAGACAACGACAGGGTCTCGGCTCGAGGCAGCCTGATCCCCGCGACCATCACGGTCACCGGAGTGGACATCGATGGCCAGTGGCTGCGATATACAACCACCGCCGGTGGCGAAAGAAAGTGGCAGTTGGCTCATGCATCGCCGCGGGGCGGTTATATCGTGGAACAGGTAACCCGAACCATTGTCGGAACCCGGGCTGACGGATCGCCGATCACCCCGTCTTCCATCAAGTATTGGCAGGCATGGCAGGTTCCCGCGGGGTCTGACGCTCCCGGCGATCCACTGGACAGCTTCGCAAATACGGCGCTGGCCGGCAGCACTGGCGACGAAAGCATATCCGCGGTGGCGCGTTTCTATGAAGGCTTGACCCTGCCACCTGCATTCGGAGTGGGAAACAGCCCCTATGCGGGTGGGCGGCTGTCTTCCACTACCGATCCTCACCTGACCACCAGCAGCGCTACGCTACCGGTCGCGCTGAGCACCACGGTGCAGTTTTGAGTATGAGGTAGACATGCAGATCCGATGGATGGCCCTCTCGCTTAGCTTGCTGTTCGCTGCTCACTCACTGCCCGCTCGGGCGGCCTTGAACCAACCAGTGAAGACGGCCAGCGGCATGCTCCAGGGCACTCCCGGCAGAGACCCCTCGGTAACCGCGTTTCTCGGCGTGCCTTACGCTGCTCCGCCGATCGGCAATTTGCGCTGGCGAGGGCCTCAGGCGGTTGCTGCCTGGGCGGGTGTGCGCCATGCGGACAAGTTTGGAAACATCTGCATACAAAATGCGCTCAAGCCAGGGTCGTTTTATCAAGTGGAGTTTTACGAAAGTCCTGAGCCCATGAGCGAGGACTGTCTCTACCTCAACCTATGGACTGCTGCTTCCTCATCTGCGGAGAAGCGTCCGGTGATGGTGTGGATTCACGGAGGGGGCTTTGTCGAGGGCTCCGGCTCTCTGCCTTCCTTCAACGGCGAAAGCCTCGCCAGGAAAGGCGTGGTGATCGTAACCATCAACTACCGCCTTGGTGTCTTCGGTTTTCTCTCTCATCCCGAGCTCAGCATGGAAAGCCCCTTTCATGCCTCGGGAAATTACGGCATGTTGGATCAACTCCAGGCGCTGAGGTGGGTGAAGCAGAATATAGGACAATTCGGCGGCGATCCGGACAATGTAACCATCTTCGGCCAATCCGCGGGCGCGTCGTCGGTGCTAAACCTCTGTGCTTCGCCCCTGGCCAGGGGCTACTTTCGGCGCGGGATCGTGCAAAGTGGCGGCTTTGCGCGGGCCAGCGATCGCAAGACGGAGGAGGAGGCAGGGTTGAGCTTTGCCAAGCGGGTGGGCGTCGATTCGATTGCCGGGCTGAGAGCGAAGCCGGCGGAGGAAATCCAGCGCATTGCGATCCCTCCTCCCGACGGAAAGAGCGCAAACGTCTCCCGATTCGGCCCCTACGTCGATGGCTATTTTCTAACCGCCGCCCCGCTCGAGGTTTTTCGGGCAGGAAATGAAAATACGCATTCCTTGCTTACCGGTTCGCTTGCCAACGAGGGCACGACACTTGTACCCACTCCGGTTACAGAAGCGGAGCTGAAGAGCCGGATCGAGGCCAGGTACGGAACCCGGTCGGATGAATATTTCAAGATTTACCCGGTACACTCCGATGGGGAGGCATGGCAGGCTTCCATCGATGCGGTGCGAGACAATATGGCCAGTACCGCGCTCGAAATTGCGCGGGACGAAAACAGCCACCCCACCTACGTCTATTATTTCGATCGCCGCCCGCCGGGGCGGGACAGCGATCGTTACGGCGCGTATCACTCCGCTGAGCTGGTTTACGTCTTCAACAACCTTGACTCTGTAAAACGCCCCTGGGCGGAGACCGACCGCAAGCTGGCTGACATGATGTCGAGCTATTGGGTGAACTTCGCCACAACCGGCGACCCTAATGGCGCAGGCCTGCCCCATTGGCCGGCTTTTGGCGCCACTCCCGACCGCGGGCTGGAGCTGGGCACCCAGGTAAAACCTGCAACGCTTCCCCCGACGGAACGGCTGGACGCGCTCAAAAAGAACGGTTTTGGTTCGATGTTTTGAGTTCAACCTGGGATGAGTTCCCAGTTGAACTCATTTCAATCTTTCTTACATTCAGTGCTAACATTTCGCCCGTAAGAAGTCGGGTACGAACTATGAAGGCCAAAACGGAACGACAAGAAATTTCTCGCAAAATAGACAAGTACTGGGTTCCGATCATCGCGAGAACCATCGAACTTCTGGATTGCTTCGGATCTGCTAACGAGTCGCTGACGCTGGAAGAAGTGGTCAAGAGAACGGAAATACCGCATACCACTGCCTATCGAATTCTGCATACGCTGGTGCTGCGGGATTACTTAACCCAATCCGGGCGCCAGTACCGCCTTAACCGATTGCGAAGAAGACTTCGGTTTGGCTTTGCCAATCTTTCGAAACACATTTGCATTGCAGTTGAGATCCAGCGCAGCCTGGAGAAAGCCACGGCTGCGGCCGGGATCGATCTGGTGGTGTGGGACAACGATCGCAACGCGGACACCGCGATTCGCAATGCGGAAGAGATGGCCGACAGCAAGGTTGACCTGGCCATTGAATTTCAACTGTACGAGCATGTCGCACCGGTGATCTCGGATATTCTTTCGCGCTCTGAGATTCCTCTCATTTCTCTGGTCAATCCTCATCATGGAACCGTGTATTTTGGGGTAAATAATTACCGCGCGGGCTTCTCTGCGGGGGTCGCGCTGGCGGAATACGCGGCCAGGCACTGGAATTCTCAAGTGGACACGCTCCTGCTTCTGGAGTCACCCCGGGCCGGTAGAACGATCCAGAGCAGGCTGGTCGGCGCTCTTCAAGGAGTCCAGGAGCGGCTTGGGCCACTGCCGGAGAAAGCGATTCTTCACCTGGATGGCGGCGGGGATAAAGCGACATCCCAAGCGGCGGCAGCCGTCGCGCTCAAGTCACGATCGAGAAAGAAGGTCCTGGTCGTTGGCATCAATGATGAAAGTGCCATTGGAGCAGTGGAAGCCGCAAAACAGGTGGGAAACGGAACGGAGATTGCGATCGTCGGTCATGGCGGGAGCATGGAGATCATGGACATTGTCGCGAATCCAGACAGCCCTTGCATCGGAACTGTTTTCTTTCACGCTGAACGTTATGGAACGGATCTGCTTAGCTTCGCGTTGCCGATCGTACGTGGCAGATCGGCGCCGGTTGTACATTACGTACCCCACGAGTTCATGGGAAAAGAAGCTTTGATGCGAACCCGCCGCGAGGCGCTCGCCCGCCCTTCGTAATTTCTCTTGATAGGTGGAACGTGAAAAAACTGAAGGTCGCAATTTTTGGCATCGGCTTTATGGGCCGGGTCCACACCGAAGCATTACGCCGTCTGGGCAATGTAGAAGTCACCGGCGTTGCCGGACGGACTGCCGAGGCAGCGCGCAAGTTTGCCGATGGCCTGGGCATTGAACGGGCCACCGGCAATTACCAGGATTTGCTGGCTGATCCCGAGCTCAACGCCGTTCATATATGTACTCCCAACGAGCTGCACTTTCCCATGGCCGAAGCAGCGATGCGAGCGGGCAAGCACGTACTGTGTGAGAAGCCCCTCGCCTCAACGATCGAAGAAGCAAAAGCCATGATTGCGCTCGCAGCCGAAAAGAAGCTTGCCAATTGCACCTTCTATAACGTTCGCGCTTACCCCCAGGTGCAAAACATGCGCCGCATGCGCGAAGCGGGCGACCTGGGTGAAATTTTAGTAGTCCAGGGCACCTATTCGCAGGATTGGCTGCTGTACGACACGGATTGGAACTGGCGCATCGAATCGGGACCGTCCCGCACCTTCGCCGATATTGGAACCCACTGGTGCGACCTGGCCGAGCACATAACGGGCCGGCGCATCAGTTCCCTGTGCGCCGATCTCACAACCTTTCTCACCACACGTAAGAAGCCCAGGGGATCGGTCGAGACCTTTACCGGCAAGACACTGCGGCCTAGTGAGTACGATGAAGTTGCAATCAAGACAGAAGACTTCGGCGCCATGATGTTCGCCATGGGTGAGAATACGAAGGGCTCGCTCACCGTGAGCCAGGTTTCCGTGGGCCGCAAGAACCGTCTGTTCATCGAAATCTTTGGCACCAAGGCATCCGTTGCCTGGAATACCGAATGTCCCGACGAGCTTTGGATAGGCCATCGTAATTCGCCCAATGAGATCGTGATCAAAGATCCTTCGCTTCTGGCAGACGGGGCCAAGAGTTACGCTGACCTGCCGGGCGGCCACAGCGAAGGTTATGATGACACCTTCAAGCAAATCTTCCGCCGCTTCTACAGGCGAGTTGCCGATAGTCAAGCACCGATTGAATATCCTACCTTCGAGGATGGGATTCGCCAGTTGCGCGTTCTCGACGCAGTGCTCGAGAGTTCACAGAAGAGAGCATGGGTGCAGGTTTAGAGCATTTTCACTTCTACTCTGCACAGGCAAGCGCCGCGAAGTGCGGCTTTTCTCGAGGAAAAGCCACGGGGAGGTCGGGAGCGGTTGCTCTGTATGCACCAGAAGTGAAAATGCTCCAGGACTGAAGCGGAAAGGAGTAACCTCGCATGGCTCCAGCAAGCGTGGCACTGCTCCTGGCCCTTCTCAGCTTTCTTGGGGCTGCCCAGCAAATCGCAACCCAGGCAACGCCTAAGGCTCGGCATGACAAGTATGCGGGCGACGCTGCCTGCCTATCCTGTCACCGCGATCAGAGCGCCTCTTATGTACACACCGCGCATCACCTGACCTCCCAACCCGCCGGCAAGGATTCTATTCTCGGCTCGTTCCGTGACGGATCGAATGTGCTGATGATCGCAGACCCCGCAACTGCGGGCGATAACCCGGGCTTGTACTTCAAAATGGAGGCTAAGGCGAACGGGTTTTACCAGACAGCGGTCGCCGGCTGGCCCGGGCAACTGAAGACGAGAAGCGAACAGATGGAGGTCGTGATCGGATCGGGTGTGCGGGGCCAGAGCTACCTCTACTGGCGCGGTGACCAGCTCTATGAGCTGCCCGTAAGCTACTGGTCGGAGGGCAGCCGGTGGATCAACAGTCCCGGCTACAAGGACGGCACGATGAGTTTTTCCCGGGCCGTCACCCCGCGTTGCCTGGAGTGCCACGCTACCTATATAGAAGCCGCGCTCACCGGACCCGCTCACCAATCAATATGACCCCACGAGCCTGGTAACGGGAATCTCCTGCGAGCGTTGCCACGGCCCGGGCGCCAGCCACATTTCGCTGCACCAAGCCAAAGGTGCCGGCTGCTGGGGAAACAATTCTCAATCCCGCGAGGTTTTCACGGGACCGCCAGGTTGACCTATGCGCGCTGTGCCACAACGGGATCCGAACCGACGAGTTGGTTGCGGCATTCTCGTATGTGCCCGGCAAGCCGCTGGACAACTATCTGCGGCCCAACGAAGGTGAGATTGCGGCGCATCCTGACGTGCACGGAAATCAGGTAGGCTTGCTGGAGAAAAGTCGCTGTTACTTATCGTCACCGAGCATGAGCTGCTCCACCTGCCACAACATACACCAGCCGGAGCGCGCGGCGGCAGCGTATTCAGATCGCTGCCTTACCTGCCACCAGGTGGAAAGCTGTGGCATGGCAAAAACCATGGGACACAAAATTGCGGAGAACTGTATCGACTGCCACATGCCCGTCGAACCGACCAACGCTATCGCTTCCGAAACAGCGGGCGAGGTAATCCGGCCAAAGATGCGAAATCACTGGATCAAGGTTTATCCATAGAGCATTTTCACTTCTACTCTGCACAGGCAAGCGCCGCGAAGTGCGGCTTTTCTTGAGGAAAAGCCACGGGTCGGGAGCGGTTGCTCTGTATGCACCAGAAGTGAAAATGCTCTAGCGCCCTTATTCCCGCCAGCTCTCTGGGGGGGCGACAAGAGGCGCGGGCGGCCATGCAATTCTGTCTCCCTTCGCTTTCTGCAGGGCGTTGTCGGCTCCGAGACGCATGATTTCAGGCATTCTCGCGGTTGCGCCGGGCCGAGCCCATACCGTAGCAATGCCGATAGTCACGCTAACGTGGCCTTCGTGTTTCCAAAATCCGCCGGGGGGAGAGCGGAGAGCCTGAACGGCAGACTGCACCTTTTTGCCGACTTTGGCTGCGCCACCTGAACCTGTGGAGGGAAGGATGACGGCAATTTCTTCTGCTCCGTAGAGGGCGGCGAAATCGGTTACGCGCATCGCTCCAATCACCGCAGCGGCGGCTTGCGCCAGACAGCGATCCCCTTCCCTATGCTGGTCGTGGAATTGCCTAAAGTGGTCGAAGTCAAGCAGCAACAGAGAAACGTGCGAACCCTCTCGCAGGGTGCGGTTCCACTCGCGCTCCAGCTCCCCGTCAAACGCGCGGTGGGTGAACAGCCCGGTGCGGGAGTCTGTGAGCTCCAATACGGAGAGCCGCTCTTCCAAAGCCGTGCGCACCGTGATGTCACGGATCACGATTACGATTTCCGAGGGTTCGCCGGTCGCGGCGCAACCAACCATGCGGTGTTTGATCTCGACCCACGCTATCGTCCCGTCTTTTTTGCGCATGCGAACCGTTGCGATAGATTCGTCGAGACCCGAAACAAGGCTCTTCGAGAGCAAGGGAAGATCGTTGGGAAGAATAAAGTCGTCCGGCCTCTTGCCCGTCATCTCCTCCGGCTTCCAACCTAGAATACGGAGGGACGATGGAGAGACATAGAGTAACGACCTATCCAGCCCGGCGCGGCAAATGACGTCAATGCTGTTCTCGGCCAGGAATTGAAAGCCGACCCCGTCTTCAGCGGCCATAAGCGCCACGGAGCCGGCTCATGGAGTCGACATACTGTGTTTGCTCGGTATGACTTTCGACGGCTCGGCTAAGTTGGGCATCGATCTCGTCGGCAATGGTCATGACTCCAACCAGCAATACGCTGTGGTCGATAGTGGCGAGGTTGCACTGCAGGGTGTAAAAGATGCTGACCTGCAAGATGCGAGACTCTTCCACCAACATCCAGGCGCTGTAGCCTTGCCTGAACCGGTTAGCGCCGTGCTCGGCAGCGCCGGAAGGCGTCAGGGCTTTCACGCCTATCGGCTGGTTAGAATGGAGGCGGAGAATCAGGTCGCGAAAGAGGATCGGCAGATGCGAGCAGCGCTGCTCGCAGCTCATTGGAATGGCCATCAGTGCTGGTTCCGTCTCAACGCGCTGGTACCACTCTCGGATCGTGCCGGCTGTAGAGCGTTCCAGAATCGAGGCAACTGTCTCAATCTCGCGCTTGCGGTGTGGACCGCGGGCGACGCGCTCCCTGATGACCTGGATGAGCGAAGTGATATCCATCGGCTTTACCAGGATCTCATCGGCCTGCTGCAGGATAGCCGCGACTGCGGCGGTCATCTCCGGGAATGCGCTCAGCAGGAGCGTCACCGCCTGGGGATTCGCATGCCGCATGGCGCTTACTACTGTAAGCCCATCTCCTGCTCCCGGCATGTGCAGATCGCTCAGCAGCACATCGTATGTTTCCGAGCCGGTGATAAGTCTCAGCGCCTCCGGCACATTGGCCGCAGTAGTTACGGCAAAGCCAGACTGTTCAAGCACGCCAGTCAAAGCCATGCGCACCACGACGTCATCATCCACCAACAGAATTCTAGTTTCGGTCATTTTTTGTCTCTTATTGGGACTATCGGCGGGTTTTTGACCTTACTTTAGTGGCTGGCGGAATCATTTTGGCGCAGGAATTCTAAATTACCGCCGGCCCGGCAAGTGACGGGCCGCCCCCGGAGAGAGGGTTATGCCCCGATGGAAGGGGTGGAGGCGCGGGATGGAATTGAACCACCAAACAAAGGCTTTGCAGACCTTTCCCTGACCGTTTGGGTTCCGCGCCGTCAAGAGAAACACTGAATGTATCTTACAAGGATTGCCAGTGCGTTTGCCCCAACCCTGCGCGCGACCCGTTTGGGACACGCTTCATGGTTGGGGCAAATGACAACACCATTTTCTTCAATACCAAGCCTTACCGCATGGTTGTGGTCCAAAACAAATACTTCACTTTGTATCCCTTGGTCATGGTTGGAGGATGAGCGTTACCCCAAGCCTGATGGTCCCAGGTGACTGCCTGCAATTTATTGTGGACAGCCTCAAAAACCATGGGAGTTGCTTGCGGCTCGTCTGCTACCGCGTTGAAGGTGACCTTGATCTGGCGTCCGTCGTCCGCCCAGTGCCCAAAGTAGGTGGTGGACCCCTGACCTGGATCCTGGGTGACGGTAGCAGATCCATCCGCGCCCAGGCTCACACTCATGGTCGGAGCTGTCTTAGGCGCGCGGGTGACATAGATACCGGCAAGGCTTGCATGGATGTGTGTATCGGCGGCCAGTGCAGCCAGAGGCGAAATCGACAACACTGCGCCCGCCAGCAGAACGCGCAGGGCAGCAGCGGCTGATTTTTCAAGAATTCTCATTGCATAGCAAGGCATAGTAAACGCTCCAGAACCGCAATCTTGTTACTTGTTACTAGGAATGTAGCGTGCCTACACACTTAGTGGAATCACGTTATGCAAAAGTTGTAGTCGAGGGTAACGCGGTCGGGATGACTATCGTACGGACGGCCTGAAGAGTCTGCGTGAGAGCTCTGCACTGAGTCCCGAAGGGACGGCTGAGAGTAGCCCAGGACGGTAGTCCTGGGTAAACATAGGTCATTCGATCAGTCCCGCAAGGGACGGCTGGACGTCGGGGCTAAATTTTCAGCCGTCCCTACGGGACTCAATTTGGAGAGGGGAGTTCTCACGCAGACTCTGAACGCGCTGGCATCGCCAGTGCTAAAGCGCGTGATCAAAGTTGAGACCGTTTCCCGGAGCGCTGAAGCGCTCCTCCCCCCGCATGAATGCGGGGGCTCCCACCACGAATCCCGCAGCTTTCCAGTTCTCACCAGGCTCTGAAGGCCGTCCCTTTTAAGGAATCGACTATGCCTTGTGGGGTGCCGAAGCCCCAGGGCCGAGAAATTTATTCATTAAATAAAAGCTTTTTACTGCAGCCAGCCTGTAACGGAACAAACGTTGGGCGCACTACTACTCGTCTGTTTGGTAACGAGGGCCTTGAGGAGGGACTGCGCTGTGAGGTCTATTTCCATTACCGCGGTTGTTATTCTTGTGATTGTGTCCATTGCTGCCTTCGCACAGGAACCAAAAGAGCTGTTTGGCAACGCCCATTTTCCGCCCAATGGCTACATCTATTTCTCCGGTCTTCCCACTCCACCGAACTTCCCTGCCGGCATTCGGTAGATATTGGCAGGCTACGAAACACTTGTGGCCCATCCTCGAACCCGCTGTTGGGTTCGAGAATGGGCCACGCATGATTTGCATCGAGATTCGCAGTATTCAGGATTAATCCCCGAAAATTTTGCTCGCCAAACCAGCCAGTCCCCCTTGTTGCGCGGGCTGACCGCTATTGCCCGAGAGGTGTGAGACCACGAGGGGAAGGACGACCGCGATGACTCCACTGGCGACAGCCGGAGAAATGCCCGCGCGCTGGGCGATGTTTTCCAGGGTTGAAGTGCCGAGGCCCTGCTGGACCTGGTCGGGACTAACCGCCTTATTCTCTCCAGGGCCGACCCAGGACTGCACCTGCTCGGCGAGGCCGTTTTGCTTTAATTGATTAAGAAGACCGTCCATTCCGCCGGGGTGCTCCTGCATTACCTGGCTCAGTGCGTCTGCGACGCCATGGTGTTCGGGGGAAGCTCCGCCGGCAATAGATGTCAATGCATCGAGTAGGCCCATAGTTGCTCCTTTGCGAGTTTGGGTTCAGATGTGCCGTGCGGCGGTTCGATTCAGCCGTCGCCATCAAGTTTCGGTAAGAGTACGCCGTTTGGGAGGTCAGTTCAATGTGCCTGACTCTCTTTGAGGTGTCCTGTCAATCGGGATGACGTTTTGTTGAAAGACTCTCGGCGCGTTCGTGGGAAGGTTAACCTTTATAGCGATTCATGTGGTGTGGTTCCCGGCCTGGATTCTGGTTAAGACTTTGCATGCCGTCCGAATGAGAGCGGATCTAGTGGTTGCCGCCCGTTTTATCTGGCGTGAGAGGCGTGATGCCGGGACCCTCTTCGTCCATCGCTTCGACTACGCTGTCGTCGGTAACGGGGCGGCCGTCGCGAACGCTCTGCGCACCAAGCGAGTTTTTGCTCCCGGCAGGCGCCGTGCGATCGATTTTCACGGAGTGGGAATCGGCTTCGTTCGCCGTTATGTCAGCTGCGTTCTTTTTCGTTGTTTTGTCCGTAACTTCGGCCATAGCGCATCCTCCTCTTTTCTGTCTGAGAGATAGGATGCCGGAAATTGCCGGGGTGAGATCCGTTGGCACGGATTCTCGATGTGCGGAAGCAGGTCTGATAGGCTGAATACCGGAGTTAAGCCATATGAAAGCACTCGTCTATCACGGAACAAGGGACCTGCGGTACCAAGACTTTGCAGACCCGCATGTGAAGGCTGGAGAAGTGCTGCTGCGAATCAAGTGCTCAGGCTTATGCCATACCGACTTTAATGAATACATTAACGGTCCGCTGTATGTGGCCGCCACCCCTCATAAAAGAACGGGCCGATCGGTGCCGCTTGTTCTGGGCCATGAGTTTTCCGGCGAAGTGGTTGAGCTTGGTCCCGGCGTGACACGCCTTCGCGTCGGCGATCGGGTTGCGGTCAACGCGGTGGATGCCTGCAGAACATGCGAGTTCTGCCGGCGAGGGCTTTTCGTACACTGCCCGGTCGCAGCCACCATCGGCTTTGCACGCGACGGAGGCTATGCGGAGTATGCGGGAGTTCCGGAAGATTGCTGCCACGTGCTTCGGCCGAACGTGTCCTTTCGCTCGGCAGCGATGGTCGAGCCGTTTTCGGTGGCCCTGCACTCCGTCCGGCGAGCAAAAGTCGAGGTGGGCAGCAGGGCCGCGATCGTGGGGGGCGGCACGATCGGGTTGTGCACCCTGCAGGCACTTCGCGCATGCGGAGTGGTTGACGTTTTCGTAATCGAGAAGTCCTCCGCCAAGCGAAAATTTGCTGAGGATTTAGGCGCCAGCGCATTTATTCAAGCGGAAATTTCAGATCCCCGACAGGCTATTTCCGATCTGACTGGCGGCATGGGAGCTGACTATACCTTTGAATGTGTAGGCTCAGGCGCAGCGCTCGCGACTGCCCTCAGGGTTACTCGACCAGGGGGCACCGTATGCCTCACCGGGGTAATCCCCCATCCTACGGAGTTCAACTGGAACGATCTTCTCCGTGACGAGAAAACCGTCACCACTACAAACGCTTACGATGATGAATTCCCCATCGTGATCGCCATGTTGAACGATGGCAGACTGAAAGCGGAGCCTCTCATTTCGCAAACTTTTCCGCTGCAAGAGGCCTGGAGCAATTTGACCCACTTCGAAGAAGCGGGAAGAGCGAACATCAAAATGCTTATTGAGATGAATGCCTAAGGGAGATCACTTCACAGGCACGGAATAGACTGCGAGTTGGTCGCGGGTCAGCACCACAAGCTGTGAGCCATCCGGAGCCAACGCGTAACCGTCGCGGCTCAAGGATGGAGAACCGACACGCACGCCGAGTAGCCGCTTGCCGTCGGTTGCACGATAAACCCGCAGCTCCTCTGAGGTGAATTGCGCGGCGCTCAGGGGCGCTCCCGGAGTTACGGGCAAACTGGACTGCACGATCTTGACCACAAAATCCTCATGATTGGCGCTGCCTTCAGCGGCGTGACCGCACTCGTTCAGGGTCGAGTCACCTTTTAATTTGAGCTTGCCATTCGAACGCAATACCCGATACTCGCGTGCAGATTGCTTATCGCAGCTCACCAGGAAGATAAGGTCCGGGGCGATGCTGGAGAGCTCAGGCGTACAGCTCGAGTTGAACTGAGCCACAGTCGAGGTATGGTGGTCCCAGCTCAGCATGGAGATGCGATAACGCATGTTTGGCAGCGCTTTCAGCACGGCCTGCCCCTCGTTCAAGAGCGTGGGGGGCATCAGGCCGGACGGTGCGATGGATTTGGCGATGATCTCAAAGGCACGATTCAGAATCAGGACATCGACATCTTCTTCCGGGTCGCTGTTGAGGTTCTGCTTAAGCTGGGCATGCAGTTCCGGCGCGTGCCGCTCACGGATCACGCCTACGGCCATAAAGGTTCCGTCGGGGGTCGCACGCACGAAGGCCAGCGGTCCGTCTAACGGAACCCGATTCTGAATCTGCAATCCCTCGCCATAGACACGGAGCTCCGAGCCGACGTGCACCAGCACACGGCCGTCCGCCAACGGCCAGAGGTATTGCCCATCGTCGGGCAGTTCCCATTCGACGGTGTGTGTGACCTGATGCGTCTCCAGGTCCAGGAGCGCAGCGCGGATCACGCGAACGGTCGAGCTTGAACTGAGCGGATCACGCGAGACGAGTTTGTGGGGGTTGAAAGCCACCAGCAGTTCGTGAGGACCGAGATAGGCCAGCACTTCATCGTAGTCGAAACCGAATGTCTCTTTTTGCGTGCGCGGAGCATAGCCCAGCCCGCGGATGGATAGAGTGGCCGCGGCGCGGCCCGCATCGTTTGCATTGCCCGACGGCAAGGCCACGTTGCACTGCGGTGGCGCGCAAAGATCGATGTCATCGTGGACGGGCGCCGCGGCGCGCCTGTCCACAGCGGGAACATGAAGGGAAGCTTCGGCTGATGTTCCGGCCGGCAATGGATGAGCAGCAGATGGATCAGACGGTGGGCGGAGCAATGTTCCTTGCCCGGGAACGAGCAAGAGCAGCGAGTGCTTCTCCAGGGATACATCGCGGCCCTTCGCGGTCAGAATGGAACTGTTTTCCGGCCCCATGCCAACACTCAGCTTCAGCCCGCTAATGCCGAAGACGGTGCCCATCTGTATGCCCTTGTTCATGGGGAAAAGATAGACCGGCGCCTCCAGATCCAGATTGCGATCGTAGCCCTGGCGCATGCTATTGAGAACCTGGCCTGATCCGCCACCAGGAGACTGTAGCTGCTGGTTCGTGGTCAATACGCCCATACCGCTATTCTCCGGCGGAGCCGCGATCGCCGCCAGCATCAGCTGGAAGGGGCTCATCTTCTGTTCCCCGCATTGCGCCCTGGTAAAAGCCAGATCCACCTCGGAATCTTTGACGGGCTTGATGCGAGGAACCACCGAGACCACATGCCCTTCCAGCATAGCTCCGCTCCTGAGGACGCAATCCTTGCTCCGCCAGTCGACAGTGACGCGTGCATACACGGTCGCGCCCACCTTCAGCAGGCGCGCGTGCAGGTCTGTCATTAACTCCGCCTGGATGGGGGTATCACCGGGCTTGGCGACGGTATCCGCCGAGACCGCCGCGCAACAAAGCGCAAGAGCAGCTGTGAGCCCCAGAATCCGCATCTTCCTTCCGACCTCGGTTGGCAGCAATTCTATAGGAGCAGGGAGAATCACCGGCCGTTGGCCAGGTGCGGTTCTGCCTTGAAACTCCAGTCCTATTTGACATCAGGTTTCTTCAGGATGTGCGCGCGAAAGTTGCGCACTCCTTCGAGGAACACACCAATATCACTGCCCAGGCTGATCGCGCGAAAACCTTGGTTGATCCAATGCACGGCCGACTGTGGCGAATGCGGCAGGAATCCAGGGGCCACGCCATGGCGCCGGCAAACCGCGACCAATTCGTCCATCGCAGCCAGAAATCGCGGGTGTTCAAATTGTGCCGGGATGCCCATCGAGACGGTGAAATCGTAATGCCCCATCCAGGCGACGTCCACGCCAGGCACGGAGATGATCTCTTCCAGATTCTGAAAAGCCATTGCCGTTTCCAGTAACAAGATAACGCAAATCTCCTCATTGGCCCTGGCAAAGAAATCCGCATTGCCCGCACGATAGAGATCGTGGGCGATGCCGAGGGCCACACCTCGCCGGCCTTGCGGCGCATACTTGAGTTGGCTGACGATGTCCTCGGCCTGGGCTCTCGATTCCACGCGGGGCACCATGATGCCCCGGGCGCCAAGGTCCAAGGCGCGCGACAAAGGCACATAGGCCGCGTCGGGCACGCGGGCGATGGGAACAATATCGCTGCCGCGGCATGACGCGACCATCTCCGCAAGCAGGGCGAGATCGCAGCGGCCGTGTTCCATATCAAAGATCACGAAATCCAGTCCGCATGATGCAAGCATCGGTCCGATGCCCGGAGTAAACAGTTCAAGCACCATCTGCCCCAAAAGCAGGTCGCCCTGGCGAAGCCGCTGGCGAAAGTTCATTGAGCAACGCCTTCCGCTGAAAATGCAGCTTTGTATTTCGCCAGCTTTTGTAGGAACACCGGACTGCTCAGCACCTGGGGGTTGACGACATGCTCGGGCGGCTCTCCGCGATAAATAGCCAGAGCACCCTGGCAATCGATGCGTCCCATATCGCGGAACAGTTCCTCGGTCCAGGCGATGGAATGTGAAGTCAGAATCACATTCTCCATCGCGGCCAGGGGTGAGTTTGCACTGAGGGGTTCTTTTTCGAACACATCGAGTGCGGCGCCTCCGATTCTGCCGTTCTCCAGAGCTTCGATCAGCGCGGCTTCGTCTACGATCGGCCCGCGTGCCGTATTGATGAGGACAGCATCCGGTTTCATGAGCGCGAACTGAGGTTTGCCGAGTAAGCCGCGTGTCTGCGGGGTGAGCGGGCAGTTGACCAGCACGTAGTCCGACGCTCGGAGGAGTTCTTCGAGCGAGACCATTTCAACTCCAAGTTGTGCGGCCCGCGCGGGCGCGACATATGGATCAAAAGCCAGAAATCGTGCAACGTCAAAAACCTGAAGCAGCCGAATCGCCTCGGACGCGATGTTGCCCAGGCCAATCGTACCGACAACGCGTTGCCGTGGCTCACGTCCCAGGGGACGGGTGCTTTCCGCCCAGAGTCCCCGGCGCACAAGCCGATCCTTGCGAAGCAGATTGTGCGAAAGAGCCAGCACGAACAGCACAATAGACTCGGCTACCGGGCGTACGACCCCGGCCGGCGTGATGAACACAGCAATTCCCTGCTCTGTGCAGGCCTCCAGATCGACGTTGTCATAGCCGACGCCACAGCGGCCGATGGCACATAGGCGAGAGACTCCCAGCAGAGACTGCCGCGTGACCCTGGGCTTCAACGAGATCAACACGTCATAATCTGTCAGCTGACTGGGAGAATATGGGTCCTGATACTCAGTGACAAACTGGTGTGAGATGCGCGGAACGCCTTCGAGCAGCGATAAGCCAATATCGGGAAAGACAGGTTGCCCCTGTGGATCGCAAAAATCAGCGGAGAAGCCGACTCGAAATTGATTCATGCCTTGTGCTCGAGAACGATGACCCAATCACGAAAGATAGGAAATTCCGGAGGCTTCCACGTGCCGCTACTGTCCGGACGGACGTTTTCGATCGGCACCTCAGTTCCATCGCTGGGATTGAAGAAAAAACCGCGATAGTCTGTCGCGTTTAAATTTCTAAATGTAACTGGCTTAAACGCCGACGGAGAGAAGACAAAAATTGCCTCTCCGGGAATTTGGCCGGCGTAGGGTTGCCAGTAGTCGGTTGTGCTCCAGCGCGGCTCTATCAGATCTGGCCGCGGTTCCAGTTTCCACCAGGAATAGCGAGTGAGCAGACCTTTTGCCAATCCGAGTTGTCCCGAGCCGGGAAGTTGAGCCGCGATATCCCACGCGGGACCACCCCAGGAATGGCCATGCGGCGAAAGTCCGTAGGGTTGCTGCCGCGTGTTTACCTGCCAGATTCCGTTGGCTCCGTAGGTGTGTCCGCCCGTCCCACTCAAAAGGCTGGACCAAAACATGAAGCGCTGTACTTCCTGCCGGCTGGCCTCGGCAATGCCTTCGTAGCAGACTTCTCCAATCAGCACTGGCATCTTAGGGGTCGCGGCAAGCGAATGATTGACTGTCTCGATGGTGTTGGGCACGCTCTGCCGATCGTTGTGACCGGTCTGCAGCATGTCAAAATCGAGCACCGCGGGATCGTCCACACAGAGTCGCGAGCTCTTGGAAGGATGGATGGTGATGGGGTGATGTCGCGGATCGGTGGCGCGGACAAAGCGCGCCAATTCGGTCAGGCCGTGCTTTTGCGTTTCCGCATCCTGTTCTTTTGTTTTCGAAAGGTAGTAGGGCATGGTGCCCTCGCCAGCCAGGCACCAGACCACCGGGTATGCACCCCAACGAGCAATGAGATAACGCCAATGCTGTTTGGCTTTGTCCAGGCCCATACGGGGAATGAAATATCCCCAAAAGCCGACCACACAAACAGCGAGGCCTTGATCGGCAACATGCTGAATGCGTACGTCGGCCATGTCGAAGTACGCGGGGTTGATGCGGGAGAAATCGGGCTCCCAGGGAAAGCCTGCTTCATTCGCGCCGCGAGCGTCGAAGGGCTCCATGTCTGGGTAGAGGCCGGCCACGATCTGGACGATGGTGAAGCCCTTTTGCACTCGATCGGCAGTGAGTGTTTGAAATCCGTCCGGCCAGCTAAGCCGTTTACACAGGCCCATCCACCACGTATCCCCTAGCCAAAAAAATGGAGTACCGTCGGCATGCTGAAAATGACCTCGATCTTCTGCGACTTTGAGCGCACCGTGCTTGTAGTGGGCGTTCTGACCGGCATACGGCTGCACATTCAGTATTGAGGCACGATCATGAAGGTCGCTGTTTGCGGTGTCGCTGCAGGCCGACCGGATCCTGTAAAGGCCCGTGGCGGGCGCCGCGTAACGCACGCGCCAGGTAGAGCCGCCAGCCCAGAATGCCGGCATGCGCTCCTGCTGACCAGAGGGAAGGGTAATGATGGCATCCAGATCGACCTGGTTGAAGGGGTCGGAATATTGCTTTCCACTGGTGTAAGACCACTCTGTTGGTGCGCCCGAGTCGGCGACCCGATCCTGCGCCAACCCGGAGTGGATTGCCGAGCTGGACACCGCGCTAGCCGCCAGCGCTTTCACAAACGATCGCCTCGACATTCTCTCCAACACTAGAAGAATGCCTCCTGGAAGCCCGCAGTCAGAGCCAACAAATGATGGTTTAGCTACGGCATCTGTGTCAAGCTGCGGTTGAGATTGGAGCTCTGGGGTATAAAGGCAGGCATGAAAACAAGCGTAATTGAGCGACGAGTCGGCACTAAGGAAAAGGCTCCTAAGCGCATCCCGCTAAGGGCTGGCGCGCTGACTATGGATTTTGTCGCGGGAGGCCTGCGTACGATCCGCTATGAAGGCCACGAGGTTTTGCGAGCCATAACCTATGTGGTGCGTAATTCGGATTGGGGAACCTACAATCCGGAGATCAGCGATTACAGCCTCGACAAAAGCGACGGTGCATTCGCGGTTACATATTGCGGGCGCTGCTCTTCCACCGACCCCAACCAAACCCTCTGCTACCAGGCACGCATTACAGGGAATGCTCAAGGGCATCTCGTCTTTGACGTGGTGGCCGAACCGCTGACCGCATTTGTTACCGCACGCTGTGGCTTCGCTGTTCTCCATCCCGTCAACGGGGTTGCCGGCCAGCCGGCCATCATTGAGCACGTCGACGGTTCGGAGGAACAATCGACTTTCCCAGACCTCATCTCTCCATGGCAGCCGTTCAAAGATATTCGCGCCATTCATCACCACGTCACGCCCGACGTCACGGCGCGCTGCTGCATGAACGGGGACGTTTTCGAAATGGAAGACCAGCGCAACTGGTCGGATGCATCGTACAAAACCTACGTCCGCCCGCTCTCCCTGCCTTGGCCGTACGTCATGGAGCAAGGAGTTACGAATCGGCAATCAGTTGAACTTGAAATAAAGCGGAGCCAGGGCTCTGCCCGCAAGCCCGCGCGTAGAGACAATGCCCCCACCCGCGTGTCCATCGCCGGTCCGGAGGGTGCCTTTCCCGGCATCGGTGTTTCTATCCATCCAGACCAGATTGCTGAGGCACTCGCTCACCCGACGTTACTCAATAGTTTGAGTCCGCAACATTTGCTGTTCCATTTTGACCCCAGCGCGGGCCATGTGCAGAGCCATCTCCGCGGTTTTGCAGACATTACCAAGTGTGTTCAGGCCGTCGACAAGACAGAATCCGTTCTTGAATTGGTGCTGCCTGCGCAACAAAGTGTGCATGATGAGTTGGGCGGCTTGGCTGAGATGGTTGCCGCGTCCGGCCTGACTCTGTCAGGCCTTCTCGTTTCCCCTGCGGCAGACCGTCAATCCACTCTCCCCGGCGGCTCATGGCCGGCGTGCCCGCCGCTCGCCGAAATCTACCAGGCAGCCCGAGAGGCATTTCCCGGCGTAGCCATCGGCGGCGGCTCCCTCAGCTACTTCACTGAACTCAACCGCAAACGCCCGCCGGTGGAGCTGCTCGATTTCGTCTCGCATTGCACCTGCCCGATTGTGCACGCAGCAGATGATCTGAGTGTGATGGAGAGCCTGGAAGCGCTACCCCATATCGTTCGCTCAACCCGCGCAATTATTGGAAAGGACAAGGCTTACCGCATCGGCCCTTCCACCATCGGTATGCGTCACAACCCCTATGGCGTGAGGGTGATGGAGAACCCGGCAAACGTCCGCATCACGATGACAGATCGTGACCCGAGACAAACCAGCTTGTTCGCAGCTGCATGGATGATTGGCTACGTCGCGGCCACGGCCGAGGCAGGCTTACACTCGCTGACGGTTGGTAGTTTGACAGCACGTCTGGGATTGGCCTGCGCTCACGCTTCTGGAGAACTCCTGCTCTATCCGGCTTTTTACGCGGCGCGCGGGCTCGCCGAATTGAGCGGAAATCTACGATACCAGTGTCACTCGAGCCGCCCAAGCCGTGTGGCTGCAGTAGCTGGAGTAGACCGAGAGGGCCCGCGCGTTGTCTGGCTTGCAAACCTAACCGGCCAGAAACAAGAGGCCGTGCTTGAGGGAGATAAGCAAATCCATTCTGTCCTCTTGCTCGACGAACATAGCTTTGGTGAACGCGGCCCCGAGCCGCGGCGCGAAGCCGGGGCCGCTTCGTCCGTGCAGCTATTGCCTTACGCCGTGGCGTGCCTGAGGTTCATAGCTTCCTAACAACTCACCCCTCAGGTGATTTTCAGCGCTACGTGCGGGATGTGTCCCGATCCGCTACTTTCCTGGTTAGTTGCTACAAAATTCTATTGGGAAATTATTTTTCCCTTGACATCTGTATTTTGAGCCCTATATTTTCGGCGCGTATTGGAACGAGCCCTTTTCGGTTTGCCGTGAGGAACCGGGAGGGCGTTGCGCTTCCCTGCTCTTAAACAACGACGCCGGATTAACAAAGATGGGGGACAACCACCCATCGCGGCCGCAATAGTGGTGATTTTGGGAGGACGGTGCAAATCATGAGTAGCAATATTAAAAGTTCAAAGTTGGCGTTCTTTTTGTTTTTCGTGGCGGCAGCGGGTACGGTTTACGGTCAAGGCGGCGCCGCCGGAACAATTCTGGGCACAGTCACAGATGCAACGGGCGCGGTGATTTCCGGCGCTAAGGTCACGGTCACCAACACCGGTACGGCGACGAGCCGGGTAACCGAGACCACGGGCGCAGGCGACTATGCGGTTCCCAACCTGGTCCCAGGGCCATACCAGGTGACAGTCGAAGCCACTGGGTTCAGCAAAGGAGAAGTGAGCAACATTACACTCCAGGTGGCTCAGGAAGTTCGTGAGAACGTGATTCTGAAAACTGGAACGGCCACCGAGACGGTAACAGTGACCAGTGGCGGCGTTGCGCTGGACACAGACACGTCAGAAATCGCGCAGCTTGTCACGCAAAAACAGGTCGACCAGCTGCCATTGAACGGCCGGAATTTCATCAATTTGCTCTTCATCGGCGCCGGGGCGGTACAAACGACAGGCGAAATGGGGCAGATGCGCCAAGGCGAAGGAAATGCCATCAGTATCAACGGTGCACGACCGGAGTCGAACAACTATACCCTGGACGGCGTCACCAATACGGACACTGCTCTGCAGACGCCCGCAGTTATTCTTTCACAGGATGCGATTCAGGAATTCAAGGTGCAGAGCGAGACCTACTCGGCCGAGTATGGCTTCAGCGCCAACCAGGTGAACTTGATCAGCAAGAGCGGCACTAACCAGTTCCACGGATCAGTCTTCGAGTTCAACCGCAACGACGCCTACGATGCCAGGTCCTATTTCCAGTCATCGATTCCAGAGCTTAGACAGAACCAGTTCGGATATGTGCTTGGCGGACCGATTTGGATACCAAAGATCTACAACGGTCGCAACAAGAGCTTCTTCCTGGCCAATTATGAGGGCTGGCGGATCGTGAACGGTTCGAACAACTACACCAACGTGCCCGATCCAAACCAACTGGCCGGAAATTTTGCCAGCTCCGGGTTGCCTGCCTACGGCAGCACAGCATGCGCCGCAGCGTTGTCAAGCAGCAACCCTTGCATGCCGATCGATCCGCAGACAGGCCGGCCGTTTCCCGGAAATGTAATCCCCAGCGCCCGCTTTTCGCGTGTTGCCCAGGTAACTGAGGGTGGCAATCTTTTCCCCGCTCCCAACTGCCTTGCAGGAGCAGCCGGTGGTTGCATAGCCAACTTCCTGCTCAGAGCAGGACTGCCCAACACCACCGACCAGCAAACCTATCGTGGAGACCAGGAACTAGGCCGCTATGGCTCGGTTTTCTTTCGCTGGACGCATGCGGTTTATGACAATGCGAGCGTGAGCAATTCCTCTGTGCCGGCCGGCAATAATCTTTTCACTGAAAACTCGACGAACTATGTGTTGAACCACACGGTCACCCTGCCCCGTAACTTTGTCAACAACTTCCGCTTCGGCCGCCTGATCGCGATCGCAAACCAATATGCCAACGCAGCGCCGGCAAGCGCCGTCGAAGCGCTCGGACTGCAAGGCGTTTTCACCAATCTTCCCGACTACGCACGAGGCTGGCCAGGCGTTAGTTTCCAGAACCTCAACGGCAGCTTCGGAAGCCCTGGCAACAATCCGACGACCAGCAATATACCGATATGGGAGTATGCAGATTCAGTCACCGTGGTACGTGGGAGGCACACGTTTGGCTTCGGCTTCGACTACCGCCAGTGGATACAGAAGCGCGATCTCTCGACGAACTTTCTTGGCAGCTACTCCTACAACAACAACCTTGTATTAACAAACGGCGGCGCTGGAACGAACAATTGCCCGACTGTCACCTGCGGAAGCGGGAATGCGGTGGCAGACTTCCTGCTGGGCTACTATGCCGGCGCCAGCACCTTTCAACCAGGACCGTTCAGCACCACTGGTAGTCAGCCCGGGAACTTAAACCAATATCACTTTAAGTATCTCGCTCCTTATTTTCAGGACGATTGGAAAGTCACCGAACGACTCACGTTGAATTTGGGAATGCGGTGGGACTATCGCTCAGTACCGTTTGAGCAAAGTAACAAGATGTTTTGGATCGACGATGCGAATACCCAGGGTGGCTTGTGCTTCGCTGACCAGACCCTGCTGACAGATGGGATCGCACCCGCAGGAAACGGCTTTTACCGTTACTGCGGCCGTCGCAATCCCCGTGACGGTTCCAAGACGCCTTTCGCACCGCGTCTCGGGTTCGCGTACCGTCCTGAGTTCCTGGGGGGCGGCGATAAGACCGTGATTCGCGGTGGCTATGGCATTTTCTTCGATTCGTCAGAAACGCGCGAGATCGACGATTCGGGAGACCTCTATCCCTTCGTCGTGCGTGCGAACTTGAACCCGGTGATCCAGCCGATCACAAAACTTACCGATTCTCTCTTCCCGCCAGTTACTCTCCATTCGGTTACACCAGCGATCGACGGCCAGCAGTTCATTGCGGTCATCATTTCTGATCATCCCATCAATCCTTATGTGCAACAGTGGCAGCTCTCAGTACAGCGCGAGCTGGCCAAAAACACCACCCTGGAAGCCAGCTACGTTGGGAATAAAGGCACACACAACCTCGATCGCATCAATATCAATCAGCCATATGCGCCGACGAATCCGACACTGTGCCAAGCGACTCCGACGGCCGGCGACTGCCCTGTGGGAGACCGGACGCCATTCGTGAACTTTGTCGGCGACACAACGCTGAACAGCAGCTGGACTGGGTGGTCGAACTACAACGCGGCTAACCTGAAGCTGGAACATAGGGCGGCGGATCTCGCTCTGGTGGCAATCTACACTTACGCAAAGGATATGGACGATAAGTCCGCGGCGGCCGGTGTGGGGGCGACCAACTCCTACAACGGTCACCTTGACGATCACAATCCAAAACTGGACTATGCTCCTTCCGATTTCAACGTTGGACAGCGGTTTGTCACCAGCTATGTCTGGAATCTTCCGATTGGACGGAATAAGAAATTTCTCGGAGGAGCCAACAAAGTAGAGGATCTTGTTGTGGGGGGCTGGGAAACAACAGGGATCGGCACATTGCAAAAGGGTTTCCCTTTCTCCATCCTGGCCAATGACACTTTCAGTCTGCTTTCCGCGCCGAATCAGCGCGGAAACGTAGTCGGCAACCCGTTCTCCGGAACTCAGAAATCGCGTACGAACTGGTTCAACACCGCCGCCTACGCACAGCCACTCGCCGGCCAGTTCGGCAGCAGTGGCCGCAACTCGCTCACCGGCCCCGGCATCGAGAATTTTGATGCGGGCTTAGCCAAGAACTTTCACTTCACCGAGCGGGTCAACTTTCAGTTGAGGGTAGAAGGTTTTAACGTCTTGAACCACACCCAGTTTGGCGTCGATCCTTCCACTCCAGGTGTGGGACCGGGATCGATTCCAGTGGACAACAATGTGAACGACCAGGCGCAGTTCGGGAGTACGAATACCAACTTCGGGCGAGTCGTGTCCGCACGTCCCGGCCGCGTGCTGCAGCTTGGCGGAAAGCTCACATTTTAGCTGGCAATGGCCTGATGGGTCGTCGTGGGAACAGGGTATGACGGCTCATCGGGCCGGGTTTAGACTGGGTTGATGATTCCAGCAGGCAGGTGTATCACCGGACTCATTGTGGCGATCCTCACCCTTTCTGGATGTCTAGTTTTCGCGCAGGCGTCCGCGGACGAGAAAGCAGAGCAGTATGCGGGACAAGGCCAGGCCGCGCTGACAGCTGGTCACCTCGATGAGGCCGAGCGGGACTTTGAGAAGCTGCGTAACCTCGAGCCCGGCGTCGCGGAAGTCCACGCTATGCTGGGGAGGGTTTACTTTGAGGAGCGCAAATTTAAACTCGCCGCAGAAGAATTGCGAACAGCGCTGAAACTCAAGCCTTCCCTACCCAAAGCGCGCACATTGCTTTCTATCTCCTTATCGGAAAACGCGGAATATTCAGAGGCGCTCCCTGGCCTTGAAGAGTGCTTTCAGCGTAGCTCGAATCCTAGCGAGAAACACATGTGTGGCCTCCAGCTGGAGAGAGCCTACACGGCGCTAAAGATGGACAGCAAGGCGGTCGGGGTGGCATTAGAGATGGATAAGCTTTACCCAGAGGATGCGGAAGTCCAGTACTACAGCGCCAAAATCTACGGCAACATGGCTTATCAATCCATCTATCGACTGAGCGTGGCTGCTCCGAATTCGCCCTGGAGATACCTGGCAGCGGCTGAGGTCAATGAAAGCCAGGGAGCGACAGAGGCAGCAATCGCGCAGTATCGGCAAGTTCTTGCCATGGAACCTTCCCATCCGGGAGTCCACTACCGCATCGGGCGTACGCTATTGGCGCAGGGCCGCAAGTCCGGTTCCGAAGAGGATCAGACCGATGCGCTCAAGGAGTTTTTGGCAGAACTGGAGGTCGACCCGGCAAACGCAAACGCCGCCTATGAAGCCGGAGAGATTTACCGAAACACGCAAAAATACCCCGATGCAGCTAAATATTTCCAAAGCGCAATCGATTACTATCCGAATTTTGAGGACGCTCATATCGGCCTTGCGACTGTCTACCTGACCCAAAATAAGCCGGAGCCCGCAGTCAGTGAACTTCGCAAGGCAATCGCACTCGATGCTGCGAATGAAGTGGCGTGGTATCGCCTTTCGCAGGCGGAGCGGTCGCTTGGCGATTCCGCCGCGCAGACCCAAGCCATGACGGAGTTCAAGAAACTTCATGAGGCACAGCGCGACAAGCCGGGCGTGAGCCGGGCCGCCGCCGGGCCCTCGGAAGTGACCAAACAGAAACTCGATCCCGAAGCCGCGCCCTGACGAAAAAGAGGGTTGTTGTTTAAGGCTAATTAGCCAAGTCCGATCAGCCTTGTTGATCCCTGTTGCTCGCATCGTTCAGGAGCTAAGCCCGTCGCAGGTGTGCTATTCATGTACGGGCCAAAGCCCGTATCAGGGTGCGACTAAAGTCATGTTTGGATACAAGTATTCTTGCGTAGAATCTCCGCATCGTGCAGACGAAACTTTTACGGAAAGCCGACGACAACCACGGCAAAAGGAGCCAGGTTCAGGTGTGTGCCTTCCTGTTTCGAGGTGCGAGCCGCGCCTTCGCCGCTCGCCTCATCGACGGTTAGAAGATTTCCGTTCTGCGCGCCCTGCGGCAACGTTACATCGACCACCCGATTTCTCTTATTGAGCAGCAGCAGCTTCTTGCCTCCAAGAGTGACGAAACCCTGGGCCGCGATGTCGCTCCTGCGCGAAAGCGTCGTCGCCACCAACTGGTCTCCGGGATGAAAGTTGTCCTTCAACAGACTCAGTACCCAGTAACGGGCGTTGGGCTTGCCGTTCTTCCAGTCAATCATGGTGACGCTGGGGAACTGCGACGGATAACCGACCAGCTGCGATTCTCCGATCACATCAATCCCTTGTTTCGCTAACTCCGCATAAAGATACGCATAGAGCGCCCCCGCCGCATTCCAATACAGGGCTGGAATTCTGTCGGGATGTGCCTTAGTTTCCGCTATCTCCGCCTCGTCGGAGGCAAGGATCACTCCCAGCTCATCGGTATCCGTCTTGGTCTGGGGAGAGAGGCGCTGGCGAATCGCATCGATGTAGCGCGTGGTCGCGAGAAATTTATCTGCCTGGTCAAAGAAGGTGTACTGCCAGTTGCTTAGGTCCTGCTCCGGTGTGGGGCTGGCATAGAAATGATAGGAAAGGTAATCGAGCGGGATGCCCGGCTTGTGGTTCGCGTGGTCCAGGAAATACTCAAAATAGCGAGGATCGTCCGAAGGCATAGCCAATGCCAGCCCCATGAATTTTGTGTCCGGGCTCACCTCGTGGATAGCACTCACGATGGCATCGTATCGCGCCGTATATTGTTCCGGAGTCATCGTGTGCTCGAACTCCACCTCGTTGAGCACTTCCCAGATAGGAAAGTTGTAGTGGTAGCCGGAAGAGTGCTGTTTGCCGTTCTCGTCGGTAAAGCCGCCCTTCGTATACCAACTTACCAAACGAGCAAAGTAGTCTCCCAAATCCTTGCCGGACGCATCCTTCAGCTCCGTACCCTGGGTGTAGTCCCAATACACCTGATTAGGATCGGCGGGGTAGGTAACTGGTTTGTCTGTCTTGAATAGCCACGCCGGAATGGTGCTGAAGTTCATCACCGTACTGTGACCTTCGGTGGCCGCAAGGAAATCCTTGGTCATGGGATCGATGAGCGAGAAATCCCAGGAGGTCGTTTCCTTAGTCGGCGGTTCGAGCTCAGCCACGGCGAGCCTGGGATAGGGTAGCCATGGAACATAGCGGACGTAGTCCGCACCCAGCTGCTTGACCGCCTGGAAAGCGGCATCGTGAATCGGAGCCCCGGCGCGCAGCATAGGGTTGACCACCACTTGCAAGGTCGGGGTGGACCTGGAAACGAGGATGGTCTTGTTCCAGTCGACAGTGACCTCGTTCGGCTTGCTTACGGTTTGTGCCTGCGCCGTAGGCCCGACAACCAGGACGACCCCCAGTAGAAGACAGCAGGGAATGGATGAATTGATCAAGACCTTCTCTCCACTCGATGGAATACCGCCTCCGAATCATACAGAAGGATGGCAATAGAGGAAAAGTTCCATAATGGAAAATTGCAAAATTTCCTCCGTTTCGAACGGGATAGCACTTTCCTATTGACATTGCCCCCTTGGCGATTCGATAGTTTCAGCCGAATGCATAAGAACCCACCGCATTGTCTTGGCCTGGCACTTGCCGCTACCCTTTTGCTCACACCTGCTTTCGCCGCATCACCCTTGCTAAAGCCGGCACATCTAACTTGCGACTCTCTCGATCACCCTCTGGGCATCGACTCCAGCCAGCCGCTGCTCTCCTGGCAGCTTCAGGATGCGGGGTTTGCCGCACGGCAGACGGCTTACAGGATCGAGGTAGCAACCAAGCCCGCCATGCTGTCCGGAGGCAAGCCGGACGTATGGGATAGCGGCCGCGTCGTTTCAGACAAATCTTTTGGCGTGGTGTACGGAGGTCCAGAGCTAGCCGCTTCCACGCGCTACTACTGGCGTGTCGAGGCTTGGGACAAGGACGGAAAGCCCTACCCGGCAAGCGAGGTGAGCTGGTGGGAAACAGGATTGCTGAAGGAAAACTGGAAAGCCCAGTGGATCGGCTATGAAGACCCGGAACACCGCGCGGTCCGCAAATCCGGCGCCACATGGATCACGAATGCCGGCAACGGCAACCATCCCCAGGGAAATGCCGATACGCAGCACGATTTTCGCTTCAGGTTCGAGCTCAAAGGGCCGGTGAAACACGCAGACCTGTTCGTAACCGGCAAAGACTCTGCTGCAGCATGGGTGAACGGCAAGCAGGTGCTGGAGACGGTGCCGCTGCCGCCCTGGAAGCAGGCGCCCTGGAAGACTTACCTGCGCCAGGATGTCACTTCGGACCTGCGCGCGGGTGAAAACCTGCTGGCCGTAGGGGTTACGTTGTATGGAACGCCGGCGGCGAATGGCATGGGAACGTCCGAGACGAACCGCACCCCGATGAGCGCTTGTCTCTATGTCGAAATGACCGATGGTACCGCTGTCGTCTTTGCCAGCGACAAAGCGTGGAAGGCCGATCTGAATGCGCAACCGGGTTGGTATGAACCGAAGTACGATGATTCCGCCTGGCAGAATGCGATCGCCTATGTACCCCCCGCCACCGCTATGGGCGATGACAAATTAGGGAATCCCTGGCAGACCGGGCCGGTGAAGTTGCTCCGTCACAGTTTCGATATAAGCAAGCCGGTGACCTCGGCGCGTCTTTATGTGACCGCTCTGGGCGCCTATCGTTTCCAAATCAACGGCGCGCGCGTCGGCGATCAGGTTCTGTCTCCCGGATGGGACGATTTTCGCACCCACGTTCCTTACCAGGCTTACGATGTCACCCGGCAATTGAAGACCGGGCAAAACGCGCTTGGGGCATGGCTCGCGCCGGGCTGGTACACCACTCCACTGATGTGGTTCCGTCAAGGCTATAACTATGGCGACACTCCTCCGGCTTTGAAGGCGCAGCTACGCATCGAGCATGCGGACGGCTCGGTGGAGTGGATCTCGACCGACGCTTCCTGGAAGGCCGATATATCCCCGATTTCTCAGGCGGAGATCTACGACGGAGAAAGCTACGACGCGCGCAAGGAGCAAACTGGTTGGGATACGGCCGGCTTTTCCGACGCACATTGGAAGCAAGTTGATCTAGTCAAGCCCCTGGAGCCGGAGATTGTTCCGCAATCCTTCCAGCCCATTCGCGCTCACCAGACGCTCACCGCAGCGGCCATCACAAACCCCAGGCCCCTCACCTATATCTACGACTTTCGCCAGAACCTGGCCGGAGTGGCGCGGCTGCGGGCGCGAGGCGCCGCGGGTACCGACGTTCAGTTGCGCTTTGCTGAAGTGCTGAATCCTGACGGCACCCTCTACGTCGACAATCTGCGCACGGCGAAAGCGACCGACCACTATATCCTTTCCGGCAAAGGCCAGGAGGAGTTTCAGCCGGACTTTACTTTTCACGGCTTTCGCTATGTCGAAGTGACAGGCCTGACGTATAAGCCAGACCTTACTACTGTGCAGGCGGTGGCCCTATACACCGACGCGCCCTTTACCGTACAGCTGCAATCCGGCAGCCCGATGATCAATCAGCTATGGAGCAACATCCTCTGGGGACAGCGCTCCAACTTCGTCGGTGTGCCCACGGATTGTCCGCAGCGTGATGAGCGTCTGGGCTGGACCGCGGATGCGCAGGTCTTCTGGCGGACCGCTTCCTACAACATGGACCTGACGCAGTTCTCTAAAAAGTTTGCCGGCGATATCAGAGGAACCCAGGTGGGCACGCCGATGTACGGCATCTTCGCTCCAGGCGTCAATACACCGAATCCTGGCTTCGGCGCTGGATGGAGCGATGCGGGCGTCATCATTCCCTGGACCGCATGGCTGCAATCGGGAGATACCCGCGTCATTGAGCAAAACTGGGACGCGATGGAGAAGTACCTGGCGGCGATCCAGGCGGACAATCCCAGTTACCTCTGGCGAAAAGGTTACGGCATACCCTTTGGAGATTGGCTGTCTCCGGAAGGCCCTACGCTTGAGCCGCTGGTGGCCACTGCGTATTGGGCTTACGATGTCACCCTCATGCAGCAGATGGCGCATGCTCTGGGCAAGACGGAAGACGAAGCAAAGTATGCCTCCCTATTCAGCAACATTAAGAAAGCCTTCGCCAGCGAGTTTATTCATGCCGACGGGTTTATCGCTGCGGCCGATAACGGCCCTTCCCCTTTTGGACAAATCAACAACCCTGAAGCCAAGGCCGCAGGCGGCGATACCCAGACCGGGTATGTGCTGGCGCTGAATATGAAGCTGGTGCCCGATGAGCTGCGCGCCGCGGCCGCCAACCGCCTGATCGCCAAGATCGAGGCCAACCATGGGCGCCTGGCAACCGGATTTCTGGGTACTCCCTATCTTCTGGCGGTGTTGGTGGATACGGGACACAGCGATGTTGCGTATCACCTGCTGCTCAATACCGAGTATCCCTCGTGGGGATACCTGGTGGAGCATGGCGCCACCACCATGTGGGAGCGTTGGAACGGCGACCAGATGCGCGGGGACCCGAGCATGAATTCCTACAACCACTATGCCTATGGCGCAGTGGCCGATTGGATCTATCGCTATGCGGCCGGCATCGATGCCCTGCCCGTAGACGCCGGCTTTCACACTATCTATCTCCACCCCAATTTCGACGCCCGCCTGGGAAGTCTCGACCTCCGCTACCAGTCGTCTTACGGCGAGATACGATCCTCCTGGTCTATGAACGGAACGGCCGTCACCTGGCTGGTCACAGTTCCCCCGAACACGACTGCCCAACTGCCGCTGCCGGCAAGTCAGCAAGGTAAGTTCACGGTGGACGGAGAAGCCTTAGCAAGCAGTAAGAAGGTCCGCCTGTTAAGTAGCGCGGGGGAACTCCCCACTTACGAGCTGCCTGCGGGCACTTATTCGTTTCGGATGACTACGCAGTAGATATGGGCGTTAGGGGTGTGGTTTCCCTATTGAACCCCTAAGCCTGGGCCGGAAGAGTGTTGACATGTGCAATTTTAGGATAGAAACTATTACCCTATTGCAATTCCTCTGAAGCACTCAGCATGGTTTCGCGGATAGGGACACTATGGCACAGGACGTGGAAGGCTCCGTTTGGCAGGCGCTGGATCAGTTCAAGATTGAATTGCCTTCCTGGGGTTTCGCTAATACGGGGACTCGGTTCGGCAAGTTTATGCAACCCGCGGCGGCGACCAACCTGGCGGAGAAATTCAGCGACGCCGGCATGGTCAACCAGTTAACCGGGGCATGCCCGACGGTCGCCCTGCATGCCCTTTGGGACCTGCCGAATGGATTGAAGGATGTTTCCCATGTAAAAGCTCTGTCGGCCAAATGTGGAGTGGCCGCAGGGTCGATTAACCCCAACTTCTTTCAAGAGCAGGAATACAAATTCGGCGCTTTGGGCAATCCCGATCCGGCGATCCGCAAGCAAGCGCTCGATCATCTGCTGGACTGTGTAGCGATCGCGGATAAGCTGGATTCACGAGACGTGGCGCCCTGGTTTCCTGACGGCTCAAGTTATCCCGGAACACAAAGCATGCGGCACCGCATTGGCTGGTTTGAGGAGTCCCTCAAAAAGGTGCATGCCGCGCTGAGCCCGGCGCAGAGATTACTGGTCGAATACAAACCTTTTGAGCCATTCTTCTACCACACCGACGTTGCCGACTGGGGTATGGCGTTGCTGCTGGCCAGGACGGCCGGACCGCAGGCTTTGGTGCTGGTCGATACCGGGCATCACTACCAGGCGCAGAACGTCGAGCAAATCGTCGCCTGGCTGCTGCACAACAAAATGCTGGGCGGCTTCCACTTTAACGATCGGCGCTACGCCGACGATGATCTCACCCTGGGATCGATCGATCCCTACCAGGTCTTCCGCATCTTTCACGAGATTCGTAACTATGAATGGGAAACCGGGGCTACGGTCGACATCGCCTACATGATCGACCAGAGTCATAATCTAAAAGGCAAGATGGAGGCGATGGTTCAGACCGTGTGTACCGCACAGGAGATCTACGCCAAGGCGGCCCTGGTCGATCACGCGCGGCTCTCGGTACTGCAGGACGAATGCAAGCTGGTGGAAGCGGAAGAGTGCTTTCGTTCGGCGTTCTGGCAGGATGTGCGGCCAATCGTCAAGAGCTGGAGGCGATCGAAAGGTCTGGTGGAAGATCCGCTTCTGGCGCTCCGTGAAAGCGGCTACATCGAACAGATCACCCGGGAACGCGCCGCGGCAAACCAGGGTGCAGTCTCAAGCTACGCGTGATGGGTGTGAGAAGTTGCTCTTCGACGCACTGTCGAAAAACATGTCCACGAGAGGTCCGCTGAACTGCAGATCCCTCCACTGCGCTACGCTCCGGTCGGGATGACAAAGGGGAGGGGGGCGCTTCCATTGAGAGTAGTGGCTGAGCAGAAGGGAGCAGAGGCCCTTTTTCAGGAACTGCTCTCAATGGAAGCGCCATCCTCCCCTTTGTCATCCCGACCGAAGCGTAGCGTAGCGGAGGGATCTGCAGTTCAGCGGACCTCTCGTGGAGATGTTTTCGACAGAGCGCATTCAGCGCACTTTTAGATAATTTCCGTAGCCCACCACGATGGTCGAAGCGACCAGCAGAATCAATCCCAGCGATACCAGCGCTTTCGTTCGCCGGCTGGTTCCCTTCCACTCCTTCAGCACCATGCCCCACAGCGTGGCAAAGATGATGATGCTCGCCATGTGCAGCGTCCAGCTGGAAAAATCGTACTTGCCCATCTTTGTCTGCCCCATGGAATAGAAGAAGAATTGGAAATACCAGATCACTCCCGCCAGAGCGGCGAGAATGTAATTCTTCACCAGCGTCGCACCCGTGAGGCGGCAGGCCGGGTCTTCCTCGACAGACCCCTCGGTACCCATAGGATTGATGCCTGGAGCTCCAGCGAACTGGTTGAAGGAACGATTCTTAATGATAAGAAAAAGCGACCACAGAAAATTGGTGAAGAAGCCGCCCCAGAGAACGACGACCAGGACGGGCAGGTTCTGCCACAGATCGAGGCGATGCCCTGCAATGAGCCGGACACGTGCTATCTCCGCAATGGGTTTGCCTGCCGCGAGACCGTAGGCGAAGCAGGAACTCATGATGCCGGCGAATATGGCTACGGCAAGTCCTTTGACAAAGGAGAAGTCGCGTTCCCCGGCCTCTGCCCGGTCCTCGCTGGAAATTTCATGCTCTTTTGAATAGCCGGCGAGACCGCTGACGGCAATCGCCAGCATGCACACGCCCACTCCGGCGAGTATGACCTGCCCGGAGCTCTCGTGCAGAATGGATGACATCTGGCCGCTGAAGATCGGCGGCATCAGGGTGCCGAACGCGGTACAAAAGCCGAGCGCGATTGCATATCCAAGAGCAATGCCGAGGTAGCGAATGGAGAGGCCGAAGGTGAGTCCGCCTATCCCCCACAGTACTCCCCAGAAACATGCGTATGTGATGCTGGAAGAAGACGCAGCATGAAGAATGTCGAAGAGATGGGGGACCAGCAGAAGCGCCAATACCATAGGAGCGATAAGCCAGGCGGCAACTCCCTGGATGATCCAGTAAATTTCCCACGACCAGCGCTTGATTCCACGAAATGGAATGAAATTGCTGGCAGATGCGAGGCCACCGATCCAGTGATAGAGAACGCCAATAAACGGGTTAGGACCCACATCCACCTCGGCAGTTCGATGCACATCGTGAAATACTTATCTATTGAATTAGGTCTGAGCTAGTATAACTGCGTTTGGCAACATTGCGCCCGCACAAGGAGAAGAAGTATGCCCCTGAAGTATCTCGCCGATCTTTGGGATGATAGTCATGCCAGGACCCTCGATCCCGCGGCTCTTTTGCGATATCGCTCCAACTTGCTGGGATCCGATTTGCGCATCACCAACTTCGGCGGCGGTAATACCAGCTCGAAACTCGAGGAGACCGATCCGCTGGACGGGCAGAAAAAGATGGTGCTTTGGGTGAAGGGCAGCGGCGGCGATCTGGGCAGCATCAAGGTCGAGGGCTTTGCCACGCTATACCTCGATAAAGTGCTTGCGCTGGCGAAGATTTATCGTGGCGTTGAGCTGGAAGACGAGATGGTCGGCATGTATCCACTCTGCACCTTCGGGAACAATCCCGTGGCTGCCTCCATCGATACGGCGCTGCATGCTTTTCTGCCCTCCGCCCATGTAGATCATCTCCATCCCGACTGGGGAATCGCACTCGCTGCCTCGGCCAACGGTAAGGAGAAGATGGACGAGTTCAACCAGCAGTTCGGTCACAAGATGGTGTGGATTCCCTGGCAGCGGCCGGGATTTGAACTGGCAATGATGCTCGATCGTGCAGTGAAGGAAGTGCCCGGGTGCGATGGCATCGTACTCGGCGGCCACGGCCTCTTCACCTGGGGCAACACGCAGCGCGAATCGTATGTCAATACCATCACCATCATCGACCAGATCGGCCAGTTCATCGAGAGTCATCGGTCCAAAAAATGGCAGCCATTCCTTTGGCGGAGCTAAGTACAAGCCGCACCAGGAGCGAAAGACCATTGCCGTCAAACTGATGCCCTTTCTGCGCGGCAGCGTCTCCAGCCAGCAGCGCATGATTGGCAGCTTCACCGATATCCCTGAGGTGCTGGAGTTCATCAATTCGCATTCCGCGGCGGAGTTGGCTTATTTAGGCACCAGCTGCCCGGATCATTTCATCAGGACCAAGATTCGGCCGCTCTTCGTGGATTGGGATCAGGTTGAGGATGGATCGCAGATTCAGGCAGCTGCGAAAACTGCCATGGAAAAATATCGCAGCGAATACGCGAACTACTACCAGAAGCACGCACTCAAAGACTCGCCCGCGATGCGCCACGCAAATCCAACCGTCGTGCTGGTGCCCGGTATCGGCATGTTCAGCTTCGGTAAGAACAAGGCCGAGGCGCGGATCACGGGTGAATTTTATGTCAACGCCATCCACGTGATGGAAGGCGCCGGGCATCTCGACGAGGGCAAGTGCCCCGCAGATCCTACCGCAGGCTGGACCCGCGGCTGATACCAGCGCCTTCAAGGTGCACTCGAACTACGTTGCATTACCGGCTTCGGAAGCCTTTCGGATTGAGTACTGGGCCCTGGAGGAAGCAAAGATACGCAGGCAGCCTGCAGCCAAGGAATTGAGCGGTCGCATCGTGCTGGTGGTGGGCGGAGCCAGTGGAATAGGCCGCGAAGTGGTGCTCATGGCCGCAGAACGGGGCGCGCATATCGTGGTTGCGGACCGCGAAATCGAAGCAGCCGAAAAGGTTGCTGCGGAAGCCCAGAAGATCGCAGGCCGCGAAGCTGTGGTTGCGACCAGGATCGATATTCGCGACCGGGCCGCCATTCGATCCGCGCTCGACGCGACCATTGCCGCTTATGGCGGCATCGATATCCTGGTCAACACGGCTGCGCTGTTCCCCTCCTCCCCCGACGGCGTTATCAGCGACGCGCAGTGGGCGTTGACGCTCGAGATCAACGTCACCGCCAACTATCTGCTGGCGGACGAAGCAGCCAAGATCTTCAGTGCGCAGGCTATTGAAACCAGCATTGTTCTGACCAGCTCGGCGAATGCGGTGGTGGCCAAGCGCGGCAGTGAAGCTTACGACGTCAGCAAGGCGGCAGTCAGCCACCTGGTTCGCGAACTCGCAGTCACTTTATCGCCTAAGGTACGCGTCAACGGGATCAGTCCCGCGACTGTAGTGAAGGGGTCAACCATGTTTCCTCGCGACCGGGTGAAAGCGTCGCTGACGAAATACAACATCCCCTTCCAGGAATCGGCTTCCGATGATGATCTGCGCAACTTGCTGGCGCAGTTCTACGCCAACAGAACACTGACCCATCAGCCCATCGACCCGAGAGATTGCGCCGCGGCCATCCTCTTTCTGGCGGGTCCGCAGGCGCGCTGCACGACCGGCCACCTCATCCCGGTCGATGGAGGACTGACCGAGGCCTATCTCAGATGAGCGAGCCTGCTTCATATCCAAAAGACCGGCGGGCGATGATTGCCATCGATCTTGGGGCGGAAAGCTGTCGCGTTTCCCTGTTGCGCTGGCTTAATGGTCTTCCTGAGATTGAGCTGGTTCATCGACATGCGAATGCTCCGGTGAGCCACGATGGCCAGCTGCGTTGGGACCTGGGCCAGATCACGCAACAAATGGATGTCGGCCTGCGCAAGTGCGCGGAGATTGCGAGCGAAGGCATCCGGTCCATTGCCGCCGATGGCTGGGCGGTGGACTACGTGCGCTTGCATCAAGATGGATCAGCCATCGCCGATCCTTTCTGCTACCGCGATGAACGAACCATCCGATCGCAGGCAGAAGTCTGGAAGCGGATTTCACCAGCTCACCTTCGCGCCATTACCGGCACCGAGATGAGCCGCATCAATACGCTCTACCAGCTTTGCGCAGATCCGGACGATTTGCAGGAGAAGCCCTGGCTGAATCTGCCGGAGTATGTGCTGCATCGCCTGGGCGGACGGGCGGTGGCTGAATACACCAATGCCACTCACACCCAGCTGGTCGATGCAGAGAAGCGTAGCTGGTCGCCGGAGATTTTCGAAGCCGTGGGGCTGGTGATGACAGCGGCGGCCCCGATTGTTCGGCCGGGCACGGTGATCGGAAAATTAAGCGGCGGGGACCTCAGTCTGCGCGCCCTGGAAGGGGCTGAGCTGATTGCACCCGCCTGTCATGACACCGCTTCCGCGATCGCGGGAATTGCCGACAGCGGGGACGATTGGGCTTACATCAGCTCTGGTACCTGGTCCCTGGTTGGAACAGTATTGAAGGAGCCTAGCAATGGAGCAGAGGCGCAGGCAGCGGACTTTACCAATCTCGGCGCCGTCGGCGGCCGCATTTGCTTTCACAAGAACGTCAACGGCATGTGGCTGTTGCGGCAATGCATGATCCAGTGGCAGGCCGGAGATTGACTGGACTGTGCCTGAGCTCATCAAGGCCGCCGAGCATCTCCCGCCGCCTGCCGGGCTCATCAATGTGGATGACCCTGACCTGCTGCTGCCTGGAGAAATGCCTGCACGCATCCATCGTCAGCTCCAGCGACGCGGATTGCAGCCAGTGGCAGAGGGTGCAGAAGCTGCGCCGGAAATGACCAGCCTCATTCTCCACAGTCTTGCCGCCAGGTATGGGGAGATCGTGAACAGCCTCGCGCAAATAACGGGAAAGAAACTGCGGCGGATGTATATCGTTGGCGGCGGGAGCCGCAACACTCTTCTGAACCGGCTGACGGCCACCGCGACCGGTCTCGAAGTGCTATGTGGTGCAGTGGAAAGTGCGACCATCGGCAATTTCGCGGTGCAACTGGCAGCCTTGGAAGATCCCCGCGAAGGTGGCGTGGATGCTGGCGCTGTGGCTCACTGGGCCCAGCAAATCTCGTCCGCGGTCTTTTGAGAAGAGACAAGCTACGGAAAAGGTCTCTGAACGAAGGGCACGGCTTTACAGGCTGCGGGAAAAGTAAGCTCTCGGGTAGGTTCGCATCGGCTAACAAACTCGGATGGACCGAAGCTGCAGCAAACTTGCTACCTTCTCAAGTTGCGTCGCAGCATGACCGACTCCGATAGCGCAGTGATGTGCAGGCCCGTGTGAGTTCCAGGCCTCGACAAATTTGCGTGCACCCAGCGGAAACTTGTAGCGACTATTTGTATTGCCGATTTCCAGGATGGCTCCGGGCACACTCTCGCCTTCGGCGATCAGCAGCGAGAAACCACTTTCTTTATCCTCGACTACGGAAAGCAGCGTCACCGGACCGTGTCTGACCGACATCTCAACCGAAAGACCCGCGCCCACCTTGCCGTGGTACACCCGGAGCGGACGTACCTTGATCCTGTCCTGCGCGATACCGATGTGGCCCGGACCATCATGGCCCATGAGTACGAGGTCCGCCGCAAAGTCCATCGCGTAGTACTCGGTAAACGATCCGCCCATTCCCAGTAGATCCATGATCTTCATGGCGATCACGTTCTTTACCTCGTATTCTCCGGCCACCGGCACGCCACGGCCGGTCAACATCGATGTGCCGAGAATGATCGAGCTCATCGTGTCTTCATTTCCCGGTACGCCGCTTCCGCTGTAAAAGTAGGCCAGCAGGTCAAGGTCTCTTTGCTTTACTAGCTGATCAAGCGCCACAGCGGTACGTGCCGCACGCACGAGCTCCGCCTGCGAACAATCTTCGCCCACTTCGAAGAAGGCGTGGAACTCCGCAACTTTGTTATCTGCATCCTCTTCGCTGACCTTGCTCCGCAAGCCGGTGAGCTCATCGACTTCGAGCATTTCGATGTGCAGGTCAAACCGGCCACTCACTTGCGTCAAATCGGTAGCGATGTCGAGCATGCCGCCATAGTAATGCCCCATCAATCCGAGGCGGCTGTGAGCCAGAGTGTGCACCACCTCGGCGGCGCGCAGCCACTGCTCTATTTCCTGCCAGCATGCTGGATCGTCGTGGAGCATGCCCGTGACCTGGTGAAATGGAATTTCCAACCGGCGGAGAACGTTCGCGATCTCTGGCACCGGGCAGGCACTGCAATACGCGAGCCACTCACCGGTCATTGCAGTTCTGCTTTCCATCGCGTTGAATCGCTCGTAGTCGATAGCAGACGCGGGCTGCAGATTGAGCAAAATTACCGGAACCCTGGCGCGCTTGATCAACGGCAGCACCGTTGACGAGAGTGCATACGTGGTGACATACACCAGCAGAATCTCGATGTCTTCTCGCCGGCATATGTGCCCCGCTTCCAGCGCCTTCTCCGGGGTATCGACCAGGCCAAGGTTTACCACCGCCCGCGAATCGCCTGCGATCTTCTTATTCACCTCGTGGAGGTAGCCTTTGAGCCTTTCTTCCAGCCCTGCGAACTGGCTCCAGTAGGCCTCAAGTCCAAGCCCCGCCAGGCCTATGCGTACATGCCGATACTTGCTCTGCATCGCGACACTCCGGGGGTAGGCAAAGGTTGATCGAGATTCGTGGTATCCCACCCTTCAAGAATTTGTTGCACCGAAACAGTCTCACCGAAAAGAGCGGTTACGGCGACTTTCCAGAACCTGAGCGCGTCTTCATGAAATGGCCTTGTCCACAGAATGGAGCCAATGGCTCCAAAATGAAATAGTTCCCCAATTGGTTTTAATGCGCGCACAAATATAGCATGCCAATGTCAGAGTGGCGAAGGGAGATTCGATCGGCAGCCAGGCGCCCTTCCAATCACAGAAAAGACCGGCACACATGCAAACGTTATACTGACGCCATGGTAGTTTCCGTATTGAACTTGGGCTGGGAAAGAGTAGGGGCTCAAAAAGGAGGGACTTGGCTAAGTCTGGATTAAAGCGGCTGTACCACATTCCGATCCTGTCCAAGGCCCTGGACATCCTGGAACTGTTGCAGGCTGAAGATGAGCCTCTTTCGCTGGAAGCTCTTTATCAGCGAACAAGGATTTCAAAAACATCTGTCTACCGAATCCTGAAGACCTTTGTCCACCGCGGCTATATCGCGCAGACGGAAAATGGCCTGTACCGGCTGGCGACACGGCCGCGAAAGATCCGCTTCGGCTTCGGGGGCCAGTCGGAAGACCTGCCGTTCTCCCAGGCGGTTACCGAAAGCCTCAGAGCAGCCGCGGCCTCTTCCGGCGTGGATTTGATGATCCTCGACAACCACTACGACGCCGCCACGGCGATCCGCAACGCAGAGCAGTTTGTCGCCAGCCGGGTGGATCTGGTGATCGAATTTCAGATTGAACAGCAGGTCGCCCCAATCGTTGCCGACAAGATTGCGGACGCAGGCATTCCTTTGATCGCGGTCGAGATTCCGCATCCGCACGCGATCTTCTTCGGCGTAAATAATTACCGCGCCGGCTTTGAAGCGGGAGAGTATCTTGCCATCCATGCGCGGCAGCGCTGGGGCGGCAAAGCATCGTGGGTCATCGGCCTGGATATTGAAGAAGCCGGCCCACTGGTCCAGAGCCGCATCACGGGCGCGTTTGAAGGCGTACGTTCTGTGCTGCCCGACCTGCCGATCGAAGCCTTCGTGCGCATGGACGGACGCGGGCTTCGCGACCGGGGCTACAAGCTGACGGCTGACTTTTTACGTCGTCATCCCAAAGATCGCGGCCTGTTGATTGCCGCCGCGACCGATACCAGCGCCCTGGGAGCACTGCAGGCTGTTCGGGAAGCTAAGCGCGAAAAGCACGTCACCATTGTCGGCCAGGACTGCATTCCGGAAGCGCTGGAAGAGATGGTGAAACCCAACTCGCCCTTTATCGGATCGGTCTCGCACGAAGTCAACACCTACGGGGCGCGGCTAATCCATCTCGGTCTGGCGATGATCAAGGGCGACCGCATTCCTCCGTACAACTACGTCAATCACCGGCTGGTCACCGCAAAAAGTATCGCGACGCCGCCATAGCGGGGGTTCTGGATGCCCCGCTGAGTTTTCCACTTGAACTCGGGCGCGGAGCCTATTTGGCGATCGACGCGATCGAAACTCCATCCTCGCCGAAGAAACTCATCCTGATTAGCGTCTCTGCTTCACCAGGATGGCCAAGAGCTTGATAGCGCCAGCGGCGCACCGCGCGCATTCCGACTTCTGCCAATTTGGGGCTGCCACTCACCACGGTGACTTCTTTGACCGAGCCGTCGGCGCCGATCAACGCTCTCAGGCGCAATTCTCCAACCAGCTTGGGATCAGTCACGACGGGTTCCGCAAAGTGACCCTGGGGAAGCTCCGAGACGAAGAGCCGGTCTGCGGCCCCGGATGGCGCAACCGCAGCCGATTCGATGGGCGCAGCTACGGAGCTGCTGTCGGTACCGGGTGGCGCCGAATCACTCACCGGAGGTGACGGTTTTTCGGCAACCAATGCGGGCTCAGGCGCCGGAGGTGCGAGCCGGTGCTTCGGTTTTTCGACACTCGGTAATAGCACAGTTGGTGAAACCGCTATCAGCGAGGGCAGAACTCGGGGCTTGACGTCGATCGCAGCTCGCTCCACGGGCGCGGATGGGGTTACAGGATCCCATATCGGAACAGTTCCTGGAAGCAGAGGGACGCCGCAAAACCGCAGCAGTATCACTACACGTGCAAACGGCAACGAGCATGCCCAAAGCGCCCCATTGTTGGAAGCGGGCATCGCGCACGAACCGTGCCCCGCGCTCCCTGGCTGCGTGCTTCGGCGCCCCGGTCGGGCGAATGGGGATCGATCCGGAACTGACGGCGAATAGCCTCTTGCGGTCTGGCAGATCGAGATGCGGCAAATCTGGGCGCGGCAAATCTGAAATGCGGGCCTTCGCCTGCAATGCTTGTGGCCTTAGTCGTTCCGTTTTCAATGGAACAACTTGACGTGTGGATGGCGTCGACTGCCAACGCACGTTCTCAACCACCCCAAAGACTCTGTCCGGTGCGACCGGCAGGGCTGGTGTTACCAGCGCCGAGCGGGCGAGCTTCTCAATCAGGCGCTGATCACGCCGGCTTAATACCTGTGGAGGAAGAACATGAAAGTGGCGGAATGCCCAGCGAAGACGAATGCGTTGCCACCGTGACGGGCAAACGTACAAAGCTCCCGACTCGGTGCGCAGTTCCAGAAGTTGGGCGCGATCGCCCTCAATACCGCCGAGAACGTCTCTGACGGTCTGAGAGGATCGCTAGCTCCTCTGATGATCGGATTAGGGGCCCAATGTTCATCAAGGCCTCCGCCTCGAGCACATACAGTGGCCGGTCTACACTTGCTAGGGGAAATTCGGGGTTGGCAGAATCTTCAAATGTAGCAGGTCTTTCCTTTTCATTATCTTATGCCAGCATGAAGCCGTTGCCAACTCACGGGTCTGGCCCACCGGTTAGTTGGATGCACTGTCCTGTCTCCCGGAAGCTCTGACCTTCTCTTTTCTCGCAAGTCTCAACTTCTTCTCGCGCTGCTGCTGCTGGAGTTGGCTTAAGGTAATACCCAATTTGGCAGCCTGGGCGCGAAGGTCTTCCCAGTCGACTGGGGGTACTTCAGCCTGCGCCTTTTCCGGATCCTCGATTGCGTCATCGTCCATCACACCCCATCTTACGCGCCATGTGTGAAAGGCGGCTGAAAGGACGCCTCCCCCCAGCCGAAAAGCCGATTCCGGTCTCTTGTGCGTCCGCCCGCAGAGGCAGCGGCAACTTAGCTACGCGGACCTTGGCCCCGAGTCACAAGATCACTCTGCGTGGCCCAAACAGTACCCCATCGAGGGAATAAGCCCCCGCCCCCAGGATAGTCGTCGATACGCATAGCATAAGTGTCACAATCCCGATCAAAAAGGGCCCCGCAGGCAACCAGACAAGGTAGCCTATTCCCCCTAGAAGCGCGCAACCGCTTAAGAGCGGAGTAAGAATACCGACGCAAAGGCCAAGGCAAAGCGCGGCGGCAATAATCGTGACAATATTCGGACGTGTGAACAGAGTTTCACCGTGAACATTCGCCAGCAGCAGAAATCCAACCGCTGCTCTCAGAAACAGTAGGGCCACACCCGCGAGATTACGAGGATAGCGATACAGAGTCTCCATAGAAGAATCATCGTTGATTCGGCCCCGTAACCACAGCCATTCATGGGTGGTTATAAACACCACTTTAGAGTGGTTCGAAGGCGCGGTCGGGCGACTATGCTAAGTGCACAGGATCGCAGCCCCTGAGATACTGGCAGGAGGGGGAACCGAAGGCCGTGGCTGACACAGGCAAGATTCGCGTTCTCTGCGTGGATGACCATCCCCTGGTTCGCGATGGTATCTCGTTTGCACTCCAGCTTCAAAAAGACATGGAACTGGTGGGTGAGGCCACCAACGGCGAGGAGGCAATTGCTGCGTTTCGCCGTTTACGTCCCGACGTCACACTCATGGACCTTCAGATGCCGGGGATAAATGGCATCGACGCTATGGAAGTGATCCGGCGAGAATCCCCCAAGGCCAGGATTATCGTGCTGACCACCTACTCCGGGGATGTGCAGGCCTCGCGAGCGTTCAAAGCTGGCGCGGTCGGTTACCTCTTGAAGAGTATGCTGCGGACGGATCTGGCAAGTTCGATCCGCGACGTTCATATGGGGCGCAAGCACATCCCGCCCGAGATTGCCGCAAGCCTGGCGGAACATTTTTGCCTGGACGATCTTTCCGAGCGTGAGATAGAAGTGCTTCGCTCTGTAGCGGCCGGCCACTCCAATAAAATCGTAGCCGACGACCTCTCCATCTCCGAAGATACCGTCAAGGGACACATGAAGAAAATCATGACCAAGTTAGGCGCCAGCGATCGCACGCATGCCGTGCTGATCGCGATGAAGCGCGGATATCTCGAAGGCTGATGTTTGGGGAGCGGCGCCCGCGTTTCGTATCTCAGGTTGCGTGTCATATGATTGCCAGTGAAAGTCTCGGCTCCCTGCGAGTGACGTGACCAACGATGTGATTTCGGTTGTCCATCAAGATGCGATCGAGCCGGCAGGTCTCCTGCGCTTTCGGGGGCTTTGCGCCCTTGTTTTAGTCCTGTGTGTCACCACGCCAGGAATAGCTCGCGATCTAGCAGGTCAACACGACGATCGGCCTGTCGACCATGGAACGGTACCGCAGGCGCATGTCGCCCCGCAGACGGTCACCCTGCCGGTAGTCGATGGAACGAATATCCGTTTCACGCGCTTATCCACGGAGGATGGCTTATCGCAGACCAAGGTATCTCAGATCGTCCAGGACGATCGGGGCTTTATGTGGCTGGGTTCTCAATACGGGCTGAACCGGTACGATGGCTACAAATTCAGAGTATTCAAGCATGAGGCCGGACGCGCGAACAGTCTGAGCGGCGTGTTCATTTCCTCGCTGTTCAGAGACCGTGCCGGCTCGCTATGGATTGGGTGCAACGAGTTCCTGGATAAATTCGATCCACTGACCGAGACATTTACTCATTACCTCATCGATACCAGGGATATTCAAGGCGGAACAGTTCCCGTAACCCACATCAGTCAGGACCACGCAGGGATCTTATGGCTAACCACGAGCCGGGGCCTGTTCAGGTTTGATCCTTCCAGCGGACGCATTATCCGTTATCGCCACGATCCGAACAATCCCTTCAGCCTGAGCAGCGATGCGATCAAATCAACCGGTGAGGACAGGTCAGGTACATTCTGGGTGGCCACCAGCGAAGGTCTCGATGCGTTCGATCGCGATACAGGCAAAGTCACCCTGCACGTCCCCTTGCATGAGAGCGGCGAGATGTCGTTCCATGAGGACCGCTTCGGGGTATTTTGGATCATCCATGTCTCCGGAGACGGGTTGGCCGTATTCGATCGAAAGATGAATATGCTCACTCATTATTCCTTCCGCCAGCGGCACGTTTCAAAAACCGCCCCGAACGGGGTGATGACCATGCTGGAAGACCGAAACGGCACCATGTGGTTTGGGACGATAACGGGTGGTTTACTCAAATTTGACCGGCAAGGCCGGAGGCTCATCCGTTACCATCACGTTCCCGTTAACCCCGAAAGTCTTGCAGAAGACAGTTTGCTGGCAACGGACGAGGATCGGGAAGGCAATATTTGGGCCAGCCTGGGGGGGATGGGGGTAACCCATTTTGCTTCGGAGCCTCTTCCGTTTAAGAGTTTTCGTCGCGATTTTGGCGATCCGAATGAGACCGGGGAACCCTTTGTGGGCGGGATCTATGAAGATCGCCGGGGAGTCCTGTGGATCGGTACCCACGAACGACTGAGCCGCGTAGATCGCGATGCCGGCAAGAATACTTCCTACGAGGTTACCGGAGCAGGAGAAGCCAGTGATGTGATCGCGATCAACGAAGATCGCGCAGGCAAGCTTTGGGTGGGTACTTTCAACCTCGGGCTCTACCGTATGGATCCGAAGACCGGACACTTCCAGAGATTTCTGCACAATCCGGCAGATCCCACAAGTCTCAGCAACAACATCGTCCCCCATCTGCTCGTCGACCATACCGGGACGCTCTGGGCGGCCACCTGGGATGGCCTGGATCGTTTTGATCCAGCTACTGAGCGCTTTACTACCTATAAGCTGGATCCCGGCAATCGAGCCCCGTTCTTTTCGACACTGGCCGAGGATCGACAGGGAGCTCTTTGGGTGGGGACCCACTCGTCGGGCATTGACCGTTTCGATCCGGCGACCGGCCACTTTACTGTTTATCATCACGACCCGGATCGGCCAGACACGTTGAGCGACAACCGGATCAACTCAGTGCACTTTGATCGCTCGGGCACGATGTGGGTCGGCACCCAGGATGGATTGAATAAATTCAACCCGCAAACGGGCCAGTTCACCGTGTACGGGCAGCGGGATGGGTTCCGAGGCACCGCAGTGGGCTGCATCCTCGACGATGACCACGGCGAGCTGTGGATGAGCACGAACAACGGTGTGGCAAGGTTCGATCCGCAGACAAAGACGGTCAGGAATTACTCCACCGCGGACGGACTCCCGGGGGCTGATTTGACCGGCTGGGGAACATGCTTCAAGAGTGCGGCCGGTGAAATGTTTTTTGGAGGCTTCAGCGGCGCAGCGGCATTTTTTCCGGACAAGCTGCAGGATAGTTCCTACGTTCCCCCTGTCGTTCTGACGGATTTCCAACTCTTCGACCAGCCGGTAACGGTTGGCGCTGGTACTCCTCTCCATAAATCCATCGGTTACACCAGCATCCTGACTCTCTCGCATAGTCAGAGCCTCTTCTCGCTCGAGTTCTCCGCCCTCAGCTATTTCAATTCGGCGACCAATCGCTATCGCTACAAGCTCGAAGGACTGGATCCCGACTGGCACGAGGTGGGCAGCAACCAACGAATCGTGACTTACGCCTCTCTACCGGCAGGTGGATACACATTTCGGGTGCAAGGTGCAACCAGCCGGGGTGCCTGGAGCGAGCCCGCACTCGAGTTACCTATCAGGATCCTGCCTCCATGGTGGAATACATGGTGGTTCCGGACCATATATGCAGCGATCATTCTGCTCGTTGTGTGGGGTTTACACCGATACCGGTTACACCAATTTGCCCAGCAATACAACGCGCGCCTGGAGGGGCGCATGCGGGAGCGTACCCGCATCGCGCGCGAATTACATGACACGCTGCTGCAATCGATTCACGGCCTGATGCTGCGCTTTCACTACGCGTCTGAATCCCTGGCAGAGGATGATCCCGCTCGCCCGATGCTCAAAGTGGCGCTGCAACGCGCTGACACCCTCATTGTGGAAGGCCGGAACCGGGTTCAGTTATTGCGGGGCGAAGCCGATGGGGAAAAAAACCTGTCAGAGATGTTGGCTCAGGTGGCAATCGAGTTTGCCCCTGACGGCTGCCCGGCGATTCACGTCACGGAAGAGGGGCATCCACGCCCATTGCGTCCCGGGGTTCAGGAGGAATTTTGCGGAATCTGCCGGGAATCGCTGGTGAATTCCATCCATCATGCCGAGGCTTCCCGTATCGACGTGGAAATTATTTATGAAAGGAGATTCTTCAAAGTACGATGCCGCGACAACGGCAAAGGAATCCCCCAAGACGTAATGCAATCGGTTGGCCGCAAAAGTCACTGGGGCCTTCGCGGAATGAACGAGCGCGCTAAATCCATTGGCGCGCACTTCCAGATATGGAGCACAGAAGGCAGAGGTACGGAGATCGAAATCCAGCTGCGTGCCGCCGCGGCCTATATAAGGCGAGACATCCTCGAACACTACCTACGCCGCTATCGCTCCGAAGGCTCGAGTTAGTTCTTCTTTTGTCACCTCGCGATCCCGGCGGTTCAGGCTCTTTCTCCGACCAACCCACCACGGTGCAAGCGGTCATCACTTACGGATGCATAGGGATGGCACTCGCCAGCTTCTTGCCGTTCGGTGTTCCCCACCCTGACACTGCATCGTACCCTGGACCAGCAGTGTAGCCCCCGATCTTATCCGTGGCGTTCTCTCCGGATTGCACGTCAGTGCAACTCGCGGCACCGACAGTGGTGCCATTATTTCCGCTGGATTGATAGAGTATCGGCGTCAGGTAGCCGACCCGGTTGGCGGCAGGACGGCCGGCATTGATAAGCGTGAGCAGCGATGCGACTAAGGGGCTGGCGGCGCTGGTGCCACCGTTGGGCTGTGGTTTGCCATCCACTACGAGTAGATAAGGAGATGCAGTCCAATCGGCATTCGCAGCAAGATCAGGAATAATCCGTCCCGGCTTGGCCCCTGGGTTAACCGATTTGACAGCAACGCCCCCCTGCCAGGCAGGAAGAGGAAATTTTGCGCTCACACCGCCGCCGGTGCTACCGCCATTGTCAGCCCGGAGACCGTCGCCTTCCTTCCAGGCAACGTCGGGCTGAGTCACACCTTTAGCTGGGATGGTGGTGCCGCCGATCGCTAAGGCATAGGGACTTGACGAGGGAAAGTCGACGTGGGCATGTCCGTCGCCGACTGCGTCGCTGGAACCATCGTCGCCCGCCGCCACACAGACAGTCATACCGACCATTGCGGCATCCTGAAGGCTCTGGTTGATCTGCTCCATCGCTTGATCAGTCCATATATCTGTATCCTCGGCGTTGCCCCAGGAAACTGACAATACGGTTGGGTTGTTGGTTTGATCATGAACCGCGGCATCGAGAGCGGTAATCCATCCCTGCTCTCCCCATTGCGCAAAGTACACCGCAATGTTCGCTTTGGGGCAAATGCCCGCCACCACCTCGATATCCAGCATCACCTCTCCTTCTGCGCCGTCCTTGCTGTCGGTCGGAGTTCCGTCGGTGCTGATGGCAATCACGTTGGGGGGCGCCGGTATCTTTGCCAGAGTGCAGAACTTGTGCAGGTCCTGGAGGAAAAACCCGCCGCCAAACTCGAGCAAGCCAACTGTTTGGCCGCTTCCATCCCCAGCCGGAAAATTGTAATGCGATGCCAGCTCGCTCGGCACATACCAGGCCGACGGCACAGACGCCAACCTGGCCAAATTGTTATCGCGCACCGGATGGCGCCGCCGCCGGGCAACCTGGCGATTGTCCAGTCCGAAGACACCCTGCACAATATCCTTCAATGCGACGGGAATATGGACGGGGCCGACTCGACCGCGGTAATTGCCGCCGGCATGAGAATAATTGAATAGCTTGACCTGGAAAGCTTCTTCCATCGCAGAAACGGGGCCGCGGAGGCGGACTGTTCTCGTTGCCAGCTTTGCATCCACCACCTTCAAACCGGAATTGCCCAGAATCTTCATTACTTCATCGAGATCGGCCTGCGATGCGCCATAGGTATTGCCCAGTGCTTCGCGCGTCATCCAGGCAAGCGGCCGTCCGTTCAGGGCCGGCAGAGGTTGCTTTCTTCTTAACTTCAATGAAACTTCGATGATGGCTTTCGAATTCGAACGACCGGTTGCAATCGCACCAGGCAAAGCAACTCGTTCGCTACCTTGAACGGGCGAATATGAGATCTGCATGATCTTCTCCGAAGCTTGCGTAGAATGTAGAGGAAGCTTTGAGGCCGCAAGTGCGCAGAAGTATGTCGCACGACCTGCGACAAAATCAAGCACGATTTTTACTAAGATTAAGAAATTATAAGAATTAACTCTAAGTATTCTTAAGTGAGAATAACTGCAAAAAAGTTGTTATATCTGGGTGATCAAATGCACTATCTCTAAATGCACTATCAAAATTAGGTGTGGCACTGGCTAACCTATTCTCCAGAGCCTGTCAGCGTGCCAAGTTCGCGCGTCGGGTTACAGGGTGATAAGAGTGGTAAGTCACTGCGATGCGTGGTTCTCCACTTCAACCGCAAGCACCGTTCAAGCCTGGTAGCCATGAAGGAAGCAGTCGATAGCTTCCCTCACTCTTTGCCGGATCTCGTCTCTGCTGGGTTTGGGTCGACGGCAGCGGGTAGCCGCCATGATCATTTCCGCGGCAACGAGATCAAAGAACTGACGGGCGCCGACAGCCGTATCCATTTTGCGCAGTCTCCCCCTTGCAACCTGCTCGTTAAGGTAACGAGCGAGAGAGGCGCGGACTGTTTCACGACCGGCTGCGCGCAAGCTCTGTATAAGCTCGGGAAATCGCTCCCTTTCCGTCATCATAATGCGGTGAAAGGCAATGGAATCGGCCGAGAGGATCCGATCGAGGAACAGTTCACCGAACGCAGCCAAAGCCTTTTCCGGCGGCTCATGGGAGAGCAGGACGGCTGAAAGTTCGGCCGCAAGCAACTTGGCCCCGCGGATCACGACTGCTCTAAATAAATCTTCTTTTCCGGGGAAGTGACGGTAAAACGTCTCTTTGGAGGCACGGGCATAGCGCGCGATCTCGCTCATGCTGGTGGTCTCGAACCCACGCTCCATGAACAATTTGCTCGCAGCGTCGAGCAGCCGGTTGGTCACCCGTTCGCTACGAATTTCGGACTTGGTGCGCTCAGACTGCTTCAGGGCGGTACTTTTAGGTGCCATAGATCAAAGTACCTGATCTCTTTGCATCTTTGCTCCGATGAACTAACTCTATCATTTATCCGTACCGAACGTTACGTTTCGTGTAATACTTTTTTCAACCAGCCGCAATTTCATTTCCGCCGGTTAGCGAAGGAACAAATCATGAGCACTGCTGAAAAGGCCGAACTCACACCGCCGCGATCAGCCTCCAAGCGCCGCAGGTGGACATGGCTGCTAGTGTTTGCCGTTGCAGCAGTGATCGTAGCCGGGGTGGTCCGCGGCATACGGAAGAGCGAAGCGGATAAGACGGCTGCGGTTGAACCGCCAGCCATTCCAACCGTCAAAACGGCCACCGCGCACCTGGGGTCGATCGGATATTACGTGGAAGCACTGGGAACCGTTACCCCAGTGGCAACGGTGAACATCTACAGCCAGGTTAACGGCCAGGTTGTGGCCGTCCATTACGTCGAAGGCCAGATGGTCCATCGCGGCGAGCCACTGATCGAGATCGATCCCCGGCCCTACGAAGCCCAGTTGAAGCAAGCCCAGGGAACCTTGCAGCGCGATCGCGGTCTGCTGGCGCAAGCGGTGATGGATCAAGCCCGCTATAAAGACGCCTTTGACCAGCAGGCAATCGCGGCCCAGACCTACGAGGACCAGAAGCAGCTGGTTGAACAGGATCGGGGAACGGTGCAGAACGACACAGGAGCGGTCGAATACGCCCAGGTACAGCTGAGCTACTGCCACCTGGCGTCACCCATCAATGGCCGAGTCGGCCTCCGTCTGATTGATCCGGGCAACACAGTATTTTCCGGCGGTTCGAACCCGCTGGTCGTCATTACCCAGTTGCAGCCAATCACCGTCGTATTCAACGTCGCCGAAGACGATCTGGCAAAGGTGCGAGACGAAATCCTTCACCGCAGCGGCCTCACCGTGGATGCCTTCGATCGGTCGCAGCAGACAAAGTTGGCTACGGGAAAGCTGCTCACACTCGATAACCAGATTGACACCTCTACCGGCACTGTCCGCTTCAGGGGTCAGTTCGAGAATACCGACCTCAAGCTCTATCCCAACCAGTTCGTCAATGCGCGTCTGCTGGTGAAGACGCTGAAGGACACAGTTCTCATTCCGACCGCGGCCGTACAGCGCAACGGAACCCAAGCCTTCGTCTATGTGGTTTCAGGCAATACGGTCAAGATAAGGACTGTCAACGAGCTGACCACGGAAAACGACCAGGCTGCCGTGACCGGTCTCAACGCCGGAGAAACCGTCCCCGATTACGGGCTTTGACAAGCTGCAGGACGGGTCAAAGATCAAAATCGAGGGGATCAACATCGAGGGGCAGAGTGGCAAGATGCCATCCTCTCCCGGACAGGCCCAGGGTGGTCAGTGAGTCCTTCGCGGACGTTCATCCTGCGGCCGATCGCCACCATCCTTTTGATGGTTGCCATCCTGGTCGTTGGCCTGGTGGCTTATACCACCCTTCCCGTCTCCGCCTTGCCGGAGGCTGACTATCCAACCATCCAGGTGCAGACGTTCTATCCCGGCGCCAGTCCGCAGGTAATGAGTTCGGCGGTGACGGCACCGCTCGAAAGACAGTTTGGTCAAGTCGCAGGACTGACGCAGATGACCTCGACCAGCTCCGATGGGAGCTCCATCATCGTGCTTCAATTTTCCTTGAACCTGAACATCGACGTAGCGGAACAAGAAGTCCAGGCCGCCATTAACGCTTCCCAGGGCTACCTGCCTACAGACCTTCCTGTGCCCCCGGTATACAGCAAAGTGAACCCGGCGGATGCTCCTGTACTGACACTGGCGCTGACCTCGGAAACTCTTCCGCTGTCGAGGGTGGAAGACCTGGTCGATTCGCGGCTGGCACCCAAGATCTCGCAACTCAGCGGCGTCGGCCTGGTAACCATCAGTGGAGGGAACAAACCGGCGGTTCGCATTCAGGCGAATCCGGTGGCGCTGTCCTCTTACGGCATTAATCTCGAAGATCTGCGTTCAGCCCTGGTCAACGCATCGGTCAACACCGCCAAGGGCAGCTTTGATGGCCCGGCACAGAACTTCCAGATTAATGCCAACGACCAACTGCTCTCGAGCGACGGCTACAAAGATGTAGTGGTGGCCTACAAGAACGGCGCACCGGTGATGCTGACGGATGTGGCGAAGATCACCGACGGCATCGAAAATACCAGGCTCGCCGGATGGATGAATCAGACGCCGGCCGTGATCGTGAATGTTCAACGGCAGCCTGGGGCGAACACCATCGCCGTGGTCAAAGAGATTGAGACACTGCTCCCCAAACTGCAGGCTGGATTACCGACCTCAGTCAAGCTGAAGGTGTTGACCGACCGCAGCAACACCATCCGAGCGTCTGTGGCAGATGTGGAATTCGAGTTGATGCTGACCATAGGGCTGGTGGTGCTGGTCATATTCGTATTCCTGCGCAGCTTTACGGCCACGCTCATCCCGGCGGTCGCAGTTCCTCTCTCGCTGGTGGGCAGTTTTTCGGTGATGCACCTGCTTGGTTACAGCCTTAACAACCTCACACTGATGGCGTTCACCATCTCCACCGGATTCGTCGTCGACGATGCCATCGTGATGATTGAAAACATCTCCCGCTACCTGGAAGAGGGGATGGAGCCAATCGCAGCGGCGCTCAAGGGAGCTGAGCAGATCGGCTTCACCATCATCTCGCTCACCATCTCACTGATCGCCGTGCTCATTCCACTGCTTTTCATGGGAGATGTGGTTGGGCGTTTGTTCCGCGAGTTTGCTGTCACCCTCAGCGTCACGATTCTTATCTCCGCCTTCGTCTCGCTCACGCTTACACCCATGATGAGTTCGCGCCTGCTGCGGTACACTCCCCTGGCGGAGCAGAATGCCTTTTATCGCTGGACCGAAAATGGTTTCAAACGCATCATCGCCGCCTACGGCCGGAGCTTGAGATGGGTGCTGCAGTACGAGGCCGCGACATTGCTGCTAGCAGCCGCTTTATTGGTCCTGACTATCTACCAGTACATTGAGATTCCCAAAGGCTTTTTCCCCACACAGGACACTGGGACTCTCCAGGGCGTCACCCAGGCACCTGAATCCATCTCCTTTGCGGCGATGTCGCACAAGCAGCAGCAGCTTGGTGAAGAAATCCTCAAAGATCCAGCAGTCGCGAGCCTCTCCTCCTTCATCGGAGCCGATGGCACCAACACCACCCTGAACAGCGGACGGATTCAGATCAATCTCAAAGCCGGTTGCCGAACGCCATCTCACCGCAACCGAAGTGATGTTCCGTCTACAAAGGCGGGTTGACCAGGTTCCCGGAATCCACCTCTATCCTCCAGCCGATCCAGGACCTCACGGTTGACGATCGCGTCAGCCGGACGCAATACCAGTACACACTGGAAGACCCGGATATCGGCGAGCTGAATCAGTGGACGGCAAAGATGGTCGCCGAGCTGCGTAAGCTGCCTCAGATGACCGACGTCACCACCGATCAGCAGAACAATGGCGTGAGCGTGCACCTGGACATGGATCGTGCCACCGCTTCCCGCCTGAACATTACGCCGGACCAGATCGACTCTACCCTTTACGACGCGTTCGGACAGCGGCAGATCAGCACTCTCTATACGCAATCGAATCAATACCACGTCATTCTGGAGACGCTTCCCGAGTTCCAGAAGGGCCCGGACAAGCTCAAAGCTATCTATATTCAGGGGGCCAGCAGCTCAAATTCCAGCTCGGCTGCGCAAAGTACTTCCGGCCGCACCTCGTCAGGTTCCAGCGGCACTGTCAGCACACTGAATGCTGGGTCGAGCAGCGGGCTCGCATCCTCTACTCCGGCCAGCTCGCTGACCAATACGGCTGGTAATCAAACTTCATCTACAAGCAGTACGAGTTCGTCATCCTCTACTTCCAGCAATATCAACCTATCGTCTTCGACGCCTCCCACAGCGCTCGCGACGCAATCGTCTTCGAGCAACCAGGGCAGCAACCAGGGCAGCAACCAGGGCGGTAGCGGCGGTTCCTCAAGCTCCTCGTCATCCACGTCCAACCCTGTTCCCCTTTCCGCGATTAGCCGCTTCACCACGACTACATCGCCGCTGACGATCAACCATCAGGGACAATTTCCTGTCGTCACTATCTCGTTCAATGTCGCCCCGGGGAGTTCGTTGAGCCAGGCCGTAGACGCACTGGAAAAGACACAGGACCGGTTGAAGATGCCGGCCAGTGTCCAGGGCGATCTGCAGGGAACGGCAGCAGCGTATCAGTCCATTGGCAGCAATGAAGCGTTGTTGATCTTTGCGGCCCTGGTGGCCGTGTACATCGTCCTCGGCATCTTGTATGAGAGCTTCATTCATCCCGTCACCATTCTCTCTACCCTGCCCTCGGCCGGTGTCGGCGCCCTGTTGGCGCTTCGTATCTTCCACCAGGACCTGGATGTTATTGCCATCATTGGCATCATCCTCTTGATCGGGATCGTCAAGAAGAACGGCATCATGATCGTGGATTTCGCACTCGATGCGGAGCGCAATCAGGGTATGAATGCTACGGACGCCATCTTTCAGGCTTCGCTGCTCCGCTTCAGACCGATCATGATGACTACGCTGTGCGCCCTGTTCGCCGGCCTCCCGCTGGCGTTCGGTTCGGGAATCGGCTCCGAGCTTCGCCGTCCTCTTGGGATTGCGATGGTGGGCGGCCTGCTTGTCAGCCAGGTGCTGACCTTGTACACCACTCCAGTCATCTACGTGTTCTTCGACCGGCTGGCGCGGCGATTCTCCTGGCGGAGCAGCGCCGTCTTGAACAACCCGAGAACGGCGGAACCGCTGTGAACCTATCCGCCGTCTTCATCAAGCGGCCCGTAGCCACCATCCTGATGACGGTAGCGATCATCATTGCGGGTTGCATGGCGTTCGTGAAGCTCCCGGTTGCCTCTTTGCCGCAGGTGGATTTTGCCACCATCACGGTTGCCGCGCAGCTACCCGGAGCGAGCCCTGAGATCATGGCTTCCTCAGTGGCAACTCCACTGGAACGCCAGTTCGGGCGTATTGCCGGTGTCACGCAGATGACATCTTCGAGCACCCTCAGCACTACGTCGATTACGCTTCAATTCGACTACAGCCGTGATGTGGATGGTGCAGCGCGCGACGTTCAGGCGGCCATCAACGCGGCGCGAACCTATTTGCCCGCGAATCTGCCGGCTAACCCGACGTATCGCAAAGTGAACTCCTCCGCTTTCCCGCTGATGGTGCTCAATATGACATCTGATACCCATAGCCAGGGGGAGATGTTTGACACTGCATCCTCGATTGTTCAGCAGAAGATTTCGCAGATTTCGGGTGTCGGCCAGGTGCAGGTCGTCGGAAGCTCCCTTCCGGCGGTGCGCATTGATCTCAATCCGCAACAACTTAGCAGTTACGGCTTAGGCCCGCAGGATGTGGCCCGGGTGCTGTCCGGACAAAACTCCAACCGTCCTAAAGGTCAGCTGAGCGACGACGCAGTGACCGCCGACATCACTGCCAACGATCAGATATCCAAAGCCAGGGATTATGCGCCTATAGTGATTGGCACCGATTCCAGCAATGGCAGCATTGTGCGCCTGCGGGATGTAGCCCAGGTGTTTGATTCGATACAAACCACTCGTTCTGCCGGTTTTGCCAACGGCAAGCCGAGCGTGGTGCTTCTCGTCTACCGACTGCCGAATGCGAATGCTATCAACGTAACCGATCGCATCATCAAGGCGCTGCCCGCGCTGAACGCCTCCATCCCGGCTGGTGACAAGCTCGGGATCGCCATTAACACCACCACCACTATTCGCGCTTCGGTCAAAGACGTGGAAATCGCGATGGGTCTGTCGATCCTGCTGGTGGTGGCGGTGGTGTTCGTCTTTCTGCGCAGCCCGCAAGCCACGCTGGTGCCGGGCGTGGCTGTGACCGCCTCGCTGATCGGAACGTTTTCCGGGATGTATCTGCTGGGATACAGCATCAACAATCTCTCGCTCATGGCGTTGACTGTCTCCACCGGTTTCGTGGTCGATGACGCCATTGTGGTGATGGAGAACATTGCCCGCTTTATCGAAGACGGGATGTCTCCCTGGGAAGCAGCCCTGAAGGGAGCCCAGGAAGTCAGCTTTACCGTGCTCTCGATGAGCCTTTCCCTGGTTGCGGTATTCGTGCCTCTGCTGTTCATGGGCGGCTTGATCGGCCGATTGTTCCACGAGTTTGCCGTGACTCTCTGCCTATCGATTGCCATTTCGATGTTTATCTCGCTTACCGTGACACCCATGATGTGTGTCTACCTGCTGCGACCTACTGATCAGGAGGAGCACGGTTTTTTCTATCGTCTCAGCGACCGTGGCTTTTCCGCTTTGCTTGAATTCTACCGGCGGAGCCTTACCTGGGCGCTCAAACATCCGCGCCTCGTCATCCTCAGCCTGTTTGGAACCGTCGTCCTCAATGTTGTTCTTTTCGTCTACGTTCCCAAAGGACTGTTTCCATTGCAGGATACGGGCCTCATCTTTGGCGGCCTTCAAGGCTCCCAGGACGCCTCTTTTTCAGCGATGAGAGCCTCCTTGCTCAACACGGAACGAGTCATCAAGGAGGACCCGGCCGTTCAAGCAGTCCAGGGCTTTACCGGAGGGGGTGGGGCCAGCAACACCGCTTTCGTCTTTATGTCCCTCAAGCCGGTTCCGCAGCGCCGCGGCGTCACCGCCGGTCAGGTGGTCGATCGACTTCGTCCCAGGCTTGCCGCATTGACGGGAGCTTCGACCTTTCTGCAGGCTGCCCAGGACATTGGTGTCGGAGGACGACAGAGCAACGCGCAATACCAGTATCAGATCTCGGCCGATTCTGTGGGCGACCTCACGACCTGGGGACCGTTGATCTACAAAGAGATGCTGAAGATGACGCAGATCAAGGACGTGACTACCGATCAGCAAAACAGCGGCATGCAGATGTTTTTGGACTACGACCGGCGAACCGCAGCTCGCTTCGGCGTGACCCCCCAGCTTATCGATCAATCCTTGTACGACGAGTTCGGAGAATCGCAGGTATCGACGATTTACACCTCACTGAACCAGTACTACGTGGTGATGGAGGCTGCGCCCCAGTTCTATCGCGATCCCAGCACCCTCAACTCAACCTATGTTCATGCCTCGGGTAAGGCATCCGTTCCGCTGCAGGCTTTCACCAAGGCGCATGCCGCTACGTCGTCGCTGGCGGTGAATCACTCGTCCTTCTTTCCTTCGGTGACCATTTCGTTTAACCTTGCGCGCGGCACATCGCTCGGACAAGCGACTGTGCTCATCAACCAGATGCAGCAGCGCATCGGAGCGCCGCCGACACTTCGCGAGCAATTCGCAGGAACCGCCCAAGCCTTCCTGGCATCCCTTTCTACCGAGCCGATGCTCATCCTCGCCGCTCTGCTTTCGATCTACATCGTCCTGGGAATCCTGTACGAGAGCTTTGTCCATCCAATCACCATCCTGACCACCCTCCCCTCCGCAGGCGTGGGCGCCGTTCTTGCGCTGTTAGTGTTCCACAGCGAGTTCGATGTCATTTCGGTCATTGGCATTTTCCTGCTCATTGGCATCGTGAAGAAGAACGCGATCCTGATGATCGACTTCGCGCTCATGGCGGAACGTGAACAGGGGATGAGCACCGAAGAGTCGATCTTTGAAGCAGCCATGTTGCGCTTCCGGCCGATTCTCATGACCACGCTGGCTGCTTTCTTTGGCGCCTTGCCGCTTGCCCTGGGAACAGGGACTGGCTCAGAGTTGCGCCGCCCTCTTGGCATCGCCATCTGCGGAGGCCTTATCTTCAGCCAGGTGCTTACGCTCTATACCACACCGGTTATTTACCTCTATTTCGATCGCCTCAGTCATCGATTCAGCCGCCGCGCCCTTCCGTACACTCAAGCGACGAGCAATCCAGCAATTTAGGAAGACATTATGAAGCTCGGCAAAACGCTCAGATCCGGAAACCGCAAGGCCACCTCTCAGCAGCACAATCGCGCTGGCGCGTGCCTGCTGCTCGAGGGATGTGTTGTAGGTCCCCGGTACGTTGCTCCGGTTACGCAGGCGCCCCCCGCCTACAAGGAAGCTGTGCCGCAACAGCAACAGTCCTCCGACGGCACCACGTGGATGCCGGCCACTCCACAGGACGCGACCGTCAGGGGCAACTGGTGGGAGATTTACAACGAGCCGGAGCTGAATGCCCTGGAAGAGAAGCTCAATATCTCAAACCAGAACATCGCGCAATCGTTTCAGAATTTCATGGCAGCTCGCGCTCAAGTCAGACAAGCGCGCGCCGCCTATTACCCAACGGTCTCCGTGGGTCCTGCATATACCAGGGCGCGCTCCTCTGCCAATACGTCTGAGACTTTTCCCGGCATCAATTTGAACAGTAATGACTTCAGTCTGCCGTTTGACGTTTCCTGGGAGCCCGACGTTTGGGGACGCATTCGCAATTCAGTTCGCCAGGCTGCCAATGCAGCCCAGGTAAGCGCTGCCGATCTGGCGAACGAACGATTGACAGAGCAGGCGAACCTCGCCGTCTTCTATTTCGAAGTGCGCGGGCAGGATTCCCTCGTAGACCTTTATCAGCAAACCATCGAGGCCTATCAGAAAGACCTAGTTCTCACCCAGGTCCGCAGCAGGACGGGAGTGGACACCGAGCAATCGGTGGCACAGGCGCAGCTGAACCTCGACACCGCCATCGCATCCGCTACCAATCTCCGCATTGCCCGCGCCCAGTTTGAGCATGCGATCGCGGTCCTCACAGGGCAGGCCGCGTCGTCATTTTCTATACCCAAACGGCAGTTGACCAACAACGTGCCGGCGATTCCCATCGGAGTGCCTTCCCAGATTCTTGAGCGCCGTCCAGACATTGCCGCTGCGGAACGAACGATGGCCGAAGCCAATGCTCTGATCGGCGTCGAAACCGCAGCCTACTATCCGACCTTTACGATCGGCGGTGACCTCGGGCTCGAGAGCTCGAAGATCGGCAATCTGTTTACCTGGCCGAGCCGGTTCTTCTCCGCTGGGCCGTCCGCCTCTGAACTATTGTTTGATGGAGGACTACGCCGAGGTCTCATCGCCCAATACAAGGCGCAGTATGAGGCCGATGCAGCCGCCTACCGGCAGACTGTTCTCACAGCATTCCAACAGACCGAGGATTACCTGGCTTCCGTACGCTGGCTGGGCGAGCAAAGACGAGAGCAGCAGAACAGCATCGCCGCAGCCCAGCGTTATTTTGACCTCTCCCTCATTCGTTACAAGACCGGCGTGGATACCTACCTCAACGTCTTTACCGCCCAGACATCTCTTCTGAGCAATCAACAAACGGCGATTACTCTGCAAGTCCAACAGATGACCAGCAGCGTTCAACTCATTGAGGCGCTGGGCGGTGGATGGGACACTTCGCAGCTTCCATCGGAAAAGGCCGTAGCCCGCAGATAGGGTCTCTGGGCTTGAGGCACTATCGGGCGATCGCAAGGGGCAGCACAGCATCAGGATTAACGAT